>NZ_JBVIZY010000001.1:0-656158 GCF_055591085.1 Streptomyces sp. NPDC041713
CGTCGGCGCACGATGGGCCGGTCCGCACTCGGCCGCGAAAGCTGATGGCCCGAGCGGGAGGCCGCCGGGCTGGCCGAGCTCGCACCGGGGCGTCGGCCCACGATGGGCCGGGCCGCACCCGGCAGCGAAAGGTGATGACCCATCCTCCGGTCCCCGTCGGCCCCACCCCTGGCCGTCCGGGTCAAAAGTCAACGTGCGGTGGAGGGGCGGGAGTCAAGGGTGGAGCGGAGCGGAATCGGCGAAGCCGACGCCCGAAGGGCGCCCTTTACTCCCGGCCCGGAACCGCCACACTCCGCAAAA
Source organism: Streptomyces sp. NPDC041713 (assembly GCF_055591085.1). Taxonomy (NCBI): domain Bacteria; kingdom Bacillati; phylum Actinomycetota; class Actinomycetes; order Kitasatosporales; family Streptomycetaceae; genus Streptomyces; species Streptomyces sp. NPDC041713. The sequence continues at coordinate 301 of NZ_JBVIZY010000001.1, forward strand.
CCCCGGGCGGCCCCGGTAGGGATCGAAGGCACCGGGCCGGCGAAGGGTGACCTCCGGACCTAGCCCCGACCGTGGCCCCCGCCCACGATGAGCCGGGCCCCGGGCCCCGGGCCCCGGCAAAGGCACCGGCCCACCGAAGACACAGCCCACGCCAGCACCGCACGACTACTTCGACATGTTCGGAGGCGACGGCGGTATGGGAGACGCCGCCAGAGACTGGGGAGACGTCGCCGAGGCGTAGGCGGAGGGGGCCGCGACGCCGGCCGACGGGTCGGCGGGGTCTTCCGCCACCGCCAGCTGCAGGCCACCCACGATGCGGATCCCCGCCTCGTCGAACGCCCGCTTGATGCGCCACCGCAGCTCCCGCTCCACCCCCAACGCCTTGCCCGGCATGGTCTTGGCGGAGACCCGTACCACCATCGAGTCGAGCAGCACGCTGTCCAGGCCGAGAATCTCCACCGGCCCCCAGAGCCGCTCGTTCCACGGCTCGTCCTTGGCCATGGTCTCGCCGACCTCCGCCAGCGTCGCCTTGACCTTCTCCAGGTCCTCGTCCGGGCGGACCGTCACGTCGACGCCCGCCGTGGACCAGCCCTGCGACAGGTTCCCGATCCGCTTGACCTCGCCGTTGCGCACGTACCAGATCTCGCCGTTGTCGCCGCGCAGCTTCGTCACGCGCAGGCCGACCTCGATGACCTCGCCGGAGGCCACCCCCGCGTCGATGGAGTCGCCGACCCCGTACTGGTCCTCCAGGATCATGAAGACGCCGGAGAGGAAGTCCGTGACGAGGTTGCGGGCGCCGAAACCGATCGCCACGCCCGCCACACCCGCCGAGGCGAGCAGCGGGGCCAGATTGATCTCGAAGGCGCCGAGGATCATGAGCCCGGCCGTGCCGAGGATCAGGAACGACGCGACCGAACGCAGGACCGAGCCGATCGCCTGCGAGCGCTGGCGGCGGCGTTCCACGTTCACGAGGAGACCGCCGAGCGCCGTGCCGTCCACGGCCTGCGCCGTGCGGTTCATGCGGTCGATCAGCTTGGTGATGGCGCGGCGCACCAGCACGCGCAGAACCAGGGCTATCGCGACGATCAGGACGATGCGCAGACCGATGCCGAGCCAGGTGGACCAGTTCTGCTCGACCCAGCTGGCCGCGTTCGTGGCGCTCTCCTGCGCGTCCTCGAACGTGGGCGGCTTCTGCGTCGGCTTGTCGTCCGGGTCCGTTCCGGCTGCCGACAGGACGGACAAGAGCACTGCGGGTACCTCCAGGTATCGCGGCCTGCCCGGGAGGGGACAGCGGCTCGACGGAGACGAACCGCGGATCCGGGCAGACACACCACACTAACGGGGCATCGTGTGTGGATCGTTGTCATCTTCGTGGGAGAGACGGTGCTCACCTGGGGAAGAACCAAGGGACGTCCCGTCGCCGTCGCCGGCTGTGGTCGAAAACACTTCAAGGCCGTTACGGGCACATGCTGGCGCGACGACCAGGCATGAGGGGAGACTGGCTGCAGATCGTCCCGGCGCGAGCCACGCGCCGCCGGCGTACAAGGAGGCATCCGCCGTGCCGCATGTCTTGGTCCTCAACGCGTCGTACGAGCCCCTCGGCGTCGTACCGCTCCGCCGCGCGCTCGTCCTCGTCCTGGAGAACAAGGCTCTCTGCCTCGAGGAATCCGGCGCCTTCATGCACAGCGCAACGCGCACCGTCCCCGCACCCAGCGTGGTCCGCCTCAAGCGGTTCGTCCGGGTCCCCTACCGGGGGCCGGTCCCGCTGACCAGGCGGGCGCTGTTCGCCCGCGACGGCGGCCGGTGCATGTACTGCGGTGGCGTCGCAACCAGCGTCGACCACGTCATTCCGAAGAGCCGGGGCGGCCAGCACGCCTGGGACAACGTGGTGGCCTCGTGCCGCCGCTGCAACCACGTCAAGGCCGACCGCCACCTGATGGAGCTCGGGTGGCGACTGCGGCACAAACCCGCCCCGCCCTCCGGCCTCGCCTGGCGCATCATCGGGACCGGACACAGGGATCCGCGCTGGCTGCCCTACTTGCAGCCGTTCGGCGCGGACGACGCGATGGCCCGGATCGACGGCATCTCCGCCTAGCTCCCGATCCGGGCCTTTGTTGTACCCGGCCGTACGTACGCGAATGCCGTACGCGGCTGTACGAAGCGGATGCCGTACGCGGGAGTCGGGGCTCACTCCTCGGCGACCGCGTACGCCTCCACCGACCAGAGCGAGTAGCCGAACCGCGTGGCGCGCCGGTCGCCCCGCACGCGGATGTAGCGGGTGTCACGCGCGTCCATCCGGACCGACTCGCGGCCGCCCCGGCCGTGCCGCACCGTGGCCGCCGTACGCCAGGTCCGGCCGTCCGCCGAGGTCTGCACGCGGTACCGGGCCGCGTACGCGTCCTGCCAGCGCAGTACGACCTCGCCGAGCCTGACCGGCCCCGCCAGCTCCACCTGCCACCACGCCCCGTCCTCGGCCGGCGACGACCAGCGGGTCCTCGGGTCGCCGTCGACGGCGGCCGACGCCGGGAAGTCCTTCGTCTCGTCACCCGAGGAGTCCGCCCGCGCGCCGCGCGCCAGGTCGGGTCCGGCGGTACGGGGGACGGCGCGGACGGTCACCGTGCGGCTCTCCCCGCCGAAGGTCACCGGCACCTCGTACGTCCCCGCGCGGGTGCCCGCCGGGACCGTGATGTCGACCGGCACGTCGACCTTCGTGCCGCGCGGCAACGTGGCCGCACCGGGAGCCCGCACCTGGACGCCGCGCGGCGCCTTCACCCGCAGCTTTCCGCGCACGTCGGCGGGGCGCACCGAGCGGAGCTCCGCCGTGACCCGGCTCGGGCCGCCGCCGATCTCCACGTCGGCCTCGGCGCGGCTCAGCGCCAGGCGGGCCGCCGGGCCGTCCGCGAACCAGGGCACGAGGTGCCGGACCGCGCCGGCCGCGCCGTGGGCGGGAACGACACGGACGGCGTCCGCGTGCCGCGGGGTGGCGCCCGCCTCACGCCCGTCGCCCGCCGCACGCCCGTCTCCCGCCGCACGGCCGCCGCCCCGCGGAAGGCGGACCTCCGTGAAGCCGCTCCGCGCGAGCGCGCCGATCCGTCGCCAGCCCTCGCCGGGGACGTGCGCCTCCACGGTGCCCCTGGTGCCGGGGTCGGTGAGCGCCGTCACCGCGGTCAGCGCGCGGGTGCGGCCGAAGCGGGCCGTCACCCCGTCGGTCGCCCGCTCGCCGTCGGTCCCCGCCCACGCCGCGTACGCCTGCAGCACGCGTGCGAGGAACGGGTCGAGGACGCCCTTGCCGACGGTGACGCCGCCCTCCTTCAGCTCCTTGCGCAGTGCGGTCACCCTGCGTACGCCGTGCCAGGCGGCCGCCCCGTCCCCGGCGGACTGCGCGGCCAGCAGGTCCACCGCGGCCTCGCCCGCCGCGCCGTACCGCGCCAACTGCGCGATCCACGGGCGCACCTCACCGTCGAGTTCGCTGCCGGCCAGATGACGCGGCGCCCCGCGCATCACGGCGAAGGCGGCGCGCAGCCGCTTTGCCGCACCCTCGGCGGCCGCCCGGTCCGGTTCCGTGCGGGTGCGCCAGAAGGCGGCCATGAGCGGGCGCAGATACGCCGATTCGTCGGCGCCGAGCACGGAGGAGGCGTCGTTGCCCGCGAGGGCCCGCAGCGCGCCGCGCGCCTTCGGGTCCTCGCCCGCGAGGTCGTCGATGGCGGCGAGCCAGGACGCGTGGGGGCGGTAGGCGCGCGGGTTCCAGGCGTAGTCGGCGGCGGTGAAGAGGGGGATGCGGGAGGCGGCGGGCTGCTCCATGGCGTTGCCGAGGAGCGCGGCGGAGCCGGTGGCGACGGCGGGCTGGCGGCCGGTGTAGGGGCCGAGGAAGACGCGGTCCTGCGCGAAGTCGTTGACGGGGTAGTTGTCCATCGTGACCAGCGGGTGCGGTCCGAACGCGGCGCGGGCGCCCGCGAGTTCGCGCCCGGTGATGGTACGGGGGACCACGCCGACCCCCGTCCAGGCCACCTCGACCCGGTGGTCGAGGCCGCGTGAGAGGGCCGCGCGGTACTCGGTCGTGCCCCGCTGGAAGTACTCGGTCGGCATCAGGGAGAGCGGCCGCGCCCCGGGGTGGCGCCGGGCCAGGTGCGCGGCGACGGCGTCGGCGACCCGGGCCTGGGCCCGCGCGGCGGCCGCGGGGCCCGAACCGAACCGTTCGGCGTCCTGCGCGCAGTGCCACTCGCTGTAGCTGACGTCCTGGAACTGCAGCTGGAACGCGCGCACGCCGAGCGCCCACATGGCGTCGATCTTGCGGGTGAGGTCGGCGACGTCCCGGTCGGACGACAGGCACATGGCCTGGCCGGGGGAGACGGCCCAGGCGAGCGTGACGTGGTTGGCGCGGGCCCGCTCGGCCAGTGCGCGGAAGTCGGCGCGCTGCTCGGCGGGGTAGGGCTCGCGCCAGCGGGCCTGGCGGTAGAGGTCGTCGCCCGGGGCGTAGAGGTAGCGGTTCTGTTTGGTGCGCCCCATGAAGTCGAGCTGGGCGAGGCGCTGCTCGCGGGTCCAGGGGGTGCCGTAGAACCCCTCGGTCAGACCGCGCACGGCGGTGCCGGGCCAGTCCCGGATCCGTACGCCGGGCACCCGGCGCGCGCCGTCCCCCGCGCCGATGAGCTGCCGCAGGGTCTTGACGCCGTGGAAGAGGCCGTCCGCGCCGGCGCCCGCGAGAGCGATGGTCTCGCGCCCGGCGACGCGGCCGACGGCCAGGCGGTAGCCGCCCGAAGGCAGGTCGCCGCGCTCGCGGACGCCGAGGGAGCGCAGGGCCGGTTCGGCGCCGGCCCCGCCCGCGCGGACGACGAGGGCGCCGCCCGCGGGGAGCGGGTCGCCGTCGCGCACCTCGGTGATCCGCCGGGCGCCGGCGTCGCGCAGGAGGGCGCGCAGGGTGCGCAGGGCGTACGGGTCGGCTCCCGGCGCGACGAGGACGACGTCGTCCCCGATCGTGACGGCGCTCCCGGCGGCGCTCATGGACTGGGGGCGCGGCCAGACGGGGGGCAGGCCGGCACGGGAGTCCGTGTCCGGGGAGGTGACGGTGGCGTCGGACCTGCCGAGCGGTCCGGGTGGTCCGGGGGCCGCGAGGGCGCCGGGCGCGCCGCCGAGTGCTCCCGCGATCACGGCGACCGCGACATTGACCGCGACCCCGACGGCGGCCGCACCCTTCCTGCGCCGCAGCTGCACGGCCCTCGCCCCTGTTCTCGTTCCCTGGGGGTCCTTGCGGTCCCTCGCGTCACTGTGGCAGCGAGCCCACCACCGACGTGACGGGGGTGTCAACGGGACCCGGTATCGGTCGGGTGATTCTTCGCGGAACCTGCGCGAATCCTGGCGGCGGGAGGTTCGGACCCGGCGGTACGAGGGTCGGCGCCCCCTCGGAACCGGGCGTTCCGCGGACCCCCGCGCGGTCCTCGGCGCCGCGCAGATCTTCCCGGGCGCCACCGCTTCGGAGCCGGTTCTTCCGGGGGCGGCGGGGACTCGGGGAAACAACTCCCGCGACGGGAACCGGATGTGACCCAGGACACGTTGAGGCAACGTATACGTCTGCGACCCCGCGCATTGGGTAGGGCTGCCGAGACCTGCCCCCTGAGAAGGAGCTCCCCCATGACCGCTTCCGCGAATCTTCTGCTCTCCGCCCTCTCCAAACAGGTGTCCTTCCCCGACGGAGCCGTCTACCCGGACCAGCTCTCCTACCCGGACCGGCTCTCCTTCCCCGACCAGGTGTCCCACCCCGACTCGGGCCTCGACGGCTCGTGCTCCTGCGGCTGCATCGAGCCGCCCCTGACCAGCGAGCCCCCGCTCGCCGACGCCGCGCCGCTGACCAGCGAGCCGCCCCTCGCCGACGCCGCCCCGCTGACGAGCGAGCCCACCTCCACCGGCATGGCCTCGGGCCTGGACTTCATGGCGGTCTGATGGCCCTGACCCGGCTGGCCGCCTCCTACGGCGTGGCCACCTCCTACTCCCCGTCCCCGGGGCGCACCGTCCCGGCCGCCGACGCCGCGGTGATCGCGGCGCTCGCCGCGCTGGACGTGGACGCGAGCACCCCGGAAGCGGCCGGGTCCGCCCTGGCCGCGCGCGAGGCGGAGCTGTCCGCGCGCCTGCTGCCGCCGACGGTGGTGGCCTGGACGGACGCCCCCGCGCCGTCGACGCCCGTGACCGCGCCCGACCGTCCCGCGCTCCCCGCCACCTGCGCGCCCCTGGCCGGACTGCCGCCGGGGTCCCGGGTACGGGTGGAGCCGGAGGACGGCGGGGTCACGGTCTGGGAGGTGCCGCGGCCGGACGGCCACCGGGGCCCGACCGGGACGCTGCCCGCCCCCCTGCCCCACGGCGTGCACCGCCTCCATGTACGCGCCCCCGACGGCCGGGACGCGAACGTCCACCTCATCGTCGCGCCCCACCGGATCAGGACCCCCGGGCGGCGTGCGCACGGACTGCTGGTCCAGCTCTACTCCCTGCTGTCCCGCCGCTCCTGGGGCATGGGCGACCTCGGGGACCTCGCCGAACTCGTCGCCTGGTCGGGGCGCGACCTGGGCGCCGGCTTCGTCCAGGTCAACCCGCTGCACGCGGCCGTGCCCGCCCCGCCCGGGGGTCCGGGCGGCGACCCCTCGCCGTACCGGCCCTCCTCCCGGCGCTTTCCCGACCCGGTGCACCTGCGCGTCGAGGCCGTCCCGGAGTTCGCGTACCTGCGGGGCGAGGCCCGTGACCGGGTCGACGCGCTGCGCCGCCGGGCCGCCGAGCTGAGCGAAGGGGTGCTGCGCGAGGACGCGTTGATCGACCGGGACGCCGTCTGGGAGCTCAAGCGCGAGGCCCTCGAACTGCTCCACGAGGTCCCCCTCGGCCCCGGCCGCCGCGCCGCCTACAGCGCCTTCCTCGCCGACCAGGGCGCCGCCCTGGAGGACCACGCCACCTGGTGCGCCCTCGCCGAGGCGTACGGCCCCGAACCGCACTCCTGGCCCGCCGCCCTGCGCGACCCCAGCTCGGCCGAAACGGCCCGCGCCCGGCGCGAGTTGATGGACCGCGTCGACTTCCACAGCCGGCTCGCCTGGCTCACCGACACCCAGCTGGCCGCCGCCCAGCACGCCGCGCGCGAGGCGGGCATGGACATCGGGCTCGTGCACGACCTCGCGGTCGGCGTGCACCCCGGCGGCGCCGACGCCTGGGCCCAGCAGCGCCACTTCGCCCCGCACATGACCGTCGGGGCGCCGCCGGACGCCTTCAACGCGTTCGGCCAGGACTGGGGCCTGCCGCCCTGGCGCCCCGACCGCCTCGCCGAGTCCGGTTACGCCCCGTACCGCGCCCTCCTGCGCGGCCTGCTGCGCAACGCCGGTGCCCTGCGCATCGACCACGTCATGGGGCTTTTCCGGCTGTGGTGGGTCCCCGAGGGCCGCCGGCCCACCGAGGGGACGTACGTCCATTACGACGCCGAGGCGATGCTCGCCGTCCTCACCCTGGAGGCGCACCGCGCGGGCGCCCTCGTCATCGGAGAGGACCTCGGCACCGTCGAGCCGGGCGTCCGCGACACGCTGCGCGAACACGGCGTGCTCGGCACCTCGGTGCTCTGGTTCGAGCGGGACTGGGAAGGCACCGGCCGGCCGCTGCCCGCCGCCGACTGGCGCGCCGACTGCGTCGCGACCGCCACCACGCACGACCTGCCGCCGACCGCGGCCCGGCTCACCGGTGAGCACGTCCGACTCCGGCACGACCTGGGCCTGTTGACCCGCCCGCTGGCCGAGGAGCGGTCCGAGGCCGCCGCCGACGTGCGCGAGTGGCTCGGTCTGCTCTCCCGGCTCGGCATGCTGCCCGGCGGCACGGGCTCCGAGGAGGACGAGGTGCGCGCCGTGCACCGCTTCCTGCTGGCCACCCCGGCCCGCATGATCGGCATCTGGCTGCCGGACGCGGTCGGCGACCGCCGTCCGCAGAACCTCCCCGGCACCTGGGACCAGTACCCCAACTGGCGCCTGCCCGTCGCCGACGCCGCCGGACGCCCCGTCACCCTGGAGGAGCTGACCGCGTCCCCGCGTCTGCACGCGCTCATGGCGGTGTTCCGGGAGGGCGCGGGGCCGGCCGAGAGCCCCCGTACGGCACCCCCGGACGCGCACCCCGTTTAGGAGTTCGCTACGTTGGCACCGTGGACAAGAAGAACGCACTGCGCGCCGGCGCCCTGGCCTCCGGCACGACGCTGATGATGCTGCTCATGTCGTCCCCCGCCTTCGCGGCCCGCGACGACGGCGACGACCCGGGCTCCGGCCTGAGCGTCATCGACACGCTCGGCCTCTACGTCGCGGCGCCCATCGTGCTGTTCCTGGTGATCGCGGGCCTCGTGATGGTCGGCGACAAGTCCCGCAAGCAGCAGAAGCAGGGCTGACCGCCGCCGCGTGACGTCTCCGGATCGCCAACAAACGTAGGCCAACAAGCGTTGACACTCCATGGGTGCAGTCCTATGGTGGCCAACAAGCGTTGACCAACAGGCGTTGGCATCCAGGAGGCAGCCATGAACGGCACCACCGGAACCACGAACACCGCAGGTACGGCCGACGGCGCCGTCGTGGTCGTCGGCGCGGGACCCACCGGCCTGCTGCTCGCCGGGGACCTCGCCGCAGCGGGCGTCTCCGTCACCCTCGTCGAGAAGCGCGCGCACGGCATCAGCAACCTCTCGCGCGCCATGGTCGTGCACGCCCGCACCCTGGAGCAGCTGGACGCCCGCGGCCTCGCCGACGAGCTGGAGGCCAGGGGCGAGCCGCTCGGCAAGCTGCGCCTCTTCGAGCGCCTCTCGCTCGACCTCGCGCGGCTGCCCTCCCGCTTCCGCCACGTCCTCGTCCTCGCGCAGTACGAGGTCGAGCGGGTCCTGGAGCGGCGCGCCGTCGACGCCGGGGTGCGCTTCTCGTACGAGACCGAGGTGGCCGGGCTCACCCAGGACGCGGACGGCGTGACGCTCCAACTCCACGGCCCCGGCGGCGAGTCGAGCACCCTGCGGGCCACGTACGTGGTCGGCGCCGACGGCCTCCGCAGCGGGGTGCGCCGGGCGATCGGCCTGCCCTTCCCCGGCCGGTCCGTCATCCGCTCGCTCGTCCTCGCCGACGTGCGGCTCGCCGAACCGCCGGAGACGCTGCTCGCCGTCAACGCCGCCGGGGACTCCTTCGCCTTCATCGCGCCCTTCGCCGACGGCTACCACCGCGTCATCGGCTGGGACCGCCGCCGTGACGTCCCCGACAGCGCGCCGCTCGACCTCGACGAGGTCAAGGGCATCGTCCGGCAGGCGCTCGGGCGGGACTTCGGGATGCACGACGCCCGCTGGATGTCCCGCTTCCACAGCGACGAACGGCAGGCGCCCGCCTACCGGGTGGGCCGCGTCTTCCTCGCCGGGGACGCCGCGCACGTCCACTCCCCGGCCGGCGGCCAGGGCATGAACACCGGCCTCCAGGACGCCGCCAACCTCAGCTGGAAGCTGGCCGCCGCCGTCAACGGCACCGCTCCGGAAGGCCTGTTGGACACCTACCAGGCCGAGCGCCACCCGGTCGGCAAGGCGGTGCTCCGCAGCAGCGGCGGCCTGGTCCGGCTCGCGATGGCCAAGCGCCCGTGGACCCGGGCGGCGCGCGCCGCGGTCGCCACCGTCGTGAACACCGTGCCGGTGGTACGCGCCAAGGCGGTCGGCCAGGTCACCGGAGTCGGCATCGCGTACCCCGCCCCGAAGGGCGCGCACCGCCTCGTCGGACGCCGCGTCCCCGATGTGGCGCTGAAGGAGGGGCGGCTCTACGAGGCCCTGCGCGCAGGGGAGTTCGTGCTCATCTCCCCGGCGGACGCGGGCCACGCGACGGGCCGCGCCGTGCCGGCCCACTGGGCGAGCGACCGCCGCACGACGGTCCTGGTCCGCCCCGACGGATACGTGGCGTGGGCGGCGGAGGACGCGGCGGCGGGGGCGGTGCGGGGAGCGCTCGCCCAGCACGCACTCTAGGATCGTTCGCTTTTCCTTAAAAGAGCAGGCAAAAGTATTCGATGGACCTGATGGTTCATGGGGTGTCACGGTGGTCCCCGTAAGCGACGCGCCCGTAAGCGACGCGACCGGCCGCCGAACCGAGACACCCCGCAGGCGCGGGGAGAGAGACAAGGGATACCCCGTGGCACTCCTGGACCGGACCCCCGCACGCACCGCACCCACCGCTCACCCCGCGGCGCGCCCCATCGGCGTCGGGCTCGCCCTCGCGGCCCTCGCCACGGTCGTCTGGTCGGGCAGCTTCGTCACCTCCCGGGCCCTCCACGACAGCGTCCCGCCCATCCAGCACGCGTTCTGGCGCTGGATCATCGCCATCGCCGCGGTCGCGCCGTTCGCGGTCCGGCAGACCTGGCGGCAGCGCACGTTGCTCCGCGCGCACCTCAAGTACCTGCTGCTGGCCGCCCTGTTGGGCGTCACCGTCTACAACACCCTGGTGAACCAGGCCGGCATGACGACCACCGCGGGCAACATGGGCATGATCATGGCCGCGTCACCGGTCCTGATGGCCCTCTATGAACGCCTCGGCGGCGCCCGGCTCGGCGCCCGCCGCGTGGCCGGCATGTTCGTCGCCTGCGCCGGAGTCCTCCTGCTGGTCAGCAAGGGCTCGCTCGCCATGGACTTCGCGGTCGGCGACCTGTGGGTCATCGCGGGGGCGGTGTCCTTCGGCTCGTACAGCGCGCTGCTCAAGCGCAGGCCCGCGGAGATCGGCGGACTGCCCTTCCTCTTCTCGACGTTCGTGCTCGGCGCGCTGATGCTGCTGCCGGTGTTCCTGGTCGACTTCGCGGTCGAGGGCGGCTTCGAGCCGACGCCCGGCACGGTCTCGCCGCTCCTGTACGTGGGCGTGGTGTCGTCGGCGGTCGCCTTCTTCGCCTGGAACAAGGCGATCTCGATCATCGGCGCCGCCCGCGCCGGGGTCGTCTACTACCTCCAGCCGGTCTGCGTCGCCCTGCTCTCCTTCGCGCTCCTCGGCGAGGCGATGGGATGGCTGCAGGTGCTGTGCATGGGGCTGATCCTGGGCGGGGTCGTGCTCGGCGCGGCCCGCACGAAGTAGGGGACGCGGCCGGTGGGGTCCGCGCTTCTGACCAGTGGGTACGTTGGCCTCATGAGCGAGTGGGACATCAAGAAGCTGCAGATCCTGCGCACGCTGAGCGAGCGGGGCACCGTGACGGCGACGGCGCAGGCGCTGCGGATGACGCCGTCGGCCGTCTCCCAGCAGCTGTCCAACCTCGCCAAACAGCTGGGCGTGCCGCTCCTGGAGGCGCACGGGCGGCGGGTCAGGCTCACCGACGCCGCGCATCTGGTGCTGCGGCACGCCGAGGCGGTCTTCGCCCAACTGGAGCAGGCGGACGCCGAGTTGGCCGCGTACGCGCAGGGGGAGGCGGGGGAGGTGCGGGTCGGGGCGTTCTCGACCGCCGTGCCCGCGCTGGTCGTGCCGGCGGTCCGGGCGCTGCGGGGGGCGGCGCCCGGTATCTCCGTACGGGTGCGGGAGACCGAGGCGGCCCGGGCGTACGAGCTCCTCGCGGCCGGCGAGGTCGACATCGCGCTCTCGCTGGCCGTCCAGGCGCCCGCCGCGGCCGACGCGGACACCCGTTTCACCCGGGAGTCGCTGCTCGCCGACCCGCTGGACGTGGCGCTGCCCGTGGACCACCCGCTGGCGTCGGCGGCGGACCTCAGGCTCGCCGATCTGGCGGCCGAACCGTGGATCTTCGGCGGCAGCGGCCCCTGGTCGGACATCACGCGGGCGGCGTGCGAGGGCGCGGGGTTCGCCCCGGAACAGGCCCATTCGGCGTCCGGCTGGACGGCGATCCTCGCGATGGTGGAGGCGGGGATGGGCGTGGCGCTGGTGCCGAGGCTGGCGGCGGTGCGGCGGGACGGGGTGGTGATGCGGGAGCTGGCGACGGACCGCCCGCGCCGCCATGTGGTCGCGGCGGTGCGGAGGGGGGCCGCGTCGGGCGCGGCGGTGTCCCGCGTGCTGCGGTCCCTGCGGGAGGCGGTGCCGGAGCGGGACCGGTAGGGCGGGGGCGGTGGAGCGGGCCGGAGTGGGGTCGGTGGAGCGGGGCCGGTGGGGCCGCGGTCCTTGCCGGTCCGGCATACGCTGTCGCTCATGACGCAAGAGGACGGCGAGCTGGACAGTCTCGTACGCAAACGGATCCGCGCGCTGCGCCTCGCGCAGGGGTGGTCGCTGGAGGAGCTGGCCGTCCGGGCCAGGGTCAGCCAGTCCACGCTCAGCCGCATCGAGAACGGCCGGCGCAGGCTGGCCCTGGACCAGCTGGTGACCCTCGCCCGCGCCCTGGACACGACCCTCGACCAGCTGGTCGAGACGGCGACGGACGACGTGGTGTCGAGCCCGGTCATCGACGCGGCCCACGGGCGGATGAGCTGGCTGGTCAAGGCGGAACCCGGGGTGACGGTCATGCGCCAGCGGATGACGGGGCCGCCGCCGGAGAACCTCTCGCGCATGCGGGCGCATCCGGGGCGGGAGTGGCTCGTGGTGCTGTCGGGGACGGCGACGCTGCTGCTCGGCAACCGCCGGTTCCGGGTCGAGACCAACCAGTCCGCCGAGTTCCCGACGATGCTGCCGCACGCCATCGGGGCGGAGGGCGGGCCGTGCGAGGTCCTGGGCATCTTCGACCGCGACGCGCGGCGCGGTCATCAGCGCGGGGAGGACGGCGGGCCGGACAGGTCGTAGCCGTAGGGGTCCTGGAGCGGCCTCTCGGCTCGTGGGGGCTCGCGCGGCTTGCGCGTTCGGCAGCGGAAAGGGCCATCGTCTTGCGCATCCCGGCAGGGGAGGCGGATCCGCCCCGCGACCGCCTTAGCGTGCACGTATGACCCACTCCGCCGCACACCACCACAGCCACGACGCCGACACCGCCACCGGCACCGGCGCCGACCAGTCCGACCTCCTCGACCTGGACGCGGACGTCCTCGCCGAGCACATCGCGTCCCTCACCGCATGGCTGCCCCTGACCGAGGCGCCGCGCCGCGTCGTCGACCTCGGCAGCGGCACCGGTACCGGCACGCTCGCCCTCCTGGACCGCTTCCCCGGCGCGTACGTCACCGCCGTCGACTCCTCCGACGCCCACCTGCGGCGCCTGCGCGAGAAGGCGGAGGCCCGGGGCGTGGGCGAGCGCGTACGGACGGTCCTGGCCGACCTCGACACCACCTGGCCGGAGCTCGACGCCCCCGACCTCGTCTGGGCGTCCGCCTCGCTGCACCACATGGCCGACCCCGCGCGGGTGCTGCGCCAGGTGCACGGCTCGCTCGCGCCCGGCGGCCTGCTCGCCGTCGTCGAGCTGGCGGGCTTCCCCCGCTTCCTGCCCGCGGACGCGCCGGAGGAGGCGCCCGGCCTGGAGGAGCGCTGCCACGCGGCCACCGAGCACCACCACGCCGCGCACATGCCGCACCGCGGCGCCGACTGGGGGCCGCTGCTCACCGCCGCCGGGTTCACCGTCGAGGCCGAACGCACGGTCACCGTCGACATCGACGGCGCGGGCTCCGAGGCGGTCGGCCGCTACGCCCTGGAGGGCCTGCGGCGCATCCGAGGCACCGTCGACGACGTGCTCGCACCGGCCGACATCGCAGCGCTGGACCGCCTCCTGGACACGGAGGGACCGCACAGCATCCTGCACCGCACCGACCTGTCGGTCCGCACGGAACGCCAGGCCTGGGCGGCCCGCACCTGAGACCCGGGGCACCAGCCGGGAGACACGGGCCAGTCCGCCCCGCCCGGCCCCCGACCCGCCACCCGCCCGCCCAGGGCAAGACGCCCACCCCGGCACCGGGCAACAGGCTCGGGCGGCCCGCGCCTGAGACCCGGGGCGCCTGGCGGGAGACGCGGGCCAGTCCGACCCGCCCCACCCCCGAGCCACCACCGACCCGCCCACCCCAGCGCCGGGCAACAGGCTCGGGCGGCCCGCGCGTGAGGCTCGGGGTGCCTGGCGGGAGGCGCGGGCCGGTTCGGCCCGGCTCAGCGTCACGTCGCGGAGCAAACGGGTGGGTGGGCGGGAAGGCATCCGCCGCGCAGCGGCGGCCAGACCCACCCCGGAGCCGCCACCGGCCCGCCCGCCGAGGGCAGGACGCCCACCCCGGCGCCGGGCAACAGGCTCGGGCGGCCCGCGCCTGAGACCCGGGGCGCCTGGCGGGAGGCGCGGGCCGGTCCGACCCGGCTCAGCGTCACGTCGCGGAGCAAACGGGCGGGTGGGTGGGAAGGCATCCGCCGCGCAGCGGCGGCCAGACCCACCCCCGACCCGCCACCGGCCCGCCCGCCCAGGGCAAGACGCCCACCCCGACGCCGGGCAGGAGGACCCGTCCCCCCCCCGCCCGGCCAGAGGGCTACGCGTCGGCCGCCCGCGCCCGCAGCGCCCGCTCCACGCCCGCGCGGGACTCCGTGATCAGGCGGCGCAGTGCCGCCGACGGCTGCGCCTCGGCGAGCCAGGCGTCCGTGGCGTCCAGCGTGGCCATGGAGACCTGGAGCGCGGGGTAGAGGCCCGTCGCGATCTGCTGCGCCATCTCGTGCGAGCGGGAGTCCCACGCGCCCTTGACCGCCGCGAAGAACTTCTCCGTGTACGGGGCGAGCAGCTCGCGCTGGTCGGTCTGGACGAAGCCGCCGATCACCGCCTCCTGGATGGCGTTCGGCAGGGTGTCGGACTCGACGACCGACGCCCAGGCCGCGGCCTTCGCCTCGGGGGTCGGCAGCGCCGCCCGCGCGGACGCCGCGTGCCGCTCGCCCGCCGCGGTCTTGTCCCGCTCCAGCTCCGCCGCGATGCCCGCCTCGTCGAGGCGGCCCGTCGCCGCGAGCCGGGCCACGAACGCCCAGCGCAGCTCGGTGTCGACCGCGAGTCCCTCGACCGACTCCGAGCCGTCCAACAGGCGTTCGAGGAGGGCGAGTTCCGCGTCCGTGCGGGCCGTCGCCGCGAAGGCGCGGGCCCACGCCAGCTGGTGGTCGCTGCCCGGCTCCGCCGACCGCAGGTGGGACAGGGTGGCCTCGGTCCAGCGGGCCAGCGCCGCGTCCCGGCCCGCCGGCGCCGCGTACAGGTCGAGGGCCAGCTTCACCTGGCGGTGCAGCGACTGCACGACGCCGATGTCGGACTCCTTGCCGATGCCCGACAGGACGAGGTTCAGGTACTCCCGGGTCGGCAGCTCCGCGTCGCGCGTCATGTCCCACGCCGACGCCCAGCACAGCGCGCGCGGCAGCGACGCCTCGAAGTCGCCGATGTGGTCCGTGACGAAGGCCAGCGACTCGCCGTCCAGGCGGACCTTCGCGTACGACAGGTCGTCGTCGTTGAGCAGGATCACCGCGGGGCGGCGCTTGCCCACCAGGGCGTCCACGGCGGTCAGTTCGCCGTCGACGTCCAGCTCCACCCGGTCCGTGCGCGCCAGGCGGCCGGTCGCCTCGTCGAGGTCGTACAGGCCGATCGCGATGCGGTGCGGCCGCAGCGTCGACTCGCCCTTCGCGCCCTCGGGCAGCGCCGGGGCCTCCTGCTTGACCGCGAACGACGTGATGACGCCCTGCGTGTCGACGTCCACGACCGGGCGCAGGACGTTGATACCCGCCGTCTCCAGCCACTTCTTCGACCAGGTCTTCAGGTCGCGGCCGCTGGTCTCCTCCAGGGCGCCGAGCAGGTCCGACAGGCGCGTGTTGCCGAACGCGTGGCGCTTGAAGTACGCCTGCACGCCCTGGAAGAACTCGTCCTCGCCCACGTACGCGACGAGCTGCTTGAGCACCGAGGCGCCCTTCGCGTACGTGATGCCGTCGAAGTTGACCAGGACGTCGTCCAGGTCACGGATGTCGGCCATGATCGGGTGCGTGGAGGGCAGCTGGTCCTGCCGGTAGGCCCACGTCTTCATGGAGTTGGCGAACGTCGTCCACGAGTGCGGCCACTTCGAGGCCGGCGCGTACGCCTGGCAGGCGGCCTCGGCGTAGGTGGCGAACGACTCGTTCAGCCACAGGTCGTTCCACCACTCCATGGTGACCAGGTCGCCGAACCACATGTGCGCCAGCTCGTGCAGGATCGTCGCGGCGCGCACCTCGTAGGCGGCGTCGGTCACCTTCGAGCGGAACACGTACTGGTCGCGGATGGTCACCGCGCCCGCGTTCTCCATGGCGCCCGCGTTGAACTCCGGCACGAAGAGCTGGTCGTACTTGGCGAAGGGGTACGCGTAGTCGAACTTCTCCTGGAACCAGTCGAAGCCCTGCCGCGTGACGTCGAAGATCGCGTCCGCGTCGAGGAACTCGGCGAGCGACGGACGGCAGTAGATGCCCAGCGGCACGGACTGGCCGTTCGGACCCTCGTACGTCGAGTGCACCGCGTGGTACGGGCCGACGATCAGCGCGGTGACGTACGTCGACATGCGCGGCGTCGGCTCGAAGGACCAGACGTCGTCCTTCGGCTCGGGGGTGGGCGAGTTGGAGATCACCGTCCAGCCGCTCGGCGCCTTCACGGTGAACCGGAACGTCGCCTTGAGGTCCGGCTGCTCGAAGGAGGCGAAGACACGGCGGGCGTCCGGCACCTCGAACTGCGTGTACAGGTAGGCCTGCTGGTCGACCGGGTCGACGAAGCGGTGCAGGCCCTCACCGGTGTTGGTGTAGTCGCAGTCGGCGACGACCCGCAGTTCGTTGCGGCCGGCCCGCAGGTGCTTCAGCGCGATGCGGGAGTCACGGAAGACCGCGGCCACGTCCAGCGCGTGGCCGTTGAGCACCGACTCGTGGACCGCGGGGGCCACCAGGTCGATGAAGGTCTCGGCGCCCTCCTCCGCGGCGTCGAAGCGCACCGTGGTCACGGACCGGTAGGTGCCGCCCTCCTGCGCGCCGGTGAGGTCGAGCTCGACCTCGTACGAGTCAACGGTGAGCAGCTTCGCGCGCTGCTGCGCCTCTTCGCGGGTCAGATTGGTGCCGGGCACGCGGTCATCTCCTCGGGTACGACGTCCGGGCCTTCGTGAGGGGGACGTCTCGGGTCTCTCGGATCTTCGGGGGTGCGACTTCTCAGGGTTTTTCAGGGGTGTGACTTGTCGTGTTTCCGGCCATCCTTCCATGGGGCACCGGATGGCTGCCGGGGCCATTGTTCTCCCGCTGCCGTGCCGTTACGCTCCGCGCGTTCGCACCGGTCCGCTCCGGCCGCCGACCACGGCCCGCGGACGGTCAGGGACCACAGGGGGATGCCGGAGATGCTGGGGATCGAGGGGCCGCCGGGCGGCCCGTGTCCGGGTGGCTCGCGTCCGGACGGCGCGGGCCGGGCCGCGCGACGGCCATGACCGACGTCCTGGTGGCGGGCGCGGGCATCGGCGGGCTCACCGCCGCACTCAGCCTGCACGCGGCGGGCATCGAGGTCCGCGTCGTGGACGCCACCGACCATCTGCGCCCCGTCGGGGTGGGCATCAACCTGCTGCCGCACGCCGTACGGGAGTTGACCGAGCTCGGGCTCGGCGGCGAGCTCGCCGCGACCGCCGTCGCCCCCGACGCGATGGTCCACTTCGACCGGCACGGCAACCGCATCTGGGCCGAGCCGCGCGGGCTCGCCCTCGGCTACCACTGGCCGCAGTACTCCATCCACCGCGGCGCCCTGCAGCTCATCCTGCTCGACGCGGTCCGCGACCGGATCGGCGACCACGCGGTGCGCACCGGCACCGCCTTCGTGCGCCTGGCCGAGCGCGAGGGCGGCGCGCTGCGGGTGATCCTGCGGGACCGGGCGCGGGGCAGGGAGTACGCCGTACGGGTACGGGCCCTGGTCGGCGCCGACGGGCTGCACTCGACGGTGCGGGCCATGCTGCACCCCGGCGAGGGGCCGCCGCTGTGGAACGGCGTCCGGATGTGGCGCGGCACCGCGGACTGGCACCCGGTGCTCGGGGGCCGGACCGTCGCGGTGGCCGGCAGCAACGCCACCGCGAAGCTCGTCGTCTACCCGATCTCCCGCCGGGCCCAGGAGCGGGGCAGGGACCTGCTCAACTGGGTGGCGGAGGTGCGCTCCCCGCTGACCCGGCACCACGGGATGGCGGGGCCCGCCGACTGGAACCGCTCCGGACGGCTCTCCGACGTCCTGCCGCACTTCGCGGGCTGGCGCATCGGCGACCTCGACGTCCCGGCGCTGCTCGCCGGCACGCGGCACATCCTGGAGTACCCGATGGTCGACCGGGACCCGCTCGCCCGGTGGGGCCGCGGCCCGGTCACGCTGCTCGGCGACGCGGCGCACCCGATGTACCCGGTGGGGTCCAACGGCGGCTCCCAGGCGATCCTCGACGCCCGCGTCCTGGCCCGCTGTCTCGCCCACTGCGCGCCGGACCGGGAGGCGGGGCTGCGGGCGTACGAGGAGTTGCGCCGCGAGCCGGTCAACGCGCTGGTCCTCGCCAACCGCGACATGCCGGCGGACCGCATCCTGCACGCGGTCGCCCTGCGCGCACCGGACGGCTTCGACCACGTCGAGGACGTCCTGACCCCGGCCGAACTGGCGGAACTGGACGCGGCGTACCGCAGAACGACGGGCGAGGACGTACGGGAGCTGAACGGGCGGGGGTCGTGGGGGGTGGGCTGACGCCACCCGGGGGCCCTGAGGGTGGGCTGATCGCCGTCCGGAGGGCCTTGAGGGTGAGCTGACCGCCGCCCGGGGGGCCTTGAGGGTGAGTCGAGCGCCACCCGCGCGCGGCCCCGGACTCCCCGTCCGAATCCCGCCAGCGCCGCCCCCGCCCGCGCGCGAGGCTCGACCCATGACCAGCACCCGCACGGACAGCCCCACGGACACCCCCTCGGACCTCCCCACGGCCACCGCGTACACCCCCCGCCCCATCGCCCCCGAGACCCTCCGCCGGCTGCGGGAGACCGATGACGCCGGGCAGTCCTGCGCCCCGTACGTCGACCCCGAGGGCGGCGACCCGTTGCGGTGCTGTTTGCGGCCCATCGCCCCCGGCGAGCGCGTCGCCCTCGTCTCGTACGCGCCGCTGCGCCGCTGGGCCGCCGAGACCGGTGCGGCCCCCGGCGCCTACGACGAGCAGGGGCCCGTCTTCATCCACGCCGACCCCTGCGCGGGCCCGACGGGAGAGCGCACGGGCTACCCCTTCTCGCGCGCCGGATCCCTGCGCACCCTGCGCCGCTACGACAGGAACGGCCACATCGTCGGGGGCCGCCTCCTGCGGATCCCGCGGGACGAGGAGCAGGGCTTCGACGCCGCGTTCGCGGAGGCCTTCGCCGACCCGGACGTGGTCCTCGTGCACGTCCGGGCGGTCGAGTACGGCTGCTTCCACTTCGAGGTGCGCAGGCCCTGATCAGGGCGGGTCAGGGCGGGTCACGTCGGGTCAGGGCGGGCCGGCCGCGGCGAGCGCCCGCGCGAACTCCCGTACCCGGCCCGTCTCCCCGTCCCGGTGCCACACCATCCCGAGGACCGAGTCGGGCACCCCCTCGACCGGCACGAAGACCACGTCCTTGCGGCCGTGGTACTCCGCCGTCGGACGGCACAGGAGCATCGCCCCCCGGTCCGCCGCGACCAGCGTCAGGCCCTCCTGGAGCGTGCGGACCGCCGGTGCGGCCGGGGCGGCCGTCGACGGGGCGTGCGCGGCCCGCCAGTACCCGGGCGCCGGCGCGGCGGCGGAGATCAGCGGAGTCTGCGCGAGATCCGCCGCCGTGAGCGACGCCCGCCCCGCGAACGCGTGCCGCACCGACACGGCGACGGTCTGCCGCTCGCCGGCGAGGACGGGTCCGACCACGAGATCAGGCTCGTCGACCGGCAGCAGCACCACCGCCGCGTCCACCTCGCCCGCACGCACCGGCCCGAACGGGTCGGAGAACAGGATCTCCACGACCTCCGTGGCACAGGCCGGGTGCCGCTCCTGGAAGACTCCGATGGCCCGCATCAGACGGTCGTCCGCGGTCCCCTGGAAGCCGATCCGCAGCGTCCCCTCGACGCCCCGCGCCGCCGCCCTCGCCCGCTCGACGGCGCCGGCCAACTCCTCGTAGGAGGGCCGGAGTTCGGCAAGGAAGCGCTCCCCGAGTGTGGTCAGCGCCACCCGGCGGCTCGTACGCTCCACCAGGCGCGCGCCGATCCGCCGCTCCAGGGCGGCGAGCAGCTGGCTGACGCGGCTCTGCGACACGAGGAGACGCTCACCGGCCCGCCCGAAGTGCAGCTCCTCGGCGAGCACCAGGAAGCACTCCAGCTCCCTGATCTCCAGTCCCCTGCCGCTCATCACGCGCGGTCCCTCTTCCGTACTCGCCCCGACGACCGTCCCGGTCGATGAATCCGGCTCATACAAGGATGAGATCTTCCGCGTTGTTCCCCGGCGGACACCCCCACAAGGTGGAGGTCATGTCACAGAGCACCCATCTCCCCACGCGGACCGGCGCGTTGCCGCGCCCGCGCACCCTCCTCGCCGTCCTCGTGGTCGCCGCCGCCACCTTCACCGTCGTCACCACCGAGATGCTGCCCGTCGGGCTCCTCACCTCCATCGGCTCGGGCCTGCACGTCTCGGACGGCACCGCGGGCCTCGCCGTCACGCTGCCCGGCGTCGTCGCCGGACTCGCCGCCCCGCTGCTGCCCGTCGCCGCGCGCCGCGTCGACCGGCGCACCGTCCTGGCCGCGCTGATGACGCTGCTCGCCGCCGCCAACGTGGTCTCCGCGCTCGCGCCCGGCTTCGGCGTCCTGCTCGCCGCGCGGGTCCTGGTGGGGGTCTGCATCGGCGGCGTCTGGGCCGTCGCGGCGGGCCTCGGGGTCCGGCTGGCCCCGGAGGGCGGCGCGGGACGGGCCACCGCGGTGATCTTCAGCGGCATCGCGGTGGCCTCCGTGCTCGGCGTGCCCGCGGGGACGCTGCTCGGTGAACTGGCGGGCTGGCGCTGGGGGTTCGTGGGCCTCGCGGCGCTCGCCCTCGCCGTGGCGGGGCTGCTCACCGCGGTGCTGCCCCGGCTGCCCGCCCGCGAGGGGATCGGACTCGGCGCCTTCCCCGGCCTGCTGCGCGTCGGCCGGCTGCGGGCCGGGCTGCTCGCCGTCACGCTCCTGGTCACCGGCCACTTCGCCGCGTACACCTACATACGCCCCGTCCTGGAGCGGGTGCCGGGCATCGGCGCGGGACTGATCAGCGTGCTGCTCCTCGCCTACGGGACGGCCGGCATCGTCGGCAACTTCGCGGGCGGCGCCGTCGCGGCCCGCGATCCGCGCCGGGCGCTGCTGATGATCTGCGCGCTCCTCGCCGCCGTGGTGCTGCTGATGGTGCCCGCGGGCGGCTCGCTCGCCGCGTCGGTGGCGGTGCTCGTGGGGTGGGGGCTGGCGTACGGCGGGGTGTCGGTCTCCGCGCAGAACTGGGTGATGGCCGCGGCCCCCGACGCCCGCGAGGCGGCGTCCGCGCTCTTCGCCGGGGTGTTCAACGGGGCGATCGCGCTCGGCGCCTTCACCGGCGGCCGGGTCGCGGACGGCCACGGGGCGGGCGGTGTGCTGTGGCTGGGCGGCGGCCTCGCCGCGCTCGCGCTGGTCGCGGTGGCGTGCGCGGGGCCGCGGCGCGTGTGGCCCGGCCGGTACGCGAAGGGGGCGGCCACCGGCACACGGTGACCGCCCCCCATCGGCGTACGGCAGGAACTCAGCCCTTGAGCTCCGCGGCGACCAGCTCCGCGATCTGCACGGCGTTCAGCGCCGCGCCCTTGCGGAGGTTGTCGTCGGAGATGAAGAACGCCAGGCCGTTCTCGACCGTCTCGTCCTTGCGGATACGGCCCACGAACGCGTCGTCCTTGCCCGCGGCGACCAGCGGCGTGGGCACCTCGGTGACGACGACGCCCTCGGCCGAGGAGAGGATCTCAGTGGCCCGCTCGGGGCTCAGCGGCCGCGCGAAGCGGGCGTTGACCTGGAGGGAGTGGCCGGTGAAGACGGGCACGCGGACACAGGTGCCGGAGACCTTCAGCTCCGGGATCTCCAGGATCTTGCGCGACTCGTGGCGGAGCTTCTGCTCCTCGTCGGTCTCGTTCAGGCCGTCGTCGACGACGGAGCCCGCCATCGGCAGGACGTTGTACGCGATCGGCGCGACGTACTTGTCGGGCTCGGGGAACTCGGCCGCCGTGCCGTCGTGGGTGAGCTTCGGGGCGTCCTCGCCGACCTTCTTGACCTGCTCGAAGAGCTCCTCGACGCCGGCCAGGCCGGAGCCGGAGACCGCCTGGTAGGTGGCGACGACCAGTGCTTCGAGGCCGGCCTCGGCGTGCAGCGGCTTGAGGACCGGCATCGCGGCCATCGTGGTGCAGTTCGGGTTGGCGATGATGCCCTTGGGGCGGTTCTTGATCGCGTGCGGGTTCACCTCGGAGACCACGAGTGGGACCTCCGGGTGGCGGCGCCAGGCCGAGGAGTTGTCGATTACGACGGCGCCCTGCGAGGCGACCTTCTCGGCGAGGGCCTTGGAGGTGGCGCCGCCGGCCGAGAACAGCACGATGTCCAGGCCCGTGTAGTCGGCCGTGGAGGCGTCCTCGACGGTGACACCGTCCAGGACCGAGCCGGCGCTGCGGGCCGAGGCGAACAGACGCAGCTCCTCCACCGGGAACTTCCGCTCGGCGAGGATCTTGCGCATGACCGTGCCGACCTGACCGGTGGCTCCGACGATTCCGACCTTCACAGGGACTTCCTCCGTATGTGCGTGCGGCCCGGTGACCCCGGCCTGGGCTTGCTCCATCATGCGTCTGTCCAGGGCCGCGTTGTCCAATCCATTGTCCGGGGTGCGGGACGCCACATTCGCGGGCGGCCGCCGTGAACGTTCCGGGCCGCCCCGGCGTCGTAGGGGAAACGCGGGGACGGGAGGGGCACATTGCTGCGCAGAAAGGCGCGCCGCGCGCCGCAGGCGGGGACGGCGGCCGGGGGTGCGGATCCGCTGGACGCGGCCCAGGAGGACCGGGTCCGTGCGGTGCTCGCGCTCGGCGGTGTGCCGCACGCCGACCTGTCCGACGGGGTGCAGCAGGTCCGCCTGAAGCTCCTGGAGCGGGCGGCGGACGGGCGCGAGGCGCCGCGTGACGTGTCCGCGTGGGCGGCCGTCGTCGCCTCCAACCTGGCCATGGACTGGCACCGGGCCCGGCGCCGCCAGGAGCGGCTCGGCGAGCGGCTCGCGGTGCTGTGGCGGGAGGCCGGCGACGAGGACGGCGCGGAGGCGCGGGCCACCTCGCTGGCCGTCGCGCAGGGCCTCGGCGAGCTGCCCGCCGCCCAGCGGCAGGCGGTGGTGCTGCGCTTCTACGCGGACCTGCCGGTCCGGGCCATCGCCGAGGAGCTCGGCATCCCGGAGGGCACGGTCAAGAGCAGGCTGCACACGGCGGTACGGCTCCTGCGGGCCCGCCTGCACGAAGGGGAGGTGGTGTGAGGGTGCCGGAGAACGACGTCGACGCGCTGATGCTGGCGATCACGGGCGAGCCCGCGCCGGCCGAGGCGCTGCGCGACCCCGGTTTCGCCGCCGACCACGCGGCGGCGGCCGCGGACGTGGCGCTCCTGCGCGAGCGGCTCGGCACGCTGGGCGCCACCCTGGCGGCGGCCGGCCCCGGGTCAGGCCTCGGGCCCGCGCCAGGCCTCGCGCCGCCCGGACGGGTCCGGACCCGGCGCCGGTTCACGGTCGCCCCCGGCGCGATCGCGGCCACGCTGGCGGCGGTGATGATGGGCGGCCTCGGCTGGCTCGTGGTCGACGCCGGGCAGGGCGGCGGGAGCGACCAGGGCGCGGCGCGGGGCACGACGTCCGACGGCAAGCCGGGCCGCGCGGGCGGCGGCGACGCGGATCTCAGCCCGGAGGGCTTCGTCGCCTGCTCGCGGCTGATCGTGGAGGGCACGGTCACGGCGGTCGACCCGGTGCCCGGCGCTCTCGAGGAGCGCGTCACGGTCGACGTCACGCGGCACCTGAAGCCGGAGTCGGGGAGCGACACGGTCAGTTTCCCGATGGACCGCTACGCCGAGCCACGCCTGCGCCGGGGCGACCACGTCCTGGTCACCGTCGACAAGGGCTCGGCGGAACCCGCCAACTGGGCCGTCGGCAAGGAACGCGACCGCCTGCGCACGATGATCCTCAAGGCCCTGCCGGCCGCAAGGAAGATCACCTGCGGCTCGGGGCCGGGGCCGGGCGACTGAGGGCGGACCTGAGCCCGGGGGTGGGCGGGCCCGAACCCCGTGGACGGGCGGGCCTTAGCCCCGAGGGCGGGCCGACTGCGCCCCGAGGGCGGGCCTTGAGGGCGGGCCAGCCGGGCCTTGAGGCCGGGGCAGCCGAGCCCCGGGCGGGTCACCCGCGCCCCGAGGGCGGGCGGGCCCGAGCCTCGTGGACGGGTGGACCCGAGCCCCGTGGACGGGCAGGCCCGAGCCCCGAGGACGGGCCAGCCGAGCCCCGAGGCCGGGCTAGCCGAGCCTTGAGGGCGGGCCAGCCGAGCCTTGAGGCCGGGCCAGCCGGGCCCTGAGGCCGGGGCAGCCGAGCGCTGGGCGGGGCAGCCGAGCCCCGGGCGGGCCACCCGCGCCCCGAGGGCGGGGCCGACCCCGCCCCCACGCCCCCCCGGACGGGAAAAGTCCCGCCGAGACGCTCGCTGACGCGGCATCTCGGCGGGACTCCTCAAGCGCGGTCCGCCGGGGCGGACGGAGGTTACGGCGTGACCTTCTCGACCTTCACGCTGCCGCTGCCCGCGGCCGTGCCGCCCGCGTTCAGCAGGGACACCTCGCCGAAGAGCTCACGGCCCGCGGCGGCCGGAGCCTTCGCCTCGACCTGCGCGTCGACCTTCGCCGACGCGCCGTTGGCCAGCTTCACCCTCTTCGTCTCGTCGACGGTGACCTTGCCGAGCGCGCCCGAGAAGAACACGTCCCGGTAGTCGTACGCGGTCGTCCCGGACGGCACCGAGTAGCCCGTCACCTCGATCGTGTACGTACCGGCGGCGGGCTTGGTCAGGCTGACCGACTCGTCCGAGTCGCCCTCCGCCGACGAACCCACGACCACGCCGTCCTTCTTGACGGCCAGGTCCAGGTCGGCGGCGATGTCCGCGGGCGCGCCGATGGCGGCGTCCAGACGCTCCGCGCCCTCGGGCACGACCACTTCGGTGGTCTGCGTCTCCCCCTGCTTGATGCTGGGCCGCGTCGACTTCGCCGAGCCGAGCGAGCCGCCCTTCAGCTTGCCGTCGACGGCGGCGAAGTCGTTCTTCACCGTCCACGAGACGGGCGCCGGCGTGCCGACCTTCGCCTCGGGCACCGTCTGCACGGCCGGGTCGAAGGCGACGCCGAGCGCGGCGACGGTCAGCTTGTACGGGTTGTCGAGCAGCGGCGACGTACGGCGCGACTCGACCTCGATCTCCCAGACGCCGGCCTGCGGGTCCGGGTACGCCCGCAGGTCGGGGCGGCAGGTGTCGGCCGGGTTCTCGTAGTTCGGGTAGCAGACGATCGACGAGGTGGAGTCGACCGGGACGCCGTACGGGTGCACCGCGATGAAGCGGGTCTGGCTCTTGCCTTTCAGGCCGCCGAGGGCGACCTCCAGGGACTTGGCGCCCTGGGGCACGGTCACGAAGTAGGACTTCGTGCTGTTGCGCTGCGTCGAGCCGGACGCGGTGAAGGTGTACGCCGGCTCGGCGAGCGGCGCCGAGACGACGACGGTCGACATGATCTGCTGGTCGACGCCCTCGGTGCGCTCGTCGTCGACGGTGAGGATCGCGCTGTGCAGCCCGGCCGACTTCGCCTTCGCCTGGACCTTGACGGTGACCGGCTTGTTCAGGCCCAGCGTCACGTCACCCTTGCCGAGCAGCTTGAAGGTGCCCTCGTGGTTGTTGACGAGGTCGAGCTCGTGACGGATGCCGCGGTTCGGGCCCGAGGTGCGGGTGACCGTGACGTCGTACGTCCGCTTCTGGCCGGTCCTCAGGCCGCCCTCGCGGTCGTAGATGCCGGTGCCGGGCTTCTTCAGCTCCTGGTCGAGGGCGGTGTCGACGGGGGCCTGCACCGTGTACGTGTGCGCGGTGGCGTCGTCCTCGATGGACTTCCAGGCGTGCACGATGTCGATGAGGCCGGTGCCCTGCGCGTACGCCTGCTCGCCGGGGATGTGGCGCGCGGTCGAGGTCAGCGCGGTGCGCAGCGCCGCCGGGGTGAGGTCGATCTTCTCGCGCTTGGCGGCGGAGAGCAGCAGCGCCGAGGCGCCCGCGGCCTGCGGGGACGCCATCGAGGTGCCCTGCAGCATCGAGTAGCCGGCCGGCAGCCGGTACCCGGCCTCGGCGACCGGGGAGCCCGGCAGCCAGGTCTGGGTGGTGTTGATGGCCGCACCGGGCGCGGAGATGACCGGCGCGAAGCCGCCGTCCTCACGCGGGCCGCGCGAGGAGAACGGCATCATCGCGTACTTCTTCCGCACGACCGAGCCGTAGTTGGCGGCCCAGGTCTCCTTGGAGATGGCCGCGCCCACCGAGATGACCTTGTCGGCGAGGCCGGGGTCGCCGATGGTGTTGGCGCCGGGGCCGGAGTTGCCCGCGGAGATCACCAGCTGCACGCCGTAGGTGTCGATGAGGCGGTTGTAGAGCTCGGCGCGCGCGTTGTTGCCGTCGTTGAGCGCAGGGAGGCCGCCGATCGACATGTTGACGATGTCGACGCCGCGCTTCGTCACGAGGTCGATCATGCCCTCGGTGAGCGCGACGTTGGTGCAGCCGCCGGTCCAGGTGCAGGCACGCGAGGAGACCAGCTTGGCGCCGGGCGCCGCGCCGTTCATCTTGCCGCCGAACAGGCCGTTGGCCGCGGTGATGCCCGCGACGTGCGTGCCGTGCTCGGACTCGATGACGCCGATGTTGACGAAGTCGGCCTTCTTGCCGACCCAGTCGCCGCCGTACGGGTCGGTCGGCACGTCCTTGCGGATCTCGACGACGAACGGGACGCGCTCGGCGACGTCGGTCGCCGGGTCGTCCTTGCCGAAGTAGGCGACCTGGTGGTCGTCCTTGTACGGCTTCATCGGCTTGTCGTCGGTGAAGTCGTTGTCGTCGTCCAGGTCGACGCGGACCGTGCCGGACGCCGGGTCGTACAGGACGCCCCAGCTGTCGGTGGTGTCGCCGTCACGGTTGAGGTCGCCCTTGGCGTCGCCGCCCGCGGTGGCCGACTCACGGAAGCGGTTGACCTGGAAGGAGCCCGCCGGGGACTTCCACGTCTCGCCGTCCCAGGTGAAGACGGGGCCGGTGACGGGGTTGGTCATGCGGCGCCAGGTGCCGTCCGCGTCCACGATCGGGTCGGTCGCCGTCACCCAGTCGGTGATCTTGCGCTCGCCCGTGGTGGTCTTCTTCAGCGCCGGGTGACCCAGGTCGATGCCGGAGTCGAGGATGCCGATGGTGACGCCCCGGCCGTCGGCCTTGCGGTGCTTCTGCACGAAGTCGACGGCGCCGGTCTCGGCGGACGGGTTGTACGGGTTCTTCGCCGGGGTCCTCCTGCCCGGTCCCGGATACGTGCCGTGCGCCGCGGACTCGGCGCCCTTGGCGCGGTCGGCCGCCGGGGTGGGGTCGTCCAGTTCGATCTCGTGGCGCAGGTCGATGGCGTGCACCGACGACAGCGCGGCCGCGGACTTGATCGCGGCGTCCGCCGCGCCGGTCGGCACGGTCGCGCGGACGTAGCCGAGCTTGTCGTAGGTGCGGCCGACCGAGCCGCCCTTGACGGCGTCGAGCCGGCCGGCGACCTGCTCGGTGGCGCCGGGCGCGGTGGCGACCATCATGGTGACGGTCTTCTCGCCAGCCGCCTCGGCGTTGGCGAGCAGTTCGGCGTCGGCCGGACCGAGCTTGCCGGCCGCGGACTTGGGCGCGGGTACGGGGGACGGGGTGTCGTCCGCCGCGAAGGCGAGGGGTGCGGCCCCGGTCGCGCAGAGCGCGGCGGTGAGGCCGACGGCTATCGCGAGGCGGGGCGCGCGTCTCGCGCTCGTACCGGAACGGGAACTGGATCTGGGCATCGGCATCCCTGCGTGAAGGTCGGGAGGAGGGTCGATACCGGACCGGAGACCGGGAAGTTCCGGAATCCGGGGCCGGATGACCGCTCAGCCTTACGCAAGTGACAGCTGTTTGGGGAGAGTTGTCCGAGCTGTGATCAGGGCGTGACGCATTCCGCCAAGCGCCATGGGGGACAGATGAGTTCATAGCCGGACATGACCCGAGGACGTCACCCGTAATGGGCCGCGGACAGCCGCACAGGCCCTAGCGTCGACCGGATGCAGAAAGAACTGAGGGTGGCGGCCTACGCCGTGTGCGTACGGGACGGCCGGGTCCTGCTGGCCCGCTGGGTGGCCGGGGACGGCGCCAGGCGCTGGACGCTGCCCGGCGGCGGCATGGACCACGGCGAGGACCCGTACGACACCGTCGTCCGGGAGGCCGACGAGGAGACCGGATACGTCGTCGAACCGATCGCCCTGCTCGGTGTCGACTCGCTGCGCCGCCGCTACCCGCGCCGGCTCGGCGCCGTCGCCGACTTCCACGGGCTGCGGCTCGTGTACGAGGGACGCGTCACCGGCGGCGCCCTGCGCCACGAGGTCGACGGGTCCACCGACCTCGCCGCCTGGCACCCGCTGACGGCCGTGCCGGACCTCGACCGCGTCGGTCTCGTCGACATCGGCCTCGACCTGTGGCGCACCCGCCCCGCCAGCGGCCACCTTCCCGGCCCCCGTCCCGACGGGGAGCGCTGACCCCGTACCCCGCCTCCCCTTCCCCGCGAGGTGAACACGGAGTGACCGCTTCCTCTCCGGCCGGAGAGGACCGCGTGACCGCGCAGGGTGCCGGGTGATCCACGTACGGTGATCGGCGTCGCGCGTTGCGGCCTCGTTCACGCACAGGTCACCCCCGCTGCCAACGATCCAGTACGAGCGGGAAGTTCGCCGGCCGCACCAGGGCCCGGGCCTCCCGCGACCACTGCCGACGCGTTCGCACCCGGGGAGACCGCGCATGCCGCGCATACGCTCTGTCGCCACCGCAACCGCCACGGCCGCAGCCGACGCGGCCTCCACCGTCACCCGCCTCGACCGCCGCGCCTTCCTCGCCGCCACCGGCGCCGTCACCGTCTCCGCCGGCGTCGGCTACGCGCTGGGCCCCGGCGCGGGCTCCGGCAACGCCGCGCCCGCCGGCCGCGCCACCGTCCCGCGCTCCCGGCCCGCCCCCGCCGCGCCCCTCGCCCCGTACAAGAACGGCACCACCCTGCTCACCGCCGCCGCCCCGCGCGGCACCACCGGTTACCGTCGGCTGGGCGACGGGCCCGCCTGGCCGCGCGTCGTCCGCGGCGACCTGGCGCCCGCCCGGGCGGGCCGCGAGGGGCGGCGCACCG
Source organism: Streptomyces sp. NPDC041713 (assembly GCF_055591085.1). Classification (NCBI taxonomy): domain Bacteria; kingdom Bacillati; phylum Actinomycetota; class Actinomycetes; order Kitasatosporales; family Streptomycetaceae; genus Streptomyces; species Streptomyces sp. NPDC041713. The sequence continues at coordinate 29,521 of NZ_JBVIZY010000001.1, forward strand.
CGCTCGCCGCCTTCGTGCAATTCACCGACCTGCACCTCGTCGACGTCCAGCACCCGCTGCGCTACGAGTATCTGCGCGCCCAGACCGCGAGCGCCTGGCGGCCCCACGAGTCCCTGTCGGTGGCCGGCGCCGTCGCGCTCGTCGAACGCGTCAACGCGCTGCGCGGCGCCCCCGCCACCGGCGCGCCCCTGCACTGCGTCGTGACCACCGGCGACAACACCGACAACAACTCCCGGTCCGAACTGGACTGGTTCCTCACGGTGATGAGCGGCGGCCGCATCACCCCCAACACCGGCGACCCGCGCCACTACGAAGGCGTGCAGGCCAGCGGTCTCGCGCTGTACTGGCACCCGGACGACGCCCTGCGCGACGCCGACAAGCGGCGCGGCTTCCCGCGGCTGCACGGCTTCCTTGACGCCGCCGTCCGCGAGGTCAACAGCCCCGGCCTCGGCCTGCCCTGGTACTCCACGGTCGGCAACCACGACGCCCTGCCCGGCGGCTGCTGGGCGCCCCGGGACCCGTACTTCACCGAGTTCGCCACCGGCGGCCGGAAGCTGATGTCCCTGGACGAACAGCGCGGTGCCGCCCTCTGGAAGGCGGTCAAGAAGGGCCGCGACCCCAAGGGCGCGCACTTCAAGGAGCTGCTCAAGAGCGAGGCGCGGCGGATGAGGAGCGTCACGCCGGACGCGTCCAGGGCGCCGTTCACCCCCGCCGAGTACCTGCGGGCGCACCTCGACCCGGCCCACCAGGGCCACGGCCCCGTCGGCCACGGCTACACCGAGGAGAACCTCGCCGCCGGGACCCAGTACTACTCCTTCCGCGTCAGCGACGACGTGCTCGGCATCAGCCTGGACACCACCGACCCCGGCGGCCACTACGAGGGCTCCCTCGGCACCGCCCAACTGCGCTGGCTGGAACGGGAACTCAAGGCCAACGAGCGGCGGGCCGGCGGTCCTTCGTACGTCGTGGTCCTCAGCCATCACACCAGCAGGACCATGCGCAACCTCCGCGACGACCCGGGGCACCCCGGCGAGCGACGGCACGGCGGCGAGGAGATCGTCGAACTGCTCGGCCGCCACCGCTCCGTCCTCGCCTGGGTCAACGGCCACAGCCACAAGAACGCGATCACCCCGCACGCCACCCCGCACGGCTCCTTCTGGGAGATCTCCACCGCGTCGCACATCGATTTCCCGCAGCTCGCGCGGGTGGTGGAGATCAGCGACAACCACGACGGCACGGTCTCCGTCTTCACCACCCTCATCGAGTCCGCCGCCCCGCACCGCACGGACTTCACCGACCTCTCCCAGACGGGCCTCGCCGCGCTCTACCGCGAGTTGTCCTTCAACGCCCCCGGCGCACGGCCCACGTTGGGCGGCGAGCCCGGCGACAAAAACACCGAACTGATCCTCCGCAAGGGGTGAAGACGGCCTCGCCGCGCTACCTGGGCAGCACCACGACATACGCCGCCGGGTCGCGGTCGACCGACGCCATCAGCGCCGTCCGCACCACGGTGGCCTGCTGCTCGACGGAGTCCCGCAGTTTCTTCGGCGTGACGTGCACGACGGTGATGCCGAGCCGCTCCAGATGCTCGCGCTTGCGGACGTACTCCGACCAGAGGGCGTCCTCGTCCTGGCGCGGGGCCCGGGTGTCCAGCTCCACGGCCACGGCGTGGTCGGGCCAGTAGGCGTCGACGCCGCCGAGGTGCGGGCCGCCGGGCAGCCGCAGATCGACGTTCCACAGCGGGTCGGGCAGCCCGTGCTCGGCCACCATCCGGTACAGCCGGTCCTCGGCGATGGCCCGCCCCTCGGCGAGCAGCGAGTCGACGGCGTCCACCACATGCGGCCGGGTGAGCAGCCGCGCGCCGTTCAACTCCCGTACGATCGCCGCCGGTTCGCAGTGCCCGCCGCGCACCGCCTCGGTGAGCAGCCGCCGCACCGCGCCCGCCTCGGCGAGCTGCGCCACGGCGTCGGCGAGCGCCCGCGGCACCGGCGCCACCGGAACTCCCGTGATCTGCTGCGAGGTCGGCATCGCCTGAGCGCGCACGAGCCGCGCGAAGCTCACCGAACGCAGCCGCCGGGTGCGCGGCACCAGCACGTCGATGTGGTTCAGGGAGAGCAGCGGGGGAGCGGACGAGAAGTCGTGCAGGGCGAGCGCGGCGAGCCCCGTGATCATCGCGTCCGCGTACGGTGCGTGCGGCTCGCCCGCGCGGGGCTGGGCGGGCACGGCCCTGGCCGGAGGGGCCGGCGGCCGCCCCGCGTACAGCAGCGCGCCGTGCAGCCGCTCCTCGCTGGTCGGCGGGCCGGGGTGCAACAGGCAGACGCCCGGCAGAAGTTGCTGCCACGGTCCGCCGGGCCTGCAGTGGGCTCCGGCGTCCGCCGCGGAGATGCCGTGCTCGCCGAGCTGGGCGGTGCTCATGACGCGCAGCTGGGCGTCGGCGAGGTGCGTGAGGGGAAGGGGGGAGAGCGGGGTGTTGTGGTTCATGACCCGGTCGTTCCCGCGCCCGACCGCCGCGCTAACCGCTGTTACACGCCCGTCGACAAACCCGGACAAGCTCGCCCTAAAGCACGGGCGTTCGACGACCGATGGGCACCGGCCCGGCCCACGGTCGCTGACCTGCGGCGGGGGCCGGAACGGCGGGGTGGAGGGGGAGGGAGCGGGGCGGCGGCCCCGCGAAGACCGCCGCCCCGCTCACCACGCCACTACGTCACCACGTCACCGCTCTAGCGCGCCGCCGCGGCGTCGCACGCCTGGGCCCGCAGCGAGCGGGCCAGGTCGTCCCTGGCCTCCAGGACGAGCCGGCGCAGTGCGGGCGCGCTCGCCTCGTGCCCGGCGAGCCACTCGTCCGCCGCGGCCAACGTCGCCTCGTCGCCCTGCAGATGCGGGAACAGGCCCCGCACCACGTCCATGCCGATCTGGATGGACCGCTCGGCCCACACCCGCTCGATGGCGTCGAAGTACCGCGCGGCGTACGGCGCGACGAGCTCCCGCTGGGACGGCTGGGCGAAGCCCGAGATGGTCGCCTCCACCAGGGCGTTGGACAGCGCGTCCGACTCCACCACGGCCGCCCACGCCTGGGCCTTGACCGCCGCGGAGGGCCGCGCGGCCAGGCACCGCACCTGGTGCCGCTTGCCGGACGCCGTGTCGTCGCGGGCCAGCTCCGCCGCCAGGACGTCCTCGCCCGCGACGCCGTGCGCGGTCAGCGGGGCGAGGAAGGCCCAGCGCAGCTCCTGGTCGACGTCCAGGCCGTCGATCTTCGCGTTGCCCGCCAACAGGCCCTCGAGCAGCTGGAGATCGGCCGCCGAGGACGCCACCGTGGCGAAGAACCGCGCCCACGTCAGCTGGTGCTGGCTGCCCGGCGCCGCGATCCGCAGCTCCCGCAGCGCGCCCTCGGCGAGCGTGCGGGCGCCCTCCTCGCGCCAGCTCGGGGCGGCGTAGTGGGTGAGGGCGGAGTTGGTCCAGGCGTGCAGCATCTGCAGGACGCCGATGTCGCTCTCCCGCCCGGCGAACCGGAGCACCGACGCGATGAAGTCGCGCGCGGGCATCAGGCCGTCCCGCGTGAGACTCCACAGCGCCGACCAGCACAGGGCGCGGGCCAGCGGGTCGGTGAGGTCGCCGAGGTGGTCCCGCAGCGTCGCGAGGGAGTTCTCGTCGAAGCGGATCTTGCAGTAGGTCAGGTCGTCGTCGTTGACCAGGACCAGCTCGGGCGCCTCTTCGCCGGCCAGCTCGGCCACGACCGTGCGCGGCCCGTCGACGTCGACCTCCGCGCGGGCGTACCGCTCCAGGTCGCCGGCGGAGGTGCGGCGGTACAGGCCGACGGCCACGCGGTGCGGGCGCAGCTCGGGGTGGGACTCGGCGGCCTCCTGGAGGACGGAGAGCTCGGTGATGCGGCCCTCCGCGTTCAGGATGACCTGCGGGGTCAGGGAGTTGACGCCCGCCGTCTGCAGCCACGCCCGGGCCCAGCTCGTCATGTCGCGCCCGGAGGTCTCCTCCAGGACGGCGAGCAGATCGGCGAGGGTCGTGTTGCCGTACGCGTGCCGCTTGAAGTAGCGCCGCGCGCCCTCCAGGAACGCCTCCCGGCCGGCATAGGCGACGAGCTGCTTGAGGACGCTCGCGCCCTTGGCGTACGTGATGCCGTCGAAGTTGAGCTTGGCGTCCTCCAGGTCATGGATGGTGGCCGTGACCGGGTGGGTGGAGGGCAGCTGGTCGGCGCGGTAGGCCCAGGCCTTGCGGTTGTTGGCGAAGGTGATCCAGCCGTTGGTGAAGCGGGTGGCCTCCACCAGCGAGAAGCAGCCCATGAAGTCGGCGAAGGACTCCTTCAGCCACAGGTCGTCCCACCACCGCATGGTGACCAGGTCGCCGAACCACATGTGCGCCATCTCGTGCAGGATGACGCCGGCCCGGCGCTCGTACGACGCCTGGGTCACCTTGCCGCGGAAGACGTACTCCTCGCGGAAGGTCACCATGCCGGGGTTCTCCATGGCGCCCAGGTTGTACTCCGGCACGAACGCCTGGTCGTACTTCCCGAAGGGGTACGGGTAGTCGAAGTTGTCGTGGAAGAAGTCCAGGCCCTGCTTGGTGACGAGGAAGACGTCGTCCGGGTCGAAGTGCGGGGCCAGGCCCTTGCGGCACATCGCGCCGAGGGGGATCTCCAGGCGGGTGCCGTCCGCGAGGACGCGCTCGTAGGAGTCCGTCACGTAGTGATAGGGGCCGGCGACGACCGCCGTGACGTACGTCGAGATGGGCTTGGTCTCGGCGAACCGCCATACGCCGTCGACGAGTTCGCCCACGCCGTTGGACCACGCGGTCCACCCGTCGGGCACCTGCACCTGGAAGCGGTAGGTCGCCTTGAGGTCGGGCTGCTCGAAGTTGGCGAAAACACGGCGCGCGTCCGCCGGCTCGTACTGCGTGTAGAGGTAGACCTCGCCGTCCTCGGGGTCGACGAAGCGGTGCATGCCCTCGCCGGTGCGGCTGTAGACGCACTGGGCGTCCACCACCAGTTCGTTCTCCTCGGCGAGGTCCTCAAGCGCGATCCGGGCGCCGTCGAAGACCTCGGAGGGGTCCAGGTCCTTGCCGTTCAGCGAGACCGCGGTGACGCTCGGCGCGATCAGGTCGGCGAAGGTCGTGGCGCCCGGATCGGCGCTGCGGAAGCGGATGGTGGTGACCGAGCGGAACGTGCGCGGCTCCTGACCGCTCTCGCCGATCGCCGACCGCAGGTCGAGGAAGACCTCGTAACCGTCGACGGAGAGCAGCGCGGCCCTCTCGCGGGCCTCGTCGCGGGACAGATTCTCACCGGGCACGGGCGGCACTCCTTTGTGACTCGCATGTCTGTGATTCGCCTGACTCGTACGAATGTCTACGATCCTCGCATGCGCCGTCTGCGCCCGACATCCGGGAATGCCCTGGTGCGCCACCGACGTTTCCCCGGCCAGATGCGAACGGATTCCCTAGGGAGAGACATGTCCGAGAACGGCAGCAAGACCCCCGTCGACTTCTGGTTCGACCCGCTGTGCCCCTGGGCCTGGATGACGTCCCGCTGGATGCTGGAGGTCGAGAAGGTCCGTGACGTGGAGGTCCGCTGGCATGTGATGAGCCTGGCCGTCCTGAACGAGGACAAGCTCGACGATCTCCCCGAGGAGTACCGCGAGATGCTGGAGACGAAGGCCTGGGGCCCCGTCCGCGTGGTCATCGCCGCCCAGCAGAAGCACGGCGACGAGGTCCTCGGCACGCTGTACACCGCGCTCGGCACCCGTTTCCACAACCGTGGCGAGGGCCCCACCCGCGAGGCGGTCGTCGGCGCCCTGGCGGACGCGGGCCTGCCCGCCGACCTCGTCGAGTACATGGACTCGGACGCCTACGACACGGAGCTGCGCGCCTCCCACAAGGAAGGCATCGACAAGGTCGGCCAGGAGGTCGGCACGCCGGTCATCGCCGTCCCCGGCGCCGACGGCGAGCAGGTCGCCTTCTTCGGCCCGGTCGTCACCCCCGCCCCCAAGGGCGAGGCGGCGGCGAAGCTCTGGGACGGCACCCTGCTGGTGGCCTCGACCCCGGGCTTCTACGAGATCAAGCGGACCCGCACCCAGGGCCCGATCTTCGACTGACGCCCCGGAACACCGGCGCGAACCGAAAGACCCCCGTGAGTCACGTCCTCACGGGGGCCTTTCCTTCTTCCGCCCGCCCCGGTGAAGGTTGAGAAGACGATCACGAGGCAGGGCGCTGTCGGGCTGTCACCGGGGGAGCGGACGACAGCCCTGGCTCACGGGGCGAGCAGCAGGCTGTTGACCCGCTCCTTGGCGGCGGCGTAGCGCTTGGCCACGTCCTGCCAGTTGACGACCTGCCACATGGCCTCGATGAAGTCGACCTTCTGGTTCTTGTACTGCAGGTAGAAGGCGTGCTCCCAGGCGTCGAAGACCAGGATCGGCGTCGAGCCCTGGCCGACGTTGCCCTGGTGGTCGTAGACCTGCTCGACGATGAGGCGGTTGCTGAGCGGCTCGTAGGCGAGCACGCCCCAGCCCGAACCCTGCGTCGTCGCCGAGGCCTTGGTCAGCTGGGCCTTGAACTTGGCGAACGAGCCGAAGGACTCGGCGATGGCGTCCGCGAGCTCACCGACGCCGTCGGCGGCCAGCGGCTCGCCGCCGCCACCGTCCTTGGGGCTGTTCATGTTGTGCCAGTAAATGCTGTGCAGGATGTGGCCGGAGAGGTGGAAGGCGAGGTTCTTCTCCAGGCCGTTGATGGCACCCCACGTCTCCTTGTCGCGCGCCTCCTCCAGCTGCTCAAGGGTGTCGTTCGCGCCCTTCACGTACGCCGCGTGGTGCTTGTCGTGGTGCAGCTCGATGATCTGCGGGTTGATGACCGGTTCGAGCGCCGCGTAGTCGTACGGAAGTTCAGGAAGCGTGTAAATGGCCATGAGTCCGAGCCCTCCGACTGCTGCTCTGCTGTGGTGCGCTGTTGTGTTTCTCAACTTATTGCAAGTCCTTCGCAACTGCAGGCTAACAGCAGGAGTGCCGCGAAGTTGATCAGCCCTTCGTCCTAGGTCCGAACGGGAACAGAAGCGGCGCCGGGGAGCACGAAAAAGTCCCGGACCACCCGGTCCGGGACTTCCTCGTGTCGGTCGCGGTCGCTAGACGGCCGCCGCGCGCTTCTCCGCCGCCTTCTGCCGCACGAAGCCGATCACCGCGAGCACCAGCGTCAGCGCGCCGGTGGCGAGCAGCTGCTTGCGGGTGTCCGGCTGGTCGGTCATCAGATAGAAGACGTACGCCATCGCGGCCAGCGACACCCAGGTCAGGAAGGGGAACGCCCACATCTTCACGACCAGCTTCTCCGGGGCCTCGCGCTCGGTGCGGCGGCGCAGGATCAGCTGCGAGACGGCGATGAAGATCCAGACCATCAGGATCATCGCGCCGATCATGTTGAGCAGCCAGGGGAAGACGTCGTCCGGACGCCAGTAGCTGAGCAGCACGCAGACGAAGCCGAAGACCGAGGAGGCGAGCACCGCCAGGCGCGGCACGCCGCCCGAGACCTTGCCGAGCACCTTGGGGCCCTGGCCGCGCGCGATCAGGGAGTACGACATGCGCGACGCACCGTAGATGTTGGCGTTCATCGCGGAGAGCAGGGCGACCAGCACGATGACGTTCATGATCTCGCCGGCGCCGGGGATGCCCAGGTGGTCGAGGGTGGCGACGTACGGGCCCTTGGCGACGACCTCCTTGTTGTCCCACGGCAGCAGCGTGACGACGACGAGCATCGAGCCGACGTAGAAGACGGCGATGCGCCACATCGCCGTGCGCACGGCCTTGGCGACGCTCTTGACCGGGTTCTCGGACTCGGCCGCGGCGATCGTGACGGTCTCCAGACCGCCGTACGCGAAGACGGAGGCGAGGAGGCCGATGATCAGGCCGTCCGTGCCGTTCGGCATGAACCCGCCCTCGCCGGTGAGGTTCGCGGAGCCGGGGGCGGAGACGTCGGAGCCGGGCAGGATGCCGAGGATCGCCAGGACGCCGATGCCGAGGAAGAGCGTGATGGCGCCGACCTTGAGGGCGGCGAACCAGAACTCGAACTCGCCGAAGTTCTTCACGGCCGTCAGGTTCGCGCCGCAGAACACCAGCATGAAGAGGGCCACCCACACCCACTCCGGACTGTCCGGGAACCAGCCGACCATGATCTTCGCGGCGCCGATGCCCTCCAGGCCGACGGCGACGCAGAGCAGGAACCAGAAGCCCCACCCCGCGGTGAAGCCGGCCCAGGGGCCGATCGCCCGCTCGGCGTGGACCGAGAACGAACCCGACGCCGGGTTCGCGGCCGACATCTCGCCCAGCATGCGCATCACGAGCATGACGAGCGCACCGGATATCGCGTAGGCGAGGACGATCGAGGGCCCGGCCGCGGCGATGCCCGCCCCGGAGCCCACGAAGAGACCGGCTCCGATCACTCCGCCGAGCGCGATCATGGAAAGATGTCGCTGCTTGAGGCCGTGGACGAGCGGGGAGTCGGCCTGCGGTGCTGCGTCAGGTGCTGTGTCCTGCGGGGTGGACGTCCGAGACATGGGCGTGCCCTGTTCAGTAGCCGAGACGGGGGAGAGAGCGGCCCACAGTCTGAGCGCCGGTACCGCTGACAGGGAACAGCTGACCGCTATACGGACACGACGCTCACACCTCGTGAAGGGCCACGCACAACAAGTTCACCTGTTGTTCACGTGCTTCCCGCGCCACTCCCGCAGCCCCGCCACCGCCAGCACGAGCCCCGTCGCCCCCGCCGACCACAGCAGCTGCGGCCGCGCGCCGTCGTCGGTCAGCATCAGCACGAGCACGGCGGCCATCGCGGCCAGCGCCGCCCACGTCAGATACGGGAACGCCCACATCCGAAGCACCAGCCGCTCCGGCGCCTCCCGCTCGATGCGCCGGCGCAGCCGCAGCTGCGAGACGGCGATCAGCGCCCAGACGAAGAGGAGCACCGCGCCCACCGAGTTGAGCATGTAGAGGAAGACGGAGTCCGGCCACTGGAGATTGAGCAGCACCGACACGAACCCGAAGGCGACCGAGGCGAGCACCGCCCGGCGCGGCACCCCGCCGCCGCCCACCCGCAGCAGCGCCTTCGGCGCCTCGCCGCGCTCGGCCAGCGAGAAGACCATCCGGGACGACCCGTAGAGGTTCGCGTTGAGCGCCGAGAGCAGCGCCACGAACACCACGATGTTCATGACCTGCCCGGCGGACGGCACCCCGATCGAGTCGAGGACCGTGACGTACGGGCTGACCCCGGCGCGCTGCGCCGTCCACGGCAGCACCGTCACGATGACGAGCATCGACCCGACGTAGAAGAAGAGGATGCGGTAGACCGCGCTGCGCACCGCGCGGGCCACCGAGCGCACCGGATCGTCCGACTCGGCCGCGGCGATCGTCACGACCTCCAGGCCGCCGAACGCGAAGACGACGGCCAGCACCCCGGAGACCACGCCCGACCAGCCGTGCGGCAGCAACCCGCCCTGGCCGGTGAGGTTCGCGAGGCCCACCGCGTCGGTGTCCGGCAGCACCCCGAAGACCGCGAGCAGACCGAGCACCAGGAACGCGACGATCGCGCAGACCTTCAGGGTCGCGAACCAGAACTCGAACTCGCCGAAGTTCTTCACCGAGGCGAGATTGGCCGCGGTGAACACCACCATGAAGATCAGCACCCAGGCCCACTGCGGCACCGCGGGCGCCCAGCCGTGGGCGATCTGCGCGGCCCCGGTCGCCTCCACGGCGAGCACGACCACCAGCAGGAACCAGTAGAGCCAGCCGACGCTGAACCCGGCCCAGCGGCCCAGCGCCCGCTCCGCGTGCACGGAGAACGAGCCGGACGCGGGCATCGCCGCCGACATCTCGCCGAGCATCCGCATCACGCACATCGCGAGCGCGCCCGCGATCAGATACGACACGACGATGCCGGGGCCCGCGACGGAGATCCCCGCGCCCGACCCGACGAAGAGCCCGGCGCCGATGACGCCGCCGAGCCCGAGCATCGTGAGGTGGCGCTGCTTGAGGCCGCCGGACAGCGGCTCGTTCTCGGCACCGAGAGGCCCGCCGGCGGGCGGGGCGGCCGTGGCCTGGGGGTCGTGCATGGTGCTCAACGCTGCTCTCGGTGCTCAAGGAGTTGGCAGGAACCTACAGTCTCCCCGGGCGGCGGCCCCCCGCGCAAAACGAGCCACCCACCCGCTCACCTCCGTGACGAGCGTCACGCCGCGGAAGGTGTATGGGCATCTCTTTGTGCAGAGCCCACCAAGGCCTTGCCCCCGGGTTGTCGCCCGGAGACCGTGTGGCGGCGGTCGCCCCTGGGATAGCGTCATCGCGTCCCAACCTGCCCACGCCCCCGCGGAGTCCCCGATGAGCATCGCCGCTGCCACCACCCGCCCCGGCCAGGTCCTCGCCGACCTGCTGCCCGCGTCCCGCGTGAAGGACGCCGCCCTCGTGCTCGGCGGCGCCGCGCTCACCGGGATCGCCGCCCAGATCGCGGTGCCCGTGCCGGGCTCCCCGGTGCCGGTGACCGGGCAGACCTTCGCCGCGCTGCTCGTCGGCACCGCGCTCGGCGCGGGCCGCGGCTTCCTCTCGCTCGCGCTGTACGCCCTCGTGGGCATGGCGGGCATGCCGTGGTTCGCCCAGGCGGGTTCGGGCGTCGCCGCCCCCTCCCTCGGCTATGTGTTCGGCATGCTGCTCGCCTCCACCGTGGTGGGCGCCCTCGCCCGCCGTGGCGGCGACCGCTCGGTGCTGCGCACCGCGGGCACGATGGTCCTCGGCTCCGCGATCATCTACGCGGTCGGCGTGCCGTACCTGGCCGCGGCCACCGGCATGTCGCTGACCCAGGCCGTCGCCGCCGGGCTCACGCCCTTCCTGATCGGCGACGCCCTGAAGGCGGCGCTCGCGATGGGCGCGCTGCCCACGGCGTGGAAGTTCCTCGACCGCTGAGCCGGTCGCCCCACCGGTCGCGGACCGGTCAGCCGAGGCTGTAATTCCGCCGGAAGAGGTTCGCCGGGTCGTACGTGGCCTTCAACGCGGCGAGCCTCTTCCGCGTCTCCGGGTCGTAGAGCCCCTCGGGGCGGTCGGCGCCGCCGAAGACGAAGTTGAGCGAGCGGCCCAGGGTCTGCGGCGCCACGTGCCCGAACGCCGCCGCGTGCACCGCGCGCAGGTCCGCCACGTCCACGCCGTCCACCAGCGGCGACAGGAGCCGGACCAGCCAGCCCGCCTCGCGGTAGGGCACGGCGTTGCGCGCGGGCCCGGCCAGCGCGCCGCCCAGGTGGTTGAACTGCAGGATGTGCATCGAGGCCGCCCGTGGCCCGGTCAGCGCGAGGATCTCGGCGGCCGCCGCGGTGTCGAGGTGGCCGAGGACCGCGTTGTCGCCGTAGTAGGCGTGCGGGAAGTCCGGGTCGCCGTGGATGGCGGGGCTCTCGGTGTACGGCATCTCGTGCAGCGTGTCCGAGACGGTGGGCCCGAGCTCCCGCAGCGGCGCCACGAGGCGCTCGCCCTCCGCCGCCGAGCCGGTGAACGCGACCCGGATCAGGAGGAGATAGCGGCCCTTGAGGTGCGGCGGCAGGTGCGGCAGGTCGGGGTACACGAGCGCCGCGAGCGACGAGGTCAGCTCGTCGGGCAGGGTCCGCGTCCACTCCTCGTAGCCGCGCAGCACGGCGGCCGGGTCGACCGCGGTGCCGTCGAACGTGAGGGCGCCGCCGTACAGCCGGGCGACCGGCACCAGACCGGTCTCCAGGCCGGTGACCACGCCGAGGTGCGGGCCGCCGCCGAGCAGGCCCCAGAAGAGCTCCGGGTCGTCGTCGGCCGTGACGTGGCGCGGGACGCCGTCCGCGGTGACGACGTCGACGGAGCGGACGTGGTCCGCGGCGTAGCCGAACTCCCGGCCCAGGATGCCGAGTCCACCGCCGAGCGTGTAGCCGACGACGCCCACGCCGGGCGCCGTGCCGTTCAGCGGGGCGAGCCCGTGCGGCGCCGCTGCCTCCACGACCTGGCCCCAGCGGGCGCCCGCGCCGACGGTGACGGTGCGCGCGTCGGGGTCGACCCGCACGGTGTCCATCCGCCGCGTGTTGATCAGGACGCCGCCCTCGAAGGCGCCGGGGAGGCCGTGCCCGGTGGCCTGTACGCCGACGGGCAGGCCGGCCCCGGCGGCGTACGAGACCGCGGCGACGACGTCCTCGGGGCCCGTGGCGCCGACGACGAGGTCGGGCCGCGTCGCGAAGCCGGTCTGCATGCCGGCGAGTTCCTCCGCGTAACCGGCGTCGTCCGGCCGGAACACGAGTCGCTGGGCGGTGAAGTCCACGGGAGCCTCCGTTGAGCGGCGTGCGTCTGACGAGCCGCGTGTTTCGTCCGACGGGGACAGCATCCCCCAAGGGTGTGACAGCGGGAGTCAGACCCGTCGTCGGCTCGCCCGTGACTCCACCGAAATTCCCGTGCGCCGCGAACTGCGCTGTGGCGGCAGGCGGTTGGCTGCTGCCGAGTGGCGACGCGGCGACGCCCCCGCGGTGAGGGTCGCGGGGGCGTCGTTCCTACGGGGCGTCGCGGCGGTCAGTGCTCGCCGCGGTCCGCGGTCCGAGCCGGAGGCTGCTCGACGGCGGCCCGGGGCCGCACCTTCTCCCGTACCAGCGAGAACGCGATCACGAACGCGGCGGCGAGGAGCGAGAGCAGCACCTGCTTGCGGCCCGCCTCGTCGGTGAGCATGTAGACGAGCACGAACGAGATCATCGCGATGGTGACCCACGTCAGATACGGGAAGAGCCACATCTTCACGACGAGCTTCTCCGGCTGCTCGCGCAGGATGATCCCGCGCATCCGCAGCTGCGTGAAGCTGATGATCAGCCACACGAAGAGGGCCACCGCGCCCGAGGAGTTGAGCAGGAAGTCGAAGACGGTGTCCTTCCACTGGTAGTTGAACCAGACGGCGACGAAACCGAAGACGACGGAGCCGAGGATGGCGGCCTGCGGCACACCGCGCGCGTTGGTCCGCGCGAAGGCCTTGGGCGCGTCACCGCGCTGGCCGAGCGAGAAGGCCATGCGCGACGCGGTGTAGAGGCCCGAGTTGAGGCAGGAGAGCACCGCGGTGAGGACGATGACGTTCATGACCTGGCCGGCGTGCGGGATGCCGATCGAGTTCAGCGCGGCGACGTAACTGCCGTCCTTGGTGATCGACTTGTCGTTCCACGGCAGCAGGGTGATGACGACGAAGATCGAGCCCAGGTAGAAGACGCCGATGCGCCAGATGACGCTGTTGGTCGCCTTGGTGACGGCGCGCTGCGGGTCCTCGGACTCGCCGGCGGCCAGCGTGACGATCTCGCTGCCCATGAAGGAGAAGACGACCATCAGCACACCGGTGAGGATGGCGCCCGCGCCCTTGGGCATGAAGCCGCCCGCGTCGGTGAGGTGTCCGAAGCCGTCGCCCGGGTTGTCGGAGCCGGGCAGCACGCCGAAGACGGCGAGCAGACCGATGACGACGAACGCGCCGATCGCGACGACCTTGATGCCCGCGAACCAGAACTCGAACTCGCCGTAGGAGCCGACCGAGACGAGGTTCGTGGCGGTGAGCACCAGCATCACGATGAGCGCCCAGCCCCACTGCGGGACCGCGGGTATCCAGCCGTTGAGGATCACGGCGCCCGCGGTGGCCTCCACCGCGAGGACGACGACCCAGAAGAACCAGTACAGCCAGCCGATGGAGAAGCCGGCCCAGCGGCCGAGCGCCTGGTCGGCGTAGGTGGAGAAGGAGCCGGAGGTCGGCCGTGCGGCGGCCATCTCGCCGAGCATCCGCATCACGAGGACGACCATCGTGCCGACGAGGGCGTACGAGACGAGGATGGCGGGCCCCGCCGCGGCGATGCCGGAGCCGGAGCCGACGAAGAGACCGGCACCGATCACACCGCCGATGGCGATCATGGAGAGGTGGCGGTTCTTGAGACCCGCTTTCAGGCCGTCGCCGCCATGGTCACCACTGTCGCCAGACCGCGGATCCCCAGGGGATGGGGGGTTGCTGTCTGCCTTCGCAAGGGAGGGTTGCGAGGTCATGGACGAATCCTTAAGTTCTCGGGTCACGAGCCCCCGCATTCAAACTCAGGGGTGAACGGGACGGAAGTCCTGAATCCGGATCGTTGTATTCCGACGAAAGGCCTGGACCAAGGTCCCGACCTGGGAGATCGAGGACCGCCCCGGTCGCGGCTACCCGCCGCGTGACGTGCCACACTCGGACCCATGCGCGTGTACCTCGGCTCGGATCATGCCGGCTACGAACTCAAGAACCACCTGGTCGAATGGCTCAAGAGCCACGGCCACGAGCCCGTCGACTGCGGGCCCCACATCTATGACGCCCAGGACGACTACCCGCCGTTCTGCCTGCGTGCCGCGGAGCGGACCGCCGCGGACCCGGACGCCCTCGGCATCGTCATCGGCGGCTCCGGGAACGGCGAGCAGATCGCCGCGAACAAGGTGAAGGGCGTACGGGCGGCTCTCGCCTGGAGCGAGCAGACCGCGGAGCTCGGCCGTGAGCACAACGACGCGAACGTCATCTCGATCGGTGGCCGGATGCACACGCAGGAGGAGGCGACGAAGTTCGTCGAGATCTTCCTGAAGACGCCGTACTCGGGTGAGGAGCGTCACACTCGCCGCATCGACATGCTGTCGGCTTACGAGGAATCCGGCGACCTGCCCCCGATCCCGTCCCACCACCCCCAGCCGTAGGGACCGCCACGGGGCTCCGCCCCGGACCCCGCTCCTCAAACGCCGGAGGGGCTGATTCCCAGCCCCTCCGCACCGCACCGTGAAGGAAAGTCATGCCGGAGGGGCACACCATTCATCGGCTGGCGGCCGATCACCGGGACCGGTTCGAGGGCCGTGTCGTCCGGGCGACCAGCCCACAGGGCAAGTTCAGCGACAGCGCCGCCCTCGTCACCGGGCAGGTGATGGACACCGCCGAGGCCCACGGCAAGCACCTCTTCCTCGGCTTCGCCGGCACCGGCTGGGTCCACGTCCACCTCGGCCTCTTCGGCAAGTACACCCTCGGCGAGACCCCCGCCCCGCCGCCGACGGACACCGTCCGGCTCCGGCTGCTCAACGACGCGTACCACTCCGACCTCCGCGGCCCCACCACCTGCGCCCTCGTCACGGACGAGGAGAAGCAGGCGATACACGACCGGCTCGGCCCCGACCCCCTCCGGGACGCGGACGACCCGGCGAAGGCCTACCGCCGCATCTCCCGCAGCCGCACCACCATCGCCGCCCTCCTCATGGACCAGAAGGTCATCGCGGGCGTCGGCAACGTCTACCGCGCGGAGGTCCTCTTCCGGCACGGCGTCGACCCGTATCTGCCGGGCAAGGACGTCACCGAGGAGCTGTGGGCCACCCTCTGGGCGGACCTCGTCGAGCTGATGCACGAGGGCGTGCGGCTCAACCGCATCGACACGGTCAGGCCCGAGCACACCCCCGAGGCGATGAACCGCCCGCCGCGCGTCGACGACCACGGCGGCGAGGTCTACGTCTACCGCAGGGCGAACCAGCCCTGTCACCTCTGCGGCGACGACATCCGCACCGCGGACCTCGCGGCCCGCAACCTCTTCTGGTGCCCCACCTGCCAGCGCCCCGCCTGAGGCCGTCCGCTAGAACCCGTGCGGCAGCCAGGGGGCCACGTCCGAGCCGAAGGCCACCGACGCCTCGGTCAGCGCGCCCTGGCGCAGCTCCCGCACCCGGCCCGCGGCCGCGAGCGACGTGAGGGAGACCCCGCCGAGGTAGGCGGAGCCCAACTCCCGTACGGACAGGGCGAGGTCGGGAGCGTCCTCGGTGCGCTCGCAGGAGGCGCCCTTCGCGTCGCCGGTGAGCCGCCAACGCCCCGCGTTCCAGGGGCAGAAGGCGTCCTCGACCTCGAACACCACGTCCAGGGGCGTCTGGTACGTACGTGCCTGAAGGGCCGCGCCCACCTCCACCAGCCGCACGTGCAGCGCGTCCCGCACCGACAGGTCGCAGCGGCGGACGTCGGAGACCAGCTGCAGCACCGCGTCGTCCACCGGACGGCTGTGGGCCAGCACCGACGTCGTCAGGTCGACGCCGAAGAGGAACTCCCACAGCGCCGCGTTGGCCGCCGGGTCCAGGGCCTCCAGATCGTGCAGGTGCACCACGCCCTTGGGGCCCTTCCAGTCCCAGTCGGGCTTCACGGCGAAGCGCGCGTACCCGACGAGTTCGCCCGCGCGCTCGGCGACCACGCACTGCAGCGGCGATGCGCCGTTCCGCTCGCCCGGCGGGTCGAGCAGCCGCAGCCGCTCCCAGCCCGGGCGGCGGGCCAGCATGCCCGGACGCGCCGTCACCACGCGGGCGTAGAGCGCCTCGCACGCGGCGTGGACGTCGGCGGGCTTCGCGTACCGCAGCCGTACGTCATCCGTGCCCGGCGGCAGGGACAGCCGCACCCGGGTCGTGTCGATGTCGGCCTTCAGCTGCTGGGTGGCCGCGCCGTACCCGAACCGGCCGTAGATGACCGGCTCGGACGCGGTGAGCACGGCGAGCGGCTCGCCCGCCGCGCGGACGTCGTCCAGCTGCCGCCGCATCATCGACGTCAGGATCCCGCGCCGCCGGTGCGTGGCCGCGACGCCGACCATCGTCACGCCCGCCGCTTCGGCCAGGGCGCCGCCCGGCACCGAGAGCCGGAAGGAGAACGCCCCCGCCGTCCCCACGCACGTCGCACCGTCCCAGACGCCGATCGACCGGTCGCGCTCGGTGAGCGCGCGCCACAGCTCCCGCTCCTCGGCCGACTCGGCGACACCCCCGAAAGCCAGCTCAAGCGTGCCGTACCACGCATCCCACTCGGCCTCGGCGAGCACCCGCACGTCTGTCGTCATATGCCATGAGTACCAGGGCGATACGCCCGGTGCGACAGGATTTCCACGCTCCGGACGGGCCGTCCACGGCCGTCCAGGACGCTCCTCCGACGGGGGACAACCGGGACCTCCCGTGCGAAGGGAGCGGCTCGCTGGATAAGGTCCACGAGCAATGGCGGTACGAGGAGAACGGCGCGGACGTCGCGAGCGGGGTGAGCGGCGGGCCGAGGCCGACACGTTCACGGCCCGGATGAAGAAGAGGCTGCACCGGGTCCGCATAGTGCTGCGCAAATCCGGGGTCGACTACTTCCGCGGCGACGGCTCCGACTGGGTCGCCCTGGCCGGCCTCCTGCTGACCGTCCCCGTGATCACCTGCGGCACGATCGTCAACAGCGTCTGGTGCTCGCCGGCCGCGCTCGTCCTGCCCATCGTCGCGGGCGGCCTGCTGCTGCGCCCCGCCAGCCTGCTCGGCCTGTACGCGGCGTCGGCGGTGGCCCTCATCGTGGAGTCGGTCCAGCTCGGCCCGTACCCCGAGGGCGTCTCGCGGGTCACCCCCGGCACCGTCCTGGTGGTCGCCGCCTGCGGCTTCTTCGGCCTGCTCATCGCGCAGTTCCGCAGCCGGGTCGGCGTGCCCTGGCGCGGTGGCGGCACGATGCTCTTCGACCTGCGCGAACGCATCCGGGTACAGAGCAAGCTGCCGAAGCTGCCGCGCGGCTGGCACCGCGAGATGGCGCTGCGCCCGGCCGGCGGCCAGTCCTTCTCCGGGGACTTCGTGGTCGCCGCCCGCACCAACGGCGGCCGCACCCTGGAGGCGGTGCTCACCGATGTCTCCGGCAAGGGCATGGACGCGGGGTCGCGCGCGCTGCTGCTCTCCGGCGCCTTCGGCGGGCTGCTCGGCTCGCTGCCCCCGCACGCCTTCCTGCCCGCCGCCAACGGCTATCTGCTCCGCCAGGACTGGGACGAGGGCTTCGCCACCTCCATCCACCTCGTCCTCGACCTGGAGACCGGCGACTACGAACTCTTCTCCGCGGGCCATCCGCCCGGCCTCCAGCTCAGCGCGGGCAGCGGCCGCTGGGAGGAGAAGACCGGCCAGGGCCCGCTCCTCGGCGTGTACGACGGCGCGCAGTTCGACCCGGTCAAGGGCGTGCTGCGCCCCGGCGACGTCCTGATGCTCTTCACGGACGGCCTCGTCGAGACCTCCGACCGCGACATCGCCGAGGGCATGGACCGCCTGACGGGCGAGGCCGACCGCTATGTGGCGGGCGGCTTCCACGGCGCGGCCTGGCACCTCATCGAAGCGGTGGCGAAGGACGTGAACGACGACCGCGCGCTCCTGCTGATCTGCCGGGAGGCGTGAGCCCCGGCGGCTCGGCGGGTCGGGCCGGCTAGGGTGCGCTGCCCTCCCGGGCCCGTTCGGCCTGCTCCGGGGTGCCGCCACCGGCTGCGAGCGCGGGACCCGAGCCGCCCGGCAGCACCCGCGCCAGCCACTCCGAGCGGCCCGCCGCCAGGGGGCCCAGGACTGCGAGCAGCAGGACGTACCCCGCGATGAAGGGGGAGAGGCGGTCGTCGAGGCCCGCGCCCGCCGCCATCGTGGCGAGGATCAGGGCGAACTCGCCGCGGGCCAGCAAGGTCGTGGAGATGTTCGCCGCCGGGCCCGCCCCGAAGCCGTACACGCGGGCCGCGCCGAGTCCGGCCAGGACGTTCATCGCGAGCGTCACCGCGACCGCCGCGAGCACCGGCCACACCACCGCGGGCAGGTCGCCGGGGTCGATGGAGAGGCCGAACGCGAAGAAGAAGATCGCGCCGAACGCGTCCCGCAGCGGGTGGACCAGTGCGCGGATGCGGTCGCCGGACGCCGTGCTGCCCAGCATCAGACCGACCATGAACGCGCCGATCGCGTCGGCGACACCGAACCACTCGGAGACCCCGGCCACGAAGACGGCGGCGCCGAGGAAGGAGATGACCAGGAGTTCGTCGTCCCGGGTGTCCATCAGCCGCCCCACGGCCTTGGTGCCGAAGCGGGCCGCGAGCGCGAGCAGCAGCAGGAAGCCGAAGGCCTTGCCGCCGTCCAGGACGGCGGCCGAGAGGCTGTCCGCGCCGGACAGGATCGGCTGCAGCGCCGCGAGGTAGAGGGCCAGGAAGATGTCCTCGACGACGATGATGCCGAGGATCGGCTTGGTCTCCGGATTGCCGAGCCGGCCCGTGTCGACCAGGACCTTCGTGACGATCGCCGAGGACGAGATGCCGAGCACCCCGGCGAGGACCAGCGCTTCGGAGGTGCCCCAGCCGAGCGCGAATCCGAAGCCCAGGCCGGCGCCGACGTTCAGGGCGAGGTAGGTGCCTCCGGCGAGGGCCATCTTGCGGCCACCCGTCTTGAGGTCGTCCAGATGGAACTCCAGGCCCAGGTAGAAGAGGAGCAGGACCAGGCCGAGCGCGGAGAGCATCTCCAGGTCGTGGGGGTCGGAGACCAGGACGACGCCGGGGGTGTGCGGGCCGAGGAGGATCCCGGCCAGGATGAAGAGGGGGATGGTGGGGAGTCCGATGCGACCGCCGAGGCGGGCGAGGACGGCGGCGGCGAGAAAGGCGCCGCCCATGGCTATCAAGGTGTCTGCGTGTCCGATGGGCCCGTTCCTCCCGTGGGGATGGCGTGGACGATGGCGAGGAAGATCGCACGTGAGTTGGCAAAGGAAGCGTCAAGAACGCGTCAATAGTTAGATTACCAAACGACCGGCGGGGCCTTCCTGAACGCACGAGGTGGGGTTCTCCCCACCCCGGGTTCGCCAGCCGCCCTCATGGTCCACAGCACCCCCGTCTCCGTACGTTCGAGAGGTCGAATTCGTCACGAGAGGTGGACAGGGACATGGGGCTGCGGCGGAAGAAGAACCGAGTCGCCGAGGAGGACGTACGCGTCCCCGGCGGGGCGCCCGGCGCCGGCGACTGGGCCGTCGAACTGCGCGGCGTCCGCCGCCAATACGGCCGGGGCTCAAGCGCCGTGCACGCCCTCGCCGGCATCGACCTCGCCCTGCCCCGCGGCAGCTTCACCGCCGTCATGGGACCCTCCGGCTCCGGCAAGTCCACCTTCCTGCAGTGCGCCGCGGGCCTCGACCGGCCGAGCGCGGGCACCGTCCGCCTCGGCGGCACCGAGATCACCGGCATGAGCGAGAACAAGCTCACCGCGCTGCGCCGCACCCGCCTGGGCTTCGTCTTCCAGGCCTTCAACCTGCTGCCGTCCCTCACCGTCGAACAGAACGTCGTCCTGCCGATGCGCCTCGCGGGCCACCGCCCCGACCGCCGCAAGGCCGCCGAGATGCTCACCCGGGTCGGCCTCGGCGACAAGGGACGCCGCCGCCCCGGCCAGCTCTCCGGCGGCCAGCAGCAGCGCGTCGCCATCGCCCGCGCCCTGGTCACCGAGCCCGACGTGATCTTCGCCGACGAACCGACCGGCGCCCTGGACACCAC
Organism: Streptomyces sp. NPDC041713; assembly: GCF_055591085.1. Taxonomy (NCBI): domain Bacteria; kingdom Bacillati; phylum Actinomycetota; class Actinomycetes; order Kitasatosporales; family Streptomycetaceae; genus Streptomyces; species Streptomyces sp. NPDC041713. Next base: position 49,799 of record NZ_JBVIZY010000001.1, read on the forward strand.
CACCGCCACCGAGATCCTCGGCCTGCTGCGCTCCGCCGTCGACCGGATGGGCGCCACCGTCGTCATGGTCACCCACGACCCGTCCGCCGCGGCCCACGCCGACCGCGTCCTCTTCCTCGCCGACGGCTCCGTCGTCGACCACCTCGACGGCGCCTCCGCCGCGCGGATCGCGGACCGGATGACCGCCCTGACCGCCCGCACCGCCCCGGCGTACTCGGGGGTGGCCGCGTAATGGCGTACCGGCCCAACGGCCTCGCCCGCGCGGCCGTCCGCTTCAAGCCCGCGGCGTTCGCCGGGACCTTCGTCGCCCTGATGATGGCCTCGCTGATCGTGGCTGCCTGCGGCATCCTCCTGGAGACGGGGCTGCGCGCCTCGATGCCCTCCACCCGTTACGCCGGCGCCCCCGTGGTGGCCGCCGCCGACCAGGCCGCGCACTTCACCACCGGCAGCGGCGAGGACCGCTCCGACACCGCCACCCCGCTGCCCGACCGGGCCCGCATCGCCGACTCCCTGGTGACCAGGGCCGCTTCGGCGCCCGGCGCGCGCACCGCCGTCCCCGACGTCACCTTCCCCCTGCACTCCGGTGGCAGGGACGTCACCGCACACGGCTGGGGCTCCACCGCCTTCACCGGCGAGAAGCTGACCGCGGGCCGTGCCCCGCACCCCGGCGAGGTCGTCCTCGCCGCACCCGGCGCCGCCGTCGGCGAGCGCACCACGCTGACCACGGCCGAAGGCCCGCGCGACTTCCGGGTCTCCGGCACCGTCCGGTCCGCCCCGGGCGCCTCCACCGCCTGGTTCGCCGACGCCGAGGCGATCCGGCTCTCCGGACACCCGGGGCGCGTCGACGCCATCGCCGTCCTGCCGAAGCACGGGGTGTCGGCCGAGACCCTCAAGGCGCAAGTGGCGCACGCCGTCGGCGGCAGGGCCGAGGTCCACACCGGCGACGGCCGCAGCGCCGCCGAGGGCTCCGAACTCGCCTATGCCAAGGAGATGTTGACCGGACTCGGCGGCTCCTTCGGCGGCATCGCCGCACTGACCGCCGTGTTCACCGCGGCCGGCACCGTCGCCCTCTCCGTCGGCCAGCGCGCCCGCGAGTACGCCCTCCTGCGCGCCATCGGCACCACCCCGCGCCAGATCCGCCGCACCATCGCCACCGAGACCCTGCTCGTCGCGCCGCTCGCGGGCGCCGTCGGCCTGCTACCCGGCATCGCCCTGGCCCGCTGGTGGTTCGGCCAGCTCAAGGAGAAGGGCGCGATCCCCGGGGCCGTCGACCTGTCCGTCTCCTTCATCCCCCTCGTCGCCGCCGTCGGCGGCGCCGTCCTCACCGCGCTCGGCGCCGGATACCTGGCCGCCCGCAGGCCCTCACGCATCAAGCCGGGCCAGGCGCTGACGGAGGCGTCCGTGGAGCGGGTGCCGCTCGGCTGGATCCGTACGCCGCTGGGCGTCGCGGCGGCGGCAGGCGGCGGCGTCTTCGCCGGGTTCGCCGCGCACAACACCGGCGAGGACGCGGCCAACGCGGCGCTCGGCGTCGTCATGCTCTTCATGCTCGCCGTCGCCCTGCTCGGCCCCCTGGTCGCCCGCGGCTGCGCCGCCCTGTTCGGGCTCCCGCTGCGCGGCGCCGGCGCCCCCGCGTCGCTCGCGGCCGCCAACTCCCGTACGAACGCCCGCAGGCTGGCCTCCGCGATCACCCCGATCGTGCTCGCCATGGCCTTCTCCAGCGTCCTCGTCTTCATGCACACCAGCGAGGACCGGGTCGCCGCCGACCAGCAGCGCGCGGGCATCACCGCGGACCACATCGTCACCTCCGAGACGGGCCTCGCCCCGGACGCGGTCGGGAAGGCGGCCGGGACGGACGGGGTCACCTCGGCCGTCGGCCTGCTCAAGACGTCCCTGCTCGTCCCGGTCGGCTCGGGCGGCGACCGCTGGCTGGAGGCGGCGTCGGCGCAGGGCGTCACCGGCACCGCGGCCGACCTCCGTGCAGTGCAGGACCTCAAGATCGAGACCGGCACCCTCCGGCTCGGCCGCGGCGAGATCGCCGTCGACAGCCGCCTCGCCGACTCCGCGCACGTGTCGACCGGCGACCGCCTCGACGTCCGGCTGCCCGACGGCACCAAGGCGGCGCCGAAGATCGTGGCGACGTACGGCAGGGGCCTCGGCCTCTCCCAGGTCACCATGGCGGCGGCCGACCTGAAGGGGCACGTCACCTCGTCCTTCGCCGCCGAGATCTGGGCCAGGGGCGGCTCCGCGCAGGCACTCTCCGGACTCGGCACCCGCACGGACCGGGACGGGTACGCCACCGCCCGGTCCCTGGACCGCGAGCTCAACGCCTGGGCCAACACCACCATGGCGGCCGTCCTCGGCGGCTTCGCGGCGATCGCCGCCGTCAACACCCTGGTGATGACGGTCCTGGACCGCCGCCGCGAACTCGGCACGCTGCGCCTGATCGGCTCCACCCGCCGCCAGGTGATGCGGATGGTCCGCTGGGAGGCGCTGCTCGTGGCCTGCGCGGGCATCGTCATCGGCTCGGCCATCGCCCTGGCCACGCTCGTCCCGATGATGAACGGCCTGACCGGCCAAGGCCCTTACATCCCCCCGCTGGTGTACGGGTCGTTCGTGGCCGCGGTCCTGGGGCTCGGTCTCGCCGCCACGACGCTGCCCGCACGGGCGGCGCTAGGGTCTGTCCGGCGGGTCGGGTCGTAGTCGGGTGGCCTGCGCGTTTCGGTGCTGGTGAGCGGGGTCTGGTGCGTCGAGATGCAAGGCGGAGGAGGGCGGCAACGCGGAGCGTTGGCAACCGACGACAACGCCGCAGATCGGCGTGCCAGGCCCCGCGCCCGCGACAAGACCCGCCGGACAGGCCCTAAAGTCGGCGGCATGACGCCCGCAGCCCAGGACCGCACGCCGCCGGAGCCGACACCGGAACTGACGCCGACGCTGACGGTGGCGGAGGTGGCGGCCCTGGCCCGGGAGGCGCACGCCGCCCAGACCGACAAGGCGGGCCGCCCCTACACCGAGCACCTGCGAGCGGTGGCCGACGGCGTGCGCTCGCGCGGCGGCGACGACGAACAGATCGCCGCCGCCTGGCTGCACGACTCCGTCGAGGACGACGCCCTGACCGAACAGTGGCTCAGGGACGCCCCGCTGACCCGCCGCACGAAGGACATCGTCCTGGCGCTCACCAAGCGCGCGGGCGAGCCGCAGGAGGCGTACGCCGCGCGCATCCTGGCGACGGACGGGGCCCGGCTGGTGAAGGAGGCGGACCTGGCGCACAACGCGGACCCCGCCCGCCTCGCCGTGCTCGACGCGACGACAAGGGCGCGCCTGACGGTGAAGTACACCGCCATGCGCGCCCTGTTGGGGATCGGGGAAGGCCCCGAGGGGTCCCGCTAGCCGGACTTGGCCCGCTCCCTGGCCAGCGCCGCCGCGTCCCGCTTGAAGGCCCACTCCATCTTGGGCTCCATCGCGAAGCGGAACATCCGCTGCACCGGGGGCGTGCACAGGACGGTCACCACGCTCGCGGCGACGACCGTCACGAAGATCTCGCCGGCCGGCTGGTGCAGCCAGTCGTAGGTCTCGAACCAACCCCAGAAACGGGAGCCCTTGGCGAGGAAGCCGTGCAGCAGGTAGCCGTACAGCGTGCCGGCGCCGAGGACCGTGAACCACATCTTGCGGCGCGGCACCCACGCGAAGAAGCACGCGGTGAGGACCACGGAGCAGCCGAAGAGCGCCAGCGTCATCACGATGCCGACCCACCACGGGACGCCCAACTCCTGGGCGCTGTCCCGGCGGTAGAACCACACGGAGGTCATCCGCGGGGCCGCCCAGTACGCGAGCAGCAGCGCGCCCGCGAAGACCGGCACCGACAGGATCCGCACCTCACGGCGGCGCACCAGCTGGAAGTACTCGGGCTTCATGAAGAGGCCGAGCACGAAGAACGGCATGAACTGCAGGACGCGCTGCAGATCGAGGTCGTCGCCGATGTCCGGTGAGATCACCGCGAGCATGGCGATGGCCAGGGCGAGCGGCACCGGCCAGCGCACGATCTTCCACAGCGGCACGGTGAGCCGCCACACGAAGAGCGCCACCAGGAACCAGGTGAGGTACCAGGGGTCGAGCAGACTGATCGGCTGGCTCGGGTCGTTGTCCGCGTACCGCTTGAAGAGGGTGTACGCGACCTCGAAGATGACGTACGGCACGGCGACGCCGGTCACCAGCCGCTTGAGCCGGTCGGGCCGCATGTCGAAACTGCGCGAGAAGTAGCCGGAGATCAGGATGAACGCCGGCATGTGGAAGGTGTAGACGGTCATGTACAGCGCCTCGGCGGCGCGGCTGTGATCCGTCAGGGGTTCCCATGCGTGGGCCATCGCCACGAGGACGATCGCCAGGTACTTGGCGTTGTCGAAGAACGCGTCGCGTTGCTTGGCGGGCTTCGATCCGCTCTGTGCCGTGCGGTGGCCACTCGTGGTGGGGGGAGCGGGAGCGGCCTGCGGGGTCGGATGGTGGGCGCGGGGAGTGGGGACTCCGGCCACGGGCACCTGGGCCGGGGGGAGCGGCGCCCGGTGGCGTCCGTGCGGGTGCACCGAGTTGGTCACAGGCCCTCCCACCATGCGCTCGGTGAGACGACCCGGGACCGCACTGCGCCTCTGGGGGTGGTGGCAGCGTGGAACATCTGAGGCACCCTAGCGTCGAGGCGCCGTATTCGTAAAACCCTCATCGCTTATCCCGACTCAATCTCTGTCCGACACAGATCCGGCACGGAGTGGAATCCCGCTTATCGGGTACCGGATACCCTGGATTCGCGCCGAGTCGACAAAGAGATGCGGTCACTTTCTGTCCGTTACGTCGCAACTCATCCGGTTTAAATGGTGCATAACGCCCGCGGGCGACTCTGGTGAAATGTCCGGTTGGCCGGGGAGTTCTGCGGAGTTACGCGCCCGTGATGTGCTGACGGCGACAATTCGAATTTCCTGCGAACGTCGTGTGTGGCCACGGCAACGATCAAGCCCGATTTCCACCGGGGGCCGACCGTCGAATTGCTGTACGAGGGGGCGCGGTTCATGCGGCGCACGGGCCGCGCGGCGACCGAGGCCCTCGAAGCTCTGGCCGACGATGTGTCACCGGCCGCATGCAGCGGGCCTGTTGGTGGCACGATGGTCGTGGCGGGGGTGTGCGGGGTCGTACCCCCCGGGCCGGGAGAGTGACCGACCTAGGGTGTGATCAGTGTGGCCATTTCGCTGTCAGTGGTACTGCTGTTGGCGATCATCCTTGTGGTGCTGATCCGCGGGGGATCGCTCAAGGCGGGCCCCGCGATCGTCGCGGTGCTCTTCGGCTTCTTCCTCGCCTCGACCGGCATGGCTCCCTCCATAAACCGCTTCCTGAACGAAGTGGCGGAGACCATCAACTCGATCAGTTTCTGAGGGTTCGTCCACGCCGAGACCTTGATCACTCCCCGAGGCGGGGGGCGTGCCGCGCACGCCCCCCACGGTCCGCCGCTCAGGAAGTCCGCTGCAGGGCCCTGAGCGAGGCCACCAGCCGGTCCACCTCCTCCGACGTGTTGTAGAGCGACAGAGAAGCCCGCGCCGCCGACTCCAGGCCGTAGTGCGCGAGCGCGGGCTGCGCGCAGTGGTGGCCCGAGCGGACCGCGATGCCGTCCCGGTCCAGCCAGTCGGCGACCGTCGCCGGGTCGTGCCCCGCGAGGGTGAAGGTCAGCACCGCGATCCGCTCGGGCGCCGCCCCGATCAGCGAGAGCCCCGGCACGTCGGCCATGGCCCGCTCCGCGTACGCCATCAGCGCGTTCTCGTACGAGGCGACGGCGTCCCGGTCGAACGAGGTCAGCCACTCCAGCGCGGCCAGCAGCCCGGCCACCCCGCCGATGTGTCCGGTGCCGGCCTCCAGGAGGTGCGGCGGGGGCGCGAACGTCGTCCGGTCGAAGGAGACGGACTCGATCATGTTGCCGCCGCCCTGCCACGGCTTCATCGCCGCCATGACCTCGGGCCGCGCGTACAGCGCGCCGATGCCGGTGGGCGCGAACAGCTTGTGCCCGGAGAAGGCGTAGAAGTCCGCGCCGAGATCCTGCACGTCGACGGGGAGATGGGCCACCGCCTGCGCGCCGTCCACGAGCACCTTGGCGTCGTAGCGGTGGGCGAGCGCGGCCATCTCCTTGACCGGCGGGACGGTGCCGAGGACGTTCGAGGCATGGCTGATCGCGACGAGCCGGGTGCGGTACGAGAGCAGATCCGCGTACGCCGCCCGGTCGATCTGCCCGCTCCCGTCCAGCGGCACCGGGACCACCCGGGCCCGCGTCTCCTTGGCGATCAACTGCCAGGGGACGATGTCGGAGTGGTGTTCGAGCACCGGGACGAGGATGTCGTCGCCCGGCCCCAGGTTCGCCCGCCCCCAGCTCTGCGCGACCAGGTTGATCGCCTCCGTGGTGCCGCGCACGAAGGCGATGGTCTCCGGCCCCTCGGCGCCCAGGAACGAGGCGACCGCGGCGCGCCCCGCCTCGTACAGGTCCGTCGCCTCGCGGGCCATGGTGTGCGCGCCGCGGTGGATGTTGGAGTTGGCGGTGCCGTAGTAGCCGGCCAGGGCCTCGATGACCTGGCGCGGCTTCTGGGTGGTGGCGGCGTTGTCGAGCCAGACGAGCGGGTGGCCGTTGACGGTGCGGTGCAGCACCGGCACGTCCTGGCGGGCGGCCTCGGGGGAGAAGGCGCGGGGCGGGGTGACCGTCGCGGCGGAGGGCGCCGGCGCGGAGGGAGGCGCCGGCACGGAGGGCGTCAGCACGCGTCCCAGGCCCTGAACGTCAGGAATAGTCATGGTACTTGGCCACCTCGACGTTCTGCAGGACGGCGACGGCGTCCTCCACCAGGACCGCGGTGTTGAAGTACGCCGTCATCAGGTACGACGTGATGCCCTTGTTGTCGACGCCCATGTTCCGCATCGCCAGGCCCGGTTCGACCTCGTCCGGCACCTGGGAGGGTCGCAGCCCGACGACGCCCTGCTCCGCCTCGCCCATCCGCATCAGCAGGATCTCGGTGGTGCCCGCGTGGATCCCGCCGCCGTTCGTGAAGCGCACCTTGTCCGACGGGATCAGCGGCACCCCGCGCCAGGTCAGCAGCGGGCTGCCGAACCGGGTGTCGGTCACCGGGGGCACGCCCCGGCGCGTACATTCGCGGCCGAACGCGGCGATGGCCCTCGGGTGCGCGAGGAAGTATCCGGGCTGCTTCCACACCCGCGCGAGCAGCTCGTCCAGGTCGTCGGGGGTGGGCGCGCCGGTGCGGGTCTGCACGCGCTGCCCCGGCGCGACGTTGTGGAAGAGGCCGAACTCGGGGTGGTTCAGGAGCGCGGACTCCTGCCGCTCGCGCAGCGCGGCGATGGTCAGGTTGGCCTGCGCGCGCGTCTGGTCGATCGGCCCGTTGTAGAGGTCGGAGACGCGGGTGTGCACGCGCAGGACGGTCTGCGCGAGGCTCATGTGGTACTCACGGGGCGCGTCCTCGTAGTCGACGTACGTCCCCGGCAGATCGGGCTCCCCGACGTGCCCCGACGCGAGGTCCACCGGCACCTCGCCGCCCGCCGTGCCGGGGTCGCTCGCGTTGTACGCCGTCAGCTCCGCGTTCAGCCTCTCGTCGCGGTCCGCGAGCGCCGTGAGGGCGCTGCGCTCGGCGCAGAGCGCGGTGCCCCGGGTGAGCGCCTGCACGCGGTACGGCATCGGTTCGGACCTGCTCCACGCGCCCAGGTCGAAGAACTGCCCGTCCCCGACCACCTCCAGCAGCGCGTCCTCGCCGTACCGCCCCGAGACCCGCTTCTCGGCCCGCCCCTGCACGATGATCCACAGCCGGTCCGCGGCGTCGCCCTCCTGCACGACGACCTGCCCCGCCTCGAAGGTGACCTCCGTGAAGGCGTCGGCGAGAGCGGCGAGCGCGGCGTCGTCGGCCTCGCGCAGATACGGCACTTCGCGTAAGTCGCCGGGTACGACACGGGCGTTGCCGTTGTCGTCGTACGTGCTGACGCGGTCGTCGCCCAGCACGAAGGAGCGGCGGCGGTTGACGCGGTACACGCCGGCCTCGATGTCCACCCAGGGCAGGGCGCGCAGCAGGTAGCGGGGCGTGATGCCGCGCATCTGCGGGGCGGTCTTGGTGGCGGTCGCCAGCTGCCGTGCGGCATCCGGGCCCAGCGAGAGTCGTTCGGTCATCGCAACCTCCGTGAAGTCGGGTGAAGGGGACCGATCGTCCGGTCCGTGCTTCCTGCCTCACAAGGGGGCATATGCCTGCAACACAGTGGAAAGGCGGGAAACCGCCCTGGCCGACGGGCACGGCACCGGGCTGAGCGGCGCACGGTCGTCCAGGACCCCGGACGGCGGCCTTCCGCTCGCCCGGCATTCGTCCCGATCCGTCCCTGGGGGCGAACTATGCGGCGCTGAAAGAAGCCGTTATGAGCCGCGTACGAGCCCCGTCCGCCCCCGGAACGCGAAGAACCCCGGAACGCGAGGAGCCCTGGAACGCGAAGAACCCCGGACCTCGAAAGGTCCGGGGTTCTCGCACAGAGCGGGCGACGGGAATCGAACCCGCGTAGCTAGTTTGGAAGATCGCGTACGCGGCCCCGGCCTGACCTGGTGTAACGCTGACCTGCGGGTTCTCGGACCATTCGCCGAGACTCCCCGCTGTTTCCCGTTGGCCGCTTCCTCATCGGGCACGCAAGGGGCACGGCGTCACTCGTAGAACCGCGCTGCGCTGAGGGCCCGTGCCATGAACGCCCAGTCGCCCTCAGGCGGGAGCTCCTGGCCGTGGTTCGCGTACCACCCTGGAGCATCGGCCACCCACGCTTCCAGAGCCTCCAGGAAGCTGCCCAGCGTCCGGTTCTCCCATTGGTCGCCACTCGCTTCATAGTCCTGCCGAAGACGCCTCAGAAAGCCGCTTAGGGCTTCGCGGTCGCCAAGGCGCTCGTTAGGCTCCAGTGGGAGGGGCTCGCGCTCGTCTCCCCAGTCATCGAGTCTGAGCCTGACTTGGAAGTTGCGCTCCGCGTGATCGACCACGCTCCCACTGATAGCGAACCCCAGTGGGGGAGGGACGGTTCCGGGCGGTGAACCGAAGATCTCCGCCAGGCCCACCGCGTCGGGCACCCCGTCGATCTCCACGAACACGCCGAATGGCTGTCGGCCGATGACCTTGCCGGTCACGGCGGCGCCCACTGGAAGCGCGGTCACGGTTGCCGGCCAGGCCCGTCGTATGTCCTCGGGTGTCGGATCCCCCACACCGTTCGGCCACGTGTACTCCGTCATGCGCGCGTCCCCCGGTCATCGCGTACTTGGACCTCTGGCCTCATCCTTATCAGGTCGATCACCGCGTCTCTGCAACTCGGGAGGATCCGTGCTCCCCGGAGAAGTGGCGGTCAGCGGGAGTCGCCCTCGTCCGGGCCAATCCGTCGGTGTTGGTGTCAGACGTTGGTGTCAGACATCACTCACGGACTTGACAGTCCTGGAAGTCCACGACCACTGCTACCCCGGCAGCAAGCATCTTCGCCGCCACGAGCTCTGAAAGTTCTTCATCGCAGATGACCTCGGCCATAGGCGGGTCACCTCTGCGTATCGGCAGATAGCCCATGTTGCTTCGGAAGAGGGCCCACCGTTCCCGCTCAGTGGTCCACATCTCTTCGTACTCAGACAGGTCTCGCTCGCTCATGAAAACCCCCTGAGCAGCAGATTAGCTCGTCCCCTCAACCCACCACTCTCCCCAGCTCCCATCCCGTCCGCCGTCGACCCACACACCGTGGAGCGGGCGTGGTTCATGGCGTCCAGGTGGAGCGCGCCACTGTACGAACGACCTGGACGCCATGGGCCGCGTCTGCTCGGCTCTGCCTGGGTCGATGGCGGACGGGATGGGAGCACCCCGCGCACGCCACTACGGACCCGCAGCCGGGAACGGCGCCCCCTCCATCCCGGTGCCGGCCGATCCCCCGCCGGAGGCATCGTCTTGACCGTGGGCCGCTCTGTACGGGGATCGACTCATGGCTACCCGGCCCTATCGACATGTGGGCGCGCGTCGGCGGCGGCAGCGCCGAGCGGGCCGAAGGCAGGAGCGCGGGCGCAGCCAGAGCCGGGAAGCGCGCCCGGCGGAGCGGAGCGCAGCCGGGGCTTGATGAGGTAGAGAAACTTGTAACAGCCCTTGGCTTTCGGGGCGATGGCCTAGTTGCCGCCAGGGTCGGTGAGCTTCCGTCCGTCATGGGTTCGGATGTGGGGTGCCAAGTTGTCGGTTAGGGCGTCTGCGATGCGGACGCTGAAGGCCTCGCTCATCGCGTCCATGGCTTCGTCTGGGGTGAGCCAGGTGACGGCGGTCGACTCGTCCGAGAGCTGTTCGTGTCCACCGTCCGGGCGGCACCGGAAGACCATGGCGACGACACCCAATGTCATGTTCTTGTAGACCCCGGTGAGCCGCTCGACGTGCACCTTGACCCCGGTCTCTTCATGGACCTCGCGGCACACCCCATCCTCGATGGCCTCGTCCCGCTCCAGCACTCCGCCTGGCGGCTCCCACCGCCCGTTGTCGGCGCGACGGATCACCAATACGCGTCCGTCCTCGCGCACAACGACGCCCGCCACGGATACCGAGTGGAGAGTCGTTGACGGCTTCATCAGGCTGAGCGTTGGCCGGTGGCGATGAGGCGGCTCGTGAAGCCCTCATGGCACAGCCGCTCGTACGCCTGGATCACGTCGTGCGGCACGTTCTGACTGATCATGAACCCTTGCTCGGGGTAGATCAGTAGCCGCTGTAGTGCGCCCACAAGCATGTCGATGACCTTGCGGGCGTCTCCGATGGAATCGACGTACTCGCCGAACGTCATCGGGGTGGAAGCGCTGAGGATCTCGACCTCGGGCCACAGCTTCCGAGCCGTGGCGTACGCGCGCCTCTCCTCGTATGGCTTGCTGATCAGAAGCACGGAAGAGACGGGGATGCCGGCCGATTCGAGCACGGCCTTCGAGAAGCGGATGTTCTCGCCGGTGTTCCTCGCCTCGGTCTCGACGAGCACTGCGGAGCTGGGCACACCGAGTTCCAGCGCACGCTCCCGATAGTGGACGGCTTCACCGCGCGGCATGAGTTCGCGTGTGGTCGCGCTGGTAGCTCCGGTGAACACAAGCACGGGGGTCAAGCCGCGGTTGTACAGGTCCACCGCCGTATCGGCCACGCCCAGATCGTGGCTGCCCAAGCCGATCGCGACTGAGCAAGGCTTCAGGGTGTGGCCCGTCTGGTGGTAGTCCCACAGGCGCCGCGCGTCGTCCCATGCCTGCATCGAGATCATTACTGCCCCTTCTCGCCCTTCGCGGAGTCCGGGACCTTGAAGTCGTACTCCCAGGCGAAGCGCGAAGCCGCGTGTACACCAATGGCGAACTCGACCACTGTGCCAGAGGCGGTGAAGGTCGTCCGATGGAGCTCTACGACAGGCTCGCCCGGTGGGAGCTGTAGGAGCTTCACTTCGTCTGAGGACGGGGCGCGAGCGAAGATCTCTTCCTTCATGTGGTCGATCTCGTACCCGGCGTCGTACAGCACCTTGAACCCGCCGCCACGACCGGCGGGCCCCGGAGTCGGGTCCACGATCCTCGTGCCCTCGACGTGCTCGGGTCGGTAGTAGCTCGTGAGGGTGTGAGTCGGCTGATCGCCTTCCTTCACGACGCGAGCACGTGCGTAGACCTCTGCACCTTCAGGCAGGCCATGTGCGGCCGCGACCAGTGGCGGGGCCTCGACGCGACTCACCGTTTGGGTCTGCTCGTTCCGGCGGTAGCTGCGCCCTGACGCCACCCGGTCCGCGATGAAAGCCACCTCGTCGCTGTCGCGCCACTTGGCTTTGTCATATCGGGCGACTCCGAGCCGCTTGAGCGGTACTCGCTGCCGTACGACGGTGCCGTGGCCTCGGGATGAAGTGACCAGGCCCTCGGCCTCAAGAGCCTTGTAGGCCTGGTGGACGGTGGACTTGGATCCCTCGCCCTGCTCGACCAGTTCCCTGATCTGCGGAAGCTGTGTTCCCGGCGGGTATTTGCCCTGCTCACCCCGCTTAATCTCTTCAGCCAGTTTGTCCGCTAGCTGCCGCCACTTGGGCGCCATTGGGCGACTCCTCTCGACGAGTCCAGTCAAACACAGTCCCAGGACTGTTGACAGTCCTGGGACTGCGGGCCATAGTCGTCCCAACGGCCTCGCAGTCCTAGGACAGCGAGAGTCAGCCTGCTTTGGGCTGCGCTAACGCATCGACTCAGGGAGTAACACATGCCGTCCTTCAAGATCGATCTCTCGACTGCCGTCGTGTTCGTGGCGACTGCGCCGGAGCCGAAGATGGTCAACAAGAAGACCGGTGAGCGGGCCGTGGACCGGGAGACCGGTGCGGGCCTGTCGACGGTGGGCCTGCTGGTCTCGGACGAGGGTGAGGGCAACCTCTACCAGGTGGCCGTGCCCGAGACGGGTGTCCCGCAGGACCTGGCCCCGGGTACGCCGGTCTCCGTGGTCGGCCTCAAGGCGCGTGACTGGGAGAACGAGTTCAACGGCCAGAAGCGTCACGGCATCTCGTTCCGCGCGGTCGCGATCACGCCGGGGGTCTGATCATGACGACCTGGTTACTGCCGGCCGCTGTCGTGCTGGTCGCCGTGGGGCTCGGCTTCGCGAAGGTGCGTGCCCCGCGCGTGTACTGGTCGCTGGTGGGTCTGCCGCTGGCCTGGGGCCGGTTCATGTTGACCTTCCGGTCCACGATGGAGGTGTGTGGGCTGACGGTTCAGCCCTCGGGTCTGCGGGCGTTCATGACGCGCAATCTGGGGCGCCGGGAGGTTCGACCACGGCCTCCGAAGGTCCGCCGGGTGCGGCCCACCTCGACCGGGTTGGTTGTGTCCTTGCGGCTTCCTGCCGGTCTGGAGCCGGCGGATGTCGCGGCGGCTTCGGAACGGTTGCGGCACGCCTGGGGAGTGCGTTCGGTGATCGTGGGGGAGACCCGGCCGGGCGTCGTCGAACTGCGGATGACCGGCTACGACGTGCTGGCCACGGTCCGCATGCCCCGCCGCGCGAGGGTTGATGGGCCGATGGTTGTGCCTGTCGCTCTGCGGGAGGACGGCTCGGTCTTCGCCCGGGAGTATCGCAAGGTGCCGCACGCCTTGACCTTGGGCGCGAATCAGTCGGGCAAGTCGGTGTATCAGCGCAATCTGGTGGCCGGCCTCGCGAAGCTGCCGGTGGGGCTGGTCGGCGTCGACTGCAAGCGCGGGGTGGAACAGAGTGCGTATGCGCCCCGCCTGTCGGCCTTGGCGACCACCCCGGCGGAAGCCTCCTCCCTGCTCGATGCGCTGGTCACCGAGATGGAAGACCGCTTCGACCTGCTGAACCTGCACGGCGTCTCGGACCTGTGGGATCTGCCCGAAGCATCCCGGCCGATACCGCTGGTGGTGCTGGTCGATGAGGTGGCGGAGCTGTTCCTCGTGGCCGCGAAGAGGGATGAGGAACGCCGGGACCGCATGGTCATGCAGATGGTCCGCCTGGCGCAGATGGCCCGCGCCATCGGCATCTATCTGGAGATCTGCGGGCAGCGTTTCGGCTCCGATCTGGGCAAGGGCGCCACCACGTTGCGCGCTCAGCTCACGGGCCGTGTGGTGCACCGGGTCAACGACAAGCAGACCGGCGACATGGGCCTGGGGGACATTGCTCCCGAAGCGGTTCAGGCGGTGACGACGATCCCGCCGGATCGTCCCGGGGTGGCGGTGGCCGGTGATGCTTCCGGCGGCTGGTCCCGCATCCGCACCCCCGCCATGTCTCCCGCAGAGGCGGCTGCGATCTGCCGCGAGTTCGCCCACCTGACCCCGGATCTGGCCTTTCTGGCTCCGTTCCGGCCGCAGGTCCGCACCGCGCCGACGGTGGCCCCGGCCCCGGCCTCGCCGCTGGTGGCTCCGCGCCCGGTCACCGAGTAACACCCCGCTTCCTTTTTCCGGCTGGCGTGACCGTCTTCGCGCCGCGTCCCTACCCCGCCCATGCCAAAAGACCGAAGGGAGATCCGCTCATGGCCGCACGTAAGCCCGCCGCCAAGTCCCGGGCGAAGAGGTGCCCGGAGTGCAAGGGCAAAGGCGAGATCACGGAAATCGTCCGTGTCGGTGCCCGCAAGGGCCGCGCCACCGCTGATCAGCAGGCCGCTTTGTGCACGGCGTGCTGGGGCTCGGGCGAAGCACTCCAGAGCTGAACAATCCGCCGCCAACGAGAAAGGGGGCTGTGGTGGCTCTGTTTGCAAAGTCGCCGCGTACCGCCGACTCCATCCCCGAAGGCGAGTGTCCGCAGTGCTGGAGCCACGCCTACGACCGCACGGTCCACAAGGGGTTGAAGGGGGACTGCCCGCAGTGCGTGGACCACTTGGTCAACGGGTGCCCCGGCTTCAACCGCCGCTGATCCCGCCGGGGCCGGGTGGCCGGCCATGACTCCCGCCCGCCCCCCGGCCCAACCCCTCTGAAGGAGGTGAGGACATGACACGCTCGATCCGCCTGGACGCTGTACTCGTGCAAGCCGTGATCGCCGGTGCGCTGTCCTTCGCCCACCTGCACGACCTTGCGGCCGCTGCCGGACAGGACGGCTGGAAAGCCTGGGCCTACCCGATCTCGGTCGACCTGCTGCTGGTCGCCGCCTGGCGTCGGCTGCGCAGTGGTGGACCGTCGGGGCTGGCCTGGTGCTGGTTCCTTATCGCCCTGATCGCCTCGCTCGGCGCCAACGTCGCCACCGCCGGGTTCCTCGACATGCAACACCCCCCGGCCTGGCTGCGGTTCGGTGTCGCCGGCTGGCCCGCGCTGGCCTTCCTCGGCGGCACGCTCCTGGCCCACTCACCCACAACTGCCGTAGATGGCGCCCCGGTCCCGCCGGCGCCCGCCGCTCCGGCCGCCGCGCCCGCCGCGTCTGCCCCTGTTCCGGCGCCGGAGCGCGAGGAAATCGCCGCGCCCGCCCCGGAGCCGGTCTCGGCACCGGAACTTCCCGAAACCGCGTCGCCCGGGGTTCCGCCGGCGCTGGTGGAGCACGCCCGGAAGGTCGCCACCGAGCACCACGCACGGACCGGTACGGCCATCGACGCGGCCACCCTGCGCATACGGCTCGGAGTGCCCGAAGCACTCGCCACCACGCTCGCCGCCCAACTCACCTGACACGAAAGGAGATCCACCATGCCCCGCCCGAACCGCTTCTTCGACGTGATCCGCATCGGACCCGTCCAGGTCGCCAGCTACAACGACGGACGCGGACGCACCAAGCACACCGCCGCCTGCACGGCCCCGAACTGCGGCTTCTCCACCGACTACCACGGACGCGCGGCTGCCGAACTCGCCGCCAACACCCACCGCTGCACGGCCTGAGAAGGAGCGTCCTCCCATGCAACTGCCTGATGAGCAGTTCCGCGCCGGACACATCCCCACCGAGCTGTATCGGCAGATCCCGCCCGACGCCGACAAGGCCAAGGTCGTGATCGTCCAGGAAGCCCCCCGCTCCTACAAGGGTCCGATCCTGCTCACCCTGGCTATCACCGCCGGGACCGCGCTCGTCCTGCTGGTGATCGCCTTCGTCGTCCAGATCATCGCCGCGTCGATCATCGCGGTTCTCTCCGCGAGCTGCGGACTCAGCTACACGTTCAGCCGCGCCAAGCGGGGCAGCTCTTCCGGCCGTGCCGTCAAGGGACGCACCCGCTCGCGGCGCAAGTCTCCGGTCCGCTCCCGGCCCGTTCGGTCACGGAGTCGCTACCGCAAGTACTAGGGCCCTCCGGGGCGGCCTCAACCGCCAAGTTTCCGCCGCCCCGGACGGCTCGCCTCTTCCCGATCTTCCAATCCGAAAGGGCTGTACTCATCATGCCTGTCCGCGCCTCGAACATGCCGGTCTGCCACCACTGCGACGGGTTCCCGGTCGTGGCGATCACCACCGGCGACCGCCACCACGACGGCTCCCGCGTGATCGTCCGTGCCACCTGCCGCACCTGCAACGGCGCCGGGCACATCGCCCCGGCCGCCGCGCTCGTCCGGACCGGGCGGTGACCGCCGTGACACGGGTACTGGATCTGTTCTCCTGCTCCGGGGGCGCCGGGTGGGGGTACCACCTCGCCGGCTTCCAGGTCGACGGCTGCGACATCGCCGACCGCCCCCGCTACCCCTTCCCGTACCACCACGGTGACGCCCTCGAATACCTCGCCCACCTGATCGCCACCGACGAGATCAGCCGCTACACGCTCGTGCACGCCTCCCCGCCCTGCCAAGCCGGCTGCGCCCTGACCGTCGGCACGAACGCCTCGCAGGGCTGGGGCGGAACTCATGAAGACCTCGTGGCCGCCACCCGTGAGCTGCTGGACGCGACCGGTCTGCCGTACGTGTTGGAACAGCCCAACGGCAAGGCGAAGATCCGCAAAGACGTGTCGCTGTGCGGGGAGGCGTTCGGGCTCGGTGTGCTGCGGCACCGCAACTTCGAGCTCGGCAGGTGGTCGACGCCTTCGCCGGCCCACCCCAAGCATCGTGGCTACGTGCGCGGCTACCGTCACGGTGTCCGCCGCGAAGGCCCCTATGTCGCCGCCTACGGCAACGGCGGTGGCAAGGCGACGGTCCCCGAGATGCAGGCCGCCATGGGCATCACCTGGACCGACGTTCGAGAGGAACTGACGGAGGCGATCCCCCCGGCCTACACACAGTGGATCGGCACCGCCTTCCTGACTTCCCGTCAGGAGGTGCTGGTGTGAGCGACACCGCCACCCTGGCGGGCCTGGACCCGGCCACCCTCACCGACATTCTGCGGGTGGCCGGGGCCCCCGGCTTCGACCGCCTCCAAGACCAGATCCGCCGTACCGGTGGCTGCTCCGACCCGATTCACCTCCAGGGCACCACCGTCACCCGCGACCGCGCCACCGGACAGGCACTGTTCTCCTACTCCAACGAGAACGAACCCGGCGGTCGGCTACGGATCGCCTGCGGCAACCGCCGTGCCTCGCGCTGCCCCTCCTGCGCCTGGACCTACGCCGGCGACACCTACCACCTGATCCGCGCCGGACTCGTCGGCGACCCGGACAAGGGAACCCCGCACACCATCCGCGATCACCCCCGCGTCTTCGCCACCCTCACCGCCCCGTCCTTCGGCCCCGTCCACAACCGCCCCGGCAACCGACCCTGCCGCTGCGGCACCCACCACGGCGAGACCGCACCGGAGCTCGGCACCCCGCTCAACCCGAGCACGTACGACTACGCGGGCGCGGTCCTGTGGAACAACCACGCCTCCGACCTGTGGCGCTACTTCACGATCTACCTCCGCCGGCAGATCGCGCACCGGGCCGGACTCACACAGAAGGCTGCTCGGGAAGAGTCCTGCGTCTCCTTCGGCAAGGTCGCTGAGTACCAAAAGCGCGGAGCCGTGCACTTCCACGCTGTGATCCGCTTCGACGGACCCGACGGTCCCGACTCCCCGCCCCCGCCGTGGGCCACGCTCGGGCTCTTGACGGATGCCATCCAGGCCGCCGCCGCCCGCGTCCAGGTCGACGTTCTTCCGGTCGGAGACCAGCCCGCCCGCGTCCTGCGATGGGGAACTCAGCTCGACGTCCAGCCCATCGGCGCCTTCGGCAACGGCGAAGACCTCACCGAACAGGCCGTGGCCTCCTACGTCGCCAAGTACGCCACCAAGGCCGCCGAGACCACCGGCGCCGCTGACGCTCCGGTCCACTGCCGCAAGTGCCAGGGATCAGGCCGCTCCTCCGTGTACGCACGCCTTGGATCGCTGCTCAGTCGATGCGCGGGCTGTCATGGCACCGGACTGGCTGAAGACCTTGACCGCTTGGAGATCTCCGCGCATGCCCGGCGACTCATGACCGCCTGCGTTGACCTCCAGGCGCACTACCCCGAGCGCGCATTGGGCCGCTGGGCGCACATGCTCGGCTTCCGCGGCCACTTCAGCTCAAAGTCCCGCCGCTACTCCACCACCCTCGGCGCCCTGCGACAGGTCCGCGCCGACTACCGCGCTGCCCAACAACGCGCCGCCCTCGGCCTGCCCGACCCCGACGAGCACCCCGAGGCCACCACGCTCACGCTCGCCCACTGGACCTACGCCGGCCACGGCCACACCCCGGGTGAGTCCTGGCTCGCCGCCAACATCCGCCGCGACATCGCACTGGGCCGTGAGGCAGCACGTGAAGCACGTGACGAACTGCGTCAGGAAGGAGAGCTCGACCATGAATGAGCGGTACCTCAGCGTGGATCAGGTCGCGGAAATCCTCGGTACGACGGTGCGCTTCCCTCGGCGCTTGATCGAAGAGCGGCGCATCACCTACGTCAAGGTCGGGCGGCATGTCCGTATCCCCGAAAGTGCGGTCCGTGAGTTCATTGCCAGTCACACGGTCGAGCCGCGTCGGCGGGGCGCTGTCCTGCGGGGGGTGGCTGCCTGATGGCCGGCAAGCGTCGCCAGTTCGGTCGTGTCCGTAAGCTGCCGTCCGGCCGCTACCAGGCCCGCTACGTCGGCCCTGACGGTCAGCTCCGTCCCGCTCCGGAGACGTTCCGCACCAAGCGTGAGGCGGATGACTGGCTCGCCGACGTGCAGACCGAGCTTCGTCAGGGTGACTGGCGCGACCCGGACGCCGCCAAGGTTCCCTTCGAGAAGTACGCGCTGGCCTGGGTCGCCGAACGGCCGTTGGCCCGCAGCACGGGCGAGCTCTACGGGATCTTGGTCCGGGTGCACCTGGTGCCCACCTTCGGGCGGCTGTCCGTCGCCGACATCACGCCGGCTGCGGTCCGCACCTGGCGCCGTGCCCGACTCGACGACGGCATCGGCCCGACCACGGTGGCGAAGGCCTACTCGCTGCTGCGGACCATCCTGGGTACGGCCGTGGACGACGGGCTGATCCGCCGTAACCCGTGCCAGATCCGCAACGGCGGCACGGTCGTCACCCCGGAGCGGCCCACCGCGAGCGTTCTTGAGGTCTTCGCCTTGGCGGACGCCGTGCAGCCCCGCTATCGGGCGCTGGTGCTGCTGGGGGCGTTCTGCGCACTGCGCTGGGGTGAGCTCGTCGCGCTCCGCCGGCAGGATGTTGACCTGGACGCGGGCATGATCCGGGTACGGGGCTCGGTCTCCGAGCTGAACAACGGGGAGCGTATCTACAAGGCCCCCAAGAGCGAGGCCGGCAAGCGCACCGTCGCCATCCCGAAGTCGGTCCTGCCGGTGATCGTCGCGCACATGAAGCAGTTCGCCGAACCGGGGCGGGACGGCAGCGTCTTCGTCGGCGCGAAGGGCGCCATCCCGCGCCGGAACCACTTCAATGGGCTGTGGCACAAGGCGTGCGCCGATGTGGGGATCAAGGGCCTGCGTTTCCATGATCTCCGGCACACGGGCAACACGATGGCGTCCTATACCGACGCGAGCACACGTGAGCTAATGATCCGGCTCGGGCAGAGTTCGACCCGTGCCGCGTTGATCTACCAGCACGGTTCACGGCAACGGGAACGCGAGATCGCCGACGGCATCGACAGCCAGATCATCGAGGCCCTGAAACGCCGCCCCGGCCTGAAGGGGCACGCGGGGGACACGGAGCCCTGATCCGGCCCCGAGCACGGCGAAGGCCCAGGGAGAGGGATTCACCTTCTCGCCTGGGCCTTCGGCATTCAGAGCGGGCGACGGGAATCGAACCCGCGTAGCTAGTTTGGAAGACTAGGGCTCTACCATTGAGCTACGCCCGCACGGATCGCGCCACCGGCGCGGACGCCGCGGCACGAGAGGCATCGTAGCGGGTCGTGGGCCTTCGCCGCACGCCCCCCTCACCTGCCCCCGGATAACCGGGGGCCGTTCGGCCTGCGGGCATGTACCCTACGTGTCGCACCGACGGGGTGTGGCGCAGCTTGGTAGCGCGTCCGCTTTGGGAGCGGAAGGCCGTGGGTTCAAATCCCGCCACCCCGACCACCTTGTTCGTCGTTCTTCGCGCTCGTCGTCCCCCACGGGATGCCTCTCCGTCCCCTCCGCGGGACCCCTCTCCAAGATCGCATTGTGGCTCGGCTCCCGCTTGCCGTTACTATGCAAGCTGTGTGCCCGTGTGTCTCTGAGCCGGGCAGAATCCCAAGAAGTCAGCCCCAAGGAGACCGAACCGTGAAGAGCGCCGTGGAGACCCTGAACCCGACCCGGGTTCGGCTCACTGTTGAGGTGCCCTTCGAGGAGCTCAAGGACAGCCTCGACGCGGCCTACAAGAAGATCAACCAGCAGGTCACGGTGAAGGGCTTCCGCAAGGGCAAGATCCCGGCCCGAGTCATCGACCAGCGGTTCGGCCGCGGCGCCGTCCTCGAAGAGGCCGTCAACGACGCGCTCCCGAAGTTCTACACCGAGGCCGTGAACGAGGCCGAGCTCAACGTCCTGGGCCAGCCCGAGGTGGACATCACCGAGCTGAAGGACAACGAGACCCTCAACTTCACCGCTGAGGTCGACATCCGTCCCGCGATCGAGATCCCGGACTACTCCGGCATCGAGGTCGAGGTCGACGCGGTCGAGGTCAGCGACGAGGACGTCGACAAGGCCGTCGAGGAGCTGCGCGAGCGCTTCGCCTCCACGTCCCCGGTCGAGCGTGCCGCCGAGGACGGCGACGTCGTGACGATCGACCTGGAGGCCAAGGTCGAGGGCGAGGTCCTGGAGGACGGCGTCGCGTCCGGCGTCTCCTACACGATCGGCTCCGGCGAGCTCCTCGAGGGCATCGACGACGCCGTCAAGGGCCTGGAGGCCGGTGGCGAGGCCACCTTCACCTCCGAGCTCAAGGGCGGCTCGGCGGCCGGCAAGGAGTCCGAGGTCACCGTCAAGGTCACCCAGGTCGCCAAGCGTGAACTGCCGGAGCTGGACGACGACTTCGCGCAGCTCGCGTCGGAGTTCGACACCCTCGACGAGCTCAAGGCGGACAGCCGCAAGCGCCTCGAGAACATGAAGCAGTACGACCAGGCCACGCAGGCCCAGGAGCGCGTCCTGGAGAAGCTGCTCGAGCTGGTCGAGGTCCCCGTCCCCGAGAAGCTCCTCGCGGACGAGATCGAGACCCGCAAGCACAACCTGGTCAACCACCAGCTCGGCCAGATGGGCCTCGACCTCGCGAAGTACCTGGAGATCCAGGGCAAGAGCGAGGAGGAGTTCGACGCCGAGACCAAGGAGCAGGCCGAGAAGGGCATCAAGACGCAGTTCGTCCTGGACGAGCTCGTCAACAAGGAGAAGCTGAACGTGAACCAGGAGGAGCTCACCGAGCACCTCATGCGTCGCGCGCAGTCCTCCGGCATGTCCCCCGACCAGTTCGCCCAGGCCGTCGTCGAGGGCGGCCAGGTCCCGATGCTGGTCGGCGAGGTAGCCCGCGGCAAGGCCCTCGCGGTCGTCGTCGAGGCGGCCACGGTCAAGGACACGAACGGCGAGGTCGTCGACCTGGACGACGAGGATGAGACCGCCGAGACGGTCGAGGCCACGGAGTCGGCTGACGCCGAGGAGAAGACCGAAGCCTGAGCTTCGCTCTGACGCATGCCCGACGAGGCCCCCGGGACCAGTCCCGGGGGCCTCGTCGCGCCCCGGCCGGCGGGCTCGCTTTTAGGGGCGCGAGGAACTGCGCGCCCAGCCACAAACAGCCCGCACCCGCCGTGGTCCCGGCCCCGGCAGACGCGTCTGCGGCCCGGCGGGGCCCGATCGCGCAGTTCCCCGCGCCCCCGAAGGGGCGCACCCCCCACCGCCCCCCGCGGCCCAGACGGGGCCGCCCCGTACCGCCCAAGGCGCCCCCGCCAGAACCTGCGCTCACAGCGAACAGTCGCCTTCGCGGGATTCCCCGGACGGGGCTGAGCGTTAGGGTCCATGAATACGAGGGCAGGGGAGTCCCCGAAGCCGCCCCGGAGCGGCGAGCACGCGGGGTCCCAGGTCCCAAGAAGACGTGAGACGGCCCGGCGCCGTCGTAAGACGAGCAGGTGGATACGTGACGAATCTGATGCCCTCCGCCGCCGGCGACCCCTCCATCGGTGGTGGCCTCGGCGACCAGGTCTACAACCGGCTGCTCGGCGAGCGGATCATCTTCCTCGGCCAGGCCGTGGACGACGACATCGCCAACAAGATCACCGCGCAGCTGCTGCTTCTCGCCGCAGAGCCGGACAAGGACATCTTCCTCTACATCAACAGCCCCGGCGGCTCGATCACGGCCGGCATGGCGATCTACGACACCATGCAGTACATCAAGAACGACGTGGTGACGATCGCGATGGGCATGGCGGCCTCCATGGGCCAGTTCCTGCTCAGCGCGGGCACGCCCGGCAAGCGCTTCGCGCTGCCGAACGCCGAGATCCTGATCCACCAGCCGTCCGCCGGCCTCGCCGGCTCCGCGTCGGACATCAAGATCCACGCCGAGCGGCTGCTGCTCACCAAGAAGAAGATGGCCGAGCTCACGGCACACCACACCGGCCAGTCCGTCGAGCAGGTCACGCGCGACTCGGACCGCGACCGTTGGTTCGACCCGCAGGAGGCCAAGGAGTACGGCCTCATCGACGACATCATGTCCAGCGCCGCCAGCATGCCGGGCGGGGGCGGCACCGGAGCCTGAGCCCCGTGCTCAGCGCCCCGAAGCCAGCACCCAAGCCCCTCCCTTCTCAGGAGAAACCAGAGATGAACAACTTCCCCGGCAGCGGCCTCCTCGGGCGCGCGCAGGCCGAGAGCGGCCAGGCCGAGTTCACCGGCGCCACCGCCGAGTCCCGTTACGTGATCCCGCGCTTCGTCGAGCGCACCTCGCAGGGCGTGCGCGAGTACGACCCGTACGCGAAGCTCTTCGAGGAGCGCGTGATCTTCCTCGGCGTGCAGATCGACGACGCGTCCGCCAACGACGTCATGGCGCAGCTCCTGTGCCTGGAGTCGATGGACCCGGACCGCGACATCTCGATCTACATCAACAGCCCGGGCGGCTCGTTCACGGCCCTCACGGCCATCTACGACACGATGCAGTTCGTGAAGCCCGACGTGCAGACCGTCTGCATGGGCCAGGCCGCCTCCGCCGCCGCCGTGCTCCTCGCGGCCGGTACGCCGGGCAAGCGCATGGCGCTGCCGAACGCGCGCGTCCTGATCCACCAGCCCTACAGCGAGACCGGCCGCGGTCAGGTCTCCGACCTGGAGATCGCCGCCAACGAAATCCTCCGGATGCGTTCGCAGCTGGAGGAGATGCTGGCCAAGCACTCCACGACGCCGATCGAGAAGATCCGCGACGACATCGAGCGCGACAAGATCCTCACGGCCGAGGACGCGCTCTCGTACGGCCTGGTCGACCAGATCATCTCCACCCGGAAGATGAACAATTCCGCGGTCGCCTAGCGCAGGGCTGTAGCATCTGCCGCTCCTTGGCACGGTTTGTGCACGACTCGCGTCGAAGTGAACCGTGCCAAGGGGGGCCCGAACGGGGGGCCCGGCAAGGTACCGTCGGATATGAGGCACCAGGAGCCGCTGAACGTGGCGTCTCCCAGGCGAAGGGGAAGCACCTCGTGGCACGCATCGGTGACGGCGGCGATCTGCTCAAGTGCTCGTTCTGCGGAAAGAGTCAGAAGCAGGTCAAGAAGCTCATCGCAGGCCCCGGTGTGTACATCTGCGATGAGTGCATCGACCTCTGTAACGAGATCATCGAGGAAGAGCTCGCGGAGACGAGCGAGGTCCGCTGGGAGGAACTCCCCAAGCCTCGCGAGATCTACGAATTCCTTGAGGGTTACGTCGTGGGCCAGGAGCCCGCGAAGAAGGCCCTCTCGGTAGCGGTGTACAACCACTACAAGCGGGTCCAGGCCGGAGAGAACGGCGGCGCGCAGGGCCGCGACGACGCGATCGAACTCGCGAAGTCCAACATCTTGCTGCTCGGCCCGACCGGATCCGGCAAGACGCTCCTCGCGCAGACGCTCGCGCGCATGCTGAACGTCCCGTTCGCCATCGCGGACGCGACGGCGCTGACGGAGGCCGGCTATGTCGGCGAGGACGTCGAGAACATCCTGCTCAAGCTGATCCAGGCGGCCGACTACGACGTCAAGAAGGCCGAGACCGGGATCATCTACATCGACGAGATCGACAAGGTCGCCCGCAAGAGCGAGAACCCGTCGATCACCCGCGATGTCTCGGGTGAGGGCGTCCAGCAGGCCCTGCTGAAGATCCTGGAGGGCACCACGGCCTCCGTCCCGCCGCAGGGCGGCCGCAAGCACCCGCACCAGGAGTTCATCCAGATCGACACGACGAACGTGCTCTTCATCGTGGGCGGCGCCTTCGCCGGCCTCGAGAAGATCATCGAGTCGCGGGCGGGCGCGAAGGGCATCGGCTTCGGCGCCACCATCCGCTCCAAGCGCGAGATGGAGGAGAAGGACCAGTTCGAGGACATCATGCCGGAGGACCTGGTGAAGTTCGGGATGATCCCCGAGTTCATCGGCCGCCTCCCCGTGATCACTTCGGTCCACAACCTCGACCGCGAGGCCCTGCTCCAGATCCTGGTGGAGCCGCGCAACGCCCTGGTGAAGCAGTACCAGCGCCTGTTCGAACTCGACGGCGTGGAGCTGGACTTCGAGCGCGAGGCCCTGGAGGCCATCGCGGACCAGGCGATCCTCCGCCAGACCGGCGCGCGCGGTCTGCGCGCCATCATGGAGGAGGTCCTGCAGTCGGTGATGTACGAGGTGCCGTCCCGCAAGGACGTGGCCCGCGTCGTCATCACGGCGGACGTCGTCCGCTCGAACGTGAACCCGACGCTGGTGCCGCGCGAGGCGCGGGGTGGCGGCGCCGGAGAGCAGAAGTCGGCCTAGCCGTAAGGCAGTTCGACCCGTACGCCGAAGGGGCGCCCAGCGAGTGATCGCGGGGCGCCCCTTCGGCGTGTGCGGGGTTCGTCGGCCCGTCGGTCAGGCCTTGACGCGGACTTCCTTGCGGACCTTGAGCGTCGTGGCCGAGGCCTTGTCGAACGACACCTTGCCCGCCATGGCTTCGACGACCTCGACGGGCACCACGACGGCGAGGGTGCTGTGGTCGCTCCAGATGCAGACCGGCATGTGGATCTCCTTCGGCCCCGACGACGTGCCGGAGCCGGCGTTGTCGTTCTGGATCACCGACTCCTGGCACTTGAGGGCCGCGGCTCTCGTGCTGAAGTCCTTGGGGCTGCCGACCAGTTCACCGGTCTCCGAGGCCTTGCCCTGTGAGTCCTGCTTCAGCTTGGCGAACATGTCGTCGACGACCTTCTCGGGGTTCTCGATCTCCCCGTACACGCCCATGAACTGAATGGCCTTCTGTCCCAGGGGGTTGCTGTCGTCTCCCGACTGGTAGGCGGCGCTGACGTCCTGCGGGTCCTTCACACCGGCCTTCTCGGCGGCCGCCAGGTCGCTGGCGTTGAAGCCGCCGCTGTCGTCGTCGCTCTTCTTGTAGTCACCGAGGATGGTGGCAGGGGTGGTGAGGGTGTGCGGACCGTCGTCCTTGATGCCCGCATCCGCGACGTTCGTGGAGTCGTCCTTCTTGCCGCCCTTGTCGTCGTCACCGCCCGCGAGGACGAAGTAGCCGCCGACCGCCGCCGCGGCGACCACGGCGACAGTGGCGATGATGAGCCCGGTCTTCTTCTTCCCGCCACCGGGAGGCGGGGGCGGGAACTGCCCGTACGGGGCCTGCTGCCCGTAGGGGGCCTGCGGCTGTCCGTACGGGGCCTGCGGCTGCCCGTAAGGGCCGGGCTGCGGGGCCTGCTGGGGGTAGCCGTAACCGGGCTGCGGCGGGGGAGCCTGCTGCGGGTAGCCGTAACCGGGCTGGGGGGCCTGCGGCGGCTGGCCGTAGGGGCCGGGCTGCTGCGGCGGAACACCCTGCGGGGGCTGCCCGTACGGCCCGGGCTGCTGGGGCGGCTGCCCGCCGTACGGGCCCGGCTGGTTGTGGCTCATGGGGTTCCCCCTCCGAAATGCTTATGTGTTCCTGACATCCTGACGCAACGGGGCCCGGTCCGATGACCGGGCCCCGTGGACCTGAGGTGTCAGGTGTGTGAGGGACGGGGGGAGGGGCCCGTCCCGCGCGGCGTCAGCGCTTCACACGCACCTCGCCGCGGAACTTGGCCGTGGTGGTCGCGGCCTCGTCGAGGTCGGCGGACTTGCCGGACACCGCGCCCGCGACGTCCGTCGTGACGACGTAGCCGATGGTGCTGTGGTCGCCCCAGATGCAGGTCGCCGCGGACATCTCGCTCGGGCCGGCCGCGCCGGCGGAGGTGTCCGTGGAGCCCGTGCCGGACCCCATGGCGATCTTCATCTCCTGGCACTTCAGGACCGCGCCGTCGAGCTCGGCGGGCTCGTACTGCTTCGGCTCGCCGACCAGCGTGATCTTGCGGCCGCCGCTCTCCGACGACGAGCCGTCCTTCTCCTTGGCGTTCGTGAACATGTGGTCCACGACGCCCTCCGGGTCGTCGATGTCGCCGTAGACGCCGCCGAAGCTCAGGATCTTCTGCGACATCGGGTTGTCCTCGCTGCCCGACTTGTAACTGGCCTGCACGTCCTTGGGGTTCTTCACCCCGGCCGCCTCGGCCTTGTCGAGGTCGATGCTGCTCGGGGCGCCGTCGCCCTCCCCGTTCTTCTCGTACTCGCTCATGACGGTCTGCGGCGTGGTCAGCTTGTGCGGGCCGTCGTCCTTGACGCCGCCGCCCGCGACGCTCGACGGGCCGCCGCCCTTGCTGTCCTTGTCGTCGCCGCCCGCGAGGAGGAAGTAACCGCCGACGGCCGCGGCGGCCACCACGGCGACGGCCGCGATGATGAGCCCGGTCTTCTTCTTGCCGCCACCCGGAGGCGGGGGCGGGACCTGCCCGTACGGGGCCTGCTGCCCGTAGGGGGCCTGCGGGGGGACCTGGCCGTAAGGGGCCTGCGGCTGCTGCCCGTAGGGGCCGGGCTGCTGGGGCTGGCTGTATCCGCCCTGCTGCGGGGCCTGTTGCGGCGCCTGCGGGGGGTAGCCGTAACCGGGCTGGGGGGCCTGCGGCGGCTGCCCGTAGGGGCCGGGCTGCGGGGCCTGGGGCTGCTGCCCGTACGGACCGGGCTGCTGGGGCTGCTGCCCGCCGTACGGGCCCGGCTGGTTGTAGCTCATTACTGGGGGTCCCTCCCGAGGCTTATGTATGGCGAACATCCTGTCGGATGGGCGCGGGGGGCGGGACGGCCGGGCGGGATCGATGCGGAGTTGTTGAACGGTTGTGCCAGGGGGCGGACGTACGAGGGCCCGGGGCGGCGCACCGCCCCGGGCCTTCCCCCTGAATGCGCCGCTACGCCTTGACCCGGGCCGACTTGCGCAGGTCGGCGGCGAAGTCGGCGACGTCGTCCACGGCCATGCCGCCACCATCCCCCTTCGCCATCGCCGCCACGTCGACGCCGAACACGATGCCGTACGTGCTGTGGTCGGCCCAGATGCAGATCGGCAGCTTCGTCTCGTCGCCGCCGTCCTTGATGCGGGCGGTCTGGCACTTCATGACGGCGCCGTCGAGGCCGTCCGGCTCGACGCTCTCGGGGCTGCCGACGAGATCGACCTCGTCCCCCTCGTCGGTGGACTTGGCCGACTCCTTCTCGGTGTTCTCGTCGGCCTTGACGAAGCCGTCGTCGACGGCCTGCTCCGGGTCGTCGATGTCGCCGTACATCCCCTGGAAGCTCATCTGCTTCCCCTTCAGGGCCGCGCCGGATTCATACGTGGCCGACACGTTGTGCGGGTTCTCGATGCCGATCTCCTCGGCGTTCTTCTTGTCGCCGGAGCCGAGCGGACCGCCGTCGGGGGCACCCGCCTCGTCGCTCTTCTCGTACGCGCCCACCGAGGCCGGCGGCACCAGCTTGTGCGCCCCGTCGTCCTCGACGGAGGCCGAACCGCCCCCGCCGAACGCGGCGTACGCGCCGAAACCGATCCCGGCGACGGCGAGCACGGCGACGACCACCCCGATGACGAGTCCGGTCTTCTTCCTGCCACCGGCCGGCGGCCCCGGCGGCGGGGGCGGCACCTGGCCGTAGGGCTGCTGCCCGTAGGGGCCCTGCGGGGGCGGCCCGTACGGGCCGGGCTGCCCACTCCCGTAGGGGCCCGGCTGCCCGCCCCCGTACGGGCCCGGCTGCTGTCCGTCGTGCGGGCCTGGCTGGTGGCTCATGGCGTGGGTCCCCCTCGTAATGCTGACGTGTCCCGGACATCCTGAACGAAGCCGTGACCCCATGGGGAGCCCGGCGGGCAACTGTTATCGAAGATTCCGGTTTCGGCACCGCTCCCCGGCCCCCCTAAACTGACCGCGTGACCGAGAACGCTCAGCAGCAGCCCCCAGCGACCACTCCCGAACTGCCGACCCAGTACGCGCCGGCCGAGGTAGAGGGGCCGCTGTACGAGCGCTGGGTAGAACGCGGTTACTTCTCCGCCGACGAGAAGAGCGAGAAGCCGCCGTACACCGTCGTCATCCCGCCGCCCAACGTCACCGGCGCGCTCCACCTGGGCCACGCCTTCGAGCACACGCTGATCGACGCCCTCACCCGCCGCAAGCGCATGCAGGGCCACGAGACGCTCTGGCAGCCGGGCATGGACCACGCCGGCATCGCCACGCAGAACGTCGTGGAGCGCGAGCTCGCCAAGGAGGGCAAGTCCCGCCACGACCTCGGGCGCGAGGCGTTCATCGAGCGCGTCTGGAAGTGGAAGGGCGAGTCCGGCGGCCAGATCTCCGGACAGATGCGCCGCCTCGGCGACGGCGTCGACTGGGAGCGCGAGCGCTTCACCATGGACGAGGGCCTCTCGCAGGCCGTCCAGACCATCTTCAAGAAGCTCTACGACGACGAGCTGATCTACCGCGCCGAGCGCATCATCAACTGGTGCCCGCGCTGTCTCACGGCGATCTCGGACATCGAGGTCGAGTACCAGGACGACGACGGCGAGCTGGTCTCGATCAAGTACGGCGAGGGGGACGAGACGCTCGTCGTCGCCACCACCCGCGCCGAGACGATGCTCGGTGACACCGCCGTCGCCGTCCACCCCGAGGACGAGCGGTACAAGCACCTGGTCGGCCGGCAGATCAAGCTGCCGCTGACCGACCGCACGATCCCGGTCGTCGCCGACGAGCACGTCGACCCCGAGTTCGGCACCGGCGCCGTCAAGGTGACCCCCGCGCACGACCCGAACGACTTCGAGATCGGCCAGCGCCACTCGCTGCCGAACATCGCGGTCATGGACGAGCACGCGGTCATCACGGTCCCCGGCCCCTTCCAGGGCCTGGACCGCCTCGAAGCCCGCTCCGCGATCGTCGGCGCGCTGCGCGCCGAGGGCCGCATCGTCGCCGAGAAGCGCCCGTACACCCACTCCGTCGGCCACTGCTCGCGCTGCAAGACCACCATCGAGCCGCGCCTGTCCATGCAGTGGTGGGTCAAGGTCGGCCCGCTCGCGCAGGCCGCCGGTGACGCGGTCCGCGACGGCAAGGTCAAGATCCACCCGCAGGAGATGGAGAAGCGGTACTTCGACTGGGTCGACAACCTCCACGACTGGTGCATCTCGCGCCAGCTCTGGTGGGGCCACCGCATCCCCGTCTGGTACGGGCCGAACGGCGAGGTCGTCTGCGTCGGACCGGACGACGAGGCCCCCACCGGCGAGGGCTGGACGCAGGACAACGACGTGCTCGACACGTGGTTCTCGTCGGGCCTGTGGCCGTTCTCCACGCTCGGCTGGCCCGAGCAGACCGAGAGCCTCGCGAAGTTCTACCCGAACTCCGTCCTGGTCACCGGCTACGACATCCTCTTCTTCTGGGTCGCCCGGATGATGATGTTCGGCCTGTACGCGATGGACGGCACCCCGCCGTTCCACACGATCGTGCTGCACGGCATGGTCCGCGACCAGTTCGGCAAGAAGATGTCGAAGTCCTTCGGCAACGCGGTCAACCCGCTGGACTGGATGGACAAGTACGGCTCGGACGCCCTGCGCTTCACCCTGGCCCGCGGCGCCAACCCCGGCACCGACGTGCCGATCGGCGAGGACTGGGTCCAGGGCTCGCGCAACTTCGCCAACAAGATCTGGAACGCCACGCGCTTCGCGATGATGAACGGCGCCACGATCGAGGGCGAGCTGCCCCCGGCCGAGCAGCTGTCCGCCACCGACCGCTGGGTGCTCTCGCGCCTGAACGCGACGGTCGCCGAAGTCGACGCGCTCTACGACGACTTCCAGTTCGCCAAGCTCTCCGACGCCCTCTTCCACTTCGCGTGGGACGAGGTCTTCGACTGGTACGTCGAGCTCTCCAAGACGACGTTCATGGCGGGCGGGGAGGGCGCCAAGGTCTCGGCCCGCGTCCTCGGCGAGGTCCTCGACGTCACGCTGCGCCTGCTCCACCCGATCGTCCCGTTCGTCACGGAGACGCTCTGGACGGCCCTGACCGGCGGCGAGTCGCTCGTCATCGCCGACTGGCCCGCCGACAGCGGCTTCCGTGACGCCGCCGCCGAGCGCGAGATCGAGACGCTCCAGCAGGTCATCACCGAGGTCCGCCGCTTCCGCGCCGACCAGGGCCTCCAGCCGGGCCAGAAGGTCCCGGCCCGCCTGACCCTCGACGGCACGACGCTTGCCCCGCACGAGGCGGCCATCCGCCAGCTCCTGCGCCTCCAGCCGGAGGGTGACGCCTTCACGGCGACGGCGACGCTGCCGGTCTCCGGCGCCACGGTCGCGCTCGACCTGTCCGGCACGATCGACGTCGCGGCCGAGCGCAAGCGCCTCGCCAAGGACCTCGCCGCCGCCGAGAAGGAGAAGGCGCAGGCCGAGGCGAAGCTGGGCAACGAGGCGTTCCTCGCCAAGGCACCGGACAACGTGGTCGACAAGATCCGCGGCCGCCTCACCAAGGCCGAGGCCGACATCGCCCGCCTGCAGGCGCAGCTGGAGGCCCTGCCGGCCGCGTAGCTCCGCGTACGCGCACGAAGGCCCCGGGACCGGCAGCGGTCCCGGGGCCTTCGTGTGTCCCGTCGCGGCCTCAGGCCGTGGAGAACGAGCTCAGGTGATGGACTCGGCCATCGGTCCTGTGGCCTGCCGACCGATGGGGCCGAGCTCCTCCGGGGGCTGCGGCACCAGATCGAGGCCGAGCCGTTCGAGCTCCGCCTCGGCCAGCGCGTCCAGGGTCTGCGGGTCGCCGTTGCGCCAGCCCTCGGCGAGGCTGCCGGGGGTCGCGCCCGCGATGTTGGCCGCGGTGGCGGCCACCTCGTGGAGCGGTCTGAGCAGGGTGCGCAGGGCGAGCAGCTCGCGGCCGTCGTCGGAGGCGGCCAGGTCACGGGCGGCGCCCGCCTGCCGGATCCAGCGCAGCCTGCGCGGCAGCCAGGCGGCCAGGACGAGGCCGACGGGCAGGACGAAGAGGGCGACCGCGCCCACGGCCACGGCGGTCCGCACGGCCACGGGATCCATCGCGTCGACGGCGTCGGCGACGCGCCGCAGGGCGAGGTCCACCCGGCCGCCGACCAGCGGCAACGGCGCACGGTGCTGCTGCAGGGCGCGGGGGAGGGCGAGCAGACAGGCCAGCCGGTACGTGATCACGGCGGCGGCGGCCCACAGCGCGGTCCACAGGAGGACCCCGGCGTCGCCGGCGAGCTGATGGGTGCGCCTGGCGGGATTCTGGGCATACCACATGGTCCGATTTGACCCCTTTGTGGGGTCTGGGTGCGGCAGCCGCGCCGAAAGGACACCCGTTGTGTGCAGGGACCGGCACTATCACCCACAAACGGCCGGGGTGCGTCATATCACCAAAACAAGGACCTAAGTCCGGTGGAACGGGCCGAAAGACCTTGGATGATGGAAGGCATGCGCATCCTGTCCGCCGCCCAGGCGATACGCCAGGCGGCGGCCCCGGCCGGCCGTCTCGTCGACCGCTGGTCCCGGGCACCGCGCGCGCTGGACGTGCTCACGGCGCTCAGCGCCTTCGCCCTGATGAGCCTGGACGTCCCCGGTCTCGCCGAGGCGGACAACTCCCTCAACGGCCCGCTCGCCGTCCTGGCCCTGGCGGCCGGCGCCGCCACCCTGCTGGTGCGGCGCAGGCTGCCCTGGCTGACGTACGGGATCGCGCTGCTCTTCCTGGGCTGGCTGCACGAGCTGACGCTGGCCCAGTTCGTGCTGTACTCCCTGGGCCGCTACCGGGGGCGTCTCGCGGGCACGCTCGGAGTGATCGGTTACGTCGGGTTCGCCTTCGTGATGTTCAACCTGCCGGGCTGGCCGGTGCACCGGGGGGCCACGATCGGCTCCTTCCTGAGCCTGGTCGTCCCGATCGGTGTGCTCGCGGCGGGCGTCGGTGTCGCGGCGAACCGGCAGGATCTGGTCCAGGCGCTGGCCGCGCAGCGCGCCGAGACGGACGCGCTGCACGCCGTCCAGCAGGAGCGGGTGCGCATCGCGCGGGACGTGCACGACTTCGTGGGCCGTGAGCTGACCCTGTTGAGCGTGCGGTCCCAGGTGCTGGCGCGGCGGGCCACGGGCGGCGCCTTCGAGAACGAGTTCGAGGAGCTCTCGGAGACGGCGCGCAGCGCGCACCAGATGCTGAACGAGATCATCGTGCAGCGCTCCGCCGACGGAGCGCCGACGCCCGGGCTCGACGCGCTGCCGGAGCTGGCGGAGCGCAGTGGCCGTGCGGGCAGCCCCGTCGACCTGGTGATCGACGACGCGGCGCACCGTCTCTCGCCGCTGCGGCAGGCGGCGGTGCACCGGGTGGTCCAGGAGTGCCTGACGAACGCGGCGAAGCACGCGCCGGGGGAGAAGGTGACGGTGCGGGTGGCGCTGCGGGGTGAGCGTCTGCGGATCATGGTCAGCAACCCGCTCCCGACGGCGGCCCCCGCCGCCGCGCCGGTCTCGGCGGGCACGGGCACGACGGGGATGGCGGAACGGATCCGCGCGGTGGGCGGCACGTTCGCGGCGGGGCCGCGGGGGGACGTGTACGAGGTGCGGGCCACCCTCTCACCGGGCGAACTGACGCCCACGTGACGACGTGGCGTTTGCTGCGGGTGGGGGCCACCTGGGTGCGTTTCGTCTGCGGGCCGCGGGGGCTTGTCGCGCAGTTCCCCGCGCCCCTGGGGGTGTTTTTGTCTGCGGCCCGGCGGGGGCTGGTCGCGCAGTTCCCCGCGCCCCTGGGTGGTCCACCGCATCGCCCCCTGGGGCAGCCCCCTGAGGACGACGGACGCGAGGCCTACCTAAGGGGCGCGGGGAACTGCGCGACCAGCCCCCACCAACCCGCAGACGAAACCGTCCCCCCGGCCTGGAGGCCTACGCCGCTGACATCACCCGTTCCAGCCCGTCGAAGTCCTCCACACACTTCCCGCACCCCAAGGCCACGCTGTCCAGCGGGTCCTCCGCGACGAAGACGGGAATCCCCGTGCCGGAGGCGATCCGCAGGTCGAGTCCGGGGAGCAGCGCACCGCCACCCGTGAGCACGATCCCGTGCTCCATGATGTCGCCGGACAGCTCCGGCGGGCACTCCTCCAGCGTCGTCTTGACCGCGGCGATGATCTGCTCGACCGGCTCGTCCAGAGCCGCCCGCACCTCACGCGCCGTCAGGTCGACGGTCTTCGGCAGGCCCGCCACCTTCTCCCGGCCCCGCACGGTGAACGTCCGCATCTCCAGGGCGTCCTCGCCCGGCACCGGCCACGCCGAGCCGATGCCGACCTTGATGTCCTCGGCGGTGCGCTCCCCGATGAGCAGGGAGTGCTCCTTGCGCACGTAGTCGGTGATGGCCGTGTCCAGCCGGTCGCCGCCCACCCGCAGCGACTGGGCCGTGACGATGCCGCCCAGGGAGATCACCGCGACCTCGGTCGTGCCGCCGCCGATGTCGACCACCATCGAGCCGCGCGGCTCGGCGACCGGAAGGCCCGCCCCGATGGCCGCCGCCATCGGCTCCTCCACGATGTGCACGGCCCGCGCCCCGGCCCGCTGCGCCGCGTGCACGATCGCGCGCCGCTCGACGGGCGTGACCCCGCTCGGCACGCACACGACCATCCGGGTACGGGGCCTGCGCCCCGGCACGGCCTTGCGCACGAAGTGCCGGATCATCTCCTCGGCGGCCTCGTAGTCGCTGATCACACCGTCCCGCAGCGGACGGATGGCGGTGATGGACCCGGGCGTGCGCCCGATCGTCTCCTTGGCCTCCGTGCCCACGGCGAGCACGCCGCTCTTGCCGCCCCGGTCGGCCCGCACGGCGACCACGGACGGCTCGTTGAGCACGATCCCCTTGCCGCGCACGTAGAGGAGGGTGTTCGCAGTGCCGAGGTCGATGCCTATGTCCATGATCGCCAAGTTTGCCCGGCGACCCGCGAAAGCGGAGGGACCAAGGTCCCGAATCGGACGGGCCGAAGGTCCCGACGAAGGCCGCGGGGGCCGACTCGGAGGTCCTGACGGCGCGTGTCGGTGGCGCTCCGTAGACTGACGTACGTGAGTGAGTTCCCCCCGCACGACGACAGCGCCGACCGCCCCGCCGACGGCGACCCCTTCGATGAGATCGTCGGTGCCGAGACGGACCGCGATCCCGACCTCGCGGTGATCGAGGCCGGCAGCCGCACCCTGCGCACCCAGGCGGGCCCGCCCGAGGGCGACATCCCCGCCCGCCCCACCGACCCGGAGGTGGACAAGGCGCTGCGCGAGGTGGAGACGGAGCTCGCGGGCCGCTGGGGCGAGACCAAGCTGGAGCCCTCCGTCCGCCGCATCGCCGCGCTGATGGACGTCCTCGGCGAGCCCCAGCGCGCGTACCCCTCGATCCACATCACGGGCACCAACGGCAAGACGTCCACGGCCCGTATGGTCGAGGCGCTGCTCTCCGCCTTCGACCTGCGCACCGGCCGGTACACCTCGCCGCACGTGCAGTCGATCACCGAGCGGATCAGCCTGGACGGCGCCCCGATGGAGGCCGAGCGCTTCGTCGAGACCTACCAGGACATCAAGCCGTACGTGGAGATGGTCGACGCCAGGGAGGAGTACCGCCTCTCCTTCTTCGAGGTCCTCACCGGCATGGCGTACGCGGCCTTCGCGGACGCCCCGGTCGACGTGGCCGTCGTCGAGGTCGGCATGGGCGGCAGCTGGGACGCGACGAACGTGATCGACGGCTCGGTCGCCGTCATCACCCCCATCGACCTGGACCACACGGACCGCCTGGGCTCCACGCCCGGCGAGATCGCCAAGGAGAAGGCCGGCATCATCAAGCCGGACTCGACGGTGATCATGGCCCAGCAGCCGGTGGACGCCGCGCAGGTCCTCCTGAAGAAGGCCGTCGACGTGGACGCGACGGTCGCCCGCGAGGGCCTGGAGTTCGGCGTCGTCTCCCGCCAGGTGGCGGTCGGCGGCCAGCTCCTGACGCTGCGCGGCCTCGGCGGGGAGTACGAGGAGATCTTCCTGCCGCTGCACGGCGAGTACCAGGCGCACAACGCCGCGGTGGCGCTCGCCGCCGTCGAGGCGTTCTTCGGCATCGGCTCGCAGCACGCCCGCCCGCTGGACATCGACACGATCCGCAAGGCCTTCGCCACGGTCGCCTCGCCCGGCCGCCTGGAGGTGGTGCGCCGCTCGCCCACCGTCGTCCTGGACGCCGCGCACAACCCGGCCGGCGCCCGCGCCACCGCCGCCGCGATCAGCGAGGTCTTCGACTTCAGCCGGCTCATCGGCGTGGTCGGCGCGAGCGGCGACAAGGACGTGCGGGGCCTCCTGGAGGCCTTCGAGCCGATCTTCGCCGAGGTCGTCGTCACGCAGAACTCCAGCCACCGCTCGATGGACGCCGACGAGCTCGCCGGTCTCGCCGTCGAGGTCTTCGGCGACGACCGCGTACAGGTCGAGCCGCGCCTTGACGACGCCCTGGAGGCGGCGATCACCCTCGCCGAAGAGGAGGGGGAGTACGCCGGCGGTGGAGTCCTCGTCACCGGTTCCGTCATCACGGTCGGCGAGGCCCGACTGCTCCTGGGGAGGGGCTGATTCCTGTGCGTATGCTCTGTGCTTCGACGCTGATCGGCGAGTTCTTCGTGATCGGCTTCGCGGGTCTGGTCGCCATGAAGGACGAGGACCTGTCCATGGGCACGGTCTGGACGGTATGCGGCGTCGCGATGCTGCTGAGCCTCCTGCTCTGCGGAATGATCACCCGGCCCGGCGGGGTGCAGCTCGGCTGGGCCCTGCAGATCGCGCTGATCGCGAGCGGCTTCGTGGTGCCGACGATGTTCTTCCTCGGCGCCGTCTTCGCCGCGCTGTGGTGGGCGTCGGTCCACTTCGGCCGCAAGGTCGACGAGGCGAAGGCCCGGTTCGCCGCGCAGGCCGCCGAGGCCGAGACGGCCTGAGCCCGCAGCCCTGCGGCACGCGGGCCCGGAGCGGCTCGGTATCGTGCCGGGCAACCCCCGCGGTCGTACAGAACGCGAAGACCGCGAGAACACCTCTTGGAGCCGCACATGAGCCAGCGCACCCTCGTCCTGCTGAAGCCCGACGCCGTCCGTCGTGGTCTGATCGGAGAGATCATCGGCCGCATCGAGCGCAAGGCGGGCTGGACGATCTCCGCGCTGGAGCTGCGCCCGCTGGACCAGGAGACCCTGGAGCAGCACTACGGCGAGCACAAGGGCAAGCCCTTCTACGAGCCGCTGGTCGCCTTCATGTCGTCGGGGCCGGTCGTCGCGCTCGTCGTCGAGGGTGAGCGGGTCATCGAGGGCGTGCGCGCGCTCGCGGGACCGACCGA
Organism: Streptomyces sp. NPDC041713; assembly: GCF_055591085.1. Lineage (NCBI taxonomy): Bacteria > Bacillati > Actinomycetota > Actinomycetes > Kitasatosporales > Streptomycetaceae > Streptomyces > Streptomyces sp. NPDC041713. The sequence continues at coordinate 86,384 of NZ_JBVIZY010000001.1, forward strand.
CCCGATCGCGGCCGCCCCCGGCTCCATCCGCGGCGACTTCGGCACCATCGTCCGGGAGAACCTGATCCACGCCTCGGACTCCGAGGAGTCCGCCGAGCGCGAGCTGAAGATCTTCTTCCCGGGTCTCGTCTGACCCGCCGGGAGACCGCCGAGGCGGCGCGCCCCCGGAACGGAAAGACTTCGTCAGGATTTTCTGACGTGGCGTCAGAACGGGGGCGCGGCGGAGCGGGGACGGCCGGGGGATTTCGGCCGTCCTCTGGCATATGCAGCCCCGATCGGGGGAACCCGTGCCACCGATGGCACGTCTGAAAAGGCGAGGCGCCGCATCATCTGCTGACAATGGCGAAGACCCTAGCGCCGTGTTCGCGCAGCCGAGACTACGATGGAAGCCTCCACTGCCACACAGCACCCACCTCGCCTACCTAAAAAGCCATCAAACGCTCCAATAGGGAAGGCCAGACGCATCCTCATGGGGAACAACATGTCGTTCATCGGCCGTGACATGGCTGTCGACCTCGGGACCGCCAACACGCTGGTGTACGTCAGGGGTCGGGGGATCGTACTCAACGAGCCGTCCGTCGTCGCGATCAACACCAACACCGGTGGCATCCTCGCGGTCGGCGCCGAGGCGAAGAAGATGATCGGGCGCACGCCCGGCAACATCGTCGCGGTGCGCCCGCTGAAGGACGGCGTCATCGCCGACTTCGAGATCACCGAGCGGATGCTGCGCTACTTCATCCTGAAGATCCACAAGCGCCGCTACCTCGCCCGCCCGCGCGTCGTCGTCTGCGTGCCCTCGGGCATCACGGGCGTCGAGCGCCGCGCCGTCATCGAGGCCTCCTCGCAGGCCGGCGCGCGCCAGGTGCACATCATCGAGGAGCCCATGGCCGCGGCCATCGGCTCCGGCCTGCCGGTCCACGAGGCCACCGGCAACATGGTGGTGGACATCGGCGGCGGCACCACCGAGGTCGCCGTGATCTCGCTCGGCGGAATCGTCACGGCACAGTCGATCCGCGTCGCCGGCGACGAGCTGGACAACGCGATCATCCAGCACATCAAGAAGGAGTACTCCCTCCTCCTCGGCGAGCGCACCGCCGAACAGATCAAGATCACCATCGGTTCGGCGTACGACATGGACGCCGACGAGCACACCGAGATCCGCGGCCGCGACCTGGTCTCCGGGCTGCCCAAGACCGTCGTCATCTCCGCCGCCGAGGTCCGCAAGGCCATCGAGGAGCCGGTCAACGCGATCGTGGACGCGGTCAAGACCACCCTCGACAAGTGCCCGCCGGAACTGTCGGGTGACGTGATGGACCGCGGCATCGTTCTCACCGGTGGCGGCGCCCTGCTGCGCGGCCTCGACGAGCGGCTGCGCCGGGAGACCGGCATGCCGATCCACATCGCCGAGGACCCGCTCGACAGCGTGGCGCTGGGCTCCGGAAAGTGTGTCGAGGAGTTCGAGGCGTTGCAGCAGGTGCTTGACGCCCAGCCGCGCAGATGATCTGACGCGCCGACATCCGCCGTACGAGTGCCTGCCCTCTCGTGCGGCGGATCGTTGATATAGAGGCACAGCAGAAGAATTCCCCAGAAACCCGTGGATCCCGCAGAGTCCACGGAATCGATTGAGGAAGGCACGCCGCCGCACGTGAGGGACACACGAGAGAGTCGGCTGCTCCTGGTACTGCTGGTCGCCATCGCGTTCGCACTGATCACGGTGGACATCCGCGGCGGCGAGGACTCACCGGTCGACGGTGCCCGCCGGGGCGCCGCGACGGTGTTCGGTCCGGTCGAGGAGGGCATGTCCTCCGCCGTCGACCCGATCGGCAACGCCATCGGCGCGGTACGCGACTCCGGAGAGCGCCACAGCCGCATCGCCGAACTGGAGCGTCAGAACGCCGCCCTGAAGGCGAGACTCGGCAGCGACGACCGCAACCGCAGCCGGGTGCAGCAGCTCGACAGCATGCTGAAGAAGGCGGGCGCCGGACAGTACGGCATCAAGGGTGCCGAGGTCATCGGGATAGGAGCGGCCCAGGGCTTCTCCTGGACCGTCACCATCGACGCCGGCGCGAACGACGGACTCAAGCGCGACATGACCGTCCTGAACGGCGACGGCCTGGTCGGCCGCGTCACCACGGTCGGCCCGGGCACCGCGACCGTCCTGCTCGCCAACGACCCCGACTTCACCGTCGGCACCCGCATGGAGAAGACCGACGAGCTCGGCTTCGCCACCGGCCAGGGCGACCGCAACCTGTCCGTCCAGCTGCTCAACGGCAAGGCCGAGGTCAAGAAGGGCGACCGGCTCGTCACCTTCGGCTCCCGCAAGGACAAGCCGTTCGTGCCCGGCGTGCCCGTCGGCGAGGTCGTCCGCGTCGACCCCTCCGGCGGCGACCTCACCCGCACCGTCTACGTGAAGCCGTACGTCGGGTTCACCAAGCTCGACATCGTCGGTGTCGTCGTCGAGGCGCCGCGCGAGGACCCGCGCGACACCGTCCTGCCGAAGAAGCCCGAGAAGCCCAAGCCGACGCCGACGGTGACCGTCACGGCCACCCCGTCCGGCCAGCCCCCGGCCGACGGCGCCGACGACGGCAACGAGCAGTAGGAGACCGGATCCATGCGCCTCAACCGAATCCTGCTGTCCACCGCCCTGGTCGTCGTCGCCCTGGTCATCCAGGTCTGTGTGCTCGCCCGGCTCCAGCTGCCCGGCGCGGTCCCCGACCTGGTGCTGCTCACCGTCCTCGGCCTCGCCCTGGTCTACGGCCACGTCGGCGGCGCCCTCGTCGGCTTCTGCGCCGGGCTCCTCTCCGACTTCGCGCCGCCCGCCGACCACGCCGCCGGGCGGTACGCGCTCGTGCTCTGCGTCGTCGGCTACCTCGCGGGGCTCGCCAAGCCCGACCACGGCAGACTCCGCTCCGCCACCGGACCGCTCGTCGTGGTGGTCAGCGCCGCCATCGGCTCGACGCTGCTGTACGCGGGCGTCGGCTCGCTCGTCGGAGACACCGCGGCCCGCCATGTGGGCCTGGTCGGCCTGCTGTTCACCGCGGCCCTCTACGACCTGCTGCTCGCGCCCTTCACGGTGCCGCTGATCATCGCGCTCGCCCGGCGCGCCGAGAACGACCCGCTGGGGGAGGGCTCGCCCGCCAACAAGGCGGCCGACGTCTCCGCGGGCTGGCTCTCCTCCGGCACCGGACTGCGCATCGGCAACCAGCGCGGCGGCGGGTTCCGGGCCAAGGCCGCCAAGGCCCGGGTCGCCCGCGCCGGGCGCATCAAGGGGGTCAAGCGCCTGTGACGGCGACTCACTTCGACGGCACACCCCGGGGAGGGGAGAAGTGACCAACATTCCGGAGACCGGACGGACCCCACGCGTCCAGATCCGTCTCATCGTCATCCAGATCCTCGTCTTCTCCCTCCTGCTCACCCTCGGCGGCCGCCTCTGGTACCTCCAGGTCCGCAACGGCGACGAGTACGCCGAGGAGGCCTCCGGCAACCACGTCCAGCAGGTCGTCCAGCCCGCCGTGCGCGGCTCGATCCTGGACGCCCGCGGCGTGCCGATCGCCGACAACGAGACCCGCCTGGTCGTCTCCGCGTCCCGCACCGACCTGATGAAGATGAAGGACGACGGCAAGGCGGTCCTCGCCAAGCTCGCCGACGTCCTCGACCTGAAGCCCGAAGAGGTCGAGGGCAAGGTCCGGCTCTGCGACGCCAAGACGCCGCAGCCCTGCTGGAACGGCTCGCCGTACCAGCCGATCCCGATCACCGACGAGGCCACGCCCAAGCAGGCGCTGCAGATCCGCGAGCGCTCCGAGGACTTCCCCGGCATCACGGCCGAGCCCACCGCCGTCCGCCGCTACGCGGCCCCCGGCAAGTCCAACACCGCCCAGGTGCTCGGCTACCTCTCGCCCGTCACCGACGACGAGATCAACAAGGCCAAGGACACCGACTCGCCGTTCCTGCGCTCCGACATGGTCGGCCGCTCCGGCCTGGAGCGCACGTACGACAAGCAGCTGCGCGGCAAGGCCGGCGTCACCCGCTACGAGGTCGACAACCTCGGCCGCGTCATCGGCAAGGCCAAGTCCGACGAGGCCCAGCCCGGGGCCAATGTGGTCACCAGCATCGACGCGCGCGTGCAGGCCGTCTCCGAGTACTGGCTGAACGACGCGATGAAGAAGGCCCGCCAGGAGTTCGACAAGAACACCGGCGAGAACTACAAGGCCGACGCGGGCGCCGTCGTCGTCATGGAGAACAAGACCGGCCGCGTCGTCTCCATGGCGTCCAACCCGACGTACGACCCGAACGCCTGGGTCGGCGGCATCTCCGGCAAGGACTACGCCCGGCTCACCGGCAAGCAGTCCAACTACCCGCTGCTCAACCGCGCCATCCAGGGCCAGGCCGCCCCCGGCTCGATCTTCAAGGTCATCCCGACCACCGCGGCGGTCAACGCGGGCTACGACTTCAACGGGCGCTACCCGTGCCCCAGTTCGTACTCCATCGGCGGCCAGACCTTCCAGAACTACGAGTCCAAGGGCCACGGCAACATCACCCTCGGCCAGGCCCTCGAGGTCTCGTGCGACACCGTCTTCTACAAGCTGTCGCACGACCAGTGGAACAAGGACGGCGGCAACAAGCCGGCCAAGCACCCCAAGGACTGGTTCTACAAGACCGCCCACCAGTTCGGTCTCGGCAAGGAGACCGGCATCGACCTGCCCAACGAGGTCACCGGACGCGTCCCCGACCGCCAGTGGAAGAAGGACTACTGGAAGGCCAACAAGGACGCCTGGTGCAAGCAGGGCAAGAAGACCGGCGGCGACTACGCCGAGCGCATCGCCTACGAGAACTGCCTCGAAGGCATGAAGATGCGCGCCGGTGACTCCGTCAACTACTCCATCGGCCAGGGCGACACCCTCGTCACGCCGATCCAGATGGCCACCATCTACTCCGCCATCGCCAACGGCGGCACCCTGCACGACCCCACCGTCGGCAAGGCGATCGTCAGTGCCGACGGCAAGCGGGTCGAGGAGATCCCGCCCACGTCCCACGGCAAGCTGCCGATGGACGCCGCGCTGCAAAAGGACATAGACGGTGCCCTCGCCGACGTCGCCACGCGCGGCACGGCGGCCTGGCGGTTCCAGGGATGGCCGCAGAAGAAGATCCCGATGCACGCCAAGACCGGTACGGCCGAGGTCTACGGCAAGCAGACCACCTCGTGGTTCGCGACGTACACCAAGGACTACACGATCGTCATGACGATCTCCCAGGGCGGTACGGGTTCCGGTGCGTCGGGACCCGCCGTGCGGCAGATCTACAACGCGATCTACGGCCTGGACGACGAGGGCAAGCAGGACGCGAAGAAGGCGCTGCTGCCCGAGCCGCAGAAGAAGCTGCCGAAGATCGAGACCGACGGCTCCATCAAGTCCCCGAAGATCAAGCCGTACAAGCCGGCGGCGCCCAAGCCGCCCGCCGAGGAGCAGCAGCTGGCCGGGCCCCCGGCCGAGAAGTGGAGGCGGGACTGATGACCGGCAACGGCTTCTCCGTCTCCGGGTACGGACCCGAGCGCTCCGGCGTCTCGCGGCTGCTGGCCCGCGACTCGATAGTGCGCCGGCTCGACTGGCCGATGCTCTTCGCGGCGATCGCGCTCTCCGGGATCGGCACCGCCCTCGTCTACTCCGCGACCCGCAACCGCACCGAGCTCGTCGGCGACGACCCGTACTCCTTCGCGCTCAAGCACCTCCTGAACACCGGCATCGGCTTCGCCCTGATGATCGGCACCGTCTGGCTCGGCCACCGCACGCTGCGCACGGCCGTGCCGATCCTCTACGGCATCTCCGTCTTCCTGGTGCTGCTCGTGCTCACCCCGCTCGGCGCGACGATCAACGGCGCGCACGCGTGGATCGTGCTCGGCGGCGGCTTCTCGCTGCAGCCGTCCGAGTTCGTGAAGATCACGATCATCCTGGGCATGGCGATGCTGCTCGCGGCCCGCGTCGACGCCGGCGACAAGGACATCCCCGGCCACCGCACCGTGCTGCAGGCCCTCGGCCTCGCCGCCGTGCCCGTGGCGATCGTGATGCTCATGCCCGACCTCGGTTCGGTCATGGTGATGGCGATGATCGTGCTCGGCGTGCTGCTCGCCTCGGGCGCCTCCAACCGCTGGGTGTTCGGGCTGCTCGGCACGGGCGTCGCCGGTGGCGTCGCCATATGGCAGCTGGGCGTCCTCGACGACTACCAGATCGCCCGGTTCGCGGCGTTCGCCAACCCCGCGCTCGACCCGGCGGGCGTCGGCTACAACACCAACCAGGCGCGCATCGCGATCGGCTCCGGCGGTCTGACCGGCACCGGCCTGTTCAAGGGCTCCCAGACCACCGGGCAGTTCGTCCCCGAACAGCAGACGGACTTCGTCTTCACGGTCGCGGGCGAGGAGCTCGGCTTCGTGGGCGCGGGCGCGATCCTGCTGCTGCTCGGCGTCGTGCTGTGGCGCGCGTGTCGCATCGCCCGCGAGACGACCGAGCTGTACGGCACGATCGTCGCCGCCGGGATCATCGCGTGGTTCGCCTTCCAGTCCTTCGAGAACATCGGGATGACCCTCGGCATCATGCCGGTCGCGGGCCTTCCGCTGCCCTTCGTCAGTTACGGGGGTTCGTCGATGTTCGCGGTCTGGGTGGCCGTCGGCCTGCTCCAGTCGATCAAGGTGCAACGGCCGCTGTCGGCCTAGAAGTGACCCTGGTCCGTCCGGGCCATGTTTGCCGCTCCCTTTCGCGTCTAGATTCAATTCATGGCGGAGACGAAGCGCGAGATCGAGCGGAAGTACGACGTCGGGGCGGACGCGACGCTGCCCGACCTGACCGGTGTGGCCGGGGTCGCGGACGTCGTCGACAGAGGCGTCGTGGAACTCGACGCCGTCTACTGGGACACGGCCGACCAGCGCCTGGCCGCCGGATCGGTCACCCTGCGGCGCCGCACCGGCGGCGCCGACGAGGGCTGGCACCTGAAGCTGCCGGTGTCCCTCGCCGACGGCGTGCGCGACGAGATCCACGCGCCGCTCTCCGACACCGTGCCCCCGGACCTCGCCGGCCTCGTGCGCTCCCGGGTGCGCGGCGCCGACCTCGTCCCCGTCGTCCGGCTGCTGTCCGCCCGGACGCTGAGCCACCTCGTGGACGCGGACGGCACCCTGCTCGCCGAGGTCGCCGTCGACCGGGTGCTCGCCGAACGGCTCACCACCGATACCGGCACCGGTACTGACACCGGCACCGACACCGGCACCCGCACCGCCGAGTGGACCGAGGCCGAGGTGGAGCTCGCCGACGGCGCCGACCCCGCGCTCCTCGACAAGGTCGAGAAGAAGCTGAGGAAGGCGGGCGCCCGCCGCTCCGCCTCGCCGTCCAAGCTGGCCAGGGCGCTCGCGGAGACCGCCCCGCCGGACGGCGACCCCGGCCGGGCCCGTACCGAGACCGCCGTGGGCGGCGGCAAGAAGGGCGCCAAGAAGGCCGGCAAGAAGGAGGCCGTCGCCGAAGCGGTGCGCGCGGCCGCGGCCGCGGGCTCCGGCAGCGCGGGGGACCACGTCCTCGGCTACCTCCGCGCCCAGTGCGACGCGATCGTCTCCCTCGACCCCGCTGTCCGCCGCGACCTGCCCGACGCCGTGCACCAGATGCGCGTCGCCACCCGCCGGCTGCGCAGCGCCTTCAAGTCGTACCGGAAGATCCTCGACCGCACCGTCACCGATCCGGTGGGCGACGAGCTCAAGTGGCTGGCGGGCGAGCTGGGCGTCGCCCGCGACCAGGAGGTCCTGGCCGCGCGCCTCACCGACCGCGTCGACGCGCTGCCCGCCACCCTGCTCCTGGGCCCGGTGCGCGGACGGCTGCGCGTCTGGGACGTCGCCCGGCGCACCGGCGCCCGCGGCCGCACCGTCGCCGTCCTGGAGTCCAAGCGCTACCTCGCCCTCCTGGAGACCCTCGACGCGCTGCTCGCCGCGCCCCCGCTGCGCCCCGCCGCCGCGAAGAAGCCGGCCAAGGCGCTGCCCAAGGCGGCGCGCAAGGACTACGCGCGCCTCGCCGCCCGTATCGACCACGCGCTCGCCCTGCCCCCGGGCCACGAGCGCGACCTCGCCCTGCACGCCGCCCGCAAGGCCGCCAAGCGCGCCCGGTACGCCGGCGAGTCCGCCGTCCCGGCGCTCGGCAAGCCCGCCCGCCGGTTCGCCGAACGGATGAAGGCCGTGCAGGGCGTCCTCGGCGACCACCAGGACAGCGTGGTCGCCCGCGAGGAGCTGCGGGCCCTCGCCATCCAAGCCCATATGGCGGGGGAGTCCGCCTTCACCTGGGGGCTTCTGTACGGGCAGGAGGAGGCGGCGGGCGCGGACCGGCAGCGGGAGCTGCCACCGGTGTGGGCCGAGGCGTCCCGGCGGAAAGTGCGGGCGGCGCTGGGCGAGTGAACGCCGGGGTACGCTTGATGGTCACCCCTGCCCGCTCATGAAGGTTCGCGATGTCTGCCGAGTCGGTCTTCCCACAGCTCGAAGCTCTGCTCCCGCATGTGCAGAAGCCCATCCAGTACGTCGGCGGTGAGCTGAACTCCACCGTCAAGCAGTGGGATTCCTGCGACGTCCGCTGGGCGCTCATGTACCCGGACGCGTACGAGGTCGGACTGCCCAACCAGGGCGTCCAGATCCTCTACGAGGTCCTCAACGAGCGCGAGGGCGTGCTCGCCGAGCGCACCTACAGCGTGTGGCCGGACCTGGAGGCCCTGATGCGCGAGCACCGGGTCCCCCAGTTCACGGTCGACTCGCACCGCCCCGTCGGCGCCTTCGACGTCTTCGGCCTCAGCTTCTCCACGGAGCTGGGCTACACCAACATGCTGGCCGCCCTGGAGCTCGCGGGCATTCCGCTGGCGGCCGAGGACCGCACGCTGGACGACCCGATCGTGCTCGCCGGCGGCCACGCGGCCTTCAACCCCGAGCCGATCGCCGAGTTCATCGACGCCGCGATCATCGGCGACGGCGAGCAGGCCGTCCTCGACATGACCGCGATCATCCGGGAGTGGAAGGCCGAGGGCCGCCCCGGCGGCCGCGAGGAGGTCCTCTTCCGCCTCGCGCGCACCGGTTCGGTGTACATCCCGGGCTTCTACGACGTCGAGTACCTCCCGGACGGCCGCATCGGCCGCGTCGTGCCCAACCGCAGCGGCGTGCCGTGGCGCGTGTCCAAGCACACCGTCATGGACCTCGACGAGTGGCCCTACCCCAAGCAGCCGCTCGTCCCGCTCGCCGAGACCGTCCACGAGCGGATGTCCGTGGAGATCTTCCGCGGCTGCACCCGCGGCTGCCGCTTCTGCCAGGCCGGCATGATCACGCGCCCCGTGCGGGAGCGAAGCATCACCGGCATCGGCGACATGGTCGAGAAGGGCCTGAAGGCCACCGGTTTCGAGGAGGTCGGCCTGCTCTCGCTCTCCTCCGCCGACCACAGCGAGATCGCCGACGTCGCCAAGGGCCTCGCCGACCGGTACGAGGAGGACAAGATCGGCCTGTCCCTCCCCTCGACCCGCGTCGACGCCTTCAACGTGGACCTCGCCAACGAGCTCACCAGGAACGGCCGCAGGTCGGGCCTGACCTTCGCCCCCGAGGGCGGCTCCGAGCGCATGCGCAAGGTCATCAACAAGATGGTGTCCGAGGAAGACCTCATCCGCACCGTCGCGACGGCGTACGGCAACGGCTGGCGCCAGGTGAAGCTGTACTTCATGTGCGGCCTGCCCACCGAGACCGACGACGACGTGCTGCAGATCGCCGACATGGCGATGAACGTCATCCAGAAGGGCCGCGAGGTCTCCGGCTCCAACGACATCCGCTGCACGGTCTCCATCGGCGGCTTCGTGCCCAAGCCACACACCCCCTTCCAGTGGGCGCCGCAGCTCTCCGCCGAGGAGACCGACGCCCGCCTGGAGAAGCTCCGCGACAAGATCCGCGGCGACAAGAAGTACGGTCGCTCGATCGGCTTCCGCTACCACGACGGCAAGCCCGGCATCGTCGAGGGCCTGCTCTCCCGCGGCGACCGCCGCGTCGGCGCCGTCATCCGCGCGGTCTACGAGGAGGGCGGCCGCTTCGACGGCTGGCGCGAGCACTTCAGCTACGAGCGCTGGATGCGCTGCGCCGAGAAGACGCTGCCCGAGGTGGGCGTCGACGTCGACTGGTACACCACGCGCGAGCGCGGCTACGAGGAGGTCCTGCCCTGGGACCACCTGGACTCCGGCCTCGACAAGGACTGGCTCTGGGAGGACTGGCAGGACTCCCTGGACGAGACCGAGGTCGAGGACTGCCGCTGGACCCCGTGCTTCGACTGCGGCGTGTGCCCCCAGATGGACACCCACATCCAGATCGGCCCGACCGGCAAGAAACTCCTGCCGCTGACGGTCGTCAAGTAGCGACTTCCCGCCCCTTGGCGGGACGTACCGGGGACGGGGGCACCGCACCGTCCCCGGCACGTTCGTCGCGCAACAAGCGCCGTCTACTTCTGGGCCTTGCTGATCCGCCAGCCGACCATGCCGGTGGCGCCGGACAGCCGCTCGGCGTCGATCTCCAGCTGTCCCGGTGTCCCCACGGTCCGCCGGGTGGCCGGGACACCGTCACACTCCACGGTTCGCCGGGCGGGTCCGCCTCCGCGGACTCCTCGGACCGAGAGGCTGATCCTCCCCGTCCCCGCACACGCGACCGCCACCTCGTACGCGGTCCCCTTGGCCAGCTCCGGCCGGGCATGAAGGCCATCACTGACGCGCTCCAGGCCGGCTTCGACGAACGAAGGATCGCTGTCGTCGATCGTCTCCGTACCCAGCGCTTCCTTCACCCGCCGGCCCAACTTCTGCTCGTCGTGGGCCGGTGCGGTTTTGCCGGCCGTCGGACGCGTCTTCCCGGCCGGCTCATCCGACCCGTCGGAGTCGCCCGTGCACCCGGTCACCAACGTGAGGGACAGCGCGGCACAGACAAGCAGTGCGGACGCCACCCGCTGCGGACGGACGCTCATGAGCCCGTGCTCCAGAACCGCCAACCGGTCGACCTGGTAGGCGGCTTGGCGCTGCGCATGAGTCCCCCTCGTGCAATTTTCGCCTGGTCAGGCGGGTCGGGAGAAACGTACAGTTACTCGGTGCTTGCAGTCGATCACTGGGTGGATCTTCTGAGCAAGATCTGAGGCGGCGGGGGGAGCCGCAGTGTTCTGCGGCAGGCGCGGTCGGCCGGGGTGCGGGGGCGCCACGTACGATTCCCTCATGTCGAGCGACCGGAGGGCGGGGTCTGGGGCCGTGTCCGTATGAGCGCAGGTGGACACCCACATCCAGATCGGCCCGACCGGCAAGAAGCTTCTGCCGCTGACGGTCGTCAAGTAGCGCTTCGGCGCGAGCGGATGCCGCATCTCGTCCTGCCCACCGTCCGGGTGCACCGCTCCTACCTCGCCGCTGTGCAGGAGCTCCGGGCCGAGGGGCAGGGCGGGCCCGACGACGACACGGCGTTCGGCAGTACCCTGCGCCGCTACGGGGGCCGCTGGCGTGACCGGGCCGTCTTCGCGTCGTACGTCGCCGAGGTGCGTGCCGCCGCCTACCCCGCGGGGCCGCACTCCGTCCCCGTCACCACCCTCTGGTACGTCGACGGGGCCGACTACTTCGGGCGGCTCACCGTCCGGCACACCATCGGCACCCGCTTCCTGCGCGAGTACGGCGGCCACATCGGCTACGACGTGCGCCCCACCGCACGCCGTCGCGGGCACGCCACCGACATGCTGCGCGGCTGCCTCCCGTACGCCGCCGAACTCGGCCTGGAATCCGTCCTGGTGACCTGCGACACCGACAACACCGGTTCGCGCAAGGTCATCGAGGCGGCCGGCGGCACGTTCGAGGACGAGCGGGGCGGCAAACTGCGGTACTGGATCAGTACCGCCCGGATCCGAACCGGCGCCCCGCGCGTCTAGGACACCATGGACCTGGAAAAGCGGCCTCAGCCGCAGCAGCCCGCCGAGCCGGTGGCCGCGCGGCCGCCCGCGGCACCCCCGCCGCAGGCCGAGGGCTGCCTCGCCGTCGCGATCCGCGTCCCGGTGCGGATCGTGGTGCTCGTGCTCGTCGTGCCCGTGCGCCTGGTGTGGGACGCGCTCGCCGTGTGCGGCCGCTTCCTGTGGCTCAAGGCCCTGCGCCCGGCCGGACGCGCCGTCACCACCGTGCTGACCTGGTTGTTCAAGTCGGTCTTCGTCTGGCCCTGGGTGGGCCTGTGGCGGTATGCGCTCGTGCCGGTCGGCAAGGGCCTCGCCTGGCTGGGCCACGTCCTGCTCGTCGTCCCCCTGACGTGGCTGTACGCGCGCGTGCTGACGCCGATCGGGCACGGCATCGCCTGGGTGGCGCGCGGAATCGGTGCCGGCATCGGCCTGCTGGGGCGGGGGACCACGGCCGTGGTGCTCGGCATCGGCGCGGGCATCGCCTGGCTGGGGCGGATGCTGCTCGTGGTCCCCGCGGTGTGGCTGTACGCGCATGTGCTGACGCCCATCGGGCACGGCATCGCCTGGCTCGCCCGGGGGATCGGCGCCGGGGCCGTGGTGGCGGGGCGCGGTGTGGGGCGCGCCCTGGTCTGGCTCTTCAAGGCCCTCTTCGTCTGGCCGTGGGTGGGCCTGTGGCGGTACGTGGTCGTCCCGGTCGGGCTCGGACTGGCCTGGCTGGGACGGGTGTTGCTCGTGATCCCGGCAGTGTGGCTGTACGCGCGCGTGCTGACGCCCATCGGGCACGGCATCGCCTGGGTGGCGCGCGGGATCGCCTGGCTGGCGCGCGGGATCGGCGCGGGCGTCGCCCTGCTGGCGCGCGGCCTGGGGACCGTCGTCACGACACTGTGCCGCTGGATCCTCGTCGTCCCCGCGGTCGCCCTGTGGCGGTGGGTGCTCGCCCCCGTCGGCCGGGCGATCGCCGTCGTCGCCCGCGAGGTCATCGACGCGCTCGGCCACGCCTGGCGCGTCGCCGGGCACATCTCCCTCGTCGTCGGCCGCTTCCTCGGCAGACTCCTTCGGTGGATCTTCGTCGAGCCGGTGCGCTGGGCGTACCGCTCGGTGCTCACGCCCCTCGGGCACGTCGTCCGCGACGCGGTGTGGCGCCCCGCCGCCGAGGCCGCCCGCAGCGTCGGCCGCACCACGCGGCAGGCCCTCGCCACGGCCCGGCAGAGCGTGCGCCAGGCCCGCGCCGACGTACGCCGGATGCTCTTCGGAGCACCGAAGGAACCCGTGCCGGTGGCGGCGGCGCCCGGCGAGCCCGCACCCGTTCCGGTGGCCCGGCGGGAACCTGACACGCCGCAGGCACGTACTCTAGGTAGCAGTACGACCGCACTCACGAAGGACTGAGCGACACTGGGCAAGCGACAGCCCGTAGGCCCGCCGCCCGCACCCGCGGTGCAGCGCATCCGCCTGCGCTACACCAAGCGCGGCCGCCTCCGGTTCACCAGCCACCGTGACTTCCAGCGCGCCTTCGAGCGGGCGCTGCGCCGCGCCGAGGTGCCCATGGCGTACTCGGCGGGGTTCACCCCGCACCCGAAGGTGTCGTACGCCAATGCCGCACCCACCGGCACGGGCAGTGAGGCGGAGTACCTGGAGATCGCGCTCACCGCGCCGCGCGACCCGGACAAGCTCCGTGAGCTCCTCGACGAGTCGATGCCCACCGGCCTCGACATCGTCGACGCCGTCGAGTCCCACACCTCGGGCCTCGCCGACCGGCTGACGGCGTCCGTCTGGGAACTGCGTCTGGACGGTGTGGAACCCGCCGAGGCCCGGCGTGCCGCAGAGCTGTTCACGGCCGCCGAGCAGGTCGAGGTCCAGCGCCGCACCAAGAACGGCATGCGCACCTTCGACGCGCGCGAGGCCGTCGTGAGCCTGGTCCCGGTCACCGACAGCCAGGCCCCGGGCACCGACGGAGCGCCGATCGCCGCCGACGCCGATAGGCCGACCGACAAGCCCTGTGCGATACTGCGGCTGGTTGTTCGGCACGTGACACCTGCCGTACGACCTGACGACGTCCTGTCCGGTCTCCGAGCCGTGGCCGACCTGGCGCCGCCGGTCCCCGCAGCGGTGACCAGGCTGGCGCAGGGGCTTTTCGATGAAGAGACCGGCACGGTGACCGACCCGCTCGCGCCCGACCGCGAGGCAGTCACGGCCGCATCAACCACGGCCGCCGTAACTGCCGCCGCGAAGGCGCCGGCGCCGGAAGGCCCCCGTTAAGGACGTACGTCACCGCGCAGCCCTCGTACTCGGGAGCCACCTGGGTCGGGCAGCGCACTGACCGAGACTTTCGCCAGGCCGTCCGCATTTGGGCGTACGGAACCGGCGAGACAAGACAGAGAGCTCCCGTGCGGCGCCCACGCCCCCGGATGGCGGCCCCGCGCACACAGCGCGAGCCGCGGACATCACCGGACCAGGCGCGGCGCCCGGGAGCGTGACGGGAGAACCGCCCGCATGCTTGAGCCGAACGACCCCACTGAGGGCTCGCAGAACGACACCCCCAGCGACACCCTGCCGCCGCGCCGCAGGCGCCGCGCCGCGTCGCGTCCCGCGGGCCCGCCCACGGGCGCCGCCGAAGCCGCGGCTCCGGCCATACCGGCCACCCCCGCCCCCCAGGACGCCGTCGACGCCGACGAGGTCGAGGAGACCGAAGAGGCGGCCGCGGCCACCGAGGCTCCGGTCACCGAGCCGGAGCCCGCTCCCGCGCCCCGCGCCCGCCGCCGCGCGACCCGTCGCGCCTCCGCCCCCGCCGGTGCCCCGCAGGGCGCCGCCGCGCAGGTGACGGAGCCCGCCGAGACCCCGGCCCCCGCCGAGACCCCCGCCCCCGCCGCGGCCGAAGCGCCCGCCGAGACCGAGGCCGAGCCGGAGGCCGCTCCCGCGCCCCGTGCCCGCCGCCGCGCGACCCGTCGCGCCTCCGCACCGGCCGGTGCCCCGCAGGGCACCGCCGTCGAGGCGACGGCCGCCGTCGAGGAGGCCGCCGAGGCCAGGACCGAGGTCGAGAACATGACCGCGGCCGAGCCCGAGCCGGTCGCCGACGAGCCCGCCCCGCGCCGCGCCCGCCGCCGCGCCACCCGCGGCGCGTCCGCCCCCGCGGGCGAGCCGAAGGCAGCCGCCGACGAGCAGGCCCCGAAGGCCGCGAAGGCCGCGAAGAAGGCCCAGGAGCCGGTCGCCGAGCAGCAGGCCCCCGTCGAGGAGCCCGCCGCCGAGACCGAGGCCCCGGCCCCGCGCCGCCGCCGCGCCACCCGCAAGACCGCCGCCGCCGGATTCTCGGCCCCGGCGGGACACAAGGCCCGCAAGGCCCAGGCCGCAGGTGACGAGTCCGGCGAGGACGGCCGCAAGCCCGCCCGTCCGGCCGTCGCCGTCTTCCAGGCCCCGGTCTTCGCCGAGCCGATGTTCCAGACCCCGGAGCGCGCCGCGGCGGCGGCCGCCGCCGAGGCCGCCGAGCCGGAGCCCGCCGAGCCCGCCGCCCCCGTGGCGGAGGAGGAGCAGACCCCGCGCCGTCGCCGCCGCCGTCGCGCCGCCGACGAGCAGCCCGCGGCCGCCGAGGAGCGCGAGCCCGTCAAGGCCGCCGAGCAGCGGCCGGCCGACGACGAGGCCGCCGCCGAGACCAGCGAGCAGGGCGACGAGGACACGGACACCGACACGGAGGAGTCCGGCGAGCGCCAGGGCCGCCGCCGTCGTCGTGGCGGCCGTCGCCGCCGCCGCGGTGACTCCGCCGACCAGGACGGCGAGCAGAACGACGCCTCGGGCGAGTCCGAGGACACCGCCGCCGACGAGGCGGACCACGCCGACGAGGACGGCTCCGCCGCCGAGCAGACCGAGGACGACTCCGAGGACGACGAGTCGGCGTCGGAGTCGGGCGGCTCCGGCTCCAGCAGCAGCCGTCGCCGGCGCCGCCGCCGTCGCCGCGCCGGTGACTCCGCCGAGGGCGAGCCGGGCGACGGCGACCCGGAGCGTACGGTCGTCAAGGTCCGCGAGCCGCGCAAGAAGGAAGAGCGCGAGCTCGGCACCGGCGCCGACGAGGTCCAGTCCATCAAGGGCTCGACCCGCCTGGAGGCCAAGAAGCAGCGCCGCCGCGAGGGCCGCGAGCAGGGCCGCCGCCGCGTGCCGATCATCACGGAGGCCGAGTTCCTGGCCCGCCGCGAGGCCGTCGAGCGCGTCATGGTCGTCCGCCAGAACGGCGAGCGCACCCAGATCGGCGTCCTCGAGGACAACGTGCTCGTCGAGCACTACGTCAACAAGGAGCAGGCCACCTCGTACGTCGGCAACGTCTACCTGGGCAAGGTCCAGAACGTGCTGCCGTCCATGGAGGCCGCCTTCATCGACATCGGCAAGGGCCGCAACGCCGTCCTGTACGCCGGTGAGGTCAACTTCGAGGCGCTCGGGATGGCCAACGGCCCCCGCCGCATCGAGTCCGCCCTGAAGTCCGGCCAGTCGGTCCTCGTACAGGTCACCAAGGACCCGATCGGCCACAAGGGCGCCCGCCTGACCAGCCAGGTCTCCCTGCCGGGCCGCTACCTCGTGTACGTGCCCGAGGGCTCGATGACCGGGATCAGCCGCAAGCTGCCCGACACCGAGCGCGCGCGTCTGAAGACGATCCTCAAGAAGATCGTCCCCGAGGACGCCGGCGTCATCGTGCGCACCGCGGCCGAGGGCGCGAGCGAGGACGAGCTGCGCCGTGACGTCGAGCGGCTCCAGGGCCAGTGGGAGGACATCCAGAAGAAGGCCAAGATGTCCACCACCAGCTCCCCGAGCCTGCTGTACGGGGAGCCGGACATGACCGTCCGGGTGGTCCGCGACATCTTCAACGAGGACTTCTCCAAGGTCGTCGTCAGCGGCGACGAGGCGTGGCAGACCATCCACGGCTACGTCTCGCACGTGGCGCCCGACCTGGCCGACCGGCTCTCGCGGTGGACCTCCGAGGTCGACGTCTTTGCGACGTACCGGATCGACGAGCAGCTCGCCAAGGCGCTGGACCGCAAGGTCTGGCTGCCGAGCGGTGGTTCGCTGGTGATCGACAAGACCGAGGCGATGATCGTCGTCGACGTCAACACCGGCAAGTTCACCGGCCAGGGCGGCAACCTCGAGGAGACCGTCACGAGGAACAACCTCGAGGCGGCCGAGGAGATCGTGCGCCAGCTGCGGCTGCGCGACCTGGGCGGCATCGTCGTCATCGACTTCATCGACATGGTCCTGGAGTCCAACAGGGACCTGGTCCTGCGGCGCCTGCTCGAATGCCTCGGGCGGGACCGTACGAAGCACCAGGTCGCCGAGGTCACCTCGCTGGGCCTGGTCCAGATGACCCGCAAGCGGGTCGGCCAGGGTCTCCTGGAGTCCTTCTCCGAGACCTGCGTGCACTGCAACGGCCGCGGCGTCATCGTGCACATGGAGCAGCCGTCCTCCGCCGGTGGCGGCGGCAAGCGCAAGAAGCGCGGGCGCGGCGGTGACCAGCAGGACCACGGTCACGACCACACCCACGAGCACGAGACGGACGACGCCGCCGAGGGCACCGAGACCGCGGCCGAGGTCGAGGCCGAGGTCGCCGCCCCGGTGGCGCTGCCCGCGCCTGAGTTCGTCCCCGACGAGGAGCTGTACAGCAGCGCGGCCGAGGCCGAGGCGGCCGCTTCGCGCGGTGGCCGTTCGCGGCGCCGTGCGACCCGGCGCGCGTCGGCTCCGGCGGGCGCTCCCCGCGCGGAGTCCGCTCCCGAGGAGGCCCCGCAGGCGGAGGACGCCCAGCCGGACGCCCCGAAGGCGTCGGCGAAGAAGTCGGGACGTCGCTCCAGGGCCGCGGAGAAGGCGGCCGAGAAGGCCGAGCGCGCCGCCAGGGCGGAGGCCGAGGCCGCCGAGGTCCCGGTCGTCGAGTCCGACGTCGCACGCACCGAGGCCCCGGCCGTCGAGGACCCGATGGTGGGCTCCCCCCAGGCCGTCGAGGCGGCCCAGGAGGCACACGCCGAGGTCGCCGAGGCCCCCGCGCAGGACGACGCCGCGCCCAAGGGACGTACGCGCCGTCGTGCGGTCCGCAAGGCGACGTCGCCGGCCGGTTCGCCGAAGGCCGCCGAGGGCACCGCGCCCGAGGCCGCCGAGGTGGTCGTGGCGGAGACGCCCAAGGCGGAGCAGGTCGCCGAGCCGGTGGCCGAGCCCGTGGCCGAGGCGCCCGCCGCCGACGCCGCGCCGCCGCGCCCGCGCCGCCGTGCGGTCCGCAAGGCCACCGCGCCGACCGCCTCCGCGGAGGCGGCCGTCATGGTCGTCCCGTCGGCGGAGAAGCCCGCGGAGAAGGCAGCGGAGAAGCCCGCGGACCAGCCCGTCGAGCAGACCGGGACGGAGGCCGAGGCACCCGCCGCGGAGGCCGCCCCGGCCAAGAAGACGGCGCGCAAGGCCGCCAAGAAGGCGCCGGCGAAGAAGACGGCCGCCAAGAAGACCGCGGCCAAGAAGACGGCCGCCAAGAAGACGACGGCCAAGAAGACGTCGAAGGCGACGGCGAAGAAGACCGCGGCGGCGGAGCAGTCGCCGTCCGGTGTCTCCGCCGGAGCGGGCGACGAGGGCTGACCTTCACGGCCCGGTGCCCCCTGTTCCGCATCCGTGCGGGGCAGGGGGCACCGGTCTGTAGGGGCCCGTACGGGGCTTGTCCGGAAAAACGGGTTCCGCTGCACGAAAGCGTGAAGTGGGGCCCCCTCCCTTGGAGTGCCGGGGGATACCTGTAAAACTCATGCGGTCTGATAAGTGAACAGCGACGTGAACGTGCGGTTGGGGAGACCGCGCGTCGCGTCAGGGGAGGGATGACAGATGGCGCACGCGCGCCTGCGAGGCACGGGACGACACCGTGCCGTGAAACCGGTCAAGGGCGGCCGCCAGGCCGTGGCCCTGGCCACGGTGCTCTCCGCGGCGGGCATCCAGGCCGCGGGCTCCGTGGGGACCGCGTCGGCGGACACCGGGCCCACCTGGACCGAGGGGCCGATCTTCAACGACCCCAAGGGCTCCGTCGACGAGCAGTACGCGGTCCGCACCCGGCTGGTCGAGCTGACCAACTCCGCGGTGCCCGGCTCGACGATCAAGGTCGCGGTCTACCACGTGTGGGAGGCCACCGTCGTCGACGCGCTGATCGACGCCAAGAACCGCGGCGTGCACGTGCAGATCCTGCTGGACTCCACCAGCAAGACGGACCGGCCGACGAACACCTCGTACAACGAGCTGAGGACGGCGCTCGGCACCAACACGACCAAGTCGTCGTTCGTCTCGCTCTGCCCGACCGACAAGTCCTGCCTGGGCAACCCGGCGTACGGCAAGTCGATCATGCACAACAAGTTCTGGCTGTTCTCCGAGGTCGAGGGCGCCAGGGACGTGGTCGTGCAGACCACGTCGAACTCGACGCCGTCGGCGCACACGAAGTTCTACAACGACGCGCTGCTGCTGCCGGACAACCCCGCCATGTACGACGCGTACGCGGAGTACTTCACGGACATGGTCGGCAAGCGCTGGCAGGACTGGGACTACCGCACGGTCAGCAGCGGCCGCTACAAGTCGTACTTCTTCCCGCGCAACGGCACGGTCAACGAGACCGACACCATGTACTCGGTCCTGAACAACGTGCAGTGCACGTACAAGGACGCGACCGGCGCCACGAAGCACACCCAGGTCCGCGCCGCGATCTTCAAGATCACCCGCAAGCAGATCGCCGACAAGCTCGTCTCCCTGAAGAAGGCGGGCTGCTCGGTGAGCATCCTGTACGCGGAGACCGACAGCGCCAAGAGCCAGGGCGGCACCCCGGGCACCTGGGAGCAGCTGCACACGTCGGGCGGCCCCTCGGTGCGCTGCTTCAACGACGACCGGGACCCGCTGCACCCCGGCACCCCGCTCACGACGCCCTACATCATCCACTCGAAGTACCTGCTCATCGACGGCATGTACGACGGCAAGCGGAACAAGATGTCCTTCACCGGCTCGCAGAACTACACGGCGCCCGCGCTGCGCGAGAACGACGAGGCGATCGTCAAGATCGACGACGACTCGGTGCACGACACGTACCGCTCGCACTTCGACCGGACCCGGGCGGTGGCCTGGCCGGGCAGCGCCGACAAGACGGATCTGTGCAAGGGCGTCAAGCCGCTGCCGCCGGACGGCGAGCCCACCGTCAGGTGACCCGGGCCGTCCGGGGACGGAGGAGGGACGGGGCCGGTTTGACCCTTCCGGGTGGGCCCCGTAACCTTGACCGTCGGCGTGTTCCTATGCACCGCCACCCCCTGTAAACCTTTTTCCTCTCGTGGTCCGGGCCGTGTCGGCCCGTTCCGGGAGAGAGGCCGTTCCGCTCTTCGAGCAGGCGGCTGGACTGCGGGGGCACCGTTCCGAGCGAGAGAGAGATCCGCGTGTACGCCATCGTGCGCAGCGGTGGTCGCCAGCACAAGGTTGCTGTCGACGACATCGTTGAGGTTGACAAGATTTCCACTGCCAAGGTTGGCGACACGGTCGAGCTCTCGACCCTGCTCGTTGTCGACGGCGACGCCGTGACGAGCGACCCGTGGGTGCTGGCCGGCATCAAGGTCCAGGCCGAGGTCGTGGACCACCACAAGGGCGCGAAGATCGACATCCTTCGCTACAAGAACAAGACCGGCTACCGCCGTCGTCAGGGTCACCGTCAGCAGTACACGGCGATCAAGATCACCGGTATCCCCACGGCTGCGAAGTAAGGGACTGAGACAAGATGGCACACAAGAAGGGCGCATCGTCCACTCGGAACGGGCGCGATTCCAATGCTCAGCGGCTCGGCGTGAAGCGCTTCGGCGGTCAGACCGTCAACGCCGGTGAGATCCTGGTCCGCCAGCGCGGCACCCACTTCCACCCGGGCTCGGGCGTCGGCCGCGGCAAGGACGACACCCTGTTCGCGCTGGACGCCGGTGCGGTGGAGTTCGGTACCCACCGCGGCCGCAAGGTCGTGAACATCGTTCCGGTCGCCTGAGTCCGTCTTCACTGACTGACCAGTCGCTCGTCGAGCGAGTTCTGCGAGGGCGGACCTCTCTTCCCGGTGTACCGGGAAGCGGGTCCGCCTTTCGCGTGTTAGACGTAAGACATTTCCGTACGCCCCTCTGCCTAGACGGCGTGGGGGGACCCCCAGGAGGCACCAAACCATGACCACCTTCGTGGACCGCGTCGAGCTGCATGCCGCCGCGGGTAACGGGGGCCACGGCTGTGCCTCCGTTCACCGTGAGAAGTTCAAGCCGCTCGGCGGCCCGGACGGCGGCAACGGCGGCCGTGGCGGTGACGTGATCCTGGTCGTCGACCAGGACGTCACCACGCTCCTCGACTACCACCACAGCCCGCACCGCAAGGCCACCAACGGCCAGCCCGGCGCCGGCGACAACCGCTCCGGCAAGGACGGCCAGGACCTGGTCCTGCCCGTACCGGACGGCACCGTCGTCATGGACCGGGACGGCAACGTCCTCGCCGACATGGTCGGCCAGGGCACCACCTTCGTCGCGGGCCAGGGCGGCCGCGGCGGCCTCGGCAACGCCGCGCTGGCCTCCGCGCGGCGCAAGGCCCCCGGCTTCGCGCTGCTCGGCGTGCCGGGCGAGGAGCGGGACGTCGTCCTGGAGCTCAAGACCGTCGCCGACGTGGCCCTGGTGGGCTACCCGAGCGCCGGCAAGTCCTCGCTGATCTCCGTGCTGAGCGCGGCGAAGCCGAAGATCGCGGACTACCCGTTCACGACGCTCGTCCCCAACCTCGGCGTGGTGACGGCGGGCTCGACCGTCTACACCGTCGCCGACGTGCCCGGCCTCATCCCCGGCGCCAGCCAGGGCCGCGGCCTCGGCCTGGAGTTCCTGCGCCACGTCGAGCGGTGCAGCGTGCTCGTGCACGTCCTGGACACGGCGACCCTGGAGTCCGACCGCGACCCCGTCTCCGACCTCGACGTCATCGAGGCCGAGCTGCGGGAGTACGGCGCGGGCCTGGAGAAGCGCCCCCGCATCGTTGTGCTCAACAAGATCGACATCCCGGACGGCCAGGACCTCGCCGACCTGGTCCGGCCCGACCTGGAGGAGCGCGGCTACCGCGTCTTCGAGGTCTCCGCCGTCGCGCACAAGGGCCTCAAGGAGCTCTCCTTCGCCCTCGCCGAGCTGGTCGCGGAGGCGCGTGCGGCGAAGCCGAAGGAGGAGGCGACCCGCATCGTCATCCGGCCCAAGGCCGTCGACGACAGCGGCTTCACGGTCACCCGCGAGGAGGTCGACGGCGAGCCGCTGTACCGCGTGCGCGGTGAGAAGCCGGAGTGCTGGATCCGCCAGACCGACTTCAACAACGACGAGGCCGTCGGCTACCTCGCGGACCGCCTCAACCGCCTCGGCGTCGAGGACGAGCTGATGAAGGCCGGCGCCCGCAACGGCGACGGCGTGGCCATCGGTCCGGAGGAGAACGCGGTCGTCTTCGACTGGGAGCCGACGATGATGGCCGGCGCCGAGATGCTGGGCCGCCGCGGCGAGGACCACCGCCTGGAGGCGCCCCGGCCCGCCGCGCAGCGCCGCAAGGACCGCGAGGCGGAGCGCGACGAGGCGCAGCGCGAGTACGACGACTTCGAACCGTTCTAGACGGCGTCGCGCGCTCGGCGTGTGCTGTGGCGTCTCCCGAGGGAAGGCGCCCGGCACCGCGAGCGGTCGCCCCGACACATGAGAGGGCCCCCGAGCAGCAGCTCGGGGGCCCTCTCATGTGTCGTATCAGGTCACGCGGTGACCGAGTCCTCCGCGCCGTTCTGCTCGGCCTGCTCCGACGCCTCCTGCTCGGCCTCCTCGGCTGCCTCCTCCGCGGCGCGCTGGCCGGGGATGTCCGCGTCGACGCGCTGGTCCATGCGGGCGCGGCGGGCGTCCGCCTGGGCGCACAGGGCGAGCGCGGCGGCGTTGAAGCGGACCAGCGAGGGCGGGTCCGAGGGGCCCAGGAGGTGCTCCTTGAGCTCGGCGCGGGCCTCCGCGTGGGAGTCGAGCTCCGGGGCGCGCACGGCCTTCAGGAGGGCCGCCACGCCGTCCGCCTCGGGGGTGAGGATCGTCGCCGCAGAGGCCGTCGGGAAGCTCGCGCGGAACTCCGCCTCGGACATGCCGGCCGTATTGGCGACCGCGTACGGCTTCTCGCTGCTCAGCCAGTCGGAGACGACCGAGGAGACGTCGCTGATGAGGACGTCGGCCTGGTTGAAGCAGGAGAAGATCGCGGGGCGCGCCGCCGTGACGATCTGGTGCTCCCACTCGGGGAAGGACGCCCAGAACGCGGTCTCCCACGCGGCCGTCGCCGCGGCCACCGCGGCCTGCTGGTCGCCGTCCGGGGAGCCCTGGAGCATCATGCGCTCCTGTTCGTCCGCGCTCTTGCGGAAGGAGCGGGCGGTCAGCCGGTCCAGCTCCTCGGTGCGCCGGGCCAGCTCGGCCGCGGCCTCGGCGCCGGGCCGGGCGCCGGAGCGCTTGGTGTTGGCCGCGGCGATCATCGCCTTGATGCGCTCGTTCGCGGCGCCCGCCGCAGGGTTCTGCGAGCCGGTCATCGGGTGCGGCTTGTAGAGGAGGCGCACGCCGGGGTCGGCGAGCAGCTCACGGACGATGTTCTCGCCCGCGAGGACCACCGAGGTGTTGCCCGGGTTGCCGTCCCAGCCCTCCCAGGTGGGGGCGTACAGGACGGTGGTGAACGCACCGGTGGGCGCGCCGGAGTACGGGCGGATCGGGGACAGCTGGGGGCGGCCGACCTCGACCACGTCCTTGTCCTCGACGCCGATGTCCGCCAGCTGGTAGCGGTCGCGGGCCGCGGGGCCCGCCACCCACACCTCGTCGTACGCCTTCGCGTACGGGTTGCAGGAGGAGAGCTTGTCGCTCTCGCCGTGGTTGATGAAGGCGTGCTTGATCGTGGGGATGCGCAGCACCTGCGAGGTCTTCGCGGCGTTCGCCGGGTGCAGCATCATCTTCAGCGTCGAGGTCTCCAGGGAGAACATCGTCGCGACCTTCGGGAAGCAGATGATCGGGACGTCGGTCGCGTCGATCTTCTGCACCATGAACCGCTCGCGCAGCACGATCAGCGGCTTGCCGTCGAGCTGGGCGAGGGTGGAGAGCCACATGTTGGCCTGGTACGCGGACGTGGTGCCGCCGGAGAAGTACATGGCGACGGTCGGCTTGTACTGCGCCAGCCACGCGTCGAGCCACTCCATGACCTTCTCGTCGTTCTTCGCGCGCTTCTTCGGGAGCAGCCAGGTGGCGAGGTAGAGCGCGCCGGCGCCGATCAGCACGAGGGAGACGGCGAGCCCGATGCCGCCCCAGTACGCGTCGGTGGTGCCCGCGGTGACCAGCAGGCCGGCCGTCGCCGGGACCGAGAAGGTCAGCAGCCGGTGGGCCTGGCGGCGCGAGAGGATGCGCGGCGGCGCGGCCGTGAGGTGCAGCTTCGAGGTGTCGATGTTGCGCGTGACGATCGGCAGCGAGCGGGTCCTGCGCACCAGGACGGCGACGGCCTGGCAGGCGAAGTGCAGGGCGTAGAAGGCGAGCAGCGCGATGGTCAGCGGGGACTGCTCGGCCAGCGGCTCGATGCCGTCGATGCGCAGCAGCCCCACCAGGATCAGCATGTCGCGGAGCAGCTGGCGCACCGTGACGTCGAAGCGGATCTTGCCAAGGAGGGAGAGGAGGCCCGGCTGCTTGTACTGCAGATAGATGTCGAGCGCGAGATTCGCGGCCGCCGCGGCGATGAACACCGGGACATAGGGGATCAGCGCGGTCGCGAGCTGCGTCGCGAAGAGCGCGAACATCGCGAACAGCGCTGTCAGCTGCACGATGCGTCGGGGGGCGAGTCCGGCAGAGGGCACGGGCTTGGGCTCCTGGCGGGGATGGAGGGGATGAAGGGGGAGTGGGGGGAAGTCGACCACTGACCGTATGACGTGCAGTGGCCTACTAGCAATCTTCCGTGACGTCAATCACCGGATAAAGGGGCAAAGGGACTGAACCTCGAGGCCGGTTTCTGCCTCTGACTCGAATACGCTCATGTGTTTTCCATGGTGGGGTCCGTTCCTCGAAACGCGTGGGCGCCCCGCCCATGCGCTCACGTAGATTGCAGGTCCGGAGCATGCTGGTCCGGTCCGGAGCATGCCGGTCCGGGGCATCGGGAGCACTTGGGGAAGAGCGTGGCAGCGGCAAGGCAGTCAGTGGCAGAGGCCCGGCGGGTCGTCGTCAAGGTCGGGTCGTCGTCCCTGACGACCGCGTCGGGGGGCCTGGACGCGGACCGCGTCGACGCGCTCGTCGACGTCCTGGCCAAGAGCCGGGGCGGCGGTGAGCGCGAGATCCTGCTCGTCTCCTCCGGCGCCATCGCCGCGGGACTCGCCCCGCTGGGCCTGGTGCGGCGCCCCAAGGACCTGGCCCGCCAGCAGGCCGCGGCCAGCGTGGGCCAGGGGCTGCTCGTGGCCCGCTACACCGCCTCCTTCGCGCGGTACGGCGTACGCGTCGGACAGGTGCTCCTCACCTCCGACGACATGGCCCGCAGAGCCCACCACCGCAACGCCTCGCGCACCCTCGACCAGCTGCTCGCCATGGGCGCGCTGCCGGTCGTGAACGAGAACGACACCGTGGCGACCGACGAGATCCGCTTCGGCGACAACGACCGGCTCGCCGCCCTCGTCGCCCACCTCGTCCACGCCGACCTCCTCGTCCTCCTCTCCGACGTGGACGGCCTCTACGACGGCGACCCCGCGCGGCCCGGCTCCTCCCGCATCGACGAGGTCACCGGACCCGCCGACATGGCGCACGTGGAGATCGGCAGCGCGGGCAAGGCGGGCGTCGGCACCGGCGGGATGGTCACCAAGGTGGAGGCGGCCGGGATCGCCGCCGCCGCCGGCATCCCGGTCGTCCTGACCTCCGCGAGCCAGGCCGGCGACGCCCTCGCGGGCCGCGCCACGGGCACGTACTTCCACCGCACCGGACGGCGCTCCGCCGACCGGCTGCTCTGGCTGCAGCACGCCTCCGAGCCGCGGGGCGCCCTGATCCTCGACGAGGGCGCGGTGCGGGCGGTGGTCGAGGGGCGCAAGTCGCTGCTGCCCGCGGGGATCGCCGGGGTCGAGGGCGACTTCGCCGCGGGCGACCCGGTCGAGCTGCGGGACGCCGACGGGCGGGCGGTGGCGCGCGGTCTGGTGAACTTCGACGCCAAGGAGGTGCCGATGCTCATCGGGCGCTCCACCCGCGATCTGGCACGCGAACTCGGACCTGCGTACGAGCGGGAGGTCGTGCACCGGGACGACTTGGTCCTGCTCCACGGGTAGCGCCGGAAAAGCCCAGGTCGGCTCGTACCGCCCGCCCCACGAGCCCCGCACGCCCCGGCCGAAAACCGTCGCGCACGGCCCGCGGGGACCGGCCCCCGCGAGGTGAAACTCCCCAAAACCGCCCCGCGGCACCGCTTGGCCTGCTCAACTTTGTTGAAGACAGTTCCGCACGACCATTGCGTATCCGCATCACCATGCGTAAGGGAGGCCGTCGTGAGACGAGTGCGTCCGGGGGCGGCGTCCCGCGGGCCGGCCGAGCGGGCACTGACGAGCGTCGCCACAGGTGCGGGGTACGAGAATGAGGCGCACCGCGCGCGGGAGGGCGACCAGGGCGAGGGCCGGGAGAGTGAGCCGGTGCCGACGCCCCGGCTGTGGCACGTCACGCTGAGCGTCTCCGGGGCGGCGGCCCCGCTGGACGAGCTCAGGCGGGGCCTCGAACAGCTCGCCCACGACCATCCCTTTCTGCTCACCAGCAGATACGCGCCGGACCACGCCGAGATCCGCTACTGGGAAGAGGCCCGCGACCTGCACGACGCCGCCGCGGTGGCGCTGCGGCTGTGGGGCGAGCACCGGCAGAGCGCGCAGCTGCCGCCGTGGGAGATCGTGGGGCTCGAGGTGATCGGCCGCGACACCTATCACCAGCGGATAGCCGAGGGCTACGGTCCGTTACCGGCCGCCCCCGTGGGCGTACACCCGTTTTGAGCCGACGTCCGGACAGGCGCGAAGGGGCCTTCCGCCGGTCTCGGGGACTGGAACACCGGGTGGACGCCCGGCGCGCGGCGATTACCCTGCGGGCATGACGTCGCTCTCTCCCGTCTCGCCCTACGACAACCTCTCGCCGGTCGCCCAGACCGCCTACCGCGCCCGCGGCGCCGCCGCCACCCTCGCGCCCCTGCCGCGCTCCGCCAAGGACGACGCGCTGCTCGCGATCGCCGACGCGCTCGAGGTGCGCACCGCCGAGATCGTCGAGGCCAACGGCAAGGACATCGCGCGGGCCCGCGAGGCCGGGACCGACGAGGGCATCATCGACCGGCTCACCCTCACCCCCGAGCGGGTCCGCGCCATCGCCGCCGACGTGCGCGACGTGGCCGCCCTGCCCGACCCGGTCGGCGAGGTGGTCCGCGGCTCGACCCTGCCCAACGGCATCGACCTG
This sequence comes from Streptomyces sp. NPDC041713, assembly GCF_055591085.1. Lineage (NCBI taxonomy): Bacteria > Bacillati > Actinomycetota > Actinomycetes > Kitasatosporales > Streptomycetaceae > Streptomyces > Streptomyces sp. NPDC041713. The sequence continues at coordinate 113,757 of NZ_JBVIZY010000001.1, forward strand.
CGCCAGGTCCGCGTCCCGCTCGGCGTCGTCGGGATCATCTACGAGGCCCGCCCGAACGTCACCGTGGACGCCGCCGCCCTCTGCCTGAAGTCCGGCAACGCCGTGCTGCTGCGCGGCTCGTCGTCGGCGTACGCGTCGAACACCGCCCTGGTGCGGGTCCTGCGCGACGCGGTGCACGGCGCGGGCCTGCCCGCGGACGCCGTCCAGCTCGTGCCCGGCGAGAACCGCGACTCCGTCCGCGAGCTGATGCGCGCCCGCGGCCTCGTCGACGTCCTCATCCCGCGCGGCGGCGCCTCGCTGATCAGGACCGTCGTCGAGGAGTCCACCGTCCCGGTCATCGAGACCGGCACCGGCAACTGCCACGTGTACGTCGACGCCGAGGCCGACATCGACATGGCCGTCGACATCCTGATCAACTCCAAGGCGCAGCGCCCCAGCGTCTGCAACGCCGCCGAGACGCTCCTCGTGCACCGCGACATCGCCGACGCGTTCCTGCCGCGCGCCCTGGACGCCCTCGCCGAGGCCGGGGTGACTGTGCACGCCGACGAGCGGGTGCTCACCTACGCGGACGGCACCAAGGCCACCGTCGTGCCCGCGACCACCGAGGACTGGGAGACCGAGTACCTCTCGTACGACATCGCGGCCGCCGTCGTCGACACCCTGGAGCAGGCCGTCGAGCACATCCGGCTGTGGACCTCCGGGCACACCGAGGCCATCGTCACCACCTCGCAGCGGGCCGCGCGCCGCTTCACCCAGCTCGTGGACTCCACCACGGTCGCCGTGAACGCCTCGACGCGCTTCACCGACGGCGGTCAGTTCGGCTTCGGCGCGGAGATCGGCATCTCCACCCAGAAGCTGCACGCGCGCGGTCCGATGGGGCTGCCCGAGCTGACCTCCACGAAGTACATCGTGACGGGCGACGGCCATGTGCGCTGAGCCGTCGTCCGGTTGACGGACGGCCCGGTCGAATTCCCTTTCCTGCTGCCCAAATTGCCCCGTCCAGGTCTACTCTGGAGGGGTGCCGGAGGACGTGGGGGGCACGCCGTCGTCTCCCGACGGCCGGGAGCCCGACGACGACCGCGACCACGGGGGTGCGGACGATGAGTTCGCCTCCGTGGTCTTCGACGAGGAGTTCGTGCGCGCCGCGGAGGTCCATGAACCCTCCGCCGTGGAGCGGCTGTTGGCCGCGGCCCAGGCGCGCGCCGAGGCCTCCGAGGCCGAGGCCCGGCGGGCCCGCACCCGGGGCCGCGGCGCCGACGCCGCGGACGACGACCTCTACGAGGACGGCTTCGGCCCCGACGACGGCGGCGCGGGCCGCGACGACCTCGACGACGCCTTCGAGTACGACTCCCTCGACGAGAGGTACGGCCGCCCCGGCCGCCACCCGGGCCGGCTCCGCTGGCACCGGCCCATCGCGTGGATGCTCGCCCTCCTGATGGGCATCGGCATGGTCGCCCTCGCCTTCACCGCCGTCTACCGCGGGGCGTCGTCGGACCGCAGGGACGAGGTGCCGTCGCCCGCATCGACCGAGGTCGGCCAGAGCGCCGAGAAGGAGCCGCCAGGACCCTCCGTCTCGGCCGGGTTCGGCCGGCCGGAGATGTCCGCGGCGCCCCGCAGGCCCTGACCGGGACCCGCGCGCGGCCTGCTGCTCCGCCGCCGCACGCCGCCGAACGCCACCGTGAGCAGTTGTCGGAAGTTGTCGTGTACCAGGGCGTTTACCCGGCGGCCCGGAGACCTACCCTGAAGGTATGGGCGGGCCAACAGAACCACCGGCGGGGACGCCCGAGGGCGGCACTCCCGGGGGTGGCGAGGACGAGTACCGATCCGTTGTGTTCGACGAGTCGTTCGTCCGGGCTGCCCGGCTCCAGGAGTTCTCCGCGCGGGAGCGCCTGGACGATCACACACGCGCCGTGCGCCGCCGCCCCGGACTGCACAAGATGCTGTCGAGGCAGCTCGTGATCCTCGTCGTCCTGATCGCGGTCGCCTTCGGCACGGCGATCTACATGGGCGTACGCCAGCCGTACCAGTCCCCGGTGGCCCGGCGCCCCGAGCCGCTGCGCATGACGGTGATACCGCTCGTGCCCGGGGGTGCCGTGCCCGGCGCGAAGAGCGTCAAGAGCCTGTACGCGCACAGCCCCGCCGCACAGTTCCGGGCGGGCGCGGGCGGCATCAACCTCCCTGCCGTGCACCGCACTTCGCACTTCTCGGACAGTCAGGTGATGGCCGCGCTGATCACCGTGAAGGACTACCTCGTCGAGTCGTCGCTCGACCCCGACGTGCTCACCGGCGGCTCCCCGCGGTCCGTGCGGATCCTGCTCGACCCGGGCCAGTTCAGCCAGTTCGACCGCAGTTTCGCCCACCCGGCGGCCGACGGGCGGCACGCCGCCACCGGCTGGCTGGTGCGGTTCGACCCGGCGCGGACCGCGCTCGCCGACCGGCGGGTCAGGGCGGAGGGCACCCTGCGCCTCACCGAGACCGACCGGGACACCCTGGAGGTGACCTCGGACCACACCTTCGTGTACGCGCTGCGGCCCGCCGCCGGGGCGGGCCGCGCGGGCGGCGCGGACCGGGCCGACGCGTCCCTGTTCACCGTCCGCCGCGAGCTGCACTTCCGCTTCGACCGCGACGACCTGCGGATGCACCGCGCCGAGGTGATCACCTCGGCCACCCAGGCGGGACCGCTCGCCTGCGCGGCCGACACGGCGAACCACCTGCGGCCGCTGCTGGCGGGCGAGCGGGCGAAGGCGGGCGGCCCGTCGGCCGGCACGGATCCGTACGCGACGGGCGACGCGACGGCGCTGTGCGGGACGCTGGCGGCCTCGGCCCAGCCGTCGCTGTCGGCGTCGTAAGGCTCGCGGTTACCTGGGGTCGTCGTCCGGCGCGCCACCGTTGCCGGGTGCGCCCTCATTGCCGGGTGTGCCGCCGCCCGGCTTGCCGCCGCCCTGCCCCGTGAACCTGCCGCGCAGCTTGCCGCCCAGGTCGCCCGCGCCGCCCGCGATGTCGTTGACCAGCTTCATCAGCGGGTCCTTGCTGTGCCGGACGTCGTCCGCGTACGACGACGCGGACTGGCGGAAGGAGTCGGAGACCGACGTCTCCGCGTCCTCGTCGCGGCGGGGATAGTGACCGTCCATGATCCGCTGGAAGTCGCGGGACTCGGCCCACTTCTTCAGTTCGGCGGCCCGGACCGTGGCGAAGGGGTGCGTGCGCGGCAGCACGTTCAGGATCTTCAGCACGGAGTCGCGCAGGTCGCCCCCGGCCTCATACTCCTCGGCCTGCTCCAGGAACGCGTCCACGTTCATCTCGTGCAGGTGGTTGCCGCCCGCCAGCTTCATCAGGCCGCGCATCGACGCCCTGAGGTCCTGGCCGACCAGCAGCCCCGCCCGGTCCGCCGACAGCTCGGACTTGCGGAACCACTCGCGCAGCGCCGTGACGATCGCCATGATCGCGACATTGCCGAGCGGGATCCACGCGACCTTCAGCGCGAGATTGGTGAGGAAGAGCAGGATCGTGCGGTAGACGGAGTGGCCGGAGAGCGCGTGGCCCACCTCGTGGCCGACGACCGCCCGCATCTCCTCCTCGTCGAGCAGCTCGACGAGCCCGGTGGTCACCACGATGATCGGCTCGTCGAGGCCGATGCACATCGCGTTCGGGTTCGGGTCCTGGTTCACGTACATCGGCGGGACCTTCTCCAGGTCCAGGATGTAACAGGCGTCCCGCAGCATGGTGTTGAGGTGCGCGAACTGGGCGTCGGAGACCCGTACCGAGTCCGAGAGGAACAGCAGCCTGAGACTCCGCTCGGGCAGCAGGCCGCTGAGCGCCTTGAAGACCGTGTCGAAGCCGGTGAGCCTGCGCAGGGCCACGAGGGCGGAGCGGTCCGCCGGATGCTCGTACGCCCGCGACGAGATGCCGGGGAAGCGCCTGCGCTGCCGGCCCGGCACGCGTTCGTGGCCCCCGGCGTCCCCGCCGCGGTGGTTGTCGTCGGTCATGCCGCATCCCCCATGTGTCGTCCTCTCGTGCCCCCGAGGTGGAGTCCAGCCTAGGCGGAGATACCGTGACAGGGCAGCGCACAGAAGGAGTCATCCGTCATGGAGCACAACCCCGGGGCCGTCTGGCTCACCGAGGCGGCCAAGGCCGCGGAGCGGCAGGGTCCGGGCAATCTGCTGCGGATCGTGCTGATCGTCATGGTCGTCGGCTGCGTCCTGGTCGGCTGGTTCCTGCTGCGCGGGTACCGCCAGAGCAGCGACAACGGCTCGGTCCGCGGCGCGGAACACGTGCCGGAGCGGGGCCCGAAGAGCCCGGAGAGCGCGCCCGGCAAGGATGTGCAGCGCCCGAAGAGCCCGGAGAGCGCGTCCGGCAAGGACGTGGAGGGCCCGGAGAGCGCCTCCGGCGAGCGCGCGAAGAGCGCGTCTGACAAGGGCGCCGAGGACCGCAACGGCTGAGTCGGCGTGAGCCGGAACGAACCCCCCGCTTACGATGGGCCAGAAGTCTTTATGTCCATCCCACCTCCGGATAGGTCCTGCCTGAGATGAGCCTCCACAGCAACGCCGCCCAGCTGGTCACTCTCGCCTCCGAGGGCGGCGAGCACGGCGGCAACCACGAAAGCCTCAGCCCTCTCCTCACCGGAGGCGGCGCGTTCGTCGTCCTCCTGCTGCTCCTGTGGATCACCACCCGCTTCAACCGGGACCGCTGAGCGAACAGGGTCCGTCCGCCGGGCCGGTAGGGTCTGCACGCATGGGAGAGCAGGGCATGCCTACCGGTCCGGAGACCGGCCGAGCGACCGGTCCGGTGAGCGACGGCAAGCGCCGCCTGGGCGTCATGGGCGGAACGTTTGATCCGATCCACCACGGACACCTCGTGGCGGCCAGTGAGGTCGCCGCGCAGTTCCACCTCGACGAGGTGGTGTTCGTGCCGACCGGCCAGCCGTGGCAGAAGAGCGACAAGCAGGTGTCGCCCGCGGAGGACCGTTATCTGATGACGGTCATCGCGACCGCCGAGAACCCGCAGTTCTCGGTGAGCCGCATCGACCTCGACCGCGGCGGCGCCACCTACACGACGGACACGCTGCGCGACCTGCGTGCCCTCAACCCCGACACGGACCTCTTCTTCATCACGGGCGCCGACGCCCTCGGCCAGATCCTCACCTGGCGGGACACGGAAGAGCTGTTCTCCCTCGCGCACTTCATCGGGGTGACCCGGCCCGGCCACACCCTGGCCGACCCCGGGCTGCCCAAGGGCGGTGTCTCCCTGGTGGAGGTGCCGGCCCTGGCCATCTCGTCCACGGACTGCCGCGCGCGGGTCGCCAAGGGAGACCCGGTCTGGTATCTGGTGCCCGACGGTGTGGTGCGTTATATCGACAAGCGCGAGCTGTACCGCGGCGAATGAGCCGAGAGGGGCACCGGTGAACGACCGACAGTACGACCCGTATGCGGGCAGCGACCCGTATGCGGGCGAGTACGCGGACGGGTACGCGGAGGGGTATGCCGCCGACCAGTACCAGGTCGTCGGGTACGACGAGTACGGGCGGCCGGTGTACCAGCAGGTGCAGCCTCAAGTGCCTCAGCAGCAGACGCAGCAGCAGGCGCAGCAGGCACAGCAGGCGCAGCAACATCAGGGGTACGGGTACGACCCCTACGCGAGCGGCCAGCAGCAGGGCTATGAAACCGGGGCCTACGGAGTGGGCGGCGCCGGGGCGTACGACACGTACGGCAGCGCCGGGACCTCGTACGACACCGGCTGGATTCCGCAGCAGCAGCAACCCCAGCAGCAGCGACCGCAGCAACCCCAGCAGCATCAGCAACAGGCTCAAGTGCCGCCCCAGCCCGCCCCGGAACCCGAGCCCACGCCGGAGCGCGAACCCGAGGGTGAGCACAAGGACGCGTACAAGACCGAGCAGTTCTCGTTCATCGAGGAGCCGGACGAGGAATCCGAAGACGTCATCGACTGGCTGAAGTTCACCGAGAGCCGGACCGAGCGGCGCGAGGAGGCCAAGCGGCGCGGCCGCTCCCGGGTCGTCGCGCTGGTCGTGGTGCTCGCCCTCGTCGTCGCGGGCGGCGTCGGCTACCTGTGGTTCGCGGGCAAGCTGCCGGGCCAGACGGACGGTGAGGGCGCCGCGGCCGCGGCCTCCGGAGCGCAGAAGCGCGACGTGATCGTCGTCCACCTGCACAACACCAAGGGCGGCGGCACCTCCACCGCGCTCCTGGTCGACAACGCCACCACGAAGCAGGGCGCCACCGTCCTGCTGCCCAACTCCCTTTCCGTGTCGGACGACGACGGGACGCCGACGACGCTCGGCAAGTCCGTGGACGACGACGGCTCGACCGGCACCCGCGAGTCCATCGACACGGTGCTCGGCACCGAGGTGGAGGGCACCTGGCGGCTCGACACCCCGTACCTGAACAACCTCGTCGAACTCGTCGGGAACATCGACGTCACCACCGACACCGACGTGCCCGACCCCAAGGCGAAGAAGGGCGAGGCGCCCCTCGTGAAGAAGGGCGAGCAGCAGACCCTCAGCGGCCCGATGGCCGTCGCCTACGCCACCTACCGCGCGCCCGGCGAGACCGCGTCCGCCCAGCTCGACCGCTTCGGCCAGGTCATGCAGGGCGTGCTGCGCAAGCTCTCGTCGGATCCGCAGGCGGCCACGACCACCGTGCAGTCGCTCGCCCAGATCCTCGACCCCTCCCTGGAGGAGAAGGACCTCGGCGCCTTCCTCGCCAAGCTCGCCGACCGTGCCAAGGGCGGCGACTACAAGACGACGCTGCTGCCGGTGCGCCCGGACGGCACGCTGTCCGAGCAGGCCGGCGACACCGTGGTCAAGGACGTCCTCGGCGGCGCGGTGAAGAGCCCGGACAAGGGCGCGGCGGTGCGGGTCGGCGTCAAGAACGCCTCCGGGAAGAAGGCCGCGGGCCAGGAAGCCCGGGTCTCCCTGGTCAACGGCGGCTACACCTTCATCGACGGCGGCGCGGGCTCCACGGCCCAGGCCACCTCGCAGGTCGTCTACGCCGACGCGGCCAAGAAGACGCAGGCCACCGAGGTCGCCAAGACCCTCGGCCTGCCGGCGGGCGCGGTCCGCAAGGGCACGCCCCAGGCCAACGCCGACGTCTCCGTGGTCCTCGGCCAGGACTACGGCCGGGGGCGGTGACGAAATCGTCTGGGGCGCTGTCGGCGGTCCGTGAGACCCTTGGGGTTGCATCCACCACCCGAAGGAAAGCTCAACTGTGACCGCCACGGACCGCTCCACCGAGCTCATCACCGTCGCCGCCCAGGCGGCGGCCGACAAGCTCGCGCACGACATCATCGCGTACGACGTCAGCGACGTGCTGTCGATCACGGACGCCTTCCTGCTCGCGTCCGCCCCCAACGACCGCCAGGTCAAGTCGATCGTCGACGAGATCGAGGAGCAGCTGAACAAGCAGCTCGGCGCCAAGCCGGTCCGCCGCGAGGGCGACCGCGACGCCCGCTGGATCCTCCTCGACTACGTCGACATCGTGGTCCACGTCCAGCACAGCGAGGAGCGCGTCTTCTACGCCCTCGAGCGCCTGTGGAAGGACTGCCCCGAGATCGACCTGCCCGAGGACGCCAAGGCGACCCGCGGCAAGGGCGCCGAGCACGCCGAGCAGCAGGCCGCGGAGGAGGCCGACCTGGACGGTGAGCTGCGGTGACCAACCGCGGCTGCCGGATCATCCTGTGGCGGCACGGCCAGACCGCCTGGAACCTGGAGCGCCGCTTCCAGGGCTCCACGGACATCGAGCTGACCGAGACGGGCGTCGCCCAGGCCAAGCGCGCCGCCCGTCTGCTCGCCTCCCTGAAGCCGGACGCCATCGTCGCGTCGGACCTCCGGCGGGCGGCGGCCACGGCCGGTGAGCTCGCCGCGATCACCGGCCTCCCGGTCGCGTACGAGGAGGGCCTCCAGGAGACGTACGCCGGCGAGTGGCAGGGCCTGACGCACGACGAGATCATCGCCCGCTTCGGCGAGCAGTACGCCGCGTGGAAGCGCGGCGAGCCCGTGCGCAGGGGCGGCGGCGAACTGGAGACCGAGGTCGCCGACCGGGCCGCTCCGGTCGTGCTGCGCCATGCCGAGAAGCTGCCCGCCAACGGCACGCTGGTGGTGGTCAGCCACGGCGGCACCATCCGCACCACGATCGGTCGCCTCCTCGGTCTGGAACCCCACCACTGGGAGGGTCTCGGCGGTCTGACGAACTGCTGCTGGTCGGTCCTCGGCCAGGGCGCGCGGGGCTGGCGCCTCCTCGAGCACAACGCCGGCACCCTGCCGGAACCGGTGCTCGGCGACGACGACTGAGCACCCCGGACCCGCTCCGGCGGGCGGCCGGACCCGGATTTCACATTCCGGCTGGTCGCAGGCTAAAGTTCTTCTTGTTCGCCCGCCGAGCGGGAAGAACACACGGGGCTATAGCTCAGTTGGTAGAGCGCCTGCATGGCATGCAGGAGGTCAGGAGTTCAATTCTCCTTAGCTCCACAATCCCGAGAATCCCGTCCCCGTCAGGGGGCGGGATTTTCTTGTCCGGCGGTGGTGGCGGCTGTGGTGGTGTTGGCAGCTGCGGGGGCTGAGGCCGAGGTCGCCGCCGATGCGGTCCTGAGCCCGCGCAGCCGCGCCGCGCGGACGCCGCTCTCCTCGTCGTCCGGTGTGTACACGACGATCCGGCACTCCGGCATGCCGTCGACGCTCAGCGAGACCGAGGTCATGCGCAGCTCGCCGACCACGCGGTGCCGGAAGGTCTTCACGCGCCGCCCCGGCGTTATCACGTCACCGCTGCCCCACAGCTGGGCGAAGTACGGGCTGGCGGCGGACAGCCTGCGCAGGAACCCCTCCCAGACGGGCTCGCCCACATGGCGCCCGTACGCACTGCGCAGGGTGGCCACCATCATCGGCAGCTCCTTGTCGCGGAAGACCAGCGGGCACTCCTCGGCGGGCACGGTGAACAGCGACCACAGCACGTTCGGGACGCCGGTGCCGGGGGCCTGGGGGAGGAGGAACAGGTCGCGGTAGGCGGGGTTGGTGGCGAGGATGTCGTACCGCGCGTTGTAGACCACCGCGGGGCGCGGGTCCATGGCGTCGATGATGCCCTGCACCTCCGCGCCCACCGCCCCCGCGGAGGCCTCGCGGCCCGGGGCGTACGGCACCTCGGCCAGGTGGTACAGATGCTCGCGCTCGGGCTGGTCGAGGCGGAGGGTGCGCGCCACGGCGTCCAGGACCTGGGGGGACGCGTTGATCGGACGGCCCTGTTCGAGCCAGGTGTACCAGGTGACGCCGACCCCGGAGAGCTGGGCGACCTCCTCGCGGCGCAGCCCCGGGGTGCGGCGGCGCAGGCCCGGGGCCATGCCCACGTCGGCCGGTGTCACCCGGGCCCTGCGCCCGCGCAGGAAGGCGGCCAGCTCGGGTCGTCGTCGCGGCGGTGGGCCGGGGCGGCCCTCGGCGTGCGGTGCCGTTTCCGGCTCGGACGTCCCTGCGGCGTGTGTCCCTGTCACTCCACGTGCGGTCGTCATCGTCGTCACGTCCCCCATCGTCCGTCGCCGCCGCGGCCGCTGACAGGTGCTGTCAGTACCAGCATCGGCGGGCTCTCGTCACCCGTTCCGGATCGCCCGCACGCTCATGGCATGACGACGACCACCCCTCCCGCCCCCGCGGGTTCGACTCCCGCATCCAGTAAAGCGCCCGGCACCGACAAACGGCCCGGACGGCTGCTCGCGGTCGTGCTGGCCGCCCAGTTCATGGCGCCGCTCGACGTGTTCATCGTCAATGTGGCGGCGCCCACGATCCGCGCCGAACTGCACGCGTCCGGCGCCGGGTTGCAGCTGGTCATCGCCGGTTACACCATCACGTACGCGGTGCTCCTGATCACCGGCGCGCGGCTCGGCGACCGCCTCGGCCACCGCCGGGTCTTCCTCGCCGGGCTCGCGGTCTTCACCGCGGCCTCGCTGGCCTGCGGACTCGCCCAAAACACCGGGGAGTTGACCGGCTTCCGGCTGGTGCAGGGGGCGGGCGCCGCGGTCTTCATCCCGCAGGTGCTCAGCCTGATCCAGCGCAACTTCGCCGGCGAGGCGCGGACGAAGGCGCTCGGGGCGTACGCGGCGGTCCTCGCGACCGGCGCCGCCGCCGGGCAGGTGCTCGGCGGTGTCCTCGTCAGCGCCGACCTCTTCGGCACCGGCTGGCGTCCGGTCTTCCTGGTCAACGTCCCGGTCGGGATCGTGCTGCTGGCCCTCGCGGTGCGCGTCCTGCCGCGCGACGGCGACGCCACCAAGGAGCGGGCGGCGGAGCGGGCACGGCCGCTCGACCTGCCCGGCCTGCTGCTGCTCGGCGCCGCCGTCTCGCTCTTCACCGTGCCGCTGGTGCTCGGGCAGCAGCAGGACTGGCCGCTGTGGTCGTGGCTCTCGCTGGCCGCCGCCGCGCTCTGCTTCGCGCTGTTCTGGACGTACGAGTCGCGGCTGTCCCGGCGCGGCGGGGCGCCGCTGATCGCGCCCCGGGTGCTGCGGTCGCCGGGCATGGGCCTCGCGGTCTTCCGGATCATCGCCGTGATGGCCGCGAACGCGGGCTTCCTGTTCGTCATCACCCTGCACATGCAGGGCGGTCTCGGCTACGGCGCGCTGCGGGCGGGCCTCACCTTCGCGCCGACCGCCGTGGTCTTCGGCCTGGTCGGGCTGACGTGGCGGCGCTGGCCGCAGCCCCTCCAACGGGCGCTGATCCCCGGCGGTTTCGTGCTGACCGCGCTGTCGACCGGTGCCGTGGGGCTGTTGCTGCGGGACGGGGGCGACGGCGGCCTCCTGTTCTTCGTGGCCCTCGTCGGCGTGGGCGCGGGCCTCTCGCTCGGCTTCAGCCCGACCCTGACCCGGGCGCTCGCCACGGTCCGCGCCGAGGACGCGGCGGACGCCAGCGGTCTGCTCGCGACGGTCACCCAGCTCGGTCAGTTGACGGGAGTCGCCGCCTTCGGTGCGCTTTTCCTGAACCGGCTTGAGTCGGGAGGGGCTCCCGGGGCGTATACATCCGGTGACGCGCTCTGGGCATGCGCCTGCGCACTGGCTGCCGCGGCCGCGCTGGGCGCCGTGTCCGGACTGGTACGAATGCGTCGCTGACCGGGTCGCTCAGACCGTGGCAGAATCGGACGGCCGGAAGGAGACGCAGCCCGACGGGAGGGAGAGCGCGATGCCTGCGAGCATCCTCGGAGAGGTCGACCACCTCTCCGGAGCGGCGGCCGTACGAGAACGGGCCGCGCTGCGCACGCTCCTCAACTGCCCTTCCTGCGGCTCGACCCACGTCGCCCAGGTACTCGGTGACAACGGCGGGGTCTCGTACGTGTGTACCGCCTGCGGCCACAGCTGGAGCTGATCGATGGGTGCACACAGGCGGAAATGCGACTGGTGCGGCAGTGGCACACCGATCGTCCGCGACATGGAACCGGTCCATCAGGACTACCAGTACTGGTGTGAGGAGTGCGCGCGGGCGCTGATCATAAAGGGCGACCCCATCGAGACCTACCGCGAACTCGAAGGGGAGCCGATCTACGGACGGCTGCTGGACGAGCACTGCACCCTCAAACGGTTCTACTCGTTCGCGACGGCCTGACCGGCGTCCGCGACCGGGGGATCTTCGGTCCCGGCGGCGGTCCCGTCGGCGTGTCCGGCGTCCGCGACCGCCTCGCCGCGGTGATCAGGAACCCCGAACCGAGCACTACGTAGAGGGCCGACAGCACCATCTGGCCATAATTCTGGCCGAGTTCGAGCCGCCCCACTCCATGCGGCACCCACCACAGGGCGTACGAACAGAACGCCAGGTAAGCGCCCCCGGCGGCCGCCCACCGCGCCCGGCCGCCCCGGCGCGCCGCCTCCGCCCCCAGGAGCAGCACCATCGGCACGCACCAGACCCAGTGGTGCGACCACGACACCGGGCTCACCAGGAGCGCCGTCACCGCGCAGGCCAGCGCGGCCCAGGCCCGCTCACCGCGCAGGGCGGCGACGACCGCCACCGCGAGGCCGAGCGCCCCGGCCAGGGCGGCGGCCACGGCCCAGCACGCCCCGGGCTCCCCGGTGTGCAGGAGCCGGGCGAGTACGCCGCGCAGGGACTGATTCGCGGTGTCCTCGGCGAGCCCGACCCGGCCCGCCTCGAACACCATCCGGGTCCAGAACCGTCGCGAGTCGTACGGCAGGACGACGGCCGCGAGAAGGGTGGCACCGGCGAACGAGACGGCGGCCACGCACGCGTGGCGGACGGGCGGCCGCCACGGGCCGCGCCGCACGGCCTCGGCGGCCCCGGTGAGGAGCAGGAACGCCACGAAGAGCGCCGGCGTCAGCTTGATCGCCGCCGCGACGCCGATGCCCACGCCCGCCCAGCGGTGGCCGGGACGCCGGGACAGGTCCCACAGGACGAGGACGCCGAGCAGCAGGTTGATCTGCCCGTAGCGCAGGGTCGTCCACACCGGCTCGCACCAGACGACGGCGGCGGACGCCCACAGAGCGCCCTCCACGCGCGCGTGCCGCTCGCCGCGGAGCAGGTGGCCGCGGGACGGGTCGTTCTGGATCAGGCGCAGGGAGAGATGGGCGAAGCCGACCAGGAGGAGCAGGTTGCCCAGGGTCGCGAGGGTGCGCATGTCCGCCGTCGTCAGCAGGGTCAGCGGCGTGAACAGCAGGGCGGCGAACGGGGGGTAGGTGGTGGGCAGATGGGCCTCGGTGGTGCGCAGCGCGTAGAGGTCGCCGCCGCCGCGCACGGTCGCGCCCTCCGCGCGGTAGACCATCAGGTCGATCATCGAGACGTCGGCGGCGCGCTGTGCGAGCCAGAAGGCCGTGAAGGAGAGCAGGCAGGCCCCGGCGGCCAGAGCCACACGGCGGCGGGCGGCGGCGGGCGCGATCACGGTCACGAAGGCTGACAGTACCGGCCGTATCCACCCAGACCGGAAACGATTTGGTGGAGCACGGGTCCGACCGTGTAATGTTGGCGGAGCCGCCGGGGAAACCGGGCGGACAGGCAAGGGGCTATAGCTCAGTTGGTAGAGCGCCTGCATGGCATGCAGGAGGTCAGGAGTTCAATTCTCCTTAGCTCCACAGAATATGAGCGGGCCACCCGGATCGGGTGGCCCGCTTTTTCATGTCCCTCGTCCCTTTCGCATCCTTCGCGGCCGGGTGTCCCTGCCCTCGCCGGGGAGCACTGCCAGCACTGCCGTCACCGCGTCACTGCCTTCCGCTGCCGAGCGCCCTGCGGCGTCGCCCCGGAGGGAGCGCCGCCGGCAGCGCGGGGCCGGTCCGCGGTGTGGGCGGCTGGGGTTCCTCGACGCGCAGCGCGAGGGCGGGACAGCGGCGTACGGCACGTGCGGCACGCGCTTCGGAGTACCGCGGTACGGACGCTTCCGCCACCGAGGGGAAGCCGTCCGGGCCGAGCTGGATGAGCTCCGGGACGATGTCGGCGCACAGCCCGTGGCCCTGGCAGAGGGTCCAGTCGACGGCCAGCTTGCGGCCCGTGGGCGCTTCGGTCTGCGCCACGTCCGCCTGGAGGGGGAGGACCCCCGCGACCGGACGGCCGCAGCCGGCGCCCAGGACGTGGGCCGCGAGGTCGTCCGTGAACGTCGAGATCGTCGACTCCAGGAAGGCCGCCGAGCCGTCCGGGTGCTTGCACGCCCCGCGCCGCTTCACGGCCCGCGTCACCTCGCGCAGCGCTTCGAGGGCGGTCGGCCCGCCGCCCTGGAGCACGTCCGCGAGGCCACGGGCGGCGGCGGGCAGGCCGAGGTAGCAGGGGCCGCACTGGCCCGAGCTCTCGGCGGCCAGCCAGTGCGCGACGCGCAGCGACTCCCCGAGCGGGCAGGTGTCCTCGCCGAGCGGCAGGACGGCGCCCGCGCCGAGCGCACCGCCGCAGGCGTCCAGGGAGACGCGGGAGACGACCGCGTCGTGCGCCGTGACGCCGTCGAGCCATCTGCCGTGATAGCCGCCCGTGAGGACGCCCTGGGGGAGCGCGGGGGCGCCGGCGAGCTGGAGCACGTACTGCAGCGGCACTCCAGTGGGCACCTCCACGACCATCGGCCGCGCGACCGCTCCGGAGAGGGTCAGCAGGACGGTGCCGGGCTCGTCGCGCAGGCCGGTGCGGCAGTAGCGGTCGGCGCCGGCCCGGGCGGCGACGGCGAGTTGCGCGAAGGTCTCCGCGTTGGAGAGCAGGGTGGGGGCGCCGCCCACTCCGGAGTCGGCCGTGCGCACCTTGCGGCCCGGCGGCAGCGGCGGGCCGCCGTCCGCCGAGCGGACGAGGGCGGAGGACTCTCCGGTGACCATGCGCACCGGATTGCGCTGCACGCGCGCGCGGAGCGCCGGCCCGCGCCGGTCGGCCAGGCCGCGCTCGGCGAGCGCGGTGCGCATCGAGGCCTCGGTGGAGTCGCGCGTCACGCCGACCACGAGAGTGCGCGCCCCGAGGGCCTCGGCGGCCAGCAGGGCGCCGTCCAGGATGAGGTGGGGCGCGCGGTTGATGAGGACGGTGTCCTTGCGGCAGGCGGGCTCGTCCTCGCTGCCGTTGACGACGACCACGGGACGGACGCCGCGCCGTATCGCCGCGTCGGCGACGGCCCGCAGCTTCTGGGCGAAGGGAAAGCCCGCGCCGCCCCGGCCGCGCAGCGAGATGTGTTCCGCGAGCCGGGCGAGCGGCTCGCCCGCCATCGGTTCCAGGGGGCCGTGCACCTTCAGGTGCATGCCGAGGTCGAGGCGTTCGACGAGGTCGAAGCCCGAGGTGAGCAGGGGCAGGCCGACGACACGGACTTCGGGGACGTCGGGCAGCGGCGCGTTCACGGGTGGCCTCCGGTGGCGGCGTTCCAGGGCTCACCGGAGCTGGGGGCCTGGAAGGGCCGGGGCAGCGGCTCGGTGGCGGGGCCGTGGTCGTACACGGGATCGAGGACGGGATCGGGGGCGGGGGCGAGGGGCATGTCGTACGCAGGGTCGTAGACCGGCTGGGGTGCCGTGTCGTACGTGGGCGGCGGCGCGACGTAGGGGGATTCGGCGGGGGGTGGCGGGCAGGGGGCGGGCCAGCGGCCGTCGGGGTCGGGACGGGGCACGGTGACGGTGGGGTGCGAGGCCGTGTGGGAGGCCAGCGCGCGGTAGGCCGCCGAGATGCCGACGACGGGGTCGGTGGCCGGGGCGGTGGAGGTCGTGCCGGGCAGCGGTACGGAAGCGGTGTCCCGCGCGGGAGGGTCCTCCGGGGGCGGCGCGTCGGGCGCAGGTTCGAGCAGCGCCAGGATCCGCGCGGCGACCTTCCGCTTGATCGGCAGGGGAGCCGCGCGCAGGGCGACGGCCCCGGCGACGGCGACCAGGCACAGGCAGTACAGGGTGACGACCCAGGGCTTCGGCTGCCGGCCCGCGTACAGGCCGTGGACGAGCGCCGAGCACCAGGCGGGGTAGGCCAGCATGTGCAGCGCCCGCCAGCGCGACGCGATCCGCGCGGGAGAGGCGAAGGCGCTGCGCAGGGCGCCGGTGACCCCGGTGACGAGCATCAGCACGCCCGCGAGCGAGCCGAGGCCGATGAGCCCGGCACCGCCGGTGACGCCGAGCCCGAAGGGCATCACGGCGCCGAACAGCGACACATGGTCGAGGGCGACCTTGATGGTGCCGTGCAGCAGCAGGAAGCCGATGGAGGCCACCGCGGTGGCCCGGTGCACGGCCTGGGCGAGCAGACGCTGGCGCGAGTGCAGGAAGAGGCGGTCCGTGGCGATCAGGCCCCACAGGACGGCGGCGGTGAGCGAGACCAGGGACAGGACGCCGGCGGTGAAGTCGATGGCGGCCCGCAGGGCGTCGCTGCCCGCGAAGACGAGCACGGGTATCAGGAGCAGCGCTCCGGCGCTCAGGGCCCGCGACAGCGGGAAGGAACCGGATGCGGTCGAACGTGGAGACGATCGAGGGAGGGAACGGCTCTTGCGGTGCGGGTGCAGAGGGTTCATGGGGGCGGCTCCGAGAGGGTTCGGTCCGCCGCATGCTAGGTCGCTCCATACCGGTGGGTACGAGGTTTGAGTTATTGCGTTGTTATCAAAGCGCGACACGATCTTGGTGTTGCCCCGTTAGTGGCCGGTACGCGGAGTAACCCTTGGCCAGAGCTCGGGCCCGGCCGCCGTGGACGGCGTCCTTACGTGGGGCTCGGTCCGGGCTCGGGCGTCCCGGGCGGCGTCCGTGGAAGCTCGTCGCGGGCCGCGCGGACGCTGCGGTACCCTGACGCCATGCGTGCCGTACGCCTTCTGCTTAGCGGGCCGCGCTGATCAGTCCCGACCGCCGGTGAACCGCGGTCGGCATCGGCGCGGCGTCCCCTCCTGTGCGAGGGGCATTTTTGTTTGACCAGCACGGTCAATTCCGCAGGCAGAGACGATCGATGGAGCTTTGAGGATCATGAGCGAGACGAATTCTGCTGCCGCCTCCGAGGTGGCCGCGCCGCACCGCTACACGGCCGCTCTGGCCGCTGAGATCGAGGCACGCTGGCAGGACTTCTGGGACGCCGACGGCACCTACGAGGCGCCGAACCCGAACGGCGACCTGGCCGCGCGGACCGAGGCCGAGGCCGCGCTGGTGGCCAAGCCCAAGAAGTTCGTGATGGACATGTTCCCCTACCCCTCCGGAGCGGGCCTGCACGTCGGCCACCCCCTGGGGTACATCGCCACGGACGTCTACGCGCGCTTCCAGCGCATGACCGGGCACAACGTCCTGCACACCCTGGGCTTCGACGCCTTCGGCCTGCCCGCCGAGCAGTACGCCGTGCAGACGGGCACCCACCCGCGGGTCTCCACCGAGGCCAACATCGAGAACATGAAGGCCCAGCTGCGCGCGCTGGGCCTGGGCCACGACAAGCGCCGGTCGTTCGCGACGATCGACCCCGAGTACTACAAGTGGACCCAGTGGATCTTCGTCCAGATCTTCAACTCCTGGTACGACGCCGACGCCGCCAAGGCCCGCCCGATCGCCGACCTGGTCGCGCAGTTCGAGAGCGGTGAGCGCGCCGTACCGGACTCCACGCGCGCGTGGAGCGAGCTGGACGCCGCGGAGCGCGCCGAGGTCCTGGGGAACTACCGCCTGGCCTACGCCTCCGACGCGCCCGTCAACTGGTGCCCCGGCCTGGGCACCGTCCTGGCCAACGAGGAGGTCACTGCCGACGGCCGCTCCGAGCGCGGCAACTTCCCCGTCTTCAAGGCCAAGCTGCGCCAGTGGAACATGCGCATCACCGCCTACGCCGACCGGCTGCTCGACGACCTGGACGCGCTGGACTGGCCCGAGGCCATCAAGCTGCAGCAGCGCAACTGGATCGGCCGCTCCGAAGGCGCCCGCGTGAGCTTCCCCGTGGGCATCGAGGGCGACGCCATCACCGTCTTCACCACCCGCCAGGACACCCTGTTCGGCGCGACCTACATGGTTCTGGCGCCCGAGCACGACCTGGTCGACAAGGTCATCCCCGAGACCTGGCCCGAGGGCACCCACGAGGTGTGGACGGGCGGCCACGCCACGCCCGCCGAGGCCGTCGCCAAGTACCGCGCGTTCGCCGCCGCCAAGTCCGACGTGGAGCGCCAGGCCGACGCCAAGGAGAAGACCGGCGTCTTCACCGGCGTCTACGCCACCAACCCGGTCAGCGGCGAGCAGGTCCCCGTCTTCATCGCCGACTACGTCCTGATGGGCTACGGCACCGGCGCGATCATGGCCGTCCCGGCGCACGACAGCCGCGACTTCGCCTTCGCCCGCGCGTTCAACCTGCCGATGCGCTGCGTGGTCGAGCCCTCGGACGACCGCGGCACCGACCCCAGGACGTGGGACGACGCCTTCTCCTCGTACGACGCGAAGCTGATCGACTCGGCCAACCCCGAGATCTCCCTGGACGGCATGGACGTCGACGGAGCCAAGGCCCGCATCACCGGCTGGCTGGCCACCCGCGGCATCGGCGAGGGCACCGTCAACTTCCGCCTGCGCGACTGGCTGTTCAGCCGCCAGCGCTACTGGGGCGAGCCCTTCCCGATCGTCTACGACGAGGACGGCGTCGCGCACGCGCTGCCCGAGTCGATGCTGCCCCTGGAGCTGCCGGAGGTCGACGACTACTCCCCGCGCACCTTCGAGCCGGACGACGCGGACACCTCCCCGGAGACCCCGCTGTCGCGCAACGAGGACTGGGTCAACGTCACCCTGGACCTGGGGGACGGCCCCAAGCAGTACCGCCGCGAGACCAACACCATGCCCAACTGGGCGGGTTCGTGCTGGTACGAACTGCGCTACCTGGACCCGCGCAACGACGAGCAGCTGGTCGACGCCGACGTCGAGCAGTACTGGATGGGCCCGCGCGAGGGGCAGCCGACCGGCGGCGTCGACCTGTACGTGGGCGGCGCCGAGCACGCGGTGCTGCACCTGCTGTACGCGCGCTTCTGGTCGAAGGTCCTGTTCGACCTGGGCCACATCTCGTCGGCCGAGCCGTTCCACAAGCTGTACAACCAGGGCATGATCCAGGCGTACGTCTACCGGGACGCCCGCGGCTTCCCGGTGCCGGCGACCGAGGTCGAGGAGCGCGACGGGAAGTTCTTCTTCGAGGGCGAGCCGGTCAAGCGCGAGCTGGGCAAGATGGGCAAGTCCCTGAAGAACGCCGTCACGCCGGACGAGATCTGCGACGAGTACGGCGCGGACACCCTGCGCCTGTACGAGATGGCGATGGGCCCCCTGGACGTGTCGCGCCCGTGGGACACCCGCGCGGTCGTCGGCCAGTACCGCCTGCTGCAGCGGCTGTGGCGCCTGATCGTCGACGAGGCGACCGGTGAGGTCACCGTCGCCGACGTGGTCGAGGGCGACATCGACGAGAGCACCCTGCGCGCCCTGCACAAGGCGATCGACGGCGTCCGCCAGGACCTGGACGGCATGCGGTTCAACACCGCCATCGCCAAGATCACCGAGCTGAACAACCACCTGACGAAGGTGGGCGGCGCGGTGCCGAGGTCCGTCGCGGAGCGCCTGGTGCTGCTGATCGCGCCGCTGGCCCCGCACATCGCCGAGGAGCTGTGGCGCAAGCTGGGCCACACCGACTCGGTGGTCCACCGGGACTTCCCGGTCGCCGACCCGGCGTACGTCGTGGACGAGTCCGTGACCTGCGTCGTGCAGATCAAGGGCAAGGTCAAGGCGCGCCTGGAGGTCTCCCCGTCGATCTCCGACGCCGAGCTGGAGAAGATCGCGCTGGCCGACGAGAAGGTCGTCGCCGCGCTGGACGGCGCCGGGATCCGCAAGGTGATCGTGCGGGCGCCGAAGCTGGTGAACATCGTTCCGGCGTAGCCGTCGGTCCGGCGCATAGGGGTCTTCCCCTACGGGCAGGTTGGGGGTTCTGCTGGAACCCCCGGCCTGCCTTCTCCGTTTACCGTGGAAGGAGCCGAATGGTCCGGACGGGATGCGGAGAGGAGCGTCATGGGAGCCATGGGCGCAATCGTGGCGCTGCTGGTCGTGCTGTTCTTGGTGCTCGGGGTGTACGCGACGGTGAAGGTGGTCCGCGCCGCCAAGCGAGGAGTGGACCGCACCATCCTGGAGGCCCGCCGGACGGTGGAGGACACCACGCTGCGGGCGAAGAGCTTCGGCCAGTTCGGCACGGCCGCCGAACTGGCCCAGCTGCGGCTCTCGTTGCGCTCGTCCATGCGCGCCACGCAGGACGTCCTGCACGCGGGCGCCGTCGACGACGCCTCCCTGAAGGAGACGCTCAGTCTCTTCGAGCGGCTCAGCGCCCACGGCCACGAGCTGGACGACGAGCTCCGACGCCTGGAGCGCGACCCGGACAAGGCCGCGCTGACCGCACGCCTCCCCGATCTGCGGGAGCGCACGACGCAGATCACCAAGGCGGCCGACTCGCTGCGCTGGTCGGCGCGTGACCGGGCCCGCCGGTTCGCGGGCGACGACCTGGACGACCTGAGCACGCAGATCGACATGGAGGCGGGCGCGCTGCGGCACTGGACGACGGAGCCGCCTACCACTCAGTCCGCGGGACCGTCCGCGTCGACCGCCGGGCCGTCCCGACCCGCCGACTCGTCCACACCGCCCCCCGCGATCAACCCGCCCGCCTCAAGGCCCACCTATCCGTGGGAGAAGAAGACCAAGCCCGAAAGCACGACCTGATCCGCCCACCCGTCCGTCCCTGCGGGCGGTTTTCTCTGGAACCGGGTGATCAGGGGCCGGGCTGCCGCCCGGCGGCACAGACAGGTAATCTCCAGCTCATGTCCCGCCATGTCGCGATCGTCACGGATTCAACGGCCTACCTGCCGCAAGGGACGATGGAGCGGCACGGCATCACCGCGGTGCCGCTGACCGTGGTCCTGGGGGACCAGGCGCTGGAAGAGGGGTCCGAGATCTCGGCCCGCTCCCTCGCCCAAGCGCTGCAGAGGCGGAAGTCGGTGACCACGTCCCGGCCCAGTCCCGAGGTTTTCGCGCAGACGTACCGCGAGGCGGCGGAGGCGGGCGCCACGGCCATCATCTCGCTGCACCTCTCCGCCGAGTTCTCCGGCACGTACGACGCCGCGGTCCTCGCCGCGAAGGAGGCGCCGGTGCCGGTACGGGTGGTGGACACCGGCATGGTCGCGATGGCCCTCGGCTTCTGTGCCCTGGAGGCGGCGCAGGCCGTGGAGGCGGGCGACTCGGTGGAGGAAGCGGTGACGGCGGCGGAGAAGCGGGCGTCCGGCACGTCCGCGTACTTCTACGTCGACACCCTCGAATATCTGCGCAGGGGCGGCCGTATCGGCGCCGCGCAGGCGCTGCTGGGCTCCGCGCTCGCCGTGAAGCCGCTGCTGAAGCTGGACGGCGGCCGCATCGACATGCTGGAGAAGGTACGGACGGCGTCGAAGGCGATCGCCCGCCTCGAGGAGATCGTGGTCGAACGGGCCGGGGCCGGCCAGGTCGACATCGCGGTGCACCACCTGGCGGCGCCGGAACGGGCGTCGACGCTCGCCGAGCGGCTCAGGGAACGGGTGCCGGGGCTGGCGGAGCTGCATGTGAGCGAGGTCGGCGCGGTGATCGGGGCGCACACGGGGCCGGGGTTGCTGGGGGCCGTGGTGTCGCCGCGGTGAGGTTCGCCTCCCGGGGCGCGGTTCACACGCGCGGGTGACGGAGTTATCCACAACTGCTGGGTAATCCACGGGAATTGACCAAGATCAACAAGTTTTCCCCGCAGTGTCTAACGTCGTCGGCATGACACTTCGATCACTCAACAGGACAGTTGCAGCGACGAGCGGGCCGGGGCGCGGCCCTACGTCCGACGGCCGCACGAGCCGACGTTACGCCCGCGAGCGGATGCGGCGCGGTCGGCCCCCGGCGGGGGCGATGGGCGCGGATGCGGTGAAGCTGCGGGCGGAGAGGCTCTTCGTCGAGGGGCAGGGGCAGGGGCAGGCGCAGGCCCAGGCGCAGGGGCAAGGGCGGCTGGCCTCCGGGCCGGGGCGGGAGCCGTCGCAGATGAAGTCGCAGGTGCTGCTGAGGCCCGAGTCGTCGCAGGTGAAGACAGCAGCGCCGCCGCGGCCCGAGCCGCCACCACCGGCGCCACCGCGTACGCGGTGGCTGGACGGGACGGACACTGATGCGGCGCCGGCGCCGGTGCCTGCCCGGAGCGTGCGGGGCGAGGGGGAGACTGCGTCGGCGCCCGCCCCCGGGTGGGCGCGGGGAGCGGAGGTGGCGGAAGCGCCGGCGGGCGAGGAGGAGCCCACTCCAGACGCGAGGGCGAGCTCGCGGCGGGGGCGGACCGGGGTCGGGCTCGCCGTCCGGGAGCGCCTGCCGGTGTGGCTGCAGGCGCGGTGCGGCCTCGAACGACGTGGCGTGATCGCGCTCGTCGCCGTCCTGGTGATCGCCGCGACCTTCGCGGCTCAGCACTTCTGGGCGGGCAGGACCCAGCCGGTCCGGCCGCCCGAGGTGGTCCGTGCGGCGCGCACCGCCTCCGAGCGGGGCGCGGAGCCCGCTCCCGCGCCGGGGCCGTCCCCGCAAGCGGGTCAGGCAGGACAGACGGCGGCGGCCGCCGGTGGTCCCGGCGCCAAGATCGTCGTGGACGTCAGCGGAAAGGTCCGCCGACCAGGTGTGCAGAGGTTGCCGGCCGGATCCCGGGTGGCTGATGCCCTACGGGCCGCGGGCGGCGTCAAGCCCGGCGCGGAGACGGACGGCCTCAACCGCGCGCGGTTCCTCGTGGACGGCGAGCAGGTGGCCGTGGGTGTACCGGCGCCGGCTGCCGGGGCCGGCACGGGAGCCGGGGCGCCCGGCGGCGCGGGAAGCGGCGCGGCAGGAGGAGTCGGAGGCGTGACCACGGGCCCCATTGGTCTGAACACGGCGACGGCGGAGCAGCTCGACGAACTACCCGGCGTCGGACCCGTGTTGGCGCAGCACATTCTCGACTACCGCGCGGAGCACGGCGGTTTCCGCTCCATCGAGGAGCTCCGCGAGGTCAACGGCATCGGCGACCGCCGCTTCGCGGATCTCCAGGATCTCGTACGGCCATGACGCGCGCGGCAGTTCACCTCGCCTCCGGCCACCGCCTCGGCGCCGCGCACCCGCGGCAGGAGGGCCCGGTCGACCTCCGGCTGGTGCCACCCGCGCTCGCGGCATGGGGAGCGGCCGCTCTGCTGCTGGACGCCCCACCCCGGTGGGTGATCGGCGCTGTGGTGGGATGCCTCCTGGTGTCCGGCGCTCTCTTGGTGACGTGGACCGCGGCCGGGGGCCGGCGGCGATGGGGAAGACTTTCGGCGGCAGCCGTGCTCCTCTGCATCGCCGGGGCCGCGGCTTCGGCGGCGCTGCACGGCGCGGACCTGCGCCGGGGTCCGATCCCCGGGCTGGCACGTGAGTACGCGCGGGTGGAAGCCGAGTTGAAGGTGACGTCCGATCCCCGGCGCACCCGACCCCGCGTCGCGAGCGCGCACACGATGCCGCCTTCCGTCGTCCTGAACGCCGAGGTCGTCCGCGTCACGGGGACGGACGGCACGACGACCGCGACGCGCGCACCGGTCCTCGTCGTCGTACGCACGGAGGCGGAGCGGAAGCGGGCCGGGGCCGGTGACACCTGGCTCAGGCTGCTGCCGTCCACCAGGCTGCGGGTGGAGGCGAGGCTGGCCCCGCCCCTGCCGGAAGGGGACAAGGTGGCCGCCGTCCTCCGGGTGTCGGGGGAGGGGGCGCGGACGCCGCGCGTGATCGGGGGGCCGTCCGGGGCGCAACGGGTGGCCGGGGCGTTGCGGGGCGGGTTGCGCGAGGCCACGGACGGGCTGCCGGCCGATGCGCGCGCGCTGCTCCCCGGCCTCGTCATCGGGGACACGTCGCGCGTGCCGGCCGAGCTGGACCAGGCCTTCCGGGCGACCGACCTCACACATTTGCTCGCCGTCAGCGGGGCGAACCTCACGATCGTCCTGGTCCTGCTCATCGGGCCGCAGGGCACCGCCCAGCGGGTGGAACGGCGCGGGTTGGCCCCCAAATTGGGGATCCCGCTCCGCACGACCGCATTGCTCGGCGGGGTGCTCACGCTCGGCTTCGTCATCGTCTGCAGACCCGATCCGAGCGTGCTGCGGGCCGCGGCCTGCGGACTGATCGTGCTTCTCGCCATCGCGACCGGGCGGCGCAGGTCCCTGATTCCCGCGCTGGCCACGGCGGTCCTGCTGCTGGTCCTGTACGACCCGTGGCTGGCGCGGAGTTACGGCTTCCTGTTGTCCGTTCTCGCCACCGGGGCGTTGCTCACCCTCGCGCCGCGTTGGGGTGACGCGCTGCGCGCGCGGGGTGTGCCGTCACGGTTGGCCGACGCGCTGGCCGCCGCGGCCGCGGCGCAGGCGGTGTGTGCGCCGGTGGTCGCCGTCCTGGCGGCGCGGGTGAGTCTGGTGGCGGTGCCGTGCAATCTCCTCGCCGAGTTCGCCGTGGCGCCGGCCACGGTGTTGGGCTTCGCGGCCCTGGCTGCGGCGCCGGTCGCGATGCCCGTCGCCGAGGCGCTTGCGTGGTGCGCGAGTTGGCCGGTCGAGTGGATCGCGGGGATCGCCCGTACGGGGGCGGCGTTGCCGGGGAGCGGGGTCGACTGGCCGGACGGCTGGCGTGGCGGGTTCCTGTTGGCGCTCGCGACGGTGGCGCTCGTCCTGGCGGGGCGCAGGATCGTGCGGCATCCGTGGCTGATCGTGGCCTGCGCCGTGCTGCTCTTCCTGGTGGTCGTCCAGCCGCCGCCGGTCACCCGGGTGATCGCGGGCTGGCCGCCGCCAGGGTGGCGGATGGCGATGTGCGACGTCGGGCAGGGAGACGCCCTGGTGTTGGCGGCAGGGGACGGGGCCGGGGTGGTCGTCGACGCGGGACCCGACCCGGTCGCGGCCGACCGGTGCCTGCGTTCACTCGGGGTCACACGGGTGCCGCTGGTGCTGCTCACGCACTTTCACGCCGATCATGTCGCGGGGCTGCCGGGGGTGTTGCGAGGGCGAGAGGTGGGGGAGATCGAGACGACGGGGTTCCAGGAGCCGCCGGAGCAGGTGGAGTTCGTACGCGATCAGGCGGCGGCGGCGCGTGTGCCGGTGGTCCGGGCGGCGGTGGGGGAGCGGCGCCGAGCGGGCCCCCTGGACTGGCAGGTCCTCTGGCCGCCGGGTCCGTCCTCTGATCCGGCCACGGACCCATCCACGGATCCATCCATGGACCCATCCACGGATCCATCCACTGGCCCCACCGCTGACCTGCCCATAGGCCCGGCTGCGGCGCCGGTGCCGAGGCCTGAGGGGCCGAACGACGCGAGTGTCACTGTGCTCGTGCGGACGGGTGGGCTGAGCCTGTTGCTCCTCGGCGACCTCGAACCGCCCGCCCAACGGGCTCTGTTGCGCTCGCCGGCTGCCGCGTGGCTCGGCTCTGTCGACGTGCTCAAGGTGGCGCATCACGGTTCGGCCCACCAAGATCCGGAGCTTCTGCGCAGGGTGGCGCCGCAGCTGGCGCTGATTTCTTGCGGTGCCGACAACTCGTACGGGCATCCGTCGCCGGTGACGGTCGCGGCGCTGCGGGCTGCGGGAGCGGAGGTGTTGCGCACGGACAGGGATGGGGCGATCGCGGTGATGGGGTCGGGGGCGCGTTCGGGGAAACGGGCGGGGACGCGGACGGGGGCGCGGACAAGGGCGCGGCTGGAGGTGGCCACGCGGCCGCCCTGACGCTCCTCCGCGGCACCGCTCCTCCGCGGAAGCGCTCCTCCGCAGCATCGCTCTCCGTGGCACCGCGGCCGACGCCCGCGCCGGCCGGCTACCGCCGGGAACCCCGCTCTGACCTGGGAAGACGTGTATCGCAGACGGTCAATTCGGGGTAGACGCGACAGTTCCAGCGCATCGTCCGCATTCCCTTGATCTGGGTCCGTGTTGCGCCTAAAGCCGCAACGGTGATCGAATGCCCTTTCGTTGCAGTGCGCAGGTGTTGTCAAGTAACGCGGGGATGTGTCGCAGGGTGTTCGGCCGTTGGCTGGGAAACCGTATGAATCGGGCCGGACGGACGGGGCCCTTGTCGGCGCTGACGGTGCCGTCGAAGGCGGGGGTGCTCAGTTGCCGGGTGCTCGACCCGGTCAACGAGCCGGTGCGGAACGCGGAGTTCGCGGTCAGTGACGCCATGGGGCGCAAGGTGGTCAGCGGGAGCACGGATCCGTTCGGGTCGTTCGTGACGGCCGTTCCTGCGGGGGACTACCGGCTCGCGGTGTCGGCGGACGGGTTCACCCCGTACCGGGCGAGCGCCACCGTGGGGGAGAACGCGCACGCCTCCATCGGTGACGTCATGCTCCAGGTCGCCACTCCGCCGACGCTGCCCGAGCCCGGGGAGTGGGAGATCGACCCGCTGCACTCGGCGGTCGGCTTCACCGCGCGCCACATCGGGCTCGCGCGTATCCGCGGCCGGTTCAACACCTTCGCGGGTGCGATACGGGTGGGGGAGCGGATGGAGGACTCCGCGATGCACGTCGTCATCGACGCGGCGTCCATCGACACCGCGGTCCAGATGCGCGACGACCATCTGCGGTCCGGCGACTTCCTGGACGTGGGGCGCTTCCCGACGATGGAGTTCTACAGCGACCGCTTCGTGCACAAGGGCGGCAGCCGCTGGGCGATATCGGGCGGGCTGACGTTGCACGGGGTGACGCGGACGGTCACGCTCGACGCGGAGTACCTCGGGGTCGGCAAGGGGCTGGAGGGGGAGACGCGCGTCGCCTGCCGGGCCACCACGGAACTGCACCGCGACGACTTCACGATCACCTGGCAGACGATGCTCGCGCGCGGCATCGCGGCCGTCGGACACAGCATCACGATCGACCTGGACATCCAGATCATCCCGAAGACCTGAGCGTCTCGGCCTGCGCGACACCCCGCCCCTGGACGGAGGCGCCGCGCTCCAAGGCGGAGGCGTCGCGCTCTTGGACGGAGGCGCCGCGCTCCTCGGCGGAGGCCTCGCTACGGGGTTTCCAGCCAGCCCTCGTGTTCGGCGGCCAGGGCGTCGAGGGCCGTGGGGTCGAGCCGGGAGTCGGGGTCCTCGACCACGACCAGCCACTGGGCGTCCTCGGCGTCGTCCTCGCCGGCCAGGGCGTCGCGGACTAGCTGGGGTTCGTCGGCCACGCCGAAACGGTCGGGGAGCTCTTCGGCCACCACTTCCGCGGCGTCGCGGTCGGGCAGTACCAGGACATGTCGTACGTCGGTCACGGCTCCATTCTGCGATACGGCCCGGAGGCGAGGACGCCCCGCCCGGGGCCCGCCCGGGAGGGGCTGTCAGTGGCGCGTGGGATGCTGGACCGCGATGGCCAGGAAGACAGCAAACGACGATCCGCTCGCTCCCCTCACGCTCGCCGTGGGGCAGGAGGACCTGCTCCTCGACCGCGCCGTGCAGCAGGTGGTCGCGGCCGCCCGCGCCGCCGACGCGGACACGGACGTGCGCGACCTCACCTCCGACCAGCTGCAGCCCGGCACCCTCGCCGAGCTGACCAGCCCGTCGCTCTTCGCCGAGCGCAAGGTCGTCGTGCTGCGGGGCGCGCAGGATCTGTCGGCGGACTCGGTGAAGGACGTCAAGGCGTACCTGGGGGCGCCGGTCGAGGAGATCACGCTCGTCCTGTTGCACGCGGGCGGCGCCAAGGGCAAGGCTCTGCTCGACGCGGCGCGCAAGGCCGGGGCCCGCGAGGTCGCCTGCCCGAAGATGACCAAGCCGGCGGACCGGCTCTCGTTCGTGCGCGGCGAATTCCGGGTGCTCGGGCGTTCGGCGACGCCGGAGGCCTGCCAGGCCCTGGTCGACTCCATCGGCAGCGATCTGCGCGAGCTTGCCTCGGCGGTGTCGCAGCTCGTGGCGGACGTCGAGGGCACGATCGACGAAGAGGTCGTGGGGCGGTACTACACGGGCCGGGCGGAGGCCTCCAGCTTCACCGTGGCCGACCGGGCCGTCGAGGGCCGGGCCGCCGAGGCGCTGGAGGCCCTGCGGTGGTCCCTGTCGACCGGGGTCGCCCCCGTCATGATCACCAGCGCCCTCGCGCAGGGGGTCCGGGCGATCGGCAAGCTCTCCTCCGCGCGTGGTGGGCGCCCCGCCGATCTCGCCCGTGAGCTGGGTATGCCGCCCTGGAAGATCGACCGTGTGCGTCAGCAGATGCGGGGGTGGACCCCGGACGGGGTGGCGGCCGCGCTCACCGCGGTGGCGGCGGCTGACGCGGGGGTCAAGGGGGGCGGGGACGATCCCGAGTACGCCCTCGAGAAGGCCGTCGTCGCCATTGCGCGGGCCGCGCGGGCCCGGCGGGGCTAAGCCCTTTGGTGCGGGGCCCTGAGGTACGGGCCCCCTCCGGGGCGGGGCCCTCCGGGGGTGGGTGGGATTTTCGTCTGCGGCTGCCTCGTGGCTTGTCGCGCAGTTCCCCGCGCCCCTGACCGGCGCCGAGCGGCCCCGCACGAGCGGCACACCCCGGAACACAAACACGCGCCCCCCGACCGGCACCGGGCGCGCCCCGCACCGAGCGGCACACCCCGGAACACAAACAGCGCCCCGCCGACCACGGCCGGCACGGGCCCCGGCCCCAGCAGCTCCCGGCCCCAGCAGCCCCCGGCCCCAGCAGCCCTCGGGCCGCGCCCCCGGCCCCAGCGCGCCCCCATCGAATGCCACACCCCCACCGCAGCCCACCCCCACCCCACCCCCAGACACAGCAATGCCCCCGGAGTGGGCCGGGGGCATCGTCGCAGCGTGGCGTACTGCGTGGTCTGTCCGCGATTCGAGGTAGAGGGCTCGAATTACCCTCGCGGAAGGATTGATCAGCGTTGATCAGCACCCCGGCGAACCGGGGCAGAGGCTTCAGCCCTTGAGGGACGCGGCCTTCGTCGCAAGCGCCGACTTCTTGTTGGCGGCCTGGTTCTTGTGGATGACACCCTTGGAGACGGCCTTGTCGAGCTGGCGCGTGGCCTCACGCGTGAGCTCGGCAGCCTTCTGGGCGTCACCGGCGGCAACGGCCTCGCGGGCCTTGCGGATCGCGGTCTTCAGGGAAGACTTGACCGCCTTGTTGCGCTGACGCGCCTTCTCGTTGGTCTTGATCCGCTTGATCTGGGACTTGATGTTCGCCACGAAAGAGCCTTTTCAGGTTCAGGTACTGCAGAGGTACTGCAGATGAGTGTTATGACACGCGCCTCGACGCTTGAGAGGGCTACGAGACACAGCTGCCCACGGTACCAGTCGCCCTCCGACCGGCCCAAACCGAGCGCCGGAGCCCGGCCGCACCCCGCCAGCACCCCCAGCCGGACGCCGGCCGCACCCCTCCCACCGGCCCAAACCGAGCGCAGTGCCCCGCCCATGGGACGATGGAGGCTACGTATAGATCCGACCCGAGGCGACAGGCGCCTCAAGAGACAGGACCCTGCGTGCCCGCGACCCCTAAGAATGTGCCCGAGCCGAGCCGTACGGACCCGGCGCTGATTCGCAATTTCTGCATCATCGCGCACATCGACCACGGCAAGTCCACGCTCGCCGACCGCATGCTGCAGCTCACCGGTGTGGTGGAGCAGCGGCAGATGCGTGCCCAGTACCTCGACCGCATGGACATCGAGCGCGAGCGCGGCATCACGATCAAGTCCCAGGCGGTGCGTCTGCCCTGGGCCCCGACCGAGGGGCCGGATCAGGGCAGTACCCACATCCTCAACATGATCGACACCCCGGGCCACGTGGACTTCACGTATGAAGTCTCACGTTCGCTCGCGGCCTGTGAGGGCACGGTCCTCCTGGTCGACGCGGCCCAGGGCATCGAGGCGCAGACTCTCGCCAACCTCTACCTGGCGATGGAGAACGACCTCAAGATCGTCCCCGTACTGAACAAGATCGACCTGCCGGCCGCCCAGCCGGAGAAGTTCTCCGAGGAGCTCGCCAACCTCATCGGCTGTGAGCCGGAGGACGTGCTGAAGGTCTCCGCCAAGACCGGCATGGGCGTCGAGGCGCTGCTCGACAAGGTCGTCGCCGAGATCCCGCCGCCGGTCGGCGTCGCGGACGCCCCCGCCCGCGCGATGATCTTCGACTCGGTCTACGACTCCTACCGCGGCGTCGTGACGTACGTACGTGTCGTCGACGGCCAGCTCAACAAGCGCGAGCGGATCCGGATGATGTCCACCGGCGCCACGCACGAGCTCCTGGAGATCGGTGTCTCCTCGCCGGAGATGACCCCGGCCGACGGCATCGGCGTCGGTGAGGTGGGCTACATCATCACCGGCGTGAAGGACGTCCGGCAGTCCAAGGTCGGTGACACGATCACCTCCCTGAACAAGGGCGCGACCGAGGCGCTCGGCGGCTACAAGGACCCGAAGCCGATGGTGTTCTCGGGCCTGTACCCGCTGGACGGCTCGGAGTACCCGGACCTGCGCGAGGCCCTGGACAAGCTGCAGCTCAACGACGCCGCCCTGGTCTACGAGCCGGAGACCTCGGCCGCCCTCGGCTTCGGTTTCCGCGTGGGCTTCCTGGGGCTGCTTCACCTCGACGTGATCCGTGAGCGTCTTGAGCGCGAGTTCGGGCTCGACCTGATCGCCACCGCCCCCAACGTGGTCTACCGCGTGATCATGGAGGACGGCACCGAGCACACGGTCACCAACCCGAGTGAATTCCCCGAGGGCAAGATCGACGAGGTGTACGAGCCGGTCGTGCGCGCCACGATCCTCGCGCCCAGCGAGTTCATCGGCTCGATCATGGAGCTGTGCCAGAACCGGCGCGGCGTCCTGCTCGGCATGGACTACCTCTCCGAGGACCGCGTCGAGATCCGCTACACGCTGCCGCTCGCCGAGATCGTCTTCGACTTCTTCGACCAGCTGAAGTCCAAGACGCGCGGTTACGCCTCGCTGGACTACGAGCCCACCGGTGAGCAGTCCGCGCAGCTCGTCAAGGTCGACATCCTGCTGCACGGCGACAAGGTCGACGCGTTCTCCGCGGTGACGCACAAGGACCAGGCGTACGCGTACGGCGTGCGGCTCGTCGCCAAGCTGCGCGAGCTCATCCCGCGGCAGGCCTTCGAGGTGCCCGTCCAGGCCGCGATCGGCTCCCGGGTCATCGCCCGCGAGACCATCCGCGCCATCCGCAAGGACGTCCTCGCCAAGTGCTACGGCGGTGACATCTCCCGTAAGCGCAAGCTGCTCGAGAAGCAGAAGGAGGGCAAGAAGCGGATGAAGATGGTCGGCTCCGTCGAGGTGCCGCAGGAAGCCTTCATCGCGGTGCTCTCCAGCGACGACAACGGCGGCGGCAAGGCCAAGAAGTAGTCGTCGGGGCGCGGTCGAGCCGCTGCCACGCGGGCCCGGTGCACATGCGCACCGGGCCCGCGGCACGTTCCGGCGGGCCTGCTCGTTCCGTATGTGTGTCTGTGGGAAGTGACATCCAGTAGCCCCTTACGCGTCGGGCGTCCGGGCTCTACTCTGATCACCACTCGTAGGTTACTCGCAAGTTAAACAAGTAGCCCTGAGGGATGTAAGAAGCAGCCGCCAGCCAGTTCGCCGCACTGTCGTGGGCCCGGAGGATGTCGTGAGCGACACACAGACCTTGATCGAGAACCGACCGCCCTCCGTGGCGCACCTCTTCCTGGAGCGCGTGGCGGCCACGCCGGACGCCGAGGCCTACCGCTATCCGGTCCCCGCGTCCTCCGGCGAGGGGCCCGACGAGTGGAAGGCGCTCAGCTGGGCGCAGGCCGCCGACCGCGTGCACGCCATCGCGGCGGGCCTGATCGAGCTCGGCCTGCGGGCCGAGGACCGGGTCGCCCTGGCCTCCTCCACCCGCGTCGAGTGGATCCTCGCCGACCTCGGCATCATGTGCGCCGGCGCCGCCACCACGACGATCTACCCGCAGACCAACGCCGGGGAGTCGGCGTTCATCCTGGCCGACTCCGGCAGCCGGGTGCTGGTCGCCGAGGACGCCGCGCAGCTCGCCAAGGCCCGCGAGAAGCGCGCCGAGCTGCCCGACCTGCGGCACGTCGTCGTGCTCGACGCGGCGGGTGCGGAGCCCGTCGACGGCGACCCCGAGGGCTGGGTGCTGACCCTCGCCGACCTGGAGGCGCGCGGCGCGGCGCACCTGGAGAAGAACCCGGGCCTGGTCAAGGAGCGCATCGCGGCGATCACCGCCGACCAGCTCGCCACGCTCATCTACACCTCCGGCACCACCGGCAAGCCAAAGGGCGTGCGTCTGCCGCACGACAACTGGTCGTACATGGCCAAGGCCATCGCCTCGACCGGCCTGCTCGGCCCCGACGACGTGCAGTACCTGTGGCTGCCGCTCGCCCACGTCTTCGGCAAGGTGCTGACCTCCGGGCAGATCGAGCTCGGACACGTCACCGCCGTCGACGGCCGGGTCGACAAGATCATCGAGAATCTGCCGGTCGTGCAGCCGACGTACATGGCCGCCGTGCCCCGCATCTTCGAGAAGGTCTACAACGGCGTGGCCGCCAAGGCGCGGGCCGGCGGCGCGGCCAAGTACAAGATCTTCCAGTGGGCCGCCGAGGTCTCCCGGGAGTACGCGAAGGTCAGCCAGGACAACTTCCGCAGGACCGGCACCGCGTCCGTGCCCTTCGGGCTGCGCGCCAAGCACAAGACGGCCGACGCGCTCGTCTACTCCAAGCTGCGCGAGGCCTTCGGCGGGCGGCTGCGCGCCGCCGTCTCCGGCTCCGCCGCGCTCGCGCCCGAGATCGGCTACTTCTTCGCGGGCGCCGGCATCCACATCCTGGAGGGGTACGGCCTGACGGAGTCCTCCGCGGCCTCCTTCGTGAACCCGGGCGAGGCCTACCGCACCGGCACGGTCGGCAAGCCGCTGCCCGGCACTGAAGTGCGGATCGCCGAGGACGGCGAGATCCTGCTGCGCGGCCCCGGCATCATGGAGGGCTACCACGGTCTGCCGGACAAGACGGCCGAGGTCCTGGAGTCCGACGGCTGGTTCCACACCGGGGACATCGGCGAGCTGTCCGTCGACGGCTATCTGCGGATCACCGACCGCAAGAAGGACCTG
Source organism: Streptomyces sp. NPDC041713 (assembly GCF_055591085.1). NCBI lineage: Bacteria > Bacillati > Actinomycetota > Actinomycetes > Kitasatosporales > Streptomycetaceae > Streptomyces > Streptomyces sp. NPDC041713. Next base: position 146,139 of record NZ_JBVIZY010000001.1, read on the forward strand.
ATCAAGACGTCCGGCGGCAAGTACATCGCGCCCGCCGAGGTCGAGGGCCAGTTCAAGGGCGTGTGTCCGTACGTCTCCAACATCCTGGTGCACGGCGCCGACCGGAACTTCTGCACCGCGCTGATCTCCCTCGACGAGCCCGCCATCCTCGACTGGGCCAAGGAGAACGGCCTGGAGGGCAAGTCGTACGCCGAGGTGTGCGCGGCCCCGGCCACGGTCGCCCTCGTCGAGGGCTATGTGAAGGAGCTCAACGAAGGCCTGCAGCGCTGGCAGACCATCAAGAAGTTCCGGCTGCTTCCGCGCGACCTCGACGTCGAGCACGGCGAGCTCACGCCCAGCCTGAAGCTCAAGCGCCCGGTCGTCGAGCGGGAGTACCGGCACCTGATCGACGAGATGTACGCCGGGTCGCGCGAGGCCTGAGCCCGCGGTGTGATCCCGCGGTGTGATCCCGCGCCGCCGCGAGCGGGCCGTCGTGCTCTCTAGACGTCCCGCCCGCGGCGCATCTCCTGCACCAGCTCCTCCATGTGCGTGACGTGGTGGCGCAGTTCGAGGACGTCCTTGAGGCTGCTGGCCGCCATATGGGTCTCGATGGCCGTCAGGCGGGCGGCCAGCTCGTCGAACTGGCGCTGCTCCCTGGCCAGGATCCGCTCCAACTGCCGGTTCTTGCGGTGCAGTTCGAGGAAGACGGTGACCTTGGCGCGCAGCACCCACGGGTCGAAGGGCTTGGTGAGGTAGTCGGCGGCGCCCGTCGCGTAACCGCGGAAGGCGTAGCCCGCGTCGTTGTCGGTGCCCGTCAGGAAGATGATGGGCACGTCCTTCGTCTGGTCGAGCCGCTTGATGTTGGAGGCGGTCTCGAAGCCGTCCATGCCGGGCATGCGGACGTCGAGCAGGATCACGGCGAAGCGTTGCCGCAGGATCGCCTTCATGGCCTCCTCGCCGGAACGGGCGCGGACCAAGGGCTCGTTCAGGGATCCGAGGACAGCTTCGAGTGCCATCAAATTGTCCTCCATGTCGTCGACGAGGAGGATGCTTGCGCGGTTGTCGGTCGTGGCCTCAGCGCTCATGGTGACGGTGCCTCACTCGGGTGCCGGCGGAACAGCCTGCCCCTTCGGCGTGCCCGGCTGTTCCGCGGCGGTGGATTCTGGGTCGGGGGAGGTGGCCTCCCCGGTGTCGCCGGCCGTGCCCTCGGGGTCCAGGAGGGCGCAGACGACACCGAGGAGCTGGTCCACGTCCACGGGTTTCGGTACGTAGTCGGTGGCGCCCTGCGCGATGGCCTTCTCGCGGTCGCCGGGCATCGCCTTGGCGGTGAGGGCGACGATGGGCAGGCCCTGCCAGCGGGGGCTGCGGCGGATCGCGGCCATCGTCTCGTAGCCGTCCATCTCCGGCATCATGATGTCCATCAGGACGAGGTCGACGTCCGGGTTGCGCTCCAGCGTCTCGATGCCCTCGCGGCCGTTCTCCGCGTACAGGACGGGCATGCCGACGCGGCTGAGCACATGCGTGAGCGCGAAGACGTTGCGGATGTCGTCGTCGACGATGAGGACTCTGCGGCCCGGGAGTACGCGGCCCGGGCGTCCTTGCCTCCACTCCTCCAGCTTGGTGGGGGTGGGCCAGCTGTCGTCCGGTTCGAGCGTGCTGTGCGGGCGCTGGACGGCCTCTTCCACCGGCTCGGGCAGGAGCTGGGTGTGCGAGGCCGCGTACGCGATGGCGGCCGCGCCGTGGCCCGGGTGCACCACCGGCACGTACAGCGAGAAGGTCGAACCGTGGCCGGGGCGGCTCTCCGCGGTGATGCGCCCGCCGAGCAGGCCCGCGATCTCCCGGCTGATGGAGAGGCCGAGGCCGGTGCCGCCGTACTTGCGGTTGGTGGTGCCGTCGGCCTGCTGGAACGCCTCGAAGATCACCGGGAGTTGCTCGGCGGGGATGCCGATCCCGGTGTCGCGGACCGCGAAGCAGAGCAGGTCGTCGTTGTCGTGCAGCATCCGGTCGCCCGCGCTCTCCTTGACCCGGCTGACCCGCAGCTCGACGCTGCCGGCCGAGGTGAACTTCACCGCGTTGGACAGGAGGTTGCGCAGGATCTGCTGCAGGCGCTGCTCGTCGGAGAACATCTCGCGCGGCACGTCCTCGCCCACCGACACGTCGAAGGCGAGGCCGCGGTCGAGGGTGAGCGGGCGGAACGTCGCGTGGACGTAGTCGAGGACCTTGATGAGCGGGAGCTTCTTGGGCCGTACGTCCATCCGGCCCGCCTCGATCTTCGACAGGTCCAGGATGTCGTTGATGAGCTGCAGCAGGTCCGAGCCCGAGCGGTGGATCGTCGTCGCGAACTGCACCTCCTGGTCGGAGAGGTGGTTGTCGGGGTTGTCGGAGAGCAGCCGGGCCAGGATGAGCAGGGAGTTGAGCGGGGTGCGCAGCTCGTGCGACATGTTCGCCAGGAACTCCGACTTGTACTGGGAGCTGGTGGCGAGCAGGGCGGCCTTCTCCTCCAGCTCGGCGTTGGAGCGGCGCAACTCCGCCTGCTGGCGCTGCAGTTCGTCCGAGCGCTCCTGGAGCTGGATGGCGAGCCGCTGCGACTCGCCGAGCAGCGACTCCGTACGGGAGTTGGCGATGATGGTGTTGATCGCGACGCCGATGGTGTTCACGAACTGGTCGAAGAAGGCCAGGTGGACGTCGGAGAAGCGGGAGAACGTCGCCAGCTCGATGACGCCGAGCAGCTTGTCCTCGAAGAGGATCGGGATGATGACGACCGTGGCCGGCGCCGCGTCGCCGAGACCCGAATGGATCTTGATGTAGTCGGGCGGCACCTCCTCGACGAGGATCCGCTTCTTCTCCAGCGCCGCCTGGCGCACCAGCCCCTGCGCGGGCATCCCGCCGGTGTCCACGACCGAGCCCTGCGCCGCGCCGTACCCCGCGATGAACGCGAGGCCCTTGGCGGTGACCTGGGTGGGCGCCGGGGTCTCCGCGGTGTCCGGGTCGGCGAGGAAGAAGGCGCCGTACTGCGCGTTCACCAGCGGGGTCAGCTCGCGCAGGATCAGGTCGGCTACCTCCATCAGGTCGCGGTGGCCCTGCATCAGACCGGCCAGGCGGGCGAGGTTGGACTCCAGCCAGTCCTTGGCGCGGGTGGTCTCGCGGAGGTTGGAGACCATGAGGTTGATGTTGTCCTTGAGGTCGGTGACCTCGCCGCGCGTCTCGACGGTGATGGCGCGGGTCATGTCGCCCTGCGCCACCGCGGAGGCCACCTCGGCGATGGCGCGGACCTGGGTGGTGAGGTTCAGCGCGAGCTCGTTCACGTTCGTCGTCAGGCGCTTCCAGGTGCCGTACACGCCCTCGACCCGGGCCTGGCCGCCCAGCTGGCCCTCCGAGCCGACCTCGCGGGCCACCCGGGTGACCTCGGAGGAGAACGAGGAGAGCGTGTCCACCATGGTGTTGATGGTGGTCTTCAGCTCCAGGATCTCGCCGCGCGCGTCCACGTCGATCTTCTTGGACAGGTCGCCCTGCGCCACCGCGGTCGCGACCTGCGCGATGTTGCGGACCTGGCCGGTGAGGTTGTCCGCCATGTAGTTGACGTTGTCGGTGAGGTCCTTCCACACGCCCGACACGCCGAGGACCTGCGCGCGGCCGCCGAGCCGGCCGTCCGTGCCGACCTCGCGGGCCACCCGGGTCACCTCGTCGGCGAAGGCGCGCAACTGCTCCACCATCGTGTTGACGGTGTCCTTCAGCTCCAGGATCTCGCCGCGCGCGGTGACCGTGATCATCTTGGACAGGTCGCCGTTGGCGACGGCCGTGGTGACCTGGGCGATGTTGCGGACCTGGGAAGTGAGGTTCGACGCCATGAAGTTGACGTTGTCGGTGAGGTCCTTCCACACGCCCGACACCCCGCGGACCTGGGCCTGGCCGCCGAGGTTGCCCTCGGTGCCGACCTCGCGGGCGACGCGGGTGACCTCGTCGGCGAAGGCGGACAGCTGGTCGACCATCGTGTTGATCGTCGACTTCAGCTCCAGGATCTCGCCCTTCGCCTCGACCGTGATCTTCTTGCCGAGGTCGCCCTGGGCGACGGCCGTCGAGACGAGCGCGATGTTCCGCACCTGCGAGGTGAGGTTGTCCGCCATGAAGTTGACGTTGTCCGTGAGGTCCTTCCAGACCCCGGACACGCCCCGCACCTGCGCGCGCCCTCCGAGGTTGCCCTCGGTGCCGACCTCGCGGGCGACGCGGGTGACCTCGTCGGCGAAGGCGGACAACTGGTCGACCATCGTGTTCACCGTCGACTTCAGCTCCAGGATCTCGCCCCGGGCGTCGACGGTGATCTTCTGGCTCAGGTCGCCGTTGGCCACGGCGGTGGTGACCTGGGCGATGTTGCGGACCTGCGAGGTGAGGTTCGAGGCCATGAAGTTGACGTTGTCGGTGAGGTCCTTCCACACGCCCGACACCCCGCGCGCCTGCGCCCGGCCGCCCAGCTGCCCCTCCGTACCCACCTCGCGGGCCACCCGGGTCACCTCGGCGGCGAACGCGGAGAGCTGCTCCACCATGGTGTTGACGGTCAGCTTCAGTTCGAGGAGCTCGCCGGTGGCCTCGACGGTGACCGTACGGGTCAGGTCGCCCTGCGCCACCGCCGTGGTGACCAGGGCGATGTCGCGCACCTGGGCGGTGAGCCGGGACGCCATCGTGTTGACGGCCTCGGTGACGTCCCGCCAACTGCCGGAGAGCCCGCGCACCTTGGCCCGCCCGCCGAGCCGCCCCTCCGTGCCGACCTCGCGGGCGACCCGGGTGACTTCCCCCGTGAAGAGGGACAGCTGGTCGACCATCGTGTTGACGGCGCGGCCCAGGCGCCGCAGATCGCCCCGCAGCTCCCGGGTGCCGTCGTGCAGGTCGACGCGCTGGGTGAGGTCGCCGCCCGCCACCGCGTTCAGTACGCGCGTCGCGTTCGCCGCCGGGGCGACCAGCGCGTCGAGCAGGGTGTTGACCTCCGACACGCGCGCCGCCCACCGGCCCTGCCCCGGGCTCGCGGCGAACCGCTCGTCCAGCCGGCCGTGACGTATGATCTCCCGCCGCACGCGCACCAGTTCGCCGTCGAAGTGCAGCGAACGGTCGAGCATCTCGTTGAACGTCGCGTACAGCTCGGCGGTGATGCCGTCGCCGACCGGGTCGACCTTGGTGAAGTCCCCGTCCCGCGCGGCGCGCATGGCAGCGAGAAGCGGGCGCAGCTGACACATGGCCGAATCCTGACCGGACCCGACGCTCTGCGCGGGGACCGTGACGCGGTCTTCCCCCAGCACAGGCATAGCACTGTTCTCACTCATAACGGCCCACTTCAGTGACTCGGTGCTTATGGGCATGGTCAGTCTGTCACCCTGTCGGTGTTGCCTGAGGCGTAATCGCCCGAACTGCTCAGGAGCCGAACCGTGGGGTCCATTCCGATGCAACGGGAGACCGAATATCGTTCCTCCGCCCCGGCGCCGGGTCGTGCCGGACCGCCGGTGGTGGTGCGTACGTCGCTGCCCGGGAACCCTCTCGCGCCGGCCGCCGCACGCAAGTTCGTACGAGCGGCGCTCGCCGACTGGACCGAGCTCGGGCTGCCCGCCGCCAGGGGCTTCACCGACTGCCTCGCCGACGACTCGGTGCTGCTGGTCAGCGAGTTGGTGACGAACGCCGTCGTGCACGCGGGCACGGCCGTCGAACTGCTGTGCCGCCTCGACGACGCGGTGCCGGGCGAGAGCACGGAGACCCTCGTCATCGAGGTCTCCGACCACCACCCCTCCCGCGCCGTGCGCAGCGAGCAGCGCCCGCAGTCGCCCGGCACCCCCGAGTACGGGCGCGGTCTGCAACTCGTCGCCACGCTCTCCGAGTCCTGGGGCATCACCTACCGCGCGGGCACCAAGACCGTCTGGGCCCGGCTGCCCCTCGACGGCGTCCAGGCCGTCCACGAGATCGAGTCGTACGCGAGCGAGCAGGCCCTGCAGCGCGGACTGCGCGCCGCCGAGATCCTCGCGCCGCTGCCCAAGCACGCCCCGCACGACACGGAGTGGGTCAACCGCGGCGCGCTCACCTTCCTCGCCGAGGCGTCCGACCTGCTGGCCGGCCAGTTCGACGAGAACCTCGTGGCCGCACTCGCCGGACAGCTGCTCGTGCCGCGGCTCGCGGACTGGTGCGCGGTGTGGCTCGAGGACGCGTCGGAAGGCGCGGGCCATACGGCGACCGGGGCGTCCGGCGCGCGGCTCGCCCGTGTCTGGCACAGCAGCGAACACCGCATGGAGGAGCTGCGCCGCGTCCTGGAGAAGGAGCCGCCCCGGCTGCCCGAGGCGGCGGGCTCCGGCGCCTTCCCCGTGCCCTGGCCCGGCGAGGTCCTGCCCGGCGGGAGCGCGGGCGCGGCGCTGGCCTACCGCCTGGTCGCGGGCGGCCGCGCGCTCGGCACGCTCGTGATCGGCCGGGCCGGGCTCGTCCGGTTCGCCGACGAGGTCACCGGCCTCATCGAGGACTTCGCCCGCCGCGTGGCGCTCGCCATCAGCACCGCGCGCCGCTACCAGCGCCAGGCCAACATCAGCCAGGTGCTGCAGCGCGGGCTGCTGCCCAGCAAGGTCGCGGAGATCCCCGGCGTGGAGAGCGGCGTGGTCTACGAACCGCGCGACAAGGGTGGCCCCGGCGGCGACTTCTACGACGTGTTCCAGGCGGGCGAGGGCCGCTGGTGCTTCGCCCTCGGCGACGTGCAGGGCAAGGGACCCGAGGCGGCCGTCGTCATCGGCCTCGCCCGCCCCTGGCTGCGGCTGCTCGCCCGCGAGGGCTACCAGGTCGCGGAGGTCATGGACCGGCTCAACCAGCTGCTCCTCGACGACGCGACGGAGGCGGCGGACGCGGCGGCGGCGGTCGTCGCGGTGGCGGGCGGCCAGGGCATCTCCCCCGACGGGCCCACCTCGCGCTTCCTCTCGCTCCTGTACGGGGAGCTCGTTCCGTACGAAGGGGGCGTGCGCTGCACCATCGCGTGCGCCGGGCATCCGTTGCCGCTGCTCATGTCACCCGGCGGCGGGGTGCGGGAGGCGGCCACCCCGCAGATGCTGCTCGGGGTGCTCGACGACGAGACGTACACGAGCGAGACCTTCGAGCTGCGGGTCGGCGAGACGCTCCTGTGCGTCACGGACGGGGTGACCGAGCGACGCTCGGGAGGGCTCCTGTTCGACGACGACAACGGCCTGGCGCAGGCGCTGGCCGGCTGCGCGGGGCTCGACGCGGTGCTGGTGGCGGAGCGGATCCGGCGGCTCGTGCACGAGTTCTCCGACCGGCCGCCGGACGACGACCTGGCGCTGCTGGTGCTGCGGGCGGGGTGAGCGGGTCCGCCGCCGCCCGCCGTGCGGGACAATCGAAGGTATGCCTTCCGCACTGCCCGATGGCGAGCCCATGCCCGAGGACGGGTCGCTCCCCGCGTCCGCCCTGGCCGGCGCGGCCTCCCGCCCCCTCGGCTTCTACCTGCACGTCCCGTACTGCGCCACGCGCTGCGGCTACTGCGACTTCAACACCTACACCGCGACCGAGCTGCGCGGCTCCGGCGGAGTGCTCGCCTCCCGCGACAACTACGCGGACACCCTGACCGACGAGGTGCGGCTCGCCCGCAAGGTCCTCGGCGACGACCCGCGGCCGGTCCGCACCGTCTTCGTCGGGGGCGGTACGCCGACGCTGCTCGCCGCGGGCGATCTCGTACGGATGCTGGGTGCCGTACGGGACGAGTTCGGGCTCGCGGACGACGCGGAGATCACCACGGAGGCGAACCCCGAGTCGGTCGACGCGGCGTACCTGGCGGAGCTGCGGGAGGGCGGCTTCAACCGGATCTCCTTCGGCATGCAGAGCGCGAAGCAGCACGTCCTGAAGATCCTCGACCGCACGCACACGCCGGGGCGGCCCGAGGCGTGCGTGGCCGAGGCGCGGGCGGCGGGCTTCGAGCACGTGAACCTCGACCTGATCTACGGCACGCCGGGGGAGACCGACGACGACTGGCGCGCCTCGCTCGACGCGGCGATCGGCGCGGGCCCGGACCACGTGAGCGCCTACGCGCTGATCGTGGAGGAGGGCACGCAGCTGGCGCGGCGAATCCGGCGCGGGGAGGTGCCGATGACCGACGACGACGTGCACGCGGACCGGTACCTGATCGCCGACGAGGTGCTCGGGGGTGCGGGCTTCTCCTGGTACGAGGTGTCCAACTGGGCCACGTCCGAGGCGGGCCGCTGCCTGCACAACGAGCTGTACTGGCGGGGCGCGGACTGGTGGGGGGCCGGTCCTGGCGCCCACAGCCATGTGGGGGGCGTGCGGTGGTGGAACGTCAAGCATCCCGGGGCGTACGCGGGGGCGCTGGCGGGGGGTGGGTCGCCCGGGGCCGGGCGGGAACTCCTCTCCGCGGAGGACCGGCGGGTGGAGCGCATCCTCCTTGAGCTGCGGCTCCGGGAGGGCTGCCCCCTGTCACTCCTCAAGGAGGAGGGGCTCTCCGCCTCGCGCCGGGCGCTGGAGGAGGGCCTCCTGGAACGCACCCCGTACGCGGAGGGCCGCGCGGTCCTCACCCTGCGGGGCCGTTTGCTGGCGGACGCGGTGGTACGGGACCTGGTGGACTGACCCTGGCCCCTGGGCCTCCCGCACCCCAAGTCAGGCGCCCGGCGCCGGGGCGGGTGGGGGTTGGGCTCCCCCCGGCCCCCTCCAACGGCACAAACAGCCCCGCCGCTCCGCGGCGGATACCTCCCACCCACCCACCCGTTCACCCCGCACCGCCGGGTTGGAGTAGGGGCGGGCGGGGGGCTCACCTCGCGCTGTCCGGTTGGAGTGGGACTGGTTGGGTTTGCGCGGCGCGGGGTTTGGTTGGGGCGGGGGCTGGGTGCGGGGGCTGGGTGGGTGGGTTCTTACGTCGCGGGGTTCGGTTGGAGTGGGCCCGGGTGGGTGGGGGTTCGTCGCGACGTCCGGTTGGGGTCGGTGCACCGGGTGGGTGGGTTTCACGTTGCGATGTCTGGCGGGAGTGGGGCTCGGGTGGGTGGGGTCACCTCGCGCTGTCCGGTTGGAGTGGGTCGGGGTGGGTGGGTTCGCGCGCCACCCCACCGGGCCGCACCCGCACGCGAGTCCCCCCCCCCGGGGCGCGCCCGCTCGCGCTCGGGAGGGGGCGTGGGGGTATGTGCGCACGGAGCACCGAGCGCGCTGTAGCAATGTTGTTCGTGAGGCGTGGCGAATAGTGGGTGGCGAGTACGCACATACCCCCGCGGCCCCGCACCCAACGACGAAGCGAAGGCGCAGGCGCCCGCCCAAGGCGCCCCCGCCAGAACCCGCCCAACCCCCTACGCCAACGTCACGAAGTCGATCAGTTCCTCCACGCGGCCCAGAAGCGCCGGCTCCAGGTCCTTGTAGCTGCGCACCGAGCCCAGGATCCGCTGCCACGCCGCCCCCGTGTTCTCCGGCCAGCCGAGCGCCCGGCACACGCCGGTCTTCCAGTCCTGGCCCCGCGGGACCCTGGGCCACTCCGCGATGCCGACCGACGCCGGCTTCACCGCCTCCCAGACGTCGATGTAGGGGTGCCCCACCACCAGCGCGTGCGCGCTCGTGACCTCCGCCGCGATGCGGGACTCCTTGGATCCGGGGACCAGGTGGTCCACGAGGACGCCGAGGCGCGCGTCCGGCCCCGGTGCGAACTCCGCGACGATCGCGGGCAGGTCGTCGATGCCCTCCAGGTACTCCACGACCACGCCCTCGATGCGCAGGTCGTCGCCCCAGACCCGTTCCACCAGCTCCGCGTCGTGCCGCCCCTCCACGTAGATGCGCCCCGCCCGCGCGACCCGGGCCCGCGCCCCGGGCACGGCCACCGACCCGGAGGCCGTACGGGAGGGACGGGGCGAGGGCGAGGAAGGTGAACCCGCCGCGGGGCGGACCAGCGTCACCGGGCGGCCCTCCAGGAGGAACCCCCGCGGCTCCATGGGAAAGACGCGGTGCTTGCCGAAGCGGTCCTCCAGCGTCACCGTCGGCCCCTGCGCCGTCTTCTCGCACCGGATCACCGCCCCGCAGAAACCCGTGGTCAGCTCCTCGACCACGAGGCCGGCGTCCGCCGCCACCTCCGGTACGGGCTTCGGCTTCTTCCAGGGGGGCGTGAGATCGGCGGAGTACTGGCGCATTCTGCCGACGATAGGAAGAGTCGCGGCCGTCCGGGTCACGACACGCCGAAGCGCCCCGCCAGCGTGTCGCGCTGCGCACGGACAAAGGCCGCATTCACCGCGGCACCATGCCCCGGCACGTACACCGCGTCCTCCCCGCCGAGGTCGAGGAGCCGGTCCAGCGCCGCCGGCCAGTGCCGCGGCGCCGCGTCCGGACCCGCCTGCGGTTCGCCCGACTCCTCGACGAGGTCCCCGCAGAAGACCACCTCCCGCCCGCCGTCGGTGCCCGGCACCAGGACCGCCAGGTCGTGGGCGGTGTGCCCGGGGCCGACGTTCGCGAGCAGCACCTGGACGCCGCCCAGGTCGAGCGTCCACTCCCCGCACACCAGGTGGTGCGGGCGGACCAGGAGGTCGGCCGCCTCGGCCGCCGCCTCCGCGTCGAGCCCGTGCCGCACCGCGTCCGCGCGCAGCTCGTCGCGCCGCTCGGTGAGGACCGTCTCGACGCCCACCGCCCCGTACACCCGCACCCCCGCGAAGGCCGCCGCGCCGAGCACGTGGTCGAAGTGCGGGTGGGTGAGTGCGAGATGGGTCACCCGGCGGGTGCCGCCGAGGACGCGGCGGGCACCGGTGCGCAGGGCCGCGCCCTCGGCCAGGCTCGACCCCGCCTCGATCATGAGCGCCGCGTCGTCGCCGACGACCAGCCCCGCCGTGCAGTCCCAGACGGGCAGGCGGCGCCGCCCCACCCGCGGCGCCAGCCGTTCCCAGCCCGCCGCTTCCCATGCCGGCCTCACGTCCATACGGTGACGCTATCCGCACCGGCCCTCTCCGGCAGGACACCGGGGGCCGCCCTTGCCGGGGCCGTACCCCACGCCCGTACACTGACCCTTTGGAAGACTGGCACTCACCCGCGGGGAGTGCCAGGCGGGGGCCCGGGGGACACCGGAGCCCGTCGCGGACCGTGGACGACGCAGACAGCTGGAGGTGTGCGCGATGCTCAATGAACGCAGGCTCGAAGTGCTGCGCGCCATCGTCCATGACTATGTCGGGACGGAGGAGCCCGTCGGCTCCAAGGCGCTCACCGAGCGGCACCGTCTGGGGGTCTCCCCGGCCACCGTCCGCAACGACATGGCGGCGCTGGAGGAGGAGGGGTTCATCGCCCAGCCGCACACCAGTGCCGGGCGCATCCCGACGGACAAGGGCTACCGCCTGTTCGTCGACAAGCTCGCCGGTGTGAAGCCGATGACCGCGCCCGAGCGCCGGGCCATCCAGAACTTCCTCGACGGCGCCGTCGACCTCGACGACGTGGTGGGGCGCACGGTGCGGCTGCTCGCGCAGTTGACGCGGCAGGTCGCCGTCGTGCAGTACCCCTCGCTCACGCGGTCCACGGTGCGGCACGTGGAGTTGCTCTCGCTGGCTCCCGCGCGGCTGATGCTCGTACTGATCACGGACACCGGCCGGGTCGAGCAGCGGATGATCGACTGCCCGGCGCCGTTCGGCGAAAGCGCGCTCGCGGATCTGCGGGCGCGGCTCAACAGCCGGGTGGCGGGCCGCCGCTTCACGGACGTGCCGCAGCTCGTGCAGGATCTGCCCGAGGCCTTCGAGACCGAGGACCGCGGCACCGTGTCGACGGTCCTCGCCACCCTCCTCGAGACGCTCGTGGAGGAGACAGAGGAGCGGTTGATGATCGGCGGCACCGCCAATCTCACCCGCTTCGGACATGACTTTCCCCTCACCATCCGGCCCGTGCTGGAGGCACTGGAGGAGCAGGTCGTGCTCCTCAAGTTGCTTGGTGAGGTACAGGATTCGGGTATGGCCGTACGGATCGGTCACGAGAACGCCCATGAGGGACTCAGCTCCACGTCCGTGGTCTCGGTCGGCTACGGTTCGGGGAGCGAGGCAGTCGCCAAACTCGGCGTGGTCGGACCGACCCGCATGGACTATCCGGGAACGATGGGAGCAGTACGCGCAGTGGCACGTTACGTCGGACAGATCCTGGCGGAGTCGTAAGTGGCCACGGACTACTACGCCGTACTCGGCGTGCGCCGCGACGCTTCCCAGGACGAAATCAAGAAGGCCTTCCGCAGGCTGGCGCGTGAGCTTCACCCGGACGTGAATCCGGACCCGAAGACTCAGGAGCGCTTCAAGGAGATCAACGCCGCGTACGAGGTGTTGTCGGACCCGCAGAAGAAGCAGGTCTACGACCTCGGCGGGGATCCGCTGTCCCAGGCGGGCGGCGGCGGAGGCGCGGGCGGCTTCGGCGCCGGTGGCTTCGGCAACTTCTCCGACATCATGGACGCGTTCTTCGGTACGGCGTCGCAGCGCGGGCCCCGCTCGCGCACGCGCCGCGGCCAGGACGCCATGATCCGCCTGGAGATCGACCTCGACGAGGCGGCCTTCGGCACCACCAAGGACATCCAGGTCGACACGGCCGTGGTCTGTACGACCTGCAGCGGTGAGGGTGCCGCGCCGGGGACGTCCGCCCAGACGTGTGACATGTGCCGCGGTCGCGGTGAGGTGTCGCAGGTCACGCGGTCCTTCCTCGGCCAGGTCATGACCTCGCGGCCCTGCCCGCAGTGCCAGGGCTTCGGCACGGTCGTGCCCACCCCGTGCCCCGAGTGCGCCGGCGACGGCCGCATCCGGTCGCGGCGGACGCTCACCGTGAAGATCCCGGCCGGTGTCGACAACGGCACCCGGATCCAGCTCGCGGGCGAGGGCGAGGTCGGCCCCGGCGGCGGCCCCGCGGGCGACCTGTACGTGGAGATCCACGAGCTGCCGCACGAGGTCTTCCAGCGGCGCGGCGACGATCTGCACTGCACGGTGACCATCCCGATGACGGCGGCGGCGCTCGGCACGAAGGTGCCGCTGAAGACGCTGGACGGCATGGAGGAGATCGACATCCGGCCGGGCACGCAGTCCGGCCAGTCGGTCCCGCTGCACGGCCGCGGCATCACGCACCTGCGCGGCGGCGGTCGCGGTGACCTCATCGTGCACGTCGAGGTCCTCACGCCGACCAAGCTCGATCCCGAGCAGGAGCGGGTGCTGCGGGAGCTGGCGCAGCTGCGGGGGGAGGAACGGCCCACGGGGCAGTTCCAGCCGGGGCAGCAGGGGCTTTTCTCTCGCCTCAAGGATGCGTTCAACGGGCGGTAGCGCCTGGAGCGGTGACTTCGGCCCCCGGCGACGGTTCGTTCCGTTGCTGGGGGCTTTGTCGGTTCTCTGCGGGTGGTGGGGGCTTGGCGCGCAGTTCCCCGCGCCCCTGAACGGGCCGCTGCGCGCCCCGCCAGGGGGCGCGGGGAACTGCGCGAGCAACCCGGTACGGCCCACACCCGCCGGACGCGGGCCAGGGGGCAGACGAGGCGGCGCACGCCCGGCGTGGGGTACGCGATTCGGTGCGACCGAGAGCGCGTGGCACGATGCGTGCATGAGCTCCGCACCGACCGATCTCTGCCGCCACCCGATCGTGCAGGCGCCCATGGCGGGCGGCGCCAGTGGGCCGCAGCTGGCCGCCGCCGTCGCCGAGGCCGGTGGGCTCGGGTTCCTCGCCGCCGGGTACAAGACCGCCGACGGGATGTACCAGGAGATCAAACAGGTGCGGGGGCTGACCTCGCGGCCCTTCGGCGTCAACCTGTTCATGCCGCAGCCCGACACCGCGGACGCCGCCGCCGTCGAGGTCTACCGCAGCCAGCTCGCCGGCGAGGCGACCTGGTACGAGACGGAGCTCGGCGACCCCGACAGCGGACGCGACGACGGCTACGACGCCAAGCTCGCGATCCTGCTCGACGACCCCGTGCCGCTGGTCTCCTTCACCTTCGGCTGCCCCACCCGCGACGTCCTCGACGCCTTCGCCCGGGTCGGCACCCAGACCGTCGTCACCGTCACCACGGCCGAGGAGGCCCAGACCGCCCAGTGGGCCGGCGCCGACGCCGTCTGCGTGCAGGGCATCGAGGCGGGCGGCCACCAGGGGACGCACCGGGACAACCCCGAGACGGACGGCGCCGGGATCGGGCTGCTCTCCCTCATCACCCAGGTCCGCGAGACCGTGCAGATCCCCATCGTCGCGGCGGGCGGCCTGATGCGCGGCGCGCAGATCGCCGCGGTGCTCGCGGCCGGCGCGGACGCCGCGCAGCTCGGCACCGCCTTCCTGGTCACCCCCGAGTCGGGCGCCAACCCGCTGCACAAGCAGGCCCTGACCAACCCCTTGTTCGTCCGCACGGAGCTGACCCGCGCCTTCTCCGGCCGGCCCGCCCGCGGCCTCGTCAACCGCTTCATGCGCGAGCACGGCCCGTACGCCCCCGCCGCCTACCCGCAGGTCCACCACCTCACCAGCGGTCTGCGCAAGGCCGCGGCGAAGGCCGGGGACGCCCAGGCCATGGCGCTCTGGGCCGGGCAGGGCCACCGGCTCGCCAGGGAGCTGCCCGCCGGACAGCTCGTGGAGGTGCTCGCCGCCGAACTCGCCGAGGCCAGGGCCGCGTCGGCGGGCGACGCTTCCGGCATCCCTGGAACCCCGGGCACTCCGGGCACTCAGGGCACGCCGGGCGGTGCGGCATGACCGCGCCCGTCTTCGTCGTCGAGGACGTCACCCCGGGCGGCGACGGACGGTACGTACTGGACGGGCCCGAGGGCCGGCACGCCGTCTCCGTGAAGCGGCTGCGCGCCGGTGAGTACGTCGTTCTGACCGACGGGGCCGGGCGGTGGGCCCGGTGCGAGGTCATCGGCACGGAGGGCAAGGACCGGCTCGTACTGTCCATGGACGCCGTGTCGGAGGAGCCCGAGGAGTCGCCGCGCATCACCGTCGTGCAGGCCCTGCCCAAGGGCGACCGGGGTGAACTGGCCGTGGAGACCATGACGGAGACCGGCGTCGACGCCGTCGTCCCGTGGACCGCCGCGCGCTGCATCACGCAGTGGAAGGGCGACCGCGGGCTCAAGGCCCTCGCCAAGTGGCGGGCCACCGCGCGCGAGGCGGGCAAGCAGTCGCGCCGTGTCCGCTTCCCCGAGGTGGCCGACGCCGCCTCGACCAAGCAGGTCGCCGCCCTCCTCGCGGACGCCGACTTCGCGGCCGTCCTGCACGAGGAGGGCAGCGAACCGCTGGCCACCGCCCAACTCCCCGCCGCCGGACACATCGTGCTGGTCGTCGGCCCCGAAGGGGGCGTCTCGCCGGACGAGTTGGCGGCGTTCGCGGACGCGGGCGCGAAGCCGTACCGTCTGGGACGCAGTGTGCTGCGCACGTCGACGGCAGGGACGGCGGCGACCGCGCTGCTGCTCGGGCGGACGGGCCGCTGGTCCTGACCCCACCCCTTGAAGGCTGACGGCCACCTTGGAGGCCACGTTGGAACTCGCCCAAGTCCGGCTGCTCGTCACGGACTTCCCCGCCTGTTACCGCTTCTACGCCCACGTCCTCGGCCTCAAGCCCCAGTCGGGCGCCGAGGAGGGCCCGTACGAGAAGTTCAGCCCGGCCGTGGGTTCCGCGGGCATCGCGCTGCAGGACCGCTCGATGATGGCCGGACTCCTCGGCGAACTGGCCGAGCAGGCGTCCGGGCACCGCTCGCTGGTGGTGCTGCGGGTCGACGACCTGGACGCGTACTGCGCGCGGATCGTCGAGCGCGGGGGCGTCCTCGCGCACGGCCCTGCCCCCATGACCGAGCGCATGCGGGTGGCCCATCTCAAGGACCCCGAGGGGAACGTGGTGGAGCTCCAGGAGTGGCAGCTGCTGCGTTCCTGAGGAAGCGGGCCCGCCGAAGGCCTCCGGGCCCCGGGAAGCCTCGGGCGCATCGGACGCAAACCGGTCTACCGCCCCGCCGCCCGCGGTGGCACCCTGCCGCACATGGGGGCATTGAGGCGCATACGACACCGATCGGCGTACCGCTCACCGTCACGGCCGGTCCGCGCGCGGCGGCTGGGGATCGCGGCCGCTCTCGCGACCGCCGCCGCGCTCGGCATGACCGCGTGCGATCCGGTCGACGGCGGGATGAACACCTCGGCGGTCGCGTTCACCACCGACCAGGTGGCCACCAGAGCGCTGGAGCGGCAGCACACCGGGGTGGCCTGGCTCAGCTGCACCGGCCGGTTCGACGGCAAGGTGACGCCGGGGAACCGGAAGTCCGCCCGCGGCACCGCGATCCGCGTCGACTGCCAGGGCGAGACCGACGACGGCAAGAAGATCACCCTCAAGGGCACGGTGCGCTCGCTCGTCGACGGCGACTGCGTCCGCGGCGACCTCACGGCCTGGATCGACGGCAAGCAGTGGTTCCGCGTCGACGTGCTGGGCAACTGCGCCGAGGGCGACGGTGACAACGGCGGGGGCGGCGGGACCAAGCCGTCCCGGCCGACCCCGCCCCGGCCGACCCTCACCCACCGCCCGCCGCCCTCCCACGAGCAGCCCCGGCCCGCCCCCACCACCACCGTCACCGTGACCGTCACCGCGGACCCGCCGCCCCGGCCCACCTGCACCTGCCTGCCCGGCAAATGAGCCGGTGGCGGGGGTGGGCCGCACCGGGCGCGGTGTCGGGCAAGTGATCGAAACCGCTGTCGGGGCAGGCCGACGCTGCCTAGGCTGGACGGTGTGACAGAGGCAGCGCACACCACCGCGTATCTCCGATTCCCGCACATCCACGGCGAGTTGGCCGCCTTCACGGCCGAGGACGACGTCTGGGTCGCCCCCCTCGACGGCGGCCGCGCCTGGCGGGTCAGCGCCGACAACATGCCCGTGGACCACCCCCGGATATCCCCGGACGGCACGACCGTCGCCTGGACCTCCACCCGCGACGGAGCCCCCGAGGTGCACGTCGCGCCCCTGGATGGCGGCCGTTCCGAGCGGCTGACGTACTGGGGGAGCGGGAAGACCGCCGTGCGCGGCTGGACCCCCGACGGGCGGGTCCTCGCGGTCAGTTCGGCGGGCCAGGCCTCGCTGCGCCGCACCTGGGCGCGGGCCGTCCCGCTCGACGGCGGACCCGCGGCCACCCTGCCGTACGGCATCGTCGGCGACGTCGCACACGGCCCCGACGGGCAGGTCCTGCTGCTCTCCGCGCCGATGGGGCGCGAGGCCGCCTGGTGGAAGCGGTACCGGGGCGGCACCGCGGGCAAACTGTGGATCCGGCGGCCCGGTGACGAAGGGGACGACGGTGACGCCCCCTTCGTACGCGTCCACGAAGAGCTCGACGGGAACATGGAGTACCCGCTCTGGGTCGGCGAGCGCATCGCCTTCCTCAGTGACCACGAGGGCGTCGGCGCGGTCTACTCCTCGCTGCCCGACGGCTCGGACCTGCGCAGGCACAGCGGCGTCGACGGGTTCTACGCGCGCCACGCGGCCACCGACGGCACCCGCGTCGTGTACGCGTCCGCCGGCCGACTCTGGCTCCTGGACGACCTGGTGGACGCCGAACCGCGGCCGCTGGACATCCGGCTCGGCGGACAGCGCACCGACCTGCAGCCGCACCGGATCTCCGCCGCCCGCACGTTCGGCGCCGCCGTGCCCGACCACACCGGACGCGGCAGCGCCGTCTCCCTGCGCGGCTCCGTGCACTGGGTGACCCACCGCGAGGGACCCGCCCGCGCGCTCGCCGCCGAGCCCGGCGTGCGCGCCCGGCTGCCCCGCACCTTCCGGGTGCAGGGCGAGGAACACGTCGTGTGGGTGACGGACGCCGAGGGCGACGAGGCCCTGGAGTTCGCGCCGGCCACCGGGCCCGCGCCCGGCGCCACGCCCCGCAGGCTCGCCGCGGGACAGCTCGGCCGGGTCCTCTCGCTGGCCATGGCGCCCGACGGCTCCCGCGCCGCCGTCGCCTCGCACGACGGCCGGGTGCTGCTCGTCGAGCGGGAGACCGGCGAGGTCCGCGAGGTCGACCGCAGCGAGCACGGCGACGCCTCCGGGCTCGTCTTCTCGCCCGACTCCGCGTGGCTCGCCTGGTCGCACCCGGGGCCGGAGCCGCTGCGCCAGCTCAAGCTCGCCAACACCGCCGACCTGTCGGTCTCCGAGGCCACCCCGCTGCGCTTCCGCGACTACGCCCCGGCGTTCACCCTCGACGGCAAACACCTGGCGTTCCTCTCCGCCCGCGCCTTCGACCCGGTCTACGACGAGCACGTCTTCGACCTCGCCTTCGTCGGCGGCTCACGGCCGCACCTGATGACCCTGGCCGCGGCCACCCCCTCGCCCTTCGGACCGCAGCGGCACGGCAGGCCCTTCGAGGCGCAGGACGGCGCGGGCGCCGAGACCCCCGACAGCGAGGGCGCGCCCGTCACCCGCATCGACCTCGACGGGCTCGCCGACCGCATCGTGCCCTTCCCCGTCGAGGCCGCCCGCTACAGCACCCTGCGCGCCGCCAAGGACGGCCTGCTCTGGCTGCGCCACCCGGTGCGCGGTGTCCTCGGCGCCTCCCGCGCCACCCCGCACGACCCGGACCCGAAGACCGCGCTCGAACGGTACGACCTCGGCCGGCACCGCATCGAGGAACTCGCCGCGGACGCCGACCACTTCGCGGTCACCGGCGACGGCAAGCGGGTGCTGCTGCGGACCGACGGCAAGCTGAAGGTCGTGCCGAGCGACCGGCGCGCCTCCGGCGACGACGACAGCGACTCGAACATCACCGTCGACCTCTCCCGGGTCCGGCACCTGGTCGATCCGGCCGCCGAGTGGCGCCAGATGTACGAGGAGACGGGCCGCCTCATGCGGGACAACTTCTGGCGGCCCGACATGGGCGGCGTCGACTGGGACGGCGTCCTGGAGCGCTACCGCCCCGTCCTGGCCCGCGTCGCCACCCACGACGACCTCGTCGACCTGCTGTGGGAGGTGCACGGCGAGCTCGGCACCTCCCACGCGTACGTCGTGCCGGGCGGCCACGGCGGCGCGCACCGCCAGGGGCTGCTCGGCGCGGACCTGACGCGCGGCGAGGACGGTCTGTGGCGCATCGACCGGATCCTGCCCTCGGAGACCTCCGACCCGGCGGCGCGCTCCCCGCTCGCCGCGCCCGGCGTCGCGGTCCGCCCCGGCGACGCGGTCATCGAGGTCGACGGCCGTCCCGTCGACACCGTCGTGGGCCCGGGACCGCTGCTCGTCGGCACCGCGGGCAAGCCCGTCGAGCTGACCATCTCGCCCTCCGGGGGCGGCGATCCGCGGCACGCCGTGGTGATCCCCGTCGACGACGAGGAGCCGCTGCGCTACCACGCCTGGGTGGCCGACCGGCGGGCCTACGTCCACGAACGCTCCGAGGGCCGGCTCGGCTACCTCCACGTGCCCGACATGCAGGCGCCCGGCTGGGCGCAGATCCACCGCGACCTGCGCGTCGAGGTCGCCCGCGAGGGCCTGGTCGTGGACGTACGGGAGAACCGCGGCGGCCACACCTCCCAGCTCGTCGTGGAGAAGCTGGCGCGCCGTGTCGTCGGCTGGGACTCGCCCCGCGGCGCGCGCCCCTCCAGCTACCCGATGGACGCGCCGCGCGGCCCGGTCGTCGCCGTCGCCAACGAGTTCTCCGGCTCCGACGGCGACATCGTCAACGCCGCGATCAAGGCGCTCGGCATCGGCCCCGTCGTGGGCACCCGCACCTGGGGCGGGGTCGTCGGCATCGACAGCCGCTACCACCTGGTCGACGGGACCCTGGTGACGCAGCCGAAGTACGCGTTCTGGCTGGAGGGACAGGGGTGGGGCGTCGAGAACCACGGCGTCGACCCCGACGTCGAGGTCGTCACCACCCCCGACGACCACGCGGCGGGCCGTGACCCGCAGCTGGACGAGGCGATCCGGCTGGCCCTCGCCGCGCTGGCGGAGAACCCGGCGAAGACGGCGCCGGCCCTGCCGGAGGCGGAGTGACCTCGCGCCGTGCGCCCGTACTTACCCGGGCCAGGGGCGCCCGTGCCCGGACCACGCGCCGGGCCGGGGGTGTCCGTGCCCGGACCAGGGCGCCCCTGCCCGGGCCGATAGCATGCCGAAGGTACTGATCTTTCCCATCGTGCTCATGTCCAGCTAGGAGGCGGCCCATGGCGGGCGAAGCGCAAAGCGACTGCCTGTTCTGCAAGATCGTCGCGGGTGAGGTGCCGGCGACCGTCGTCCGGGAGACCGAGACGACCCTCGCCTTCCGCGACATCAACCCGCAGGCGCCGACCCACGTCCTGGTGATCCCCAAGGTGCACCACCCGGACGCCGCGTCGCTGGCCGCCGCCGAACCGCAGATCGCCGCGGACGTGCTCCGCGAGGCGGGCGTCGTCGCCGCCGAGGAGAAGGCGGAGAGCTACCGCATCGTCTTCAACACCGGCACCGGCGCCGGCCAGACCGTCTTCCACGCGCACGCGCACGTCCTGGGCGGCCGCGGCCTCCAGTGGCCCCCCGGATAGCGGGGCCGCACTCCTTGTCCGTACGCGAACTGGTGGTGCTCGGCACCGCCAGCCAGGTCCCCACCCGGCACCGCAACCACAACGGCTACGTGCTGCTCTGGGACGGCCAGGGCATCATGTTCGACCCCGGCGAGGGCACCCAGCGGCAGATGCTGCGCGCCGGGGTCGCCGCCCACGACCTGCACCGGATCTGCGTCACGCACTTCCACGGCGACCACAGTCTGGGCCTGGCCGGAGTGATCCAGCGCATCAACCTCGACCGCGTCCCGCACCCCGTCACCGCCCACTACCCGGCGTCGGGGCAGCACTTCTTCGACCGGCTGCGGTACGCGACGGCCTACCGCGAGACCGTGCGGCTCGGTGAGGTGCCGGTGGCCGAGGACGGGCCGCTGGCCACCACCGCCTCGTACACCCTCGACGCGATGAGGCTCTCGCACCCGGTCGAGTCCTTCGGCTACCGCGTCACCGAGCCCGACGGGCGCCGGATGCTGCCCGAGCGGCTCGCCGCGCACGGCATCAAGGGCCCCGACGTCGGACGGCTCCAGAAGGAGGGCCGCCTCGGCGGCGTCACCCTCGACGAGGTCAGCGAGGTGCGGCGCGGGCAGCGGTTCGCCTTCGTGATGGACACCCGGCTCTGCGACGGCGTGCACGCGCTCGCCGAGGGCTGCGACATGCTCGTCATCGAGTCGACCTTCCTCGACGAGGACGAACGACTCGCCACCGACCACGGGCACTTGACGGCCGGTCAGGCCGCCCGGGTGGCGATCGACGCGGGCGTGCGCCACCTCGTCCTGACGCATTTCAGCCAGCGTTACCCCGACCCGACCGCCTACGAACAGCAGGCCCGCGCCGCCGGCTTCGACGGTGAACTCACCGTCGCCCGCGACCTGTTGCGCGTCCCGCTGCCCAAGCGGACCTGAACCACCCCTCCCCGAACTGAGCGAGACCGCACCATGCCGATCCCCAAGGCCGAACTCCACCTGCACATCGAAGGCACCCTCGAACCCGAGCTGGCCTTCGCCCTCGCCGCACGCAACGGCGTCGAACTCCCCTACGCCGACACCGAAGAGCTCCGCAAGGCCTACCTCTTCGACGATCTGCAGAGCTTCCTCAACCTCTACTACCGGCTGATGGCCGTGCTGCGCACCGAGGCCGACTTCGAGGAACTCGCCGACGCCTACCTCGCCCGCGCCGCCGCCCAGGGCGTGCGCCACGCGGAGATCTTCTTCGACCCGCAGGCGCACACGGCGCGCGGCGTCCCGATCGCCACCGTCATCGAGGGGCTCTCCCGAGCCCTGGACCGCAGCGAGGAGCGGCACGGCGTCTCCACGCGGCTCATCATGTGCTTCCTGCGCGACCAGTCCGCCGACTCCGCCCTGGAGACCCTGACGGCCGCCGAACCCCACCTCCACCGGATCATCGGCATCGGCCTGGACTCGGCCGAGGTCGGCCACCCGCCCGCCAAGTTCAAGGAGGTGTACGCGGCCGCCGCCGCCCGCGGCCTGCGCCTCGTCGCGCACGCCGGCGAGGAGGGACCGCCCGCGTACATCACGGAGGCCCTCGACGTGCTGCGGGTCGAGCGCATCGACCACGGCCTGCGCTGCATGGAGGACCCGGACCTCGTGGAGCGCCTGGTCCGCGACCGCGTCCCGCTCACGCTCTGCCCCCTCTCGAACGTCCGGCTGCGCACCATCGACGTTCTGGAGGACCACCCGCTGCCGCAGATGCTGGACGCGGGCCTCATGTGCACGGTCAACTCCGACGACCCGGCCTACTTCGGCGGCTACGCGGAGGACAACTTCCACGCCGTGCGCGAGGCCCTCGGGCTCGACCAGGAGCGGCTGCGCACGCTCGCGCGGAACTCCTTCGAGGCCGCGTTCCTCGACCGGGACGCCGCGGACGAGGCGCTGCGGGCGCGGTACCTCGCCGAGGTCGAGGCTTATTCGTTCGACTGACGGCCGGATGCCGGGTTACGGTCCCGCCCATGGACACCATCGCGCAGATCTACGGCTGACACGGCTCATCGGCCCCCGCCCGCCCCGCGTGCCCTCGCGCGCCCCGGGGCCGTGGCGGCGGGCCGTCGTGTCCGCATCCGTAGCTCTCCATACGCGAAGGAACTCCCATGTCATCCCGTCGACTTGCCCGTCACCGTGCCCACATCGCCATGATCGGCGTCCCGATGGTCAGCCATGTGCTGCCCGGTCTCGAGGTCATCCGTGAGCTGGTGGCGCGCGGCCACCGGGTCAGTTACGCCAACGACCCGGCGACCGCCGCCCTGATCGAGCCCACCGGCGCCGAACTCGTCGCCTGCGACTCGACGCTCCCGTTCCGCGACAACATCTGGCCCGAGGACCCGATCGCGGCCAGTTCGCTCTTCCTCGACGACGCGATGGCGGTGCTTCCGCAGCTCCACGCGGCGTTCGACGACGACCCCGCCGACCTGTACCTGTACGACATCGGCGCCTACGTCGCCCGTGCGCTCGCCGAGGCGCAGGGCAGGCCGCTCGTCCAGCTGTCGCCCACCTTCGTGGCCTGGGGCGGCTATCAGGAGGACGTGGGCGCGGCCCTCGCCCAACTGCCGGGCGCCGACGCCCTGGAGGCGCGGTTCAAGAAGTGGCTCGCCGGGTGCGGGGCCACCACGCTGGACGTCGGGGAGTTCTCCGGCGTACCGCCGCGGGGCATCGCCACCGTCCCGCGGGCCATGCAGCCGCACGCCGACACCGTCGACCCCGACCGGATCGACTTCGTCGGGCCCTGCCTCGGCGACCGCGCCCGGCAGCAGAGCTGGACCCGCCCGGCGGGCGCGGACAAGATCCTCTTCGTCTCGCTCGGCTCCTCGTACACCGCGCAGCCGGAGTTCTACCGCCAGTGCGTGGCCGCCTTCGGGAACCTCCCCGGCTGGCACGTGGTGCTGCAGATCGGCAAGCACGTGGATCCCGCGGAGCTCGGCCCCGGCCTGCCGGGGAACATCGAAGTCTGCTCCTGGGCGCCGCAATTGGCGGTCCTGGAGCAGGCCGACGCGTTCGTCACCCACGCGGGCATGGGCAGCAGCTCCGAGGGCCTCTTCCACGGGGTGCCGATGATCGCCGTGCCGCAGGGCGCGGAGCAGCCGATGAACGCGGACCGGCTCGTGGAGTTGGGGGTCGCCCGCCGTGTCGACACGGGGTCCGCGACGGCGGGCGTGTTGCGGGACGCGCTGCTCGCGCTGACCTCTGACCCCGAAGTCGCGCGCACGTGCGCCGAGTTGCGGGCGGAGGTCCGTGCGGAGGGCGGGGCCGCCAGGGCCGCCGACCTGATCGAGGCCGAGCTGTAGCGCCCCCTCTCGCAGTTCCCCGAGCCCCCTGTCAGGGCTCGGGGAACTGTCCCATTGACGGCACGTGTTCGCGTATCTAGTCTCCGTTCTCATGTATGGACAGCGCTCCGGCAGTCTCGTCATCGAAGACGTCCGTCTCACCCCCGTCCTCGTCGCCGATCCGCCGCTCCTCAACACCCAGGGCGTGCACCAGCCCTACACACCCCGGCTGATCATCGAGGTGGTCACGGCCGGCGGGGTGACGGGTGTCGGGGAGACGTACGGCGACACCGGGTACCTGGACCTGGCGCGGCCCTTCGCCGAGCGGCTCGTCGGGCGCGAAGTCAGCGATATGAACGGGCTGTTCACGCTCGCGGACGAGCTGGCCGTCGACGCCGCACGGGTCGACGACTCCCTGGACGTCGGCGGGCTGCGCGGCGTGCTGACCGCGGACAAGCTGCGGCTCTCCGTCGTCTCCGGGTTCGAGGTGGCGTGCCACGACGCGCTCGGCAAGGCGCTCGGACTGCCCGTGCACGCGCTGCTCGGCGGCAAGGTGCGCGACGCCGTGGAGTACAGCGCCTACCTCTTCTACAAGTGGGCCGACCACCCCGCCTCCTACGGGTGGGCCGACCACGCCGCGGGCGCCGCGGGCGAGCCGGATGACGGGTGGGGCGCCGCGCTCGACCCGGCCGGGGTCGTCGCCCAGGCCCGGCTCTTCACCGAGCGGTACGGCTTCACCTCGTTCAAGCTCAAGGGCGGCGTCTTCCCGCCCGACGAGGAGATCGCCGCGATCCGCGCCCTCGCCGACGCGTTCCCCGGCCTGCCGCTGCGGCTCGACCCCAACGGCGCCTGGTCCACGGCGACCTCGCTGAAGGTCGCGGCCGAACTCGGCGACGTACTGGAGTACCTGGAGGACCCGGCGCTCGGCACGCCCGCGATGGCGGAGGTCGCCGCGGGCACGCGCGTGCCGCTCGCCACGAACATGTGCGTGACGACCTTCGAGGAGATACCGGAGGCCTTCGCGAAGAAGGCCGTCCAGGTGGTGCTCTGCGACCACCACTACTGGGGCGGGCTGCGGCGCACCCGTGAACTGGCCGCGCTCTGCCGCACCTTCGGGGTCGACCTCTCCATGCACTCCAACACCCACCTGGGGATCAGCCTGGCCGCGATGACCCACGTGGCGGCCACCGTGCCCGGCCTGCGCCACGCCTGCGACTCGCACTACCCCTGGCAGAGCGAGGACGTCCTGACCGAGCGGCTGCGGTTCGACGGCGGCCGGGTGGCCGTCACCGACACGCCGGGCCTCGGCGTCGAGCTCGACCGGGAGCGGCTCGCCGCCCTGCACGCGCGCTGGCTCGACGCGGAGTTCCGGGCGATGCGGGAGCGGGACGACGCGGCGGCGATGCGGGTGGCCGACCCCGCGTGGGAGACCCCTGCCGTGCCGCGCTGGTAGCGCCCGTCCGTTACGTTGCCTGCATGGTCGTACCCGTACAGCCCACCATCGACCCGCTGAAGGCGGCCCGCAGAGCCGGTGATCCGGACTGCGACGTCTACCTCACCGGCACGGTCTTCCTCGACATCATCTTCACCGGCCTCGACTCCGCGCCGGTGCGCGGGACCGAGTCCTGGGCGCGCGGCATGGGGTCGAGCCCCGGCGGCGTCGCGAACATGGCGACCGCGCTCGCCCGGCTCGGCCTGCACACCTCGCTCGCCGCGGCCTTCGGGGACGACCACTACGGGGAGTACTGCTGGGACGCCCTCGAACAGGGTGAGGGCATCGACCTCACCCCGTCACGGACCGTGCCCGGCTGGCACTCGCCGGTGACGGTCTCCATGGCGTACGAGGGCGAGCGCACCATGGTGAGCCACGGCCACGAGCCCCCGCCGGACGCCGACGCGCCGGACGGCGGCGCCCCCGCGTGCCCGCCCCGCGCCCGCGCCGCCGTCGCCTCCCTCACCCCCGGCGCCGGCGCCGCCCCGTGGATCGCGCAGGCCGCCCGGAGCGGGACGCGGATCTTCGCCGACGTCGGCTGGGACGACACCGGCCGCTGGGACCTCGCGGCCCTGCCCGACCTGCGCCACTGCGAGGCGTTCCTGCCCAACGCGGAGGAGGCGATGCGCTACACCCGCACCTCCTGCCCGCGCGCCGCCGCCCGCGCCCTCACCGAACACGTGCCGCTGGCCGTGGTGACGCTGGGCGCCGAGGGCGCCTACGCGGTGGACCGCAGGACCGGCGAGACCGCCGAGGTCCCGGCCATCGCGGTCGAGGCGCTCGACCCCACCGGGGCGGGGGACGTCTTCGTCGCGGGCTTCGTCACCGGGACGCTCGCGGACTGGCCGCTCGCCGACCGCCTCGCCTTCGCGGGCCTGACCGCCGCGCTCTCCGTGCAGGAGTTCGGCGGCTCCCTGTCGGCGCCCGGCTGGGCGGAGGTGGGGGCCTGGTGGCGCCGGGTGCGGGAGGTCGAGGACCAGGATCCGCTGGCCCTGCGCCGGTACGCGTTCCTGGACGGCCTGCTGCCCGCGACGAACCGCCCGTGGCCGCTGCGGCGGGCGGTGCCGACGATCGGCTTCAGGTCGGCGTAGGCAGGGCGACGGGGGCGGGGGAGGCCCTGCGGGACGCCGCGGGAAGATCCGGTGGGCGGCGGTGGTTGCGGAAGTACGCGACGGGTGCGACGAAAAGACTTACGGCACTGACAGTGCCGCGTCGTACTCTTGGCAGTGCAAGGCTGTCACGCGGCCACCGAGCCCCGCACGAGGAGGATGAGCAGGCCTTCAGAGCCGGCCCATGACTCAGACACCCACGACTCACACCGACGGGCAGGACCAGGCCCGAGCTCACTTCACCGTCCCCGCCAGCCATCCGATGGTGACGGTCCTCGGCTCCGGCGACGCCCTGCTGCGGGTGATCGAGAAGGCCTTCCCGGCGGCCGACATCCATGTCCGGGGCAACGAGATCAGCGCCGTGGGCAGCGCCCCCGAAGTGGCCCTGATCCAGCGCTTGTTCGACGAGATGATGCTGGTGCTCCGCACCGGTCAGCCGATGACGGAGGACGCAGTGGAACGCTCGATCGCCATGCTGAGGGCGGACGAGAGCGGCACCGGCGCGGAGGAGACCCCCGCCGAGGTCCTCACGCAGAACATCCTCTCCTCCCGCGGCCGCACCATCCGCCCCAAGACGCTGAACCAGAAGCGATATGTCGACGCGATCGACAAGCACACCATCGTCTTCGGCATCGGCCCCGCGGGCACCGGCAAGACCTACCTCGCCATGGCCAAGGCCGTGCAGGCCCTGCAGTCCAAGCAGGTCAACCGCATCATCCTGACCCGCCCCGCGGTGGAGGCCGGCGAGCGCCTCGGCTTCCTGCCCGGCACGCTGTACGAGAAGATCGACCCGTACCTGCGCCCGCTCTACGACGCCCTGCACGACATGCTGGACCCCGACTCGATCCCACGGCTGATGGCAGCGGGAACGATCGAGGTCGCACCGCTGGCGTACATGCGTGGCCGAGCGCAGCCCCGCTTCACGAATGTCCTGACCCCGGATGGCTGGCGCCCCATCGGAAGCCTTCAGGTCGGCGACCTGGTCATCGGTTCCAACGGCGAGCCGACCCCCGTCCTCGGCGTCTACCCGCAGGGCGAGAAGGACATCTACCGCGTCACGGCACAGGACGGCTCGTGGACGCTGTGTTGCGGCGAGCATTTGTGGACGGTCAGGACGCGCGACGACAAGCGTCGCGACAAGCCGTGGCGGGTCCTCGAGACCAAGGACATGATCGGCGACCTCCGCGCCGCGCACGCCCGCCGGTACGAGCTGCCGATGCTCACCGCTCCCGTCGAGTTCCCCGAGCGCGAGGTCCCCATGGACCCGTACGCCCTCGGTCTGCTGCTCGGTGACGGTTGCCTGACCGGCTCCACCACGCCGTCGTTCGCCACCGAGGACGCCGAACTCGCCCAGGCGCTGGAGGCCGCGCTTCCCGGCACCGCCGTCCGGCACAAGAGCGGCCCCGATTACGTGCTGAACCGGGTGAAGTCGCCCGGAGACGTGGTCACCCTGGAGAACCCGGTCACCCGCGTCCTGCGGGAACTGGACCTGATCGGCAGCCGTTCGCACTCCAAGTTCGTGCCGGACGACTACTTGTACAACACGGCGGAGATCCGGCTCGCCGTGCTCCAGGGCCTGCTCGACTCCGATGGCGGTCCGGTCACCCAGGCCGACCGCACCTGCCGTGTCCAGTACTCGACCACGTCGCTCGTCCTGCGGGACGACGTGATCGCGCTCGTCCAGTCCCTCGGTGGTGTCGCCTACACCCGCCGACGCCCGGCCGAGGGCCGCGAGCGGGGCTCCGCCCTGGCCGCTCACCGGCGTGACGCGCACGTCGTCGACATCCGTCTCCCCGAGGGCATCGAGCCCTTCCGCCTCGCCCGCAAGCGAGACCGGTATCACGTGGCCGGTGGTGGCGGCCGCCCGATGCGCTTCATCGACAGCATCGAGCCCGCAGGCCGTGAGGAGGCCGTCTGTATCCAGGTAGCCGCGGAGGACTCGCTGTACGTCACACAGGATTACCTGCTGACGCACAACACCTTGAACGACGCGTTCATCATCCTCGACGAGGCGCAGAACACCAGTGCCGAGCAGATGAAGATGTTCCTCACCCGCCTCGGCTTCGACTCGAAGATCGTCATCACCGGTGACATCACCCAGGTCGACCTGCCCGGCGGCACCAAGAGCGGTCTGCGCGAGGTGCAGCGGATTCTCGACGGTGTGGAGGACATCCACTTCTCGCGGCTCACGTCCGGCGACGTGGTCCGGCACAAGCTGGTCGGCCGTATCGTCGACGCGTACGAGCAGCACGACAGCCGCGACGGGAAGTAGACCAGCACCACCATGTCGATCGACGTCAACAACGAATCCGGAACCGAGGTCGACGAGCAGGCGATCCTCGACATCGCCCGCTACGCCCTCACGCGGATGCGCATCCACCCGCTCTCCGAGCTCTCGGTGATCGTGGTGGACGCCGACGCCATGGAGCAGCTGCACATCCAGTGGATGGACCTGCCGGGGCCGACGGACGTCATGTCCTTCCCGATGGACGAGCTGCGGCCGCCCATGAAGGACGACGACGAGCCGCCGCAGGGCCTCCTCGGCGACATCGTGCTCTGCCCCGAGGTCGCGACCCAGCAGGGCAAGGATGCCCCGACGCAGCACTCCATGGACGAGGAGCTCCAGCTCCTCACCGTCCACGGCGTGCTGCACCTGCTCGGGTACGACCACGAGGAGCCCGACGAGAAGGCCGAGATGTTCGGCCTGCAGGCCGCGATCGTCGACGGCTGGCGCGCCGAGCAGGGCCTGACCGGCCCCTCTCCCGCGCCCACGGTCTCCTGACGCCATGAGTCCTCAGTTGATCGCCGGTGCCGTTGCCCTCGTGGTGGTGGCCTGGCTCGCCGCTTGCGCCGAGGCGGGCATCGCCCGGGTCTCCAGCTTCCGCGCGGAGGAGGCGGCCCGCTCCGGGCGGCGCGGCAGCGCGAAGCTCGCGCAGGTCGCCGCGGACCCGACCCGCTATCTCAACGTGGCGCTGCTCGTGCGGGTGGCGTGCGAGATGGCCGCCGCGGCCCTGGTGACCTACGCCTGTCTGCGGGAGTTCGACGAGACCTGGCAGGCGCTGGCCGTCGCCATCGGCGTGATGGTCCTCGTCAGCTATGTCGCCGTCGGGGTCTCGCCGCGCACCATCGGCCGCCAGCACCCGCTGAACACGGCGACCGCGGCGGCGTACGTGCTGCTGCCGCTGGCCCGCGTCATGGGCCCCATCCCGCCGCTGCTGATCCTCATCGGCAACGCCCTCACGCCCGGCAAGGGCTTCCGGCGCGGACCGTTCGCCTCCGAGGCCGAGCTGCGCGCGATGGTGGACCTCGCCGAGAAGGAGTCCCTGATCGAGGACGAGGAGCGGCGCATGGTCCACTCCGTCTTCGAGCTCGGCGACACCCTCGTACGCGAAGTCATGGTGCCCCGCACCGACTTGGTGGCCATCGAGCGGTTCAAGACGATCCGCCAGGCACTCACCCTCGCCCTGCGCTCCGGCTTCTCGCGCATCCCCGTCACCGGGGAGAGCGAGGACGACGTCGTCGGCATGGTGTACCTGAAGGACCTGGCCCGCAAGACGCACATCAACCGCGAGAGCGAGTCGGATCTGGTGTCCACCGCGATGCGCCCCGCGACCTTCGTGCCCGACACGAAGAACGCCGGTGACCTGCTGCGCGAGATGCAGCAGGAGCGCAACCACGTGGCCGTGGTCATCGACGAGTACGGCGGCACGGCCGGCATCGTGACCATCGAGGACATCCTGGAGGAGATCGTCGGCGAGATCACCGACGAGTACGACCGCGAGCTGCCGCCCGTGGAGGAGCTCGCCGACGGCTGCTACCGGGTGACGGCCCGGCTCGACATCGGCGACCTCGGGGAGCTCTTCGGCTTCGACGAGTTCGACGACGAGGACGTCGAGACGGTGGGCGGTCTGCTCGCCAAGCGGCTCGGCCGGGTCCCGATCGCCGGGGCGTCGGCGGTCGTGCCGCTGCCGGACGAGCGGGAGTTGAAGCTCACCGCGGAGTCGGCGGCGGGCCGGCGCAACCGCATCATGACGGTCCTCGTGGAGCCGGTCACGGTCGGCGGGCCCGGCGAGGGCGGCACGAAGGAGCGGGAGAGCGCATGACGCCCGAGGCCCTGCGCACGTTCTGCCTCTCCTTCAACGGGGCGGTGGGGGAGTTCCCCTTCACCCCGGAGACCTCGGTCTTCAAGGTGGCCGGGAAGATGTTCGCGCTCACGGCACTCGACGCCCGCCCGCTCACCGTCAACCTCAAATGTGAGCCGGAGATCGCCGTCCGGCTCCGGGCCGCGCATCCGCAGATCGTCCCGGGCTGGCACATGAACAAGCGGCACTGGAACACCGTCTCGGTCGCCGCGGGACTGCCCGACCGGCAGGTCAGAGAGCTCATCGAGGACTCGTACGACCTGGTGGTGGCGGGCCTGCCGCGGGCGGAGCGGCTGCGCCTCGACCGCCCCTGAGGGGCGCGCACGGTCCGGGACGCACCGTGCAGAGTGTCCCGACAGCCCCTCGCCATGGGGGTGGCGGGGCGGCAGAATGGAGTGACAGGCGGATCCGAACCCCTCCCACTCCGGGCTGCCGGCCAAGGGAGCTCGGAGTGGAAACGTCGTGCGTTGGCGTCCGCCGCAGCTGGCCCCGAGGGCATCTCCGACGAGGTGATCGACCGGGCCGTCGAGGTGCGGCTCTCCCGCCAGGAGACGCTGACATCGGGTGAGCGCGAGGTGTTCTACATCCTCGACGAGTCCGTGGTGCGCCGCCAGGTCGGTGGGCGCGGCGTGATGCGGGCCCAGTTGGAGCGGCTCGCGGAGCTGGCGGACCTGCCGCGCGTGACGATCCAGATCCTCCCGTTCAGCGTCGGCGCGCACCCGGGCATCCAGGGGCCCTTCACGCTCTTCGAGTTCGAGGCCGACGATGCCGGACTCGCTCTGTCTGGAGAACCCGCGCGGCGACTCCTACAGCAGCAACTCCCCGGAGGAGAGCGGGCGTTACCTGGAGAGGTTCTGGGAGCTGGAGGACCTTGCCATCAAGGACCGCACGGTGGACCTCCTCCGGTTGCTCGCCACCCGGGCCGAGGAGGGCACCGACGACCTGGACCGGCTGGTCCCACCCGCCGAAGTGAGCTGATCCTCCCTCAACTCTCCCTGGGTGCGGGCACCTTGGCGTGAAACGTGTTGTTCAGATCCGTATGACGCGCCGTTATCCTGGAAGAGGTGCTACGTGCCTCTGCACCAGGGGCAGCACATGGGCATGGCGCAAGAGCAGTGCGAGTGGGGGCGCGAACGACGACTGCGTGGAGATCGCCTGGACCGGGGAGACGGTCCTGATCCGCGACTCCGCGCGCCCCCGGGGAGCGGTCCTCGCGGTGGACCCGGCTGCCTGGACCGCCTTCGTCTCCTGGGGACCGGTCCATCCGGTGGCGGTGGCGGCGGAGCCGGGTGTGCTCCGTATGCTCGGGGCATGACTGAGAGTGCCGCGCTTGATGCCGAGGACCGCAAGATCGTGACCCTGGCCCGCTCCGCCCGGGCCCGTAACGGTGTGCCCGAGGGGGCGGCCGTGCGGGACGAGACGGGGCGGACGTATGTGGCGGGGACGGTTGAGCTGGCCTCGCTCCAGCTGTCCGCGCTGCGGACCGCGGTGGCGATGGCGGTGGCGTCCGGGGCGGAGTCGTTGGAGGCGGCGGCGGTCGTCTCCGGGGCGGAGCAGGTTTCTCCCGAGGACCTCGCCGCCGTACGGGACCTCGGCGGGGCCGGGACGCCGGTGTTCCTCGCGGGGGGCGACGGGGAGGTCCGGGTGCGGGTGGAGGCGGGCTGAGGTCTGGCCTCCGGCGGTTCCTTCCCCGATCCCGCCCCTTCCCGAAATCCCCGGCTCCGCCGGCCGTGGCTCTGCTCCCGAAGTGAGCCCCCGGCATCTCCGCCCTCGGGGCTCCGCCCCGGACCCCGCTCCTCAAACGCCGGAGGGGCTGACATGGGGGATTCAGCCCGTCCGGCGTTTGAGGACGAACTCGGCGGAGCCGGTGACAGGGCTGAGCCCCGTGCGCCGTCCACCTGACCGGAGGTCACACCGCCCCGGACCCCGCTCCTCAAACGCCGGAGGGGCTGACATGGGGGATTCAGCCCGTCCGGCGTTTGAGGACGAACTCGGCGGAGCCGGTGACAGGGCCGAGCCCCGTGCGTCGCCCACCTGACCGGAGGTCACACCGCGTCAGGGCCCCGTTCCCCCGTCCGTACCCGCACCACCGTCTCCACCGGGACCGCCCACACCTTGCCGTCGCCGATCTTGCCCGTGTGGGCCGCGCGGACGATCGCGTCGATGGCCGCGTCCGCGTCCGGGTCCGTGACCACCACCTCGACGCGGACCTTCGGGACCAGGTCCACCCGGTACTCCGCGCCCCGGTAGACCTCGGTGTGGCCGCGCTGGCGGCCGTAGCCGCTGGCCTCGGTGACCGTCAGGCCGTCCACGCCGAGTTCCTGCAGCGCCGTCTTCACCTCGTCCAGGCGGAACGGCTTGATGACCGCGGTGATCAGCTTCATGCGACGTGGCTCCCCTTCTTCACGGAGGCGGAGCCCACGGGGCCCACCAGGACGCCGTGATCGTAGGCGCTCTCCGCGTGCTGTGTCTGGTCGAGGCCCGTCTGCTCGTCCTCCGCCGACACCCGGAAGCCCATCAGCTTGTCGACGCCCTTCCCGATGCCGTACGTGACGGCGAAGGTGTACGCCGCCACGGCGAGCACCGCCACCGTCTGCTTGCCCAGCTGCGCCGCGCCGCCCCCGTAGAAGAGGCCCTCCGCGCCCTGCGTCATCGTGGCCGTCGCGAACAGGCCGATCAGGAGCGTGCCGACGACGCCGCCCACCAGGTGCACGCCGACCACGTCGAGGGAGTCGTCGTAGCCCAGGCGGAACTTCCACGCGACGGCGTACGAGCAGACGACGCCCGCCGCGAGCCCGATCGCCGCCGCACCGGGGATGCCGACCACCCCGCACGACGGGGTGATCGCGACCAGGCCCGCCACCGCACCGGACGCCGCGCCGAACGTGGTGGGGTGACCGTCGCGGCGCTGCTCCACGAAGAGCCAGCCGAGCAGCCCCGTGCAGCCGGCGACCAGCGTGTTGAGCAGGGACGCCGCCGCCAGGCCGTTCGCGCCGAGCGCCGAGCCGCCGTTGAAGCCGAGCCACCCGAACCAGAGCAGGCCCGCGCCCATCAGGACCATGGGCAGGTTGTGCGGGCGCATCGCCTCCTTGCGGAACCCGATGCGCGGGCCGAGCACCAGGCACAGGGCGAGGCCCGAGGCGCCCGACGCGATCTCGACGACCAGGCCGCCCGCGAAGTCGAGGGCGCCGAGGGAGTCCGCGATCCAGCCGCCCGGACCCCACACCCAGTGCGCGACGGGAACGTATACGAGCAGCGTCCACACCGGCACGAACACCAGCCAGGCCGCGAACCTGGTCCGGTCCGCGACGGCGCCGCTGATCAGCGCCGCCGTGATGACGGCGAAGGTGAGCTGGAAGGTGGTGAAGAGCAGCGTCGGCACCGTGCCGGTCAGGCTGTCCGGGCCGATGCCCGCCATGCCCGCGTGGTCGAGGCCGCCGATGAGGCCCGCGAAGACGTCGTCGCCGAAGGCCAGGGAGTACCCGGCGACCAGCCACACCACGGTGACCAGGGCGATCGAGACGAAGGACATGAGCAGCATGTTCAGGACACTCTTCGTGCGGACCATGCCGCCGTAGAAGAGGGCGAGGCCCGGCGTCATCAGGAGGACGAGCGCGGTGGCCGCGAGCAGCCAGGCGGTGTCGCCCGTGTCGAGGTGGGGGGCGGCGAAGGTCGTCATGGGGGGAGAGCGTCACCGCCGCGCGTTTCGTAACGGGCAACCGCGGGTTTCCGCCGTGTTTCGAGTCGCCGGGCCGGGGCGCGGGCCCGTCCTTCGCGCCGGTGCCGGGCTCCCGGCGGGCGGTGCGGTGCGGCGGGGCTCCGGGGATCAGGGACAATGGGCGCCATGAGCGTTCGTACCCCGTCATCAGCCGAGCCGTCCGAGGCCGTCCACCGCGCCGGCTTCGCCTGCTTCGTCGGCCGCCCCAACGCGGGCAAGTCCACCCTCACGAACGCTCTGGTCGGCAAGAAGGTCGCGATCACCGCGGACCAGCCGCAGACCACGCGGCACACCGTCCGCGGCATCGTGCACCGTCCAGACGCCCAGATGATCCTGGTCGACACCCCGGGCCTGCACAAGCCGCGCACCCTCCTCGGCGAGCGGCTCAACGACGTCGTGCGCACGACCTGGGCCGAGGTCGACGTCATCGGCTTCTGTCTGCCCGCGAACGAGAAGCTCGGCCCCGGCGACCGGTTCATCGCCAAGGAGCTCGCCTCCATCAAGAAGACGCCGAAGATCGCGATCGTCACCAAGACGGACCTCGTCGACAGCAAGACGCTCGCCGAGCAGCTCATCGCCATCGACCAGCTCGGCGCGGAGCTCGGCTTCCAGTGGGCCGAGATCGTCCCGGTGTCGGCCGTCGGCGACCAGCAGGTCGGGCTGCTCGCCGACCTGATCGTGCCGTTGCTGCCCGAGGGCCCCGCGCTCTACCCCGAGGGCGACCTCACCGACGAGCCCGAGCAGGTCATGGTCGCCGAGCTGATCCGCGAGGCCGCGCTCGAAGGGGTGCGCGACGAGCTGCCGCACTCCATCGCCGTCGTGGTGGAGGAGATGCTGCCGCGCGAGGACCGGCCCGCCGACAAGCCGCTCCTGGACATCCACGCGTTCGTCTACATCGAGCGGCCCAGCCAGAAGGGCATCATCATCGGCCCGAAGGGCAAGCGCCTGAAGGACGTCGGCATCAAGTCCCGCAAGCAGATCGAGGCGCTGCTGGGCACGCCGGTCTTCCTCGACCTGCACGTGAAGGTGGCGAAGGACTGGCAGCGGGATCCTCGCCAGCTCCGCAAGCTCGGGTTCTGAGGGGTTTTTCGGCTGCGGGCGCGTCGGGGCTGGGCGCGCAGTTCCCCGCGCCCCTGACAGGGCGCCTCAGTCCACCCCTCTGATCCGCGTCACGAGGACCGCCCCCGCAAGACCCACCACCGCCGCCGTCAGGTACAGCGTGC
The DNA here is from genome assembly GCF_055591085.1 of Streptomyces sp. NPDC041713. Classification (NCBI taxonomy): domain Bacteria; kingdom Bacillati; phylum Actinomycetota; class Actinomycetes; order Kitasatosporales; family Streptomycetaceae; genus Streptomyces; species Streptomyces sp. NPDC041713. Next base: position 181,526 of record NZ_JBVIZY010000001.1, read on the forward strand.
GGTAGCCGCCCAGGTGCGTCACGATCGGCGCCGCCATGGCCGGGGCCGCCACCTGGGGAAGGGAATTGGCGATGTTGATGACGCCGAGGTCCCTTCCCCGGTCCATGGCCGTGGGCAGCACGTCCGTCATCAGGGCGAAGTCCACCGAGGTGAAGACGCCGAAGCCGATGCCGAGCACCGCCGCCGCGACGAGCGCTCCCGGCCAGGTCTGCCAGAGCGCGAGCAGCCCCGTCGCCACCGCCATCAGCGCCCCCGACCAGAGCACGAAGGGCTTGCGGCGGCCGACCCGGTCCGACCAGGCGCCGCCCACCACGACGGTGGCCAGCATCGTCGCGCCGTTCACCGCCGTCAGGATCAGGACGCCCTCGTCCGGGTCGGCGTATTCCAGGCCGTCGCGCAGGAAGTACAGCAGGTAGAGCAGCACCACCGAGTTGCTGACGTTGATCAGGAACCGGGTCAGCCAGGCCCAGGCGAGGTCGGGGTGGCGGCGCGGGCTCAGCCGGAACCCGGCGAGGAACGCCCGCCCGTCCCACGGCGGCCGGTCGGCGGCCGCGAGCCGCAGATCACGGTGGCGTACGACATGGGGCGCCACGCCCACCACGGTGAACAGGGCGCACGCCGCGTACCCCGCGCCCGTCCCGCCCGCCACCGTCGCGAGCCCCGTGCCGACGACCACGCCGAGCAGCTGCGCCGCCCCGAGCCAGCCGCCCACCGAGCCCCGCTGCAGCCGCGGCACCCGGTCCGGGACGGCGGCGGTGACCGCGGCGAAGGCGGCGTTCAGGGTGAGCTGGACCAGGCACCAGCCCGCCGCGAGCCACCACACCGACCCGGCCGCGGCGAGCAGCAGCAGCGCGACGGCGCCGCCCGCCGTGCCCGCCACGATCCACGGGGTGCGCCGGCCCCACCGGGACGTGGTGCGGTCCGAGACCGCGCCGAAGAGCGGGTTCGCGGCCAGCGAGACCACCGCGCCGGCCCCCGTCACCCAGGCGAGCACCGACTCCTTCGACGTGCCGGCCGGGGCCAGCTCCTCCGCCTGCACGGCGAGCAGGATCTGCAGCGGCCCGTACCAGCCCACCCAGATCGCGCCGTTGGCGAGGGACAGGGTGGCCGTCCAGCCCCGGCCGACCCGCTCCGTCGGCTCCCGCAGCGCGGCCCCGGTCATGGGCGGCGCGCCCGCAGCACCTCGCGCAGCCAGTGGTACGACGCCTTCGGGGTGCGCGTCTGCGTGGCGTGGTCGACGTGCACCAGGCCGAACCTGCGCCGGAACCCCTCCGCCCACTCGAAGTTGTCGATGAGCGACCAGACGAAGTAGCCGCGCACGTCCACCCCGGCGTCCAACGCCCGGTGCAGCGCCCGCAGATGGCCGTCCAGGTAGGCGATCCGCTCCTGGTCGTCGAGGCCCTCGTACGAGCAGCCGTTCTCGGTGATCACCAGCGGCGGGAGGCGGTCGGCGTAGCGGTCGCGGAAGCCGGTGAGCAGTTCGGTCAGGGCCTCGGGGACGACCGGCCAGCCGAAGTCGGTGACCGGGTGGCCCTCGATCTCCCGTGGCGAGAAAGGGAGTTCGGGCGGGAGCGCGACTCCGGCGAACTCCCCGCCGGTGCCCCCGGGGAGCGGGGCGCCCACCTTCGTCGGCTGGTAGAAGTTGATCCCGTACCAGTCGAGCGGCTCCGCGATGACCGTCAGGTCGGCGTCGATGTCGTCGCCGGGCATGAGCTCCGCGATGCCGTCCGGATAGCGGCCGAGGAGCAGCGGGTCGGCGAAGAGGCGGTTGAGGAGCAGGTCGTAGAAGTCGGCGGCGGCCGTGTCCGCGGGGTCGGCGGAGGCCGGCCAGGTGGGGCCGTGCGAGTTGGCGATGCCGATGTCGTGGGCGCCCGCCGCGCGCAGCGCCCGTACCGCGAGGCCGTGCGCGAGGAGCTGGTGGTGGGCGGCGGGCAGCGCGTCGAAGAGGAGCCGCTCGCCGGGGGCGTGCTGGCCGAGGGCGTGGCCGAGCAGGGTGTGCTCCGCCGGTTCGTTGAGGGTGATCCACTTGGTGACGCGGTCGCCGATGCGGGCCGCGACCACCGCCGCGTAGTCGGCGAACCGCTCGGCGGTCCCGCGGTTCAGCCAGCCGCCGGCCTCGTGCAGGACCAGCGGGGTGTCCCAGTGGAAGAGGGTGGCGACGGGGCGTACGCCCGCCGTGCACAGCTCGTCGACCAGGCGGTCGTAGAAGTCGAGGCCCGCCGGGTCGACGGTGCCGGCGCCGGTGGGCAGGACCCGCGGCCAGGAGACCGAGAAGCGGTACGCGTCCACGCCGAGGTCACGGACGAGCGCGACGTCCTCGCGGTAGCGGTGGTAGTGGTCGCAGGCGACCTCGGCCGTGCTGCCGTCCTTCACGTTGCCCGGCACGGCCGTGAACGCGTCCCACACCGAGGCGCCGCGCCGGTCGGCGGCGCCCTCGATCTGGTGGGCCGATGTGGAGACGCCCCACAGGAAGTCGCGGGGGAAGGAGGGGAGGGGTTCGCTCGCCGGTGTCGCCGCACTCGCTGCCATGGGCGGGATCTTCCGGACCGGCGCAGGGCGAAGTCAATGGGCGTGCGGCGACAAGTTGAACAAAGCTCAGCTTTTCTCCTCCGCTATGAGCCTTCCTTTATGCGCCTTCCTTCAGCACCCGTGTGATCAGCTTCCGCTGCGGCTCGGTCAGCCGCGGGTCCGCGCAGTACACCGTCCGCCCGTCCACCGTCAGCTGGTACTGGAAGCCGTCCGGCACCCCTACGGGCGGGGTGCTCGCTCCCTCGGTCAGGGCCTGTTCGGCCAGGTCGTGCCAGTCCGGGGCATCGGCCAGCTCCGAGGTGTCCACCTCGGCGTGCCGGTCGATGCCCGCGAATCCTCCGGTCCGCTTCACCTGGATACGCATGGGTCCTGTCTACTGCACCGGGTGGGCGGCCGGTAGCGCGCCGTCAGCCGTCCGTGGCCGACACCTTGACCGTGGCCCACGCGTCGACGACGGCCTTGAGCTCGTCCCCGTCGCCGTACTTCGCGCGCGCCGCCGCGACGGTCAGCTTCGCGAAGTCGCTGAAGGACGCGTCCTGCGCCAGCTCGCCGCCGGTCAGCACCGCGTACCAGATCTCCCCGGCGCGCTCCCACGAGTGACCGCCGAGGGCGTCGGCGACCAGGAAGAACGCGCGGTTGGGGATGCCCGAGTTGATGTGCACGCCGCCGTTGTCGCGGCCGGTCCTGACGAAGTGGTCCATGTCGGCGGGCTGCGGGTCCTTGCCGAGCACGTCGTCGTCGTACGCCGTGCCGGGCTCCTTCATGGAGCGCAGCGCCTTGCCGGTGACGCGCGGGGCGAGCAGGCCCGCACCGATCAGCCAGTCGGCGTCGGCGGCGGTCTGGCCGAGCGTGTACTGCTTGATCATCGAGCCGAAGACGTCCGACAGCGACTCGTTGAGGGCGCCGGGCTGGCCGAAGTACGTGAGGTTCGCCGTGTACTGCGTGACGCCGTGGGTCAGCTCGTGGCCGATGACGTCCACGGGGATGGTGAAGTCCAGGAAGATCTCGCCGTCACCGTCGCCGAACACCATCTGCTCGCCGTTCCAGAAGGCGTTGTTGTACTCCTCGGAGTAGTGCACGGTCGCGGTCAGCGGCAGTCCGCTGCCGTCGATGGAGAGGCGTTCGTACGCCTTCTGGTAGAGCTCGAAGGTCGCGCCGAGGCCCGCGTACGCGCGGTTGACGGTGGCGTCCTTGCCGGGCTTGTCGCCCTCGCCGCGGACCTTGCGGCCCGGGAGCTCCGTGCGGTGCCTGGCGTCGTGGATGGTGCGGTGCGGCTTGCCCTCGGTGGCGTCCTTCGGCGCGGCCACGCTCGGGGCGCCCACGACGGTGGTCATGCGGCGCTGGGTGCGCTCGAAGGCGTCCCGCTGCAGGGTGCGGCGGGCGGGAGCGGAGAGCGCGGGGTCCTGGTTCTGGGCCAGCGTGTCCAGGACGTGGGGCGGCACGATCGTGCAGAAGACAGGCTCGAAGCCTGCCGGGTTGGCGGTCATGGCGTGCAATGTGGCACTGGGTCATGCCGCTGTCACTACCCGCAACCAGGATTAGTGAAATAGAGGTATTGATCACGCCATACCCGTTACCTTCCGGTGATCCCGCATACTGATACGGGCCCGCGCGTCACGGGCGTCTCGGCTAGGCTGCGGCACATCATGCGATTCGGGCTGCTCCTTCTTAGCTGCCGCGGCGAGGGCCTGTAGACGAGGCCGACCCCCTCCCCGCGGAGTTCGGTGTTGCGCTCAGACCGTCGGCCGTCCCTCAGCCGGAGCACCGCTTCCGGCGAGGATCCAGCGGACACCCCTCCGAGGAGCCCACGCATCATGCCGAACTTCCAGCGCCCCACCTCCATGCCGATCCACAAGTACGGGCAGTACGAGCAGGTCGCCATCCCCGACCGCACCTGGCCCGACAACCGGATCACCGTCGCCCCCCGCTGGCTCTCCACCGACCTGCGCGACGGCAACCAGGCGCTGATCGACCCGATGTCCCCGGCCCGCAAGCGCGCCATGTTCGACCTGCTGGTCCGCATGGGCTACAAGGAGATCGAGGTCGGCTTCCCCTCCTCGGGCCAGACCGACTTCGACTTCGTGCGGTCGATCATCGAGGACGAGGACGCGATCCCCGAGGACGTGACCATCTCCGTCCTGACCCAGGCCCGCGAGGAGCTCATCGAGCGCACCGTGGAGTCCCTGAAGGGCGCTCGCCGCGCCACGGTCCACCTGTACAACGCGACCGCGCCCGTCTGGCGCGACGTGGTCTTCCGCGGCTCGCGCGACGCCGTGAAGCAGATCGCCGTCGACGGCACCCGGCTGGTCGTGGAATACGCGGAGAAGCTGCTGGACGACCGGACGACCTTCGGATACCAGTACAGCCCGGAGATCTTCACCGACACCGAGCTGGACTTCGCCCTGGAGGTCTGCGAGGGCGTCATGGACGTCTGGCAGCCCGACGCCGAGCGCGAGATCATCCTCAACCTGCCCGCCACCGTGGAGCGCTCCACGCCCTCCACCCACGCGGACCGCTTCGAGTGGATGTCGCGCAACCTGTCCCGGCGCGAGCACGTCTGCCTCTCCATCCACCCGCACAACGACCGGGGCACCGCCGTCGCCGCCGCCGAGCTGGCCGTGATGGCCGGCGGCGACCGCGTCGAGGGCTGCCTGTTCGGCCAGGGCGAGCGCACCGGCAACGTCGACCTGGTCACCCTGGGCATGAACCTCTTCTCGCAGGGCGTCGACCCGCAGATCGACTTCTCGGACATCGACGAGGTACGCCGCGTGTACGAGTACTGCACGCAGATGGAGGTCCACCCGCGCCACCCGTACGCGGGCGACCTGGTCTACACCGCCTTCTCCGGCTCCCACCAGGACGCCATCAAGAAGGGCTTCGACGCGCTGGAGAGCCGCGCGGCGGCCGCCGGCAAGACCGTCGACGACGTCGAGTGGGCCGTGCCGTACCTGCCCATCGACCCCAAGGACGTCGGCCGCTCCTACGAGGCCGTCATCCGCGTCAACTCGCAGTCCGGCAAGGGCGGCATCGCCTACGTCCTGCAGAACGACCACAAGCTGGACCTGCCGCGCCGCATGCAGATCGAGTTCTCGAAGATCATCCAGAACAAGACCGACGCCGAGGGCGGCGAGGTCACCCCGGCCGCCATCTGGAGCGTCTTCCAGGACGAGTACCTGCCGAACCCGGCGAACCCCTGGGGTCGGATTCAGGTCAAGAACGGCCAGACGACGACCGACACGGACGGCGTCGACACCCTCACCGTCGAGGCCACCCTGGACGGCGCCGACACCGTCCTGACCGGTTCCGGCAACGGCCCGATCTCCGCGTTCTTCGACGCGCTGCAGGGCATCGGCATCGACGTGCGCCTGCTGGACTACCAGGAGCACACCATGAGCGAGGGCGCGTCCGCGCAGGCCGCCTCGTACATCGAGTGCGCCATCGGCGACAAGGTGCTCTGGGGCATCGGTATCGACGCGAACACCACCCGTGCCTCCCTGAAGGCCGCGGTGTCCGCCGTCAACCGCGCGGCGCGCTAGTACTCCGACCGGTTTCACCCGGCCCCGTCCGCCGATCCGGCGGGCGGGGCCGCGTCGTCTCCCGGCCAGTTCCGGGTCGCTCTCCTGTGCGAGAGGCTGACGCCGCATCACGGATGTGGCTAACATCACGCCAACGCGGCAATGCAGCCGGGGAGTTACGGAGGTGCGTGGTGCTGCCAGCTCGGGGACAGGACGGCCGAAATACCCGCATCCCCCTCAAGCCGGTCTCGCGCGGGCGAGCGCTGTGCAGGCGTGTCATCGGCATGCACACGGCCTGGGACACCGTGGGCGACGGCGAGTTCTTCTGCCCGGCCTGCGGCGGCGACCGCAACTACCAGCGGCTCACCGGCCGGCGCCGCTTCGTCCTGCTCGGCCTGCCCGTGGTGCCGCGCGGCACCCGAGGACCCGTCGTCCAGTGCGCCGCCTGCCAGGACCTCTTCGACCCGGACGTCCTCGACCACCCCACCACCACCCGGCTCTCCGCGATGCTCCGCGAGGCCGTCCACACCCTGGTCCTCGCGGTCCTGTCCACCGGCGGGACCGCCGCCCGCCCCACCCTGGACACCGCCGTCGCCGCGCTGCACGGCGCGGGCCACGACGACTGCACCGAGGAGCAGCTCGTCGCGCTCGTCGACGCGCTCGCCCGGGACGCCGGACGCGCCACCGAGCCCGACTGCGGCCCCGGCCTCGCCATAGAACTCCACGAGGCGCTCGGCCCGCTGGCCCCGCACCTCGCCCCGGCCGGCCGCGAGGCCCTGCTGCTCAAGGGCGCCCGCATCGCCCTCGCCGACGGCCCCTACACCCCGGCCGAACGCGACGTGCTCACCACGGCGGGCAGCGCGCTGACGATCTGTACGGAGGACGTCACCCGCCTCCTCGCGACGGCGCGCACACCGTCCTGACGGGAGCCCGTCCGCGGCCGGACCGCCCGGGTGCCCGCCCCCTGCCGCGAGGGCGCCCGCGTACCGGAGGATGGAGCGGTGGAATCACCTGTCGCGGTCCGGGGCACGGCCTCCGGCGCCGCCGCCCGCCGGGCCCTCGTCGAGCGCCTCCTGGGGCCCGCCGTCCCGCGTGAACGGCTGCGTACCGACGCCCTGTTCGCCCTCGCCATGGCCGTCAGCTCGCTCGTGCTCGTCGTACTCGTACGGGACAACGGCCACCCGCCCGGCGTGCTCGGCTGGCTGCTCCTGATCGCCGTCCACGTCACCGTCGTCTGGCGGCGCCGCGCCCCGCTGCGCGTGCTGACCGTCATGATCGCGTTCCTGCTGCCCTACCACCTGCTCGACGCCAACCACACCGCTCCCCTGGCCGCCACGATGGCCGGCCTGTTCACCGTGGCCTCCCGCTCCCGGCCCCGCGTCACCGTCCTCGTCGGCGTCGGCCTCATGGGCATCCTGGTGGGCCTGAAGTTCCGCGAGGGATTGGCCGAGGGCGCCCAGTCGCTGCGCATCTCCGGCTGGATCGTGTCGTTCCTGCTGCTCGGCGTGTACGTGCGCATCCACCGGCAGTACGTCGGCTCCGTCGTCGAGCGGGCCGAGCGCGCGGAGCGCACCCGCGAGGAGGAGGCCCGCCGCCGGGTGGCCGAGGAGCGGCTGCGGGTCGCCCGCGACCTGCACGACCTGCTCGCGCACAGCATCACGCTGGTCGGCGTCCAGACCTCCGTCGCCGCGCACGTCCTGGCCGCCGACCCCGACCGCCTCGACCGCGCGGCCGTCGCCAAGGCGCTCGACGACGTGGCCGAGACCTGCCGCAGCGCCTGCGGCGAACTCCGCGCCACCCTCCAGGTGTTGCGGGCCGGCACCACGGACGAGACGAGGGGGCCGCTGCCCGGCCTCGACGGGCTGCCCGACCTCGCCGAGTCGGCCCGCACGGCGGGCGCCCGGGTCGAGCTGACGGTCGCCGAGTGTGAGGCGCCGGCCGCCGTGGGCGCCGCGGCCTACCGCATCGTGCAGGAGGCGCTCACCAACGTGGTGCGGCACGCGGGCGCGGGCAGCACCGTGCGGGTGTCGGTGCGCGCCCAGGACGCGGCGCTGTGCGTGCGTGTCGCGGACGACGGGAGCGGGGGCGGGGGCGCGAGCGGGGCCGAGGGCCGGGAGGCCGACCGTGCGCCGGGGTTCGGGCTCCTCGGGATGCGGGAGCGGGCCCGCACGGTGGGCGGCACCCTGGACGCGGGGCCGCGGCCCGGGGGCGGCTTCCTGGTGTCGGCGGTGCTGCCCCTCGTACCCCTGGCCCTGGGAGGTCCGCGATGACCGTTCGGGTGCTGCTCGCCGACGACCAGACGCTGGTGCGCACCGCGTTCGCGATGCTCGTCGACTCCGCGCCCGACATGGCGGTGGTGGGGCAGGCGGGCACGGGGCGCGCGGCGGTCGAGCTGGCCCGCGCCGAGCGGCCGGACCTCGTCGTCATGGACATCCGCATGCCGGACCTCGACGGCATCGAGGCGACGCGGCTGCTCGTGGCGGACGCGGCCCTCGCGGACGTGAAGGTGCTGGTCCTGACCACGTACGACACGGACGAGCACGTGGTCGACGCGCTGCGGGCGGGCGCCTCCGGGTTCCTGGTCAAGGACACCCGGCCCGCCGAACTCCTGGACGCCATCCGCACGGTGGCCGCGGGCGACGCGCTGCTCTCGCCCGGCCCCACGGCTCACCTGATCGCCCGGGTGCTGCGCGGGCCGGACACCGGGGAGCCCGTCACGGGCGGCCCCGAGGGCCTCTCGGAGCGGGAGCGGCAGGTGCTGCGGCTCGTCGCGCGCGGCCTGAACAACCAGGAGATCGCCGACACCCTGCGCCTGAGCCCGCTGACCGCGAAGACCCACGTCAGCCGCATCATGGGCAAACTGGGCGCCCGCGACCGGGCCCAACTGGTCATCATGGCGTACGAGTCGGGGCTGGTCGCACCCGGTTCGGTGGGGGCGCCCTTCGGGTGACGACCGGGCGCCGCGTGTCCGCGTGGGGCAGGGTCAGAGCAGGCCCGCCGTCGCCAGGTGTTTGCCGACCCGCTCGGTCTCCGCGGGTGACAGCGGGATCTGCGGTTCCGCCGTGGCCGCGCAGTCGATCACGCCGCACAGCCGCAGCGCCGCCTTGAACGCCCCGAGCGCCGCCGAACTGCCACCCATCCGCGCCGGATCGCCCGCCGTCACCATCCCGAACAGGCCGCACAGCCGCTCCTGTTCGGCCCGCGCCTTCGCCCAGTCGCCCTCCCGGCAGGCCCGGTACAGCCGCACGTACCCCGCCGGGTCCACGTTTCCGAGGCCCGGCACCACGCCGTCCGCGCCCATCGCCAGCGCCGCGTCGGCCGTCACCTCGGAGCCGGTGAGCACGCTGAACCCCGCGAGCCCCGGCGCCGCCCGCTTGCCGAGGACGACGCTCCGGAAGGCGCCCTCGGCCCCGCTGGAGTCCTTGAGACCTGCGAGGACCCCCTCCGCGGCGAGCCGCAGGACGAGGTCCGCGCCCAGCTTGGTGTGGACCGAGGCCGGGATGTCGTACGCGAAGACCGGCACCCCGCAGCCGCGCGCCACCAGCTCGAAGTGGCGGGCGATCTCGGCCGGATGGGTCCGTGTGTAGAACGGCGCGGTGACCACGGCGGCGTCCGCGCCCGCGTCCGCGAGGGCGCGCGCGTGGTCCAGGACGCGCGGCGTCGTCATGTCGATGGCGCCGGCCAGCACCGGCAGCCGCCCGTCCACGTGCCGTACGACCGTGTCGACGACGAGGACGCGCTGCCGGTCCGTCAGATAGGCGGCCTCCGAGGTCGAGCCGAGCACGAACAGTCCGTCGACCCCGGCCGTGACCAGGTGGTCGACGAGCCGGACCAGGGAGGACGTGTCGACCTCGCCGTCCGGGGTCAGCGGGGTGCAGACGGGCGGGACGACACCGGTCAGCGGGGCGGGGACGGACATGGCTGCTCCCTGGGGGTGACGGAGGAGGCCGTGGCGGCGGCCTGGGCGACGAGGTCGTGGTTCGACTCTCCCTCGTGCACGGGGTGAAAGCAGCGGAACCGGTGGCCCGGGCCCGCCTCGTGCGCGTCCGGCATCGCGGTGGCGCACACCTCGTCCGCCTTCCAGCAGCGGGTGCGGAACGGGCAGCCGCTCGGCGGCCGGGTCGCCGAGGGCACCGGACCGGCGAGCGGGATCGGGTCGACGGGGTCGAGCAAGCCCGGCGTGGCCGAGAACAGCGCGCGGGTGTACGGGTGCCGGGCGCGGACCAGGACCGTACCGGCCGGCGCCTCCTCGACGATCCGGCCGAGGTACATGGTGACGACCCGGTCGCTCATCCTGCGGACGGTCTGGATGTCGTGGGAGACGAACACCAGGGCGAGGCCCAGGCGTTCCTTCAGGTCCAGGAGGAGATTGAGGATCTGGGCCCGCACGGACACGTCGAGGGCGCTCGTCGGCTCGTCCGCGACCACCAGGTCCGGTTCGAGCGCGAGGGCGCGGGCGATGGCGACGCGTTGGCGCTGGCCGCCGCTGAGCTGTCCCGGCAGCCCGTCGGCCAGCGCCTTCGGCAGGCCGACCAGGGCCATCAACTCCCGTACGCGCGCCTCTCGCTGGGCCGGGGTGCCGCGCCTGTGCACGTCCAGGGGGTCGCGCAGGATCCGGCTGACCGGGAGCCTGCGGTTCAGGGCGGTCGAGGGGTCCTGGAAGATCATGCCGGTGTGGGTGCCGATGGAGCTCCGCCGCTCGGCCGGGCTCATCGTCCACAGGTCGTGGCCGCGGAACGACACGGTGCCGGTGGTCGGGCGTTGGGCGCCGACGAGGACCTTCGCCAGGGTGGACTTGCCGCAGCCGGATTCGCCGACGATGCCGACGGTTTCGCCGGGGGCGGCCTGGAGGGTGGCGTCGGTGAGGGCGTGGACGTGGTCCCGGGAGAGGAGGCCTCCCGAGCGGGCCCTGTGGACTACGTTCACGTCGTCCAACTGCACGATGGGGGTGGTCATTTCGGCTCACTCTCCGTCGTGGCTGGGCGCGCAGTTCCCCGCGCCCCTGGGAGCGCCCCTGCGGGCCGCATCACGCGGGGCGTCCGCCGGGTGGTGGCAGGCCGTCGTGTGGGCGTGGTCGCCTGTCAGCGCGGGCGCCGTCACCCGGCACACCTCGTCCGCCAGGGGGCAGCGGTCCGCGAAGCGGCAGCCGGATGGGAAGTCCGCCGGGGACGGGACCACGCCCTTGATCTGGGTGAGGCGTTGGGCCGCCGATTCCAGGGAGAGGACCGAGCCGAGCAGTCCGCGCGTGTAGTGGTGGGACGGGTGCTCGACCAGGTCCGCCGTCACGCCCGTCTCGACGATCTGGCCGCCGTACATCACCACCACCCGGTCGGTGACGTCGGCGACGAGCGCCAGGTCGTGCGAGACGAGGACAAGCGCGAAGCCCAGCTCCTCGCGCAGCCGCAGCAGCAGCTGGATGATCTGCGCCTGCACGGTGACGTCGAGCGCGGTGGTCGGCTCGTCGGCGACGATCAGTTTCGGGTCGCGGGAGAGGGCCAGGGCGATCAGGACGCGCTGGCGCTGTCCGCCGGAGAGTTCGTGCGGATAGCTGCGCAGGGTGCGTTCGGGGTCGAGGCCGACCAGGGCGAGGAGCTCGGCCGGGGTGCGCCGGCCGCCCCTGCGGACGACCTGCCCGAGCTGCGCGCGGACGGTCATCGCCGGGTTCAGCGACGACAGGGCGTCCTGGTAGACCATCGCCATGGCGTGGCCGAGCAGGCGGCGCCGGGCCCGCATCGGCAGGCCGGTGAGCTCCTGCCCGTCGAAGACGACCCGGCCGCCGACCTCGGCGCCCTTGGGCTGAAGACCCATGACCGTCAGCGCGGTGAGCGACTTGCCGCACCCCGACTCGCCGACCAGGCCGAGGACTTCACCGGGCCGTACGTCGAAGCCGATCCCGTCGACGACGCGGACGCCCTCGTGCCGCCCGGGGAAGGAGACGGTCAGCTCCCGGACCGACAGGACCGGCTCGCCGCCGGGCAGGGGGCGGGCCCGGGAGCGGAGCCGGTGCGCCGCCGCCGTCAGGCCGGGCAGCTCCAGGACCTGGCCGCTGCCGGGCTCGGGGGCCTCCAGGGGGTCCGCCGCGCGGGCCACCCCCGCGACGACGCGCGCGGACGGCGCGGCCCACGCGTCGGACACGCCCTCGGAGAGGATGTTCAGGGCGAGCACGGTGAGCAGCATGAGCAGGCCGGGGAAGACCGTCGCCCACCAGCCGCCGATCAGCACCATGTTCTTGCCGTCGGCGATGACGCTGCCCCAGGACGGGTCGGGCGGCCGCACGCCCGCGCCGATGAAGGACAGCGACGCCTCGAAGACGATGGCCTCGGCGACCTGCACCGTGCAGAAGACCAGGATGGGCGCCGCGCAGTTCACGGCGACGTGGCGGATCAGGATGTGCGGGGTACGGGCGCCGATGACGCGCTCGGCGACCACGTAGTCCTCGCCGTACTGGTCGAGCACGTTGGCCCGTACGACGCGGGCGATGGGCGGGGTGAAGAGGAAGGCGATGGCGCAGATCAGGACGAGGATGCCGCCGCCGAAGACCGCGACGAGCACGGCGGCGAGCGCGATCCCGGGGAACGCCATCACGACGTCCAGGCAGCGCATCACCGTCTCGTCGACGGCCTTGCGGGAGGTCGCCGCGACCGCGCCGATCACGGCGCCGACGACGAAGGCGAGCAGGGTGGCGCCGAGCCCGATCGCCAGCGACCAGCGCGCCCCGTACATCAGCCGGCTGAGGATGTCGCGGCCCAGGCTGTCCTGGCCCATCCAGTGCCCGGCCGAGGGGTGTCCGGTGCCGCCGGTCTGCGGCTGCTGGTCGAGCGGGTCGTGCGGGGCGAGCAGCGGCGCGAACAGGGCGACCAGGATGACGAGGGCGACGACGCCGACGGCGATCCTGGAGAGCGGCGGGAGCCGGCGCAGCGAGCGGAAGCGGATGCCGGGCACCGAGAGCCGGTCGGCCAGCTCCTTGCGGGTGGCGAACGTCAACGTGTCCCCCTCAGGCGCGGGTTGACCAGCAGATGGAGGATGTCGATGACGAGGTTGACGACGACGAAGCCGACGGCGGTGGTGATGACGACGCCCTGCACCACGGCCGGGTCGCCGTTCTTCACGGCGTCGATCATCAGCTTGCCCATGCCGGGCAGCGAGAAGATCGTCTCGATGACCACCGCGCCGCCCAGCAGATAGCCGACGCGCAGGCCGAGCACGGTGAGCGGGTTGATGAGGGCGTTGCGCAGGACGTTGCGGCCGACGACCACCACCGGCGGCAGTCCGCAGCCGATCGCGGTGCGGACGTAGTCCTTGTCGAGCTCCTCGACCACGGCCGTGCGGATGATGCGGGTGAGGCCCGCGGCCACCGGCAGGGAGAGCGCGAGGGCGGGCAGCGTCATGGTCTTCAGCCAGCCGGTGAAGGAGTCGGCGGGGTTGATGTAGCCGCCGGTCGGGAACCAGCCGAGGTCCACCGCCAGGTACTGGATCATCAGGAGCGCCAGCCAGAAGCCGGGCGCCGCGACGCCGGTCAGCGAGACGACGCGGATCAGCTGGTCCGGCAGCCGGTCGCGGTGGATCGCCGCCGTCACGCCGAGGGTGAGGGAGAGCACGACGGCGATGCCCAGGCCCAGGAAGGTGAGCTGCATGGTGAGCGGCAGGGCGGTGGTGACCTGGTCGACGACGGGGGAGCGGTTGAGGACGCTGATGCCCATGTCGCCGTGGAGGAGGTCCCCCACAAAGGCGATGTAGCGCACGGGCAGCGGATCGAGGAGCCCGTTGTCCTCGCGGAACTGGTGGAGTTGCTCGGGCGTGGGGTTGGCGCCCTGGAAGAACGCGGACGCCGGGTCGACGTCGGAGAAGCGCATCACCAGGAAGACGAAGAGGACGATGCCGAGCAGCAGCGGGACGAGCAGGGCGACGCGACGGGCCAGGATTCTGAGGACTGCGGTCACGGCGTGCGGCTCCTGAACTGGCCGGTGGTCAGACCCACTTGGCCTGCAGCAGGTTGATCCCCGGGTAGGGCTGGGCCTTCACGCCGGTGATCTTCTTCGGGTCCCAGGCGGTCATGAGTTCGTTGTGCACGACCGGGTAGAGCACCGCTTGTTCGGCGATGACGTCGATGTACTCCTGGACCATGGTCTTCTTGCGCCCCGCCTCCGGTTCGCGGGTGGCCTGGTCCATGTCCTGGAAGAGCTTCTTGGCGACCGGGTCGTCGGCCCAGCGCGCGTACCCCATCCACAGGTTCTCGGGGCCGTAGTTGTAGTGCATGATCAGGTCGGCGTCGAGCCCGAACTGGTTGGGGTTGGAGGCGGCCGCGACGATCTGGAAGTCCTTCTTCTGGTCCAGTTTGGTGAAGACCGCGGTGGTCTCCTGCGGGTCGAGGGTGACGTCGACGCCGAGCTTCTCCCAGCCGTCCTTGATGGTCGGCAGGCAGTCGACGATCCAACTCACGTTCACGGCCATGAGGTTGATGCTCAGCCTGCCGACCCCGGCCTCCTTCAGGAGTTTCCGCGCCTTCGCCAGGTCGTGTTCGTACACGGTCTTCGCGGGCCGGTAGGAGGGGTTGGTCTCGTCGAGGAAGGACGTGGCCGCCCTGCCGTGGCCGCGCAGGGCGGCCACGATCATCTTGTCGCGGTCGATGGCGTAGTGCAGGGCCTGCCGGACGCGGACGTCGTCGAAGGGCTGGTGCGCGGTGTTGAAGAGCAGGAACAGGTTGTTCATCCCGGCGCCGCCCTCGACGGTCATCCCGCCCCGCTTGAGCCGCTCGATGTTGGCGTACGGGATGTTGTCGGCGATCTCCGCGTCCGCGCTGCCCCCGGAGATCTTCGCGACGCGCGGCGCGGCGTCGACGATGGTCAGCCAGTTCATCTTCTTGAAGGCGGCCTTGCGCGGGCCGTTGTAGTCGTCGAAGGCCTCGAAGGTGGTGTTCGACTTCGGGTGGTGGGCGGTCTGCCGGTACGGTCCCGAGCCCACCGCCTTCCCCTTGGTCGCGTCGTCCCAGGCGCCCGGCTTCGAGAAGACGTGCTTCGGCATGATCTTGGCGAGGGAGAGCCGTGCGGCGCCGTCGGGGAAGGGGAACTTGAGGATCAGTTCGACGGAGGTGGCGCCGGTCTTCCTGACCCCCTTGAGCCAGCTCGCGAAGAAGCCCTTGGCGAGGGTCTGGGTCTTCGGGTCGAGGATCCGGTTGAACACGAAGACGACGTCGTCGGCGGTGACGGGCCTGCCGTCGTGCCACGTGGCGCCCGGCCGCAGCGTGAACGCCCACGTCGTCGCCTTCGGGTCGGCCGGGAGCGCGGTGGCGAGCGCCGCGTACGGCTCGCGGGTGATCGGGTCGGTGCCGAGCAGCCCCTCGTAGATGTGTTCGTTTCCGGCCATCGCGAAGGCGGACGCGGTCTGCGTCGGGTCCCAGCTGCCGTCGTTGCCGTAGCCGATGACGGCCGTGAGCGTCGAGTCGCCGCCCTGGCCGCCGCCCCCGGTCTCGTTGGTGGACTCGGGCCCGGAGGAGCAGGCGGAGAGGGTGCTGGTCACGGCGGCGGCGGCGCCGAGCGCGCCGGTGTACCTGAGGAAGGAGCGGCGGTCCGGGGCGGTCGCGCGGAGCGCCGTACGAGAGGTCGGATCGGTCACGGTGTCTCCCTTGCCTCCTAAGAGGTCCCACGTCCTACGTCATGGGTGGCGTGGCGACGATAGGAGGGGGGAGAGGGCCGGTCAAGGGCTCCGGCACGGCGTTCGACAAGCGCGCCCCGATACCACTCCCCGGCCCCCGCGGTCTCGCGAAGCGGTCATCCGCGACCCCGCACCGGCCGGATTTGTATCCTCGGCTGGCGCCACCCACCGAGCGCCGCACCTGCGAGAGGCAACACCATGAGCACCGAGCTGAGCCCCGACACCCAGGCCCTGGCCGGGCTGCTTGAGCAGGCCAGGAAGGAGTACGCCGAGCTCGCCGGGCGCGGGCTCGCCCTCGACCTGACCCGGGGCAAGCCGGCGCCCGAGCAGCTCGACCTCGCCGAGGAGCTGCTGAGCCTGCCCGGCGGACGGCACAAGGCCGCCGACGGCACGGACGTCCGCAACTACGGCGGCCTGCAGGGCCTGACCGAGCTCCGGGAGATCTTCGCCGAGCTCCTCCAGGTGCCCGCCGGGCAGCTGCTCGCGCTCGGCAACTCCAGCCTGGAGCTGATGCACGACTGCCTCGTGCACGCCCTCCTCGGCGAGGTGCCCGGCGCCACGTCGCGCTGGGTGGACCAGGAGCCCATCGCGTTCCTGTGCCCCGTGCCCGGCTACGACCGGCACTTCTCGCTCTGCCGGCGGTTCGGCATCGACATGATCCCCGTGGCGATGACGCCCGAAGGCCCCGACATGGACGAGGTCGAGCGGCTCGTCGCCGGGAACCCCGCGATCAAGGGCATCTGGTGCGTGCCGAAGTACAGCAACCCCGACGGCGTCGTCTACAGCGACGAGACCGTCGCGCGGCTCGCGGCCATGCCCACCGCCGCGCCCGACTTCCGGATCTTCTGGGACAACGCGTACGCGGTGCACGACCTCACCGACGAGCCCGCCGAGCTCGCCGACCTGCTCGCCGCGTGCGCGGAGGCCGGGCACGAGGACCGGGCGTTCGTCTTCGGCTCCACCTCGAAGATCACCTCGGCCGGCGCCGGCGTCGCGTTCTTCGGCTCGTCGGCCGCCAACCTGAAGTGGCTGCTCGCGGCCAACCAGAAGCGGTCGATCGGCCCCGACAAGGTCAACCAGCTGCGGCACGTGATGTTCCTGAAGGACGCCGACGGCGTACGGGCCCACATGGCGCGCCACCGGGCGCTGCTGCGGCCCAAGTTCGAGACGGTCGCCCGGATCCTGGAGGCGGAGCTCGGCGGCACCGGCCTCGCCACCTGGACCTCGCCGAAGGGCGGCTACTTCGTGACCCTGACGGTCCCGGACGGCTGCGCGAAGGAGGTCGTGCGCCACGCGGCGGAGGCGGGCATCGTGCTGACCCCGGCCGGTGCGACGCACCCGCTGGGCGACGACCCGAACGACGCGGTCATCCGCATCGCCCCCAGCTACCCGAGCCTCGCGGAGCTGGAGGAGGCCATGAAGGGCCTCACGGTCTGCGTCCGGCTGGCCGCCCTCGAACAGCGGACGGCCGCGGTCAGCGGCTGAGCACCCTCCGTACGCCCGCGGTCATCGGCTGAGCACCTCCGTACGCCCGCGCTCGGGCCGTTCCAGGAACGGCCCGAGCAGGCCCGGAACCGCCCGTTCCGCGAAGGCGAGGCCCTCCGCCTCGGCCACGTCGTACGCCGCGTACGCCTGCGCGCCCGCCGCCGTCGTCGCGTTCAGCGTGATCAGGCCCGCGCGCCGCTGCAGCACGGACTGCTTGACCGTCCAGCCGATCACCCCGCCGCGCCGCAACGCCACCGTGGACCGGCGCAGCGTCCCGGAGCGTACGACGAGGTAGTCGCCGTCGACCGCGTGGCCCAGGCCGCGGTACGCGTCCCGGGCCAGCGCCACCGCGACCGGCCCCAGCACCGCCCCACAGGCCGCCCCCAGATACATCAGGACCGGCACGCCGGTGACCGCCCCGAGCAGGACCAGGACCAGCGCGGGGGCCGCCGCCGACCACACCGCCCAGCGGATCCTGCGCGCCCGCGCCGCCCGCGGATGCGGCGTGAGCGGTGCCGCCGTGGGCGTCGAGGGCTCCCGCAGGATGCGCGCCGCCACCTCCTGCGCGAGGCCGCGCGGCGCGGCGGGCAGCAGCGTGCTCGGCCCCGCCTGGTCCTCCTCGTCGCGGCGCGAGAGCCCCGTGGCGACCGCGTCCACCCGCGCCGCGCCCGACAGCCGGAGCCCGAGCGGCTCCACCACGTCCACGCCCCGCAGCCGCGCCTCCTCCAGGGAGACCGAACGGGCCGTGAGGAGCCCGCGCCGCACCCGCAACGTGCCGCCGGGCTCGCGTTCCAGCCGGTAGTTCCACCACATCTCGACCCAGAGCCCGAGCGCCCCCACCGACCCGGCCGCCAGCGCCAGCGCGACCAGCGCGAGCACCATGCCCGCCACCGACATCCCGCGGAACAGGTCACCGACCCCGTCGATAATCTCCTCCTGCACCCCGAACCACTCGCTGACCTGCATCACCGCGCCGCCCGCCGCGGCCGCGAGCGCCGAGGTGACGAAGGAGAGCGGGGCGTACCGGATCCAGCGGGGATCGAGCGCGGCGAGGGTGCCCGGCGCGTCCGGCACGGCGTCCGGGGCCGTACGGCTCAGCAGTTCGCGCCGCAGCCGTTCGCCCTCCGCCCGGCGCACGGGCCGCAGTTCGAGCGTGGCCTCCTGGCCCGCGCTCTGCTCACCGGTGCCGATGCGGACCTCCACCAGGCCGAGCAGGCGCAGCAGGGGGTGGGCGACCAGGTCGACGGAGCGTATGCGCTCCCGGCTCAGGGAGCGGTGCTTGGCGAAGAGGATGCCGCTGCGCAGCTCGGCGCGTTCGGGGCCGATGCGGTAGCGGCTGTGCCGCAGCCGCAGCGCGTCCAGCGCGACACCGCCCCCGACGAGCAGCAGGCTCAGGCCCACCGCCCAGACCAGTACGGGTCCCATGGCCACCCAGCCCTGGAAGCTGAGGGTGACGGGCACGCCGACGGCGGAGACCACGCCGCCCGTCATCTGCACGGTGACGAGCATCGAACGGCGGTCGAGCCGCCGCCACCCGTGATCCGGGCCCTCGGCCGGCGCAGGCGCGGGTTCCTCGTCCGGATCCGTCCGGAGCGGCGGCGCACCGGGGGAGTGCCCCGGCGACTCCACGAGCCCGCTCACGTCGCGTCCCCCGGCGTCGCCTGCGTGACCAGGGCCAGCCGTTCGGCCAGCTCGGCGGCGGTCGCGTGGTCGAGCCCCGTGACCTGGAGCGCGCCCTTCGCGGACGCGGTGGTGACCGTCACCGTGCTCAGCCCGAACATCCGCTGGACGGGGCCGCGCATGGTGTCGACGGTCTGCAGCCGCGACATCGGCGCGATCCGGCCCTCCGTCCAGAAGAAGCCGGTCCGCACGTACACCGCGTCGTCGGTGACCTCCCAGCGGTGCACCCGGTACCACCACGGCGGCAGCAGCGCCCCGGCGACCAGCCCGGCCCCCGCGACGACGGCGGCCGGCAGCAGCAGCCAGAAGCGGGCCGGGGTGATGAGCGCCCCGAGCAGCCCGAGGACGGCCGCGGGAGCGGCCGCCGTCAGCAGCAGGCGCGTGCGCCACCAGGCGACGGCACGGCGGTCCAGACGGTGCCGCGGTGGCCGCAGCCGTACGCCCGCCGTCGCGTCTCCTTGGTCAACAACCATGAGACGAAAGGTACTTGCTCCCCCAAGTCACCCGCGCACCCGCTGTGGCCGGACTCGGCCGGATCTCGACCGACGGGCCCCTCGCGCAACGGGTCGACCTCAGTGCTGCTGCGGCTTCTGCGGTGTCGCCTCGCTCGGCCGCACGATGACGTACCCCTCGCCCTCCAGCTTCAGCTGCACCGCCTCGCCCGAACCGCCGCGGATCATCGAGCCGATGGACTGCGAGCGGTGCAGCGACGTGTGCAGGTCGGCGGTCCAGCCGACCACCGCGTCGGTGTCCACGAACACCGGCTGCTGCGCCGACACGGGGATCACCAGCGGGCTGCCCTCACAGATCAGACCGAGCCGGCCGGACCCGGTGAAGACGCTGTTGAACAGCCCGCCGCCGGTCATCCCTGCGCCCTTCACGGTCTTGATCTCGTACGTGAGAGTGGCGTCGAAACAGAGGACGTTGCGGCCGTTGACCGTCAGGACGTCGCCCGGTTCGACGTCGACGATGAAGCAGTTCTGCGCCTCGTGCGCGAACCACGCCTCGCCCTGGCCGCGCACGGCCATCAGCGGCAGCCCCTCGCCGGTCATGGCGCGCTTGAGCATGCCGCCCACGCCCTGGCCCTTGCGCTCGAACTGCAGATTGCCCCGGTAGGCGATCATCGCGCCCTGCCGGGCGAACATCTCGCCGTTCACCGCGTACTTGACGGACTTGGCGTTCTGGAGGGTCATGCCGGGCGCGTGGGCCGGCTGGGCCATGTGGTCGCTGGAGAACAGGTCACTCTTCATGCCCGTATTTTGGGCCACCCGGGGTGATCGCGGAAGCGCGATCCCACCCCGGCATGCGGACCCTCTCCTTCCTGGGCCTCCTTCCTGGGCGCATCCCGGGTGCGGTCGCCCGGGTTCGCCTAGAGTCACGCCGGTGGAGATCACCGAACTGACCGCCGCCGAACGGCGGGTGTGGGAGGCGTTTCCGCTCGGGCGGACCGTCGACTTCTGTGAGCGCGACGGGGAATCCGCGGAGCCCGGTGCCGGCTGGGGGCCCGAGCGGAGCGTCCGCGGCGAGGTCCTGCGATGGCTGCTGCTCAGCGGGCCCCGGCAGGACGGCGAGGTCCCGGTCCTCCGCGTCACCGGCGCGCGGATCACCGGCCGCCTCAACCTCCATTACGCGGAGGTCGCCGGCCCGATCCACCTGTGGGCCTGCTACTTCGACGAGGTCCCCGACCTGTACGGGGCGCAACTGCGCCAGTTGTACCTCGGCCGGTCCGTGCTGCCGGGCCTGCACGCCACCGCGCTCCGCGTCGACGGCTCGCTGCGGATGACCGGCTGCCGGGTGCGGGGGCCCGTCCGGCTCGGCGGGGCGCGGATCTCCGGGGCGGTCTTCTTCGACGGGGCGCACGTGGGGGAGGAGGGCGTGACGTACCCCGAGCCGGTGCTCGCGCTCAATCGCGTGACGATAGACGACGACTTCCAGGCGGGCGGGGGGTTCCGCGCCGACGGGGAGGTCCGCCTCGCGGGGTCCGTGATATCCGGCGACATCACGTTCAACGACGCGGTACTCAGCAATCCGGGCGGTACGGCGCTGCACGCGTCGAACCTCAGCGGTGGGGCGGACCTGCACGCCAAGCGGCTCCGGGCGTACGGGCGGCTCAACCTGCCGGGCGTCCGCCTGCCGGGCATGCTCAACTTGGACGGCGCCCGGCTCTCCAACCCGGGCGGTACGGCCCTGCGCGCCAGCGTCGTCGCGTCCGCGCTCTCCCTGAACAGCCCCGAGCGGATCGAGGGCGACGTCACCTTGCGGGGCAGCCGGCTGGAGTTCCTGTTCGCCCCTCCGGGCATCTGGCCCGACCGCGTCCGCCTCGACGGCTTCACGTACGCGCGCCTCGGCCCGCACGAGCCCGCCGAGCGCTGGATCGATGTCCTGGGACGTGACACCGAAGGCTTCGTGCCGTACGCGTATGAGCAGTTGACCGCCGCGTACCGGCGTATCGGCGACGACGCGGCCGCGCGGACCGTGCAGCTCGCCAAGGAGCGGCGGCACCGCGCGACTCTGGCGTGGTACGCCAGGGCCTGGGGCCACCTTCAGGACGTGACCGTCGGCTACGGGTTCCGGCCCACGCGGGCGGCGGTCTGGCTGCTGTCGCTGCTGCTGGTGGGCGCGGTCACCTACGCGGTACGGGAGCCTGCGGCGCTGAAGCGGGAGGAGTCACCGGAGTTCAACCCCCTCTTCTACACACTGGATCTGCTGTTGCCGATCGTCGACTTCGGCCAGGAGAAGGCGTACGCCTCGCAGGGGGCGTATCAGTGGTTCGGGTATGCGCTGGTGGTGTTGGGGTGGACGCTCGCGACGACGATCGCGGCGGGCGTCACGAGGGCGATCAGTCGTCAGTAGGCAGCGGGTGTGGGTGCGGGGCGGGTGCGGGTTCGTGGGGCTGGTCGCGCAGTTCCCCGTGCCCCTGGGGAGCCTGCGTCAGCGTCGGCCCTTCGCGTACGTCACGAAGGCGTGCCAGGCGGTGGCGCCGAGGACCAGGGTGGGGCCCTGGGGGCCGTTCTTGCTGTCCCGCACGGGGACGACGCCGGTGACTCCGTCGGCGACCTCGACGCACGATTCTCCGCCGTCGCCGCCGCTGTAGCTGCTCTTGCGCCAGCGGGCGGTGGTCAGGTCGTAGTCGCGCATTTTCTGTAGTCCTCCGCCGCCGTTTCGATCAGAGTCAGGGACGCATCCAATGACAGCGAGGCGGCCCTGAGCAGATCGTAGTGTCCCCGTGTTCGCTTCACTACGGCTGGCTCGTCCAGCAGGTTCCCTGAAAGCACCGCCTCTGTATAGGCGGTCGGCGGCGCGTCAGCGAACTCCATGAGCTTCATCATCTTGCCCATGGCGGGGTGGGCACCGGAGGCGAACGGGAGCACCTGCACCATCGCTTGGTGCCTGCGCACCATGGTTGCGATGTGTTCCAGTTGGCCCGCCATGGTGACGAAGCCGCCCACCGGGATATACAGCAACGTCTCATGCAGGATCGCCCAATAGACGGGGCGCGGCGCCTCGCTGAGGACGGTGCCACGATCCAGCCGTACCCGAACCATCTCCTCGATGTACTCGTCCGAACCCAGTGGGTTGCTCGAGCGGTACACGGCGCGGGCATAGTCGGCCGTCTGGAGGAGCCCAGGAACCACCGCCGGCGCGAAGTCGCAGATCTCCGTGGCGAGCTGCTCCAGCTCCGCAACGTGGGCGAAGTACTCCGCATAAGGGGTCTCTGCGATCAGCTTTCGGCACATCCGCTCGAAAATACCGTCGGTTTGCAGGACCTCGTCGATCCGTTCCGCCACGTCCAACTGCGGTTTACGAATTGCCTGTTCGAACTGGCCGATGTATCCGCCGGAGACAAAGACCCGCGTACCCAGCGCCGACTGGCTGAACCCCGCGTCCTCGCGTCTCCGTTTCAGCTCCGCTCCGAAGAACTCCCAAGCCGCTTGCCGTGAACCATTGGCCATGGCCAACCGCCTTCCGCAGCCCCGCAGTTGTAGGGGACAGACTCCTGCCGAGTGTAGGCGGCGTGCGTCACCGTATGTGCGAGAAGAGTGAAATCCGGAGGCGAAGGGGAGCCACGTGAAGGTGGATGGAAAACATCACGCAGAGGCATGTATCGAACATGCGGAGGAAACCGTGAAGGAATTGCGCGCCGCACTCACCGAGGCGGGAATTACGCTGCCCTCGTTGGGGATCGACCCGGCGACTCTCGCCCGCGAGACGCCCTGTCCGCGCATCGAATTGGGCGGGTGTTCCGCCGACACGGCGGCCCGGCTGGCCGCCGCCCTGCGGAGGGCGGCGCCGTGAACCTCCACCTCCCCGTCGGCTCGTACGTGGTCGACACCCGCAGCGGCCGCGTCGGCCGGGTCATGGGCCACGAGGGGCCGTACGTCCAGCTGCGCCCCTACGGGGGCGGCCGGGAGTGGGACTGCACCCCGGAGGCCGTCCGCTCGGCGACCACCGAGGAGCGGCTGCGCGCGGCGACGGCGTACGCGAACGCCAGGAGCCGGGGCGAGGTCCCGTAGGGGGAGGGGTCCCGTAAGGGGACGAGGGGCCCGTAAGGGGGGAAAGCGTCCACCCGGGCCCGGGGACCCGTCGGCGTACGCGAGAATGGGTCCATGAGTCTGTTCCGCGACGACGGCATCGTGCTGCGCACCCAGAAGCTGGGTGAGGCGGACCGGATCATCACGTTGCTCACGCGCGGTCACGGCCGCGTACGCGCGGTGGCCCGCGGGGTGCGGCGGACCAAGTCCAAGTTCGGGGCGCGGCTGGAGCCGTTCTCCCACGTCGACGTGCAGTTCTTCGCGCGGGGGAGCGAACTGATCGGGCGGGGTCTGCCGCTCTGCACGCAGAGCGAGACGATCGCTCCGTACGGTGGCGGGATCGTCACCGACTACGCGCGCTACACGGCCGGGACGGCCATGCTGGAGACCGCCGAGCGGTTCACCGACCACGAGGGCGAGCCCGCGGTGCAGCAGTACCTGCTGCTCGTGGGCGCCCTGCGGGTGCTGGCCCGCGGCGAGCACGAGCCGCACCTGGTGCTCGACGCCTTCCTGCTCCGCTCGCTGGCCGTCAACGGCTACGCGCCGACGTTCAACGACTGCGCCAAGTGCGGAATGCCGGGCCCGAACCGCTTCTTCTCGGTCGCGGCGGGCGGCTCGATTTGCGTCGACTGCCGGGTGCCCGGCAGCGTCGTGCCGTCGGCGGAGACGCTCACGCTCCTCGGGGCGCTGCTCACCGGCGACTGGGAGACGGCGGACGCGTGCGAGGCGCGGCACGCCAGGGAGGGCAGCGGGCTCGTCTCCGCCTATCTGCACTGGCACCTGGAGCGCGGACTGCGGTCACTGCGGTACGTAGAGAAAAGTACGTGAACAGCTAGGTAGGAGAGAGCCCCCCATGGCACGACGCGGAATCCTCGGACGGTCCCGCCGTGAGTACACGCTTCCCGAGCCCCACCCCTCGGGCGCGCGGCCGCCGAAGATCCCCGGTGAGCTCGTCCCGCAGCACGTGGCGATCGTCATGGACGGCAACGGACGCTGGGCGAAGGAGCGCGGCCTGCCCCGCACCGAGGGGCACAAGGTCGGCGCCGAGCGCGTCCTGGACGTACTGCAGGGCAGCATCGAGATGGGCGTCGGGGCGATCTCGCTGTACGCCTTCTCCACGGAGAACTGGAAGCGTTCGCCGGACGAGGTGAAGTTCCTCATGAACTTCAACCGCGACTTCATCCGCAAGACCCGCGACCAGCTGGACGAGCTGGGCGTGCGGGTGCGCTGGGTGGGCCGGATGCCCAAGCTGTGGAAGTCGGTCGCCCGGGAGCTGGAGATCTCCCAGGAGCAGACCAAGGACAACGACAAGCTGACCCTGTACTTCTGCATGAACTACGGCGGCCGCGCCGAGATCGCGGACGCCGCGCAGGCCATCGCGGAGGACGTGAAGGCGGGCCGGCTCAACCCGTCGAAGATCAACGAGAAGACCTTCGCGAAGTACCTGTACTACCCGGACATGCCGGACGTCGACCTCTTCCTGCGCCCGAGCGGCGAGCAGCGCACGTCCAACTACCTGCTCTGGCAGAGCGCCTACGCCGAGATGGTCTTCCAGGACGTCCTGTGGCCGGACTTCGACCGCCGCGACCTGTGGCGTGCCTGCCTCGAATACGCCGGGCGCGACCGCCGCTTCGGCGGCGCGATCCCCAACGAGGAGCAGATCGCGAACAGTTAGGGCCGCGCGCGAGAGGGCCCGCACCGTCCGTCCGACGGTGCGGGCCCTCCCACGTACGTACCGTTACTTGCTCGCGCACTCCTGGCACGTGCCGAAGATCTCCACCGTGTGCGCCACGTTCACGAAGCCGTGCTCGGCGGCGATCGCCTCGGCCCACTTCTCGACCGCGGGGCCCTCGACCTCGACGGCCTTGCCGCAGACGCGGCAGACCAGATGGTGGTGGTGATCGCCGGTCGAGCAGCGGCGGTAGACCGTCTCGCCCTCGCTGGTGCGCAGGGCGTCGACCTCGCCGGCGTCGGCGAGGGACTGAAGGGTGCGGTAGACCGTGGTCAGACCGACCGAGTCGCCCTTGTGCTTGAGCATGTCGTGCAGCTCCTGGGCACTGCGGAACTCCTCTACGTCGTCGAGCGCCGCGGCCACCGCCGCACGCTGGCGGGTCGACCTGCCTCGAACCGGGGCTCCCACGGTTGCCTCCTCGCGTCTGCGCTCTGGTCTGGGCCTGCCGGGCCATTGTGCCAGGTCGGCCCGAACGCGGGTCAGCTCTTGGCCACCGGTTGGGCCGGGACCGTGCACTCCGCGGGATCGCCGGCCGCCTCCGCGGCGGCCACGGCCCGCGCCCTGCGCCTGGCCAGCGGTGTGGCGAGGACCGTGAGGACGACGAAGACGCCGATGGTGAGCAGCACGATGGTCGCGCCGGGCGGCACGTCCTGGTAGTACGAGGTGACGGTGCCACCGAGCGTCACCGCGACGCCGATCGCCACCGCGACCACGAAGGTCACCGCGAAGCTCCGGGTGAGCTGCTGGGCGGCCGCCACCGGCACCACCATCAGCGCGGAGACCAGGAGCAGACCGACGACCCGCATGGCGACGGTGACGGTGACCGCGGCGGTCACCGCGGTGAGCAGGTTGAGGGCCCGCACCGGCAGGCCCGTCACGCGCGCGAACTCCTCGTCCTGGCTGACCGCGAAGAGCTGGCGGCGCAGCCCGACCGTGACCAGGACCACAAAGGCGGCGAGCAGACAGATCGCGGAGACGTCCTCCTCGGAGACCGTCGACAGCGAGCCGAAGAGGTACGACTGGAGGTTCGCGTTCGAGCCGCCGGGCGCGAGGTTGATGAACATGACGCCGCCCGCCATGCCGCCGTAGAACAGCATCGCCAGCGCGATGTCGCCGCGCGTCTTGCCGTACCAGCGGATCAGCTCCATCACGACGGCCCCGACGATGGCGACCGCCGTGGCCATCCACACCGGCGAGGTGGAGAGCAGGAAGCCGAGGCCGACGCCGGTCATCGCCACGTGCCCGATGCCGTCGCCCATCAGGGCCTGGCGGCGCTGGACGAGGTAGATGCCGACGGCGGGCGCGGTGATGCCGACCAGGACGGCGGCGAGCAGCGCCCGCTGCATGAAGGCGTAGTCGAGGAGTTCCATGGCTCTTGCGTCCTCAGGTGAGCAGGCCGGTACGGACCGGCTCCGCGTCGGCGGTGTGCGGGTGGACGTGGTCGTGGCCGGGCAGGGCGTGCTGGCCGACGGCGCGCGGCGGCGGCCCGTCGTGCAGGACGCAGCCGTCGCGGAGCACCACGGCCCGGTCGATCAGCGGCTCCAGGGGGCCCAGTTCGTGCAGCACGAGCAGGACGGAGGCGCCCTGGGCGACCTGCTGGCGCAGGGTGGCCGCGAGGACCTCCTGGCTGGCCAGGTCGACGCCGGCCATCGGCTCGTCCATGATCAGCAGCTCCGGTTCGGAGGCCAGCGCGCGGGCGATGAGGACGCGCTGGTGCTGGCCGCCGGAGAGGGCGTTGACGGAGTCCTTGGCGCGGTCGGCGAGACCGACGAGCTCGATGGCGCGGGCGACCGCCGCACGGTCGGCCTTGCGCAGCACGCCGAAGCGGGCCCGCGAGAGCCGCCCGGAGGCGACGACCTCGCTGATCGTGGCGGGCACCCCGCCGGCGGCGGTGGTGCGCTGCGGCACGTACCCGACGCGGGCCCAGTCGCGGAAGCGGCGGCGCGGGGTGCCGAAGATCTCGACCTCGCCGCCGGTCACCGGGACCTGCCCTATGACGGTGCGGACGGCGGTGGACTTGCCCGAGCCGTTGGCGCCGAGCAGCGCGACGACCTCGCCGCGCCGCACGCTGAGGTCGATGCCGCGCAGGACGGGGCGCGAGCCGAGCTCGGCCGTCACCTTGCGCAGGGATATGACGGCTTCGCCTTCGCCGGGACCGGCTGACTTGCTCATGGCGGGTGCCTCCGTAGCCGCGGGGGAGTGGGTCACTTGGTGCCCAGGGCCTTCTGCAGGGCCTTGAGGTTGGACTCCATGACCTGGATGTAGTCGGTGCCCTTGGAGTCGTCGGTGATGCCCTCGATGGGGTCGAGCACGTCGGTCCTCAGGCCGGTGTCCTTGGCGAGGGTCTTGGCCGTCTTGTCGCTGACGAGCGTCTCGTAGAAGACCGTGCTGACCCCGTCGGCCTTCGCCATCTTCTGCAGCTCCCTGACGCGCTTGGCGCTGGGCTCGCCCTCGGGGTCGAGGCCGCTGATGGCCTCCTCGGTGAGGCCGTACCGCTCGGCGAGGTAGCCGAAGGCGGCGTGCGTGGTGATGAAGACCTTGGACTTGGTGTCCTTCAGGCCGTCTTCGAAGGACGTGTTCAGGCCGCCGAGCCGCTTCACGAGGTGTGCGGTGTTCTTCTTGTACGCGGCCGCGTTGTCCGGGTCGGCCTTCTCCAGGGCCTTGCCGACGCCCTCGGCGACCTCGGCGTACTTCACCGGGTCGAGCCAGATGTGCGGGTCGGCGCCCTCGTGGTCGTGGTCGTGGTCGTGGCCGTGGCCGTCGTGTTCCTCGGCGTGCCCGCCGACCTCGTTGCCGTGCTTCTCGGTGCTGGTGAGGGAGGCGGCGTCGACCTTGGTCTCGATGCCGGACTGTTCGATCGCGTCATCCACGGCGGGCTGCAGGCCCTTGAGGTAGAGGGCGACGTCGGACTCCTCCAGCTCGCCGCGCTGGCGGGCGGAGACGTCGAGGTCGTGCGGCTCCTGGCCGGGCTCGGTGAGATTGGTGACGGAGACGTGCTTCCCGCCGATCTGCTCCGCCAGATACTGCATGGGGTAGAACGACGCCACGACGTCCAGCTTGCCGTCCTCGCCGGCCGCGGAGGAGGAAGAGCAGGCCGTCAGTGCGGTGAGGCCGAGGACCGTGGCGGAGGCGAGGGCGGCGGCGGGTATGAGGCGTCGTACGTTCATGACACTCATTTTCAACAAATGTGGAAACGATTGTCAACAAGCCCCCCGGACCGGGCTCCGCCCCCGTGCCGCGGCGGAACCGATTTGATTAGGGGGGTGAGGCCGCCGGTAACCTGAAGCATTCGCTCCCGAAGCCACTGCTTTGGCAGTAACCGCTTCGCCCGCCGTCGTCATGAAGAGAGCACCGTGGCCGCCGACAAGATCGACACCATCGTCAGCCTGAGCAAGCGCCGTGGCTTTGTTTTCCCCTGCAGTGAGATCTACGGCGGACAGCGTGCCGCCTGGGACTACGGTCCGCTCGGCGTCGAGCTGAAGGAGAACCTGAAGCGCCAGTGGTGGCGCTACATGGTCACCTCGCGTGAGGACGTCGTCGGCATCGACTCGTCGGTCATCCTGGCGAGCGAGGTCTGGCAGGCCTCCGGCCACGTCGCGACCTTCTCCGACCCCCTTACCGAGTGCCTCTCCTGTCACAAGCGCCACCGCGCCGACCACCTGGAAGAGGCCTACGAGGCCAAGCACAACCGCCCGCCGGCCAACGGCCTGGCCGATGTGAACTGCCCCAACTGCGGCACCAAGGGCCAGTTCACCGAGCCCAAGCAGTTCTCCGGCATGCTCGCCACGCACCTCGGCCCGACCCAGGACAGCGGCTCCGTCGCCTACCTGCGTCCCGAGACCGCGCAGGGCATCTTCACCAACTTCGGCCAGGTCCAGCAGACCTCGCGCCGCAAGCCGCCCTTCGGCATCGCGCAGATGGGCAAGTCCTTCCGCAACGAGATCACGCCCGGCAACTTCATCTTCCGCACCCGCGAGTTCGAGCAGATGGAGATGGAGTTCTTCGTCAAGCCGGGCGAGGACGAGAAGTGGCAGGAGTACTGGATGGAGCAGCGCTGGAACTGGTACACCGGCCTGGGCCTGCGCGAGGAGAACATGCGGTGGTACGAGCACCCGAAGGAGAAGCTCTCCCACTACTCCAAGCGCACCGCTGACATCGAGTACCGCTTCCAGTTCGGCGGCAGCGAGTGGGGCGAGCTGGAAGGCGTCGCCAACCGCACCGACTACGACCTGACCGCGCACTCCAAGGCGTCCGGCCAGGACCTGTCGTACTTCGACCAGGAGGCCGGCGAGCGCTGGACTCCGTACGTCATCGAGCCCGCGGCCGGCGTCGGCCGCACGATGCTCGCCTTCCTCCTCGACTCCTACATCGAGGACGAGGCGCCCAACGCCAAGGGCAAGCTGGAGAAGCGCACGGTCATGCGCTTCGACCACCGCATCGCGCCGGTCAAGGTCGCGGTCCTTCCTCTGTCGAGGAACCCGGAGCTGTCCCCGAAGGCCAAGGGTCTGGCCACCGCCCTCCGGCAGAACTGGAACATCGAGTTCGACGACGCGGGCGCCATCGGCCGCCGCTACCGCCGCCAGGACGAGATCGGCACGCCGTACTGCGTGACCGTCGACTTCGACACCCTCGACGACAACGCCGTGACGGTGCGCGAGCGCGACACGATGAAGCAGGAGCGGGTCTCCCTCGACCAGATCGAGGGCTACCTCGCCACGCGCCTCGTGGGCTGCTGACGCCCGCACGGTCCTCGTGCGGTCCTCGCAGACCTCGTACGGTCCCTGAGTGACGGCAGGAAGCCCCCGGTTCCGGGTTATGGAACCGGGGGCTTCTGTGCACACTGAGGCGCATGCCTCCAACGACCACGAGCAGGGTCAGACGCTGGGACCAGCACGGGCGCGAGCACGTCGTCCAGGTGCAGAAGGCGGGCGGGCAGCGGCAGTTGAGCTGCGCGACGTGCGGCTGGCGCCGGAAGGCGCAGTTCCTGCCGTGGCTCAAGGCCGAGGAACACCTGGCGGAGGAGCATCAGGCGACGGTGGATCCGTCGGGGTCCTAGGACGCCTGCCGCGGGTGGGCCGGGTTGGCCGGGCGGTCCGCCGTGACCAGCCATGCGGTGCTGCGGAGCCGGACGGTGCGGTTCGCGTCGGCCGCCTGGTGGTGGCGGAGGTGGTCGGTCAGGGTGCGGTGGGCCCGCGCGCGCGTGCTCGCGTCGGCCTGTGCGACGAGGTGCCGGCCGGGCCCGGTGCTCAGCAGGAAATCCGCCGCGTCCTCGGCGCCGTGCCCCCACGTCCCGTACGCCTGCGCCTGGTTGATGTCGACGCCGGTGAACCCGGCTGCGGTGAGGACCTCGCGGATGCGGTCCGGGGCGGCCAGTGAGAACATGCCGGGCAGCCCCGGCCGCCCGAAGTCGCCGGAGGAGCCGCCGGGTGAGCCATCGGCGGTCAGGGTGTCGCGCAGGGACGCCATCGCCGCCACCCAGTCGTTGAGCGCGGCGTCGGCGGGGCAGACGAACGCGAGGCGCCCGCCCGGCCGCAGGGCCCGGCCGATGTTGCCGAAGGCGGCCGCCGGATCGGCGAAGAACATCACGCCGAAGCGGCTGACCGCCGCGTCGAAGGTGCCCGGTTCGAAGGGGTGCACCTGGGCGTCGCCTTGCGCGAAGGCGACGTTGGCGATGCCCTCGTGCGCCGCGCGCTCGCGTGCCGTGGCCAGCATCGGCCCGGACAGGTCGAGGCCGAGGGCGTGCCCGTGGGGTGCCCGGCGGGCGGCGAGGCGGGTGGTCTGCCCCGAGCCGCAGCCGAGGTCGAGGACGCGGTGGTCGCCGGCGGTTTCGGGGGTCAGCCCGGCGGCGTCGAGCAGCGGCTCGTTGAAGCCCTGGTTCACCGCGTTCCAGCGGTCTTGGTTCTCGGCCCAGTGCGAGCCTTCGGGGCCGTTCCACGCCTGTGACTGTTCGGTGTTGACGACGACGTCCGGCATGGGGGCCTCCTGGGGGATGGTGAGTGGTCGACGGGTGGCTGAGGGGCGGCTGACGGGGAATGGGCGATCGCCCAGACATTCGCAGCCGGTATGGGCGCTTGCCCAAACAACGCCCACAGTATGGGCGCTCGCCCAAACTGGCAATCCCCGTCATGACCGTTACGATCGGCGCGGTTGTACGCCCCGAGAGCGAAAGAGAGGGCCCATGTCACCGCGTGGAGTGGCCACGCCGGATGTGCGCGAGCGGCTGTTCGCGGCCGCCGAGCGCGTCGTGGCGCGGGGCGGGCCCGGCGCCCTCACCAGCCGGGCCGTCACCACGGAGGCGGAGTGCTCCAAGGGGCTGCTGCACGCGCACTTCGCGGGGCTCGACGAGTTCGTGGCCGAACTCTGCCTGGACCGGTTCGCGCGGACGGCGGCGAAGGCGCGGGCCCTGTCCGGGGCCGCGGGCCAGGGCACGGTGGCGCAGAACCTCTACGCCGTCGCCCTCGTCCTCTTCGACTCGGCGGGCCCCGCCCTCTCGGGCCTCGCCATGAGTCGCCCCGCCACGGCGCTGCGCATCCGCGAGGCGCTGCAGGAGGGGGCGCCGGGCTTCACCGCGATCCAGGAGTCCGTCACCGGATATCTGGAGGCCGAGAAGGGGCTCGGCCGGCTGGCGGAGACCGTCGACCCGGAGACCGTGGCCCTCGCGATCGTCGGCACCGCGCACCATCTGCTGATGACGAGCTGGCCGGACGCGCCGGACCCGCGGCTCGCGTTGACGCGCCTGGTGACGGCGATGGTGGGGGGCTAGGGCTAGGGCTAGGGCCCGGGTCGGGGTCAGTCGCCCTGGGACCAGGCGGCCACGGGGAGGGAGAGGTAGACGCCGAAGTCGTCGCAGCCGGTGGCGAGGCGGATGGCGTCGTGCAGTTGGTCCACCCGCTCCTGCCGGTCGCGGGAGCGGCTCTCGAACCACTTCGACCGCACCTCGACGACGAAGTCGAGACCGCTGCGGTCCCACGGCCCGAGCTCCCGGAACCGCAGCTCCACGTCGCCGGGCCGGAGATCACCGTCGTACGGCTCCTCGGGGCACTCCACCGCGAGCGACACCAAGTGGGGGAGTGCGGAACCGAGTTCGCGGAGGGTGGCCTCGGGGACCTGGGGCGCGTAGGTGATCTCGACGAGCGGCATCGGATCACTCTATCCAGGGGCCGCGGGGCCGCTCCAGGGCTTTGTGGCGGTGGCGGAGCGCCAGGCGCTCGGGCCGGTCGAGGTCACGCGCGCAGGCCGCGCAGGGTCAGGTCGAGTACGGCGTCGAACGCGGCCTGGATGCCGGGGCGGGACCAGTGCGCGGCGTACGCCGGATCGTGGAAGCGGGAGGTGGCGTCGAAGACCGCGCGGGCCGACGTCGCGGGGTCGGCGGACGCGAACTCCCCGCTGTCCGCGCCCTGTTGGATGATCGCGGTCAGCTGTCCTGTGAGGTCGGCGATGTGGTCGTCCACCACGTCGCTGTTCTCGTCGACGAGCACCGAGTACGTGTCGAAGAGCTCGGGGTCGTCGCCCGCCTTGTGCTGCTTGGCCTCGAAGAGGCCCGCCAGCCAGTGGCGGAGCTTCGCGTCGGCCGGCTCGGTGCCGGCGACGATCTCGGCCAGCGCGCCGGAGGTACGGTCCAGCCAGCGCCGCGTCACCGCGCCGCGCAGCTCCGCCTTCGTACGGAAGTGGCGGTAGACGGTGCCGTGGCTGACCCCGAGGGCGCGGGCCACGTCGACGACGGTGGCCTTGGCCGCGCCGTGCCGGCGCAGCACCTCCTCGGTCGCTTCGAGGATGCGCTCGGGGGTCAGGGGAGCGGGAGCCGCCGCGGATGCCATGGCTAGACCGTACCCGCGGGTGGTTCAGTGCTCGCTGTCGAGGTGTGCCATCTGCGCCTCGGGGTAGCGTGCGCCGGCCGCGGCGTCCGCGGGGACGGCCGCCTCGATCGCCGCGAGGTCCGCGTCGTCGAGCGTCACGTGCAGGGCGCCGAGCGCCTCGTCGAGCCGGGTCCGGGTGCGGGCGCCGACCAGCGGGACGATGGCCGCGTCGTGCCGGGGGCCCTGGGCGAGCACCCAGGCGATGGCGGTCTGCGCGACGCTGACGCCCTTCCGGTCGGCGATCTTCCGCAGGGCCTCGACCAGGTCCAGGTTGCGGTCGAGGTTCTCGCCCTGGAAGCGGGGGCTCATCGAGCGGAAGTCGTTCGCGGCGAGCTGCCGGTCGCGGGTGAAGTGGCCGGAGATCAGGCCGCGCGAGAGTACGCCGTACGCGGTGACGCCGATGCCGAGCTCGGCGACCGTCGGCAGGATCTGGGCCTCGATGCCGCGGGAGATCAGGGAGTACTCGATCTGCAGGTCGGAGATGGGGGCCGTGGCGGCCGCGCGGCGGATCGTGTCGGCGCCGACCTCGGAGAGGCCGATGTGGCGCACGTGGCCCTTCTCGACGAGGTCGGCGATGGCGCCGACGGTCTCCTCGATGGGGACGTCGGGGTCGATGCGGGCGATGCGGTAGACGTCGATGTGGTCGACGCCGAGGCGCTGCAGTGAGTAGGCGGCGAAGTTCTTGACGGCCGCGGGGCGCCCGTCGTACCCCGACCAGCCGCCGTCCGGGTCGCGGAGTGCGCCGAACTTGACGCTGGTCAGGGCGTGTTCGCGGTGGGCGGCGGGGGCGGAGCGGAGGGCTTCGCCGATCAGCATCTCGTTGTGGCCCATGGCGTAGAAGTCGCCGGTGTCCAGGAGGGTGACGCCCGCTTCGAGGGCGGCGTGGATCGTCGCGATGGACTCCGTGCGGTCCGCTTCTCCGTAGAGCGCGGACATGCCCATGCAGCCGAGGCCGAGGGCGGAGGTGCGGGGGCCGTGGGTTCCGAGGGGGAGGGTGGGGAGAGTTCGCATGGGTTCATGGTGGCATGACGGATGACA
Organism: Streptomyces sp. NPDC041713; assembly: GCF_055591085.1. Classification (NCBI taxonomy): domain Bacteria; kingdom Bacillati; phylum Actinomycetota; class Actinomycetes; order Kitasatosporales; family Streptomycetaceae; genus Streptomyces; species Streptomyces sp. NPDC041713. The sequence continues at coordinate 215,544 of NZ_JBVIZY010000001.1, forward strand.
GATTTCAATATCTGTCAGTTGTCATTGAGGGTGGGGCGCGATGAGGGGAGGGGGTGGGTTGGTGTGCTCTGGCGGCTGCAGGCCCGCTTGGGCCGGGGTGTGGGGGTGGCGGGGCCGCGGGGGTATGTGCGTACTCGCCATCCCTGCGCCACGCCGCACGGACAATGACGCCAGAGTTCGCTCGCTGCTCCGTTCGCACATACCCCCACGTCCCCTCCCGCCCGGCACCCGGCTGCGGGCCGGTGGGGCCACGCCCGCCCCTGACTGGGCTGGCGTCGCAGCCCGTCACGGAACCGGGCCGTGACCCGCCGGTCGGCAGGTACGGCCCGGGTAACTCTCAGTGTATGTGGGTCAGTTCGCGTGCCTCAGGGATTGCGGATGGTCCTGGAGGCCACGACCCAGCCCTTGCGGTCGCCCAGGTCCTTGCCGTAGTACCAGAGGTTCCCCGCGGAGCTCTTGGCCGTGCAGACGGCCAGGAAGTATTCGCCGTAGTTGAGGTGGTACCGCTTGGAGTAGCCCTGGGCGGGGCCGCTGCGGATGGTGGCTCCGGCGAGGTCGTGCACGATCCGGTAATGATTGGCGATGTTCTTGGAGCAGCCGCTGCTGTCCACGGCCGACGCCGCGGGCGCGGTCGCGAGAGCGGTACCGAGAACGGCGACGGCAACTGCCGCGGACGTGGCGGCAGTACGGCCCAGGCGCCGCGAAGAACCGCGCATCTTGAGGAATATGGACACGAGAACCTTCCGAATGAGCGAGACGATCCCAGGAGCGCGAACCCAGGGGATCTTGTTTGCAGGTGTGAGCTTAGCTGTCGGGTGGTGGTGCCTTGGCTGGCCTGCCGGCGGACAGTTGCCGGGGTGATGTTGTCCGGCCGAACAGTCGTATTTCGCTTTTGTGGCGTCTGCGTGCCGCCCCGGTCGGGTTCGGAGAGGCTCCCGGTGCAGCTGCGGATGAGGCTGCCAGGCAGGCGAGTTGAGGTCGGCTGGTGGCGGAGGTGCCCGGGATGGCCAGAGCCCTCACGGCTGTGCCGTCGCCGCCCTTCTCCGACTCGGGTGACGCCAAGTTCGCGCCTCCCGGACCGTCGCGGGAGCAGCCCACGGCACCGTCGCAATCGCCATCGCCTCGATCCTCCGCTCCGGCTCCGCCCGTGGTCTTGGGGTTCGACGTACGGCCAGTTTCGGCCCACGTTCTGTCGGAGACATTTCTGCCTGCTGTCTGGCTGCGGACTCTCAGAGCGGACTCTCAGAGCGGACGGCCCGATCGCGTCCCACAAGCTGAGTCACCCCACCTGCCCGTTCTCCCGCAGACATCGCGGGTGACCCGCGCCCGCCCGCCCTTCCTCCCGCAGGACATCGCGGGGTGACCCGCGCCCGCCCGCCCTTCCTCCCGCAGGGCATGGCGGGGTGACCCGCGCCCGCCCGCCCTTCCTCCCGCAGGGCATGGCGGGGTGACCCGCGCCCACCCGCCCTTACGCCCGCAGGGCATCGCGGGGTAAGCCCCACCCACCCGCCCCTACCCCCGCAGGGCGTCGCGGGGTGAACGGGTGGGTGGGTGGGAGGCATCCGCCGCGGAGCGGCGGGGCTGTTGGTGGCCGCAGGCGGAAGAGGGGATCGGCCTCCCCCTCCCGGGCCCTTCGCGGAGCGGCCCGCACTACGTCGACCGCGGCCGCAGGCTACGCGGCGCCACCACGGCCGGCCCCGCCACCCGGACCAAGGGAAGACGCCAGCCGCACGCTCCCCAGAGCCAACGCGCCCAACCCCACCCCCTGGACCGCCAACGCCGCCTCGAAGGCGCCCCGGATGCCCAGGTCCGGAATCAGCCCCAAGAAGAGCGAGCCCACCGTCGCCACCCCCAAGGCGAGGCACGACTGCTGCACCGTCGCCGTGAGCCCACCCCCCGCCCCCGCCCGCGCAGCCGGCACCGCCGCGAGGGCGAGGCGGTAGTACAGGGCGAGTTGGACGCCCTGCCCGGCGCCGCAGAGGAGCAGGCCAGGGGCGAGCGCCAACGGGGCGAGATCGGACCACGACGTCCACAGCAACGTCAGCGCCAGCACCGCCAGGCCCACCCCGTGCACCACGGCCGCCCGCGCCATCGCGCGGGCACCCCACCGGCGGACCAGACGCGGCACGAGCATCGACGCCGGAATCTGCGTGAGCCCCATGGGAATCACGGTCAGGCCCGCCTTCAACGCCCCGTAACCCAGCCCCTGTTGCAGGACGATCGCGAAACCGAACATGAAACCGCTGAACCCGATGAAGATCGGCAGACCCAGCACCAGACTGCCGCGCACCCCGGGCTCACGCAGCAGCGACGGAGGCAGCAGCGGACTGCCGCCCCCGCGTTCGGCACGTCGCTCCACCCCGGCGAACGCCGAGCCCAGCAGCGGCGCCGCGGCCAACAGCAGGACGGACCACAGCGGCCACCCCGTCGCACGGCCCTCCGTGAGCGGCAGGAGGAGCGCGGTCAGGGCGCCCGCGAACAGGATCGTGCCGAGTACGTCGCTCCGGGCCGGCCGCTCGGCCCTGCTGTCCGGCACCGCCCGCACGCCCACCAGCAGCGCCGCCGCCGCGATCGGCACGTTCACGAGGAACACCGCGCGCCAGCCGGTGCCGGCCAGGTCGGCCGTGACCAGGGCACCGCCGAGGGCCTGGCCGAGCAGGCCCGCGATGCCGCTGACGGCGCCGTACAGGGCGACGGTCCGTGCCCGCCGCTCGCCGCTCGTCGTCGCGTGGATGGTGCCGAGGACCTGCGGCAGCATCAGCGCGGACGCGGCGCCCTGCGCCACCCGCGCCCCCACCAGCCACCACGCGCCGGGCGCGAGCCCGCAGGCCAGCGAGGTCACGCCGAACGCGGCCACGCCCCACAGGAACAGCCTCCTCCGGCCGAAGGTGTCCCCCAGCCGCCCGCCGAGGACGAGGAGCACGGCGTACGCCACCGCGTAACCCGCCACGACCATCTCCAGCGTGGCGGGGGAGGCGTCCAGGTCGTGTTCGATGCTGGGCAGGGCGACGTTGACGATGAAGAAGTCGATGCTGGAGAGGGAGGCGCCGAGGAGGACGGTCAGCAGGCCGAGGGCGGTGAGGACCGTGGGAGGTCCGTGGTGTTCGGAGGGCGCGGATGGCGACTTCGCCTGGGATGTATCGGGTGTGAGGGTCACGTATACGACGATGTTCCGGCGCCCAGAGGGGTACCAGAGTGTCTTTATCCTGGTACCAGGCGAACCTGGAAACAGGCTGCGCGATGGCGGAGCCTGGACGCGTGACCCTCACCGCAGACCCGGCAGACCTGGCGGCCGCCTCAGATACGACGGCGCCCGCAGACCCGACGTCGACCGCGCACATGACCACCACCACCGCCACCGCCGCCACCACCGGCGCCGACATCCGCCGACAAGAGCTCGCCGCCTTTCTCCGCAGCCGTCGCGAGCGCATCACCCCCGAGCAGGTGGGCCTGCCCCGCGGCCCCCGCCGGCGTACGCCGGGGCTGCGCCGCGAGGAGGTCGCGCAGCTCGCCTGCGTGGGGGTCACCTGGTACACGTGGCTGGAGCAGGCCCGGTCCATCAGGGTGTCCGCGCAGGTCATCGACGCCATCGCCCGCGCACTCCTGATGGACCCCAGCGAACGCGCCCACCTCTTCGCGCTCGCCGGAGCCGTCGACCCGCGCCCCGAGGGGGAGTGCACCGCACTCTCCGCGGAGGTACGGCGACTGATGCGCCGCCTCGCCCCCTACCCCGCCACCGTGCAGAACGGCCGTTACGACGTCCTCGCCCACAACCGCCCCTGGGTCCACGTCTTCGGCGACTTCGACGCGATGCGCCCGCGGGACCGCAACTGTCTGTGGCTCCTGGCCACCAGCGAGAGCTGGCGCGAGACCTTCCTCGACCGGGACGAGATGCTGCGCGACCTCGTCGCCAAGTTCCGCGGCTCCATGGCCGAGCACGGCGCCGAACCGGCCTGGAAGGAGCTGCGCGACCGGCTGGTGGGGGCCTCCGCCGAGTTCCGCGAGCTGTGGCGGCGGCACGAGGTCGCGACCATGTCGCCGCACGTCAAGCGGTACCAGCACCCCCGGGTCGGGCTGCTCAGGCTGGAGCACCGCATGCTGTGGATGGCCCCGCTGGCGCAGGCCCACCGGCTGATCGCGTACGTCCCCGCCGACGACGAGACGGAGGAGCGTCTGGAGCGCCTCGCGGAGCTGTGCGGGGAGGACGGCGCGGGCGCCTGAGGAGTCCCGAGGAGTCAGGGGTTTACGGGCGCCCGAGGAGCCAGGGACACGGCGCCTGCGGAGCCAGGGACACGGCGCCTGAGGAGTCAGGGACACGGGCGCCTGAGGAGTGAGGGACAATGGAGGGTCCCGTCGTCCGTCCCGGAGATCATCCATGCCGTCCCAGCCGCAGCCCCTGTCGATCGGCCCGCACACCGTGCAGCCGCCCGTCGTGCTCGCCCCCATGGCGGGGATCACGAACGCGCCGTTCCGGACGCTGTGCCGTGAGTTCAGCGGCGGCAAGGGCCTCTTCGTCAGCGAGATGATCACCACCCGCGCCCTGGTGGAGCGGAACGAGAAGACGATGCAGCTGATCCACTTCGACGCGACGGAGAAGCCGCGCTCGATCCAGCTGTACGGCGTCGACCCGGCCACCGTCGGCAAGGCCGTCCGCATGATCGCGGAGGAGGACCTCGCCGACCACATCGACCTGAACTTCGGCTGCCCCGTCCCCAAGGTCACCCGCAAGGGCGGCGGCTCCGCGCTCCCGTACAAGCGGCCGCTGCTCCGGGCGATTCTGCGGGAGGCCGTCGCGGGCGCCGGGGACATCCCCGTCACGATGAAGATGCGCAAGGGCATCAACGACGACCACATCACCTTCCTGGACGCGGGCCGCATCGCCGTCGAGGAGGGCGTGACGGCCATCGCCCTGCACGGCCGCACGGCCGCCCAGCACTACGGCGGCACCGCCGACTGGGACGCCATCGCCCGCCTCAAGGAGCACGTCCCCGAGATCCCCGTGCTCGGCAACGGCGACATCTGGTCGGCGGCGGACGCGGTGCGCATGATGAACGAGACCGGCTGCGACGGCGTCGTCGTGGGGCGCGGCTGCCTCGGCCGCCCGTGGCTCTTCGGCGACCTGGTGGCGGCGTTCGAGGGTACGGGCGCGCCGCAGGCGCCGTCCCTGCGCGAGGTCTCCAAGGTCATGCTCCGCCACGCGACCCTCCTCGGCGAGTGGATCGGCGACGAGGCGCGCGGCGTCATCGACTTCCGCAAGCACGTCGCGTGGTACCTGAAGGGTTTCGCGGTCGGCTCGGAGATGCGCAAGCGCCTCGCGATCACCTCCTCGCTGGCCGAACTGGAGGACGGGCTCGGCGAGTTGGACCTCGACCAGGGCTGGCCGGCGGGCGCGGACGGCCCCCGCGGGCGTACGTCGGGCAACAACCGCGTGGTCCTGCCGGACGGCTGGCTCAAGGACCCGTACGACTGCGCGGGCGTGAGCGAGGACGCGGAGCTGGACACGTCGGGCGGCTGAGTCCCGGCCCTGCCGCCCGACCCGCCGAAAATCGCTTGGCGGGCCGCGGCGGCCTCCGCTACCTTGACGGAGGCCGTGCGAGAGAACGAGGAGGTGGTACCCGTGAACACAACGACATGGGTGCTCTCCTCCGGGGTCACGGTCGGGCGATAGGTCGCCCGGGAGCGCCGTACGCAGCGCTTCCGAAAGGCATGACCATGCCCCTTCACTTCACATCCGAGCGGCACCTCGACGACGGTGTCGTCGAACGAGAATTCACCCTCGGCGAGATCCCCGGCCTCCTGTGGACCCCCGCGTCGGCATCGGCGTCCGCACCGGTGCCGCTCATCCTCGTCGGCCACCCCACGCTCGGCCTGCACAAGATGTACCCCCGCCTCGTGGCGCGCGCCCGGCACGCCGCGGCGGACGGCTTCGCCTCGGCCACCATCGAACTCCCCGGCTGCGGCGACCGCCCCCGCATCCCTGCCCTGGAGCAGGCCCGCGCGGACCTGCGCCGCGTGCTGGAGGCCGGTGAGCCGGTCACGGACGAGATCATCGACGCCCTCACCCTGCCGCTCGTCGACAGGGCGGTCCCGGAGTGGCAGGAAGCCCTGGACGCGTTCCTGGAGCTGCCAGAGATCGGCGGCCCGGTCGGCTACTCGGGCGGAGTGATCTCCATCGGCGTACGCCTGGCGGCAACCGACCCCCGCATCGTGGCCGCCGGCCTCTTCGCCGGAAGCTTCGTGCCCCGCACCACCTACGAGGAGGCCCGCAGGGTCACCATCCCCCTGCACGTCCTGCTCCAGTGGGACGACGAACGCAACGACCGCCAGGCGGCCCTGAACCTGTTCGACGCCTTCGCCTCGAAGGAGAAGTGCCTGAACGTAAACATGGGCGGCCACACAGGCGTCCCCCCACACGCAGGCGACGCAGCAGCCAATTTCTTCACCCGGCACCTGCGCCACCTGACACCCGACGCGACGAACGGCCGCTGATACACGGGAAGGGACAGCACCCCGTGCCCGGGGCTCTGGGCACGGGATGCCGGCCTCGGCGGGCCCCGGCCTCTCAACGCGCGTGTGGCGGGTAGTCGTTGGTGATGGACAGAAGGAGCACGGCCAAGCGCGCGACGACCGGTCGGCGAGCAGGCTGGGCGGCGGCCCTCACCTCATGGGTGGTCATCTACGGGGTGCTCGCCGTGATCTGGCACGCGGCGTTCGACTACAGCTGGGCGGAGGTGACCGGCTTCGCTGTCGCGGTCACCGCCTTTCAGGCGACAGCGCTGTGGGCGAAAGAGCGCTGGCAGCATCGACGGAGGCAGGCTGCAGAGCGCGATGAGTGAGCCTCGTCAAGTCGCCCGTCTCCGCACAGAATGCCCGAAGGGGCAGCACCCCCGCACAGGGTGCTGCCCCCTCTTCGTGGGCCGGAGCCGACGCCGTATCGGTACTGAGGGTCGGGGACACGGCGTCGGTCCCGGGGCTTACCGGTGGTCGCTGCCCGTGGAGTGGGAGGCGGCGCGGCCGGCCTCCAGGCGGGCCACCGGGATGCGGAACGGCGAGCAGGAGACGTAGTCCAGGCCCACCTCGTGGAAGAAGTGCACGGACTCCGGGTCACCGCCGTGCTCGCCGCAGACGCCGAGCTTCAGGTCGGGGCGGGTCTCGCGGCCCAGCCGCGCCGCATCCCGTACGAGCCGGCCGACGCCGTCCTTGTCGATCGTCTCGAAGGGGGAGACGCCGAAGATGCCCTTCTCCAGGTAGGCCGTGAAGAACGAGGCCTCCACGTCGTCTCGGGAGAAGCCCCAGACCGTCTGCGTGAGGTCGTTCGTGCCGAAGGAGAAGAACTCGGCGGCCTCCGCGATCTGGTCCGCGGTGAGCGCGGCGCGCGGCAGCTCGATCATCGTGCCGAGCGCCAGCTTCAGGTCGACGCCCGTCGTCTCGATGACCTCCGCGATGACCTGCTCGGCCTCCTCGCGGACGATCTCCAGCTCCTGGACCGTGCCGACGAGCGGAATCATGATCTCCGCGCGCGGGTCGCCCTTGGCGGACTTGCGCTCGGCCGCGGCCTCGGCGATCGCCCGTACCTGCATGGTGAACAGGCCCGGGATGACCAGACCGAGGCGTACGCCGCGCAGGCCCAGCATCGGGTTCTGCTCGTGCAGCCGGTGGACGGCCTGGAGCAGGCGCAGGTCGTTCTCGTTGGCGTCCTTGCGGGACTCCGCGAGGGCGACGCGGACCGAGAGCTCCGTGATGTCGGGCAGGAACTCGTGCAGCGGGGGGTCGAGGAGGCGGACCGTGACCGGCAGGCCGTCCATCGCCTCGAAGAGCTCCACGAAGTCCTGCTTCTGGAGGGGGAGGAGCTCCTTGAGGGCGTCCTCGCGCTCGTCGTCCGCGTCGGCGAGGATCAGCCGCTCGACCATCTCGCGGCGCTCACCGAGGAACATGTGCTCGGTGCGGCACAGGCCGATGCCCTGCGCGCCGAAGCGGCGGGCTCGGAGGGCGTCCTCCGCGTTGTCCGCGTTGGCGCGGACACGGAGCCGGCGCACCCGGTCCGCGTACGCCATGATCCGGTGCACCGCGGCGACCAGCTCGTCGGCGTCGTCGGCGCCCGCGTGCATGCGGCCCTCGAAGTACTCCACGACGGGGGAGGGGACGACCGGCACCTCGCCGAGGTAGACCTTGCCCGTCGAGCCGTCGATGGAGACGACGTCGCCCTCCTCGACGACGGTGTCGCCCACCGTCATCCGGCGGCGCTTGGTGTCGACCTCCAGGTCCTCGGCGCCGCAGACACAGGTCTTGCCCATGCCGCGCGCCACGACCGCCGCGTGCGACGTCTTGCCGCCGCGCGAGGTCAGGATGCCCTCGGCCGCGATCATGCCGTCGAGGTCGTCCGGGTTGGTCTCCCGGCGGATCAGGATGACCTTCTCGCCCGAACGCGACCACTTGATCGCGGTGTACGAGTCGAAGACCGCCTTGCCGACCGCGGCACCGGGTGACGCGGCGATGCCCCGGCCCAGCTGCTCGACCTTCGCGCCCTCGTCGAAGCGCGGGAACATCAGCTGCGCGAGCTGCGCGCCGTTGACGCGCTGCAGCGCCTCGGCCTCGTCGATCAGGCCCTGGTCCACGAGCTGCGTCGCGATGCGGAACGCGGCACCGGCGGTGCGCTTGCCGACGCGGGTCTGCAGCATCCACAGCTGGCCGCGCTCGATGGTGAACTCGATGTCGCACAGGTCCTTGTAGTGCGTTTCGAGCGTCTCCATGATCTGCATGAGCTGGTCGTACGACTTCTTGTCGATCTGCTCCAGATCGGCGAGCGGAACGGTGTTGCGGATGCCCGCGACGACGTCCTCGCCCTGCGCGTTCTGCAGGTAGTCGCCGTACACGCCCTGGTGGCCGCTGGCCGGGTCGCGGGTGAACGCGACGCCCGTGCCGGAGTCGGGGCCGAGGTTGCCGAAGACCATCGAGCAGACGTTGACGGCCGTGCCGAGGTCGCCGGGGATGCGCTCCTGGCGGCGGTAGAGCTTGGCGCGGTCGGTGTTCCACGACTCGAAGACCGAACGGATCGCGAGGTCCATCTGCTCGCGCGGGTCCTGCGGGAAGTCCCGCCCGGCCTCCGTCTTGACGATCTTCTTGAACTTGGTGACCAGCTTCTTGAGGTCGGCGGCCTCCAGGTCGGTGTCGACCGCGACCTTCTTGGCGTCCTTGGCCTTCTCCAGGGCGTCCTCGAACAGCTCGCCGTCGACGCCGAGGACGGTCTTGCCGAACATCTGGATGAGCCGGCGGTAGGAGTCCCACGCGAAGCGGTCGTCGCCGGACTGCTTGGCGAGCCCGGTGACGGACTTGTCGGAGAGCCCGATGTTCAGGACGGTGTCCATCATGCCGGGCATCGAGAACTTGGCGCCCGAGCGCACCGAGACGAGCAGCGGGTCGTCGGCCTGGCCGAGCTTCTTGCCCATCTTCTTCTCGAGGGCGTCGAGGTGCGCGCTGACCTCGTCGCGCAGCGCGGCCGGCTCCTCGCCACTGTCGAGGTAGGTCTTGCACGCCTCGGTGGTGATGGTGAAGCCCGGAGGGACGGGCAGCCCGAGATTGGTCATCTCGGCGAGGTTCGCGCCCTTGCCGCCGAGAAGGTCCTTGAGGTCCTTGTTGCCCTCGGTGAAGTCGTAGACGAACTTCACGTCCTCGGTCGTCTCACTCGTGCGTGCTACGTGGGGATCTTTGTTTTCCGACACGGGTCTCGACTCCTCGAGGACTCGGTGGCTGCCCTGACGGCGAGGAACATACCCAGATCGAAGGCACCTGGGTACGTCCACTTGTGCGTCATGCGGCCGTAACCACCCGTCCGCCGCTAGATCGAAAGTGACTGAGCGGTAGCTGGGGGCGTGAGGCTGTGTACAAGACTTGAACGCAGGGTGGGTGCTGGACCCTTAAAACGCTCAGATGAGCGCGTGAAACTCAGATGTGAGTTCACCTCATGAATGATCGAGCGATGGCACTGAGTGCCACCCCTTGGAGAAGTGCAGTCGGCCGTGAAGCGCTCATCTGAGCGCAAGGCTGATCAGGGGTGGCGAGAATCACGCCGTTTGAAGCGGCCGGATGTCAGCATTCGGACCCGCTCCGAGACGGTCGGGCCGGTTCGGCCGGTGGTCGTCCCGTCGTGGTGGGCGGGGGAGCGGGGTGGGGTCGCTGAGGAGGGATTCGCGGGCGTCGGGGAGGTAGGGGGTTCCGGCCAGATCTTCGGCGGTCACCCGTAACGGCCGGGTTCGGGAGGGTTACGGCGGCGGCGGGCGCCCGTACGGGCGGGGTGGCCCCGCGGCGGCCACCGCTACGTTCTGGTGCCCGTCATCATTTCCCCTTGTGTTGACCAAGTCCGCGCAACATATTGGGTTCTGCGCGTTAGCCAGGCGTAACTGACCGGGGACACCACGTAACCGATGAGGCGTCGAGGGCCCGGGACCGGGGCCGGGCAGAGCGGAGATCCGTGTGGACCGCAGCGTCACCACCCAGCAGGGCACCCGGTGGCCCGCACCGGGGCGGCCGGTGCCGCGGCGGGTGCTGCGGCAGCGGGCGGCCCGAGTGCTGCGGGCCAATTGGACGGGGGCGTCTACCGTCCCGTCCCGGGACCTGTACCCCCACCAGTGGTCGTGGGACTCCGCGTTCATCGCGATCGGGCTGCGCCACCTGTCGCCGCTGCGCGCCCAGGTGGAGCTCGAGACGTTGCTCTCCGCCCAGTGGGGCGACGGCCGTATCCCGCACATCGTCTTCAACGACGCCGTACCGCCGGACGCCTACTTCCCCGGCCCCGACTTCTGGCGCTCGACCGAGGCGGGCCGCGCGGCCGGCGCACCGGCTCACGTCCAGACCTCCGGGCTCGTGCAACCGCCCGTGCACGCCCTCGCCGCCTGGCTGGTGCACTGGGCCGACCCCGGCCTCTCCCGGGCCCGCTCCTTCCTCACCCGCGTCCGGCCGCGCCTCGCCGCCTGGCACGGTTACCTGCTGCGGGACCGCGACGTGGGCGGCGCCGGACTCGCCGCCGTGCTGCACCCCTGGGAGCAGGGCATGGACAACAGTCCGTGCTGGGACGCCCCGTTGAGCCGCGTCGAGCCCGCCGAGCGGGACGCCTGGCGGCGCGCGGACCTGAAGCACGGAGCCGCCCGGGAACGGCCGACCGACCTCGACTACGGACGTTACGTGCGGCTCGTTACGGAGTACCGGGATCGGGGGTACGCGGGTGCCGAGGGCTACGGGCCGCAGGTCGGCGCCTCGTTCTGCGTCGAGGATCCCGCGTTCAACGCGCTCCTGATCACCTCCGAGTACGCGCTCGCCCGGATCGAGGCGGAGATCGACGCCGAGACCGAAGCCGAGGTCGAGAGCGAGCGTGACAGGGACAGGGAGACGACGGCGCCACCACCCGGACCCCCACCCCCGAATACCCCCGACGCCTCCCGCGTCCGCCGCACCCGCCGCGCCCGCGCCGACGCGCTGACGCAGGTGCTCGTCGACCGGCTCTGGGACCCGGCCGACGAGCTCTTCCACTGCCGGGACCTGCGCTCCGGGCGGCTCATCGCCGAGCGCGGTGTCACCGGCCTGATCCCGCTGACGCTCCCCGCGCTGCCGCGCGACATCGCCGCGGCCCTGGTCCGCACCGCCGCAGGTCCCCGCTTCGGGCTCGGCGGCGCGGCCCGGCTCGTACCGAGCCACGATCTGACGAGCGCCGCCTTCGACCCGTACCGCTACTGGCGCGGTCCGGCCTGGTTCAACACCAACTGGCTGCTGGAGAAGGGGCTCCGGCTGCACGGCGAGGCCGCGCGGGCGGACCGGCTGCGCCGGACGCTGCTGGACGTGGCGGGCGCGTCCGGCTTCGCCGAGTACGTGGATCCGTACACCGGACGGGCCCGCGGCGCGCGCGGCTTCGGCTGGACGGCCGCGCTCACGCTGGACCTGCTGAGCGAGCGGGGCGGGCTCTCCGCAGGATCCGGCGGACTATCTGAAGGATCCGGCGGACTCTCTGCAGGATCCGAAGGAGAGGTGTGGGCATGAGCGACCGGCATCGACTGCTGGTACGGGGACGGACGTTCGCGGCCGTCGGCACCGGCGGCGACATCAGCGGCGTCGGCGCCGCGCGGGGCGGCGGCGCGGGCCCGGACGGCCTGTTCGTACGGGACGCGCGGCACCTGAGCCGCTGGCAGCTGACGGCCGACGGGGCCGTTCCCGAGGTCCTCACGCCCGTGGACACCTCGGCCGCCGCGACCGGCGCGGCCCGCTGCGTCCTGGTCCCGCGCGGCGGACGCCTGGAGCCGCCCGCGTACACGCTCTTCCGCGAACAGGCCGTGGCGGACGGCGCGTTCGTGGAGTCGCTGCGGGTCGTGAGCAACCGGCCGGTGCCGACCCGGGTCCGGATCGAGCTGACCGTGGACGCCGACTTCACCGACCAGTTCGAGCTGCGCGCCGACCACCGCACGTACGCGAAGCCGGGTGCCGTCAGGTCCCGCAGGCCCCTCGACGACGACAGCGGCGCACCCGACCACGGGGAGGAGTGGGGCCGGAGGAAGGGCCCCCGCGTCGCCGGGGTCGAGTTCACCTACCGCCGCGGCGAGTGGTGTTCGCGTACGACGGTCACGTCCGACCCCGCGCCGGGTTCCGTCGAGGAGACCGGGGCCGGCGCGCGCCGCCTCGTCTGGACGCTGGCGCTGGACGCGCATGGCTCGGCCCATGTGGCACTGCGTGCCGCCGCCCATCCGCACGGCGGCCCGGCGCCGGACCCGGCGATCGCGCCCCAGCGGGCCCCCGGCACGCACGGCACGCACGGCACGCACGGGACGCACGTACCGCCGACGCGCACATCGCCCACGCCCGCACCACCCACGCACACCCCACCCACGCCCACCCCACCGACGCACGCACCGACACCCGGCGAGGTGGCCCACCATCTCGCCGCCATGGAGCGGGAGTTCGCGTCCGCCATCACCCTGCCCACCCGTTGGCCACAGCTGGCGGACGCCTGTACGCGCGGCCTCGCGGACCTCGCTCTGCTCCAAGTGCCCGCCACCGGACCGGACGGCGAGGAGCTGAGCGTGCCCGGGGCGGGCGTGCCCTGGTTCCACACGTTGCTCGGCCGCGACGCCCTGCTGACCTCGCTCTTCGCGTTGCCCCACCTGCCGCGCCTGGCCGCCGCGACCCTGCCCGCGCTCGCCGCCTCGCAGGCCACGGAGGCGGTACCGGGCGCGGTGGCGCAGCCCGGCAAGATCGTCCACGAGGTGCGCCACGGTGAGCTCGCGCACTTCGGGCAGGTGCCGTTCGGGCGCTACTACGGTTCCGTCGACGCGACGCCCCTGTTCCTGGTGCTGCTCGGCGCGTACACGGAACAGACCGGGGACGACGCGACCGCCCGCCGTCTGGAGCCGCACGCGCGGGCCGCCGTCGGCTGGATGCTCGACCACGGCGGGCTCACCTCGCGCGGCTACCTCGTCTACCGCGCGGACGAGGGCGGCCTCGCCAACCAGAACTGGAAGGACTCGCCCGGCGCGATCTGCTCCGCCGACGGCAGCGGCGCGACGGGCCCCGTCATGGCGGCGGGCGCGCAGGGATACGCGTACGACGCGCTGCGGCGCACCGCCCGGCTCGCCCGCACCGTCTGGGACGACGAGGCGTACGCGGACCTGCTCGCACGGACCGCGGCCGACCTGCGGGACCGCTTCGTCCGCGACTTCTGGATGCCGGAGCGGGACTTCCCCGCCCTCGCCCTGGACGGCGCGGGCCGGCGACTCGACGCGCTCGCCTCCGACGCGGGCCATCTGCTGTGGTCCGGGCTGCTCGACAAGGAGTACGGCGAGGTGGTGGGCCGCCGTCTGCTGGAGCCCGACTTCTTCTCGGGCTGGGGCGTACGGACGCTGGCGGCCGAGCAGCCCGCGTACCACCCGCTCTCCTACCACCGCGGTTCGGTGTGGCCGCACGACAACGCGCTGATCGCTCTGGGCCTGGCCCGCTACGGCCTGCACGACGAGGCCCACGAGGTCGCCCACGGCCTGATCTCCGCCGCGGCGACCTCGGGCGGCCGCCTCCCGGAGGTCCTGGCGGGCTACGACAGAAGCGCATACCCGGTGCCGGTGCCCTACCCCCACTCCTGCGCCCTGGAGTCAAGATCGGCAGCGACCCCACTGGCACTCCTGACGGCGGTGGGCGGCGGGGTGTGAGGGGGGCGCCTACCGGGGGACCGTGAACTGGGCAATGGGGAAAACGAGTTCGACCAGGCACTCGTTCGTGGATGCCCGGCGTTGTTTTTACTAACATGCCGCAGTGCTTGCGCGTTCGTTCCGGCCGAACGCGGGACGGCCATCCCTTACCGGCAATGGGGCAGGGGTTCGCTTCGTACCCCTTTGTGATGAGGCCTGTCCTATGAGATGGCGTTCACACGCGGCGTGGTGCCAGCATTCCTGATGTCCCAGAAACGCCTCTGCGGAATGGGCGTTGGCCGAGTAGGTCGACGACGGCCGCGCCTTTCCGAAGGGCCCTTCAGCCATGCCTGCCTTCTTTCAGTCAGACCCTTCTCGTGACGAATCCGCTGAGGAAGTCCGGCGCGACGGGCGTGAACTGGCTGCTAAGGAGCGAAGCTTGACCGGCCGGGAGGCGCGGGTGGCGCGCCGTGAACGGTGGGCAAACCGGCTGCTGATGCTGAGGGCGAGCCTCGCCGCCGCCGAGGCCGTGACGGGCAATCCGGCTTACCGAGCGGCGGATCACGCTGTCCGGTGGGTCGTCGACAACCTCCAGGACGAGTGATGCGAGGCACTGCATGAGCGAGGCCACGATCGATGGACCCTTCCCGATCCCGGTTTCCAGCGAGCGTCAAGAGGCATGGATTGAGGCCGTGTTGGCCACCGACGGGGTGAACCTGCCACGCGGCGCCCTGGAGAACATCGCCCCCTTCGTTGTCGACCCCGAAGGCACGCTGGGTGAGCCTGACGACCGGGGCGTACGCAGACTTAAGAGTGGCTCCGTGCGCCGTGTTCGGACGGACGCCGGTGACATGGTCGTCGCCGTCGTCAGGATGCACGGTGTCGGTGGCGTGCAGTGGGGGCACAACGAACGGATCAGCTCGATCTGGCGCTCGGTCGCTGACCCTACGGTCGGGCAGGGGACCGAGCGGACCCTCGCCGCAGTCCGGCCGTGGACGGGTCTCGACGCCGACGGCCGCGAGAAGCACTTCGCCGCCCTGGCGAGCACCGTGCCGGACCGGTGGGCGCTGATGATGAACGCCGAGGACGCGGCGGACGCCTTGAGGCGACGGGACCGGGTTCGGCCGTACGATCTCGAAGAGGATCTCGTCCTCAATGGACAACAAGATCCCGGAATGTACGTTCCCCAGCAGGTGCGCCTCGAACGGAATCCGGAAAGGGGCGAGGACGGCAACCCCCTCTACCCTGACGCCTATTGGGGTTGGATGGCAGTTCGAGGGAATAATCGAACACAGAAAAGGCAATCGATTTTCCGTTTGACGTCCGGTGAAGTGCTGGCCGGAGTTCCGGCGGAGAAACTGGAGCGAGACGGGGATGAGGTCGTGTGTGACCCACGCGTCTGGCTCCCCGAATTCTCCGCCGTACTCAACCGGGAATTCGCGGAGACGGCGGACGAAGAACTCGACCCCACGAGCGGTTCGAGGGCACGGCGGGCCGCCGCCATCGCCGTGGTTGACGCGCACTTGGTGATCGGCACCCCTACCCCGCAGCGCCTCTACCGCATCGTCCAGATGAACAACCGGCGCGACCACGTCCACCCGCCGCTGGAATTCGACGCCCTCGACCGCTCCCGCGCGCTGGGCAGGAGCGTGCTCGGCATGTACGTGGCGCAACAGGTCATGGACGAGAAGACGGCCGAGGTCCTCTCGGGGCTCGCGCCGATCCGTGAACTGCGGGACGCCGCACCGGACATGAAGGTGTCGGAGCTCCGCGACCTGCGTTCCATGCGGCTGCTCCAGGAGCTGTTCCCGGTTGATCCGCACAAACGGCACCTGCTGCGCCGCGCGCTCAGCGAGAACCCGCCGTCCCAGCTCAAGACGGGCGAGATCAACCAGCGGGCGCGTACGTGGTCCGCGCTGACCTCGGAGAGCTACCCCACGCCGTGGAACCCACGGGTGGGACAGGTCTTCTCCACCCGTGCCCGTGAGGGCTTCCTGCTCCTCGGGCGCAGACTGCCGGAACTACTGGCCGCCGCGGACACCGACGATGCGGCCTTCGATGAACTGGTGTCCTTCCGGGCGGCCCACTGGCTGGCGTCCTTCGGCATCATCGAGGCCGACCGGGGCTCTCTCGACGGACAGGAGGCCATCGGCGATACGGGGGAGCGGGTCCGCCGGTCCCGCAGGACCGTCATGAACTGCCTCCAAGCTCTGCGCCACGACAAGAACAGGCCGGCGGCGGCCGGACTGCTCAGGTCACTCGCCGCGGCCATGGACGATGGCGACCGGCGGCCCTGGCGGGTCAGCAGCGCCGGCAAGGAGTTGCCGGGTCGGGAGATGACGCCGCTCTGGTTCGACACGATGTTCCCCAAGGACACCGGTACGAGGCCCCGCAAGGCGGCAGCGCCGTCACTGCCCCCGGCGCCGACGGTGGCCGTGCCCGCCCCGGCACTCGTGCACGGCTCCGGGACCGGGCAGCCCCTGGGCGCGGTAGCGCCGTCGTCCGCAGGGCCCGGTCCGGCAGCGGCGGCACCCGTTCCAGCGCCCTCGCTCACCTTGTCGCTCCCGGCCCAGGCCACGTCGCCGGCCTCGCAGGAAGCGGAGGCCTCTGACACCGCCGAGGAGCCACTCACCCCGGAGGCCCTGGTGGACCGGGTCGAGGAGCGGATCCAACGGCTGCACGCGGCCTCCGGCGAGCTGGGCGACCTCCTCGGCGAACTCGCGGAGCGGAGCCGGGTGGCTTCCGTCGCCCAGCCGATCGCCCGGCAAAGGGCCGACGTGGCCGTACGCCTCCTGAACCAGTCCCTGTCCAGGCTCCGCAAGCTCCCCGAGCTCATGGAGGACCTGACGGAACCCGCGTGACCCCGCCCCCAGGCGCCCCGCCCTAGTCATCGATCCCCGACCGCTCCACCCCCGCCACGATCCACCGCTGGAAGAAGAGGAACACCACCAGGAGCGGGAGGATCGAGACCGCTGCTGCCACGAAGAGTTCGTGCAGGCGGATGACCTGGGAGGTCGTGAACGTGGCCAGGGCCACCTGGACCGTCCACGCCTCGCGGTCCTGGCCGATGACCAGGGGCCACAGGAAGGAGTTCCACGCGCCGATGAAGACGATCGTGCCGACCGCCGCGAAGACGGGGCGGGAGTTGGGGACGACCACGCGCCAATACGTGCGCCAGTAGCCGAGCCCGTCCACCCGCGCCGCGTCCTCCAACTCCCGTGGGAAGCCCAGGAAGTACTGGCGGAAGATGAAGCACGCGAAGGCCGAGAAGAGGGTGGGGACGATCAGGCCGCGCAGGGTCGAGACCCAGCCGAGCGAGGAGACCAGGACGAAGCTCGGCACGAAGGTGACGGCCGCCGGGACCATCATCGTGCCGAGGATCGCGTAGAAGACCCGGTCGGCGTGGCGGTAGGGGATGCGGGCCAGGCCGTAGCCGGCGAGCGAGGCCAGGACGAGGGTACCGAGCGTCGTCGCGACCGCGATCAGCGTGGAGTTGAGCAGGGCGCGCGCCATCGGCACCGTCGGGTCGTCGAACAGCTCGGAGAGGTTCGACCAGTGCAGCGTCGAGGGGAAGAACGTCCAGTCGGGCGACGTGATGTCGTCCTCGGACGCGAGACCGTTGCGTACGAGCAGATAGAAGGGGATCAGGAAGAGGAGCGCCAGGGCGATCAGGAGGACGACGCGCAGCGCGCGGCCCACCCGGACCAGGGCGTCCTCCAGCGGCCGTTTCGCCGGTGCGGTCACGGGCGTCAGTCCTCCTTTCCGCCGAGGCCGAACCAGCGCGCCTGGCCGATCGTCACCACCGCGATGATCAGCGCGAGGATCACCGCGCCCGCGCTGCCGAAGCCGAGGTTCTGCTCCTGGCCGAGCGCCGTGTAGTAGAGGTAGACGAGCGGCGGGCGGGCGTAGGGCGGGTAACCCTGGGAGTCCGAGAGCAGGTTGTAGAACTCGTCGAACGCCTGGAAGGCGTTGATGACGAGCAGCAGCGTGACCGCGACCGACGTGGTGCGCAGCTGCGGCAGCGTGATGTGGCGCAGCACCTGCCAGCCGGGCCGCGCCCCGTCCACCGCCGCCGCCTCGTACAGGGTGGGGGAGATCCGCTGCAGGCCCGCGAGGAACAGGATCATGTAGAAGCCCGCCTGCAGCCACAGCCGTACGGTGACGATGACCAGCCAGTACCACGGTGGATCCGTCGTCGAGAGCCACGCGGTCTGGTCCGCGCCGAACCAGCCGAGGACGGTGTTGGCGAGCCCGAACCGCACCCCGTTGAAGATCGACAGCTTCCAGATCAGCGCCGCCACCACGTAACTGCACGCGGCCGGCAGGAAGAAGACCGAACGGAAGAAGGCCTGGGCGCGGCGCAGCCGGTTCACCATCAGCGCGAGCGCGAGGGACAGGACGAACGTCGTGGGCACGATGAAGGCGGAGAAGACCGCGAAGGTGACGAGGCTGTCGGTGAACGCGTCGTTCCGCAGCATCGACGTGTAGTTGTCGAAGCCGATGAAGTCGGTCGGCGACACCGTGTTGTGGGCGTCGAAGAAGCTCAGGTACACGCTCCAGGCGAGCGGTACGTAGGTGAAGAGGACCAGGCCGAGCGCGAACGGCCCGACGAACACCCAGAACCACAGCGTGCGGTTCTGGGTCCCCAACACCCGCCTCACGGCTTCTTCTTGGCGCGGTCCAGCTCCGCACGCACCGTGCGTACGACGGACTTCAGCTGACTCTCGGGATTGGCGCCGGACTTGATGATCCGGCTCAGCGCGTCCTGATACGCGGTGCGGGCGGCCGGCGTCCACAGCAGCGGCTCCGCGTAGCCGTACTCCGTGGAGTAGCGCACGGCGTCCGCCGCCGGGCCCTCCTTCAGCTTGTCGGCCTTGTTCGCGAGGGAGAGCCGGGCCGGGATGTGGAACCCGTACGACAGCGCGAAGTCCTCCTGGTACTCGGTCCGTTCGATCCACAGCCACTTCAGGAAGGCCTTCGCCTCCTTCTTGTGGTCGCTGCGGGCGCTCACCGCCGCCCCGTACGACCCGACGGGCAGCGCCGGCTTGCCGCCCGGTCCTTCGGCGGGCAGTGCGAGCACCCCGAAGTCGTCGCCCAGTTCCTTGCGTACGGCGGGCAGCGCCCACAGCCCGCACCACTGCATGGCGGTCAGCTCCTGCACGAACGCCGACGGGTCCGACCAGTCGGCGGGCGCGCCGAGCAGCAGCGACTTGTCGGCGTAGAGCTGGTGCAGCTTGCCGAGGACGCGGGCGGCCGCCGGGTCGTCGAACCCGACCTCGCCGTCCTCGGTGACCGAGGAGAGGCCCGCCGCGTACAGGGGCGTGACGCCGAGGGCGCCCGCGCCGCCGTCGTTGCCGAGGAAGAGGCCCTTCACCTTCTTCGTGGTGAGCGCCTTCGCCGCGTCGACCAGCTCGTCCATGGTCTTCGGCGGCCGCACGCCCGCGTCGTCGAGCAGGCTCTTGCGGTAGTAGAGCAGGTGCATGTCGGCGACCTGCGGGATGGACCAGATCTTCCCGTCGTACGTCTTGGGGGCGAGCAGCACCGGGTTGAAGTCGTCCTTCACGCCCTCGAACAGGTCGGTGAGGTCGACGACCTGGCCGCGCCGGATCTGGTCCAGGGACGGCCCGTTGACCTCGAAGACGTCGGGGCCCGAGTCGGTGAGCAGGGCCGCGGCGGTCTGCTCGTCGTAGTTGCCGGGCCGCCACTGGACGCTGACGTCCGCCTGGTCGTACGCGGCGGCGTACCGCTTCACGGCCTGCTCGGTGCCCGGTTCGCCGTACTGGTGGTACCACTGCGCGAGCCGCGGCCCGTCGCCGCCCGAACCGCCGTCGCCGCGGCCGGTGTTGGACCCGCACGCGGTGAGCAGTCCGAGCGCCGCGCCGGTGGCGGCCGTCGCGCCCGTTCCGAGCAGTGTCCTGCGGCTGATGGTCATGCCGGCCGTCCCCCTGGGTGGTGTCGTTCCGTCGGATCTCCGTGGCGTGCCCTTGTCTGCCCGGCTCAACGATCAACCATGCAGAGGGATTACGACAGGGGTGTTGCGGCCGAGTGTCACCCTTCGGCGCGCCCCTTCCGCGTCGGCGGTGCGTCTGCGGTACGTCAGCCGTGCGTCAGCGGTGCGTCAAGGCGCGCTCGCTGTGTGTATACAGCACGTCAATGCCGGTGACGGGGGCGTCCGGCCGTTCTACGGTGCCGCTCATGGGACTCATGGGACACGACGCGCCGACGTCAGCGTCGGCTTCCGCAGCTGCTTCCGCTTCGGCTTCCACTTCCGCTGCGGCGCAGGTCACGGTGGACCGGGGCTGGGCGGCCGAGGTGCGGACGGCCGTCTTCTGCGCGTGCGCGCTCTTCGGGCTCGTCCTGGTCATCGACGGGGCGGCGGGCACGCTGACCCCCGCACGGGTCGGCCTGTGGGCCGGTCTCTCCGCGCTGCTCTACGGGGTGCTGCACCCAGTGCGGGTGACCGCGGGTCCCGGCTGGCTGGCGGTACGGGGGCTGGGGCGCCGCCGGCACGTCTGCACCTGCCTGCTGACCGCCGTACGGTATGACGAAGGCGTGGCCGCGCGCCTGGTCCTGTGCGACTCGCTGGGCAACCGGGTCGAGCTCGACCCGCAGATCCTCGTGGACAATCCGCTGCTCCTGCACCGCCTGGACACGGGGGCCCGCACCGCGTGCGAGACGGGGCTGCTCAGGACCGGCCGCGCGGAACTGCGACGGCTGGTCACGCGCGCCGACGGGGCGGCGGCCGAGGCGGTCTTCGAGGCGTCCGACCTGCGCTGAGGGGACCTTCGGCCCTGGGGGAGGCGGGCGGCGGGGCGGACGGTGGAGGCATGGACACCCCGCACATCCCCCGTTCGCCGGGTACCGCGCCCCTCGCCCGTGGCACAGTCGTAGGCGTGGACATCTCCTCCCGCGCCGACCTCGACGTGCTGCTGCGCCGCTTCTACACGGCCGCCTTCGCCGACCCGCTGATCGGCCCCTTCTTCACGGAGATCGCGGGGACGGACCTGGACGTGCACCTCCCGCGCATCACCGACTTCTGGGAGCGCGCGCTGTTCCGCAGTGCGGAGTACTGCCGCGACGCGTTCGCCCCGCACGCGGCCCTGCACTCCGCGCGCCCGCTCACCGCGGAACACTTCGGCCGCTGGGTCCAGCTGTGGCACGCCACGGTCGACGGCCTCCACGAGGGCCCGAACGCGACGAGAGCGAAGTCCCAGGGCGAACGCATGGCCCTGGCCCTCCTGCACCGCCTGAACGGCAGGAACACCCCAAAGACGGGCCCCGGCCCAGGCTTCATCCCACTGGCGGCACTGGAACTCCGGGGAGCGGCGTAGAGGACGTAAGAGACGTACATAAGGGCCGCGGGAAAAAGGGGCGCGGGGACCTGCGCAAGACCACCCACGGCGGCCGATCAAGGGGCGCGGGGAACTGCGCAAAACAACCCACGGCGGGTCAGCCGAACAACACAGCCAAGCCGAACCTCAGGGGCGCGGGGAACTGCGCAAACCAACCCACGGCGGGTCAGCCGAACAATACAGCCAAGCCGGACCTCAGGGGCGCGGGGAACTGCGCAAAAACCGGACGCCGGTCAACCCCTCCGACGCCACCCACAACCGCTCCCCGCCCACATCACTCCGCGTCCACGCCGCCCGCCAAGAGGGCCCCGCCCCGCCACGGAACCCCAGCCCCCGCGGCCCGGTGAACCAGTCGGGCCGCACCCCGGGCGCCGTGGCCGCGTACAGGATCGGCACCGCCCCCGCCTCCGCGGACTGCGCGAAGATCCGGTTGCCGAGCGCGGCGACCCGCTCCGCGGCCCTGCGCCCCTCCATCCGGGGCCCCGCGCTCTGCAGATTGGTCGAGGCGTACCCGGGGTGCGCCGCCGCCGCGACCGTGCCGGAGCCACTGGCGGCCAGGCGGCGCGCCAGCTCGTGCGTGAAGAGGAGGTTCGCCGTCTTGGACCGGCCGTAGGCGAGCCAACGCCGGTACGAGCGCTCACTGTTGAGGTCATGGATGTCGATGTTGCCGAGCGCGTGCAGCCCCGAGGAGACCGTCACGATCCGCGAACCGGGCCGCTCCAGGAGGCGGGGCAGCAACAGCCCCGTCAGCGCGAAGTGCCCGAGATGGTTGACGCCGAACTGCGTCTCGAAGCCGTCCACGGTGCGCCGGAAGGGCAGCGCCATCACACCCGCGTTGTTGATCAGCAGATCGAGGCGCGTCTCCTCGTACGCCGCCGCGAACGCCCGTACGGACGCCAGGTCCCCGAGATCGAGCCGCCCGAACTCGACGTGCGCGCCCGGCACTTCGGTGAGCATCCGGGCCACCGCCGCGCTTCCGCGCTCCTCGCTGCGGCAGGCCAGTATCACCCGGGCGCCGCGGCGGGCCAGCTCGCGCGCGGTCACGTAGCCGAGTCCGCTGTTCGCGCCGGTGACCACGGCCGTGCGGCCGCTCTGGTCGGGGATGTCGCTCGCGGTCCACGCGGCCATGGCAAGGCTCCCTCTCCGTCGAGTTCTTACCCAAGAGTAAGGGGGAGGGGGAGCCCAAGCCCGGAGCTCGCGGCAGGGAGGCGGGCCCCCGGCAAGGAGGCGGGTTCCCGGCAGGGAGGCGGGCCTCAGGCCGACGCGCCGCCGTCGATCACCAGATCCGCGCCGACGACCGAGCCGGATTCGTCCGACGCCAGGTACAGCACGGCCGCGGCGACCTCCTCGGTCGTCGACACACGGCCCAGCGGCGTCGCCTCCTTCATGCGGGCCGCCCGGTCGGCCTCGGTCTCGCCGGGGCGGAAGGACATGGTGGTGTCGGAGGAGCCGGGGCTGACGGTGTTGATGCGGACGCCGTCCCTGATGTGCTCGGCGGCGGCCGCGCGGCTCAGCGCGGAGACGGCGGCCTTGGTCGCCCCGTACGCCGCCGTACCCGGGGCGCTGGTGTGCGCGCCCAGCGTGGAGCCGACGTTGACGACCGCGCCGCCGCCCGGCTGCGTGCGCATCTGCGCCACCTCGGCCTGCAGGGCGAGCAGGACACCGGTGACGTTGATGTCGAGCATCAGGCGCCACTCGTCCTCCGGCAGTTCGGCGAGGGGGCGCCCGCCGCGCAGGATGCCCGCGTTGTTCACGGCCACGTCCAGGGACCCGAAGCGGTCGACGGTGGCGGCGACGAGCGCGGCCAGGTCGGCGGAGCGGGAGACGTCGGCGGTGACGGCGAGGGCCGTGCCGCCCGCGTCCTCGATCAGGCCCACGGTCTCCTTGAGCGGGCCCTCGGTGCGCCCGGCGACGACGACGTTCGCGCCCTCGGCGGCGAACGCGAGCGCGATGGCCCGGCCGAGTCCGGAGCCGCCGCCGGTGACGAGGGCGGTACGGCCGGTGAAGCGGGAGCGCGCTGCTGAAGCCATGACAGTACTCTTTTCTTGAACGATCGGTTCAGTATGAGGTCACAAAAAACAGCCCGAAGGCCGGGCAGGGGTGTGGAACGGAGGTCCGGCGGGGCTCAGTCGAGCAGGCTCAGCGCCTGCTCGGTCGCGTCCCGCACGCGGGCCGGGTCCTTCGATGCCTTGCCGATCACGCGCAGCCCCTGCATCAGGGTCAGGAGCATGCGCGCGAGCGCCAGCGGGTCGCGGTCCTGCGGGAGCTCGCCCTGGGCCTGCGCGCGGACGAGCGCGGAGTGCAGCAGCGTCTCCATGTGCTCCCAGCTGCGCTCGACGCAGCGGGCGGCCGGCTGGTCGTGCGGGCCGAGCTCGGCCGCGGTGTTGGTGATGAAACAGCCGTTCAGGCGCTCTTCGGGCGAGGCGGCCTCGCCGCCGAAGCGCCGCACCACCGCGCGGACGGCGGGCAGCGCGGGGCCCGGCTGCGACAGCTCGGCGAGCAGGCGCGGGTTCTGGGCGGCGGCGTACCGCTCCAGCGCCTTCAGGTACAGCTCGTGCTTGTTCCCGAACGTCGCGTAGATGCTGGCCCGCCCGATGCCGAGCGCCTCGACGAGGTCCGCCATCGACGTCGCCTCGTAGCCGCGCCGCCAGAACAGCTCCAAGGCCGACTGCAGCGCGGCGTCCGGATCGAATTCCTTGGTCCTTGCCACGAGGAAGACGGTACGCGATTCTGGAACGACCGGTCAAGCAACCCGGACCGGATGCACCGCGACGGACACCTCCTCGTCGTCCAGGCACCGCCCCGTCTCCAGGTCGAACCGCTGCTTCAGGAGCGGCGAGGCGACGAACGGCCGCCCCCGCTCCGTGCCGAGCAGCCCCCGGGAGAGCACCGCGGCGCCGGTGAACGGGTCGCGGTTGTCGATCGCGTACGGGCGGCCGTCCCGGTCCAGGAAGAGCGCCGCCTGCCGGCCGTCGGGCAGCAGGGCGGCGAGGCCGCGGCCCGGCATCAGCTGCGTACGGTCGCAGATCGCGAACCAGTCGTCGTCCAGGCGCAGTTGGACACGAGAGGCGGTCGAGTCGCTCATCGTGCGGCTCCTTCCAGGGGGCGGGGGGAGAGGGACAGCAGGGGAAGGTCGGGCTTGATCTGGTCCCGCTCCGGGACAAAGCCGACCGTGGGGTCGGGCACGCCCGGCGCGTTCACGAACGACACGAAGCGCGCGAGCCGCTCCGGGTCGTCGAGGGTCTCGGCCCACTCGTCGCGGTAGTGCGTGACGTGGGCGGCCATCAGCGACTCCAGCTCGTCGCAGATGCCGAGCGAGTCGTGGACGACGACGTCGCGTACGTGGTCGAGGCCGCCGTCGATCCGGTCGAGCCAGGCCGCGGTGCGCTCCAGGCGGTCGGCGGTGCGGATGTAGAACATCAGGAACCGGTCGATGAGGCGCACCAGTTCGGCGTCGTCGAGGTCCTGCGCGAGCAGGTCGGCGTGGCGCGGGGTGGCGCCGCCGTTGCCGCCGACGTACAGGTTCCAGCCGCTCGCCGTGGCGATCACGCCGAAGTCCTTGGACTGGGCCTCGGCGCACTCGCGGGCGCAGCCGGAGACCGCCGACTTCAGCTTGTGCGGTGCGCGCAGGCCGCGGTAGCGCAGCTCCAGGTCGATGGCCATCCGCACCGAGTCCTGCACGCCGTAGCGGCACCAGGTCTGCCCCACGCAGGACTTCACGGTGCGCAGCGCCTTTCCGTAGGCGTGGCCGGACTCGAAGCCCGCGTCCACGAGCCGCGTCCAGATCATCGGCAGCTGCTCGACGCGCGCGCCGAACAGGTCGATACGCTGGCCGCCGGTGATCTTCGTGTAGAGGCCGAAGTCCCGGGCCACCTCGCCGATCACAATCAGCTTCTCGGGGGTGATCTCGCCGCCGGGGATGCGGGGGACCACCGAATAGGAGCCGTTCTTCTGGAGGTTGGCGAGGAAGTGGTCGTTGGTGTCCTGCAGCGCTGCCTGCTCGCCGTCCAGGACATAGCCGCCGGCGCCGATCGTCGGGGCCAGCGAGGCGATGATCGAGCCGACCGCGGGCTTGCACTCGTCGCAGCCCTCGCCGCCGCGCGCCTCCTCGCGGCCGTGCCCGTCGAGCAGCGCGCGGAAGGAGGTGACGCGCAGGGCGCGCACGATCTCGTACAGCTCCTGGCGGGTCTGCGCGAAGCAGCCGCACAGCCCGTCGTCGCCGCTCTTCGGCAGCAGCTGCCCGATCACCTTCAGACAACTGCCGCAGCCGGTACCGGCCTTGGTGCACTTCTTCACCTCGGGCAGGCTGGAGCAGGCGCAGATCTGGTCCTTGGTGACGTTGTGGCAGTTGCAGATCACCGCCGAGCCGGGCAGCGCCTCCGGGCCGAGCGCGACCGGCGCCCCCGCACCCGCGGGCAGCACCAACTGCTCGGCGGGGACGGGCGGTACGGATCCGGTGAGCGGGCGCAGCAGCCCGTACGCCTCGGCGTCGCCGACGAGGATCCCGCCGAGCAGCTCACCGCCCGGCGCCATCACCAGCTTCTTGTACGTGCCCGAGCGCGAGTCGGTGTAGACGACGTCGAGGCAGCCCTCCGCCGCGCCGTGCGCGTCGCCGAAGGACGCCACGTCGACGCCGAGGAGCTTCAGCTTGGTGGACAGGTCGGCGCCGGTGAAGCTGGCCTCGCGGGAGGCGATGGCGGCGGCCGCCGTCTGCGCCATCTCGTAGCCCGGCGCGACCAGGCCGTACACCCGGCCGTCCGCCGCGAGCGCGCACTCGCCGATCGCGTACACGTGCGGGTCGCTGGTGCGACACCGCTCGTCGACGGTGATGCCGCCGCGCTCGCCGACCTCCAGGCCGTGCTCGCGGGCGAGTTGGTCGCGCGGCCGGACGCCGGCGGAGAACACCACGAGATCCGTGGCGAGTTCACTCCCGTCGGACAGCTTCATGCCGGTCACGGCGCCGTCCTCGCCGGTCAAGATCTCCTGCGTGCCGGTGCCGGTGTGCACGCTCAGGCCCATGCCGGTGATGGTGCGCAGGAGCGCGGCGCCGCCGCCCTCGTCGACCTGCACCGGCATCAGGCGCGGCGCGAACTCCACGATGTGCGTGGTCAGTCCGAGGCCCTGCAGGGCGCCCGCCGCCTCCAAGCCGAGCAGCCCGCCGCCGACGACCGCGCCGGTGGTGGCGCGCCGCTTCGCGTACTCCTCGATGGCGAGCAGGTCCTCGATGGTCCGGTAGACGAAACAGCCCGCCGCGTCCTTGCCGGGCACGGGCGGCACGAAGGGGTACGAGCCGGTGGCGAGCACGAGCGCGTCGTACGGGAAGACGGCGCCGGAGCGCGCGGTGACCGTCCTGGCCTCGCGGTCGAAGCTCTCCGCCGCGTCGCCCACGTACAGCTCGATGCCGTGCGTGTCGAGGAACGCCCGGTCGGTGAGCGAGAGTTCGTCGGGTGTGCGGCCCGAGAAGTACGAGGTGAGCTGCACCCGGTCGTAGGCGGGGCGCGGCTCCTCGCAGAGCACCACGATCCGGTGGCTCGCGGTGAGCCCCTGCTCGGCGGCGGCCTCCAGGAACCGCTGACCGACCATGCCGTGTCCGACGAGCACGAGGGTGGGGCGGGACTGCGGGGGCTGCGGGGTCTGCGAGGGCTGCGGGATCCGGGCGGGCGTTGGCATGTCAGCGGCCTCCATCGGGGGCGAGCAGGTGGAGCAGGGGGCTGTCGTCGTCGGGCAGCGGGTCGTCGGCCTCCCAGGCGCGGGCGAGCGCGCCGACCGCGGCGAGCTCGCCGAGCAGGACGCCGCCGACGAGCCGGCCGTCGCGGACGACGACCTTGCGGTAGGTGCCGCGGGTGGCGTCGGTGAGCTGGACGACGTCGTCGTCGGGGCGCGGCTCGGGATCCCCGAAGGCCGCGAGATCCAGCGGACCCGGGCCCGGCAGGGTGAGGCGGGTGAGGGTGCGGGTGCCGGTGTAGGGGCGGGTGGGGGAGCTTTTTTGGGCGGTGGAGTTTTGGTCGGCGGAGTTGTGGGTGGGGAAGGCCTGGGTGGGCGAGCTGGGGGTGGGGGAGTTGTGGGTGTGCCAGCTCGGGGTGGGGGAGTTCTGGCCGGGTGGGGCTTGGGTCGCCTCGTCTCGGCGAGGGGTGTTCCGGCTCGCGCCGGCTTGGCGCGCGGTGTCTTCGCCGGGGGCGTTCCGGTGGGGTGCGCCTCCCTCCGCTGCGTCCCGGATCAGGGCCTCCGCCAGCGCGTCGGCCTGTTCGACGGCGGGCGTGGCGAGACCGTAGACGCGGCCGTCGTGCTCCGCGCAGTCGCCGACGGCCCGGATGTGCGGGTCGGACGTCCGCAGCAGGTCGTCCACGACGATGCCCCGGCGCACGTCGAGACCGGCGGCCCGGGCGAGCCCGGTGCGGGGCCGTACGCCACAGGCGACGACGGTCAGCTCCGTCTCCAGCAGATAGCCGTCGGCGAGGACGACCCCGCGCACGGCGCCGTCCGCGACCCGGACCCCGCGCACCCGGCACTCGGTGTGCACCTCGACGCCGAGCCCCGTGAGGTGGCGGCGCACCAGCTCGGACGAGGCGGGGTCGAGCTGGCGCTCCATGAGCCGTTCGGCCTGCTGGACCAGCACGACCTGGGCGCCGCGGCAGGCGAGCGCACGGGCCGCCGAGACGCCGAGGAGGCCGCCGCCGATGACGACGACGCGGACGCCCTCCGCCACCGCCGCGGACAGGGCGAGACAGTCGTCCATGGTGCGGAACGCGTGCACGCCGCCGGGCAGTTCCCCGGCACCGGGCGCGAACAGGCCGCGCAGCGGCGGCAGTACGGGGTTGGAGCCGGTCGCGAGGACGAGGGTGGTGTACGGGACGACGGTGCCGTCGGCGCACAGTACCCGGCGTTCGGCGCGGTCGACCCGGACCGCGCGGGTGCGCAGCACGGGGCCCCGCGGACTCGGCAGGGCGATCACTTCGGGGCCGTACCGCCCGGCGAGGACCTCGGCGAGCAGGACGCGGTTGTACGGGGAGTGCTCCTCCTCGCCGATCAGGACGGTGCCGTCGCCGAGGCGCTGTGCCAGGCGGGCGCCGGCCAGGCCCGCGCCGATCACCACCACACGGGCAGCTTCCCCGGGGTGACCTTCGGGGGCCGGTGCGGTGCCGGTGGCCGGCGGCTGCGCTGAGGAGGTCATGTCCGGCAGCCTGCGGTGCGGGTGTTACCCGGCAGGATCGGAGTTGTTTCCCGCGGGGAACGCTGCGCTCAGCGGTGGCGGGGGAGGGCTGTGAGGGCCCATGGCTTAACCCCTGTTGAGCGGTTCCTCAAGGCCGCCTTAAGGAACCGGCGAACCCCGCTGACCAGCGGATCTCGACCCCTCACGGCGCCTAGTGTGCCGCCGTGACCACCGAGGCAGCCGACCCCAGACTCGACGCGTACCCCGCGCTGGCCGCGTACCTGCGGCAGATGGACGCCCCGCCGCCGCAACCCGGCGTTCCGCCGACGCGTGGCGGGCCGACGGGCTGCGGGCCGACGTACGACGACCCGACGCATGGCGGGCCGAAGCGTGGCGGGCCGACGCGTGGTGAGCCGATGCACGTCGGGCCGACGCACGGAGAGCCGATGCACGGTCAGCCGGTGGAGGTGCCGCCTGCGGGCGCGCCACCGGTTGGGGCGCCGGGCGTGCGGCGTCGCGTGTCACGGAGGGGGCGGCGGGGCGTGTGGCGCGGGGGGCGGCGAGGAGTGGCTCCGAGCCCGCAGCGCCCGCCGAGCCCGCAGCGCCCGCCGAGCTCGCCGAGCCCGCAAAGCCCGCCGAGCCCGCAAAGCCAGCCGAGCCAGCCGAGCCCGCCGAGCCAGCCGAGCCTGCCGAGCCCGCCGAGCCCGCAGCGTCGGCTGAGCCCGCAGCGCCCGCCCCGAGGCGCGACCACGGCACCGCGAAACCCCGTCACCCCCGTCACCCCCGTCACCTCCAGCACCCCCGTCACCTCCAGCACCCCCGTCACCCCTGGCACCCCTGGCACCCCCGTCACCTCCAGCACCCCCGTCACCCCTGGCACCCCCGTCACCCCGATCCGCGTCTCGCCCCGTGCCCTGCGGACCGGCGTGCTCGGCGGCGCGTTCGCCGTCACCGCGCTGTGGGCCGCCCAAGTGGAGCCGTCCGCGCGTCTCGACGTGCTGTGCGCCACCGCGGCGCACCTCACCGGGCTGCTCGCCGGGTACGGGATCCTCGTCATGCTGTTCCTGATGGCCCGCGTCCCCGCCGTCGAGCACGGCGTCGGCGCCGACCTGCTCGCCCGGCGGCACGCCCTCGGCGGCCGGTACGTGCTGAGCCTCTGCGCGGCCCACGCCCTGCTCGCCCTCTGCGCGTACGCCGCCCACACCGGCACCGACCTGCTGAGCACCGCCCTCGGCCTGCTCGGCTACCCGGGCGTCACCGCCGCCACCGCGGGCACCGTCCTGCTCGCCGCCGTCGGCGCCACCTCGGCCCGCGCGCTGCGCCGCCGCGTCTCGCACGAGACCTGGCGCGCCGTCCACCTGCTCACCTACCTCGGCGCCGCGCTCGCCTTCGCGCACCAGTTGGCGGGACCGGACGTCGCGGCCGGCGTCCTCACCCTGTGGCTCTGGTCGTTGCTGCACGCCACCGTCGCCGTCCTGCTGGGCTGGTACCGCCTGGTCGTCCCCGTACGTCAGGCGCTGCGCCACAGCCTGCGGGTCACCGAGGTGCGCGGCGAGGGGCCCGGCGTCGTCTCCGTCACGGTGCAGGGCATCGGGGTCGACCAACTGCGCGCCGAGCCGGGTCAGTTCTTCCGGTGGCGGTTCCTGCAGCGCAGGCTCTGGCGCACCGCGCTGCCGTTCTCGCTCTCCGCGCCCGTACGCGACGACATGCTGCGCATCACGGTGAAGGCGGCCGGCGACCACACCCGGCGGATGCGGCGTCTGCGTCCTGGCACGCGCGTCCTGGCGACCGGGCCCTTCGGCGCGCTCACCGCGCACCGCCGCACGCGGCGCAAGGTGCTGCTCCTCGCGGGCGGTGTGGGCATCACGCCGATGCGGGCCCTGTTCGAGACGCTGCCCGGCGGTCCCGGCGACCTCACGCTGCTCTACCGCGCGGGCAGCGCCGAGCAGCTCGTCCTGCGGGAGGAGCTGGAGGCGATCGCGGAGCGGCGCGGCGCCGGCCTGCACTATCTGCTGGGCCGCTCCGACGCCGCGTTCTCCCCGCTCGCGCCGCAGGCCCTGCGCAACCTGGTCCCTGACCTGGCCGAGCACGACGTCTACGTGTGCGGGCCGCCTGGCATGACGGCGGCGGCCACGACGGCGCTGCTGCGTGCGGGGGTGCCGGCCCACCACATCCACGCGGAGCACTTCACGCTCTGACCGCTCCCGCTCGCACCTGCCCGTTCCCGCCTCCCCCACCTGTCCGTTCGCCCGCCCCCGAGAACGAAAGCCGGTCACCCAAGCACATGGGACGTCACCGCAAACCCGTCGCCCCCGCCCCGGGACCCACCCGCCAGGCCCGCCGGAAACTCGCGGCGGGCCTGGCGGGAGCGAGCGCGCTGGTCGCCACGGTGCTGGCCCTGGCCGTCGACCCGGCGGCGCCCCCGGCCCCCGACCGCACGTCGCCGATCGCACCGGCACCACAGGCGGCGCCCTGAGGGCGCCGGGCCCCGCTGGACGGCCCTCCCTCCCCCCCCCGGGACCTCAGAAGACCCTCAACTCTCCGCTTTTTCGTGGACGCCGTGATCACCCGGTACTTAAGGTCGCGATCATGCCCGACATATCCCTGACCGCGATCGTCGTCCTCTGCCTCGCCGCCCTCGCGGCCGGCTGGATCGACGCCGTGGTCGGCGGCGGGGGACTGCTGCTGCTCCCTGCCCTCCTCCTCGGCCTCCCCGGCGGCACGCCTGCCGCGCACGCCCTCGGTACGAACAAGGCCGTGGCGATCGTCGGCACGACCGGTGCCGCCGTCACGTACGTAAGGAAGACGCCCGTCGACGTACCGACCGCCGTGCGGATCGGTCTCGCCGCGCTCGCGGGATCGATGGGCGGCGCCTTCCTCGCGGCCGGGATGAGCACGGAGGTCCTGAAGCCGGTGATCATGGTGGTGCTGCTCGCCGTCGCCGCCTTCGTGATCCTCCGGCCCGCGTTCGGCACGGCGCCGGCCACCGGGCCCGCCTCGCCGAAGCGGATCCTCGCCGCGATCGGCCTCGCGGGCCTCGGCATCGGCTTCTACGACGGCCTCATCGGCCCCGGCACCGGCACGTTCCTCGTGCTCGCCCTGACGGCGGTGCTCCACCTCGACCTGGTCTCCGCCTCCGCCACCGCGAAGATCGTCAACTGCTGCACCAACGCGGGCGCCCTCGCGATGTTCGCCTGGCAGGGCGCGGTCCTGTGGCAGCTGGCCGGCCTGATGGCCGTCTTCAACCTCGCGGGCGGCATGTTCGGCGCACACACGGCCCTGAAGAAGGGCAGCGGCTTCGTCCGCGCGGTCCTGCTGACCACGGTCCTGGCCCTGGTCGTGAAGATGGCCTACGAACAGTGGCTGGCGTGAGGGGTCTCGCCGGGGGCGTGACGGATCTCGCCGGGGGCGTGACAGGGACTCGCGCCCCGCGCCCCGCGCCCGCGCCTGCGCCGGAGGCGATAGGGCTTGGCGCCCGCGCCCGGGGCGATGGGGTCTGGCGCCCCGCGCCGGGAGAGAGAGGGGCTGACGCCCGCGCCGGGGGTGATGGGGTCTGGCGCCCGCGTCCTGAGGTCGCAGTGTCCGGCGCCCGACCGGCGGTAGCGCCTCGCACAGGAAGGCCCTCGGCGCACAGCGAGGGGGAGTGCAGCGCCCTATACCGGGGGGCCTCGGCGCCCGGCGCGGGCGAGTGCCACGCCCCGTACGGGGAGGGGCCGGGCTCGATCCGCTCGCTGGGGAATCGCCCGCCCCCGGGCCGGGTGGGCAGGCGAGCCGCTGCCGGGTATGCCTCGATGCCCCGCGACGGGGGCGGGCGGCGCACGGCGCGGGGGAGTGCAGCGCCCCGTACCGGAAGGGCTGGGCTCGGTCCGCTCGACGAGGGTCCCCCCGGGGCCGGGTGAGCAGCCGAGCCGCTGCCGGGTATGCCTCGGTGCCCCGCGACGGGGGCGTTTGGCGCACGGCGCGGGGGAGTGCGGCGCCCCGTATCGGGAGGGGCCGGGTTCGGTCCGCTCGCCGACGGATTGCCCGCCCCCGGCCGGGGGTGAGCAGCCGAGCCACCGTTTCCGGCAAGCTTCGACGCCCGCCCCGCACCACGCAGCCGCCCACCCCGCCCCGCATCAGGCAGTCGTCCCGCCCCGCCCCACGCAGCCGTCCCACCCCACCCCGCACCACGCAGCCACCCCGCCCCGCCCCGTACGGGCCTCACCGCACCGACGTGAGGTGGGCGAAGACGACTACGTTGCCCTGGTAGCCCGTCTGCTTCGAGTATCTGCCGCCGCACGTGATGACCCGCAGTTCCGGGCGGGGTGCCGCGCCGTACACCTTCTCGTCGGGGAAGTCCGCCGCGTCGTACACCTCGTTCGCGTCGACCGTGAAGACGGCCACGCTGCCGTCCCTGCGCGCGACCTCGATCGTGCGGCCCTTCTGCAACGCGCCCAGCTGGTAGAAGACGGCCGGGCCCTCCTTGTTGTCGACGTGGCCCGCCACGATCGCGGTGCCGCGTTCGCCGGGCGTCGTGCCCGCCTCGTACCAGCCCGCCAGGTTCTTCCGCTCCGGCGGCGGCACGTCGAGGCTGCCCTGCTTGGTCAGGCCGAGCCCCATCAACGGCGTGTCGACGCCGATGGAGGGGATCCGCACACGGTCGGGCGGGGACGGTGGCAGCGGCGCGGTGCCGGTGGAGGAGACGTGGGAAGTGGTCGGCTTCCGCTCGTGGTGGGGCGTGCGTGTGACCGGCCCCGGGGGCGACGCGGCCTGCGCGGCGGACGGCTGCGGCGGCGGATGCGT
Source organism: Streptomyces sp. NPDC041713 (assembly GCF_055591085.1). Lineage (NCBI taxonomy): Bacteria > Bacillati > Actinomycetota > Actinomycetes > Kitasatosporales > Streptomycetaceae > Streptomyces > Streptomyces sp. NPDC041713. The sequence goes on from NZ_JBVIZY010000001.1 coordinate 248,987, forward strand.
CCGCGCGCCACTGCTCAGCAGCCACGCCCCGGTGCACAGCGCCACCGCGGTGACCGTGCCTATGAGGGCGTTCCCGACCCTGCGGCGGTTACGGGGCCCCGTACGGGAACGCGTACGGGACTTCGGTGCGCGGCGTGTACGGCGCATACGGCGTCCCCCTCGGGGTCGGTCGGGCCACTCCCTCGTCCCCCTCCCCCTCCCCGCCCGCGAGGGGACACGGGCCGGGAAGGGGCGGGGGCGGCGGTACCGGTGGACAGCGGAGGGTGTCCGTCAGATCCTGTCGCCTCTCGCCCGGCGATGCAGGAGCCAGGTACCGCCCGCGGCGGCGACGGCCAGGGCCGCCACTCCCGCCGCGGTCTGCACGGGGTCGGGGCCGAGTGCGCCGCCGACCCCCGTCTTCACGTGTCCCCGCGGGACCGGGTGCGGCCGCTCGCCGGCGGCCGCGGTGGAGGTGATTGTGACCACCAGGTCGCCCGCGATCCGCTTGTCCTTCGCCCCGGAACCGCCGGACCCGGAACACTTCGCGACGATCTCGTAGGTGCCGGGCTGCGCCGACGGCGGCACCTCGAACCGGCCGGCCGTGGCCTCACCGCTCTCCTGGTGCGCCCCGGGCGCCATCGTGAACGTCCCCGCGCCCACCGCGCTGGCGTCACCCGTCGCCGTCCCGCCGGGGCCGCACGCGGTCGTGTGCACGGTGACGGCGGAGCCGGGGGTGACGGTGGCCGGCTGGATCTGCAGGACCCCGGCGGGCGGGCCTGGGGCGCCGGCCAGGGCGAGGACGGGGACGGTGAAGGCGGGGACGGACAGGGCGCCCACCGCCACGGCTAGAGCGGTACCGGTCAGCAGGCGGGCGTTGCGCATTGCTCGTTCCTCCGAGGGCCTTCGCGCAGGCACGGCCCGCGGCACCCCCAAGTGCCGCTGCGTCGGTCGAACCCCGCTCTACCGAGGTAAGTGGCAGCGAGCGCCCCGCGCCTCCTGATGGGGCATCAGAAACGCCGGGTTCGGGCCGTCGGGGACGCGGTGACGGACGCGTTCCAGCAGGTCACCGGGGCAACGGGGCACAGTGCCCGAAGGGCGCGCGGGACGCCTGTGAATGGGTGACCCGCGCCCGCCGGGTAGGCCGTCCGGGGGATCGGCCGGAGAGGGATCGGCCGGAGGGAGGCCAGTCGGAGGGGGGCCGGTCGGAGGGGGCCGGTTCGAGGGGAGTCCGTCAGGCAGGGAGAGGCCGAGGGGCAACCGGTGACTCGGATCAGATCGCGTCCCACGGCACCGCCTCGTAGACCCCGGCCACCCTCCCCATCAGCTCCTCGTCGATCCCGTACGTCACGTCGTCGATCCGCCGCACGGGCCGGACCCCCCAGGCGTTGGTGACGAAGGCCGCCGCGTACGACGGGAGGTCGGCGAGGGTGACCGGCGCGTGCCGGGTCGGCAGGCCCGCGGCGGGCAGACCGGCCTCGACCAGCTGCATCGTGATGCCGGACAGGTGCGGCGCGCTCGGCCACACGACCGCGTCGCCGTCGAAGAAGGCGACGTTCGTGACGGCACCCTCGCTGACCGCGCCGTCCGGTCCGGTGAGCAGCGCCTCGTCGAAGCCGGCGCGGCGCACGAGCTCGGCGTGCCGCGCCTGCCCGAAGCCGCCGAGGTGCTTGATGTGGGCGAAGGGCCGCTGGTACGGCACGGACCGCAGCGACTGCGCCCGCTCCTCCCACGTCGCCGCCAACTCCGTCGGCGGCCGGACGGTGACCATGAACGACGGTGCCCCGTCGGGGGCGTGGACGTGGACCCGTACGGTCGCCTCCTCGATGTCGTCGCGCAGGATGTGCCGGATCAGGCCGCGCACCCGCTCCCCGTCGACGGCGCGCCCGAAGAGCTCGCGGGTGGCCGCGTCGAGCCGGGCCAGATGACGGTCGATGCCGCGCACCTTGCCGCCCCTGACCTGCATCGCGGTGAAGTGCCCGGTCTGGACGAGGGCGGGCCACAGCAGGGCCTCGGCGGTGGCCGGCCGTCCGTCGATCTCGATGCGTTCGACCAGTGCGGTGATAGTCATGCGGACACGCTACGAGACGTGCGCGCGGCGGTTACGAGGCGTGGGCGCGGAGGCTGCGAGGCGTGGGCGCGGCGGTTGCGAGGCGTGCGCGCGGAGGCTGCGAGGCCTGTGCGCGGCGGCTGTGAGACGCGTGCATGTCGTCCGGCCGCCGCCTCTACGGGGTGGCCGGGTCCGCCGGCGCGGGCACGCACGTCCCGGTGGCGCAGGGGATCTCCTTCTCCACCACGCGGCGCGGTCCCGGCCCGCGCGAGCCCAGCGCGTCCCACGAGTTGGACAGCGCGCACCGGGAGAGCGAGAGGCAGCCGCAGCCGATGCAGTCCGTGAGGTTGTCGCGCAGCCGCTGCAGGGTCCGTATGCGTTCGTCGAGGTCCTCGCGCCAGCACTCGGAGATCCTGGCCCAGTCCGCCCGGTTCGGGGTGCGGTCCTCGGGGAGCAGGGAGAGCACCTCACGGATCGCGGCCAGCGGCATGCCCAACTGCTGGGAGGTGCGGATGAAGGCGACGCGGCGCAGGGTGTCACGGCTGTAGCGGCGCTGGTTGCCCGACGTACGGCGGGACGTGATGAGCCCCTCGCTCTCGTAGAACCGCAGGGCGGAGGGTGCGACGCCGCTGCGTTCGGCGAGCTCGCCGATGGTGGCTTCCTTGGCTAGCGGGGCGAGGCGGTGGGTCATGCCGCCAGCGTAGTCAGGGGCGGAGCGGGGCCCCGGACCGCGGTGCGCACCGCCCAACTCCCCGCGGGGCGTGGCCGGTACGGGCCCACGGCAGCCGCGCCCCGAGGCCGGCCCCACGGCAGCCGCGCCCCGAGGCCGGCCCCACGGCAGCCGCGCCCCGAGGCCGGCCCCACGGCAGCCGCGCCCCGAGGCCGGCCCGACGGCTGCGCCCCCGAGGCCGGCCCGACGGCAACCGCACCTCTGAGGCCAGCCCCGCCCCCGAGGCCGGCCCCACCCCCGAGGTCAAGCCCGCGGCAACCGCACCGCCGCCACCGCCCCGCCGTCCGCGGCGTTGGCGAGCGCCACCCGGGCGCCGATCACCTGGGCCTGGCCGAGCGCGATGGTCAGGCCGAGGCCGGTGCCCTGGCCGCGCTCGCGCGCTCCGGTCTGGAACCGCTGCGGGCCGTCCGCCAGCAACCGCTCCGGGAAGCCGGGCCCGTGGTCGCGCACCCTGACCTCCACGCCGTCGACCCGCACCTCGACCGGAGCACCGCCGTGCCGGTGGGCGTTGCTGACCAGGTTGGTGAGGATCCGCTCCAGGCGCCGCGCGTCGGTCCGTACGTACGTCTCGTACGCGCTCTCCGCACCCACCGCCGTGAAGCCGGCCGCCGAACCGCCCGTGCGCTCCGCGATGGTCTCGACGAGCCGTCCCAGCGGATGCACCTCCAGGTCCGGCTTCTCCACCGCCGCGTCGAGCCGCGCCACTTCGAGCAGATCCTCGGTGAGGACGTGCAGGGCGCGGACCCGGTCGCGGACCAGCTCGGTCGGGCGGCTCGCCGGCAACAGCTCGGCCGCCGTGTGCAGCCCGGTCAGCGGGGTGCGCAGCTCGTGCGCGACATCCGCGGTGAACCGCTGCTCGGCCTCCAGGCGTTGCTGCAGGGAGGCGGCCATCGTGTCGACGGCGGTGGCCAGTTCGGCCACCTCGTTCCCGCCGTGCGTACCGGCGGGCCGCCGCGGATCGCCGATGCGGGCGTCGAGTTCGCCCTGGCTGATCCGGCGCGCGATGGCCGCGGCGGTGCGCAGTTCGCGGCTGAGCCGGCTGGAGAGCCCCGCGCCGCCGAGCGCGGCGAGGCCGACGACAACGGCACCCGAGACGAGCAACTGCCGGTCGAACTCCGCCATCTCGTCCGCCTGCTGCCGCAGCGACTCCCGGACGGACAGGACGTGGCGCGGATGGTCGCCGACCGGCCGGGCCGCCCAGACGCACGGGTCGTCCGACGTCATGTCGAGGTAAGTGGTGCGCTGCCCGGCCAACGCGGCCCGCCGCAACGGCCCCGGCAGCCGCGGGTCGTCGAGGGCGGCCCCCGTGTCGGCCTGGTCCACCTGACCCGTGAGCTCGTACAACTGCCGTACGCGGACGAGTTGGGCCACCGCCCCGGAGCGCGCGCTGTCGGTGACCTGGTCGAGCCGGGCGTCGTGGACGAGCAGGCCGATGGCGACGGCCACCACGGCGCAGCCCGCGGCGAGCAGCGCGGCGATCTTCCAGCGCAGCCCGAGACGGCCCGGCGCGGCACGGACATGGGCCAGGGCCGGAGCCAGGGCCGCAGAGACCGGGTGCGGCCGCCGCCCGGCCGTACGCGACATCGAGGTCATCACGGGGACGAGGACGGGGACGGGGAGTCGGAGGGTGTGGGCGGCGTGGGTGGCGTGGAGGTGCCGCTCTTGCCGCTCTTGTAGTTCTTGATGTCGCTGACCGTGGACATCCGGGCGCCGTCCCAGTGGAACCGCACGGCCTGCTCGCCGCCGTCCGAACACGGCGTACGCACCAGCAGGTCGGGGCCGATCGTCTCCACGGCCAGATTCCTGCCGGAGGTGAACAGGATCGGGTAGACCTTGCCGCCGTGCTCGCGGTAGACGGCCAGGACGGACCGGCCGCTCTCGGTGTCGGCGGCCACGAGCATCTCGGGCTTCTTGTCGCCGGTCAGGTCCAGGAACTTCGGCGGACGCAGCCCCGCACGCCCCGGCCGGTCGATCTCCCCGCGGTCGGCCAGCGGCTTCGTACGGGGATCGGCCCGCAGCACCGCGTGCACGTCCACGGAGGCCAGTCCCCCGGAGCCGACGCGCGCCAGCCCCTTCAGCGGGCGCGGCGGCGGCTGGCGCGTGGCGGCCTCGGCGCCGGGCGCCCGCGCGGACGTGCCGGTCCAGGCCGGCCAGACCGCCTCGGGGTGCGGCTGCACGGAGACGGTCGGCGCGGCCTCACCGTGGCCGAGACCGTTCGTGCCGCCGCACCCGGCGAGCGCGAAGGCGGCCAGGGCGACGAAGGGGGCGGCGCCCAGCAGGAGCGGGCGGCGGGAGATCGGGTTCATGGGGAGGCTGACCGTCAGGTGGCATGGCATGGAGTGACATGGCGTGGCAAGTGAGGGGAGGAGCGCTGGTGGTGGCCGGCTCGGGAACTGCGCTGGGGATTCGGCAGAAGACCGGCCACCGCTCTCGAAGGTAGGAACCGTCCATCACGGAAAACGGGAGGTTATGTAACAGCTGCCCCTAAGAGCTGCCGAACCACCAGTTTCAGGACCTTCGACCTGGGCACTCGCCTCTGGCCGAACCTGTGCACAATCGTCGTATGGACGCTGCGCACGATCGGCGCGTGAACTTGCCGTTCTTCGTCTACGGCACCCTGCGCCCGGGCGAACCCAACCACGCCGCGTACCTGCACGGCCGGACCGTCGCGGAGGAGCCCGCCCGCCGGCCGGACGCGGTCCTCTACGAAGGCCCCGGTTATCCCTACGCCGTCGAAGCCGCAGGCCACGGCCCGGTCCACGGAGACCTGGTGACGCCCGGACCCGCCTCCTACGACCGGCTCCTCGTCGCCCTCGACCTCCTCGAGGAGTACGTCCCCGGCGACCCCCGCAACCTGTACGAACGCGTCGCCCGCGACGTCATCCGCCCGGACGGCACGACGACCCGCGCCTGGATCTACGTCGCCGCCCCACGCCTCGCGGCCGGCCTCCTGACCTCCGGAACGGTGATCGATGGCGGAGACTGGACCACCTCCAGGACCCACCACTGAGCACCGGGGCACACAGCGCACCCCGCACCACCCGCGCACTCGATCCGGTGGACTTCGTCGCCCGTGCGAGCGACACGAGCCGCCCGCGTGATCACGGAAGGCGCCGGTCGGTGCGACTCTCGGTCCGCACCGGTCGGTGCGCGAGCCGGTGCGCGAGCACCACGTCCTCAGCAGGAGTTGTCCATGAGCCTTCGCCGTACGCTGTCGGTCCTCGTCGGAGCCGCGGCCCTCACCCTCGGCCTCCCCGCCGCGGGCACCGCGTCCGCCCACGCACCGGCCGCGGCCCTGAACCCCTGCGGTTTCTACGAGACCGCCAGCGACGCCTACTACAACCACTGCACGAGCGACGGCTCCCGTGTCGTCATCAAGGTCCGGGTGGCCTGGGGCCCCGACTACGAGCGCTGCGTCGCCCCGGGCCGGAGCTGGCTGGGCTCGGCGAAGAAGATCCAGGGCGCGCACTACATCGGCCGCACCTGCTGACACCGACCCCTACGCCCGTTCCAACCGCACCGCGCACACCTTGAACTCCGGCATCCGCGAGACGGGATCCAGCGCCGGATGCGTCAGGGTGTTGGCCCGGCCCTCGCCCGGCCAGTGGAACGGCATGAAGACCGTGTCCGCGCGGATCGCCGTCGTGACCCGCGCCGGAACCACCGCGCGGCCGCGCCGCGAGATCACGGCGACCGGATCGTCCTCCCCGACCCCCAGACGCGCGGCGAGCCGCGGATGCAGCTCCACGAAGGGCCCCGGAGCCGCAGAGTTGAGCTCGTCGACGCGCCGCGTCTGGGCCCCGGACTGGTACTGCGCGAGCACCCTCCCCGTGGTCAGCAGCACGGGATACTCCGCGTCCGGCTCCTCCGCCGCGGCCCGGTGCACCACCGGCACGAACCGCGCCCGCCCGTCCTCGGTCGCGAACCGGTCCAGAAACAACCGCGGCGTCCCAGGATGCGGCCCCTCACCACCCGGCGATCCCGCGTCTCCCGGCACCTCCGCCGGTCCCGGCGCCCCCGCCCTCCCCGGCACCTCCGCCCCTCCCGGCACCTCCGCCGCGCCGGCCGAGCCGTCGTCCGGGCACGGCCAGAACACCCCCGCCCCCTCGTCCTTCCTCAGTCGCTCGTAACTGATCCCCGAATAGTCCGCCGGGCCACCCGCACTCGCCCGGCGCAACTCCTCGAACACCTCCTCCGGTTCCGTGGGAAACCCCTTCCCGTGACCGAGCCGGGCCGCGAGCCCGTGCAGCACGTCCAGATCGCTGCGCACCCCGGCCGGCGCGGACACGGCCCGGCGGCGCAGCAGTACCCGCCCCTCCAGGTTCGTCACCGTCCCGGTCTCCTCCGCCCACTGCGTCACCGGCAGCACCACGTCCGCCAGTTGGGCCGTCTCGGACAGCACCACGTCCGCCACCGCCAGGAAGTCCAGCGAACGCAGCCGCTCCTCCACGTGTGCGGCCCGCGGCGCGGAGACGACCGGGTTGGAGCCCATCAGGAGCAGCGTCCTGATGTCCCGGCCCAACGCGTCGAGCAGCTCGTACGCCGACCGGCCCGGACCCGGCAGGGAGTCGGGATCCACGCCCCAGACGCCCGCCACGTGCGCCCGCGCCGCCGGATCGGTCAGCTTGCGGTAACCGGGCAACTGGTCCGCCTTCTGGCCGTGTTCGCGTCCGCCCTGGCCGTTGCCCTGGCCCGTCAGGCAGCCGTACCCGGACAACGGCCGCCCGGCGCGCCCTGTGGCCAGGCACAGGTTGATCCACGCCCCGACGGTGTCCGTGCCCTTGGCCTGCTGCTCGGGCCCGCGGGCGGTGAGCACCATCGCGGCGTCGGCGTCGCAGAAGAGCCGTACGGCATCGCGCAGTTGGGGCACGGCCACGCCGGTGATCCGCTCCACGTGCTCGGGCCAGTGCGCCATCGCTGCCGCCCGTGCCTCCTCCCATCCGCTCGTCCGCTCCTCGATGTACGCCTCGTCCGTGCGCCCCTCCGCCACGACCAGGTGCAGCAGGCCGAGGGCCAGGGCGAGATCCGTGCCGGGCCGGGGCGCCAGGTGCAGGTCGGCCTGTTCGGCGGTCCGGGTCCGGCGCGGGTCCACGACGATCAGCGTGCCGCCGTTCGCCCGCAGCTCCGTGAGGTAGCGCAGCGCGGGCGGCATGGTCTCGGCGAGGTTCGACCCGACGAGGATCACGCAGCCGGTGCGCGGCACGTCCTCCAGCGGGAAGGGCAGCCCCCGGTCCAGGCCGAACGCCCGTTGCCCGGCGGCCGCCGCCGACGACATGCAGAAGCGGCCGTTGTAGTCGATCTGCGACGTGCCGAGCGCCACCCGCGCGAACTTCCCCAGCGCGTACGCCTTCTCGTTGGTCAGACCGCCCCCGCCGAACACCCCGCAGGCGTCCGCCCCGTGCTCCGCCCGCACGCGGGACAGCTCGTCGGCGATCCGGTCGAGTGCGTCCTCCCAGGAGGCCGGCGCGAGCTCGCCCGTGGTGCGGGACCGGACGAGCGGCTCCGTCAGGCGCACCCGCGAGGAGAGCACCTCGGGAGCCGTCCGCCCCTTGCCGCAGAGGGCCCCCTTGTTGACGGGGAAGCCGGCACGCTCCACCACCTCCACCCCGCCGCCTGGCCCCGCCTGGAGGCCCATCCCGCACTGCAACGCGCAGTACGGACAGTGGGTCGCCGTCACCCCGGCCCGAGCAGCCGGGTCCGTGGCCGGGGGAGTCGACGGTGTCGCCGGTGTCGCCGTGGAGTGCATGCCGTCCAGCCTCCGCCGGGCGTGTTACGTGCCCCGGCGTGATCACGTTACGCACGCGGTAAGCCGACCTCAGCGTTCCTCGCGCGCGGCTGTGAGGCCGGCCCGAGCGTCCCGCAGGGGTGAGGGCGACCCGTCCCGAGCCCTCCGTACAGGCGAGGGCCATCAGGTCCGGGCCTCCCGTAGAGGCGAGGGCACGGACCCGGAACCGGCCCCGGCCAGGGCCACCGCCCACGCCCGCCCGGCCCCCGCTCAGCGGCGCGAGGCCAACGCCCGCTCCACGCCCGGCTCCTGGCGCCCCAGGAAGTGCGGGTCGGGCCGGAACGCCGCGTCGAGCGCCGCCTTGCCCGCCGCGAAGACCTCCCGCGCGCCGCCGTAGTACCAGGTCGCGTCGTGCACCGCGTCCACCCCCACGCCGTACGACGAGACGCCTGCCGCGTCGCACAGCGCGACCGCCCTGCGTATGTGGAACCCCTGGCTGATCAGCACCGCCTGGTCCACGCCGAAGATCTTCTTCGCGCGGACGCAGGAGTCCCAGGTGTCGAACCCGGCGTAGTCGCTCACGATCCGGCGCCCCGGCACGCCGTGCTTCTTCAGGTACGCGCGCATGGCGTCCGGCTCGTCGTAGTCCTCACGGCTGTTGTCGCCCGTGACGAGCACGACCTCTATGCGGCCCTTGCGGTACAACTCGGCCGCCGCGTCGAGCCGGTGGGCCAGGTACGGCGACGGCTCGCCCTTCCACAGCCCCGCGCCGAAGACCATGGCGACCCGGGAGCGTGGCGCGTCCTCGACCGTGCCGACCTTGTCGTCCGTGGTCACGAACAGCCAGGTCGCGGGGGACAGCGCGAGCACGCACAGGGCCATCACGGCCTGCACGGTCCGCCGCCGCTCCGTGCGGGTGCGGGGCATGCGCAGCCAGGCCGGCCTGTGCGTCCGCCACCCCGGCAACCTCCGCGCCCGCAACCACCGCGCCCGCAACCTCCGCGCCCATCCCCGCCGTTCCCGTTCCTGCGCCCGTTCCCGTTCCCCGTGCCGTTCCACCGTCATCCGCCCCCGTGCCCCGTACCCACCGGATCCCCCCGACCCGATCACTGCCACAACCGTAAACGCCGCCACCCGCCGCGTCAGCGCCTCCCGCCCCCGAAACAACCCGGAGATGACCCCGATCCCGCCCCCGACCTTGCCCCCACGCCGTCCCCACCCCGCCCCTGGGCCCACCCCTGACCGCGCCCCGCCGCCCGCCGTGAGCGCCGGGAAAACTGCCGTCACCACCGCGCAACGCCCCGGCAACATCCCCCGGCCATCCTCGGTCCATGACGCCGTCGAACCCTCTTCACCACGCGTCCGGCAACCCCTACCGCGATACCCGACCCCGCCGCCCCACCCTCGTCCTCGTCGCCCACGGCAGCCGCGACCCCCGCGCCCTCACCACCGTCACCGCCCTCGCCGAGCGCGTCCGCGAGCAGCGCCCCGGTCTCGCCGTCCGGCTGGGGCACATCGAACTGAACGAGCCACTGCTCACCGACACCCTCGACACGCTGGCCCACGAGGCCGCCGTCCTCGTCCCCCTGCTCCTCGGCCGCGGCCAGCACGTCAAGCGCGACATACCCGAAGCGGCCGCGGACGCCGCCTCGGTCGACGCCCGCGTCGCCGCCGCGCTCGGACCGCACCCGCTGCTCGCCGACGCGCTGCACGCCCGGCTCGTCCAGGCGGGCTGGCCCGCGCGGAACATGGGCGCGCGCGAGCGCCGCCGGCACGCCGTGGTCCTCGCCGCCGCGGGCTCCCGCGACCCCGAGTCGGCCGCCGACACGGAGACCGCCGCCGCCCTGCTCGCCGAACGCATCGGCGTCCCCGTGGTCCCCGCATACGCCGCCCCGACCGCCGCCTGCGCCCGCAGCGTGCCGCAGGCGCTCGACACCCTCGCCGCGCAGGGGCGGACACGGGCCGCCGTCGCCTCGTACTTCACCGCGCCGGGCCGCTTCGCCGCCCAGAGCGCGGCCGCCGCCCCCCGGCTCGCGGCAGCCCCGCTCGGCGCGCACCCGGCGCTCGCCCGGCTCGTCCTGCACCGCTACGACCAGGCACGCACCGCTCCCGCACCGGCCCGGGAACGCCGTCTCAGCGGTGTCTGACGCAGGCCGGAATCACCGGGGCCAGATCCCTGTTTGTCACTGCTTGCGTCTACTGTCGGTGCATGGAAGGCACAGCACCGCACGCGCGACCCGAGGACCGCACCGCTCACAGCGTCTACAGCGCCTACGACGAGGCAGCCGTCGACCGGTGGGCCGCCGAGCCCGACAAGAGGCCGGGGCGCACGGCCTTTCAGCGTGACCGCGCGCGGGTGCTGCACTCCGCCGCGCTGCGCCGCCTCGCCGGGAAGACGCAGGTCGTCACGCCCGGCACCCGCAGCCAGGCCTGGGACGCCAGCGCCCGCACCCGGCTGACGCACTCTCTGGAGTGCGCCCAGGTGGGCCGCGAGCTGGGCGCCGCCCTGGGCTGCGACCCCGACCTGGTGGAGACGGCGTGCCTCTCGCACGACCTGGGACACCCGCCGTTCGGGCACAACGGCGAACAGGCGCTGAACGACGTGGCGGCCGACTGCGGCGGCTTCGAGGGCAACGCCCAGTCGCTCCGGCTCCTCACCCGCATCGAGCCCAAGCGCTTCGTCCGCGCGCGCGGCGGCGACGAACTGGTCAGCGTCGGCCTCAACCTCACCCGCGCCGCCCTGGACGCCGCCACCAAGTACCCCTGGCCGCGCGGCGGCCACCCCAGCGACCCGGCCTCCGCCAAGTTCGGCGTCTACGAGGACGACCGGCCGGTCTTCGACTGGGTGCGCGGCCAGGCGCCGGGGGACCGCACCTGCTTCGAGGCGCAGATCATGGACTGGTCGGACGACGTCGCGTACTCGGTCCACGACTTCGAGGACGGCCTGCACGCCGGGCACATCGATCCCAACGCGCTGCACGCCGAGCCCGAGCGCCAGGACATCTACGCCGTCGCGATCGGGCGCTACGTCCCCGAGGACACCGACCCCGAAGAGCTCGCCCAGGCCCTCGACCGCCTCCTGGAACAGGAGTGGTGGCCGCACGGGTACGACGGATCGGCCGTCGCCCAGGCCCGGTTGAAGGACGCCACGAGCCAGCTCATCGGCCGCTTCTGTCTGGCCGCGGAGACCGCCACCCGCGCGCGGTACGGCACGGGGCCCCTCACGCGGTACGCGGCCGAGCTGGTCGTCCCCCGCGCGGCGCGCCACGAATGCGCGGTCCTCAAGGCCGTCGCCGACCGCTATGTGATGCAGCGCCCCGCCCAGGAGCGGCTCCGCGCGGACCAGCGCATCATCGTCGCCGAGCTCGCCGAGGCGCTCACCGCCCGCGCCCCCGACGGCCTCGACCCCCAGTTCCGCGCGCTGTACGACGCGGCGGCCGACGACCGGGCCGCCCGCCGCGTGGTGATCGACCAGATCGCGTCGCTCACCGACGCGGCGGCCCGCGCCCTGCACACGCGGATGACGGCGAAGCCGTGGGCCGTGTCCCGGCGGAACGACGGTAAGTGACCATGGAGTGACCACAGGGGGTGACGGAATGTGGCCAGTCGGGGCCACGCCCCCTTCCCGCATCACGCTCCGTGCGGGACGCTCCCTGTGGCGGCAAGACCGAGTGGCAAGTCTGTGTTCTTCCGGGGGACATCCCCGGTACCCCGGGCAAGGAGGCATCAAGTGGTCGACGCGGATCAGACGTTCGTCATTGTCGGAGGAGGGCTGGCCGGCGCCAAGGCGGCCGAGACGCTCCGCTCCGAAGGGTTCACCGGACGGGTGATCCTCATCGGTGACGAGCGCGACCACCCGTACGAGCGTCCGCCCCTGTCCAAGGGCTATCTCCTCGGCAAGGAGGAGCGCGACAGCGTCTTCGTCCACGAACCGGGGTGGTACGCGCAGGCCGACGTCGAACTGCACCTCGGCCAGACCGTCGTCGCCATCGACCGCGCCGCCAAGAACGTGCGCCTGGGCGACGGCACCGTCATCCGCTATGACAAGCTCCTGCTCGTCACCGGCGCCGAACCCCGTCGCCTGGACGTCCCCGGCACCGACCTCGCGGGCGTCCACCACCTGCGCCGGCTCGCCCACGCCGACCGGCTCCGCAACGTCCTGGCCTCCCTCGGCAGGGACAACGGCCACCTGGTCATCGCGGGCGCCGGCTGGATCGGCCTGGAGATCGCCGCGGCCGCCCGTGAGTACGGCGCGGAGGTCACCGTCGTCGAGCCCGAGCCGACCCCGCTGCACGCCGTCCTCGGCCCCGAGGTCGGCCAGATGTTCGCCGACCTGCACGCCGAGCACGGCGTCCGTTTCCACTTCGGCGCCCGGCTCACCGAGATCACCGGCCAGGACGGCATGGTCCTCGCCGCCCGCACCGACGACGGCGAGGAGCACCCGGCGCACGACGTGCTCGCCGCGATCGGCGCGGCCCCCCGCACGGCCCTCGCCGAGTCCGCGGGCCTCGACCTGGCCGACCGCGCGGACGGCGGCGGCATCGCCGTCGACGCCTCCCTGCGCACCTCGGACCCCGACATCTACGCGGCGGGCGACGTGGCCTCCGTGCGCCACGCGCTGTTCGACACCAGCCTGCGCGTGGAGCACTGGGCCAACGCCCTCAACGGCGGACCCGCCGCCGCCCGCGCGATGCTCGGCAAGGAGGTCAGTTACGACCGCGTGCCCTACTTCTTCTCCGACCAGTACGACGTCGGCCTGGAGTACTCCGGCTGGGCGCCCCCGGGCACGTACGACCAGGTGGTGGTCCGCGGCGACACCGGCAAGCGCGAGTTCATCGCCTTCTGGCTGCGCGACGGGCAGGTCCTCGCGGGCATGAACGTCAATGTGTGGGACGTCACGGAGCCGATCCAGCAACTGATCCGGGAGGGCAGGCGCCCCGGCACCGACGCCCTCGCGGACCCGTCGACCCCCCTGACGTCGCTCCTGGGGTGACCGGCCGGGCAGGAGTGTCACAGGTGCCCCGTAGTATTCCTACGTGGCAGGCAGGATCAATGACGAAGACGTGAAGGCGGTTCGGGACGCGGTCCCGATCGACGCCGTGGTCTCCGACTACCTCCAGCTGCGCAACGCCGGGGGCGGAAACCTCAAGGGCCTGTGCCCCTTCCACGACGAGAAGTCCCCGTCCTTCCAGGTCAGCCCGAGCAAGGGTCTCTTCCACTGCTTCGGCTGCCAGGAAGGCGGCGACACGATCGCCTTCGTGATGAAGATCGACCACCTCACCTTCTCGGAGACGGTCGAGCGCCTCGCCGCCCAGGCGGGCATCACGCTGCGCTACGAGGAGGGCGGGTACAACCCCGCCCACCAGCGCGGCGAGCGCATCCGCCTGGTCGAGGCCCACAAGATCGCCGCGCAGTTCTACGTGGACCAGCTGGAGAGCCCCGAGGCCGAGATCGGCCGCAAGTTCCTCGCCGAGCGCGGCTTCGACCAGGCCGCCGCCGCGCACTTCGGCGTGGGCTACAGCCCCGCGGGCTGGGACCACCTCACCCGCTATCTGCGCGGCAAGGGCTTCACCGACAAGGAGCTGACCCTCTCCGGCATCTCCCAGGAGGGCCGCCGCGGCCCCATCGACCGCTTCCGCGGCCGCCTGATGTGGCCCATCCGCGACATCGGCGGCGACGTGGTCGGCTTCGGCGCCCGCAAGCTCCGCGACGACGACAACGGCCCGAAGTACCTGAACACGCCCGAGACGGCGATCTACAAGAAGTCCCAGGTCCTGTACGGCATCGACCTCGCCAAGAAGGAGATCGCCAAGTCCAGCCGCGCGGTCGTCGTCGAGGGCTACACCGACGTGATGGCCTGTCACCTCGCGGGCATCACCACCGCCATCGCGACCTGCGGCACCGCCTTCGGCGGCGACCACATCAAGATCCTCCGGCGCCTTCTGATGGACAACGGCTCGGCCCGGGTGATCTTCACCTTCGACGGTGACGCGGCCGGCCAGAAGGCCGCCCTGCGCGCCTTCGAGGACGACCAGAAGTTCGCCGCCGAGACGTACATCGCCATCGCCCCCGACGGCATGGACCCCTGCGACCTGCGCCTGGCCAAGGGCGACGCGGCCGTCGCCGACCTGGTCGAACCCCGCACCCCGCTCTTCGAGTTCGCGCTGCGCCAGATCGTCTCCCGGTACGACCTGGAGACCCCCGCGGGCCGCGCCGCCGCCCTCGACGAGGCCGCGCCCGTCGTCGCCCGCATCAAGAACAGCGGCGCGCAGCACGAGGTCGCCGTCCAGCTCGCCGGCATGCTCGGCATCCTCGACACCCAGTTCGTCGTCAAGCGCGTCGCCCAGCTGGCCCGCTGGGCCCGCGACCGCGGCGGCCGCGGCCCCGCCCCGGCCCCCCAGCGCACCTCACCGGCGTACGAGAGCGCACCCCAGGGCTTCAGCGGCCCCGCGCTCAACCTCCGCAGCCCCGCCCACCGCACCGAGCGCGAGCTGATCAAACTCGCCCTGCAGTACCCGCAGTTGGTCTCCCCGGCCTTCGACGCGTACGGCATGGACGAGTTCACCGCCCCGCCCTACGCCGCGGTGCGCCGCGCCATCGAGGAGGCGGGCGGCGCGGAGTACGGCGTGCAGGACCCCCAGGAGTACCTCGTGCGCGTCCGCGAGGCGGCGCCCGACGACGCGGTCCGCTCCATGGTCACCGAGCTCGCCGTCGAGGCGATCCTGCGCAAGACGGTCGACGAGATGTACGCGGGCATGCAGCTCGTGCAGGTCCGGCTGCGCGCCGTCGACCGCCGCATCCGGGACGTCCAGGGCAGCCTCGCCCGGCTCGGCGCGGGCGGCGACCCGCAGCATCTGGCCGCCGTGCAGAACGAGTTGTGGGTCCTGCAGCAGTACGGCCGGGCGCTGCGCGAGCGCGGCGCGGACGCGCTCTGAGGGGAATCCCCGAGGCGGTCCCGGAGAACGGTCCCCGAGGCCGTCCCGGAGAACGGTCCCTGAGGTTCCCCGGGGATTCGCCCCGGGCCCCCGGGTTACCCGGCGGGTAACCGAGCGGTCACGGACCGGACTCAAAAAGTCACCGCACGCCCCTCGTGGCGGCCGTGTGTCGTGCCCCACACTGGGTTCCGGTGCCTGAGTCCTCGGAGCGCGGCCGACCCGCAGACAGCGGGTCCGACACCCCCGCGGTTCCACACATCGTGTCCGGGACGGACAGCGGCGAGGCCGTCGTCCCTCTCCCGTTGCCGCACGCCTCAGCTGCGATCACCCTGGAGGTCGCCCCCGTGCAGACCCAGACCCTCACCCAGACCGACACCGCCGCGCGCGCGGATGCGGAATCCGGCGTCCTGGAGTCGGTGCCACCGCAGAGCCGCGGGAGCCGGCATCCGGAGGCGCCGGGCACACCGGACACGGCGGCGACACCGGACGCGGCCCCGGAGGCCGCCGAGACGACCCCGGAGGCCGCCGAGGCCCCGGAGGCGGCTGACGCCCCCGACGCGGCCGACGCCCCCGACGCCCCCGAGGCGCTCGCGCCGGAGACCCTGGAGCTGCCGGCGCCGCGCAGCCGCGCCGAGGCCGGCGGCCCCTCCTCCGACCTGTTCCGCCAGTACCTGCGCGAGATCGGGCGGATCCCGCTGCTCACCGCGGCGGAGGAGGTCGAGCTGGCCCGCGCCGTCGAAGCCGGTCTCTTCGCCGAGGAGAAGCTGAGCAACACCCCCGACCTCGACTCCCAACTCGCTCTGGACCTCGACAAATTGGTCGTCGTGGGTCGGATGGCCAAGCGCCGCCTCATCGAGGCCAACCTCCGCCTGGTCGTCTCCGTCGCCAAGCGGTACGTGGGCCGCGGCCTGACCATGCTCGACCTCGTCCAAGAGGGGAACCTCGGACTGATCCGGGCCGTCGAGAAGTTCGACTATGCCCGCGGCTACAAGTTCTCGACGTACGCGACCTGGTGGATCCGGCAGGCCATGTCCCGCGCCCTCGCGGACCAGGCCCGCACCATCCGCGTGCCCGTGCACGTCGTGGAGCTCATCAACCGCGTCGTACGCGTCCAGCGCCGCATGCTCCAGGAGCGCGGGTACGAACCCACGCCCGAGGAGGTCGCCGCCCATCTGGACCTGCCGCCCGAGCGCGTCAGCGAGGTGCTGCGCCTGGCGCAGGAGCCCGTCTCGCTGCACGCGCCCGTCGGCGAGGAGGACGACGTCGCGCTCGGCGACCTCATCGAGGACGGCGACGCCACGTCCCCCGTGGAATCGGCGGCGTTCCTCCTCCTCCGCGAGCACCTGGAAGCGGTCCTCTCCACGCTCGGCGAGCGCGAGCGCAAGGTCGTCCAGCTGCGCTACGGCCTCGCGGACGGCAGGCCCCGCACGCTGGAGGAGATCGGCCGGATCTTCGGCGTGACGCGCGAACGGATCCGGCAGATCGAGTCGAAGACCCTCAACAAACTGAGGGACCATGCCTTCGCCGACCAGCTGCGGGGCTACCTGGACTGACCTCAGTCCACCTCGGCGACCGCCTGGGCGAACTGCGCCGCGTACAGCCGCGCATACGCCCCTTCGGACGCCAGCAGCGCGTCATGCGTGCCCTGCTCCACGATCGCGCCGTTCTCCATCACCAGGATCGTGTCCGCGTCCCGGATCGTGGAGAGCCGGTGCGCGATCACGAACGACGTACGCCCGTGCGCGAGGCGGGCCATCGCCTTCTGGATGAGGACCTCCGTACGCGTGTCGACGGAGCTGGTCGCCTCGTCGAGCACCAGGATCACCGGGTCGGACAGGAACGCCCGCGCGATGGTGATGAGCTGCTTCTCGCCGGCGCTCACGCCCGTGCCGTCGTCGTCGATCACGGTGTCGTACCCGTCGGGCAGCGTCCGCACGAAACGGTCGGCGTGCGCGGCGCGTGCCGCCTCCTCGACCTCCTCGCGCGTGACGTCCTTCGACGCGCCGTACGCGATGTTCTCCGCGATGGTGCCGCCGAACAGCCAGGTGTCCTGGAGCACCATGCCGATCCCGGTGCGCAGCTCGTCCCGGGACATCCCGGCGATGTCGACGCCGTCCAGGGTGATGCGGCCGCCCGTCACCTCGTAGAACCGCATGAGCAGGTTGACCAGCGTGGTCTTGCCGGCGCCCGTCGGTCCGACGATGGCGACCGTGTGACCGGGCTCCACCACCAGCGACAGGTCCTCGATGAGCGGCTTGTCCTGCTCGTAGCGGAAGGAGACGTGCTCCATCGCGACCCGGCCCTCGAGGTGGTCGGGGCGCTCGCCCGGCACCGGGTCGGCCTCCTGCTCCTCGGCGTCGAGGATCTCGAAGACCCGCTCGGCCGAGGCGACGCCCGACTGCACGAGGTTGGCCATCGAGGCGACCTGCGTCAGCGGCATCGAGAACTGCCGCGAGTACTGGATGAACGCCTGCACGTCACCGATGGACAGCGACCCGGAGGCCACCCGCAGGCCGCCCACCACGGCGACGAGCACGTAGTTCAGGTTCGAGATGAAGAACATCAGCGGCTGCATGACACCGCTGTTGAACTGCGCCTTGAACCCGGCCTCGTACAGCTGCTCGTTCTGCTCGCGGAAGGCCTCGGCGGACTCGTCCTGCCGGCCGAACACCTTCACCAGGGCGTGCCCGGTGTACATCTCCTCGACATGGGCGTTCAGCTTGCCGGTGGTCTTCCACTGCTGCACGAACTGCGGCTGGGACCGCTTGCCGACCTTCGTCGCGACGAAGAACGACAGCGGGACGGTGACCAGCGCGACCAGGGCGAGCAGCGGGGAGACCCAGAACATCATCACCAGGACGCCGATGATGGTCAGCAGCGAGTTGATGAGCTGCCCCATCGTCTGCTGCAGCGTCTGGTTGATGTTGTCGAGGTCGTTCGTGGCGCGGCTCAGGACCTCGCCGCGCTGGCGCTTGTCGAAGTACGACAGCGGCAGCCGGGACAGCTTCGTCTGGACGTCGGCGCGCATCCGGAAGACGGTCTTGTTGATCACCCGGTTCGACAGCCGCGTCGCCACGGCCATCAGCAGGCCCGCGATCAGGAAGGTGCCGAGCGCGAGCAGCAGGACCTCGCCCACCGCGCCGAAGTCGATGCCCTCGCCGGGGGTGAAGTCGACGCCGGAGAGCATGTCGGCCATGCCGCCCTCGCCCTTGGCGCGCAGCGCGTCGAGGGCCTGTTCCTTCGTCGCCCGCGCCGGCATGTCACGGCCGACGATGCCCGCGAAGAGCAGGTCGGTCGCGCGGCCGAGGATCTTCGGGCCGAGCACGGAGAGCGCGACGCTCACGACGGCGGCGGCGAGCATCGCGTACATCGTGGCCCGCTCGGGCCTGAATTGCGCGAGCAGCCGCTTGCCGGACCCCTTGAAGTTCATCGACCGGGAGTCGGGGCCCATCATGGGCCCGCCCATACCACCTGGGGGCATTACGCGGCCTCCGCTTCCGTCAGCTGGGAGAGCACGATCTCCCGGTAGGTCTCGTTGCTCTCCATCAGTTCGTGATGGCGGCCCGTGCCCACGACCCGGCCCTCGTCGAGGACCACGATGCGGTCGGCGTCCCGGATGGTCGACACCCGCTGGGCGACGATGACGACGGTCGCCTCGGAGGTCTCACGGCCCAGTGCGGCCCGCAGCGCCGCGTCGGTGGCGTAGTCGAGGGCGGAGAACGAGTCGTCGAAGAGGTAGATCTCCGGGCGCTGCACGAGCGTGCGCGCGATGGACAGGCGCTGGCGCTGGCCGCCGGAGACGTTGGTGCCGCCCTGCGAGATGGGCGCGTCCAGGCCCTCTTCCAAGCCTTCGACGAACTCCTTGGCCTGCGCGACCTCCAGCGCGTGCCAGAGCTCCTCGTCGGTGGCGTCGGGGTTGCCGTAGCGCAGGTTGGTGGCGACGGTGCCGGCGAACAGGTACGGCTTCTGCGGTACGAGGCTCACGGTCCGCGCGAGCAGCGCGGGCTCGACGGTGCTCACGTCCACGCCGCCGACCAGGACCTCGCCCTCGGTGACGTCGATCAGCCGCGGCACGAGATTGAGCAGCGTCGACTTGCCGCTGCCGGTCGACCCGATCACCGCGGTCGTCTCGCCGGGACGGGCCACGAGGTGGACGGACTTGAGGACGGGCTCCTCGGCGCCGGGGTAGCGGAAGCCGGCGTCCCGGATCTCCAGGTGTCCGTGGCTGCGCAGCTCGCGCACCGGGGCGGCCGGGGGCACCACGCTGCTGTCGGTGTCCAGGACCTCCTCGATGCGCTCGGCACAGACCTCCGCGCGCGGCACCATCATGAACATGAAGGTGGCCATCATCACGGACATCACGATCTGCATCAGATAGGCGAGGAACGCGGTGAGCGCGCCGATCTGCATGCCGCCGCTGTCGATGCGGTGGGCGCCGAACCACACCACCGCGATCGAGGAGAGGTTCACGACGGTCATCACGATCGGGAACATCAGCGCGAGGAGCTTGCCAGTGCCGAGCGAGACCTCGGTCAGATCGGCGTTGGCCTTGCGAAAGCGCTCCTTCTCGTACTCGTCCCGGACGAAGGCGCGGATGACGCGGTTGCCGGTGATCTGCTCGCGCAGCACGCGGTTCACGGTGTCGAGCCGCTCCTGCATGGTGCGGAACAGCGGCCGCAGCCGCCGCACGATCAGGCTCACGCTGATGCCGAGGACGGGCACGACGGCGAGGAGGACCCCGGAGAGCGGCACGTCCAGACCGAGCGCCATCACGATGCCGCCCACACACATGATGGGCGCCGACACCATCAGCGTGAACGACATCAGGACCAGCATCTGGACCTGCTGGACGTCGTTGGTGGTCCGGGTGATCAGCGACGGGGCGCCGAACTGGCCCACTTCGCGCGCGGAGAACGACTGCACGCGGTCGAAGACGGCGGCCCGCACGTCCCGGCCGAGCGCCGCGGCGGTCCGCGCGCCGAAGTAGACGGCTCCGACGTTGCAGATCATCTGCACGACGGTGACGGCGATCATGATGCCGCCGAAGGCGAGGATGTAGCCCGTGTCTCCCTCGACGACACCGTTGTCGATGATGTCGGCGTTCAGGGAGGGCAGGTAGAGCGCGGCGCAGGTCTGCAGGAACTGCAGCAGCACCAGCAGGGCGATGGGTTTCTGGTACGGACGCAGATACGTCCGCAGGAGTCTTATGAGCACGCTCGGTCTCTCGAGGAGTCGGGTGTCGGCAGGGTGGTGGGCGAGGTGGCCCTCAATCCTGCGACACCCGACCCGTGGGTGTGCAACCGATTAACCCATGACCGGGTCAAATTTCAGCCCGGGTAAAGAAGTGGATCCACTGAAGGATCTTCGTACGGGACGTCCCGCGGAGGGTCAGGAGGCGAAGGCCCCCGGATGGGACTGCTCCCGCACCGTCGCGTACTGCTGGCGCACCGCCTGCCCCACCGCGAGCTCCTCGCCCGGCTCGAAGACCTGCGCCGCCGCCCCCTGCCAGTACGGCAGTTGACCGGTCAGCGCCCAGGCCGCCTGCCGCGCCGCACCGATCGCCGCGTAGTCCGCGGGCTGCGGCACCACGACCTGCGTACCGAACAGCATCGGCGCGGCGGCCTGGACGGCGGGCAGCTCGGCGGCCGCGCCCAGCAGGAAGACCCGCCGGACCTCGACCCCGCGCCCGCGCAGCACGTCCAGCGCGTCGCCGAGCCCGCACAGCATCCCCTCGAAGGCGGCCCGCGCCAGGTGCTCGGGCTTCATCGACTCGCGCCGCAGCCCGGTCAGCGTGCCCGCGGCGTGCGGCAGGTTGGGCGTCTTCTCGCCCTCCAGGTAGGGCAGGAGTACGAGCCCGTGCGCGCCCGGCGTGGACTTCATGGCGAGCGCGGAGAGCTCTTCGAGGTCGGTGATCCCGAGCATCTCGCCCGTGCCGCGCAGGACCCGTACGGCGTTCATCGTGTGGACCACCGGCAGATGCAGCCCCGTGGCGTCCGCCAGTGAGGTGATGATCCCCCGCGCGTCGACGAGCGCCTCGTGGTGCACGGCCATCACCGAGCCCGATGCCCCGAGCGAGACGACGGCGTCGCCCTGCTGCACGCCGAGCCCGAAGGCCGCGGCCATCGTCTCGCCGGTGCCCGCGGAGATCAGCAGCCCCTCGGGGGTGGTGCCCGCGGCCTCGGCGGGGCCGATCACCTCGGGGAGCATCGCCTGGTGGCCCAGGGCCAGTTCGACGAGGTCGGGGCGGTACGTGCCGGTCGCTGCGGACCAGTACCCGGTGCCGGAGGCGCCGCCGCGGTCGGTCGTCCGGCGGGCGGGCCGGCCGAGCAGCTGCCAGACGAGCCAGTCGGGGGCCTGCATGAGGGCGGAGACCCGCCGCGCGGCATCCGGTTCGGTCTTCGCCAGCCAGCGCAGCTTCGTCACCGGCTCCGCGGACCGGGGCACGCACCCCACGGCCTGCGCCCATGCCTCGCGTCCGCCGAGCCGGTCGACGAGGTCGACGGCGGCGACCTGGGTCCTGCGGTCGTTGCCGACGAGGGCGGGCCGCACGGTGTTGCCGTGCTGGTCGAGCGGTACGAGGGCGTTCTGCTGGGCCGATACGCCGATGGCCTGCACCCCTTCGAGCAGCCCGCCGCCGGCCGCCTCGCCGAGGGAGAGCAGCCACGCCTGTGGATCGACGTCGGACGGCCGCGAGCCGCCCTCGCCGCTCTCCAGCGGATGCGGGGCATAGCCCTGCTTGAGTACGGCGCCCGTGTCCGTGTCACAGACCACGATGCGCGTGAAATCGGGCGAACTGTCCAACCCTGCGACTATCCCCATGAGGGAATTCTGCCGCACCGCGGGGCGTGGCCCGTACCCGTGTCCCGTACCTGTGTTCGCTCTCGTGATCCCGCGGGACCACGCCTGATCCCCCTTGGCCCCCCCGTCGGACGCGGAACGCGCCGCCCGGCCTCGTCGGCGGGGCGGCGCGCGCGGCGGACCGCTCGGTTCCGTCAGGTGTCGCTGTCAGGTGTTCCCGTCAGGTGTTGCTGGTGCCCCAGTCGTCCTCGACGCCGCCCTGTCCGCGCTGTTCACGCAGGGAACGGACCCGGTCGGCGACCGAGTCGGGCATCCGGTCCCCGACCTTCTCGGAGACCGAGTGGAGCGCCTTGCCCGCGACCTCGCGCCCCTGCTGGGTCGCGGACTCGACGGTGTTGCGCACGGCCGGGTTCTGCGAGATCCCGCGGGCGGACTTCTTCAACTGCTCGTAGCGCTCGCGTCCGGCCCGGGTCCCGAGCACGTACCCGAGGGCCAGTCCCACCACGAATGTGAGCCGGTACCGCATGGCTGCCACCCTTCTCCTACGTCTACGTCGTCCGCTGCATCGGCTACGCACGTGCGTCGCTCTGTCACTGTCTGCCGTCACGGGGTGCCGTCACGGTGCCGGCGCTCGCCGCTGATCGCCCGAGGGGATACCGATTGGCGGAGCACCCCCCTGCTTGCGCTAATGTATGTGTCGCAGCGAACGCCCGCCGCCCGGAGAGTTCCCAGGTAGGTGCGTTCGATGCAAACGAGACGATCCCCTGTAGCTCAATTGGCAGAGCAGCCGGCTGTTAACCGGCAGGTTACTGGTTCGAGTCCAGTCGGGGGAGCTCGGTCTCCTGTAGCTCAATTGGCAGAGCAGCCGGCTGTTAACCGGCAGGTTACTGGTTCGAGTCCAGTCGGGAGAGCTGTACGAAGGACCCCCGAGGACCCCCTCGGGGGTCCTTTTTCATGCCCGCTCGTGCACGGATCCCACCTGATCCACGGCTGATCCGCACCTGATCCGGCCCTGATCCGGCCCTGTTTCGCGCCGGTTTCCCGCCTGGTGGAACCATGCGGGCAGCACGGAGGTCCTCATGGTCGAGCGATGCCGACCATCCGAAGCAGGAGATCGTATGAGCGGCTATGCTGCGGCAGACGGCGCGCACAAATGTGCGCGACGCGCCGTTAGGGGCGGTAGCTCAGCCGGTTAGAGCAGCGGACTCATAATCCGTCGGCCGTGGGTTCGAGTCCCACCCGCCCCACCACAGCGCTAGGGCGCAGGAACGATTCCACCTGCGTCAACGACGCAAACCTCCGGGTGGCGCCCGTTTGGGTGGCACCAGGGCGAGCGCGAGCGCTCGCGAGGAAGCCTCCGGCCCCCGTGGCCGCGCTCGTCCCGCACGAACCGAGCCCGCATTCCCTTCTCTCCCCGCCCCGCCCCCACCTCGGGCGGGTTTCTTGCGTTCTGCACCTGTGCGGGGCGATTCACGTAGAGATCCCTCGCAGCCGGCCCGGCCCGCCCGCGCCACGGGAGCGTTGGGTGTTCCTCCAAGGCGGGTCGCATTTGCGATGGAGTTCTCTCTCAACTTTTACAAATGCGAGGCCATCGCCCCTATCGTGGCGCACATGCAGTCCTACACGATTGGGCAGGCCGCGCGTCTGCTCGGGGTCAGTCCTGATACCGCTCGGCGGTGGGCCGATGCCGGTCGGGTCGTCACGCATCGTGATGAAGGCGGGCGGCGGCTCATCGACGGGCGGGATCTCGCCGCGTTCTCCGTGGAGCTCGCGCGGAGCGGGGGTGACGCGGGGGACGAGGACGTCTCGTACACCACCGCCCGCAACGCCTTTCCCGGCATCGTCACCGCCGTGAAGCTCGGTGACGTCGCCGCTCAGGTGGAGATCCAGGCCGGGCCCCACCGGCTGGTCTCGCTGCTGACCCGGGAGGCCGTGGAGGAGCTCGGCCTGGAGGTCGGCGTCGAGGCCACCGCCCGCGTGAAGTCCACCAACGTGCACATCGATCGCGCCTGACGCCGGGCGGTCGATCGGTCGGGGGTCACCATTCCTCGTGGGCCCCGTAGATCTTCTTCGTCGTCCCTCTGCCTCTCCCCGTACGCCATCCGCCAGGAGCCCTCTCATGTCCCCGAAGTTCTCCGCCCGCACCGTGCGCCGTACCGCCGCCGTCGTCGTCAGCGCCGCCCTGCTCGTGCCCCTCGCCGGCTGTGGCAGTGATGACGACAGTGACGGGAAGAAGGAGGGCGGCAGCGGCAAGGACGTGAAGCTCACCGTTCTCGCCGCCTCCTCTCTCACCGACGTCTTCGCCACCGCCGAGAAGACGTACGAGAAGGAGCACCCCGGCACCGACATCACCGTCTCCGCCGCCGGGTCGCAGGAGCTCGCCGCGCAGGTCGAGCAGGGGTCGCCCGCCGACGTCCTCGTCACCGCCGACACCAAGACCATGGACGGGCTCAAGGGGGAGACGAACAAGCCCGACATCATCGCCAAGAACCGGCTCGTCATCGCCACCCGCGAAGGCAACCCCGAGAAGGTCACCTCGCTCAAGGACCTCTCCGACAGCAAGCTCAAGGTCGTCCTCGCCGACGACACCGTGCCCGTCGGGCGGTACAGCAAGCAGGTCCTCGACGCCCAGAAGGTCTCCGTGAAGCCGGTCTCCAAGGAGGCCAACGTCCGGTCCGTGCTCAGCAAGGTCGAGCTCGGCGAGGCCGACGCCGGCATCGTCTACAAGACCGACGCCGCCACCGCGACCGACAAGGTCGACGCCGTCGACATCCCCGACGCGCAGAACGCCGTCGCCTCCTACCCGGCCGCGACCCTCAAGGGGTCGAAGAACGCTGACGCCGCCGCCGCGTTCGTGAAGTGGCTCAGCACCCCCGAGGCGCAGAAGATCCTTCGGGACGCGGGCTTCCAGAAGCCGTAGTCGCCATGCTCCGCACACGCTCACGCTCACGTCCACGCGTCCGTACGCGGCCGCCGTTCACGCTCGCCGTTCCCGCCCTGCTCGCCGTCGCGTTCCTGCTGATGCCGCTCGTCGGCATCCTCGCGCGGACCGAGTGGGGCGACCTCGGCACGCATCTGACCGCCCCCGGCGTCACCCAGGCCCTGAAGCTGTCGCTGCTCGTCTCCTGCTGGGCGCTCGGGCTCTCGCTCGTGCTCGGGGTGCCGCTGGCCTGGCTGCTGGCCCGGGTGGAGTTCCCGGGGAAGGCGCTCGTACGGTCCCTCGTACTGCTGCCGATGGTGCTGCCGCCCACCGTCGGCGGCGTCGCGCTGCTGCTCGGGTTCGGGCGGCGCGGGGTCCTCGGGCCCTGGCTCGAGAACACCTTCGGGATCGTGCTGCCCTTCCACACCTCGGGGGCGGTGGTCGCGGCCACCTTCGTCGCGATGCCGTTCCTCGTGATCAGCCTGGAGGGCGCGCTGGGCGGGCTGCGGCCCGGGTTCGAGGAGACCGCGGCGTCGCTCGGGGCCTCTCCGGTACGGGTGTTCCTCACCGTCACCCTGCCGATGGTCGCCCCCGGACTCGTCGCGGGAGCCGCGCTCACCTGGGCGCGGGCCCTCGGCGAGTTCGGGGCGACCATCACCTTCGCGGGGAATCTGCCCGGGACCACGCAGACCCTGCCGCTCCAGGTGTATCTGCTCCTCCAGGACTCGCCGGAGGCCGCCACCTCGCTGTCGCTGCTCCTGCTCGCCATCGCGATGGCCGTCCTCGTCGGGCTGCGGGGGCGGTGGACGATGGGGGCCTCCGTGCGCGGACAGGGCGTACGGGGAGTACGAGGGGTACGGGGATCGGCGCCCGCCGACTCCCCGGACGGGGACGATCCGGCGGCGGCGCTCGCCTCCGCCTCCCCGGCATCGGTGGCTTCGGCGACTTCGGTGACTTCGGTGGCTTCGGCGGACGTGAAGGCCGCGGAGCCCGCCGAACAGTGGGCCCTGCACGCCGACGTCACCGGTCACAACCAGCTCACCCTCGACGTCGACCCCGGCATCACCATCGCCGTGGTCGGACCCAACGGCGCCGGCAAGACCACGCTGCTGCGCGCCCTGCTCGGGCTCACCCCGCGCGCCCACGCGCGGTTGCGGCTCGGCGAACGGGACGTCACCGCGCTGCCGCCGCACCGCCGCGGCGTCGCCTGGGTGCCGCAGGAAGGCGCCCTCTTCCCGCACCTGAGCGCGCTGGGCAACACGGCGTACGGGCTGCGCGCGCAGGGCGTGCGGCGGGCCGAGGCACGCCGGGAGGCGCGGGTCTGGCTCGACCGGCTCGGCGTCGGGCACCTCGCGCACCGCAGGCCCGCCCAGCTCTCCGGCGGGCAGGCCCAGCGGGTCGCGCTCGCCCGGGCGTTGGCGGCGCGGCCCCGGCTGCTGCTCCTCGACGAACCGCTCGCCGCGCTCGACCAGACCACCCGCGCCCACGTCCGCCACACGCTCCGCCGCCACCTCGACGGGTTCGGCGGGGTGTGCCTCATCGTCACGCACGATCCCGTCGAGGCGGTGTCGCTGGCCGACCGGGTCCTCGTACTCGACGACGGGCGTACGTTGCAGGACGCCTCGCCCGCCGACGTCACCCGGCATCCGCGGTCGCCGTGGGTGGCCCGGATGCTCGGCCGCAACGCGTGGCCCGGCACGGTCGACGCCGACGGCACGCTGGTCCTGGCGGGGGAGGGGCGCCTGGTCGTCGCCGAGCCGCCGACGGCCGGGGCGGGTGCTCCGGCGCTCGCGGTCATCGCGCCGGAGGCGGTGTCCGTGCACCGCGAGAAGCCGGAGGGCAGCCCGCGCAACGTCTGGCCCGGGACGGTACGGGAGATCACCACCGCCGGGAGCCGGCTGCGCGTCCTGATCGCCTCGGCCGAGGCACCCGACCTGGTCGCCGAGATCACCCCGCAGGCCGCGCTCGACCTCGGGCTCGTGGACGGGGCGGAGGTGTGGACCAGCGTGAAGGCCACGGAGGTCTCGGTGGTCGAGCTCTGACGTCCTCTCAGGGGGACAACGGCGCCTGCCAGGTCACCGTCGTGCCCGCCTCGACGCCGTCCGTGTCCCCGTCGTCGTACACCGTCAGGCGTACGCCCTCCCTGCTGTCGGGCAGCGTGGCCTTCGCGTCGATCGCGACGTCGACCCGGGTGACGCCGGTGCGGCGCGACGCGGCGGCCAGCGCGCGGCGCAGGGCGGCGAGGAGGTGGCCGGCGGTCGGTTCGGTGACGCGGTTGTCGACGGCGCCGGCGAAGTGCACCGACGGCCGGATGCCGAGGACCGCGGACGCGCCCGCGGTCTCGCGCAGCACCTTGCCGCGGAAGGTGGCGGGGGCGTCGGCGGGGGGCTGCTGCAGGGCGAAGATGGCGGTACGGACCTCCTGGATCGTCGACTCCAGCTCGTCGACGGCGTGGTCGAGGGTGGACTCGACCGTGGTCGCCCGGGCCCTGTTGCGGGTCGCGTCCAGCATCATGCCGGTGGCGAAGAGCCGCTGGACGACGAGGTCGTGCAGGTCGCGTGCGATGCGGTCGCGGTCCTCGAAGACCGCGAGGCGCTCCCGGCTCTGCTGTGCGTCGGCCAGTACGAGGGCGAGCGCGGCCTGCGAGGCGAACTGGGTGGCGAGCAGGCGTTCGGCGGGCGTGTAGGCGGGCGCGCCGCGGCGGCGGGGCAGCGCGAGCGTGCCGATGAGCCGGCCGCCGGCCTGCAGCGGCAGCATCATGCTGGGCCCGAAACGGACGCGCACGTGCGTCGTCATCCGGGCGTCGGTCGCCGAGTCCTCGATGAACACGGGCTCACCACCGAGGAGTTGCTCCAGCACGGCGCTGCCGGGCTCGATGGTGGTGCCGATGAGGTCGTTGTGGGACGGGGGGTAGGGGGTGCGTGCGGGGGCTCCGGGGGAGGGGGGCGGGGTCGGTCCGGTACCGGGGGCGGGGGCCGGGGCCTTTGGGGTGGGGGTGCTGCGCGTGGGCGCCGGCGTCCATACGTTGTGGCCCGGCGACGCGGCGCGCGCCGACGTGCCCCAGCCGTGGGGCGCACCGTCCGTCGCCGCCGCGACGATCCGCATGCCGCCCGCCTCCGTGGGCTGCAGGATCACCCCCGCCGCCGCGCCCGCCAGGATCCTCGCCCGGTCCGCCACCGTCATCAGCGCGTCGGCCGCCGCCTCGCCCGTGAGCAGGGCCGTGGTGACCGCCGCCGCGCCCTCGATCCAGCGCTCCCGTTGGCGGGCCGCCTCGAACAGGCGGGCGTTGCCGATCGCGATGCCGGCCTGGCTGGCCAGGACCTTCAGGAGCTGCTGGTCCTCGTCCGTGAAGGTGCCGCCCCGCTCCTTGTGCGCCAGGAGCAGCGTGCCGAACGGCTCGTCGTGGACCTCGATCGGCACCCGCAGCGCCGTGCCGTCCGCCGTCGCGGCGGGGCTCACCGTCGGCACCCCGTCGGGGTGACGCGCGGGGCCGCCCGCCACGAAGAGCTCGGCGGGTCCGTCGAGGCCGGGCGCGTCGACGCCGAGCGTGCCGAGCCCCGCCCCGGTCAGTCGCGCCGCGCTGTCCACGATGTGCTGGAGCGTGGCGCGGAGTTCGAGGTCCGTGCCCACGTCGAGGACGGCCTCCAGGAGTGGCTGCATCGCGGACGGCGGCGCGTCCGTCCCGTCGGGCATCTCGGTCACGTACGACGTACTCCGTGGTCGGGGGAGGCGGCTGCCCGGCCGGCCGGCGAGGGCGTCAGCCGGAGAGCGGAGCCAGGGCCAGCGGCTGGATCTTGCCCTCCAGCATCGCACCGAGTCCCATGACGGCGCACACATCAGGCCGTTCCGCGATATGTACGGGCATTCCGGTCGCGTCCCGCAGCATCTGGTCCAGGCCGGGCAGCAGCGCGCTGCCGCCGACCATCATGATGCCGCGGTCGGCGAGGTCGGCCACCAGATCCGGCGGGCAGTCGCGCAGCACCTTGCCGATGCCGTCGAGTACGGCGGTGAGCGGGGTGTGGATGGCGTCGCGGACGGCGGCGGTGTCCACCTGGACGGAACGGGCGAGGCCCGTCGCGACGTCCCTGCCGTGGATCTCCGTCGACTCCGGCCCGTGCGGGGTCAGGCCGTTGCCGCGCAGGGCGAGTTGCAGGGGGCGCACGGACTGGGAGGGGAGCATCAGCTCGTGGTGGTGGCGCAGGTGCTGCACGATCGCGTTGTCGATGGCCTCGCCGCCCACCGGGATCCGCTCGGCCGTCACGATCGCGCCGAGCGAGAGGACCGCGACCTGCGTGGTGGCGGCGCCGCAGACGAGGATCATCGTCGCCTCGGGGCGCTCCACGGGCAGGCCGCAGCCGACCGCCGCCGCGATGAGGGTGTCCACCAGTTCCACCCGGCGCGCGCCGAGTCCGACCATCGTCTCGATGGCGGCACGCTGGGCCAGCGGGTCGGCGTCGTGCGGGGTGCAGGCGGCGGCGCGCAGCCGCGGCTTGCGGCGCAGGGCGCGGCGGAGCTTCTCGCCGATGAGGTTGCGCAGCATCCGCTGGGCCATCTCGATGTCGACGACGGTGCCGCCGGAGACGGGGCGGACCACCCGGATGTATCCGGGCGTACGTCCCGTCATCTGCTCGGCGAAGTGGCCGACCGCGATGAGCGCGCCGGTCCGGGTGTTGACGGCGGCGGCGCTCGGCTCGTCGACGACGAGTCCCGCGCCCTTCACGAACACCCGGGTCCTCGCGGCTCCGAGGTCGACGGCGATATGGCAGCGGCGCAACTGCTCCAGACTGACGGTCATGGCAGATCCTCCCGAGAGCGCAGACCGTACGGACCGTCGGACGGCGGTCCTGTCTCGCATCGTGCGACGGGGGCGGGCCTCCCGCGCGTTGAGATGAGCCGGGCGGGGTGCGGCCGCACGAGTGATCTTTTCTGGCCGGGGGGCCGGGGCGGGGCCGGGGTCGCCGCGCCGGTGCCCCCCGTCGGCTCCGGGGCGCTCAAAGCGCTCAAAGCTCGCGGAGGGCCCCCGCCACGTCCGAGAGGAGCGCGCGCGTGAACCGGGCGCCGGCGTCGAGCAGCCGTTGCCGGGTTCGGCTGTCGGGGGCGATCCCGATGAAGGGGATGCCCAGGTTGCGCGCCGCGGTCGCCTCCACCGCGGAGGAGCCGACCATGACGCAGCGGTCCGCCGACGAGCCGAGCTGGTCCAGCGCGCGGCGCAGGCAGTCGGGGTCGGGCATGAGGCGGGTGAGGTCGGCGGTACGGCCGTGCACGGCGGCCTCGGGGAAGGGGAGGCGCTTGGCCGCCAGGTACGCGGTGACGGCGCGCGGGGAGACGTCGGTCGCGATGGCCAGGGGGAGGCGGTGGGCGGGTCCGGTGAGGGCGCGCAGGGCGTCCGCGAGGGAGCCGGGGGGCTTCGTCGTGGACGCCGCCCGCAGCTCGATGTCTTCGAGGTGTGCGTGCAGTTCGGCCGGGAGCGTGGGGTGGTGGGCGAAGGCGCGCAGGATGTCGAGGGGGTGGATCCGGTCGTCCCCGAGGGCGGCGAGCCCTCCGCCGGGCACCAGGGGCTCACCCGCTTCGGCCGCCTCGGGGTCGCGCTGCTCGGCGATGAGCGCGGCGAGCGAACGCGCCGCGTCCCGCGCGGCTCGCCCCGGGTAGAGCTGGGCGAGGGTGCCGTCGAAGCCGAGGATGAGGGAGTCGATGGGGTGGGGGAGGTGGTGGGTGGGGGTGTTGTGGCTGGGGGTGGAGGGTGCGGTCGCTGACGGGTGGGTGGGGGCGGCGGTCGGGTCGGCTGAGGGGGCCGCCTCGGAGGCGGGCGGGGCGGCTGATTGGGCTTCGGGGGCGGGCGTCGGGTCCGACGGGGCTTCGGCGGCGGCTGATGCTTCCGGCGGGGTGTTCGGGGTGTTCGGGGTCGGAGTGTCCGAGGTCTCCGGGGTGTCTGGGGTGTCCGGGGCGGGCGGTACGCCTGACGAGGCTTCGGGGGCGATCGAGGTGCCCGGCAGGGTATCCGGGGCGGGCGTCGGATCCGACGGGACTTCGGCGGCGGCTGACGCTTCCGGGGGGGTGTTCGGGGTGTTCGGAGTGCCCGACGAGGCTTCGGGGGTGGCCGACGTGGCCGGCAGGGTATTCGGGGCGGGCGGTAGACCTGTTGGGACGTCGGGGATGGCCGCTGCTTCGGTCAGGGCGTCCGGGGCGGGCGGTACGACGCCTGACGAGGCTTCGGGGGCGGCCGATGTGTCCGGCAGGGCATCTGGGGCGGGCGTCGGGTCCGACGGGACTTCGGCGGCGGCTGACGCTTCCGGCGGGGTGTCCGGGGTGTCCGGGGTGTCCGGGGTGTCCGGGGTGTCCGGGGTGTCCGGGGTGTCCGGGGTGTCCGGGGTGTCCGGGGCGGGTGGCAGGCCTGTTGGGACGTCGGGGATGGCCGCTGCTTCGGTCAGGGCGTCCGGGGCGGGCGGTACGACGCCTGGCGAGGCCTCGGGGGCGGCCGATGTGTCCGGCGGGGTGTCCGGGGTGGGCGGTACGCCTGGTGAGGCCTCGGGGGCGGCCGATGTGTCCGACGGGGGGCCCGGAGTGGTCGATGCGGTCGGCGGAGGTCCCGGAGCGGTGGTCCCCGTTGCGTCAGGCGGGGTGTTGGAGTCGTCCCCCGGCCCCGCCGGAATGGCGCAGTACCAGTCGTCGGACTGGGGGACCGGTTCGAAGGCGTGGGTGGCGCGGATGCGGCCCGAGCGGGTGAGACGGACGTACAGGTCGCCGGAGACGATGACGACCGCGCGGGTGCCGGGGCGGTCGGAGAGGTGGCGGAGTCCGGAGGGCAGCGGGGGTGCGGGCGCCGTCCGGTCGGGGTCGAGTATCACGGTGACGGTGAGGACGAGGGGGTCGAACCCACCGTGGGGCGTGCGGAGTTCGGCCAGGGCCGCAGGCAGGTGGTCGACGGTCGTGAGGAGTACCTGGAGGGCGTCCACCTCGGGGGCCACGGTCACATCCCACCCGTACCGGTGGAGCCGCATCTCGAACCGTTCCGGTCCGATGCCGCCGCGGACGAGCAGGTGGGAGACGGCGCGGCCCAGGGTCTGCAGGGCGTCTTCGGACGGTGGGTCCGGATGGGCGGGGTAGGCGAAGGAGACGTCGGTCGCCGGGTACGGGAGGTAGTCGGCCGATGCGGACTCCTCGGCTTCGAGGGCGTCGGGCCGGGAGCGGGGGAACCGCTCGTGCGGGGCGGGCCGGCTTCTGGCCTCGTCGGGGGCGAAACCCTGCGGGTCGCCTTCGAGTTCGGCCGTGCCCCCGGCGGATTCCTCCAGTTCTGCGGCGAGTTGCTGCTGGCCGTGGACAAGACGGGAGTGGAGCTCGGCGAGTTCGGTGCGCGCCTCTCTGCCCGCCGGGTCGGGAACGTTCTCCAGGGGGTCGTCGTCCCACAGGTCCAGCGCGGACTCGATGCAGTGCAGGGCGCTCTCGATCTCCCCCTCGCGCCGGTGCGTATCCGCCTGCGCGGCCAGTTCCCGGCAGCGGAACAGGTCGACCTCCTCGGCCGCGGAGGCGAGCAGCAGGGTGTACCCGTCCCCGGTCCTCGCCACCGAGTCCGGCCCGAGCGCCTCGCGCAGCCGGGCGGCGGTCGAGGCCAGCAGGCGCGGCGCGTTGGCGGGGGGATCCGCGCCCCAGATGCCCGCCGTCAGCTCCGCGTCCGGGACGCCGTGTCCCTCCCGGAGCAGCAGGATGCAGAGCATCGCCCTCGACCTCGGATCCGTGACCGAAAGGGTCCAGCCGTGGGGTTGGGTGACGCGGAGAGGGCCGAGCAGGGAGTACGTGCGCCCGTGCAGCGAAGGTGAGGAGAGTTGCCGGAGCAGGCTGAGGCCGCCGCTGAGCTCGGTGGCGTCCTCGGAGCGGAGGGCGTTCAGGGCCGAGGCGAGCCGGCCCGCGGCCTCGGAGGTCAGCGTGTACGTGCCGGGCCGGTCGCGCCGCAGGGACTGCGGGACCCCCGCGGCGTCGTGTCGCCAGGGGTCGTCGGCCGCATCGGGGTCGACGGCCCAGGGGTCCTCGGAGCTGCGGCCCGCCGCCAAGAGGTCGGCGGGGGCGGGGTCCGGTCCCTGGGGGGCGTCTTCGAGGGGTGGCGGGCCCGACGTCCACGGGTCATCGGACCAGAGATCCGGACCCCAGAAGTCGTCGGCGGGGTCCGACGAGGGGCCGGCGGAGGCGGGGTGTGTCGCCCACAGGTCGCTCGGATCCTCCTCCTGTGGCTCATACGAGCCGTAGGGCTCGGCTGTGTCTCGCGGCGCGTGTGCCACCTGTTCCCCGTACGTATCCCGCGGCTCGAACATCTCCCGGACCAGCCGCCCCAGCGCCCGCAGGTCGTCCGCGCGGCTCGACTCGTCGAAGGGGCGGAGCGTGAAGCCGCACAGGACCGGTCCGGCGGGCGAGAGCCGCACGTAGGGCGAGGTCAGCGCGCCGTGTGCCAGGTCCGCCGCGTGCAGGGCCGCGACCGCGTCGGCCAGGCGCGGCACCAGGTCCATGAGCTGGTCGGCGGGCAGCCCGTTCGGGTGGTCCAGGAGCAGGTCCTCCAGACTGCGACCCTCGACGAAGTCCATGGTCAGATACGGGACTTGGCGGTGGAAGCCGTAGTCGTGCACGGCCGCCACATGGGGGTGCCGGAAGCGGGCGAGCCGGCGTGCCGCCCCGGTGAAGTCCAGGCGCAGCCACCGCGGCGCCCGCAGGAACCGCTGCACCACCACGGTCCGGCCCCCGTCGCGCACGTCCTCGGCCCGCCAGACCCGTCCGCTCAACCCGATCTGCTCCAGGCCCCGATAGCGGCCTCCGAACAGGGGCCCCGCGGCCCCGGGGGTCGGCCGTCCGTCCCGTGCCCCGGCCAACTGCCGTACGGTGTCCGGCGCGACGGTCGCGAACGGCTCCCCCTCCGGAACCCGGGCGGCGACACCACGCCCCGGCTCCACCCCCGCCCCCGCCCCCGCACCCCGCACCCGTACGCCCGCCACCGCCCGCAGCTCGCCCGGCGCCACCCCCGCCCGGTCATCGATCAACTCACCCGCCCGGGCCAGGAGTTCGTGGGTACGCCCCCGTGCCGTGCGCGGCAACGTGCGCAGCAGTACCTCCCGTACACCGTCACGGAACGCGTAGGACTCCGGGTCCGCCGCCGACCGCACGGTCAGCATGCCGCTGAGGATCACCTCCGCCAGGTGCTGCGGGCGCGGGCGTGCCTCCACCGCCGCCTGGACCAACCGCATGACCGGCAACCGGGGTTCGCCCACGGCCAGGTGGCCCGCCAGGCGGAAGGCCTCGGCGGACGCCGTGGAGCGGAAGCGCAGGACGAGGTCCTCGGGGGAGAGGCGGGTGACGTCCTCGGTGGCCGGCTCGTCGGGCGAGCGGGCCGGGGCCGGGCCGGCCCCCAACCACCCCACCGCGCCCGGCACTTGCACTCCGCTCCCGTCCGCCACCAACGACGCCCAATGGGCCCACCAGTTCGGTGCCGCCTCCAGGACCGGGACCGGCAGCGCGCCGGGAGGCGGCGGTTCGGCGGCGTACGGGGTGAAGGTCAGTGCGCCCGAGGGCGCGGCCGGGTGCGGGGCGGCGAGTGTGCCCGGTGTCGTGGGGAGCGCCGTGGTGCGCCAGAGCCGCTCCGGGAGCGGCTGGATCACGGCCAGCGGCATCCGCTCCGCCCAGCGGCGCACCGTGCGGTACCAGCGGTCGCCCGCCGCGCCCTCCCGCCACTGCGGGCCCATGCAGTCGCTGACGAGGAGGGTGACCGTGCGCCCGGTGGCGGGGGCGGCGGCCGCCTGGGGCGGGACCGTGCCGTCGGGCGGCGCGTGGTGCAGCTCGACCGTGCGGAAGATGCCGGACTGGACGAGCGCCGTGTGGAGTTCGCGGACCAGCGGACGCCAGACGGGCATCGTCGGCCCGGCGTCGTACACGAGCGACAGCCGCAGCCAGCGCTCCTCCGCCGGGCGAAGCACCGGCAGCCAGTCCCAGGGGCGCGCGCCGAGGCGGGCGATGCGGTGTGCGGTGGCCTCCTCGTCGAGCACGTGGCCGACCGGGGAGTGGACGCGGCGCTTGAGCGGGCGCAGCGCGCGCTGCAGGGCCAGCGGGTGCGTGACCATCGGCGGTACGGGCACGCGGAGGGTGGCGTGGGCGGTGGCCGGGCGAGCCCCGCCGCGGGCGCCGAGCGCGTTCTCCCCGTCGGACGGCCGGGACGAATCCCCTGCCGGCCGTCGTGCAAGCGCTCCGTCCTCGTCCCCGCTCCCGGCCGGTGGCGCGGGCAGGTACAGCGGCACCCGTTCGTCGTCCGCGGGCCCGGTCGGCGCGACGGAATCCTGGTCCGGCGACGCGTCGGCGTGCGACGAGGGCGGGAGGTCGGGCCGCGGTGCCTCGTCGTCCGGGGCCTGCGCACGTCCCGCCGCTGACCGCGCCCGCTCCTGCTCGGCGAGCCACAGCACTTCGGCGAGTTCGACGGGGGTGGGCCCGAGGCCGTCCGACGCCCGGGCCAGTACGTCGGCCAGGCGTGCCAGCGGGGTCCCGCGCCGGGCGGCGTCAGAGCGCATCGGGCCCCGGATCCGCCGCCTGCGTCAGGTACGGCATCAGCTGCTGGGCGAGCTCGTCGCGGGACGCGGCGTCGATGCCCGCGGCGCCCGTGAGGTAGATGGCGTTGAGGAGTTGGTCGGTGGCGAGTTCGCCGCCGCTGCCGCGCTCCAGGAAGCGGGTGATGAGGCTCCTGGCGTAGGCGTCGGGCTCGCCGAGGTGAGCGCGGACGATCTCCTCCAGGTGCTCGTCGCGCGGCTGGCGCAGCCGCAGCGTGACGCAGCGGCGCAGGAAGGCGGGCGGGAACTCGCGCTCGCCGTTGCTGGTCAGGACGGTGAAGGGAAAGGCGCGGCAGCGCACCTTGCCGCGTACGACGGTGACCGGG
Source organism: Streptomyces sp. NPDC041713 (assembly GCF_055591085.1). Taxonomy (NCBI): domain Bacteria; kingdom Bacillati; phylum Actinomycetota; class Actinomycetes; order Kitasatosporales; family Streptomycetaceae; genus Streptomyces; species Streptomyces sp. NPDC041713. Next base: position 285,018 of record NZ_JBVIZY010000001.1, read on the forward strand.
TCGTCGGAGCCGTCGGCGAGCAGGCCCGCCTCCGGGGCGTGCCGGGCGGTCCGCACCAGCTCGGGGATCTCGTACTGGCCCTCCTCCAGGATGTTCAGGAGGTCGTTGGGGAGGTCGAGGTCGCTCTTGTCGATCTCGTCGATGAGCAGGACGCGGGGGCGGGCGTAGGGCAGCAGCGCGGTGCCGAGGGGGCCGAGGCGCAGGTGGTCCGCGACGCCCGCCCGGTCGGGACGGCCGTCCTCGTCCGGCTGCGCGCCGGGCCCCTCATCTGGGTGGCGCGGGGTGGTGGCGGCGCGGCCCGCCGCGTACAGGCGGGAGAGCGGGTCGTACTGGTAGAGCCCGTCGCGCAGGGCGCTGCGGCTCGTGATGTTCCAGCGCAGGACCGGGCCGAGGCCCAACTCCCTGGCGACCGCGTACGCGAGGCTCGACTTGCCGCTGCCGGGTGGCCCCGTGACGAGGAGGGGGCGCCGCAAGTACAGGGCGGCGTTGACGAGTTGAACGCAGTTCTCGGTCGCCCGGTAGGTCCGGGCCCGGTGCCTGCGGTCCGGCGAGGTCGCGGAGGTGTCGTCCGAGGGGGCGGGAAGGACCGGGCCGCCGTCGAAGTCGCGCCAGGGCGGCGGCGGGGGCAGCTGGGCGATGCCGTCGTGGGGCTCGTTCGTACCGGTGTAGACGGGCCACAGGGACATGTTCCGGGTCTCTTCCGTAGGGGCTCGGGCGGCGGATGACAGGGCGGGTTGGTGGTTCGGGTCGGGCGGTGGTCCGGGTCAGGCGACGTTTCGGGTCAGGCGACGGGTGAGCGCCAGGGGCCTTGCGGTGCGGCGGGGAGGCAGCGGGGGTCGTCCCAGAGGAGCTGCACGTCCCGTGCCCAGTGTGCGTCCGGTTCGTCTGCGGCGTCCGCGCTCTCGCGCAACGCCAGGATGGCGCGCGGGAGTTCGGCCAACGGGAGGCCGTCGATGTGCGCGGCGATACGGTTCAGGAATTCGGTGCCTGGGCAGTTGGCACCGGTGTCGGGGCCACCGCTGGTGCCGGGCAGGGGTGCGGGTACGGGTCCGGGTGTGCAGGGTTCGCCACCCCGGCCCTCGCCTTCGCACGGACGGTTCTCGTCGTCGTACGGGCGAGCCTCGTCGTCGTACGGACGTCCCCCGTCGTACGGATGCGCGTCGCACCCCGAGCGCGGCCACAGCAGCACCGGTACCGGCGCGTTCAGTGTCGCGTCGAAGCGCGGGGCGGCCCGGGGCGTGCGGGGCGGGACCGTGAAGGCCGCCAGGTCGGCGTCGTCCCGTCGGAGCCGGAACCTGAGCCGGTTCGGCTTCTCCTGGGTGCCGCACTCGATGCGGTGCAGCGGGGCGGCGGGCCTGCCGTCCCCGTTCTGCCACTTGCGGGTCAGCTGGTGGCGCAGGCCGCCCGCGCGCCGCGCACGGTCGGCGAGGACCAGGGGGTACGAGCAGCCGAGCGGGGTCGGGTCGTCGGCGCCGCGCGGCCACTGCGCCACGGGCAGGTCGAGCAGCGGCCTCGGCAGGACGAACGCCAGCAACTCGTCGGCGTCCGGGGCGAGATGGGAGAAGGCCTCGTCGACGCGCTCCTGGACGAAGGCCGGCACCCGGTCGCCCGGGAGCGTGCGCGAGGCGACGGGGTGGCGGTGGCCGTCGCGGCAGGCGGACACCTCGACCAGGAGCTGGTCGCCGCTCGCGCCGCTGTGCTCGATCTCCACGAGGATCGGCGCCCACGTGGGTGGCGGCCCATCGGGGGAGGTGAACGCGGTGGGCCCGGTGGCGCCCGGCTCGGCGGCGGGCGTGGTCGCGGGTGGGGTGGCAGGTGTGGCCGCGGGCGTGGGCGTGGTCGCAGGCGTGGCGGGGGCCTTGTCGAGCAGGGCGGCGAGCCGGTCCGCGAGCCGGGTCACCGCGTCCGGGTCGTCGACCTCGGAGAGCACGTACCAGGCCGCCGGCCAGAGCGAGCCGAACCCCTCCGGCGGTACGGGCGGGCCGAGCGGCCCCACGGCATCGCGGTACAGCCGCTCCGGGTCGTGGGCGGCGCCGGTGTCCTCGACCCGGTCCACCAGTGCGCGCAGCCGCTCTTTCGCCGCCCGGCGGTGGCCCGGGGTGGGGACGAGGTCGCCGAGCGGGGGCCAGTAGCGGGCCATGACGGTGGTGGGGAGCATACGGCCGTTACGTACGCCGGCGGCGCCCGCGGCCGCCGCGACCATGCCCACGACCCGGCCGGAGTCCGCGAGCGTCACCGCGGCCCCGCTGAACCCCGGGGCGAGCGGCTGCCCATGGGCGCTCCACGCCTCCAGCTGCACCCACTCGTCGGCGATCAACTGGGCGGCCGTGGCCCGGTATTCGGCGAGGGTGCCCTCCTCGTACCCCTTGGGGAACCCGTAGACGAGCAGCCTGGGGCGCGGGTGGCGGTACGCGTCCTCGGGCGGCGCGAAGACGGCAGGGGCCAGCGGTACGGGGTGCTCCAGTTCGAGTACGGCGAGGTCGCCGAGGTCGTCGTGGCCGCCGCCCCAGCCCCCGTGGGCGCTCACCGTGGCCGCGACCCGGCCGAGCGTCCTGCGGTGCGGGAAGGAAACGGTGATGGCACAGTCTCGGGCACCGCTGTCGCGGACAACGTGCGCGCAGGTGAGGAGGTGCCGTTCGGAGACGAGAAACCCGGCGCCGACCTCACGGCCACACTGAATCCGAACGTGCCAGGACGCGCTGCTCATGAGGTGGGGGTGGGCTCCGGGGCGGGGGGTGCCGGGGGTGCGAGGGGTGTGAGGGGTGCCGGGGGTGCGAGGGGTGCTGGGGTGGGCTGGGTTGCTGGGGTCGCCCGTGTTGCTGGGGCGGCCGGGGGTGCCGGGGTCGCTGGGGGTGTCGGGGGTGCCACGGCCGCAGGGGTCGCGGGGGGTGCTGGGGTGGCCTGGGTCGTCGGAGGTGCCGGGGCTGCCGGGGTGGCCTGGGCCGTCGGGGTCGCCGGGGCTGTCGGGGGTGCCGCGGCCGCAGGGGTCGCTGGGGGTGCCGGGGCGGCCGGGGTGGCCTGGGTCGTCGGGGGTGCTGGGGATGCCGAGGGTGCCGCGGCCGCAGGGGTCGCTGAGGGTGCCGAGGCTGCCGGGGTGGCCCGGGTCGCTGGGGATGCCGGGGCGGCCTGGGTCGCTGGGGGTGTCAGGGCTGCCGGGGTGGCTTGGGCCGTCGGAGGTGCCGGGGCTGTCGGGGGTGCGGGGGTCGCAGGGGCTGCCGGGGCTGTCGGGGGTGCCGGGGTCGCAGGGGCTGCCGGGATGGCCTGGGCCGTCGGAGGTGCCGGGGGCGCTGGGGCTGCCAGGGCTGCCGGAGTGCCCGGGGTAACCGGAGCGGCCGGGGGTGCCGGCAGCGTGGGGGCGCCCGGCGCGACCGGCCGGTGAGGGGCCGGGTGTGAAGCGGATCCGTGGTGGTCCGCCGTGGGGGACCCTTCCGGCGCCGCAGGCCGTTCCGGTGACCACGTGAGGCGTACCACCAGGTGGCCCTCGGCCTGGCCCTTCACGATCACCGCGCCGGCCTCCGCCGACATCCGTACCCCGAACTCGATCTCCACCGAGTCGGGCCGCAGAGCGCCACCGCGGAACACCCGCAGCGCGGACTCGGCCGCCGCCCGCGCCCCGTCGAGGGACGCCTCGAAGGTACGGGCCGCCAGGGCGGGTTCGTCGCCGCGGGACACCAGGCGGGAGCCGGAGCCCTCGTCCACGTCGGCGACGACGATCCGGCTGCCCTCGTCGGTCGTGAACTCCACCAAGCCATCCATGTGACGCCCCCGTTGAGCTGTGTGTCTTTCCCCGCCCTGCCAACGGCATTGTCGCCGAAGGACTTTGGAGCTGTCATCCGCTCCGGACATCCGGAGCGAGCCAGCCCGCGAGGCCGCGAGGCCGCGTGACCGCGTGACCGCGAGACCGCGTGGCGTGACGCGGCCGGCCTGGCGGGTAGTGGCCCTGGCGGCTTTCCGCCAGCTCCCGTCAACTCCCGTGCCGCACCCGCTCCCTGACACTCTTCGCAGCACTCGGGCACCACCCCCGCCCGGGTCCGACGAGACGAAGAGAGGCAGCCCCATGACCAGAGCCCCCGTGCGGCGAAGAGCCCCGTTCGTGGCCGCCGCCGGTCTCGCGTTCGCCCTGCTCCCCACCGGGCAGTACGCCACCGCCGCCACCGCCACTGCCGCCAGCACCGGAACCACCGGAACCACCGCCGTCGACACCGCGCGCCCCACCCCTCCCGCGCGCTCCGCCCACACCGTCACCCTCATCACCGGCGACCGGGTCACCGTCACCCGGCTCCCCGGCGGCCGACAGGCCGTCACCGTCGACCGGCCCGCCGGGGCGGGCGGCGCGGGTGGGGCGGTGCGCAGCCAGGTCTCGGACGGGCACGTCACCGTCGTACCGGACGAGGCACGGCCGTACCTGCGCTCCGGCGTCCTCGACGCGCGGCTGTTCGACGTGACCGAGCTCATCCGGCAAGGCCTCGCCGAGCCGGGAACCCCCGGCACGCCGGGTGCGGGATCCGCGCGGGGGCGAACCGGGGCGCTGCCCCTCATCGTCACGTACGACAAGAAGGCGCGGGGCGCGCGCGAACTGCCCCGCGGGGTCGAGAAGGTGCGGTCCCTGCCCAGTGTCGCGGGCGTCGCCGTCGCCGCCGAGAAGCCGGCCGCGCTCTGGCGGTCGCTGCGGGGCGGTGCCTCGGGCATCGGCAAGGTGTGGCTGGACGGGCGCGTCGAGGCCGACATGGCCGCGAGCAACGAACAGATCGGCACCCCCAAGGCGTGGGAGGCGGGCCTCACCGGCAAGGGCGTGAAGGTCGCCGTCCTCGACACCGGGGTCGACGCCGGGCACCCGGACCTCAAGGACCGCGTCGCCGAGAGCAAGAGCTTCATCCCGGGCGAGGATGTCGCCGACCGCAACGGCCACGGCACCCACGTCGCCTCCACCGTGGGCGGCAGCGGCGCCGCGTCGGACGGGCAGAAGGAGAAGGGCGTCGCGCCCGGCGCCTCGCTCGCCGTCGGCAAGGTGCTCGGCGACGAGGGCACCGGCAGCGAGTCGGAGATCATCGCCGGGATGGAGTGGGCCGCCGAGGACGTCGGCGCCAAGGTGGTGTCGATGAGCCTCGGTTCGCAGGAGGCGAGCGACGGCACCGACCCGATGGCGGCCGCCGTGAACTCCCTCTCCGCGGAGACCGGCGCCCTCTTCGTCGTCGCCGCCGGCAACACCGGCGCGCCCTCCGCCATCGGCTCGCCCGGCGCCGCCGACGCCGCGCTGACCGTCGGCGCCGTCGACTCCGCCGACGAGGCCGCGTACTTCACGAGCCAGGGCCCGCGCACCGGCGACCACGCGCTCAAGCCCGACCTCTCCGCGCCCGGCGTCGACATCCTCGCGGCCCGCTCCCAACTCACCGACGGCGAGGGCTACTACACCGAGATGAGCGGCACGTCGATGGCGACGCCGCACGTCGCGGGCGTCGCCGCGCTGCTCGCCGAGCGGCACCCCGACTGGACCGGCGCGCAGCTCAAGGACGCCCTGATGTCCAGTTCCGAGCAACTGGACGCTCCGGCCTACGTGTTGGGCGCGGGACGCGTCAGCGTGCCCGACGCCGTCGACGCGAAGGTCACCGCGACCGGCAGCGTCGACCTCGGTTTCTACGGCTGGCCCTACGACGCCAACAAGCCGGTCACCAAGACCCTCACGTATGCCAACTCATCCGACGCACCCGTCCAGTTGAGCCTCGCCGTGCGGGGCGGGGCCGAGGGGGTGGCCGCCCTCGCCGACTCCACCCTCACCGTCCCGGCGCACGGCACCGCGTCGACCACCGTCACCGGGGACGGGGCGAAGGCGCCGGTCGGGAACACCAGTGGCGCCGTCGTCGCGAGCGTCGGCGGCAAGCCGGTCGCCCACACCGCGTTCGGCCTGGTCAAGGAGGAGGAGCGGTACACGCTCACCGTGCACGTCAAGGACCGGGACGGCGCCGCGTCGCCCGCCGACCTCGTGGTGCAGCGACTCGCCGAGGGCACCGAACCCTTCCCTGCCTCCGTCGGTGACTCCGGGACCCTCCAACTCCGCCTGCAGCCGGGCACGTACGCCCTCTCCACCTTCCTCGACGTACGCGGCAGCAAGGGCAAGGACTCCCTCGGGCTCGGCTTCCTCGCCGACCCGCAGATCCGCCTCGACCGGAACCGCGAGATCACCCTGGACGGCCGCAGACTGCGCGAGATCACGGCCGACGTGGGCCGGCGCACCGAGACGCGGCAGCTCCTGATGGAGTACGACCGCAAGGCCGGCGGCGCCGATCTGATGGGCGCCGTCCAGGTCCCCGTCGCGTACGACAGCATCTTCGCCGCGCCCACCGCAAAGGTCACCGACGGCAGCTTCGAGTACCGCACCGTCTGGCGCCTCGGCAAGCCGCTCGTGGACGTGAAGGGGCTGCGGGAAGCCGTCGCGCAGCCCGGCGGCACCCTCGCCGAGGGCCGGCACACGTGGACGCTGGTCGACGCGGGCGACGGGACCCCGGCCGCGTACGAGGGCAAGGACGTCCGCGGCAAGGCCGTCGTGGTGCGCCGCACCGACGGGGTCGACCCGGCGCGGCTCGGGCAGGCCGCGCAGGACGCCGGCGCCGCGGCGCTCTTCGTGACGGACGACCGCCCGGGGCGGCTCAACGTCTGGTTCGGCACCGACGACAACGCCGACCGGCCGCTGCAGATCGCCACGGTCGACGCGGCGGACGGTGCCCGGCTCGTCGCGGCGGCGCGGGCGGGGAGGAAGGCCGAGAGCACCGGCACGCTCAACACCCCTTACGTGTACGACCTTTCGGAGGGGCACAAGGGGGCCGTGCCGAAGGACCTCGCGTACGAGCCGGGCAAACGTGAACTGGCCGTCCTGGACACGGCGTTCCACGCCGTCAAGCCGGCCGCGGGCGGCGAGTTCCGCTACTCGATCACCGACAGCTTCCCCGTCGGCCTGGGCTTCCAGGAGAAGATCGACCTCCCGGCCGAGCGGACGGAGTACGTGTCCACGGGCCCCGGTCAGTTGTGGCACGAGTCGGTGTCCACCGGCCCTGGCGCGCTGGAGGAGCGCAGCGGTCTGGTCGCCCGCCGGGGCGGCAGCCGCGCCGGCCTCGACTGGTTCAAGCCGGTCCTGCACCCGTGGCTCGGCACCGGCCTCGGCTGGGGCCAGACCCGCAGGGGCAACGACCTGGAGTTCAACGTGCCCGGCTGGGGCGACTCGGGCCCCGACCACACCGGCTTCGGCGACGTCTGGAACGAGGAGTCGATGACGCAGGTCAGCGAGGTCTTCGTGGACGGGGTGAGCGCCGACCGGCGGCAGAGCTCGGGCGTGTACGTGTGGGACGCGGACCCCGCCGAGCACACGTACAAGGTGGTGACCGACACGACGCTCGACCCGGAGCGGTGGGAGCTCGCCACGAAGGGCCACGCGGAGTGGACCTTCAGATCGAAGGCGACCGCCGCGGACCGCAAGACGTTCCTGCCGCTGCTGAACCTCGGGTTCGGCGTGGACACGGACCTGGCGGGCCGGGTGCGGGGCGGCCGGACCCTCGACATCGGGCTCTTCGCCGCGTACGTGAAGGGGGCGCCGGACACCGGCACGATCGGGGGCGGCGCGCTGTCCGTCTCGTACGACGAGGGCAGGACGTGGAAGTCCGTCCCGCTGGTCCGGGAGGGCAAGAAGGCGTCCTGGCAGGGCGAGTTGAGGGTGCCGCGCGGCGCGGACTCGGTGTCGCTGCGGGCCTCGGCGCGGGATGACCGGGGCGGGTCCGTGGAGCAGGAGATCGTGCGGGCGGTGGGGGTGAGGTGAGGCGGCGGGCGGGGCCTGCTGCTCCGGGCCCCGCCCGCCCCCCCGACGGGCTGCTACATGCCCAGCGCCCGCTTCATGATCTTGCCCATGTCGTTGCGCGGGAGCTTGTCCAAGAACCGCACGACCCGCGGCCGCTTGTGCGGGGCGAGGCGGGCCGCGACGTGGTCGGCCAGCGCCTCGGCCGCGGGTGGCGTTCCGGGGTCCGCGGGGACGACCCACGCCACGATCCGCTCCCCGAGGTCGGCGTCCGGCTCGCCGGTGACCGCGGCCTCGCGGACCCCCGCGTGTTCGAGGAGCGCGTTCTCGATCTCGCCCGCGCCGATCTTGTAACCGCCGCTCTTGATCAGGTCGGTGGCCTTCCGGCCGACGATGCGCACGTACCCGTCGGGGTCGCGCACCGCCACGTCGCCGGTGCGGAACCAGCCGCCCGGCGCGAAGGCCTCGGCGGTCGCGTCGGGACGGTTCAGGTACTCCGTGAAGAGGTTGGGGCCGCGCACCTGGATCTCGCCGACCGCCTCGGGGTCGTCCGCCGCGAGCTCCTCGCCCGCTTCGTCGACCAGGCGCAGTTCGACGCCCGGCAGCGGCACGCCGACCGCGCCCGCGCGTGCCTCGCCGTCGGCCCGCACGCTGGTGTTCATCAGCGTCTCCGTCATGCCGTACCGCTCGACGACGCGGCGTCCCGTGGCGGCCGCGATGCGCTCGTGGTCGTGCACGGGCAGCGCCGCCGAGCCGGAGACCAGCAGCCGCGCCCCGGCCAGCGCCTTCGCCAGCTCCGGGTCGTCGGGGAGGGCCTCGGCGATCCGGTGGTACATCGTCGGCACCCCGAACAGCATGGTCGCCCCGGAGCCGAGCTCGCGCGCCACGCCCTCGGTGCTGAACCGCCCGAGGTGGCGCACGGAGCCGCCGCGCCGCAGCGGGCCGAGCGTGCCGAGGATCAGGCCGTGCACGTGGAAGAGCGGCAGGCCGTGCACGAGCACGTCGTCGCCGGTCCACTGCCAGGCGTCCTCCAGGGCGTCCAGCGTGGAGGCGACGGCGCGGCGGGGCAGGACGGCCCCCTTGGGCGGGCCCGTGGTGCCGGAGGTGTAGACGATCAGGGCGGGGGCCTCGGGGGCGGGCTCGGCGGGCGGCTCGGCCGGGTGGCCCTCGTCGGCCGGACGTACGTCGATGTCGTGCCGGGCCACGTCGGCCAGCGCGGCCGGGAGGCGGGCGCCGGGCTCGGCGAGGACCAGGGTCGGCGCGCTGTCCCGGAGGATGTGGGCGAGCTCGGAGTCGCCCGACTTCGGGTTGAGCGGCACCGCGGGGACGCCGGCGAGCAGCGCGGCGACGACGGCGACGGCGGTCTCCAGGGATGGCGTCGCCCAGACGGCCACCCGCCCGGCGCCGTTCAGGCGGACGGCCAACGCGCCCGCCACCGAGGCCAGTTCGGGGTAGCTCAGCGAGCGGTCGCCGAACCGGAGGGCCTCGCCGCGCTCGCTGGTCAGGGCCGGGAAGAGGGGATCCACGTCTCGTACTCCTCGTCGTTCGTGCGTCGTCCGTCGTCCGTCGTCCGTCTGCCGAGTCGGTGCGGGGCCGAGTGGTCTCCGCGTCGACGCTCCATCAGAGTGTCCCGCCGCCGGCCCCGCCATGCCGGACCGGGACCGCACACGGCGACGCCGCCTCCCGTGGGACGGGGGAGGCGGCGTCGCTGCGGACTGCTGCGGGTGACGTCAGACGAGCCAGCCCAGGAAGTGGGCGAGACCGGCGACGACGTCAGTGATGAGGTTCATGGTGGTGCTTCTCCTTGTGGGACTTCTCGGAAGGCCGGACCCGGCGTCGCGGGCCCAACACCCCGGCCCTGTATGGGACATGGACCGGGTGCGCGATTACGGTCTGCAGCCCGTCGCTCGCGCACCGTAAGCATCGTCAATCCCGGGGGCTGCGCGCAATCCCTGCCGCGACGATCACCTGTTCCAGGGAACAACTGCCCGCCCGTTCGCATCCGTTGTTCGGTTGCCCGCATCCGCCCGGTCCCGTCGGCGTCGTACCGGCCCGTCTCAGTACGTCAGCAGCACGCCCACGTACGAGATCCCCGCGATCACCACCCACGAGACGAGTCCGAGCGCCGCGACCCGGCCCCCGGTGCGGGTCAGGGACGGCAGGTCCACCGCGCTGCCCAGGCCGAACAGGGCCGCGGCCAGCAGAAGTTCCTGGGCTGTCTCCGCCACGTCGATCGCGCCGCCGGACAACCAGCCCGTGGTGCGCAGCGCGACCATCGCGAGGAAGCCGACGACGAACAGCGGGACCAGGGGCGGACGTTTGGTGTTCGCCGTGGCCTGGGGGTCCTGAGGGTCCTGGGGGTCCGCCGTGTGCGCGCGGCGCCGCGCCCGTACCGAGAGCGCCACCGCCGCGACGAGCGGCGCGAGCAGCGCGACCCGCATCAGCTTGACCAGGACCGCGTCGCCGAGCGCCCCCGCGCCGGCGGTCTGCGCGGTCGCCACGACCTGGCCGACGTCGTGCACGCTCGCCCCGACCCAGCGCCCGAACTCCGCGTCGCTGAGCCCCAACGGGTGCTGCAGCAACGGCAGTACGGCGATGGCGAGCGTCCCGCACAGCGTCACGAGCGCCACCGATGTGGCCGTGTCCCGCTCGTCGCTCTCGGAGACCTCGCTCACCGCCCCGATCGCGGACGCCCCGCAGATCGAGTAACCGGTGGCGATCAGCAGCGGCTGGTCGCCGCGCAGCCCCATCTTGCGCCCCAGCCACCAGGTGCCGAAGAAGGTGACCGCCACCACGCACAGCACCATCGCGACCGAGGCCCAGCCGAGCCCCAGCACGTCGTCCAGGCTCAGCTTCAGGCCGAGCAGCACGACGCCGACACGCATCAGCCGCTTCCCCGCGAACGTCAGACCCGCCTTGCCCGGACCGCGCACGAAGGCGTGGGCGCGGCCCGGCAGATGGGCGGCCACGATGCCGAGGACCACGGCGGCGGTGAGCATCGGCACGCCGGGCACCAACCGGTGCACGCCCCAGGCGACCGCGACGCCGAGCACGGCCAGGGCGAGACCCGCCGCCTTGCCCGGCGGGCGGGTGGACACGGGCGGGGCGACGACGGGCGGGGCGGCGGCCGGTGCCGTACGGGAGGCGGGGCGCTGCCCGAGCAGCGCCATTACCGGTCGGCCGGGAGCTCGTACACGCGGCGCACGCTGCTGCCGAGGCGGGCGATGTCCGCGCCGTAGACGTGGATCGATATCGCGCGCGTGCCGCAGGCGTTCCACACCCGGTGGATGTCCCCGGGCGGCGCGAACCCGCAGACCGAGCCCCGCGGATTGACGACGTCGTCCGTGGCGACGAGGCGGGCGGCGCCGCCGTTCTCCGCGGCGGGCACGAGCCGGTAGCGGCGCTCCTGCTCCTCGCCCTCGTGCACGCCCGTCACACACCACGACACGTGGTCGTGGACGGACGTCCGCTGCCCCGGCAGCCAGACGAGGGCGACGATCGAGAAGCTGCCGTCCTGCTCGGCGTGCAGGACGTGCTGCCGGTAGCGGTCGGGGTCGCCCTCGCACTGCTCGTCGGTGAGCAGGTCGGCGGAGCCGAGGTGCGGGGCGAGCCGCTCGCCGACCAGGTACGCGGTCAGGTCGGGGGGCAGGCCGCGCCCGACGGCCTCGCGCACGTCGGCGACGAGGGCGTCGAGGCGCTCTGTGGTCCGGGCGGCCCGGTACGCGATCGGAGTGCTCATGACGGCAGCGTCGCGCCGCCGATCCATCACGTCCAACGACAGTCTTTTCGCGTCCCCCCAAATTCCGCTTATGGATGGAGGGGATTCCGTCGCCCGTACGGGCCGCGGTCAGCAGCCGACGCGGTTGGCGGCCACCGTCTTCAGCTCGTCCAGGACCAGCGCGGTGGCCGGGATCCGCAGATGCTCCTTGAGGACGTACGCCGACACCTGGCGCCGCGACGCCGGGTCGAGGGCGCGGCCCGTCACCTTGCCGTGGCAGAGGAAGTTCAGGACGAGCCCCGGCATCATCGCGATGCCGAGCCCCTCGGCGACCAGGCTCTGCACCACCAGGTTGTCGTCGGTCGTGAAGGCGATGTCGGGCGCGAAACCGAGCTCGGCGCACTCGTGCAGGAAGTTGGCGCGACAGCGCGGGCACCCCGCGATCCACCGCTCCTCCGCCAGCTCGGCGAGCTTGACCGAACGCTGGCGCGCCATCCGGTGCCCGGCGGGCAGCAGCACGGTCAGCTGGTCCTCCATCAGCGGGATCTCCGCCAGCTCCGCCGGCACCTCGTCGTGCAGACCGGGATAGGTGAAGGCCAGCGTGATGTCGCACTCGCCGCGCACCACGCGCCGCAGCGACTCGGGCGGCTCGTCCTCCAGGAGCTCCACGCGCACCCCCGGGTGCCCCGAGGCGAGCCGGGCCAGCGCCTCGGGGATGAGGGTCGCGTTGGCGCTGGGGAACGCGCAGACCCGCACCCGGCCCGAGCGCAGCCGCGTGATCGCGTTCATCTGCTGCTGGGCGGCGGAGATGTCGTCCAGGATGATCCCGGCGTGCCGGGACAGCGCCTCGCCGGCCTCCGTCAGCCGCATGCGGCGCCCGACGCGGGTGAACAGCGGGGTGCCGACGGACCGCTCCAGGGCCTTCATCTGCTGCGTGATCGCCGGCTGCGTGTAGCCGAGCGAGCGGGCGGCCGCCGAGTACGAACCGGAGCGGACCACCTCGTGGAACGTCTTGATGTGCCGTGAATCGAACACCGCCGAATCATAAGCAGATGTTGGAGGAGCGGAACAAGGCCGGGTCCGGGCTTTTGCCTCCGGGGCACGGCGCCACTCAGTCCCGCACCCCCACCCGCTGCAGCAGCCCCCACGTGAACTCGGCCGCGCAGTCCCGGAGTTCACCGTTCGCGTCCGGCGCCCGGAAGGCGAGGCCCCACCGTGTCGGTGCCGTCCCCTCCAAGGGCCGTGCGGGGGCGAAGGCGTGCGCGGCCTCGTCGATCGTGCAGGACCACGGGGTGAGGTCGTCGAGCGTACGGAGCCGGGGCGCCGGAGCGCCCGGCGCGCGGACCAGGTACTCGTTCCACACCGCGCCGTTCGGCGCGAGGAGCGCCTCGAAGCGCAGGTCGGGCCAGAGCGGCACCGGCCAGCGCAGCGCCTCGCACTCCAGGTCGCCGATGGTGCGGCGGGCGGTCGTCTCGGGGTCGCCGAGCACCGAGCGGTAGCGGGACGCGGCGCCCCGGGAGCGCGGGGAGCGGGCCATCGCCTGCCAGCGGCGGTTGGCCTCGCGCATGTCGGCGACGGAGACGCCCAGGTCACGGCGGGCGCCGTCGACCAGGCCGGGGTTGTGGTCGGCCATCCGGCGCAGCAGGACGAGCTGGAAGTCGAGCGGGGTGAAGGGGCCGGGGGCGCGGGAGGAGCTAGCGGGCATGCACCCCATCGTCGCGCACCGGGCGCTCTCCCGGGCGGCGCCCGTCGGGCAGGAACAGCACCGAGTTCACGTACCGCGGATGGCGCGGTGTGAGCGCCCGGCGCAGCAGGCCCTGCGCCACGACGTACGACGTGTCGCACTGGTGCGCCTCCAGGTCGAAGGAGGCCAGCGGCAGCCAGGTGCGGTGCGGCAGGACCCAGCCGCGGTAGCGGTGGTGGCGGGTCAGGAGCTCCACGATGGGGGCGATCGGCTGGATCCGTGACTCCAGCTCGATGAAGAGCGCGGGGCGGTCGCGGGCGATCAGCTCGTGCGCGCCGCGCAGCACCGGCAGCTCGTTCCCGTCCACGTCGATCTTGATGAAGCCGACGTCGTGCAGGCCGAGCCCGTCCAGCGTCACGCACGGCACGTCGACGGCGGTGTCGTGGATGTCGCGGCGCACCAGCGACGAGACGCCGCGCCGCCCCTGGTCGCCGCGGGGCAGCCAGAGCCGGGCCGTCCCCGGCCGGTCCGTCGCCGCGCCCTGCACCACCCGGACGTTGCCGGGCGTGCTGGCGGCGAGCAGCCGCGCGAGGTGCGGCACCGGCTCCACGGTCACCACCTGGCGGGCGCGCGGGGCGAGCCTGCGCGACCACGGGCCGTACCAGCCGCCGACGTCGACGGCGGTGCCGCAGCCCGCCGGGCAGAGGTCGCCGAGCCGGGCCAGTTCGAGCTCGAAGCGGGGGTAGACGAGCCGGGCCAGGGCGGCGATCAGCCGGTCGGGCAGGTAGGGCGCGAGGCGGGCGGCGAGCGTCAGGGACGTCCCCTCGCCCTCGACGAGCCTCCCGGCGGGCGCCGTCACGGGGACATCCGCTTGAGCAGCTGCTCGTGCTCGTCGTCCGCCACCTGCTCGCCGGAGGAGGGCAGCAGCTGCGGTATGCCGTCGACGACCGGATAGCGGCGGCGCAGCCGCGGGTTGTACAGCGCCTCCTCCGGTACGAGGGGGTCGGCCGGGGCCAGCAGGTGCAGCGGGCCCTTGTCCAGCGGGCACGCGAGGATCTTCAGGAGCGGGTCGTCGGGGTTCATCCGCTGGTCAACTCCTTGGGGGCGGGGGTGGGGTGGGGAGAGGTCCCGTCGTGCTTGGGCATGGCGAGGAGCACGCAGACGGCGAGGACCGTGCCCGCGATCCGCAGGCCGAGCCGCAGCGGTTCGTGCGGCAGCGCCTCGCCGAACGCCAGCGTGCCGAGCACCGCGGTGAACAGCGAGGTCACCGTCGTGCACACCGGCACGATCAGCGAGGCCCGGCAGCGCTGCAGCGCCGCCTGCGACATGACCAGGCCGAACGCGCCCGTGAAGAGCAGCAGATAGGGGTAGGGCGAGCGCAGCAGGCCGCCGAGCGCGCCGCCGATGTCCTCGGTCGTCAGATAGCTGGAGACGCCCTTGATGGCCAGCGAGCTCACCCCGTAGAGGAGACCCACCGCGACGCCGTACTCGACGCCCGCCGTCGGCATCCGGTGCCGGTGCTTGGCGCGGCGCTCCGCGGAGCCGTACAGCCAGACGCCCGCAGCGAGCGAGGGCAGGCAGACGGTGAGGATCAGCGGTACGGGGGCGCTGTGGCTGACCGAGTCGCTGTCCTCGCTGAGCGAGAGGACCACCATGAGCAGCGCGAGCAGGATCGCGCCGACCGCGTACCGCTCGCGGCCCGAGGTCCGCTCGCCGAGCAGGACGGAGGAGAGCAGCAGGAGCAGGACGAGGCCGGAGACGAAGATGCCCTGGGCGGCGGCGATCGGCAGGGTGCGGTACACGGCGAGCTGGGCGCCGAAGCCCGCGGCCAGGGCGAGCGAGCCGCCGATCCACAGCGGACTGCCGAGGACTTGCCGCAGCAGCCGGGCGGGCCTGCGGACGCTGACCGACGGCATGGCCGTCAACGCCCGCTTCTCCAGGACGAATCCGGTGCTGTAGAGCAGGTTCGCGCAGAGGGCCGCGGCCACGCCCCACCACACGGGCTCAGACCTTCCGGGCGTGCAGCAGGAGAATCGAGGCGGCGCTGGGCACGGCGCAGGCCAGCCGGTCGAGGGCCCGCAGGGGGCGGGGCACGCCGTGGAAGGGGGCGCCCATCAGGCCGACGACCTCGAAGCCGGAGGCGGCGACGAACGCGCGCAGGGCGCGGGCCGTGTACAGCCGCAGGTGCCCGACGACCTCCTTGCCGGGGCGGCCGTGCACGGCGCGCAGGCTCACCTCGGAGAAGACGGGCTGCACGCCGGCGAGGAGTAGGCCGCGGTTGTACCAGGCGGCCAGGTTGGGGGTGGAGAGCATGAGGTGGCCGCCCGGCGCGAGGACGCGGCGCAGCTCGTCCAGGGCGCTGTCCGGGTCGACGAGGTGCTCGACGACCTCGCTGAACAGGACGGCGTCGGCGGCGCCGTCGGCGAACGGCAGCCCCCCGTCGGTGAGTTCGCCCCGCACGACGTACGGCAGCCGGGCGTGCGCGCGCCGCAGCGCGTCCTGCGACCAGTCCACCCCGACGACCCGGTGCCCGGCGAGGAGCGGCGCCGCGGTGGCCGCGGCCGTGCCGTCGCCGCAGCCGATGTCCAGCACGGTCGCGGTACGGGAGGTGGCGGGTCCGAGGGCGGTGGCGAGGACGCGGGCCTGCCGCAGACTGCGGGCGTCGCCGGAGGCCACCGGCACGGTGGGGTTCTCGTAGAAGTCCCTCAGCCGCGCGGGCGGCGCGGGCCGCGCGGTGGTCGTGGTTCGGGCGGTGGCGGTCACGTGCGGCCCCCATGGGTCTCGCGGGCTTCGGTGTGGTCCGTCGGGTGTTCGGTCGCCTGCTCCGTCGCGCGTTCGGTGGCGTGCAGATACTGCTCGAAGAGGTCCCGCAGACGCGCTCCGTCGCCGTGGCTGAGCAGCGTTCTTGACCAGCGCAGGACCAGGTGCAGCCGGCCGGCCGTCGACGCGGTGGTCACGGTGAGGCCGCGGGGCAGCCGGGCCGGGGCGGAGAACCACACGGCGTGGGCGCGGCCCGCGTCGCCGAAGTCCAGTGCGTACGGGACACGGCCGATGTTGCTCAGAAGCGTGGTGGACGTCCAGGGTGCGGCGGCCCGGCGCAGACCACGGGTGACGGCGGCGCGGAGGGCGACCGGGAGGACCGGCGCGGTCAAGAGGGCGGCGCCGCGGCCGAGTTGGGGCCGGGGGAGCGCCTTGAGGGCACGGGTGCGCTCGGAGGTCCGGCGCAGCAGCCGGTGAATCAGTGCGGGAGTCCACTCGGATTCGCTCAACTCCTCCGCACCGAAGGGGACTTCCACGAGCCGGGTGCCGTTGCCGATGGGCATGGTGGCGTCGCGGGGCCGGTCGTCGACGGGCATGGTGATGCGGAAGGGGCGGGGGCGGGCGCCGTGTTCGCGGTTCCAGTGGGCGATCATCAGCGCGGTGGCGACCATGAGCTGGTCGTTCACGGTGAAGGGCGAGCCCTTGGGCCGGCGCGGTACGGGAAGCTCGGCGACGAGCATGCCGTTGCCGGGAGAGGGCTCGGGAGCCCCCCGCGCAACCCGCGCGGGCGGCGCCCACCCCGAGGCGACGTCGGCGACAGGCGCGGGCACGACGGCCTGCCCCCCGGCGACGCCCCGGGCCGGCGGAGCGGCGGCCGAGTTGTCCCGCCCCCCGTAGAGCTCGGCGGCAGTGGCAAGAACCCGCAGGCAGGCGGGGCCGTCGAGGGCGGTGTGATTGATGGTGAGCAGCAGAACGCAACCGGCGCCGTCCTGGCGGGGGCGGGCGTGCGGGGCGGGGTGGCCGGGGGGCTCGTCGGCGGTCCCGCTGGTGGGTGCGGGAGTGGGTTCGGCCGTGGCGCGGGCAGGTGTTTGCCCGCCGGAGTCGGCGTGCGCGGCGGTGTGGTCCGTGGGTCCGGCGGTGGGTGCGGGTGCGGGTTCGGCCGTCTCGTGGGCCGGCGTCTGCCCGTCGGTCGTGCCGGTGGCCGCGTGCCCGCTGGGCCGGGTCTCGCGGGGGGCGGTGGGCTGGTTCGTCCCGCCGGAGTCGGCGTGCGCGGCGGTGTGGTCCGTGGGCCCGGCGGCGGGTGCGGGTGCGGGGCCGGCCGTCCCGTCGGCAGGCGTTCGTCCGTCCGCCCCGCCGGACGCGGCCTCGTCCGGTGGCCCGTCTAGGGGCGTGCGCGCGGTCGTCCCGTGTTCGGGTGCCGTTCCGTCCCCCCGTTCCCGCGAGCCCGTTCCCCGTTCTGTGGACGGGACTTGGGGCTCCCCGCCCCCAGTGGGCGGGCCCGTCCGAACCCGGCCCTCCTCCCCGGACGTGGCCTCCGTCCGGATCACCTCAAGTCGTATCGGTGGGGACGCTGACAGGGGCGGGGCCTCGGAGAGGGCGCGTTCGCGGGCGCGCTTGAGGGCGTTCGGGCCCGGAGGTGGGAACGTCACCACCTCCGTGTCCGGGGCCTCCGTCAGCTCCCACTCGTAGCGGCGGCGGTACCAGGCGCCCCGCGCCTCCCGCATCAGGATGCGGGGGTGACGGCGCAGGGCCTCCGTGAACGCGGCCCGCAGGCGGTCCGGGTCCGGGGTGCCCGGCAGGTGCACCTCGATGTGGACGGTCTCCGGCTCCTCCTCCTGGAGGCAGTGCCGGGAGACCTCGTCGACGACGGGGAACGGCACGCGGGCGGGCGGTCGCCCGGGGCCGTCCGCGCGTCGTGCCGGGTGTTCCAGTGCGGTCATCGCTGGGAGCCTTCTCCTGTCGTGGTCGGACGCCTGCGCCGGGCGAAGCGCACCGTTCTGCGGCCCGGCGGCGCCGGATCCGGCTGGGCCGACGCGGGACCCCGGGCCGAGACCGTCGGGCCCGCGTCACGGCGCGGCGCGTCCGGCGACACCTCCGGCGGCGCCCCGGGCCCGCCCCGCGTACGGCGCGGCAGCGGAGGCGTCGCGGAGTCGTGACCGGGGCCAGGAACGGGTCCCGGGTCCGGCGCGTGCGGCGGCGGATACGGCGGCCCGAACTCCAGCGTGTCGCCGCCCCGCGGCCGCCCCTCCCGTACCGTCACCGTCACCAGCGCCGCGAACAGCGCGACGAGGGCGAGGAGTTGGGCCGCACCCCCGAACGCCCCCTCGTCCGCGGCGACCGCCTCGCCCGCACCCGTCGCCGCCGCGATCCCCGCCCCCGCCATCGCCAGGAACGCGATCGGCACCAGGAGCGCGTGCCGCCACCGGGCGAGCAGCGCGAGCGCGGGGACCAGCAGGGCGAGGGGCCCCGCGATCACCACCGCCACCAGCGTGAGCGCCACCGTGCCGAGGATCAAGCCGGGCGCGGGCGGGGCGGGCGGCGGCGCGTCGTCGTCCGTGTCGCGCCGCCACAGCACGACCATGGCGACCAGGGCCAACAGGGCGACGACGGCCAGGATCAGGCCGATCTCGTAGAGCTGCGACGGCTCGTAGCTCAGCTCGACCGTGCCACCCGCCCCCTTCGGCACCAGCCAGCCCTGCTGCCAGCCGTCGAGCCGCACCGAGGTCAGCTCCTTGCCGTCCAGGGTCGCCTTCCACCCGTCGTTCACGTTCTCGTACGTCGTGAGGTACGAGGCCGCGCCCGCGCCCACCGACACCTCGCGGCGGTCGCCCAGCCAGTCCTCGACCTTCAGGTCGCGCGATGGCGTGTCCACCGCGTCCGGCGTGCCGAGCGTCAGCGACGCGTCCGTGACGGCGAGCGGCCCCGCGTCACCCGTCTCCAGACTGTGCGCCCCCGCGCCGAGCTGTATCTCGGAGTCCTTCTCGCCCCGTTGGCAGAGCGTGATGTCGACCGGACGCCGCTCGGTGAGGTCCCGGACCTTCCCCTTCGCGCTCGTCCCGTACAGCTCGCCGTCGACCGACATGATCGGCCCCTGGCCGCAGGGCAGCGAGAAGCGCTCGTCGGCGTCCGGCCGCGGGGTGCGGTACTGGTCGAGGGCGGGGACGTACACCTCGGTGAGGCCCACCGGCAGCCGCAGGTCGGCGTCGGCGACGGGGTTGTGCACCGTCAGCGGGGCCGTCTCCGTGATGGTGATGTCCATCCGGTCCGTGGTGATCGGCGTGAAGCGCGCGTTGCCGTTCTCGTCCACGCCCGCCGTCGCCGCGCCGTCCGGCGAGCTGATCTCGATCTTCTCGGGGCGGGTGGACAGGCCGCCCGCCGCGGGCAGCACGATCTCGCCCACCGGCTGCTTGTCCGGCCACTTGAGGTGGATCACCGGCCGGTCGGCGGAGCCGGCGATCCACGCCGTCGTCAGGTCGCCGTCCGTGAGGTTGCGCGGCGAGAGCCCGCTGCCCAGCTGCGCGGTGGAGTCGGCGGTGGCGATGATCTGCCGCTCCTGCTCGGGCGCCACCTTGTAGAGCAGGTCGTCGAGTTCGGCGCCCGGCACGGCCACCGCGCTCGCCTTGAACCGGTAGGCGCCGTCACCCGTCGTCGTGAAGCGCCGGTGCAGGCCCGACTCGACGTTCACCGGCGAGAGGGCGCTCGGGTCGGTGGAGCGGTGCATCGAGTAGGTCGTCGACCGCGCGTCCGTGGACTTGTCCGCGTCCGTGGGGAGCTTGAGGAGCCGGGTGACGGTCACGTCCGGAATGCTGATCTCCGAGAAGCCCGCGCCCGTCAGACCGGGCCGCGCCTCCTGGGTGTCCAGAATCGTGATCTTGATCCATTTGGTGGCGCCCGGGTGCGCCTTGATCCGCTGGGGCATGCCGTTGGGCTGCAGATTGCTGGTCGTGCTGCCGTGTTCCGTCTCCACGCGGACCCGGGTGGCCGCGGCCCGTACGCCGTTCTGCGGCAGCGGTGTGACGCGGAAGGAGGACGGCACGTCGACCGCGTCGTTGAACTCCGCCTTGATCCACTCCCCGTCCGCGGAACCGGAGTTGCCCTCGGACCAGGCCGTGGCCGGATTGCCGTCGAAGGCGTTCACCGGGTCGTACTGCGGCAGATGGAAGAGCCAGTTGCCGTAGCTGGACGCGGAGACCGACTTGGCGCCGCGCAGCTCCGCCGTCGTCTGGTGCTCGATGCCCTTGGTCGGCAGGATCTGGTGCGGCTTGTCGCCGGGGTCCTGCTGCGCGTCGACCGCGTTCCGCTCGGAACGCGTGTACGTGTACGAGGTGTTGGTGTTGACCAGGCCGAAGCGGGTGTCGGCGCGGCGCAGCCCGTCACCGACCGCCTGCAGCCCCGGCGCCCCGATGCCCGGGTGGTTGTCGCCGGTCAGGACGGTCGGCCGGTCCCGCATCGACGGGTCGGCGGAGAGCGGGAGCAGCGACTCGGGGCCGCCGCTGACGACCGCCGTGTTGGACACCGGCTTCAGACCCGCCTGGCCGGGCCGCTCGGCGCCCTTGCCGGGCGCGTAGATCTCCACGGCGCGCTGGCGCGGGTAGAGCCCCTCGATCTGGAGCGGGGTGTCCTCGGGGATCGTCCCCTCGGTCATCGTCGGGCCGAGGCCCGTCACCCGGCTGAAGCCGGACTCCTCCAGGGTGCGCTTGACCGTCGAGGAGGGCACGTGGCCGACCTGGTCGGGGTCGAGGTCGTTGCGTACGACGACGTAATACAGCCCGGCACGCGACAAGTAGTCGCGCAGGCCCGGCACTTGGCCGCCGGTCAGCAGCGCCTGCTCGACGGCGTCCATCGCGCGCCGGTTGCCCGGCGTGCCGAACGGCACGTAGTCGCGCTGCGCCCAGCGCGAGTCGGCGAGCACGTCCAGGGGCTGGTCGATGGGCGAGCCCCAGGTGTAGATGCCGTGCGCGGTCGCGGGGACGACGAGGGCGCGGGAGTCGGGGGAGTACTTCTCCAGCCAGTCCGCCGTCGCCTGCCAGTACGTCGGCAGCTTTTTGAACGAACCGGGCTGCAGGATCGAGCCGTTGAGGTACGGCCAGGCCAGGCCGGGCAGCACCAGGACCGCCGCGATCAGCGGCGCGTACCGGCGGCCGCGCACCCGGCGGGCGCCGCGCGTCTGGGCGGCCACCCCCACCAGGTGCATCAGGCCGAGCACCAGCGCGAGGGCGAGCCCGGTCTGGAACTTGTAGACGTTGCGGAACGGCACGAGCCCGCCGTCCAGCCAGGACCGGACGGTGCCGTGGAAGGGCGCCCCGAACGCCCCGCCGTACCCGGCGAGCGTCACCAGGACGACGGACAGCACCGTCAGGACCAGCCAGCGCCGCTCCGGCAGATCGCGCCGGGCGAGCCCGGCGAGGCCGAGCGCGGCGGCGAGCGCGGAGCAGACGACGGCCACGACGGACGTCGCCACCGTCCACCCCGCGGGCAGCCAGGCCTCGCCGAAGTGCAGGTACGCGACCCAGTTGCCGGCGCCGCGGAGCGTCTCGGTGGCCGACATGGTGCCCGTCGTGGTGGCCGCGTTCTCCACGTAGGGCAGGAAGTTCTCGCCGTAGATGCCGAGCATCAGCAGCGGTACGACCCACCAGGCAGTGGCGAGGACGACCCCCGGCACCCACCAGATGATCAGCTTCCGCTTGCGCGGCCCGTTCGGTCTGGAGAGCAGATACAGGCCCACGGGCAGCAGGGACGCGAGCGTCGCCGCCGCGTTCACGCCGCCCATGAACGGGATGATCAGCGCCGACCGGCAGGCGGCGAGGCGCGCGCTGATCCGCGGGTCGGTCAGCGGCAGCAGCACCCACGGCAGCACCGCGCCGGGCAGCGCGGCCGCCGACGTCGACCCGACCACCACGGTGAACGTCGGCCACAGCGCGTACACCACCGCGCCCAGCAGCCTGCTGGGACGGCTGCCCACCCCGAGCCGTTCGGCCAGGCGCAGCGCACCCCAGAACGCCGCCGCCACGATCAGCGAGAGCCACAGCCGCTCGGCCGACCAGACCGGCACGTGCAGCAGCTTGGCCAGGCCGTAGTAGGGCAGCATCGGGAAGGCGTAGCCGGCGTACTGGTCCTGGATCCCGCCGAAGCCGCCCCGGTCGTGCCAGAGCTGGCCCAGGTCGGAGAGGAACTGCCAGGGGTCGACGGTGACACCCAGCTTGGTGTCGAACGTCATCCGCCCCGGGTGCACCGCGAGGAACGCCACGAACACCACGGCCCAGAACCCCAGCAACCAGCGCCGCGAACGCGGCCCCCGCGCGGGTTCAGGGGCATCGGTCGTGGGCCGGACGGCCGCCGGGGGTGGGGCCTGGACCGTGGTCATGGACACCGCCTGAGGATGAGGAGGAGGTTCCAGGTCGCGACCTCGCGCACACCCGGCACCTTGGTGATCGCCCCGGCCAGGAACGGCCAGTAGCGGGAGCGCGCCGAGACGACGTCCACGTCGGTGCGCTCCCGCACCTGGCGCAGGGTCGCTCCGACGTGGTGCGCGAAGAGGTTCTCGCCGAGGGTGTGCTTGGCGGGCCTGCCGGTGCGCCGCTCGTAGCGGGCGCGGGCCCGCTCGGCGCCCAGGTAGTGCCAGGGCGCCCACTCGTGGCCGCCCCACGGCGAGAGCCAGTTGGTGAACGAGACGTAGATGAGCCCGCCCGGCCGGGTGACCCGGATCAGCTCGCTCAGGAACGTCTGGGGGTCGTCGACGTGCTCCAGGACGTTCGAGGAGAACGTGACGTCGGCGACGCCGTCCGCGAGGGGCAGCAGATACCCGTCGGCCACCACCGATCCCTCGGGCGGCCGCGCCCCCAACTCGGCCGGATCCGGCTCGAAGAGGAAGCACTGCGCGCCGCGCCGCCGGAACTCCTCGGTGAAGTAGCCGCCACCGCCGCCGACGTCGACGACGACCCGTCCTTCGACCGGGCCGTACGCCTCGACCTGGTCGGCGGCGTCACGGGCGAGGAGCGTGTAGCACCGCTCGGGCTCCCGCTGCTCGCGCAGGAAGGCCCGGAAGAGGGTGGCGGAACGGCGCAGCGACGGATCCTTCACGCAGCCCCCCGGGGCGTCGGGGGCCCGGCTGCCGCCCGGTGTGCGGCGGCCGCCTCGGCGGCCACCGCCTGGAACTGCCGCACCGTGTTGCCCCAGCGGAACCGGGTGGCCCGCTCGCCGGCGGCCTTGCCGAGCGATCTGCGGCGCTCGGCGCTGAGCGCCAGCGTGCACCAGGCGGCGGCGAACGAGCTCTCGCCCCGCGCGAGCAGCCCGGTCACGCCGTCTTCGACGGAGTCGCGCACGCCGGGCACGTCGAAGCCGATCGACGGCGTGGAGCGGGTGGCCGCCTCGGTGATGACGAGCCCCCAGCCCTCCACGGCCGAGGGGTGCAGCAGCATCCACGCCTCGCAGAGCAGCCGGTGCTTCTCCGCTTCGGAGACATGGCCCCTGAACTCGACGCCGGGGCCGGCGAGTTGTTCGAGCCGCCGGCGCTCGGGACCGTCGCCCACGATCACGAGCCGGCCGCCCGTGACGGGCCGGACACGCTCCCACAGCCGCAGCAGCAGATCGATCCGCTTGTACTCGACGAGCCGGCCCATCGCCAGGAACAGCGGCTCGTCGGAGCGGGCGTGCAGCGGCCCCGGCTCCTCGACGCCGTTGTGCACGATGCGGATGCGCTCCCGCTCCACGCCGATGGCCCGCAGCGCCGTGGCCGTCGACGGCGAGACGGCCACCAGCAGATTGCCGCGCTGGGCGCCCGCGAGGGCCCAGTGTTCGAGGCGCCGGCCGAGCCGGGCGGCGGGGGCGAGGGCGCCCTGGAAGCGCATCCCCCACAGATCGGTGTGCACGTGGTTGACCAGGCAGAGGGTGGGCCCGCGGTGCCACAGCGGGGCGAGGTACGGCATGCCGTTGCAGACCTCGACGAGGAGGTCGCAGTCGCCGATCTGCCGGCTGAACGCGGAGCGTGCGCGCAGGTAGTGGCCCTTGTCGCTGCCCGCGGAGACCACCCGGTAGTCGCGGTAGGCGGCGGGACCGCCGCACAACAGGGTGACCTGGTGGCCGAGGCCGCTGAGCCCGTCGGCGAGCCGGTCGACGAGGAGTTCGGAACCGCCCGCGGCCGGGTTGCTGAGGTCGCGGTGGGCGAGGAAGACGATCCGGCGCGGGTGTGGGGGAGACGCCGGGAGGTGCTCCGCGCGGCGTGGGGCGGCCGCGCGCAGCGAGGACGGTACGTGCTGGGGCATACGTGCTCCAACTCGTCTCAGGGTGCGGAACTGTGGGGGGTCCGGTCGGTGGAACGGTGCTGCGGGTCCTGCTGAGTGGTGCCGGAGTGTGCGGGTGGAGCGGTCCGGGCCGCGCAGGCGCAGGGGGCCTGTCGCGGGTGCGGGTGCCCGGGCGGTGCGGGGTCGGTGCGCGGGTGGTGCGGGACCGTGCCGGTGGTGCGGGGCGGTGCGCGGACTGTGCTCGGGTGGTACGGGGACCGTGCTCGGGTGGTGCGGGGACCGTGCGCGGGTGGGGTGGACAGTTTTCGCCGACCGGTACCGCGCGGCTACTCACCGAAGTGACAATTTCCGGGCTTTCGGGAGCTGACGCCTCATCACATCGTGCTGGACTGCAGGGCGGTCGGTGACGTACCAGCATGCGGACTGCCCGGCTCCGCCGATCCGCCCGGCCCTCCGGGACCGTGTGCCCCGTCCCCGCGCCGCCCGCGCACGACGAGTACGATTCCGGCCACCGCGAGCACACCGCCCAGCACGGCGGCGCCCACGGGCAGCGTCTCACCGACCAGTTCCAGCCTGCTGCTGTCGTCGTCGGCCAGGTTCACCTGCTCCTTCTGCGTGGCCGGGGTGAACGCGATCCGCTCGCTGTCGAGCAGCACCGTCGCGTCCTTGTCCGAGCCCGGCGCGCGCAGCGTCTTGCGGGGACCGATCGCGGCGTAGATGATCCGGCCGGTGCGCTGATCCGCGACGAGCTCGATGCCGTGGTTGGCGTAGTACTCGTCCGCGATGACCTGACTCTTCTTCGGCTGACCGACCATGGTCCCCGGCACCTGCCGCGTCCCGGTCTTCGTCGCCTTCACCGTCGCCGTGAAGCGGTACCCCTCGTAGCCCTGGATCTTCTTCGTGCCCCGGTAGGTGAGCGGCACGGTCGCGCCAAGGGTGTTGTCCCACCAGCGGTAGGACCGCTTCTCCACGTCGAAGGGGAACTTCAGGTAGGCCTCGCCCTCGAAGTACGGCTTCTCGCCGCAGCAGTGCACCGGCGCGTTCGTCTTCCGGTCGGTGACCCAGCGCTCCATCGTCCACTGGAGCGAGTCGTGCGGGTCCGCCGCGGGCAGCGACTTGTCCGGATCCACGGAGGTGGACACGTCCCACACCGCGCGCCCGCTGTCCTCGCTGTCCTTGACGTCCCCCCGCACCTGCCGCGTGATGGTGAGGTTCTTGTCGTGGACGGTCTTGATCTTGTCGGTGTCGAAGTAACTCCCCTTGCCCTTGAAGACGGTGACGGTGTCGATGTCGACCGGCGTGCGTTTCGCCCGCGGCTCGACGTACCAGGCCAGCATCGGTGCCAGGACCAGAAGGAACGCGCCGAGCCCGAGGAGGATCAGCGACAGGGGAGAGGCGGTGCGGCGCATGGGGTCACTCCTGGGCTGAGGGCGGGAGAGTGTTACCGAGCCGTATGGGCCGGGAACCGTAGGCGCACCCTTGACGAAGTGTCAATGCATTGCTGAGACTGGGCACTTGCCGGGCGGGGCCGGCATCGGCAGGGCGACCAGGGCGGTGCGGCGACGCCGCGCGCCCCGGCCGGGGTACCGCGTGACCAGGGTGGGGACGACCTCCGACAGAGAGGCTGACCCTCGCAATGCACCGACTGCTCGCCGCTTCACTCGCCGTCGCCGCCGGAGCGCTCATCGCCGTCGGGGCGGCCCTCGGCATCGTCGCGCTCCTGGACGCCACCCCGGACCAGCCCAACACCCCACTGGTGCACTACGAGGCACCGGCGCAGGGGCAGTGAGCCGCCGTGGCCGCGACCGGCATCCAGCCCGCAGAGTCCGCCGCCTCCGCCGCGTCCGGCGACGAGGACCCGGCCCGCCCCGCCGCCCGCTCCGCCTGGCGTGACGTACCGCCGCGCCAGATAAGGGAGTTCGCCGCGCTCGCCCTGGAGGAGGTGCCCGCCCTCGCCCAGGACATCCTGCGCGGGATCCGCGCCGAGTACCCCGCCCTGCCCGTCGTCCTCGACGACTCCGGCGAGCCGATGGCGCTGATCGGCATCCGGCGTGCCCTGGAGGGCTTCGTCCAGCAACTCGCATCGCAGGAGCGGCCGCGCTACCACCTGGAGGTCTTCCAGGAGTTCGGCCGAGGCGAGGGACTGCACGGCCGCAGCCTCGACTCGCTCCAGGCCATCTACCGCCTGGGCGTACGGCTCGCCTGGCGGCGCCTCGCCGAGATCGGCCAGCAGATCGAGATCCCGCCCCCGGCCATGTACGAACTCGCCGAGTCGGGCTTCGAGTACCTGGACGGACTCGTCGACCAGTCCGTACGCGGTTACGCGGAGGCCGCCGCCCGCGAGGCCGGTGAACGCCTGCGCCTGCAAAGGAAGTTGATGGAGCTGCTGCTCTCCGAACGGCGCTCCGACACCGGCGCCGGCTCCTCGTACGCCACCGGCACGGGCGCGGGCCCGGCCCGCGCCGGCGGCCCCGCCGCCCACGGCAACCTCGGCGAACGCGCCGCCCGCGTCGGCTGGCAACTGCCCGAACGCGTCGCCGTCGGCGTCCTGCTGCGCCCCGCGCGGGAGGCGGTGGCGCCCGCCGTCGGGCAGGGCGTCCTGCTCGACATGGAGGCCGAGCAGCCCCGCATGGTCGTACCCGACCCCGAGGCGGCGGGCCGGCCCGAGCTGCTGCGCCGCGCGATGACCGGCTGGTCCGGCGCGATCGGCCCGCCGGTGGCGCTGGCCGACGCCGCGAAGTCGCTGCGCTGGGCGGAGGCGGCGGTCGGGCTGATGGAGCGCGGTCTGCTGCCCGCCGGTGAGGTGCTGCACTGCACGGAGCACACCGAGGCGCTGGTGCTCCTGCAGCCCGAGGAGCTCATCGAGGATCTGACCCGCCGCTGTCTGGCCCCGCTCGACCACTGCGGCCCCGCCCACGGCCGCCGCCTCGCCGAGACGCTCCTGGCCTGGCTGGAGACGCGCGGCGGCGCCCCGGAGGTGGCCGCGCGACTGGGCGTCCACCCCCAGACCGTCCGCTACCGCCTCCGCCAGATCAGGGAACTCTGGGGTGACGAGATTGACGACCCGGATCGCCGATTCGAACTGGAACTGGTGCTGCGGGCCCGCCGTTTGAGGGGCCTGCTGGGCCGGTCCTGAGGCCGGACTGTTCGATTCAGCACACAACTTTCACAGCGTCGGCTTCCGCTCGCGCCGACGCGGCACCTAGCCTCCATGCCTCATGGACTACTGCCACCCGTGCCGCAGGCACCTCAACGGCGCCCTCGCCTGCCCGGGGTGCGGCACCCCGGCCGAAGCGTGCCGGGAGTATGCGCGGTCCGTCGCGGTGTCGCCGCGGGAGCCGGACGCGTACGAGGAGGGGTACGAGGAGTCGTCCCCGCGCACACGCGGCCGCCGCAAGGAGCGCAGCCGCAGGGCGCACCGGCGCAGGCGCCGCAAGGTCCTCTTCATCACCGCGGGCCTGGCACTCGCGGCGGGCGGCCTGAGCCTCGCGGAGCTGGGCACGGAGGGCGCGTCGGAGGACCCGGCGACGGCGTCGGCGCCGGAGGCCGGGACGACGGAGACCTCGCCGCCGGACCCCACAGGCCCTGCCGCGGGCGGCACGACGGCGCAGGACGCGTCGGACGTGACGCCGGACCCGTCGGGCCCAACAACGGAGAAGGCGACGCGAAAGCCCAAGAAGGAGCGGAAGGAGCGAGAGGAGGAGGGCAAGACCCCCCACGAGGACAAGGCCGACACGACCAACCCGAACAACACCGCAAAGCCCCCACCCCCCGAGCCCTCCCCCACCGACCCACCCCCCACCCCGGCCGAAACATCCCGCCCCACCCCACCCCACCCCCCAACCCCCACCCCCACAAAAACCTGCGACCGCTTCCTGTGGTGGTGCACGTAACCCGGTGCGGGCAAGCCCCCTAAGGGGCGCGAGGAACGACGCGAGCAACCACACACAACCGGCAGAGGCCCCGAGGGGCAAGCCCCTAAGGGGCGCGGGGAACTGCGCGAGCAACTACACGCAACCCGCAGAGAACCCGAGAGACCAGCCCCCCCCGGGGGGCGCGGGGAACTGCGCAAGCAACCACACACAGCCCGCAGACGAGACACCAGGCCAGCCCCCCAGGGGCGCGGGGAACGGCGCGAGCAACCACACGCGACCGGCAGAGGCCCCGAAAGACCAGCCCCCCTCAGGGGCGCGGGGAACTGCGCGAACAACCACACGCGATCCGCAGGGAACCCGAGAGGCGAGCCCCCTCAGGGGCGCGGGGAACTGCGCAAGCAACCACACACAACCCGCAGAGCCCCCGCTCAACCAGCGGAGCCCCCGACCATCCTCCGCAAAAGCCCCCGCAAAACCACCCGCTCCTCACGCGACAACTCAGCCAACGGCTCCCGCGCAAAATCCAGCGACTCCCGCAGACTGCGGGCAACGGCGACCCCCTCATCCGTCGGCGCCGCCAGCTTCACCCGCCGATCGCCCGCGTCCGGCCGCCGCTCGACGAGGCCGCGCGCCTCGAGCCGGTCGACGATCCCCGTGATGTTCGACGGCTCGCACTTCAATTTCTGCGCGATGCGACGCATGGGCATCGGTTCGAGGGAGAGCAGACCCAGTACGCGGGCCTGCGCCCCGGTCAACGCGTGCCCGGCGGCAGCCTCCTCGTACTCCTCGTGGTAGCGCGCCACGACCGAGCCGATCAGCTCGACGACTTCGAGCGTCAGCGGATCGGCGCGGGGCGTGCGGGCACGTGCGCTGCGGGTGGCCATGACGACCAGGCTACCCGGTTGCTTGACATCATGAAATATTCAGGAGCATGGTTGTTTCACAACCTGAAGCATTTCCGCACGCCGTACGCCGCATGCCCCGAAGGCAGTAGGCAGTAGGAGGACACCCCCTCATGTCCGTCACCCCCGAACAGCGCCAGCTCCCCTCGGTCAGCCGTGAGTGGCACCTCGTGCGCCGCCCCGACGGCTGGCCCGTGCCGGAGGACTTCGCGCTGCGCGAGGCCCCCGTGGAGGCCCCGGCCGAGGGCCGCGTCCTGGTGCGCAACCTGCACTTCTCCGTGGACCCGTACATGCGGGGCCGGATGAACGACGTGAAGTCGTACGTCCCGCCGTTCCAGCTCGACCGCCCCATGGAGGGCGGCGCGGTCGGCGAGGTCGTCGCCTCGAACGCCGAGGGTTACGCGGTGGGCGACCACGTCCTGCACTTCGCGGGCTGGCGCGAGTACGCCTCCGTGCCCGCCCAGCACGCCACGAAGGTCGACCCGCAGGCCGCGCCGCTCTCCGCCTACCTCGGCGTGCTCGGCATGACGGGCCTGACGGCGTACGCGGGCCTCCTGGAGGTCGCCTCCTTCAAGGAGGGCGACGCGGTCTTCGTCTCCGGCGCGGCCGGCGCCGTGGGCGGCCAGGTCGGCCAGATCGCCCGGCTGAAGGGCGCCTCGCGCGTCGTCGGCTCGGCGGGCTCGGACGACAAGGTCAAGCTCCTGATCGAGGAGTACGGCTTCGACGCCGCCTTCAACTACAAGGACCCCAAGCCGGTCGCCGAGCAGCTCAAGGACGCCGCTCCCGACGGGATCGACGTGTACTTCGACAACGTCGGCGGCGAGCACCTGGAAGCCGCCATCAGCCGGATGAACGTGCACGGCCGCGCCACCATCTGCGGCATGATCGCCGGTTACAACGACACCGAGCCGACCCCGGCCCCGCGCAACCTCGCCCTGGTCATCGGCAAGCGCCTGCGTCTGCAGGGCATGCTCGTGCAGGACCACAACGACCTGCAGCCGCAGTTCGTGCGCGAGGTGGGCGGCTGGATCCGCTCCGGCGAGCTCAAGTACCGCGAGACGGTCGTCGAGGGAGTCGAGAACGGCGTGGAGGCCTTCCTCGGCATGCTCCGCGGCGAGAACACCGGAAAGATGATCGTCACGCTCGGCTGAGACCGGCTGAGACCGCCTCGGGTCCGCCGAGGCTCTTCCGGCATCCGATAACCTGATTCCACAAACCGTGGTTGTGGGCGCGCACCACGTCACATCTCAGGAGGAACAGACCCTTATGTCCATCCAGAAGATCGACGTCAAGTACACCGCCGTGGCCACCGCGGAGAACGGCCGCGACGGCCGTGTGGCCAGCGACGACGGCAAGCTCGACGTCGTCGTGAACCCGCCGAAGGAGATGGGCGGCAGCGGCGCGGGCACCAACCCCGAGCAGCTCTTCGCGGCCGGCTACAGCGCCTGCTTCCAGGGCGCCCTCGGCGTGGTCGCCCGCAAGGAGAACGCCGACATCTCCGGCTCGACCGTGACCGCCAAGGTCGGCATCGGCCAGAACGAGGCCGGCGGCTTCGGCCTGGAGGTCGCGATCACCGCCTCCATCCCGAACGTGGACGCGGCCACCGCGCAGTCCCTGGTCGAGAAGGCGCACCAGGTGTGCCCCTACTCGAACGCCACGCGCGGCAACATCAAGGTCGAGCTCGCGGTCGCCTGACCCCGCTCGCCGTACGACGGAGGGCCGCACCCCGAAGCCCGGGGTGCGGCCCTCCGTCGTGGTCGCGCCTGCCGGCTCAGGCCGTGGCGAGCGCCGCCTCGTGCACGACCCGCGCCAGCCGCTCGTTCTCGGGCGCGGAGCCGCCGGGGAAGGCGAACCGCCGCCGCGTGTACCCGTAGGCGAGCCCGCTGCCCGGATCGGCGAACGCCTGCGAGCCGCCCGCGCCGCTGTGCCCGATGGAGCCCGCGCCCAGGAACGGGAACAGCACGTCGGACGTGGCCTGGAAGCCGACCGCGAAGACCTTGTGCGCCCGCGACACCAGGTCGTACCCGACCGACTGCACCTGACCGAACTCCGCGACCGTGTCCGCCGTCAGGAGCGCCGCGCGCCCCTCGACGCCGGTCACCGCCGCCGCGTACATCCCGGCGAGACCGCGCGCCGAGGCCACACCGCCGACCGAGGCAGGCCCCTTGGCGCGCACCGCACGGGAGTTGGGCAGCGACTGGAGGTCGGTGGGCTCGGCCCCGTTGCGGTTGAAGGCGATGGCGGACAGGCTCCGCGGCCCGGTCTCCGAAGCAGCCAGAACCTCCCGCTGCTCGGGCGTCGGGTTCATCGGCAGCACGGAGCGGAACCGCCCCTCGTGCCCCTCGGGCAGGCCGAGGAAGAAGTCCAGGCCGTACGGCGCGCGCACCCGCTCCTCGTACAGCTCCTGGAGGGTCCGGCCGGTGGCGCGGAACACCACCTCGCCGCTGAGCGCCCCGATGGACAGGGCGTGGTAGCCGAAGGCGGTGCCGGGCCGCCAGTACGGGCGCTGCGCCGCGAGCCGCTCGGCGATCACCCGGTCGTCGGCGAGCTCCCCGGGGGAGAAGCCGGAGTCGGCGCCCACCACGCCCGCCCGGTGCGCGAGCAGGTCGCGCAGGGTGACGCCCCCCTTGCCGTGGGCGGCGAACTCCGGCCAGTAGTCGGCGACCGCGCGGTCCAGGTCCAGCGTGCCGTCCTGCACGAGCAGGGCGACGACGAGGTGCGCCGCGCCCTTGGTGGAGGAGTACACCCCGTACAGCGAGTCGCCGTCGGTGTCCGGGCCCACCCACAGGTCGACGACCCGGCGCCCCGCGACGTACGCGGCCAGCTGACCCGCGTAGCGCGGCTCCTGGGTGGCGAGGACGGCGGTGAACTCCTCGCGCACGGCCTCGTATCCGTCGGCGACGGTGCCCTGCACACGCACTTCACGGGTCATGCGGAACGGCCTCCGGGGTGGGTCGGGACTTCGTCGGCATGATCAACCCGCCCACCCCGCCGGGTATTTCCCACCACCGCGACCGGCTCTGTGCCCCGGCCGTGACAGGACGGTCACCCGCCCCGCACAGACCCCCGCCCACCTGCGGCTAAGGTGTGCCGCATGCGCGATCTGGGTGTGGGTTTCGGCTACTTGGTCAAGGGGCAGCGCTGGGTCGCCCAGCACGGCAGGCAGTACGGGTGGGGGCTGCTGCCCGGCCTCATCACCCTCCTCCTCTACGCGGCCGCGCTGGTCGCGCTCGCCCTGTGGGGCGCCGACCTCGTCGGCTGGGCCACGCCCTTCGCCGACGACTGGTCCTCACCGTGGGCCGGCCTCTTCCGCGGCTTCCTGACCGGCCTGCTCTTCGCCCTCGCGCTGCTGCTCTCCGTCCTCACCTTCACCGCGATGACGCTCCTGATCGGCCAGCCCTTCTACGAGTCGCTGTCCGAGAAGGTCGACATCGCCGAGTCCGGCCACGCCCCCGAGTCGGGGCTGCCGCTCTGGCGCGACCTGTGGATCTCCGCGCGGGACAGCCTGCGCATCGTGGTGCGCGCGGCGCTGTGGGGCGTGCTGCTCTTCGCGCTCGGCTTCATCCCGGTCGCGGGCCAGACGGTGGTCCCGGTGATCGGCTTCTGTGTGACGGGGTTCTTCCTGGTCGAGGAGCTCACGGCGGTCGCCCTGCAGCGCCGCGGCGTCGAACTGCGCGAGCGGCTGCGGCTGTTGCGCGCCCGCAAGACGCTCGCCTGGGGGTTCGGGGCGCCGCTCGCCGTCGCCTTCCTGGTGCCGTTCGTCGCGGTGTTCCTGATGCCGGGCGCGGTCGCGGGCGCGACGCTGATGGCACGGGACCTGCTGGGCGAGGACAACACGGACGGCGACGGCGGCGGTCGCACACCGGGTGCGGATCAGGACGACGACGCGGCCACCCGGAGGATCTCCCGCACCTGAGCGATGATGTCGAGCCGGTTCCGCACGAACTCGGGATCGGTGACCTCACCCGTCGCCGGGTCGGTGTTGCCCGCGCCGAACTGCAGGACGGGCGTGTGCACATGGCCGCCCGGCAGCCGGTCGTGCAGCCCGAGCCGGTCGCGCAGCAGCGTCGCGCGGTAGGCGATCTCGTTCGACAGGTAGTTCCCGCCGCCGCCCTCGCGCGCCGTCGACCCCTCGGTGGGCCCGTCGGGCCGGACCACGGGCGCGGTGCCGCCCGCAGGGATCTCGGTCACCGACGTGTTGTCGTACACGGGGAAGCGCCCGGTGCGCGCCTCCGTGATCGCCTTGTACGGGAGGGTCGTCGACGTCCACTGGGGCTGCGTGGCGGGATCGGTGACCGGGACGGTCTCGGTGCGCGACAGGTTGTCGTTGTCGGGGAAGCCGCCGCGCCAGGCGCCGTTGGTCCGCTCGACGTCAAACTTGCCGACGCGTCCCTGGCTGATGGTGGTGAAAAGGTCGACGTGCGGCAGGTGGGGCCGCAGCGCCCGCTCGACGGCGCCGTCGGCGAAGTCCTGCCAGCGCACGGGGAATGTCATCGCCTCGATGCGGGCGGGCCCGTCGGCGGTGCGGATCGTGGTGCCGTCCAGGGCGAGCGCGGTGGCGCCCGAGGGGTTGCTGATGCGGACGTCCCGGTCGAGGGTGAACGGGTCGAAGCCGGTGACGAGGATGCGCTTGACGTGCTTCCCGCCGCGGTACGAGACGGTGTCCTGCCCCCGCGATGACCGCTCCAACGCGCCTATGAGCGCGGCGCGTTGGCGTGCGGTGAGCGTGAACCGGGTGGGCTCCCATCCGCGTAGCTCCCGCGTCATCCCGAGCCGCGCCCAGTACAACGGCCGGTCGTCGTCCCGGCTGATCGCGTCCCGCCTCCCGGCGGGCCCGCGCCCCTGCGCCCGGTCGACGGCACGCCGCCACAGCGCCGCGCCTTCGCGCACGACGAGCCGCCGCGCCTGGTCGTAGGAGCGGGCGGTCCCGAGCGCGCGCTCCAACGCGGGCGCCACGGAGTCGAACCCGCTGCGCCGCAGGATCTCCTGCGGAGCGGCACGGTCGAGGCGGGCCTCTTCGGTGGTGGGGGCGGTGCGGTCGGGGGCGGTGTGGTCGGCGGCGGGGCGGCCGGGGGCCGGGGACGCGGCGGAGGCGGACGCCGGCAGCCCGAGCCCGAGCCCGGCGAGCAGAGCGGCGACGCCGAGGGCACCAAGTCGTATGTGCACGCGAGTCCTTCCGTAAGTGATGAGGTGGCGGAAGTATCGCGGGGCGCGTGGGGCGAGCGCTACGGCGCCCGGCGCAGCATCCGGACGCGTGCCGCCGCGGCGAGCAGGGCGCAGCCGAGCGCCCCGACCACCAGGTCGGTCCACTCCGGGGCCCCTGCGCCGCGCAGCACGGCGGAGACACCGAAGGCGGTGTCCCATCCGGACTCCGTGATCGCGGAGCCGAAGCCCTGGACGAGCAGGATGAACCCGAAGAGGGCCAGCGGTCCCACGGAGGATGTGCCGCTCTTCTTGCCGTCGGGGGCCTGCCGGACCGGGACCGGCCCGGTCTGCGGTGTCTGGGGTGTCTGCGGTGTCTGTGGAGTCTGTGGTGTCTGCGGTGCCATGTGCGTGTCTCCCTGAGGGCGGCGCCTGCCTTTCGCGCGGCGCGCCGATCGTTCCGATGCGGTCGCATCAGATCATGCATCCGAGCGGGATATGATGCAACCGCATCGAAAAGTCGAATCGGAAAGTCGAATCGAAAAACCGCATCGAAGAACCGCACCGGAACCACGTGCCTCCCCCCGACGCCCCGACGCCCCTGCACCCCTTCGTCCCGTGCTCCCGGAAGGAGCCCCCGCCCGTGCCCAGACAGGTCGATTACGACAACCGCCGGGGCCTCATCGCCGAGGCGGTCTGCGCCCTGATCGCCCGCTCCGGGATGGAGTCCGTGAGCCTCCGCGACGTCGCGGCCGAGGCGGAGGTGTCGATGGGTGCGGTGCAGCGCTGCTTCCGCACCAAGGACGAGATGCTGCTATTCGCCCTGGAGGGCCTCTCCCAGCGCGTCGGCGACCGGGCGAAGGCGCGCGTCGAGGCGTCCGGCACCCCGCGGTCCGCCCTGACCCTCCTGGACCGCACGCTCTCCGCCCTCGCCCTCGTCGACCCGGAGGACCGGACGGAGGCGCAGGTCTGGGGCGCCTTCGTCGCCCACGCGACGGTGAGCGAGCCGCTGGCGGCGGTGCTGCGCGAGACGTACGGAAAGCTGCACGACCTCCTGGTCTGGCTGATCGGCTACGGCCAGGACACGGGCGAACTGTCCCCCCGCCTCGCCCCGTCCACCGAGGCCGCCACCCTGCTGGCCCTGACGGAGGGCCTCACCGCCCAGGCCTTGGTGGGCCACCAGACGCCGGAGTCGGCACGGGAGGTCCTGGGACGGTACGCGGCGGGACTGGCGCGGGACGCCGCCGCGTAATTCGGGGTGCCGGGCGGGGTGCGCGGCGGGACTGGCGCGGGACCTCGCCGCGTAATTCGGGTTGCCGGGCGGGGTACGCGGCGGGACTGGCGCGGGACCCCGCCGCGTAATTCGGGTTGCCGGGCGGGGCACGCGGCGGGGCTGGCGCGGGGCTCCGCCGCGTAATTCGGGTTGCCGGGCGGGGCACGCGGGGGGACTGGCGCAGGACCCCGCCGCGTAAATCGGTTGCCGGGCGCGCCCGGCTGACGGGACGCTCGGCCCATGCACTCGTTCCCGGCCACCACCGCCCCGCTGCCCGTCGCCGTCCCCGCCGCCCGTCCGGCGCCGGCGCAGCAGCAGGCCGGCCGATCGCGGAGGCCGATGCGCGCACACGCGTGAGCGCGGTCCTGGTCGCGGGGTTCCTCGCCGGGTACGGCATCGCCATGCCGGTCGGCGCCGTCGGGACCTACCTCGTGGCCCTCACCGCACGCACGACCCTGCGCACCGGCGCCTGCGCCGCCCTCGGCGTCGCGACCGCCGACGGCCTCTACGCGCTCGTCGCCGCGGTCGGCGGCGCCTCGCTGACCGGTGTGGTCGAGCCGGTCCTGACGCCGCTGCGCGGGGCTTCGGTCCTGGTGCTCGTGATCTTGGCGACGTGGGGCGCGGTGCAGGCGGTCCGCCGCTACCGCGCACACGACGACGTCGCCGCCGGGCCCGGCACGCCCCTCGGCCCCGCCCGCGCGTACGGCGCCCTGCTCGGTCTGACGCTCCTGAACCCCGCCACGGTCGTCTACTTCGCCGCGCTGGTCCTGGGCAGCCGGGCGACGGCTTCGCTGACACACCTGGACCAGGCGGCGTTCGCGCTGGCCGCTTTCACGGCGTCGGCAAGCTGGCAGCTCCTGCTCGCGAGCGGCGGCGCGCTGCTGGGCCACGCCCTGACCGGCCGCAGGGGCCGCCTCCTGACGGCACTCACGTCGAGCGCGCTGATCGCGGGGTTGGCGGCGCATCTGCTGGTGAGCTGAGGGGGGAGGGGCGCGTGGACGGTGCGGGCAGCCCCCCGGCGTGCCGCAGCGTGTTGGCGGCGACGGCGTCCGGCGCCTATGAACCGGGGCCGTCGGGGCCGGCCAGCGCCGACGGCGCCTGCGGTCGGCTACCCGGCCACCCGTTGGGTCAGCCGCGCGATGACGCGGCGCGCGATGCGGCGTGTGGCTGGCGGCGCCCATTGCCCACGACTCGTGAACGACGGAGCCGCCAACGCTGACGGCACCAG
This sequence comes from Streptomyces sp. NPDC041713, assembly GCF_055591085.1. NCBI lineage: Bacteria > Bacillati > Actinomycetota > Actinomycetes > Kitasatosporales > Streptomycetaceae > Streptomyces > Streptomyces sp. NPDC041713. The sequence continues at coordinate 321,620 of NZ_JBVIZY010000001.1, forward strand.
CGGACAGCTACCCGGGGCTACTTGCTCGGTCAGCCGCGCGGTTACGGGGCGCGATGCCCGCGGGGCCGGCTACGCATCTGTCGGCGAGTTGACGGCGCCAACGGCCGGGTGGCTGGACGGTGTTGGCGGCGCCCAAGGCCTAAGCCCCGGGGCGTAGGAGCCGTCAGAGCCGACGGCGCCTGCGGGCGGCTACCCGGGGCTACTCGCTCGGTCGGCCGCGCGGTGACGCGGCGCGGGGCCGGCGGCGCCCAACGCCCACGGTCCGTGAGCCGTCAGTGCCGACCACTGTCTCGTCCGAGCCGACGACTGCGTCGTCTGAGCCGACGGCGCCTGCCCGGCCGCCCGTTCCGTCAGCCGCGCGACAACGCGCCGCGGGCCTGGCGGCGCATCTGCTGGTGAGCTGACGGCGGCGTCGGCCGGGTGCGTCGACCGTGTTGGCGGTGCTCAGCGCCCACGGCCCGGGAGCCGTCAGAGCCGACGGAGCCATCCGAGCCGTCAGGACCGCCGGCGCCTGCGGTCGGCCACCCGGCCACCCGTTCGGTCAGCCGCGCGATGACGCGGAGCGCGATGCGGCGTGTGGCTGGCGGCGCCCATCGCCACGACCCGTGAACCAGCGGAGCCATCCGAGCCGCCAGGGCCGACGGAGCCTGCGGGCGGCTCCCCGGCCGCCCGTCCCGTCAGCCGCGCGATCCCGCGGCGCGCGATGCGGCGTGGGGCCGGCGGCATCCAGCGCCCCGGCCCGTGAGCCCACGGAGCCGTCAGCAACGTCAGCACCGACGGAGCCGTCAAAGCCCCCCACGCCTCCGGTCGGCTACCCAGCCCCCCGCCCCGTCAGCCGTGCGACCACGCCACGCGCGATGCGGGCCATCACCGGGTTCGTCCGGCGGTAGTACGACAGTTCCATGAGGGCGATCGTCAGGGCCCAGCCCCGCCCCCGCGCCCACATCGCGTCGTCCGCCGCCCGGCCGAGCGCGGTGCGGAAGGCCTCCCGGGCCTCGGCGTTCATCAGGTACCACGCGGAGATCAGGTCGACGGCCGGATCGCCCGTACCCATGCACCCGAAATCGATGACCGCGCCGAGCCGGCCCCGCTCGACGAGGATGTTGCCCGGCTGCAGATCGCCGTGCACCCACACGGGCGGACCCGGCCACGCCGGGGCGTCGAGCGCGGCCTGCCACACCGCCGCCGCGGCGGGCCCGTCCACGGCGTCGCCCAGCGCGGCGAGCACCGCGCGCGTCTCGTCGTCGCGCTCCGCCATCGGGTCGCTCCGGTAGGCCGCGGGCGCCCCGGCCGGGTCCACCGCGCGCAGCGCGGTCACGAACTCCGCCACGTCCTTACCGAACAGCACCGGCTCGGCGAGCTCCCGGTCCGGATCGGGCGTCTCACCCTCCAGCCACCGGAAGACGGACCACGGATACGGGTACCCCTCGCCCGGCCGCCCCTTCCCCAGCGGTACGGGAATCGCGACCGGCAGCGCGGGCGCGAGCCGGGGCAGCCAAACCTGCTCCCGCTCCACGTCCCGCGCGGCACCCGCGACCCGCGGCAGCCGCACCACCATGTCCGCACCCAGCCGGTACATCGCGTTGGACGTCCCCGCGGAGTCCACGCGCGCCACGTCGAGCCCGCCCCACGCGGGGAACTGCGCCCTCACCAGCCGCCGCACCAGCGCCTCGTCGATGTCGGCCTCGTCGGCGTGCATCTTGCCCGTACTCATGGATCCCCCTACCGCTCAGGGCGCGGACGCCCCAACTCCACGTCGACCGCGCCGCGCAGCAACTCGTGGGCCCGGTCGAGCGGCAGCGACTCGCTCAGCCACCGCTCGCTCAACCCCTCGACCAGCGCGGTGAGCCGCTCGGCCGCGGCCTCCGCGTCGACCCCGGCACGGGCCTGCCCGGCGGCCTCGGCCCGCCGTACGAGGTGCGCCAGGTCCTCGGCCCACTCCCGGGTGGCGGTGGCCAGCTGCTCGCGCAGGTCCGGGTCGAAGACGGCGGTGGCACGCAACTCGCCCCACGCCGCGCTGTTCTCCCGTACGCGGGGGGTGTCCTGGAGCTCCAGGAGCAGCAGGTCGGTGAGCTGGGCGCGGGGGTCGTGGTCCGGGGCGGCGTCGAGGGCCGGGTCGGTGTAGCGGACGGCGCGGCGGCCGATGAACTCCAGCGTGCGGCGGAGCAGCCCCGCACGGTCCTTGAAGTGGTAATAGATCAGCGCGGTCGAGACGCCGGCCTCGGCGGACACCTCCTCCACCCGCAGCCCGCGCACGCCACGCCGCGCGATGAGCCGGGCGGCGGCTTCGAGGATCTGGGTGGGCCTGTCCGGCATCGCGTACTCCACTGCCTGAGGAAACCGCCTGAGGAAGACGGTCGACGTGTCCGATGCCCGATCATGCCTTACGCTCGTACTGACCGAATTTTCAGTCAAGGTCAGCCAAGGTCAGCCACAGTCAAGGTCAGCCAAGGTTAGTCAAGGGGATCGATCATGTCCTTCGCGTTCACGCGGATGTCCAGGCGCCGGGCCGTGGGGATCGGGGGCCTCGCCGCCCTCGGCGCGACGCTGAGCGCCTGCGGGGGCGGGGGCGGCGGCGAGAGCGGCCGTACCGGCGGGCGGGGCAGGAGGGACCGGGCCGGGCCGGCCGCCGCGACCCCCGGCGGCGACCGACGCATGCCCGAGGAGTCGGCGCCGCACGAGCTGACGTACATGTCCTGGCCGACCCGCCGCATCTGGAGCACGGACGTGCACGCCGTCCGCGAGGACATCGCGCGGATCGCCCGGACGATCGCCGAGTTCGAGCCGGTGACCCTGCTGGCGAACGGGCGGGACGTGGCTGCGGCCCGGCGCGCCTGCGGCTCGGGCGTGACGGTCGTGCCGGTCCCGGTGGACGACCTGTGGATGCGGGACACCGGACCGAGCTTCGTCCTCGGCCCGGACGGCATCGCGGGCGTCGACCTCAACTTCAACGGCTGGGGCGACAAACAAGAGCACGGCCGCGACGGAAAGGTCGCGCGCGAGATCCTCGCGGACCGGCACATCGCCAGGATCGAGGCGCCCCTCGTCGGGGAGGGCGGCGCGATCGAGGTCGACGGCGCCGGCACGCTGCTCGCGACCGAGAGCTCGCTGGTCAACGAGAACCGCAACCCCGGAAAGTCCCGCGCCGACATCGAGCGCGAACTGAGGGGACTCTTCGGCGCCACCGAAGTCCTCTGGGTGGACGGCGTCCGGGGCGAGGACATCACGGACTGCCACATCGACGCGCTGGCCCGCTTCACCGAACCCGGCGTGGTCCTCATGAGCACGCCGAGCCCGGCGGCGCCCGAGGACGTCTGGACGAAGGCGTACGCCCAGGCGCGCGAAGCCCTGGGCGCGGCGAAGGACGCCCGGGGCAAGCGCCTCGACATCGTCGCCCTGCCGGAGCCGTCCGACATCGGCCGCCGTGGCAACGACTTCCTCGCGACCTACGTGAACTACTACGTGGCCAACGGCGCCGTGATCATGCCCCGCTTCGGCGACAGGAAGGCGGACGACGCGGCGGCGTCGACCGTGCGGGACCTCTACCCGGGGCGGCGGGTCGTCCAGGTCCCGGTGGACGCACTGGGCGAGGGCGGCGGCGGCATCCACTGCGCGACCCAACAGCTGCCGCAGCAGGGCTGAAGAGCACCGGACGCGCCCTCCCCGCACCGGAGTTGACGCTCAGGCCGGGGCACCCCGGCGACGCCCCCGCCCTCCCCGCGGCCCACCACCTCCCGCACCCGCGCCGCTGGATCGCCTGAGCGCGGCCCGCTCAGCCCACCCCTCCCGCCGCCACGCGCAGCGCCGCCAGGAACGGGGTCGTCGCGGGGGTGGGTGTCAGGGTTCGGGGGGTTGCCGCGTACACCGTGCGGGCGGGGAGGCCCTCGTCCCGTACGGGTACCAGGGTGATGTCCGGTCGTATGCCCTCCGCCGCGAGTGCGGGGACGAGGGTCACGCCGAGGCCTGCCGCGACGTAGCCCTGTTTGGCCGTCCACTCCGCGACGACGTGGGCCACGCGCGGGCGGAAGCCGTGGCGGAGGGCCGGGGCGAGGAGGGCGCGCTCACCGTTGCGGGTGCCCGACACCCAGTCCTCGGCGGCGAGTTGGGGCAGGGTCACTTCCGGCTCGGCCGTCAGCGCGTGGCCCGCGGGCAGGGCGACGTACAGTTCCTCGTCGAGCAGGTGGTGCAGGTCGTACGCCTCGCCGGGCCGCGCGCCGCCCGTCGACGACACCACCGCCAGGTCGAGTTCGCCCTCCGCCAGGCGGGCCAGGAGGGCGGGCGTCAGGCCCTCCTCGCGGGTCAGGACCACGCCCGGGTGGCGGGCCCGGAACCCGGCGATGGCCCGCGGCACCAGCCCCGCGTCCGCCGTCGCGAACGCCCCGACCCGCAGCGGCCCGCCCGACGCGTCCCGCAGGGCCGCCAACTCCCGCCCCACGATGCTCAGTCGGGCCAGGATGTCCCGCGCGTGCGGAAGCAGGGCCCGGCCCTGCGCGGTCGGCCGCACCCCGCGCGGCAACCGGTCGAAGAGCGGCGCCCCGCCCAGCGCCGCCTCCAGCGCGGAGATCTGCCGCGACACCGCGGACTGCGTCCACCCCAGCTCCCGCCCGGCCACCGTGAAGGAGCCGTGCCGGGCCACGTCGAGGAACGTGCGGAGCCAGACGGTCGACAGTTCGGGGGGTGACAGGTTCGGGAGTGAGGGGTCCGAGGGTGTGGTGGTGGGCCCCTGCGTGGCATGCGGGTTCGGCATGGCTCGCATGCTAGACATTCGCTTGTCGCATGACGGAGCCGGGCCTAGCGTCGACCGCATGGAAAAGATCGCATTCCTCGGCCTCGGTCACATGGGCGAGCCGATGGCCCGCCAACTCCTGGCGGCCGAGCACCCGTTGACCGTCTGGAACCGTACCCCCGCGAAGGCGGAACGCCTCGTCGAAGCGGGGGCCACGGCCGCCGCGAGCCCCGCCGAGGCCGTACGCGACGCCGACGTCGTCATCACGATGCTCGCGGGCCCCGACGCCGTGCGCGAAGTCGCCGACGCGGTCCTCCCCGCGCTGCGCGCCGGCTCGTACTGGGTGGAGATGTCGACCGTCGGGCCGGATACGGTACGGGAGTTGGCGGACCGCGTCCCGGCCGGCGTCACCCTCGTCGACGCCCCCGTCATGGGCAGCACGGACAAGGCGGCCGAAGGGCGGCTCGGCGTCCTCGCGGGCGGCGACGCGGGCGCCGTCGAGCACGTGCTGGCCCGCTTCGGTCCGGTCACCCGCACCGGCGCGCCCGGCTCCGGCGCCGCGCTCAAGCTCGTCGTGAACACGGCGGTCTTGGGTGGCGTGGCCCTGGTCGCGGAGGCCATGAAGCTCGCCGACTCCCTGGGGCTCGCGGAGGGCACGGCGCGGGAGGCGCTTGCGGCGGGGCCGCTCGGTGGTGCGGTCGCCCGGGCCTTCGCGGAGGGCGTGCACTTCGCCAACGACCTCGCGGTCAAGGACGTGGCCCTCGCGACGGGGGTCGCGGGGCTTCCGGTGATGGAGGTTGTGCTTGACCATTACAGGGCGGCGTGCGCGGACCCGGCGGTGGCCTCGGAGGACATCTCCCGAGCGGTTCCCTATATCCGCGCCCGACCCTCTACGTGAGCGGGGGCCGCGGGCCGTTGCGGGGAGGGTCCGGTGCGGGGGCGGATCGGTGCGGGGGCGGATCGGTGCTTTGCCGGGTGCGGCCCGGTGGGGGCTGGTCGCGCAGTTCCCCGCGCCCCTAAAACGGCACCTCCGGCGCCGTCCACGGCCACGCCCCGTAACGGACGCGGGGAACGGGACGAGCAACCCCGACTGACCCGCAGGGAAGTTGTAAGGGGTGCGGGGAACTGCGCGAGCACCCCCCACCGGCCCACAGGAAGGTTGTCAGGGACAGTGAGGGATAGGGGCGCGGGGAACTGCGCAAAAAAGCCTCCGCCCGCAGCACCGCTGGGACACTTACCCGCACCGCCGCGTCCCACCCCGTGAAGAAAACCCGCGCCGGATGACCCTCACGTCACGGAGAACCCGTACACCGTCTCCGAGGCGAACACCTCGCCCGGCCGCAGCACCGTGGAGGGAAACCCGTCCCGGTTCGGGGAGTCGGGAAAGCGCTGCGTCTCCAGCGCGATCCCCGCGCAGGGCGCGAACGGCAGGTCCGGCGCGAAGTGGTCGCCCGTGTAGAGCTGGAGCCCCGGCTCGGTCGTCGAGACCGTCAGGACCCGGCCCGAGCCCGGGTCGCGCAGCGCGGCCACCTCGACCGGCGCCGCCGTGACCCCCTTGTCGAGGACGTAGTTGTGGTCGTAGCCGGGGCCGGCGCCCGCCGTCTCGCGGAAGTCGTACCGCGTCCCCGTCACGTCCTCGTACGCCCCGGTCGGAATCCCGTCGGCGTCCGTGGGGGTGATCCGGGACGCGGCGATCCGCACCTCGTGGCCGAGCGCGTCGCTCCCGCCGTGCGCGCCCGCCAGGTTCCAGTACGTGTGGTTGGTGAGGTTCACGACGGTCGGGGCGTCGGTGGTCGCCTCGTAGGCGATCCGCAGCGCGCCCGCCTCGTCCAGCGTGTACGTCGCCGAGACCGCGAGGCGCCCGGGGTAGCCCTCCTCGCCGTCGGGGGAGACCCGCGCGAGCCGTACCCCGTGCCCGCCCGCGGGCTCCGCGTCCCAGACGTGCTTGTCGAAGCCGCGCTCGCCGCCGTGCAGGGCGTTGGGGCCGTTGTTGCGCGCGAGGCGGAAGGTCCGTCCGTCGAGCGCGAAGGAGCCGCCCGCGATCCGGTTCGCGTACCGCCCCACCAGCGCCCCGAAGTAGGGCCCCGGATGGGCCAGATACCCCTCCAGGTCCCCGAACCCCAGCGCCACCGGCACCGGTGCCGCCCCGCCGGATCCGCCCGGAACCTCCGCCGACTGCACGATGCCGCCGTACGTCAGGACGCGCACCCGCACCCCGCTCCGTTCCAGGGTCCAGCGGTGGACGGGCGTGCCGTCGGGGAGCGTCCCGAAGAGTTCACTGCGCATGATCGAGACCCTACGCCGGGCCGGGCCGCGCCCGTACGGCAACGGTTCGCCTAGGCCGCCGGCTTGCGCGCCGTCACCTTGCGGTAGGCGATCTCGGCCAGCCTCGCCTGGCCGTTCTTGCTCGGGTGGAACCAGTCCCAGTGGCTCAACTGGTCGCCGTCGAAGCGGTAGTCGAAGACCGCACCGCCGTCGTACCGGCACCGCCGGTCCTGGTCGCAGACCTCCTCCAGGACGTCGTTGTACGCGACCACGCGATCCTGCACCTTCGCCCGCCGCTGCGTCGCCTTGGCGTCCAGGTCATCGGGGTCGGACAGCATCGAGGCGCAGATGCCCAGCTTCCACACCTGCTTGCCCAGCGGGTTGGTCCGCCCCTGCGACCAGAGCCGCTTCAGGTCCGGCACCGACGCCACGTACACCTGGGCCTTCGGCAGTTCGCGGCGCAGGGCCCGCATCGCCCGCTCGAAGTCGGCGCGGAAGTCGGCGACCGGCGTCATCGAGGAGACGGAGTGACGGCAGGCGTCGTTGGCGCCCGTCATCACCGTGACCAGCTCCGGCCGCTCGGCGGCGGCCTGTTCGACCTGCCGGGTCAGATCCGCCATCCGCGCCCCGGTCTTCGCGTGGTTCCAACTGTGCGAGGAGGCCCGCGCCTTCCCGAGCAGCCGGGTCGCCAGGCTGTCGACCTCGGCGTCGGTGCCGGTCGCCCAGGACGCCTCGGGGCAGTCGGAGAGCACCGAGCAGGCGTCGAAGCCACGGGTGATGGAGTCGCCGACGGCGGCCACCGAACGGGGCGAGGTGTCCCAGACCGGGGTGGGCGAGGGGGCGGGCTTGGCGTGGCCGGGCGAACCCGGCGCCGGCGAGTTGCCGCCCTGCGCGTCACACGCGGTGAGCGCCCCGCCACACAGAAGGGCCGCGGTCGCGAACGCGACCACGGCACGCGAGCGGCGCCTGCGACTGTGCATCCCTGCTCCCCTCGGTCGTTCAACGTGACGTCGTGCGCGCGGCCGGGGTTGCGCCCCGCCGGGTGAATGGTCGGCGTTTCCTGGCCTTCGGACCGACGGTACGTCACACTCCTTGCGCCGCCGCACGGTAGCCTCGGCCCCGTAGCCGCCGGGCCTGTCGCTGTCACGGCAGCGACAGGGCGGGTGTCCACCCGGTGGCGCCCCGCTGCAGTGGTTCCGCTAAATTACATCACGTCACATCTGTCCCCTTTTCCCAGGTTTATCTAGTATTTGGGAAAACTGCTCGGCACGGGCGCGAGGCCGCTGGGGAAGGCGAACCTCGACCCACACTGGAGGTCCCGGTGACGACACGTGGAGTTCTGTACGTGCACTCCGCTCCGCGCGCGCTGTGCCCACACGTCGAGTGGGCCGTCGCGGGCGTGCTCGGCGCGCGCGTGAGCCTCGACTGGATCAGGCAGCCCGCCGCGCCGGGCACCTGGAGATCCGAATTCTCCTGGCAGGGCTCGGTGGGCACCGCGTCCAAGCTCGCCTCCGCCCTGCGCGGGTGGGACCTGCTGCGCTTCGAGGTCACGGCCGAACCCTGCGCGAGCGCCGAGGGCGAGCGGTACAGCGCCACGCCCGAGCTCGGCATCTACCACGCGGTCACCGGCATCCACGGCGACATCCTGATCCCCGAGGACCGGCTGCGTGCCGCGCTCGCCCGCTCGCAGCGCGGCGAGAGCGATCTGGAGGGAGAGCTCGCCAAGCTCCTCGGCAAGCCCTGGGACGACGAGCTGGAGCCTTTCCGGTACGCGGGCGAGGGCGCGCCCGTGCGATGGCTCCACCAGGTGGTCTGACAGATGGTCTGACAGGTGGTTGACGCCCGCCTTCCGGCAGGCAACGCGAAGGGGCCCCACCGGGTGGTGGGGCCCCTTCGCGTACGTGCGGGTGGACTCAGACGGTCCGGAACGCCAGGACGACGTTGTGGCCGCCGAAGCCGAACGAGTCGTTCAGCGCCGCGATCCTGCCCTCGGGCAGCGCACGGGCCTCGTCACGGATGACGTCCGCGTCGACCTCGGGGTCGAGGTTCTCGATGTTGATCGTCGGCGGGGCCATGCGGTGCTTGAGCGCGAGGACCGTGGCCACGGTCTCCACGCCGCCCGCGCCACCGAGCAGGTGACCCGTCATCGACTTGGTGCTGGCGATCGCCATGTGGTCCACGTCGTCGCCGAACGCCTTGCGCAGCGCCTTGATCTCCGCGACGTCACCCTGCGGCGTCGAGGTCGCGTGCGCGTTCACGTGCACGATCTCGGCGGGCTTGAGGTCGGTCGTGTCGATCAGGTTCTGCAGCGCCGCTGCGATGCCGTTGCCGGACGGCTCGGGCTGCGTGATGTGGTGGGCGTCGGCCGAGATGCCCTGACCGACGGCCTCCGCGTAGATCTTGGCGCCGCGGGCCTTGGCGTGCTCCTCCGACTCCAGGACGACCACGCCGGCACCTTCGCCGAGCACGAAGCCGTTGCGGTCCGCGTCGTAGGGGCGCGAGGCACCCTGCGGGTCGTCGTTGTTCTTGGACATCGCCATCATGTTGCCGAACGCGACGATCGGCAGCGGGTGGATCGCCGCCTCCGTGCCGCCCGCGACGACGACGTCGGCGCGGCCGGTGCGGATCATCTCGATCGCGTAGCCGATGGCCTCCGCGCCCGAGGCGCAGGCCGACACCGGGGTGTGGACGCCCGCGTGGGCGCCCAGCTCGATGCCGACGTTGGCCGCCGGGGAGTTGGGCATCAGCATCGGCACGGTGTGCGGGGAGACGCGGCGTACGCCCTTCTCCTTGAGCACGTCGTACTGGTCGAGCAGCGTGGTCACGCCGCCGATGCCGGAGGCGATGACGGCGCCCAGACGGTGCGGGTCCACCGAGGTGTCCTCGCCCGCCTTCGCGGTGAAGCCGGCGTCCGCCCAGGCCTCCTTGGCCGCGATCAGCGCGAACTGCGCCGACCGGTCCAGCTTGCGGGCCTGCGGGCGGGGGATGATCTCGCCGGGCTCGACGGCGATCTGGCCGGCGATGCGGACGGGCAGCTCGGCTGCCCAGTCCTGCTCCAGCGCGCTGACGCCGGAGCGGCCCGCGAGCAGGCCCTCCCACGTCGACGCTGCGTCGCCACCCAGCGGTGTGGTTGCGCCGATACCGGTGACGACCACGGTGCGATTGGTCGAGTTCACAGGAAAATTCTCCACGGTGTTGAGGGGATCAGCGGCGCCACCGCCGGGTGGCGACTGAGCTACGGCCTGGTCAGGCCTGGTGCTCGAGGATGTACTTGGTCGCGTCGCCGACCGTCTTGAGGTTCTTGACGTCGTCGTCGGGGATCTTGACGTCGAAGCGCTCTTCGGCGGCGACGACGACCTCGACCATGGACAGCGAGTCGACGTCCAGGTCGTCGGTGAAGGACTTGTCCAGCTGGACGTCCTCGACCGGGATGCCGGCGATCTCGTTCACGATCTCCGCGAGACCGGCGACGATCTCTTCCTGAGTGGCGGCCATGTCGGCGCTCCTTCTTGTGTATCCAGAGGGTGTGGCGCCCGCCGCAGGAGCGGCAGGGTGGTTTACAGCCGTACGGACCGGATGGTCCGGACGGAGTGCCTAGGGGAGGGTAACGACCGTGGCGGCGTACACGAGACCCGCCCCGAAGCCGATGACGAGCGCGGTGTCGCCGCTCTTCGCCTCGCCGGTCGCCAGGAGCCGCTCCATTGCGAGCGGGATCGAGGCGGCCGAGGTGTTGCCGGTGGTGCGCACGTCACGGGCGACCGTGACGTGTTCCGGCAGTTTCAGAGTCTTCACCATCGAGTCGATGATCCGCTCGTTGGCCTGGTGCGGAATGAAGACATCCAGGTCGTCCGCGGTGATTCCGGCCGCGTCCAGCGCCTGCTGGGCGACCTTCGCCATCTCGAACACGGCCCAGCGGAAGACCGCCTGGCCCTCCTGCGTGATGGCCGGGAACTTGTCGGGCGCGCCGTTGCGGTACGCCTCCCAGGACTCGGTCTGCTTGATCGTCCCGGCCTTGTCGCCCTCCGAGCCCCAGACCGTCGGACCGATCCTCGGCTCCTTGGCGGGGCCGACGATCACGGCACCCGCGCCGTCACCGAAGAGGAACGCCGTCGCCCGGTCGCTCAGGTCGGTGAGGTCGCTGAGCCGCTCCACGCCGATCACCAGGACGTACTCGGCGGAACCCTCGACGACCATGCCCTTGGCGAGGGTCAGGCCGTAGCCGAAGCCGGCGCAGCCCGCGGAGATGTCGAACGCGGCGGGCCTGCCCGCGCCGATCTTGTCCGCGATCTCGGTCGCGATGGCCGGGGTCTGCTTGAAGTGCGAGACGGTGGAGACGATCACGGCGCCGATCTGCTCGGGCGTGATGCCGGCGTCGGCGATCGCCTTGCCGGAGGCCTCCACGGACATCGCGGCCACGGTCTCCTCCTCGGAGGCCCAGTGGCGGGTCGCGATGCCGGAGCGGGAACGGATCCACTCGTCCGACGAGTCGATCGTCTCGAGGATGACCTCGTTCGGCACGACGCGCGTGGGACGGTAGCCGCCGACACCCATGATCCGTGCGTACGGGTGGCCCTGGCCGGCCTTGATCTTCGACATGCGCTACGGCTCCTTGTCGCTCTCGGCTAGGAATGCTCGGCGACGAGCTCGCGGGCCGCGTCGAGGTCATCGGGGGTCTTCACCGCGAGCGTCTTGACGCCCGGCAGCGCGCGCTTGGCGAGACCGGTCAGGGTGCCGCCGGGGCACACCTCGATCAGCGCCGTCACGCCCATCTCCTTGAAGGTCTCCATGCACAGGTCCCAGCGGACCGGGTTGGCGACCTGTCCGACCAGGCGCGTGATCACGTCGGCGCCGGCGTCGACCGCCTTGCCGTCGCGGTTCGAGACGTACGGGAACCGCGGGTCGCCGAGGTCGAGGCCCTTGGCGGCCTCCTCCAGCTGGGCCACCGCGGGAGCCATGTGCTCGGTGTGGAACGCGCCCGCGACCTTGAGGGGGACGACCTTGCGGACGCCCTCGGGCTTGTCCTCGGCGAGGGCGGCGAGCTGCTCCAGGGTGCCCGCGGCCACGATCTGGCCCGCGCCGTTCACGTTCGCCGGGGTCAGGCCCAGCTTCTCCAGGTGCGGGACGGTGACCTCGGGGGAGCCGCCGAGCAGCGCGGCCATACCGGTCTCGGTGACGGCGGCGGCCTCGGCCATGGCCAGGCCGCGCTTGCGCACGAGCTTCAGGGCGGCGTCGTCGGTGAGCACACCGGTGTACGCGGCGGCGGTGATCTCACCGACGCTGTGTCCGGCGACGGCGCCGGGCGTGATGTCACCGAGTGCCGCGGCGGAGAGCAGACCGGCGGCCACCAGCAGCGGCTGGGCCACGGCGGTGTCGCGGATCGCGTCCGCGTCGGCCTGGGTGCCGTAGTGGGCGAGGTCGAGCCCGATGGCGTCGGACCAGGCGGCGATGCGGTCCGCAGCACCGGGGAGGTCGAGCCAGGGGGTCAGGAAGCCGGGCGTCTGAGCGCCTTGGCCGGGAGCGACGAGTACGAGCACTCTTACACTCTCTCTTGTGGACGGTGGGGCCCGCCCGTGGGGACAGGGACGAAGAACAGCCGGGGTAATTGTAGGAGGCCGACAAAACCCTACGACTGGGGATCCCCGTCGGCCAGCCGCCCCAGGATCAGCGCGATGCGCAGCGTGAACGCGGAGCGCACATCGGAAGGCGACCAGCCGGTGACGTCAGTCACACGTCGGAGCCGGTAGCGCACGGTGTTGGGGTGGACGAAGAGCATCCGGGCCGCTCCTTCGAGGCTGCTCGCCTGTTCCAGATAGACGCTGAGCGTCTCCAGGAGCGCGGAGCCCGCCTCCTCCAGCGGTCTGTAGATCTCCTCCACCAGCTGGTCGCGCGCCGCGGGATCCCCGGCCATCGCGCGCTCCGGCAGCACATCGTCCGCGAGGACGGGGCGCGGCGCGTCCTGCCAGGCGGCGCAGGCCTTGAGCCCGGCGGCCGCGGCCTGCGCGGAACGGGTCGCGGCGAGCAGGTCCGGCACGATCGGGCCGGCCACCACGGGCCCGGCCGCGTACGGCCCGATCAGGGACTTCGCCACGTGCAGCGGGTTGTCGTTGCCGCCCGCGATGACGACCAGGCGGTCGCCGAGCACACCCGTCAGGACCTGCAGCTTCGCGTGCCGGGCGGCGCGGCGGATGGCCTCGACGGTGAGCTCGCTGTCGCCGTCGGGTGCGGTCCCCAGGATCACGCAGACGTGTTCGGGGGAGTTCCAGCCGAGGGCGGCGGCGCGGGAGACGGCGCCCTCGTCGGCCTCGCCGGACAGCACCGCGTTGACGACAAGCGATTCGAGCCGGGCGTCCCAGGCACCGCGTGCCTCGGCGGCCTGTGCGTACACCTGAGCGGTGGCGAAGGCGATCTCACGTGCGTAGACGAGGAGCGCCTCGCGCAGCACGGACTCGTCCCCGGGGGCCGCCACCTCGTCGATCGCGGACTCCATCACCTCGATCGTGGTGCGCACCATCTCCACGGTCTGGCGCAGGGTGATGGCCCTGGTCAGCTCGCGCGGCGCGGTCCCGAAGACGTCGGTCGAGATGGCCTGGGGCGCGTCCGGGTGCCGGAACCACTCGGTGAACGCGGCGATACCGGCCTGCGCGACCAGACCGATCCAGGAGCGGTTCTCCGGCGGCATCGCCCGGTACCAGGACAGCGTCTCGTCCATGCGCGCGATGGCCTGCGCCGCGAGACTCCCGGACGACTTCTCCAGACGCTTCAGCGTCGCGGCGTGGGCATGGGCACGCCGGGCGTCCTGACCGGACTCCCGGTGCGGCTCCTGACGGAACTCCTGGGGGAACTCCTGGTGGGATTCGTTCGCTGAAGGTTCGGGCACGGGACAAGACTGCCTCATCGGGGCGGGGACATGCGGTGGCGGGGGCCGGAGAGGGCCTACCGTGGGGTGCGTGATCGACGTACGGCGCTCCGAGGACCGGTACCGCGGCGGGGAGACCGCGGCCGGCATCGAGTCCTTCCACGCCCTCTCCTTCGGGCCGCACTACGACCCGGACAACCTCCGCTTCGGCGCGATCCTGGCCTGCAACGAAGAGCGCCTCGCGCCCGGCTCCGGCTTCGACGAACACCCGCACAGCCACACGGAGATCGTGACGTGGGTGGCCGAGGGCGAGCTGACCCACCGCGACTCCACCGGCCACGCGTCGGTGGTGCGCCGCGGCGACGTGCAGCACCTGTCCGCCGCGGGCGGCGTGCGCCACGTGGAGCGCAACGACGGCCCGGCGCCGCTCGTCTTCGTCCAGATGTGGCTGGCCCCGCGCACCCAGGGCGGCGACCCGTCCTACGAGGTGGTCCGCGGCATCGCCGACTCCACGCCCTACGCGGTCCCCGGCGCGGGGGCGCTGCTCCATGTCCGCAGGCCGGCGGCGGGGGAGCGGCTCGGCATCCCGGACGCGCCGTTCGTGTACGTGCATGTGGTGCGCGGCGCCCTGGACCTGGCCGGCGAGCGCCTCGCCCCGGGGGACTCGGCGCGGATCACCGGGGAGCGAGGCCTGGAGGCGGTGGCGGCGGACGCCGCGGAACTCCTGCTCTGGGAGATGACGGACGCGGTGTAGGGGTGGGGCGCAGCTTCTCGCGCAGGGGTACGAGGAGCAGCTCCTCGTATACGGGTACGGGTACGGGGCGGGCGCTCAGCCGCGGAGTTCGGCGAGCACCGCGTCGGTGAACGGCGGCCACACCTCGGCGGCCCACGGTCCGAAGGGCCGGTCGGTGAGGGCGACGCAGGCGGCCCCCGCGTCGGGGTCGACCCACAGGAACGTGCCCGCCTGACCGAAGTGCCCGAACGTCCGAGGCGAGGACGAACTCCCTGTCCAGTGCGGCGACTTGGCGTCCCGGATCTCGAACCCGAGCCCCCAGTCGTTGGGGTTCTGGTGCCCGTACCCCGGCAGGACGCCCTTCAGCCCCGGGTACGTCACGCTCATCGCCGCCGCCACGGTCCGCACGTCGAGCAGCCGCGGCGCCTGCACCTCCGCCGCGAACCGCACGAGGTCGTCGACGGTCGACACCCCGTCCTTCGCGGGCGACCGGTCCCCTTCGAGTGAGGTGGACGTCATGCCCAGCGGCTCCAGGACCGCCTGGCGCAGATACTCCGCGAAGGGAATGTCCGTCGCCTTGGCGATGTGGTCGCCGAGCACCTCGAACCCGGCGTTCGAGTAGAGCCGCCGCGTGCCCGGCTCCGACGTCGCCCGGTGCTCGTCGAACGCGAGCCCGCTGGTGTGCGCGAGCAGATGCCGCACCGTCGAACCCTCGGGCCCGGCCGGCTCGTCGAGCTCGACGGCCCCTTCCTCGTACGCGACGAGGGCCGCGTACGACGCGAGGAGCTTGGTGACCGAGGCGAGGGCGAACCGCCGGTCGGTGGGGCCGTGCGCCCCGACCCGCGTGCCGTCCGCACGGACGACGGCGGCGGCAGCGGTGGGGACCGGCCAGTTCTCGATCAACGCCAGGCTTCGCATGGGGCCGAGCCTATGCGCCCTACAGGGTCAGCCGCATCGAGGGGTCGGGCTTGCGCACGAAGCCGAGCGCCACGTAGAGCGGCTCCGCCTCGGCCGAGGCGTTGAGGTCCACCTGGCCCGCACCTCGCGCGCGGAACCAGTCGAGCAGCGCTTCCATGCAGGCCCGCGCATGCCCCTTGCGCCGCTGGTCCGGGTCGGTGGCGACGCTGAACACATGGCCGACCCGGCCGTGCGCGTTGCCGACCCGCCCGATCCGGTACTCGATCGTCCCGACCACCAGCGCCGCGAGCCCGCCGGGCCGCTCCGGGTGATCGACGACGAACGCCGCGAAGTCCCCCTCCGGCTCCCGCAGCCTGCGCCGCAGGGTCACCAGGGACTCGGCGTGCCAGCTGGTGTCGGACTCGGCCCCGGAACGGGCGGCGAAGACCGAGTCGATCATCACCTGCCGCAGTCTGATCAGTTCCTCGGCATCCTCTGGCGTGGCACGGCGTACAAGGCTCATGTCCCGGACGGTAGTGACCACAGGCTGAGACGTCTCGCGATTTTCCCCGGATCCGCTTGCTTGGAGTCCACTCCAAGGTTTTAGCGTGAGGACCATGACGGTGATGGAGACCAGGGCGATGGTGATGGAGACCGGGACGACGGTCCTGGAGGCCGGGGCGACGGTGACGGAGGCCGGGGCGGCGCCGGCCCGCACCGCCGACGGCGTGGACGT
Organism: Streptomyces sp. NPDC041713; assembly: GCF_055591085.1. Taxonomy (NCBI): domain Bacteria; kingdom Bacillati; phylum Actinomycetota; class Actinomycetes; order Kitasatosporales; family Streptomycetaceae; genus Streptomyces; species Streptomyces sp. NPDC041713. The sequence goes on from NZ_JBVIZY010000001.1 coordinate 337,833, forward strand.
CTGCGCCTCGGTGGTGGCCGGGCATCCGAGTCCGGACGGCCAGGACCACTACACGATCAGCGAGGTCGCCGCCCACACCGGCCTGAGCGCCTACACGCTCCGGTGGTACGAGCGGATCGGCCTGATGCCGCACATCGACCGCTCCCACACGGGCCAGCGCCGCTACCGCAACCGCGACCTGGACTGGCTCGCCTTCGTCGGCAAGCTGCGGCTGACCGGGATGCCGGTGGCGGACATGGTCCGTTACGCGGAACTGGTGCGCGCGGGCGAGCACACCTTCGCCGATCGGCAGGAACTCCTGGAGCAGACCCGGCGGGACGTCCGCGACCGCATCGCGGAGCTCCAGGGCACCCTCGCCGTCCTGGACTACAAGATCGACGTGTACGCGGGCGCCGGCAGGGTGACGGAACGGGCGGTGTCGCAGAGGCTCGCGGCGGAACGAGCCGCGTCGGAACGGGCCGCGTCCGAGCGGATGGCGGAGGCTACTGCTCGCCCGGCGTGACCAGCCCCGACTCATAGGCGAAGATCACCGCCTGAGCCCGGTCCCGCAGGTCCAACTTGCTGAGCACCCGGCCGACATGGGTCTTCACCGTCTGCTCGGCGAGCACCAGATGTTCGGCGATCTCCTTGTTGGACAGGCCGCGCGCGATCAGTGCGAGCACCTCCGTCTCACGCTCCGTCAGGCCACCGAGTCGCAGCGACTGGTGGCGCGGGGCGGTCCGCTGCTTGGCGAAGTCGGCGATCAGCCGGCGGGTCACCGACGGCGCGAGCAGCGCGTCACCGGCCGCCACCACCCGTACCGCCGAGATGAGATCGGCGGGCGGCGCGTCCTTGAGCAGGAACCCGGAGGCTCCGGCGCGCAACGCCTCGTACACGTAGTCGTCCACGTCGAAGGTGGTGAGCATCAGGACCTTCGGCCGGTGCACCACACCGGGCGGCGGGTCCAACAGGGCGCGGGCGGCGGAGAGTCCGTCCAGCTCCGGCATGCGGACGTCCATCAGCACCACGTCGGGGTGAGCGCTGCGGCTGAGCTCGATCGCCTTCTTGCCGTTCGGCGCCTCGCCCACCACGTCGATGTCGCTCTGCGCCGCGAGCAGCGCGGCGAACCCCGCCCGCACCATGGACTGGTCGTCGACGACGATCACGCGAATGGTCATGCGGTGCCGGAGCCCTTCGGGACGAGGGGAAGTCGGGCGGCCACCCGGAAACCGCCGTCGGGAAGCGGGCCGGCGTCGACCGTGCCGCCGACCAACCGTACGCGCTCACGCATGCCCACCAGGCCGTGCCCGGTGCCCCCGCTCTCCAGCGGACCGGGTGAGTCCGTCGACGGGCCGTTGACCACAAGGACCAGCAGATGTGTGGAGTCGAGCGTCACGGTGATCTCGGTGCGTGCGCCCGGCGCGTGGCGCATCACGTTCGACAGCGCCTCCTGGACGATGCGGTACGCGGACAGATCCACGGCTGGCGTCACCTCGGCCAGCTGCCGCAAGATCGCCAACTCGGGGCGTGACAGGTCGATCGGTATGCCCGCACGCGCTGTCGCCTCGACCAGGTGGGGCAGGCGGTCGAGTCCCGGCTGCGGTGCCCGCTCGCCGTGCGCCCCCTCGCTGCGCAACACCGCGAGCAGCCGCCGCATCTCGGTCAGCGACTCCCGCGCACTGGTCGCGATGGCCCCGAACTCCTCCTCGGCCGAGGCGGGCAGGCCCCGCAGCCGGTAGGGCGCGGAGTCGGCCTGCACGGTGATCACCGACATGTGGTGCGCCACGACGTCGTGCAACTCCCTTGCGATACGAGCCCGTTCTTCGAGCAGGGTGCGCTGGGCGCGCTCGGCCTCGCTGATGGTCTCCTGCTCGACGAGTCTGCGCCGGGCCTCCGCGCGCTCCCGCAGCAGCGTGCCGAGCAGGAGCACGGCCCCGCTCAGCACGGTCAGCACCAGGCCGGTGTCCTGGCTGGCGGCGCCGCGGAACGCGCCGAGCACCAGCCCGGCGGCGACGGTGACCAGCCAGACCCCGAGGAGCGTGCGCCGGCCCTCCCGCAGGGCCAGCGCACAGCAGAGGACCAGGTACCCCACGATGGTCACGGCGGTCCACGGGGCGAGGTGGCCGGGATCGGCGGCCATCGTCACGACGGCCCCCACCACGTCCGAGACGAGCACGATCCACCAGGCCCGCAGCGGCCGGGTGACCGCGAGGAGCAGCGGCGCGGACTGGGCGACCCCCAGCGCGCCGGCTACGGCGCCGTTGACGCCGTAGTCGTGGGTGAGCACCCGGACGGTGACCGGGATGAGGATGGCGATGAAGCCGGCCGCGACCAGGACGGGCAGCCTGCGCACCCAGCGACGCGGATCGTGCGCGAGCAGCGGTTCGGTCGACGGTGCGGGTTCCCACAGCGCTGTCCCCATCGCGCGCAGCCCGTCGCGGACGGTCGCGGCGGCACGGCGGAGGGGCCCCGGGTGTCCGTCCGGCTCGGGCGCGGGACGGCGGGGCTCTGCGGCGGAAGATGTCGATGCGCTGCTCATGGCCCGATCAGCGTAGGGCCGGGGCCCTCGCCGGCACGTCATACCGGGGAGCCGGAATCCGGCTCATACCCGGGTATGACTTCTGCTCGCGGGTATCACCAGCAGCCCCGTCAGCACCAGCAGACCCGTCAGCACCAGCAGCACCAGAAGTCACACACGTACCACTGACCTCAGAGCTCCGCGAGCAGTTCGGCCTTCTTCATCGTGAACTCGTCGTCCGTGAGCAGCCCCGACTGATGGAGCTCGCCCAGGTGTCGGATGCGGTCCGCGATGTCCGCCGGATCTCGCCGCACGGACGGCGGCGCGGAGACGCTCGCGACGACCCCGTCACCGTGCGCGGCCGGGCCGGACGCCCGCACCGCCGCGAGGACCGACGCGGCGAACGGCAGCGACTCGTGGACCGGCCCGTAGCCGAGCCCGAAGACCACGGCCGCGGGGTCCTGGTCGGCCTGGCCGGGCTGCGCCACGGGAGTCTCACGGCGCAACAGCCGCAGATGTCCCTCGAACACCTCCGGGGAGCGCCATTCGATGCCGCTCAGGTCCGTGACGAGGAAGCTCTGGTCCCCGGCCTTCCACTTCGCCGACGACGCGCCCGTCCAGAACCAGCGGAACGACACCGTCTTGCCGTCGAAGGAGGCCTTCCCGTCGTACGCCTTGAACTGCAGCGGAGCCTCCGGCGGGGCCACCAGGTACCCGTCCGCGGGCTCACCGTCGTCCGCGGGGATCCGCGCCCGCAGCTCGTCCGCGTAGTACTCGGCGAGCGTCTCCCGCTCGGCGGGTAGCACGAGACGGTACGGGTCGCAGCCTTCCTTGAGCTGCCCCGCGGCCGCCTCCATCAGCGGATCGGCGCCCGGTCTCGGCACGGCATGCAGGACCACGGTCCCGCGTTTGCCGGGGGAGAGTGTCACCGCCGCGATCGCCTCATGCGGGATGCGCCGTTCACCGAGGGCCTGGAAGAGCTTCGGTGTGCGGATTCCCCGTTCGAAGCGGATGAGCACGGAGTCGGACTGAAACTCCCAGGCGGCATGAAATCCGGCCAGTACGTCACCCATGCGGCTCATCGTAGGCGGCACGAGCTCCTCCGTCCCTCCTGCTGCGGGCCGCTGTTTCATCGATTTCTACGCGCGTCAGGCCGCCGCCGTGCCGGAAAAACCCTTTCGGCAGGCGTTGTCGTCGCTCGCGCATCGCACCCCGTCGTACGAGCCGGTACCGATTTCTGCGAAGTTGCGCAGGCTCTCCGTGCCCGGCTCGAAATAGCCGGTGTGCCCCCGTGCGCCGGCCGCGGACAGCACGCGCGCGCCGAAGCCGCCGGACACCGGGTCGGCGCCGTGGCCGAGCCCGCCGAATTCCATGTTCGGGACATCCTGGATCCAGTCGTCGCCGTCCCGGGTGGCCCAGATCCGGGCCCCCGTACCCAGCTGCGAGGCCGTGTCGGCGCGCATGCCGGGGCTGCCGGCCACGGCGATGTCGGTGACACGGTCGGGCAGCGTCCGCGCGGCCACACCGCACACCACGGAGCCGTAGCTGTGGCAGTACAGCGCGACCGGGGTGCGGCCGGGCAGGCCCCGCACCATGGCTTCGAGCCGCGTGGCCCCGTCCTCGGCCCGCATCGCCGTGGCCGCGTCGACGCCGATCCCGGCGGGCGCGGTGTAGTCGGCCCAGGCGATCACGGCGGTACGCGCGTGGGGCGCCACCGCGTGCTCCTCGCGGTAGAGCGACTTCGCCATGCCCACCGGAGCGGAGTACTTCCTGAACGTCCGCTCGAACGTCAGCACGTTGGTGTCGACACCGGGGACGACCACCGACACGCGGCGGGCCTTGTCGAGGTCTCCGAAGACCTCCGCCATCCGCCCGGACCCCATGGGGTCGAACGCGATGACCTGGCGTCCCGGACGCATCATGACCCCGAACCGCTTCATCCGGCGCTCGGCCTCCTGCTTCCCCAGCGGGGAGAGGCGGTCGTCGTGCATGCGCCGACGCTCGATCGTGCGGGCCTTCCCCAGGGCGATGCGGTTCGCGCGGTACCTGAGGTCGGCGGGAGCGCCGTTCATGTTGCCGACCGCAAGGGGATAGCGCGCGGCGAGGCGGTGGCGCTGCTGTGTGTCGAGCGAGGCGAAGAAGCGCGCGAGCCGGCCGGCCGGAGCGTCGGTGTCGGGCAGCGCGCGCTTGCCGATGTGCCCGTGCTCCCAGGCGGAGCGCGAGGCCTCGACCGGGGAGGCATCACCCTGGTTGTGCCGCACGGCGGTCCAGCCGGTGGTGGCGAGCATGACGAACACGACGGCGAGCGCAAGCAGAGCGCGCCAGGCGTTGAGTTGAGGGGATGAGTCGAAGGAAGTCACTACGGAACACCCTAGGAGAACCGTGATGTTTACCGTGCATCGCGTGAGGCAGATCACGTTTCTTGACGGGTAATTGAGGCAAAGCGGACGCACATTGGGTCCGCCGTCACGCTCCGTAGGTAACGGTCGCACGTGCGAGTCAGAGGTGACAGTAACTCAGGGTGCGCCTCAAGTCGCTCAATGCGCGGAAGTGCCCGGCGGGTTGGGTGACTGTCCCGCACCCGTGTGCGATTGGGGTGCGTGCCAGTCCGCCGCCAACGCGGGCCCCAGGTGGTCGAGATAGGTCTCCGTGAGGTCGCGGATCGACTCGACGCTGGCGTCCTGGCCCGCGCCCCAGAGCCGCCCGGTGACCCGCATGACGCCACTGAAGGCGGCCACCGCCACGCGCGGGCGGGGGTCCGTGTCGAGGTCGAGCCCCTCGCGCTCGGCGATCACACGGGCGACCACGTCCTCCGTCTCGATGGAGCGCCGCAGGTGCACGGCGAGCAAGGAGGGGGTCGACTCGATCATCTGGTAAGTGCGCATGTGCAGTTCGACCGGGACGACCTCCTCGATCGACTGGCCCATCGCCTGCCAGGCGCCGAGGACCGCGCCGCGCAGCGCCGTCATCGGGTCCTCGTGGGCCGGCCGGTCGCGCACCGCCTGCACGAATCGCGCCTCCACCATCTCCTGGACGGCGAAGGCGGCCTCCTGCTTGTTGGCGAAGTACCGGAAGAACGTGCGCTGGGACACGTCGACGGCCTCGGCGATCTCGTCGACGGTCGTCTCCTCGTACCCCTTGGTCGTGAAGAGTTCGAGTGCCACGCGCAGGAGTGCGTCCCGGGTGCGCTGCTTCTTGCGCTCGCGCAGGCCGGGACCGGTGGACCCGGAGGGAGTCCCCTCAAGGGTCTCCGACCGTGCGGCCGGGGCGTCGGTCGCTCGCTGCGTGGTCTTCACGCCATTGCCCTCTTTCCTGCCGTTTGCCCAGTTCACCATACCTGTGAGCCACGTGACAGTTACCGACTTGTGAAATGGTTTGTCAACTGTCAGAGGCTGTCACTAATCTCGAACACATGACTAGTCAGACCACCGTCGACAAGGCGGACGAGGCGCCGGAGCCCCTGTCCGCTCCGGCCCCGGCCAAGGGGCTCCGCGGCCACCCCTGGCTGACGCTCTTCGCCGTCGCGATCGGCGTGATGATGGTCGCCCTGGACGGCACCATCGTGGCGATCGCCAACCCGGCCATCCAGAAGGACCTGGGCGCCACCTTCGCGGACGTCCAATGGATCACCAACGGCTACTTCCTCGCGCTAGCCGTCGCGCTGATCACCGCGGGCAAGCTGGGCGACCGCTTCGGCCACCGGCAGACCTTCCTCATAGGCGTGGTCGGGTTCGCCGCCGCCTCCGGGGCCATCGGACTGTCCGACAGCATCGCGCTGGTCGTCACCTTCCGCGTGCTCCAGGGCCTCTTCGGCGCCCTGCTGATGCCCGCCGCGCTCGGCCTGCTGCGCGCCACCTTCCCGGCCGAGAAGCTCAACATGGCCATCGGCATCTGGGGCATGGTGATCGGCGCCTCCACCGCCGGCGGCCCGATTCTCGGCGGCCTCCTCGTCCAGCACGTCAGCTGGCAGTCCGTCTTCTTCATCAACGTGCCGGTCGGCGTCATCGCCCTCGTCCTCGGCCTGGTGATCCTCCGCGACCACCGCGCGGAGAACGCGCCGAAGTCCTTCGACGTCGTCGGCATCGTCCTGCTCTCGGCGGCCATGTTCTGCCTGGTCTGGGCCCTCATCAAGGCGCCGGAGTGGGGCTGGGGCGACGGCATGACGTGGACCTTCATCGGTGCCTCGGTGCTGAGCTTCGCGCTCTTCGCGGCGTGGGAGTCCAAGGTCGCGGAACCGCTCATCCCGCTGGCGCTGTTCCGCTCCGTGGCGCTGTCGGCCGGCGTCGTGCTGATGGTGCTCATGGCCATCGCCTTCATGGGCGGGCTCTTCTTCGTCACCTTCTACCTGCAGAACGTGCACGACATGAGCCCCGTCGACAGCGGTCTGCATCTGCTGCCGCTCACCGGCATGATGATCGTCGGCTCCCCGCTGGCGGGCGCGATGATCACCAAGGTGGGTCCGCGCATCCCGCTCGCGGGCGGCATGCTCTGCACGGCCGTCGCCATGTACGGCATGTCCACGCTGGAGGCGGGCACCGGCAGCGGCCTCATGTCGCTCTGGTTCGCGCTCCTCGGCCTCGGCCTCGCGCCCGTCATGGTCGGCGCCACGGAGGTCATCGTGGGCAACGCCCCGATGGAGCTCTCCGGCGTCGCCGGCGGTCTGCAGCAGGCCGCGATGCAGATCGGCGGCAGCCTCGGCACCGCCGTCCTCGGCGCCGTCATGGCGTCGAAGGTCGACAGCGAGCTGCCCGACAAGTGGGCCGAGGCGAAGCTCCCGCCGCTCAGCGAGGCCCAGCTCGACAAGGCCGCCGAGGCCGTCCAGGTCGGTGTGGCGCCGGTGCCGCCGAAGGCCCCGCCGTCCGTCGCCGAGCAGATCACCTCGGTCGCGCACGACACGTTCATGTCGGGCATGGGCCTGGCCTGCCTGGTCGCCACCGGCGTCGCGGTGGTCGCCGTCTTCGTCGCGTTCCTGACCAAGCGCGGCGTCAACGCCGAGGCGGGCGCGGGCGTGGGCCACATCTGAGCCACCGGTCGCCGATGTCAGGGAAAGCCCCTCAGGGACAACCTGGGGGGCTTTCGCCTATCAGGGTGAGGCACGGGCGTACCCCTTCCGACGCCCCGGCGGGCGGGTCCACAGTGCAGGAAGAAGATCCGCACGAGCACGGCACGGGCCACCGCGTCGAGCGGCGTGCGGGCAACTGCGCCACGCCATACGGGGGTTGAAGCAATGCCTACGACCATGCGTACGACCAAGTCCACGCCCACGACCAAGTCCACGCCCGCGACCATGCCCGCGCCCAAGTCCACGCCCATCAGGACGATCACGACCGTCGCGGCGGCCGCACTCGCCGCGGTCGTCCTCACCCCCGCCCACGCGGGAGCCACCGCCCCGCCGACGCTCCGCGGCTGCGCCACGGGGGAGCTCTGCCTCTGGGAGCAGTCGGACTTCCGGGGCGCCCGGCATGTGTACGAGCTGGCGGACATCGACATCGAGAGCTGCGTCGCGCTGCCGGAGGGGGGCAGCGCGGAAGCCCTCGCCAACCGCACGGGACGGCCGGTCACCGTGTACCAGTCGGCGGAGTGCGCCGAGACCGGCGAGTTCAACACCTACCCCGGCAGCGGGACATGGGCCCCCGCATCGCCTTATCGGGTACGGGCGTTCAAGGTCTGGGAGCGCTAGATGGCCGCGGACCGCAAACGCCGGAGGGCGACGGGGCCCAAGGCCTGCCGCCGCCCTCCGGACGAGACACCCGCACATGACGCGCGACCTCACGCGTCACACGGTTCGCTACGCGTCGCCCCCGGCCGCACCCGGGTCGGCGGCCGTGACGTCGAGGAGCTGGTAGCGGTCGATCGCCTGCTTCAGGACGGAGCGGTCGACCTTGCCCTCACGGGCCAGCTCGGTCAGCACGCCGACCACGATCGACTGCGCGTCGATGTGGAAGAAGCGACGGGCCGCACCGCGCGTGTCCGCGAAGCCGAAGCCGTCCGCACCCAGCGACTGGTACGTGCCGGGCACCCAGCGGGAGATCTGGTCGGGGACGCTCCGCATCCAGTCGGAGACGGCCACGAACGGCCCCTCGGCGCCGGACAGCTTGCGCGTGACATACGGGACGCGCTGCTCCTCCTCGGGGTGCAGCAGATTGTGCCGCTCCACCTCCACCGCGTCGCGGCGCAGTTCGTTCCAGGAGGTCGCCGACCAGACGTCCGCCTTCACGTTCCACTCGGCGGCCAGGATCTGCTGGGCCTCGACCGCCCACGGCACCGCCACGCCGGACGCGATGATCTGGGCCGGCACGGCACCCTGCGCACCGGGCTTGAGGCGGTAGATGCCCTTGAGGATGCCCTCGACGTCCACGTCGTCCGGCTCGGCCGGGTGCTGGATCGGCTCGTTGTAGACGGTGAGGTAGTAGAAGACGTCCTCGCTGTCGGGGCCGTACATCCGGCGCAGGCCGTCCTTGACGATGTGCGCGATCTCGTAGCCGTAGGCCGGGTCGTAGGCGACGCAGGCCGGGTTGGTCGAGGCGAGCAGCTGCGAGTGACCGTCCGCGTGCTGCAGGCCCTCGCCGGTCAGCGTGGTGCGGCCCGCGGTGGCGCCGAGCACGAAACCGCGCGCGAGCTGGTCGGCCATCTGCCAGAACTGGTCGCCGGTGCGCTGGAAACCGAACATCGAGTAGAAGACGTACACCGGGATCAGCGGCTCGCCGTGGGTGGCGTACGCCGACCCGGCGGCGATCAGCGAGGCCGTGCAGCCCGCCTCGGAGATGCCGTCGTGCAGCATCTGGCCGGTCGGCGACTCCTTGTAGGCGAGCAGGAGTTCGCGGTCCACGGCCTCGTACTGCTGGCCGAGCGGGTTGTAGATCTTCGCGCTCGGGAAGAACGCGTCCATGCCGAACGTGCGGTACTCGTCGGGGGCGATCAGTACGAACCGCTTGCCGATCTCCTTGTCCCGCATGAGGTCCTTGAGGATGCGGACGAACGCCATGGTGGTGGCGATCGACTGCTGACCCGAGCCCTTCTTCGCGGCCGCGTACGCCTTGTCCTCGGGCAGCGGAAGCGGCTTGGCGCGCACGACACGGGTCGGGACATAGCCGCCGAGTCCCAGCCGGCGGTCGTGCATGTACTGGATCTCTTCGGAGTCGCGGCCCGGGTGGTAGTACGGCGGGGCGCCGTCCTCCAACTGCTTGTCCGTGATCGGGATGTGCAGACGGTCGCGGAAGCCCTTGAGGTCGTCGACCGTCAGCTTCTTCATCTGGTGCGTGGCGTTGCGGCCCTCGAAGTTCGGGCCGAGGGTCCAGCCCTTGACCGTCTGGGCGAGGATCACCGTCGGCTGGCCCTTGTGGGCCTTGGCCGCGGAGAACGCCGCGTAGATCTTCTTGTGGTCGTGACCGCCGCGGCCCAGGTGCAGGATCTGGTCGTCGGTCATGTTCTCGACCATGGACCGCAGCCGCTGGTCCTCGCCGAAGAAGTGGTCGCGGATGTAGGCGCCGGTCTCGGTGGCGTAGGTCTGGAACTGGCCGTCGGGCGTCGTGTTCAGCTTGTTGACCAGGATGCCGTCGCGGTCCTGCGCGAGCAGCGGGTCCCAGCTGCGGTCCCAGACCAGCTTGATGACGTTCCAGCCGGCGCCGCGGAACTGCGACTCCAGCTCCTGGATGATCTTGCCGTTGCCGCGCACCGGGCCGTCCAGGCGCTGCAGGTTGCAGTTGACGACGAAGGTGAGGTTGTCCAGGCCCTCGCGGGCGGCGATGGAGAGCTGGCCGAGCGACTCGGGCTCGTCCATCTCGCCGTCGCCGAGGAACGCCCAGACGTGCGACTTGGAGGTGTCGGCGATGGAGCGCGCCTCCATGTAGCGGTTCATCCGCGCCTGGAAGATCGCGCCGAGCGGGCCGAGACCCATGGAGACGGTGGGGAACTCCCAGAAGTCCGGCATCAGCCGCGGGTGCGGATACGAGGAGAGACCGTTGGGCGCCTTGGACTTCTCCTGGCGGAACGCGTCGAGCTGCGGCTCGGTGAGCCGGTCGAGGAGGAACGCGCGGGCGTAGATGCCGGGGGACGCGTGCCCCTGGAAGAAGATCTGGTCGCCGCCGTCGCCCTCGTCCTTGCCGCGGAAGAAGTGGTTGAAGCCCACGTCGTAGAGGGAGGCGGAGGAGGCGAAGGTGGCGATGTGGCCGCCGACGCCGATGCCGGGACGCTGGGCGCGGGAGACCATGACCGCGGCGTTCCAGCGGGTCGCGTTCAGGACCTTGCGTTCGATCTCCTCGTTGCCGGGGAAGAACGGCTCGTCCTTGGTGGCGATCGTGTTGACGTAATCCGTACTGCGCATCTCGGGCACGGCGACGCGCTTCTCGCGTGCGCGCTCGATCAGCCGGAGCATCAGATAGCGGGCCCGCTCACGGCCGCGTTCGTCGACCGCGGCATCGAGGGAGTCGAGCCACTCCTGGGTCTCTTCGGGATCGAAGTCCGGGACCTGACTCGGCAGGCCGCCAATGATGATCGGGTTGCGATCGGATCCGGAAGCCACGCTGTTCCTTCGCTGTCGGGGCTTTCGCCTGGGGTTCTGCCTGGCCGTGCACCGCTCCCCATCGTGTACCTCGTGAAGGCGCACGTCATGTCTACCGATAGGTAACCGAGACGTTCATCCGGCGACCCTGGGGTAGGCTCGGCCCAAATCGCAACGATACGCCCATCCTGCCTAGCCGCTTCGCAGAGCCGTTCGGTCTCGTACGGATGTGGCGACAGTTGCGGCGACACGGTCGGGAACGTCACCGTTTCGGCGGTCTCGACGGCTGGGTACTTGCGCGATCCGTCCCGCCCGTGTGGACTACGGCCAACGCCCCGCGCACGCGCGTGGCTGACAGGCATTCCCAAAAACATGATCAGGAGGCAATCCGTGAGCGCGACCGCGGACCACGCGGAGACGAACCTGGCCGTAAGGCTTGGTTTCCAGCCCGACCAGGTGGTCCAGGAGATCGGCTACGACGACGACGTCGACCAGGAGCTCCGCGAGGCCATCGAGGAGGCCACTGGCACAGAGCTCGTCGACGAGGACTACGACGACGTGGCTGATGCCGTGGTGCTCTGGTTCCGTGAGGACGACGGGGACCTGACTGATGCGTTGGTGGATGCCATCGCGTACATGGAGGAGGGCGGCCAGATTCTGCTGCTGACTCCGAAGACCGGTCGTGACGGGTACGTCGAGCCGAGCGAGATCGGCGAAGCGGCCACCACCGCCGGCCTGTCCCAGACGAAGAGCACGAACGCCGGCAAGGACTGGAGCGGCACCCGCCTGGTCACGCCGAAGGCGGCCGCCAAGAAGCGCTAGGCCGCGGGCCGAGAGAGCGCCGGGCCCGCACGGCCCACCAGCGGCACTGAGCCGGAGAACGATCGTGAGGCCCCCACCGACCGGTGTCGGCGGGGGCCTCACGCGTGCGCTGGGGCGGAGATCACCGGACGTAGGGTGTATGTCACCCGATCGGCCCCACCCGAGGGGCCCCGTCGAAGGGATGCGTAGTCATGGCGCTCGCTGGAATCGCGACCGGCACCAAGGCCCCGGAATTCGAGCTCAAGGACAACCACGGCCGGACCGTGCGGCTCGCCGACTTCCGCGGCGAGAAGAACGTGGTGCTGCTCTTCTACCCGTTCGCGTTCACCGGCGTCTGCACCGGCGAGCTGTGCGCGCTCCGCGACGAGCTGCCGAAGTTCGTCAACGACGACACCCAGCTGCTCGCCGTCTCCAACGACTCCATCCACACGCTGCGCGTCTTCGCCGAGCAGGAGGGCCTCGAGTACCCGCTGGTCTCCGACTTCTGGCCGCACGGCGAGGTCAGCCGTGCCTACGGCGTCTTCGACGAGGAGAAGGGCTGCGCGGTGCGCGGGACCTTCATCATCGACAAGGAGGGCGTGGTGCGCTGGAGCGTCGTCAACGACCTGCCCGACGCGCGTGACCTGAACGAGTACGTCACCGCGCTCGAAACGCTCTGAGCGAACTTCGATTCCGCGCGCGGCCGGGAACCGGTCACTAGGATCCAGACGTTGATCCGATGGCAACGCAACGCTTGGGGCTCCCCGCCCCTGGACACCAATTGGGAGGACTCGTGGGAGTCAGCCTCAGCAAGGGCGGCAACGTATCGCTGAGCAAGGAGGCACCCGGCCTGACCGCTGTTCTGGTCGGCCTGGGCTGGGACGTCCGCACCACCACCGGTACGGACTTCGACCTCGACGCCAGCGCGATCCTGACGAACGCGGAGGGCAAGGTCAGCAGCGACCAGAACTTCGTCTTCTTCAACAACCTGAAGAGCCCCGACGGTTCCGTCGAGCACACCGGTGACAACACCACCGGTGAGGGCGAGGGCGACGACGAGGCGATCAAGGTCGACCTGGCCGCGGTCCCCGCCGACGTGGAGAAGATCGTTTTCCCGGTCTCCATCTATGACGCCGAGACCCGTCAGCAGTCCTTCGGCCAGGTGCGCAACGCGTTCATCCGCGTCGTGAACCAGGCGGGCGGCGCCGAGATCGCGCGGTACGACCTCTCCGAGGACGCCTCGACGGAGACCGCGATGGTCTTCGGCGAGCTGTACCGCCACGGCGCCGAGTGGAAGTTCCGCGCGGTCGGCCAGGGCTACGCCTCGGGCCTGCGCGGCATCGCGCAGGACTTCGGCGTCAACGTCTGAGCCGAGCGCACCCCGCTCTCCGTCCGGCGTCGCACCCACACGAGTGCGGCGCCGGACGCGCTCATCACCCAGGGCCCCCGCCACCGCGGGGCCCGGGGGTTTCCGGCACCCCGGAGCCCCTGCTCTCGTCACCTCGGGGAGGACCATCACCATGGGCGTCACACTCGCCAAGGGAGGCAACGTCTCCCTCTCCAAGGCCGCGCCCAACCTCACCCAGGTCCTCGTCGGCCTCGGCTGGGACGCGCGCTCCACCACCGGCGCCCCCTTCGACCTCGACGCCAGCGCCCTGCTGTGCAACGCGGGCCGGGTCCTCGGCGACGAGTGGTTCGTCTTCTACAACAACCTCACCAGCCCCGACGGTTCGGTCGAGCACACCGGTGACAACCTCACGGGCGAGGGGGACGGCGACGACGAGTCGCTGCTGATCGACCTCTCCAAGGTGCCGGCCAACTGCGACAAGATCATCTTTCCCGTCTCGATCCATGAGGCGGACAACAGGGGCCAGACGTTCGGCCAGGTCAGCAACGCGTTCATCCGCGTGGTGAACCAGGCGGACGGGCAGGAGCTCGCGCGCTACGACCTCAGCGAGGACGCCTCGACGGAGACCGCGATGATCTTCGGAGAGGTGTACAGGTACGGAGGCGAGTGGAAGTTCCGTGCAGTCGGACAGGGGTACGCGTCGGGCCTGCGCGGCATCGCTCTAGACTTCGGGGTCAACGTTTCGTAAAGCCGGGGACCGGCGCGGGGGAGACCGCTAAACGGGAGCCCGTACATACACGATTGGGTAGCCAGTGCTTCTGAAAACCTTCGGCTGGTCGTTCGCGGTCACCGCGATCGGCTTGGTCGCCGCGGTGCTCTACGGGGGGTGGACCGGCTTCGGCGTCGTGGCGATCCTGTCCATCCTCGAGATCTCGCTGTCCTTCGACAACGCGGTGGTCAACGCCGGGATCCTGAAGAAGATGAGTGCCTTCTGGCAGAAGATCTTCCTCACGGTCGGCGTGCTGATCGCGGTCTTCGGCATGCGGCTCGTCTTCCCGGTCGTGATCGTCGCCATCAGCGCCAAGATCGGCCCGATCGAGGCCGTCCGGCTCGCTCTCAACGAGAAGGACCACTACCAGCAGCTGGTCACCGACGCGCACCCGTCGATCGCCGCCTTCGGTGGCATGTTCCTGCTGATGATCTTCCTCGACTTCATCTTCGAGGACCGGGACATCAAGTGGCTGAACTGGCTGGAGCGTCCGCTCGCCAAGCTCGGCAAGGTCGACATGCTGTCGGTCTGCATCGCGCTCGTCGTGCTCCTGATCTCCGCGATGACCGTCGCCACCCACGCCCACCAGCACGGCGGCGCGCACGTGGACAAGGCGCAGACGGTCCTCATCTCCGGCATCGCCGGTCTGATCACGTACCTCGTGGTCGGCGGACTCTCCGGCTACTTCGAGAACAAGCTGGAGGAGGACGAGGAGCGCGAGCACGAGGAGGAGGAAGAGGCCAAGCGGACCGGCAAGAAGGTTCCCGCGGTCGTGATGGCCGGCAAGGCCGCCTTCTTCATGTTCCTCTACCTCGAGGTCCTGGACGCGTCCTTCTCCTTCGACGGCGTCATCGGCGCCTTCGCGATCACGAACGACATCGTCCTGATGGCGCTCGGCCTCGGCATCGGCGCCATGTACGTCCGGTCCCTGACCGTCTACCTGGTCCGCCAGGGCACCCTCGACGACTACGTCTACCTGGAGCACGGCGCGCACTACGCGATCGGTGCCCTCTCCGTGATCCTCCTGGTCACCATCCAGTACGAGATCCACGAGGTCATCACCGGCTCCGTGGGCGTCATCCTGATCGCCTGGTCCTTCGTCTCGTCCGTGATCCGCAACAAGCGGATGGCGGCGGCCGAGGGACAGGGGAGCTCCGGTGAGAAGAGCGAGGTCTCGTCCGGGGTCTGACACCGGCTGATTCCCTCGCCGCGCTGTCCGATTCCGGTTCCCGGAGTGTGACGGCGGCCAGGGTGAGGAACGCTCTGTGCGGGGCGGCCGTCGAGGAGATGTCCTCATGGCCGCCCCGTCGGTATTCGTAGGTGGCACAAGGGCACTTGGGGGCGGAATGTCCTTCTGGGACGGTCTGTGGCGTGGGCGTTCGATGGACTTCGAATCGGGCAGCGCCGCCACCAACTCCATCGAACTGACCAAACGGCACCCGACGGTCTCGCTCTCCAAGCAGGGCGCGGCCACCGGCAACCTGCGCGTCAACCTCTCCTGGCAGATGCGCACGTCCGACATCATCGGCAAGCCGAGCAGGGGCAGCGGCCTGCTGCGCCACCCCTTCAAACTCTTCCAGCCCGACGTGGTGCAGGCGCACACGCAGGGCGTGGTCAACGTCGACCTGGACATAGGCTGCCTGTACGAGCTGGTGGACGGCACCAAGGGCGTCGTCCAGCCCCTCGGCAGCTTCTTCGGGGACCTCAACGCCCCGCCGTTCGTGAAGCTCAGCGGCGACGACCGGTTCGGCTCCCCGTCCGGCGAGACGATCTACATCAACCTCGACCACCGCGAGTCGATCAAGCGACTGCTGGTCTTCGCGTACATCTACGACCAGACGCCGGCGTTCGACCGTACGCACGCGAAGGTCACGCTCTACCCCAGCAACGGCCCGCGGATCGAGATCGACCTGGACGAGCGCCAGCCGCAGGCCCGGTCCTGCGCGGTGTTCACCGTGGAGAACGTCAAGGACGAGCTGGTCGTGCGCCGCGAGGTCAAGTTCGTCTACGGCTTCCAGGCCGAGCTCGACCGGCTGTACGGCTGGGGGCTGCAGTGGGGCCGGGGCTACAAGTCCAAGGTGGGCTGAGCGGGAGCCCCCGGTCCGGCCCCGGAGCTCCCGGGCCCGCCCCCCGGAGCTCCCGGCCCGGCCCTCAGCGGGGCAGGAACTGCGGTCCCTGCGGGGGCAGCCGGAAGTTCGGGTCCGGCATCGGGGTCACCGGCTGCGGATAGCCGTACGACGGCTGCGCGACCGGGGCGGGCTGCACGATCGGGGTGGGCTGCGTGGGCGCCGCGGGCGGATAGCCGTACGCGGGCTGGGGCGCCGGGTGCCGGGGCGGCTCGGGCGGATAGCCGTAGGCGGGCTGCGGGGCCGAGGGCGGGGCGTGCTGGGCGGCGGACGGCCGGCCCGACGGCTGGTGCGGCACCGGCTGCTGCGGCGGCAGCGGGAAGGAGGCCGAGGGGGAGGGCTCCGGAGCGGCGGCGTCCGAGTCGTCCACGGAGATGCCGAAGTCGGAGGCGAGCCCCTCCAGACCGTTGGAGTAGCCCTCGCCGAGCGCGCGGAACTTCCACCCCTCGCCGCGGCGGTAGAGCTCCCCGCAGATCAGCGCCGTCTCCTCGCCGGTCTGCGGAGTGATGTCGAAGTACGCGAGCGGCTCGCCGTCGGCGAGGGCGGCGTCGTACAGCAGGATCCGCAGCGCGGGCACGTGCTCGAAGGCGATGCCCTCCGCCGACGCGACGAGCAGCACCCGGTCCACCGCCGGGTCCAGGCCCGCCAGGTCCGTCTGGATCGTGTCCGTCAGGCCCTCGGCGACCCGCTTCTTGCCGAGCCGCCAGACCTGGCCCGCCGGGTGGCGCGGCTGGTTGTAGAAGACGAAGTCCTCGTCCGAGCGGACCCGGCCGTCGCCGCCGAGCAGCAGCGCCGACGCGTCGACGTCGGGGACACCCTGCCCGGGGGTCCAGCGGAGCACGGCGCGGACGGCCGAGGCTTCGAGAGGGACGTTCGACCCCTTCAACATCGCGTGCGTCATGCGGTCATCCTGCCTTTCCCCGCACGGGGGCGACAACGCGGGGGGTTTCCGGCCCCGACCGCGTCACCGGGCTCCTGACCTGCGGGTGGTGCGAGCGTGCGACGGTTGTGTGGTGAGCATGTGTGACATGGCCGGGTTACCTGAAGTTCATGCCCGCGGGGAACCCCCGGCACCCGTCTCTACGTACTATTACCGGCCACATCAAAACGGCCCACGTCGACCGACAGACGAGGCAAGGAGTCACATGCGTCATTTCGGGCACATCGCCCCTGAGGTGCGGCAGCGCCTCTTCCACCGGGAGCCGTGTGCCTTCACCGCGGACTCCCCGCCCCAGCTGCTCGCGTCCGCGCTGGGCGCCACGCTCTACAGTCCGGCCACCCGCCCCCGCCTCGCCGACGACATCATGAAACAGGCCGGACGTGGCGTGATCTCGATGGTCCTCTGCCTGGAGGACTCCATCGACGACGCCGAGGTCGCCGACGCCGAGGAGAACCTGGTCCGGCAGTTCGCCGACCTGGCCGCCCGGGACGTGGAGCCGCCGCTGCTCTTCATCCGGGTGCGCGCCGCCGAACAGATACCCGACCTGGTCCGCAGGCTCGGCACCGGCGTGCGGCTGCTCTCCGGGTTCGTGCTGCCCAAGTTCACCGAGGAGCGGGGCGTTCCGTTCCTGGAGGCGATGGTGGCCGCCGAGGCCGACCTGCCCACGGACCTCGCGAGCACCGCAAGCCCCGCCAGTCCCGCGAGCCCCGCAGGACCCGGCCGCCGGCTCTTCGCCATGCCCGTCCTGGAATCGCCCGAGCTGCTGCACCTGGAGAGCCGCGCGGAGACCCTCGCCGGCATCTCCCGCACCGTCGACAAGTACCGCGACCGCGTCCTCGCGCTGCGCCTCGGCGTCACCGACTTCTGCTCGGCGTACGGGCTGCGCAGACCGCCGGACATGACCGCCTACGACGTACAGATCGTCGCCGCCGTCATCGCCGACGTCGTCAACGTCCTGGGCAGGGCCGACGGCACGGGGTTCACCGTGACCGGACCGGTCTGGGAGTACTTCCGCGTCCAGGAGCGGATGTTCAAGCCGCAGCTGCGCCGCAGCCCCTTCCTGGAGGGCCGGGCCGACGAGCTGCGCCAGGCCCTCATCGAACACGACATGGACGGCCTGCTGCGCGAGATCGAACTCGACCGCGCCAACGGTCTGCAGGGCAAGACCTGCATCCACCCCTCCCACGTCCTGCCCGTGCACGCGCTCTCGGTGGTCAGCCACGAGGAGTTCAGCGACGCCGAGGACATCCTGCGCCCGGAGCGCGGCGGCGGCGGGGTCCTGCGCTCCTCGTACACGAACAAGATGAACGAGGTGAAGCCGCACCGCGCCTGGGCCGAGCGGACCCTGCGCCGCGCCGAGGTCTTCGGCGTCGCCAAGGAGGACATCGGCTTCGTGGAGCTGCTCACCGCCGGAATCCCCGGCTGACGAACCGGGATCCCCGGCCGATGACCATCAAGAAGGCACGCAAGGAGCATGACGTACGTGACTGAAGACGCGACGCCGGAGATACCGGAGACACCGGAGATACGGGAGAGACCGGAGACACGGGAGAGCCCCGTGTGGTCGGGGACCTGGGTCGCCGAGCGGCTCGGGGTCGGACTCGACGGCGACGAGGCGCTGCACGGCATGCTCGGCCTCGCGCTGCGCCGCAACCCCAAGCGGGCCCACCTCCTGGTGTCGAACGTCCTGGGCAAGCACGTACCGCAGCGCCCGTCGGTCGTCTACGCGGCCGGTCACGGCCTCGGCGTCCGGGTGCGGGAGCTGCTCGGCGACGACGAGGCCCGGCGCGCCGTCGTCCTCGGCTACGCGGAGACCGCCACGGGCCTCGGCCACGCGGTCGCCGACGGCCTCGTCCTCGCGCCCTACCTGCACTCCACCCGGCGCCCCGTCGAGGGCGTCGAGCGCGCGGGCGGCTTCGAGGAGTCCCACTCGCACGCCACGTCGCACCTGCTGCTGCCCGAGGACCCGCGGCTGCTCGCCGGGGACGGGCCGCTGGTCCTCGTCGACGACGAGTTCTCCACCGGCAACACGGTCCTGAACACCGTCCGCGCCCTGCACGCCCGTTTCCCGCGCGAGCGGTACGTGATCGTGGCGCTGGTCGACATGCGCTCGCCCGAGGACCGCGGGCGCCTCGACGCCTTCGCCCGCGAGATCGGCGCGCGCGTCGACCTCGTCGCCACGGCGTCCGGGACCGTGCGGCTGCCCGACGGTGTCCTGGCGAAGGGGCAGGCACTGGTCGCCGAGCACGAGGGAGCCACGGTTCCCCGGCCGCGTGCCGAGCCCGGGACCGTCGACCGCGTGGACCTCGGCTGGCCCGCGGGCGTGCCCGACGGCGGCCGGCACGGCTTCACGCCCGCACACCGGCGTGCCCTGGACGCGGCGCTGCCCGGCATGGCGGCGAAGATCGCGGCCGCGCTGCCGCAGGGCGCGCGCCGGGTGCTCGTCCTGGGCTTCGAGGAGCTGATGTACGCGCCGCTCGCGCTCGGCGTGGAACTGGAGCGCCGCACCGACGCGGAGGTGCGGTTCTCCACCACGACCCGCTCGCCGGTGCTCGCCGTGGACGACCCCGGCTACGCGATCCGCACCCGCCTCACCTTCCCCGCGCACGACGAGCCCGCCGACGGACCCGGCACGCGGTACGCGTACAACGTCGCGGGCGGCGGCTTCGACGCGGTCGTCGCGGTCGTCGACTCGGTCGCGGACACCCCTGAACTGCACGCGTCCGACGGTCTGTTGGCCCGGCTCGCCGCGCACACCGGACACGTCCTGCTGGCCGTCGTCCCCTCGTACGTCCCCGAAAGGCCCGCCATGCTGCCCGAGCCACTCCGCGGCCCCGCCTTCTCCTCGTACGCGCCCGAAGACGTCGGCTGGCTGCTGCAGGACCTCTCGGACGTGACGCTCGAAGCGCCCACGGAGGAGCGCGAGGAGGCGATCCAGAGCGGGGGCGCGCACTACGCCGAGTCGCTGCCGGTCGAGTACCAGCCGAGCGAGCGCTACCAGGAGCTGTTCCGCGCCGCCCTCGACACGTCCGCCGCCCGTATCGCCCAGGCCGTCGGCACGGTCACCGAGATCGTGCTCGCCGAGCGGTCGCCGCGCCCGGTCCTGGTGTCGCTGGCCCGCGCGGGCACGCCCGTCGGCGTCCTGATGCGCCGCTGGGCCGCCCACCGGCACGGCCTGGACCTGCCGCACTACGCGGTGTCGATCGTGCGCGGCCGCGGCATCGACGCCAACGCGCTGCGCTGGCTCGCCGCCCACCACGACCCCGCCGACGTCGTCTTCGTCGACGGCTGGACCGGCAAGGGCGCGATCACCCGTGAACTGGCCGACGCCGTCCGGGAGTTCGAGGCGTCCGGTGGTCCCGCCGGGTTCAGCGCGGAGATCGCCGTGCTCGCCGACCCCGGCTCGTGCGTGCGCACCTACGGCACCCGCGAGGACTTCCTCATCCCCTCCGCCTGCCTCAACTCGACGGTGTCCGGGCTGATTTCGCGTACGGTGCTCCGCGCCGACCTGGTCGGCCGGGACGACTTCCACGGCGCGAAGTTCTACCGCGAACTCGCCGGGGCGGACGTCTCGGGTGCCTTCGTCGACGCCGTCGCGGCCCGCTTCGACGAGGCCGGTGACGCGGTGGACGCGCGGGTCAAGGAGCTCCTGTCCGCCGACCGGGCGCCGACCTGGGAGGGCTGGGCCGCCGTGGAGCGGATCAGCGAGGAGTACGGCATCCACGACGTCAACCTCGTCAAGCCGGGCGTCGGCGAGACGACCCGGGTGCTGTTGCGCCGGGTGCCGTGGAAGATCCTGGCCCGCGCGGGCGCGGGGCCCGACCTCGACCACGTACGGCTGCTCGCCGAGCAGCGGGGCGTGCCCGTCGAGGAGGTCGCCGAACTCCCGTACACCTGCGTGGGGTTGATCCATCCCCGGTACACGCGGGGCGCGACGGGAGCGGACGGCAGGGCGGTCGCCGCCGCGGACGGGACGGGGGTGGCCCAGTGACGCAGCTCGTCGCCAGCGACCTCGACCGCACCCTCATCTACTCCGCCGCCGCGCTCGGCCTGACCGTGCCGGACGCCGAGGCGCCGCGCCTGCTCTGCGTCGAGGTGTACGAGGGCAAGCCGCTGTCGTACGTCACCGAGACCGCCGCCGGGCTCCTCGACGAGCTGGCCCGCACCGCCCTCTTCGTGCCGACCACGACCCGCACCCGCGAACAGTACGGGCGCATCCATCTCCCGGGCCCCGCACCGCGGTTCGCGATCTGCGCCAATGGCGGGCACCTGCTCGTCGACGGTGTCAGCGACCCCGGCTGGCGGGCGGCCGTCGACCGCGGGCTCGCCGCGGAGTGCGCCTCGCTCGACGAGGTCCGCGCCCACCTGGTGCGCACCGCGGACCCGGCCTGGCTGCTCAAGGAGCGCGTCGCCGAGGACCTCTTCGCGTACCTCGTCGTGGAGCGGGCGCTGCTGCCCGCGGAGTGGGTCGAGGAGCTCGCCGCGTGGGCCGGGCCGCGCGGCTGGACGGTGTCGCTGCAGGGCCGCAAGCTCTACGCCGTACCGATGCCGCTCACCAAGAGCGCGGCGGTACGGGAGGTCGCGCGGCGGACCGGCGCCCAGGAGATCCTCGCCGCGGGCGACTCGCTCCTCGACGCGGACCTGCTGCTCGCCGCCGACCGCTCCTGGCGCCCGGGCCACGGCGAGCTGGCCGACACGGGCTTCACGGCGCCGGGCCTGACGGCGCTCGCGCGGCGCGGGGTCGCGGCGGGGGAGGAGATCGCCGGGGCGTTCCTGGCGGCGGGGCGTGCGGCTAGCCTGGGCGCATGCCTCGATACGAATACCGCTGCCGGTCCTGCGGCGACACCTTTGAACTGAGCCGCCCGATGGCCGAGTCGGCCGCGCCCGCGGCGTGCCCGGCCGGCCACGAGGACACGGTGAAGCTCCTGTCGACCGTGTCCGTCGCCGGCACCACCTCGGCGCCGTCCCCTGGCGGGGGCGGCGCCGGTGGGGGCGGCGGCTGCTGTGGCGGGGGTTGCTGCGGCTGAGGCGGTGCGGCCGAAGTCGGTCGGGGTCCGGCGGGTCCGGGTCCGGCGGGTGCGGGTCAGTCCTCCATGCGGACCGGCATCAGCATCGAGAGGGTGCTCTCGTCGTCGGGGCGGCGGATCGTGATCGGCGCCGTGGGGGCGCCCAGCTCCAGAATCAGCCGGTCCCGTTCCTGGTCCCGGGCCCCGGCGGCCAGCGCGTCCAGAGCCTCCAGCAGGAACGCGCGGTTCACGGCGACGCGGTCCGGGGCGTCGTCGGCGTCGGTGCAGAGGGTCACCGCGCCGTCGTCCTCCATCCTGAGCACGCTGAGGTCACCCGCTTCGGCGTCGACGGCACGGACGGGACCGGTCTCCAGGGCCCTTCGGAAAGCCGGCACGTCGAGGAGAGCGCGGCGTTCGCCGGGCTCGGGCAGGAGCCGTCGGTAGTCGGGGAAGTCGTGGTCGAGGCAGTGACCGGCCGCCTGCCTGTCCCCGGCCTCCAGGGTCATGCGGTCACCGTCGACCGTGAGCCGCACGGACCCCTCGCCGTCGGAAAGGGCCCGCATCGCGTCGACGAGCGCAGTGGGCACGATGACCTGCACTCGGCTCCCGTCGTGCCCCGTGACCCCGGCGTGCGCGATGGCCAGGCGGTACCGGTCGGTGGCCACGGCGTGCAGGGTCCCGCCCTCGATGTCGAACAGGACCCCGCCGAGCATCGGCAGCTCCGGGTCGGTGCTCGCCGCGAAACGGACGGAGTCCAGCGCGGCCGCCAACTCGGGTGCGGCGAGGGACAGTCGGGCAGTGACGTTGCGGAGCGAGGTCATGGCGTTCTCCCTGTGATCGGGCTGTGCGTGCTCTCTGCGATCGAGCAGCGCGTGCTCTCTGCGATCAAGCAGCGCGAGGAGTGCGGAGAACTCGCTGCGGGCCTCGGACAGCCCCCGTTCGAGATGGCGCAGGTGCGCCCCGAGCAGTTTCCGGACCAGATCGGTGTCCGCGCCGGACCAACTGGCCAGCACCAGGCGGGTGTCCGCCAGCGGCATCCCGGCCCGGCGCAGACCGGCGAGGAGCCGGGCCTCTTCGAGCTGCTCGGGCGCGTACCAGCGGTATCCGCTCACCGGATCCACCCAGGCCGGGGCCAGCACGCCGACGCGGTCGTAGAACCGCAGGGCGCTCACGCCCAGACCGCTGTCGCGGGCCATGTCCCCGATGCTGCGCATGTCGTTCTCCACACCCGGCACTCTGGTCCCTCGACAAAGTCGAGGGTCAACCCCCGTCGCCGACCCCTCACCGCCGCCCTTGACGCCCCTCTCGACTCCCCCTCGCCTTGGCTCCCGGGCGGGGCTCCCGTCAGCGGACCACCGTGCCGGGACCCGCGCCCAACAGGCCCAGTTCCGCTCGTGTGGGGGCGCCCTCCCAGTCGCCGGGGGAGGCCACCGCGAACGCGCCTGTGGTGACCGCGCGGTCCAGGCGGGCCGCCACATCCGCACCGTCGAGCAGGGCCGACAGATAGCCGGCCACGAACGCGTCGCCCGCGCCCACCGCGTCCACGGCCCGCACCTCGCGGGCCGGCGCGCGCAGTTCGGTGTCGGCCGTGTGGGCGACGGCGCCGTCCGCGCCGAGTTTGACCACGACCTCGCGTACGCCCTGCGCGATGAGGGACTTCTCCGGGGCGCCGGCGGGGACTTCGGCCGAGGCGTCGGCCGGGGCGGCCGGGGCGGTCGGGGCCGGATCCGGGAGGCACAGCGGGAGTTCGTCGTCGGAGGCGATGAGCACGTCGACGTACGGGATCCAGGTGCGCAGTTCGGCGGCCGCCTCCTCCCGACTCCACAGCCGGGAGCGGAAGTTGACGTCCAGGCACACCTCGGTGCCGTGCTCGCGGGCCAGCCGCAGCGCGCGGCGGCAGGCGTCGCGGGCCGAGGGGCCGAGCGCCGGGGTGATGCCGGTCAGATGCAGGACGCGCGGCGGGCGGCCGGCCGCGAAGGCGGCCTCGACCGCGTCCGGGCCGAGCCGCGAACCCGCCGAGTGCGCGCGGTAGTAGTGCACCCGGGTCACCTCGGGCAGCCGCGGCTCGAAGAGGATCAGCCCGGTCGGGGCCCCGGCGTCCCGGGTCGCGGAGGTCACGTCGACGCCCTCCGCGCGCAGGGTGCGCAGGACCAGCTCGCCGGCCTCGTCGTCGCCGACCGCGCCCGCCCAGCGGACGGGGTGACCGAGGCGTGCCAGGCCGATGGCCACGTTGCTTTCGGCACCGGCGACGGACACGTTCATCGTGCCGCCCAGCTTCAGCGGGCCGCTGCCGCGCAGGGCGACCATGGATTCGCCGAGGGTGAGGACCGGGGCGGGGATGGGGGCGGGGGTGCTCATCGGCGTACCGCTTGCGCGGGGTCGGCCGCGTCCACAGGACCTGCCGCCTCGCCGGGTCCTGCCGCCTCCGCGACCCGTACGAACTCCGCCGCCCGGGTGCGCAACGCACTCAGCTCGCCGCCGTCCGCCGCGTCGCCGATCAGCGGCGAACCGACGCCCACGGCCACCGCACCCAGCGCCAGATACTCCGCGGCGGCCACCGCGTCCACGCCGCCGACCGGGACGAACGCCGTGCCGGGGAAGGGCGCGCGCAGTGCCTTGAGGTACGCGGGGCCGCCCATCGCGGACGCCGGGAAGATCTTCAGCGCCGTCACCCCGGCGGCCTCGGCCGCGATGACGTCGGTCGGCGTCAGGACGCCCCCGAGCATCGGGAGGCCGAGCCGTACGGCTTCGTCGACGCCCGCGCCGAGCCCCGGCGTGACGATGAGGTTGGCGCCCGCGTCGGCGGCCCGCCGCGCGTCGTCCGCGGTGAGGACCGTGCCCGCGCCGAGCCAGGCGTCCGCCCCCAGCTCGGCCCGCGCCCGGCGCAGCACGCCCAGGGCGTCGGCCCCGCTGAGGGACACCTCGACGAGCGGAACGCCGGACTCCACCAGCGTCATGACCGTACGGAAGGAGGCGTCCGGGTCCGTGCCGCGCACGATGGCGACGAGGCGCCGCGTCCGGAGAGCCGTGGAGAAGTCGCGCATGCCCCCAGATTCGCACAGCGGTTCCAGCCGGTCGGGGCGGGGGTTTCGGCCACGGGTGGGGGACGGACGGCACGGGCTGTGTCCGACGAGGGGCTGACGAGGCAGGGGCTGACCAGGGAGGGGCTGACCAGGGCAGGGCTGACCAGGGTTTGGCCAGGTCCCGGTCAGGGCGGTCAGGCCCCCTGCCCCCGCTCCTCCCGTATCTGCGCCACCACGCGCGCCACGGCCGTGCGGACCGCCTCGGTCTCGGTCAGGAAGTGCCAGTAGTCGGGGTGGCGGCCCTCCAGGGAGGCCACCGCACGGTCCAGGCGCGCGACCGACTCGTCCAGCGGGCGGGCGTGGCGCGGCTCCGGGGTCTGGCGGCCCGCCATCGCGAGCCGCTGCGCATCGCGGATCGCGAACCGCGTGCGCTCGATCTCCTGCTGCGGGTCCTTCGACACGGCGTTCAGCCGCTGCAGCCGGTCACCGGCCGCCGAGACGGCCTCGTCCGTGGAGTTCAGCAGCGCGCGGACCGTGGAGAGCAGCGCGGTGGCGTCCGGCCAGCGCTGCTCGTCGCGCGCCCGCTGGGCTTCCTTCAGCTTGGCCTCGGCCTGGCGCACGCTGTCCGCCGCCTGGTCGGGGACGTGCTGCAGGTCCTGCCAGCAGGCGGCGGAGAACCGGCGCCGCAGCTCGCTGAGGACCGGTTCGACCTGTCCGCTGCGGGTGGTGAGCGCCTGGGCGCGGGTGCGCAGCGACACCAGGCGCCGGTCGATCTCGGCGGCGCGCTCGGGCAGCCGCTCGGCCTCGGCGCGCACGGCGTCGGCGTCGCGAAGGACCCGGTCGGCGCGTTGCAGCGTCTCCGGTACGCCGTGCCGGCCGGCCCCTTGGTTGAGCTTGGTCAGCTCCGGGCCGAGGGCGGCGAGCCGGGCGGCGAGGTCGTCGGCCTTGAGCCCGGCCGCCCGTACGGAGTCGAGGGCGTTGCTCGCGGCGAGCAGGGTCTGGCGGGCCCGCTCCACGGCGGGGGCGAGCCGGGCGAGCTGGGTCTCGGCCTTGTCGAGCAGCGGGCCGAGGCCCTGCCGGAACCGCTCGAGTTCCTGCTGGACCCGGCCCAGCTCGTCCTTGGCCGCGGTGAGCTCGGTCCTCGCGCGGGCCGCGACGGAGGAGTCCAGGTCGTCCCGGTCGAGGTCGTGGGCGTCCACGGCGCTGATGTACTGGTGGCTGACCTCGTCGATACGGCGCCCGAGCGCCTCGAAGTCGGCGACGGTGCGCTGCGCGGCGGGCGAGGAGTCGACGGCGACGATGGTCTCGACGGAGATGCGCAGGTTGCGCTGGGCGGTGTCGAGTTCGTAGAAGGCGGCGGCCGCGGCGTCCTTGGCGGCCTGCGCCTCGGCGCGCAGGCTCTCGCCGCGCCCGCCGAACCAGCGCCGCGTGCCGCCGCCGGCGAAGGCGGCCGGGACGGTGGCGGCGAGCAGCGGCAGGGAGAGGGTGACGGCGGTGACGAGGGTGAGGAGGTCGCGGAGGGGCCCACGCTCGTGGCGGCGCGCGGCTCCGCTGCCGCTCCTGCGGCTCCGACTGCTCCTGCCGCTCCGACTGGTGCCGCCGCTCCGACTGCGCGGCCGACCCTTGTCCGTACCGCCGCCCACAGCCCGCGCGGCGGCTCCTGCCCCTGCCCCTGTCCCTCTACCTGCCTCTGTTTCTGTCCCTGTCTGAGGTCGGTCCGGCGTGTACGGCTGCGAAGGTGTCGCCGTCACTATCCCTCTCCCGTGCTGTGCGCCCTGCCCGGTGTCACATTCTCCCACCGGTTGAGGACGAATACACGGGCCGGTCAGTTCGCGGTGTGCACCTTGACGCTGCCGTCGGCGCTGCGGACGTTCACGCGGTGGGGGCTGTGGTCGTCGCGGGGGACCGAGACGTCGACGGAGCCGTCGCGGCTCTCGGTCCGCACGTCGTACGCGACCTTGGCCCCGCCCTTCCTGCCGGGCACCGCTATGTCGACGGAGCCGTCCTTGCTGTGCGCGTCGACCCGGTCGGGCACGGTGACCAGTTCCAGGTGGACGGAGCCGTCCTTGGAGTCGACGGCCACCCGGCGCGAGCGAACGCCGTCGGCGCGGACGGAGCCGTCGGAGCTGCGCAGGTCGAGCGGTCCTTCGGCACCCTTGACGGAGATGGAACCGTCGGAGCTGCGCAGGTCGAGCGGCCCGCCGGCGTCCTTGACGCTGACCGAGCCGTCCTTCGTACGTACCTTCAGCGCTTCCCGGAACCCGGCCGCGGTGACCTGGCCGTCCTGGCTCTCGACGGTCACGGTGACGCCGCGGGGCACCTCGACGCGGTGCCGGGCCGAGCAGTCGGTGATGAGCCCGGAGCAGTTCATGTCGAGCGTGAGCCGGTTCCCGTCCATCTTCCAGCTCACCGTGGGGTCACCGCCGAGCACGGTCTTGCCCTTGAACCACCGGGTCACCCGCACGCCCTTGGCGTCACCGTCGGCCGGGACGAGTTCCAGTGCGGAGTCGTCGGAGTCGACGGTCAGGGTCTTCCCCGACAGGGCGAAGGTCCGGTGCTCCGGATCGGTGTCCTCACCGGCGTCGGCACCGCACGCCCCGGCGAGCAGCGCGACGACGACCACACCGCCCGTGGCGACGAGGACACGTGCCGGGCGTGGCGCGCGTGGCGCGCGTGGGAGGCGGGTGCGGACGGTCATGGCGGTTCCCCCTGGCTGTGATCTTGTACGTCTCCGTCAGATCGTACGGAGCCGCCCCGAGCGGGAGGATCCGGACGGCCACCGGATCAGGGGTGGGGTTAACCCCCGCAGGGACCCGGCCCGCCCGGCTGGCCCGCCTCGCCCGCCCCGTCCGGCTCGGGATCGGCCCGGCCCGAATCGGGTTTGCGGGGCACTGCCTGCGGCAAGGTAGGCTGTCGACTCGTTCCCGGGCGCGTAGCTCAGGGGTAGAGCGCCTCCCTTACAAGGAGGATGTCGGCGGTTCGAAACCGTCCGCGCCCACCGGGTCTGACCAGCAGCGGAGCCCCTTACCGAGATCGGTAAGGGGCTCCGCTGTGATCGTTCAGGGGCGAATCGGGGCCTCGCCGCCGCTACCGCCCTCGACCCAGGGGGGTTCTCCGAGTACCTGGATCACCAGGGACTCCCGGACGTCCCGGGCGCCTGTCAGCCTGTCGATTCGGAAGCGCCGACAGCGCATCTCGGCACATTCTTCCGCGACAGAAGGGGACGGAGACCAATGGCGGACCAGCAATTCACGTCGCACACAGGGCTTTTCGATCTGAAGGGGAAGTACGCCCTCGTCACCGGCGGCACCAGAGGAATCGGGATGATGATCGCGCGCGGTCTTCTCCAGGCGGGCGCCCGGGTCGTCATCAGCTCACGCAACGACGACGCGTGCGCGGAGGCGCAGGATCTCCTGTCCGAATTCGGCGACGTTCGGGCAATTCCCGCCGACCTGTCCAGGCGCGACGAGTGCCGGCGCCTCGCCGATCTCGTCGAGGCCGAATCGGAGCGCCTGGACATCCTCGTCAACAACGCGGGAGCGATGTGGCGCGAGCCGCTGGAGACGTTCCCGGACGAGGCCTGGGACACCGTGATCGACCTCAACCTCAAGTCGCCGTTCTGGCTGGTGCAGGCGCTGCTCCCCGCACTGCGCAGGGCGGGCACCGCCGATGATCCCGCGCGGATCATCAACATCGGCAGTATCGCCGCCATCCACGTCGCCCAGGCGCCCACGTACTCGTACGCCAGCAGCAAGGCGGCACTCCATCAACTCACCAGAGTGCTGGCCAGGGAGCTGGGCCCCCAGCACATCACGGTGAACGCGGTGGCGCCGGGCGTGTTCCCGTCGCGGATGATGACGTCCACGATCGATGCCATCGGCGACACGATCGCGGCGGCGACCCCTCTGCGCCGGCTCGGCCGCGACGACGACATGGCGGGTACCGCCGTGTTTCTCGCCGGCCGGGCCGGGTCCTACCTCACGGGTGCCGTCATCCCGGTCGACGGCGGCACCGCGACCACCGCGACGGGCACCCCTCAGGTCGCGTGACGGGCTTACGGTGAGGGGATGGCCACGATGGATCCGCGCACCGAGATCAGGGAGTTCCTCAGTTCGCGGCGCGCCCGCATCACGCCCGAGCGGGCGGGCCTGCCCGCCTACGGCCGTAACCGTCGGGTCAAAGGCCTGCGCCGCGAGGAAGTGGCGCTCCTGGCCGGGGTATCGGTCGACTACTACGTGCGCCTGGAGCGCGGCAGCCTCGCCGGTGCCTCCGACGGCGTGCTCGAGGCGTTGGCCTTCGCCCTGCAACTCGACGAGGCCGAGCGCGACCACCTGTTCCACCTCGCGCGTCAGGCCGGCGCGCCCGGCGGCCCACGTCGGCGCACGCCTGCCGTGATGGTGCGCTCGTCGCTGCAGCAGGTGCTCGACGCGATCTCCGATGCCCCGGCCTGGATCAGTGACGGACGTTATGACGTACTCGCCATGAATCAACTCGCTCGCGCGCTGTACGCACCGATGCTGGCCGACCCGCGACGGCCCGCGAACACGGCGCGATTCGTCTATCTGAACCCCGATGCGGCCAGCGAATTCTTCGTCGATTACGACCGCGTCACCGGTGACGTCGCCGCGAAGCTCCGCATGGAAGCCGGCCGCAATCCGCACGACGAGGGGTTGATCGCTCTGGTCGGCGAACTGTCCACACGCAGTGAGCTGTTTCGGCAGCGATGGGCATCTCAGGACGTACGGCTGCACCGGTCCGGCCGCAAGCGGCTGCGCCATCCGGTCGTGGGCCGGCTCGACCTGGACGTCGAGTCCCTGGAACTGCCCGCCGAACCCGGCCTGCACCTCATCGTCTACACCGCACCCGCGGGCACGCCGACCGCCGACAATCTGGCGCTCCTGGCGTCGTGGGCGGCCACGCAGCAGCCGCTGGCGACCGAGGTCGAAGCGCACGACGGATAGCCCCTCAGTGGCAAGGGCGTCAGTGGCAGGGGCGTCAGCGGCACGGGCGTCAGTGGCAAGAGTGGCAACGGTCAGTGGCCCGAACCCGGGTGGGTCCTGCGGTAGCGGCGGTCCCAGCGTTCCTGGCGTTCCTTGCGCAGGCGGTAGTCGCGGTACGTCTTGGGGTATCCGCCGCCACCGCCTCCCGCGCCGCCGGCCCCTGCACCGCCGGCTCCTCCACCGCTGCCGCCCGCCGCCCCGGCGCCGCTGCCCGCGGAGCCGTTCTTCTTGGCGGCCGAACCGCCGCCGTCGTAGAAGCGGACGAGGTAGAACGCGAGCGCTGCCGCCGCCAGCCACAGCAGCGGCTGGTCGAAACCGAGGCCGAAGAGGGCCAGGATCGCGACGACTATCAGGACGTTCATGGCTGCACCTCCCTGGCTCGAACGTGCTCGAAATTTTTCGAACTGGCTCGCATGGCTCGCATGGCTCGCATGGCTCGCATGGCTCGAACGGAGCTCTTGTGCGCGGCTGGTAGGGAGTCAACGCCCACCGTCTACGGGTGTCAATGGCTCGCGGGGAGGGAGCTCTCCGGTGTCTCGTGCACGTGTTTGAGGCGGGCTCTCGCCGTGACGGCGTCGGGGCCCGAGACCTGTTCCCAGTAACTGTGGCAGGTCACGAAGACCGCCAACTCCCGCTCCCGCGTGCGGAGTTTCTCGACCTCCGCCTGTTCGTCCGGGGTCCACCCCGGGGACGCGGGACGCTCCACTTTGCGCCAGCCGCCGGTGTCGCTGAAGCCGTCGAGGGGCTCCACGGACCAGGGCAGGCGTTTGAGCAGGGCCAGGAGTGCGGAGCGGACCTGGTGCAGCTCCTCCTGGCCGGCGAGGAGGTCGCTCGGGAAGTCATGGGCTGGGGTGACGGGCACGTCGTAATGGTACTCCTGTTCGAATTAGGTGTGCGAGAGGAACACGGGACCGCGTGGGGGAGGGGGTGGGCGTCTCGCCGGAGCGGGGCCTGCGGTGGGACGCTGGAGGCATGTGCCGAAGCATCAAGACGCTCCGTCCGCCCGCCATCCCCGAGGACGCCACCGAAGAGGAGATCCGGGCCGCCGCGCTGCAGTACGTACGCAAGGTGTCCGGCTTCCGCGCCCCGGCCGCGCACAACCGCGAGGTGTTCGACCACGCGGTGGAGGCCGTGGCCGAGGCCACCGCGGAACTCCTCGCGGGACTCGAAGTACGCGGGGCCAAGGCGGCGTCGTAGGACTGACCGCCGGGGCCGCGGGGGCCGCTGGCGCGGCTGGGGTCGCCGGAGTTGCCGGGACCGCCGGGGCTGCCACTATTGCCGGGGAGGCCGGGGTCGCTGGTCGACCGGCTGCTGGGGCCAGCCCACCAGGTATAACCGGTCGGCAGCTACGGCCGCCCCCCCCGGCAACGCAAGAGTCAGGCCACGCCGCTACGAACACCCTCGGGCGCTGACCGCCCGCGCGCGTCTACGAACGCCTTCGGGTGCGCGGGCACGAAGCTGGCGATGACGACGAGGATGCCGCCGCCCTTCGCCGGAGCTGTGCCGAGCGCCCTCGGGCGCCGGGCGCCCGAGAGCCCCAAGCTCCTCGGCCTGCCGCAAGCGCCCGACTCACGCCCGCCCAGCACAACGCAGGCGCCGGGCCCGAACCCGCTCACCCGCCCTACGCGCTGACTCGCGCCCGCTCATCCCGCTGCCAGCGCCCGACAAGCCCCGCTCGGCTCGCCGCGGGCGCGGGGCCCTGCGCGGCCCCGCCACAGGTGCCCGCCCGGCCCCGCCACGGGTGCCGGGCCTGCACCCGCTCAACCCGCCCGCAGGCGCGGGAGGCTGCACCCGCCCAGCCCGCCGCAGGCGCGGGGCCACTCCGACTCGGCCGCCGTAGGCACCCGCTCGACCCCGCCGTAACCCCCCGCCCAGCCGGCCGCAGGCCCCCGCAGGCCCCCCCTCAGCCCGCCGCAGGCCTCCGTACCAAGAACGCCGCCCCCGCACCCGCCGCGAACAGCGCCAGCAGGGAGACGCCCGTGGCCAGCCACGTCGCGCCCAGCCACTGGCCGCCGAAGTAGCCCAGGGCCACGCTGTAGCCCGCCCATGCCACGCCCGCCAGGGCCGACCACGGGAGGAACTCGCGGACCTTGCGGTGGGCCGCGCCCGCGCCGAGCGAGACGATCGAGCGGCCCGCGGGGGCGAAGCGGGCGATGACGACGAGGATGCCGCCGCCCTTCGCCAGCGCCGTGCCGAGTCGTTCCTGCGCGCTGGTCAGGCGGCGGGAACGGGCGATCGCGCGGTCGAGGCGTTCGCCGCCGCTCCACGCGAGGCGGTAGGCGACCATGTCGCCGAGGACGGACGCCGTGGCCGCGCACAGGGTCAGGACCAGGATGTCGGGGACCGCGCGCGGCACGTGGCCCGTCCCCGTTCCCGCCGCGGCCGCGGCCGTCGCCGACATGATCACGATGACGCCGCTCGGCAGCACCGGCACGAACACGTCGAACAGGACGGACAGGGCGACGACCGCGTAGATCCACGGACTCCCCGTCAACGCCCCCACAAGCTCAAGCACCGTAACTCCCCGTTACTCCCCGGTCGGCAGCGCGTTGCCGCTGATGTGTCGCGGAGTACGGCAGGGGCGGCCTGATGACAGCTGTACAGCGTACGCCGCGCGTGCGGCGGGAGATCCATTGGGGGCACGGATGTTCCCTACGTCACGTTCACCCGGCTGCCTCCCCCGATGAGGCGTACGGCCCCGAAGTCCCGTACGAACAAGGGGTCTGGCGCGCCACGAGCCAGTACGAGCAAGCCAGTACGAGCAAGCCAGTACGAGCAAGCCAGTACGAGCAAGCCAGTACGAGCGAGTCAGTACCCAACTCACGTGTCAGTGACACGAAGGACGGAGCAGGCAATGGTGGCAGGAACGGCGGCAGGTATGGCGGCCGGTGCCGTCGCGGCGGCGGTCCTGGCCGCGGGCGGCACCCCGATCGACGGCGCGGGGCCGGGACCGGGCCCGGGACCGGGGCCCGCACGCATGCGGGTCGAGGCGCGCTTCGCACCGCCGACCGCCTTCGTCCCCTCGGCCGCGGTCACGTACGACATGGACCTCGTCCCCGCGGGCTCCTGGATCCAGGTCACCCAGACCGGCCCACCCCGCCCCGAGCGATCCGAAGCGGGGCGATCCGGCGGAGCCAAGGTGGCGACCACGACCACCGTCACCCTGCGGGTCAACGGCCTGAAACCCGGCCACGCGTACGGCGTCCACGTCCACCAGAAGCCGTGCGGCGCCGCACCCGAGGACGCCGGTGGCCACTACCAGCACCGCGTCGACCCGGTGCAGCCGTCGAAGGACCCGGACTACGTCAATCCGCACAACGAGGTGTGGCTGGACTTCACCGCCGGCCCGGACGGTTCAGGCGAGGCGAGGGCGCGGCACCGCTGGGGATTCCGGCCGGGCGAGGCCCGCTCCGTGGTCCTGCACGACGCGCCGGGCGGCGCGGGCGACCGGGCCGCCTGCTTCACGGTGCCGTTCGAGCCCCGGGGCGAGGCACGGGAGGGCGATTAGGCCGCTCTCATACGCGACGGCGCCCCCTCCCTCGTACGTACGAATCCGCCGTACGTACGAGGAAGGGGGCGCCCTCAGCCTGTAGGCCGGTCAGGCCACGACCGGCGCGCGCTCGGCGTCGGCACCCTTGCCGCCACCGTCACTGTCACCGCCACCGCGACCATCCGCGCCACCGGCCCCGCTCGCGCCCCGCGAGGCGAAGAACCGGTCCAGGCCGAACGCGCCGGGCCCGGTGAAGACGATGAGCAGCATCGCCCAGCAGAAGATCGCCGCGGCCTCGCCGCCGTTCTGCATGGGCCACAGGGCCTCCGGCTGGTGGACCTTGAAGTAGGCGTAGGCCATCGAGCCGGACGAGACGAACGCGGCGGCGCGTGTGCCGAGGCCCAGCAGGACCAGGGCGCCGCCGACGAGCTGGATGGCGGCCGCGTACCAGCCGGGCCAGGTGCCGGCCTCGATCGTGCCGCCGGTGCCCGACGCGCCGCCGAGGACGCCGAAGAGCGAGGCGGCGCCGTGGCAGGCGAAGAGCAGGCCGATCACTATGCGGAACAGCCCGAGGGCGTAGGGCTGGGCGCTGTTGAGACGTCCAGTCATGGTGGGGGACTCCTTCGGTCGGGGGACGGTAACCGAGCGGAGGCCCAAGATTAGGGGAACCTAATTAGTGCTTGCAAGTTCAACATTCGGTCATCCGAAGATTCCGCTTCGGCTCCGGTCCGGGGCCGGGGGAGGCTCGGGGAGCGGCCGGATGGCCCCCGTCGCGGTCCGCAGCACGGCCCGCGCCACCGCGTCCGCGTCCGAGAGCGTGACCGAGTCGACCCCGGGCCTGGCGCCGGCCGCGGTCACCCAGTGCACCCCTTCCGTGGGCACGCCGAACGCGAACCTCCGTGCGTGCGCGTGACCCTGACGGTCGATCAGGCGGTACGGGCGCGGCGTCACGTCGACGCCTCCGGTTTCGTAGCCGTCGACCCGGTGGGGGCGGCACGCGCCCTCCGCCAGCAGCCCTCCGAGCAGCGCGTCCGCGGTGCGGCGCACGTCAGGCTCGGGCAGCCGCGCCTCGATCAGCGTGCTCACCCGCACAGCGGAGTCCGGCACATCGGGGGAGTGCGCGAGGAACGCGCCGTCCTCGGTCCGCACGGTCAGGCGCGGTCCGACCACCTCCAGGACGCCGGCCTCGATCAGCGCCGTCATCTCCTCGATGCGGCGGCGCGGCGGGCCGATGGAGAGGAAGGCGTTCAGCGGCGTGTACCAGCGGTCGAGGTGGTCGCGGCGCGAGACGCCGGACAGGCCGCCGTGGTCGACGATCCCGCGGAGTTCGTTGCGCAGGTCGCGCAGGACGTCGAGCGCGGCCTTCAGCGGGCCCGCGACATTGCCGAGCGCGGCCTGCGCGGCGTCCTCGCGCAGCCGGCCGAGCAGCCAGGCGCGGTGGGCGTCCGGCGAGGTGAAGGGCTGGTCCGGGTGCGGCCGGGAGAGCCGGTCCCAGCACCAGCGGTCGGCTTCGCCGATCCCGAACTCGCCCAGGACGACGGCCTCTTGGGGACTGCGGTGGTCGGTGGCGAGAAACCGCTCCCGGAAGTCACGGCCCGCGTACCGGCCCGCGTATCGACCCCCGTCCCGACCCTCGCGCCCGCCCCGGCCCTGCAACAGCGCCCCGTAGTAGACCGTCTCCACCTCCTTCGCGATCAACGGCCATATCTCGGCGAGGAAGTCGGGGGCGTCACCGCTGTCCGCCCGCTTGCGGAAGCGGGCCACGACGTCACCGGTGAGGACGGCCGGCTCGTGCCGCCCGTACGGGCCCTTCGCGTTGTCGCCGCGCGCCTGGTACGGGACGCCGCGCCGCGACCCCGCGTACAGGCGCGGCTCCCGCCCCGAGGGCTCGTAGCGCAGGCCGCCCCCGGGCTCCCGCAGGTACCGGCCGCCGCGGCCGTCGGTCAGCAGCGCCATGTGGTCGAAGAAGGTGAGGCCGAGGCCGCGCAGCAGTACGGGTTCGCCGGGGGCGACGACGGACAGGTCCAGGTCGGCGGGATTGGCCGGCGGGAAGTGGCGCAGGCCGTGCCGCGCCGCGTGGTCCGCCAGGCCCCGCTGCCCCTCGTCGGGGGCGGTCGGCAGATGGCCCTGCGCGAGCACGACCGCCGCGAGCGACGGCAGTTCGAGGCCGTTGTCGAGTACGAGGGTCTGCAGCCCGTCGGCCGTCTCGTCGAGCCGCAGGGCGCGCGCCGCGTGGACCCGGACGCGCACCGTGCCGGGAGCGCGGCGCACCGCTTCGGCGAAGACCCACTCCAGGTAGCGGCCGTAGCAGGCGCGGGTCGGATAGTCGTCGGGTCCGAGCCCGGGGGCGTGCCCGGCGGCGGCCCACTCGTGCAGGCTCGGACCCGGGCGTATCGGGCCGGAACAGTCGACGCTCGCGTCCGTGAAGAGGGTCACCTGGCAGGCGACCGTGTTCATCAGGAGCTCGGCGGGCTGCCCCGTCCGCCAGACGCGGCCCGCGCCCGGCGGCGAGGGGTCGACGACATGGACCGTCAGGGATGTCCCTGCCGGGATGAGTTCGACGGCGGACGCGCAGAGCCGTTCGAGCACGCTGGTGCCGCGAGGACCCGCCCCGACCAGGGCGATCGCGGGCGCGTCCGGGGCGGGCCGGGACGGCGCCGGCGGGTGGGACGCGGGTACAGGGGCAGACAAAAGCGTGACTCCCGGGGCATAGAGAACGCTGGAACCAGACGGTCCGCAACATCATGCCGTCGAGATCCCCGAAGGCGTACCCCGGGCGGAAGATTCAATTCCGCGGCCCGGCACCGACCGGAGCGGGGAATGTCCCGGGGGGTGTCCGGGGACCCACCGGGCCCTAGCCCCTTGCTCCCCGCCCCTTGCTCCCCGTCACCGCTCCCGCTCCTTGATCCCCGCTACCTCTCACGCGAGTTCCCGCGCCTCCGCCGTCTCCAGGCGTACGCCCTGGCTCCGCACCGCCCGCGCCTGATCGAGCCGGAGCGTGGCCGAACGGCCGTGCAGCGTCAGCGTCATGAGCTGGTTGCCGAACCACGGGCCTCCCGTCCGGCGCCAGGCGATGCCCGCGTGCGACACCCCGCCGTGCCGCGCGAACCGCCGGCCGAGGGCCCGCCCCGCCCGGCTCCAGCCGAACCGGAAGCCGAACTTGATCGAGGCGGGAATGGAGTTGTGGACGGGCGAACAGGTCAGCTGGAACACCCGGGCGTCGGGCCCCTCGCCGCTCATAGGCCAGCTCGGCTCGGCGACATAGGCGTGGTGGACGTCGCCGGAGAGCACGCACACCGTCGCGGGGGCCCGCGGACCCGCGCCCGCCTCCGCGATCAGTGAGGTGAGCGCCTCGAAGGAGGCGGGGAAGGCCGCCCAGTGCTCCAGGTCCGAGCGCCGGCGCAGATCTTCGCCGAACCGGGACCACCGGGCGCCGCGCTCTCCGCGGCAGAGCGCGGCGTTCCACCCCTCTGCGTCGTGGATGAGGTGGGGCAGGAGCCAGGGCAGCGAGGTGCCGATGAGGAGGTGGTCGTACCCGCCCGGATCCGCGAGGGCCTGCTCGCGCAGCCAGCGGGCCTCCTCGGCGTCGAGGATGGCGCGCCGGTCCTCCGCCAGGACGCGCGCCGCCCGGGTGTCGACCATCAGCAGGCGCACCCGCCCGAAGTCCCGCCGGTAGCTCCAGCGGGCGGCGGCCGCGTCCGCGTCGGAGGACGCGGCGAAGGCCCGCAGCGCGTCCGTGCCGTCCGGCGCCCCGGTGACGGCGGCGTAGACCTCGTCGCGCGCCAGCTCGTCGGGCGGCAGATTGCCGATGTGCTGGTACACCCAGTACGACGTCAGGCCGCTGAGTATCCGCTCGCGCCACCACGGGGTGGCCCGCATCTCGGCGACCCAGGACGCACTGGTGTTCCAATCGTCGATCACGTCGTGATCATCGAAGATCATGCAGCTGGGGACGGTCGACAGGAGCCAGCGGACCTCCGGGTCGAGCCAGGATTCGTAGTAGAGGTGGGTGTACTCCTCGTAGTCCGCGACCTGGGCGCCCGGGGGCTCGGAGAGGTCGCGGCGGGACGCGATCCAGCGCTGGGTGGCCTTGGAGGTCTGGTCCGCGTACACCTGGTCGCCCAGGAGCACCAGCACGTCCGGGCGCTCGGTGTCCGGGGCGGCGGCGATGCGGGCGGCGAGGGTGTCCAGGGCGTCCGGGCCCACGGGGTCGGCCTCGTCGGAGGGCGGCGCGGCCCAGCGGCAGGAGCCGAAGGTGACGCGCAGCGCCTCTTCCCCGCCGTGTGCGGGCGTACGGATGGTGCTGGGCGGGAACGGCGAGTCCGGTGGCGGCCAGACGGCGGCCCGCGCGCTCTCGCCGAGCCACACCTCGTACGCCGTCGCCGTGCCGGGGGTCAGCCCGGTGACCGGGACGAGTGCGTAGTGGTGGCCCGCGACCTGGAAGGTCCGCGCGGTGCCGCGCGCGCCGTCCGCGCACCGCACCTCGGCGGTGCAGGGCCGGTCGGTCTCGACCCAGACGGTCGCCGTCGACCCCTCGACGTACCTCAGCAGTGGACCCAGGCGCAGCCGTGCCACAGATGATCACCCTTCCTCCGTCGCCCCGTAGGGTACGGAACGACGGAGGAGGCCGGGGCGGTTCCAGCATTTCCCCGGGAGTCCCTTACGGGTCAGGTCCCCCCTTACGGGCCTTACGGGCCTTAGGGGTCTTAGGGGCCTTACGGGTCAGGCGCCCCGCCGCGATCAGCAGCCGTTGAGGATCGAGGACAGCGCGCTCTTCTCCTCGGTGTTCACGTTGAGCTTGTAGTGGTGCTTCACGTCCACCCACATCCGGGCGTAGTAGCAGTGGTACGAGGCGGACGGCGGCAGCCACTCCGCCGGGTCCTGGTCGCCCTTGGCCTGGTTCACGTTGTCGGTGACGGCGATCAGCTGGGGCCGGGTCAGGTCGTTGGCGAAGCCCTCGCGCTGCGCGGTGGTCCAGCTGCTCGCCCCGGACTTCCAGGCCTCGGAGAGCGGCACGACGTGGTCGATGTCCAGGTCGGAGGCGACGGTCCAGGTGGCGCCGTCGTAGGCGGACTTCCAGGTGCCGGAGGTGGCGGCGCAGCTGGAGTCCTGCTCGACGCCGGTGCCGTCGCGCTTGAGCACGACCTCACGGGTGTTGCAGGCGCCGGACTGGGTGCTCCAGTGCGGGAACTTGTCGCGGCTGTAGCCGTCGGAGGAACCCTCGGTCTTGACGGTGAGCTCGCCGAGGTAGGTGCGGGCCGTGGCGGCGCTGACCGGGGCCGGGGGAGCGGCCTGGGCGGGGGAGCCGGTGAGGAGGGCGGTGGCGGAGGCCAGGGCGACGGCCGCTGCGGCGAAGGCGGGACGCCGGAAGGCGGGGCGGGACGTGGACCGGGGTGCGGGGTGGGACGTGGGGTGGGTGTGTCGACGCGCGTAGAGGGCGGACATGTGAACTCCCTTGATGTGGGGGGAAGTTGACCGGTGGGGCGGTCATGGTTGCGGGTCGGGGTGTCCGGTGGATGTGCAGCTGGTGACAGGGTCGCGTCAAACAGGTGCGGAATTCAATGGTTCCGACGTCTTGCCGTGCCCGTTCCTGGTGCCCCGTCAGGTGGAGGGCGTGGCACGGCGGTTGGCGTTCGGGTGACCTGGATCACTTCGACGCGCCACGTCCGCAGGGCTCGGTGGGCCGAAAGGCCCTGGCCGGGGGAGGCCGGAGGTCGCGTACCATGGACCGCGCAGAAGGGGAGTAGCTCTTCGCCGGACCGTCGACATACTGCTCAGCTCGTCTGAGCCGGCGCCCGGAGGCAGGCCCCATGGGGGCAGGCCAGCGAGACCTTCGGCAAAGCAGTGCCCGGCGCGCGCGTCCGCGTGCGTCCGGAGGCGTACATCCGTGTGCGTCCGTTCGCGCTGCCGTGCCGAGGTGTCGTACGCGAAGCGGTGGAACACTCTCGGTGGGGCGGCCCCGACCGATTGAGGAACCTTGATCAGCATCAGCGTGACGGCGCTCGTCTTCGGCGTCGTCTTCCTGGCCGAACTGCCCGACAAGACGGCGCTCGCCGGGCTCGTCCTGGGTACGCGCTACCGCGCCTCGTACGTCTTCGCCGGAGTGGCGGCCGCCTTCGCCGTCCATGTGGTGCTCGCCGTGGCGGCGGGCAGCGTCCTGACCCTGCTGCCCCAGCAACTGGTGCAGGCGCTGACCGGCGTGCTGTTCCTGGCCGGCGCCGCGGTGCTCCTGCTCAAGGGCGGCGACGACGAGGAAGAGGTCAGGCAGCCGTCCGACCAGAGCTTCTGGAAGGTCTCCGGGGCGGGCTTCATGCTCATCCTGATCGCCGAGTTCGGCGATCTGACCCAGATCATGACCGCCAACCTGGCCGCCCGCTACGACGACCCGCTCTCCGTCGGCCTCGGTGCGGTGCTGGCCCTGTGGGCGGTCGCCGGCCTCGGCATCGTCGGCGGAAAGGCGCTGATGAAGCGGGTGCCGCTGGCGCTCATCACGAAGATCGCGGCCCTGCTGATGCTGGGGCTCGGCGTGTGGAGCCTGTATGAGGCGATCGCCTGACGGTGGCGATCGCGGGTGGCTCGGCGGTGGCGGGTGGCTCGGCGGTGACGAGTGCTCAGCGGTAATGGGTGGCTAAAGGGGCGGGGTGCGGGCGGACTCGTGCGGTCCCTTTTGCGCTACTTGGCCGGTCTGACCTGCGGCGTTGGCTTTTGCCGCCCGCGTTTTGTACCGTGCAGGAACAAAGTGGCTCCGCCCGTACTCCCTGACCGGCGGGCGGGGTCGCCTTGATCTTCCGCCGCCGCGCACTGGAGCCCCGATGACGGCCACGACCGCCGACCCCGTCGCACCCGTTCTGACCGCCGGGGCCCTTCTCCTCGACATGGACGGCACCCTCGTCAACTCCGACGCCGTCGTCGAGCGCTGCTGGCGGCGCTGGGCCGACCGGCACGGGCTCGACTTCGACGAGGTCATCAAGGTCGTCCACGGCCGGCAGGGCTACGCCTCGATGGCCGTACTGCTGCCGGACCGGCCGATGGCCGAGAACCACGCGGAGAACCGCGAGATGCTCGCCGCGGAGACCGCCGACATGGAGGGCGTCGTGCCGGTGCCGGGCGCGCCCGCGTTCCTGGCCGCCCTTGCCGACCTCGGCCTGCCGCACGCGCTGGTGACCTCCGCCGACGTGCCTCTCTCCTCCGGCCGGATGGCCGCGGCCGGGCTCGCGCTGCCGGACGTACGGGTGACCGCGGAGAGCGTGGGCGCCAGCAAGCCGGACCCCGAGGGGTTCCTCAAGGGCGCCGCCGCGCTCGGCGTCGACCCCGCGGACTGCGTGGTCTTCGAGGACTCCGAGGCGGGCATACGGGCAGGTCAGGCGGCCGGCATGCGGGTCGTGGGCGTCGGCCCCCGGGCCGCGGAGTTCGGCCCCACCGTGCACGTCGAGGATCTTTCGCGGGTGCGGGTCGCCGACGCGGGGGACGGGACGATCCGCCTGACGTTCTGAGACTCTGACGTTCTGAGGTTCTGAGGTTCTGGCGTTCTGAGGTTCTGGCGTTTTGAGGTAGGTCGCGTACTGAGGTGCGTGGCGTACTGAGGTCCCGTGGCGCACTGGGGTGCCGGAACGTCAGGGTTCCGTCGTCTCCGCCTCCAGGCTGCGGCGCGTCTGTCGCCCGTACGAGCCCGGGGTGTCGTCCCTGAGGCCGCGCGCCCACTGGTAGCGGAGGACCGCCGCGGTGACCTCGGAGGTGTACGAGCCGTCCCGCTCGCCGACGTACAGGTACAACTGGGCCAGTCTGCCCTGCAGTTCCTCGACCTGAGGTCCCTTGTCGCCCGGACGCAGCGTCGTGCCGGGTGCCCGGCGCGAGGACGGTGACGACGACGGCGTACGCGGACCCACCGACCCGGTGGCACGCGCCGTCGACGGTGGCGGCGACGACGGCGAACGGGGCGCCGAACGCACGGCCGTCGAGGAGGACGACGTCGGGCTCGGTGGCGCGGACGGCGAGTGGGCGGGGGAGTCGG
The DNA here is from genome assembly GCF_055591085.1 of Streptomyces sp. NPDC041713. Classification (NCBI taxonomy): domain Bacteria; kingdom Bacillati; phylum Actinomycetota; class Actinomycetes; order Kitasatosporales; family Streptomycetaceae; genus Streptomyces; species Streptomyces sp. NPDC041713. The sequence goes on from NZ_JBVIZY010000001.1 coordinate 379,344, forward strand.
ACGCCTTCGCCGAGGGCGGCGCGGGCTTCGTCGGGTCCGCGTACGCCGACGCGGGGTCGCCCGGGAGGGCCCGGTCCCGGGTCGGCCCGTCGGTGGCCGAGGAGAGCAGGCCGACCGCGAAGACGGTGGCGGCGGTCATGGCGGCGACAACGCCCGCTCCGGCGAGCAGCAGGCCGGCCGCGCGGCGTCTTCGGGCGGGTTCGGGGTGTTCGCCGGGTCTTGCGTGGGCCTCGGGGTCGGGGTCGGGGAGGTCGAGGCCGATGCCGTCGTCGTACGGCTGCCGTGCGGGCTCCGCGTCCGGAGCGGGGAGGGGTCTTCGACGGAGCGGGGGCGGTGGGGGCGCGGCCCCGGTCGGGTCCGGTGACGAGGCCGCCGAGGTCTCGGGGTCGGGCAGCGAAACGTAGGGCCGTATCCGCAGCGGATCGAAGTCCTCGGCGGCGGCGGTCTCGGCGGACCGCAGCTGGGCGCGGGCCTGCGCGCGCGTACGGTCGTCGCGGCCGCGGTCCTCCCGGCCGCGGGCGGGGTCCCGGTCGCGGCCCCGGTCCCGGGCGCGGGTGGGGTCACGGTCCGGGTGGTGGTCTGGGTCGCGGTCCCGGTCCCGGGTACGGGCGGGGTCCCGGTCACCGTCGCGGTCCCGGTCCGGGTGGCGGCTCCGGTCCTGGTCTGGCTCGCGGTCGTGGTCACCGTCGTGGTCGGGGTTGGCACGGGACCGCGATGCGGACCGTAACCGCCCTCGCCCCCGCCTGTCCTCCCGCCCCCGCCCGTCCTCCCGCGCCCGCCCGTCCTCCCGCGCCCGCCCGTCCTCCCGCGCCCGCTCGCTCTCCCGACCTGCGTCTCGTTCGTTTTCTCCGGCCACCGGCCGTCCCTCCCTCCGATGTCCCGCCCGCCCCATGAGCTCCAGCGATTATGCAGACCCCCGCTTCAACAGGCCATAACCGGAGACACGGCCCAGGATGGAGAGGGACGGGAACGGAACCTCCAGGAGGTGTCCATGACGCATGACGTCGGCGCCCACCCGGCCGCACCGGAGCCCGAGCCCACGCCGGCCCCGGACGCGGAGCCGCGATCCGGCCCCTCCCAAGACGCGCACGCGGGCGCGGGACCGGGGCCGGGATCAGGACCCGGCGGCAACGGTCACCCCCCGGGCGGCGTGCTCGTATCCATCGGCGCCCTCCTGCTCGGCATGCTGCTCGCCGCCCTCGACCAGACCATCGTCTCCACCGCGCTGCCGACGATCGTCAGCGATCTCGGCGGCATGGACCACCTGTCCTGGGTCGTCACCGCGTACATGCTGGCCGCCACGGCCGCGACCCCGCTCTGGGGCAAACTCGGCGACCAGTACGGCCGCAAGAAGCTGTTCCTCACCGCGATCGTGATCTTCCTGGCCGGCTCCGCGCTGTGCGGCATGGCGCAGAACATGCCGCAGCTCATCGGCTTCCGCGCGCTGCAGGGACTCGGCGGCGGCGGACTCATGGTGCTGTCCATGGCGATCGTCGGAGACCTCGTCTCCCCGCGCGAACGCGGCAAGTACCAGGGCCTGTTCGGCGCGGTCTTCGGCGCGACCAGCGTCCTCGGTCCGCTGCTCGGCGGGCTCTTCACCGAGCATCTCAGCTGGCGCTGGGTCTTCTACGTGAACCTGCCCATCGGCGCGATCGCCCTGCTGGTCATCATCACCACGCTGCACATCCCGGTGCGCGACACCCGGCACACCATCGACTACCTCGGCACCTTCCTCATCGCGTCCGTCGCCACCTGCCTGGTCCTGGTCGCCTCGCTCGGCGGCACCACGTGGGCCTGGGGATCGCCGCAGATCATCGGGCTCGCGGTGCTCGGCGTGCTCCTCGCCGTCGCGTTCGTGGCGGTGGAACGCAAGGCCGCGGAGCCGGTGCTCCCGCTGAAACTCTTCCGGATCCGCACCTTCGCCCTCTCCGCGGTCATCAGCTTCATCGTGGGCTTCGCGATGTTCGGGGCGATGACGTATCTGCCGACGTTCCTGCAGGTCGTGCAGGGGGTCACCCCGACCATGTCGGGCGTGCACATGCTGCCGATGGTGGCCGGCATGCTCCTGTCCACCACGGCGTCCGGGCAGATCGTCAGCCGCACCGGACGGTGGAAGGTCTTCCCCGTGACGGGCACGGCCGTCACCGCGCTCGGACTGCTCCTGCTGCACCAGCTGGACGAGCACAGCGGCACCTGGGAGATGAGCGCGTACTTCTTCGTCTTCGGCCTGGGCCTCGGCCTGGTCATGCAGGTGCTCGTCCTCATCGTGCAGAACGCGGTGAGCTACGAGGACCTGGGCGTCGCCACCTCGGGCGCGACCTTCTTCCGCTCCATCGGCGCCTCCTTCGGCGTCGCGGTCTTCGGCACCGTCTTCACCAACCGGCTCGGCGACAAACTCACCGACGCCCTCGCCGGACGGCAGCTGCCGCCGGGCCTGAGCGTGGGCACGCTGGAGGCCGACCCGCGCGGCATCTCCCGCCTCCCCACCGACCTGCGCCCCAGCGCCCTGCACGCGTACGCGTCGTCGATCACCGACGTCTTCCTCTACGCCACGCCGGTCGCCCTCGCCGCCTTCGTCCTCGCCTGGTTCCTGCGCGAGGACAAGCTGCGCGTCTCGGTGACGGCGCCCGACACCACGCAGACGCTGGCCAGCAACCCGGTGGAACGCTCGTCGTACGACGAGTGCGCGCGGGCGCTCTCGGTGCTCGGGACGCGCGAGGGCCGGCGCGAGATCTACGAGCGGATCACGGAGCGGGCCGGCTACGACCTGCTGCCCGCATCCAGCTGGCTGCTCCTGCGCATCGCCCGGCACGGCTCCGTGGAGCCCGGCGTGCTCGCGGAGCGCACCACGGTGCCGCTGACCGTCGTGACGGCGGCCGCGCGCCAGGTCGAGGAGCGCCGCCTCGCCCGGCGCACGGGCCTGGAGATGGTGCTGACCGAGTACGGCCGCGAGGTCGCCGGCAAACTCGCCGCGGCCCGCGAGGAGTCCCTGTCGGAGCTGCTCGGCGACTGGTGGGGCCCCGACCGCCCGACCGACCTGGTCCAGCTGGTCGGGGAGCTCAGCGCGGAGCTGTGCGGTTCGGAGTCGGAGCGGCCGCGTGATGGAGCGACGGCGGTGCGGCCGGTGCGGGCGGCCTGAGCGCGCACGATCATGCGCGCACACGATCATGCGCGAACACCATCGTGCTCGCACACCATCGTGCATGTGGTGCCGTGCATGCGGTGCTCAGAGCTGCTTGCCGTACCAATGCTCGGCGTACTGCCGCTCGGCGTACGGCTCGATCTCCGCGTAGCCGTGCCGGGTGTAGAGCGCGCGGGCCTCCACCAGATCGGTACGGGTGTCGAGCACGATCCGCCCCGCACCGAGCGCGCGGGCCGCGTCCTCGGCGGCGGCGAGGAGACGCGGAGCCCCGCCCTTGCCACGCATGTCCGCCCGTACGAAGACCCGCTTGAGCTCGGCGGTGCGGGTGCCGGTGCCGATGTGGGTGCCGATGTCGGTGTCGAGCAGCCGTACCCCCGCCGTACCGACGGGCTCGCCCCCGTACCGTGCGACCAGCAACACCCCACCGGGCGGGGCGAGATCGGCCCCGGTCTCCGCCGCGATCTCGCGCTCCAGCTCCTCGGGGTCGGTGTCGCGCCCCTCGTGCAGCTGGTACCAGCGGTCGCTGACCTCGGTGTAGTACGGACGCCAGAGCGCGGCGGCGACGGCCGAGTCGAACGGCTCGGGACGGACGGTCCAGGCGGGAGCGGTCGCGTCGGGGCTGGACGGGAGGTCGGGACCGGACACGACCTGGGACGGCCCTCGGACGGCATCGACGGCGGCATCATGCATGCCGCCATCTGATCGCGCGGGCCGGTGTGCGGGCAACCGAATTGCCGCTTGCGCAGGGGGCTACCGCCCGTGAACGCGCCCGCCCGGGGCAAGCTGCCCTACCGCAGCAACCGGAAAGCGGGGCAGACGTCCGGGTCGTCCTCCGCGTAAAGATAGGTGCGTCCGCCGCTCGTGGCGATCGACAGGGAGTCGAGGGTGTCCCCGTTCAGGAACCGCTCCGGTGCGGTGAAGGAGACGGACAGGTGGGCGAACTCGGTGGCGGAGGTGCCGCCCTGCACCACGGACCAGGTGCCGGACCCGTCGAAGGCCTCGCCGAGCTCGCTCCGGTACCAGTCACCGGTCGGCCAGTCGCGCACGCTGACCTGGCCGCCACCCGGCTCACTCCCCGACGCCTTCGACGCCCTCAGGGTGAGCGTCACACCCTCCGCGTCACCCTCGCCCCGGTAGGTGCCGACGAGTTCGCCAGAGGTCACACCGACCGCCTGCTTCCCCATACAGCCCTCGACGGCGCCGGACGCCGACGAACAGCCCGGCAGACAGGCCACCAGAGCCACCGCGGCGGCGGCCGCGGGCAGACGTGCTCGGGACATGGACCCACTTCTCCTTCGCCGGAATGCGTTCGGTCCAGACGATAGGACGGGCGGCCTGCCCGGGGGCGCGGATGCCGGCCGAGGCGGATGCACGGCTTCTGGCTGCCGATACCTCAAGGTCTGTCGCCGGCGGGCTAGTTGGCTGGAGTCGTCACGGGTGCGGCGGCTCGTCGGCCTCGCGGGCCGCCATCGACTCAAAACGGTTTCTGAGTCCGGCTGACTGGCTCGCCTCAGGGGGACCTCGCCCCACACCGGCCGCGTTGTTCTGGTCCACATCTTCGAGAGGTAGGTCAGCGCCGCCGCAGTGGTTGAGTGCAGTGGTGAGAGGCAGGACCCGCCGCGACGAACAACGTTTCGATGGTCGCCGCGGTGACTGCCGCCGTCGTCAGGCACACCGCGGCGTGAGCCACGCTGGGAGGTGCGTCACGGAGCGTGCCCTCGCACCCAGGGGGTGGAGGGCACGCGTGATGCCGGGGGCGGCCATGCTGGACGGGGCGACAGGCTGCGACTCGGCGTGAGAGTTATGCGCCCTTGGGTGCCGCCTGCTGGACGACCTCGAAGGACCACACCGAGGAGCCGCTCGCGGCCGGCTTCGGGCGGTCGCCGCTCGCGTTGCCGCCCTGGTGGGCCGCCTTCATCGGGCCCTCCATCCAGGCCTGGAACGCCGCCTCGTCGCGCCAGCGGGTGTAGACGAGGTACTGGTCGGTGCCCTCGATGGGGCGGAGCAGCTCGAACCACTCGAAGCCGTCGGAGTTCTCCACCGCACCCGCGCGGGACGCGAAACGCTTCTCCAGGACTTCGCGCTGCTCGTCGGGGACGGTGAGGGCGTTGATCTTCACGATGCTCATGCGGCCATCCTGCCGTACGGGCCTGCCGTACGGGCCGGGCGGGCCGGACATGCAGGGGCGCCGGGGCGGTGTGCGCCCCGGCGCCTTTCGTACAGGCCCTGTCAGGTGGCTACAGGCGGAGCAGGCGTTCCGCCGTCTCGCGGTAGTCGCGCAGGGCGAGGCGGAGCTGTTCCGTGTCGCCGGTGGGGCCCGCCTCGGCGGTGGCCGGGGTGCCTCCGGGGGGCGGGGGCTCGCCGGGGGCGCCCTCGGCGGGGAGCGCCTCCCAGGAGGTGCGCAGGGTGCGGCGGCGCTCGGTGAGCATGTGCGTCAGGTCGGCGATTGCTTCCTCCAGGACGCCGTCGGCGCTCTCGACGGCCGCGCGCGGACTGTCGACGAAGCCGTTGACGGCGTTCTGCAGGCGCAGCGTCAACTTGTCGCGCGCGTCCGGTGGATAGAGGGCCGAGGCGGCGGAGGGGGAGGAGTGCGCGGCGGGGGATGAGGGAACGGAGTGCTCGGCGGGGGAGGTGTGAGCGGAGGGGGAGGTGTGGGCGGAGGGGGCGGACGGCTCAGCCATGCTGAACTCCCTTCTGGGTGATGCCGGTCGAGCGCTTGGAGGTGTCGTGCCGGTCGGTGTGCGCGGCGTCGGCGTCGTGCCGCTGCTCGGCGACCAGGGCGTCGAAGAGGGCCCGCGCCTCGATCATGGCGGCACGCATCTCCTCGGTGCCGGTCGCGGCGTCGGCGTCGGTGCCGGAGAGGGTGGAGCCCAGGGTGCCGGTCCTGCCCTCCTCGGGGCCCGTCGTGCCGAGGGCCACGCGGTGCACCTTGCGGTAGCCGTGGACGTGGTGGGCGTGGTGCACGGAGAGCGCGTCGACCTGCTCCTCGTAGTGCCCCGCGTCCGGGAAGCCGCGGGCGCCTGCCACCTCGGCGATCAGCCGGTCGGCCTCGACCACGGCCTCGCGCGGGGAGTCGACGAAGCGCTCCTGGGCGACGGTCCAACGGGCCGCGTACTGCTCGCGCGCGGCGGGCTGCAACGGGCGCGTGCGCAGCGCACCGTGCCGCTTCACCCGCTCGCCGAGGTCGCGTTCCGCGGCTTTCGTGTCGCCGTCGTGCCGGGCGACCGCGCGGTCGTACTCGGGCCCGAAGCGGCGCTTGAGGCCGCGCGTACCGCCCGCGCCCCGCTTGCCGTTCATCACGGCGACCGCGCCGACGGCGAGGACGGCGACGACGACCACGATCAGAGCGATGATCAGGACTGTGGACATGAGTGGGTGCCTTCTCGCTCGGGGATCGGCCTCGGGCGCGAGGCCCGGTGGGCCTCGGCACCCGTACCTCGAAACGAGTTGCCCGGAATCAGGCCCCCAAACAGCGGCCGGGCAAGGGCAGTCGTTCGCCAGGAGCGGCGTCGCCCCAGGGCAGTCACCCGCCGGGAGCGGCGTCGACTACGGGTGGCGCTCCCGCCAGTCGCGGGCCACCTCGTCCACGTCGTAGGGGACCAGGCCGAGCGGCGGGCCCGGCGGCGGTGTGCGCAGCGCCTCGCGGATCTTCTCGTTGAGCTCCGTCACCATCCGGCGCGCCGCGCGCTCGGACGGGGCGTCGGCGGCCGCGACGAGCGTGTCCTCGGCCTCCTTGCGCAGGGCGAGGGTGGGGGTGAGGTAGGAGAGGCCCTCGCGGGCCATCTTCCGTTTGACCCACCACATCTCGTCGTACGTGGGATCGGGGCCCTCGGGCAGGGGCTTGCCGCTGCCGGGCAGGGCGGCGAACTCCCCGCGCTCCTCGGCCTCGCGGATCTGCTTGTCGACCCAGGACTCGAAGGTGACTCCAGGTGGCTTGCGCTCCGTCATGGGGACATTGTCGCAGGAGAGCGTGCGCCCTGCCCGGGAGCCGCCTAGGATGCGGCAGCGCGCGACACACCAAATACGCTCGCCTCGGCGCGAGTTGAAGGAGCTGCCACGTGCTGGAGCTGACCATGGCCGCGGTGAGCGGGGCGGAGACGGGCGCGGGGGCGACCGCGGGCATGCTCATGGCCGAGACGCCGAGCGAGCCGGGCGCCGTCCTGTGCGTCGGGCGCGACCGGAACGTGTGCCGTCTCGTGACCCCCGACGACTGGCTCTTCGTCTCCCGCACCCACCTGGAGTTCCGCTGCGGGTCCGACGGCGCGTGGTCCGTCCGCTGGCTGCGCGGCTCGAACCCCGATCCGGCGTCCGAGGTCCGGGTGGTCTCCGGGGGTACGGCGCGGGCCCTCGTGTACGGAGGGTCGGCGCCGCTCGCCCGGGGCGGCTCCGGCGAGGTCGTCATCCAGGACCGGTCGGGGCCGCGTAGCGTGAACGTCGGCTATTTCCACGAGGGTTGAGCCGTCCTGGGCGGCGTGGGCCGTGTTGGGCGGCTTCGGCTGGGTCGGTACGGGTCAGGTGAGTACGCGGGCCAGCGCGAAGCCGTCGTACCCCTTCGTGCCCACCGTCTGCACGGCCGTGGCGCTCAGCCTGGGGTGCTCCGCCATGAGCTCCAGCGCGGCCCGGGTGCCGCGCACGGCGGGGTCGGAGTTGGAGCCGTCGGCGACGGCGCCGCCGCGTACGACGTTGTCGAGGACGAGCAGGCTGCCCGGCCGGGTGAGCTTGAGCGACCACTCCAGGTAGTGCGCGTTGTTGGCCTTGTCGGCGTCGATGAAGACGAAGTCGAAGGGATCGGGGTTCGCGGCGTGCTCGGCGCCGAGTTCCGTGAGCGAGTCGAGCGCGGGGCCGACGCGGACCTCGGCGATCTTGTCGAACCCGGCGCGGGCGAGGTTGGCGCGGGCCACGTCCGCGTGGTCCGGGCTGTATTCGAGGGTGACGAGCCGGCCGTCGGCGGGCAGGGCGCGGGCCAGCCAGATGGTGCTGTAGCCGCCGAGGGTGCCGATCTCCAGGATGCGGCGCGCGCCCTGGATCTGGGCGAGGAGGTGGAGGAGTTTGCCCTGGTTGGGGGCGACGTTGATCTGTGGCAGGCCGGCGGTGTCGCTCTCGCGGAGGGTGGCGGCGAGGGCTTCGTCGGCGGGGGCGAGGAGGTCGGTGAAGTAGGCGTCGACGGTGGTCCACTGTTGCGGGTTCACGCGGGGCGTTCCCTTCGACGGTTTAATTAGTCTCGCTAAGGAGTGTACGCCGGGGGCGGGGTCTTGGCAGACGGCTTTGCGCAGTTCCCCGCGCCCCTTATCTCGTGCCTGAGGTCGTTTCTTGGCTGCGGGTCGGTGGGGTGTTTGCGCAGTTCCCCGCGCCCCTATATCTCGCGCCCCTGGCAGCTTTTCTGCGGGGCGGTTGTGGTTGCTCGCGCCGTTCCCCGCGCCCCTTACGGGGCGCTGGCGTGGGCGGTGTCGAAGGTGCCGATTAGGGGCGCGGGGAACTGCGCGATCAGCCCCCGCCGGGTCGCAGCCAAAGAAGCCGCCCCCCCCGTTCGGGCCGAAGCGCCCAGCGCGGACGTGCCGATTAGGGGCGCGGGGAACTGCGCGATCAGCCCCCGCCGGGTCGCAGCCAGAGAAGCTGCCCCCCGTTCAGGCCGAAGCGCCCAGCGCGGACGTGCCGATTAGGGGCGCGGGGAACTGCGCGACCAGCCCCACCGGCCCGCACCCGGGAAGCAGCCCCTCCCGTTCAGGACGGAGCGAGGAACACCACCGCCTGCCGTCGGGCAGAAAACCGGTGGCAGGCCCGCCCCGCCCGTGGCGAAGATCGCGGCATGCCCGACTTCCTGGAGACCGACCGGCTCGTCCTGCGCGCGTTCACGGCGGCCGACATCGACCACCTGCTCGCCCTGGACAGCGACCCTGAGGTCATGCGCTTCATCAACGGTGGCCGCCCCACAAGTCGGGAGGCCATCGAGACACGGACTCTCCCGCGGCTCCTGCACGACTACCCGTGCTGGGGGACCCGCGGTTACTGGGCCGCGCAGGAGAGGCCCACCGGCACCTTCCTGGGCTGGTTCGAGTTCCGGCCGTTGGAGGAGCACAGCCCCGCCGTGGTCGAACTCGGCTACCGGTTGAACCAGGCGGCATGGGGGCGTGGCTATGCCACCGAGGGATCACGGGCCCTGGTCCACAAGGGGTTCGCGGAACTGGGGGTCGAGCGGGTCACCGCGAACACCATGGCCGTCAACACCCGCTCCCGTCGCGTGATGGAGAAATCGGGCCTGTCCTTCGTCCGGAACTTCACCGGGGACTGGCCGGAGGCGATCGAGGGCTCCGAGCACGGTGAAGTCGAGTACGAACTCACCCGGACCGAGTGGGAGCGGCACCGATAGACGTCAACGGCCCGATCCACAACTCCCCCACCCGGGAATCCGCCCCCACCGGCCCGCACCCGGAAAGCGACCCCGCCCCTACACCGCCGGAGGCGAGCCCGGCAGTGGCCTGCGGGCCGATTCCGTCATGTACCAGACCGCGATGCCGCCCACCACCGCCGCCGCCATCATGTAATACGCGGGCATCATCTTGTCGCCCGTCGCGCCGATCAGCGCCGTCACGACCAGCGGTGTCGTACCGCCGAAGACCGAGACGGAGATGTTGAAGCCGATGGAGAGGGAGCCGTAGCGGACCTTGGTCGGGAAGAGCGCCGGCAGGGTCGACGGCATCGAGGCCGTGAAGCAGACCAGGAGCAGGCCGAGCGCGCCGAGGCCGAGCCCGATCGCCCACAGCGAGCCCTCGCGGATGAGGAGCAGGGCGGGTACGGAGAGCAGGAGGAAGCCCGCGCAGCCCGCCGCGATCACCGGGCGGCGGCCGACGCGGTCCGTGAGCGCGCCCATGAACGGCTGGGCGCACATCATCAGCGCCATCACGCCCAGGATGACCAGGAGCCCGTGCGTCTCGTCGTACTTGAGCTCACTCGTCAGATAGCTCGGCATGTACGACAGCAGCATGTAGTCCGTGACGTTGAAGACCAGGACCAGGCCCATGCAGAGCAGCAGGGCCTTCCACTGGCCCGTGACCATGTCGCGCAGGCGGACCTTCGCGCGGGACTGCTCGTCCTTGTGGGCCTTCTCCAGCTGCGCGGCGAACGCCGGGGTCTCCTCCAGCCGCATCCGGAGGTAGAGGCCGATCAGGCCCATCGGGCCCGCGATCAGGAACGGGATGCGCCAGCCCCAGGAGAGGAGGGCGTCGGTCGAGAGCAGGGCCGTCATCAGGGTGACCAGGCCCGCGCCGCCGATGTAACCCGCCAGCGTGCCGAACTCCAGCCAGCTGCCGAGGAAGCCGCGCTTCTTGTCGGGCGCGTACTCGGCGATGAACGTGGAGGCACCCGCGTACTCGCCGCCCGTGGAGAAGCCCTGCACCAGGCGGGCAAGGAGCAGCAGGACCGGCGCCCAGACGCCGATCGTCGCGTATGAGGGGATCAAGCCGATCGCGAACGTGCCCGCCGCCATCATGATCATGGTGACCGCGAGGACCTTCTGGCGGCCCACGCGGTCGCCGAGCGGCCCGAAGACCATGCCGCCGAGCGGCCGGATCAGGAACGCCGCGGCGAACGCGCCGAAGGTGGAGAGCAGCTGCGCCGTCGGGTTGCCCGAGGGGAAGAAGACCTTGCCCAGCGTCACGGCGATGTAGCTGTAGACGCCGAAGTCGAACCACTCCATCGCGTTGCCGAGGGCCGCCGCCTTCACCGCGCGCTTGACCATCGCCGGGTCGGTGACGGTCACCTCCCCCTGGCCGTACGCGGACGCCGCGGACCCGGACGACCCCGATGAGCCCGAGGGGCCCGAGGGCTTCGGTGGCTCCGCGGACCTGGAGGAACCGGGCTTCCGTAGTGCGGGGGTGGCGCTCGCCAAGGGTTCGCTCGCCTGCTCTCGATCGACGACAAGGGCGGGGCCGCGCCCGGTCACCGGGGCGGCCCGAAAAGCGACCATAGGTGCAAGGGCCATCATTACGGTCGGTGTCCGGTCGGCCGCACAGCGCGCGGAAAGTGCTTCTGTCCAGGTCAAACGACGTTTCCGCAGGTGGCAGGCGTGCGGCCTGTCTGTGATCTATGTCGCGGCCCGGGCCGGGAACCGCGCGCCGGAGCCCGGTGCGCCATCCTGGTGTCAGTGGTGTCATCACCGGTCTACGCGGAGTGATCACCCGTACGGGAAGGCGGAGTGATCACCCGTACGGGAAGGCGGAGTGATCAGCCCCGCGCGAAGGCCGGCGATCGCCCTTGTTGAGCCAGGGAGCCGAAAAGCCGATGGAAAACGGTGTGGCCGCCAGGTGAAGTGGCGGTTGCGTGCGTCTCACAACAGGGCGCGGTCCGTACGAGCCGACGACTGAAGGCCGTGCCGGAACGTGCCGCACACATGACGGACCGGGCGGGAGGCCGACGGGGCGTGGTGGACGTCGAGCAGAGCGGAACGCACACGGGACCGGGCAGAACCCTGGGAGCGGGGCGGCCCGGTGGCCCCGAGGCGCGGGTCGGAGCGGCCCGCGTCGCTCTCTGGCTGATCGCCGCCTTCCTCGCGGTCCGGCAGGTCACCGACGTCCTGCGCACCCCCGCGGGGGAGCGGTTCACCGATCTGGAGACGTGGCTCGGGCCGGACGGCGTCCTGCACGTCAACGGATCCTTCTACGACGCGGACAAGTTCACCGGGCCGCCCTTCGCCGGCCTCGTCCTCAAACCGCTCGCGCGCACCGGGGAACAGGCGCTCGGCTGGGCCTGGACCTTCGGCACCCTCGGCCTGGTCGTCGTCCTCGGCCTCGTCGCCGCCCGCGCGCTGCCGCAGCCCGTCAGCCGGCGCACCTCGCTGCTCGCCGCCCCCGTGGCGATCAGCCTGCTCATCCTGTCGCTGCCGGTGCGCAACACCCTGCACCTCGGCCAGACCAGCGTCCTGCCGGTCCTGCTCGTCCTGCTCGGGCTCTTCGCGGTCCGCGGCGAACGGGTCGGCGGCGTCCTCATCGGCGTCGGCTCCGCCCTGCAGCCGGCCGCGCTGCTCTTCGCCGCGCTGCTCTGGTGCACCGGCCGCAAGAAGGCCGCCGCGTCGACCGGCGCCGCCTTCGCCGTCTGCACCGCGCTCGCCTGGGCCGCGACGCCGGGCGACTCGTCCACGTACTGGTTCCACCACCCCGCGGGCGCCGGCCTCGGCGGGCGCCCGGACGCCACCGCCAACCAGTCGCTGCACGGCATGCTGCTCCGCCTGGGCCTGCAGGGCCCGCTGGAGACCGGCCTCTTCCTGGCCCTGAGCGCCGCCGTCGTCTACGTGGGCCTGCGCCGCGCCGTGCGCTATGCCCGGGACGGGCAGCTGCTCCTCGCCGTCGCCATCACCGGCTGCGTGGCGGTCGCGGTGTCCCCGACGACCTGGCAGCACCAGCTCCTGTGGGTGCTCTTCGCGGTGGTCGGCCGGGTCGGCACGCGCCGCTCCGACCGTTACGTGTGGCCGGTGGCCGTCGTCCTGGTGTCGACGCTGCCCGCCACGATGATGCTGCCGAACATGCCGGTCACCGAGCCGGTCCGGGACGACGTCGTGCTGATCGCGGCGCTCGCCGCGGCCGCCGTCGTGCCGTTCCTGTCCCGCGCGCACCCGCGCTATCAGCGGCCCGTCCCCACCGAGTACGCCGCGCCGGTGCCGGCCCGCTGGAGCAGGGTGCCGCTGGTGCCGTTCTGGCGGCGCGTCCTGACCCGTCCGAACCTGCTGCTGGAACTGCTCCTGATCCGCGTCGGCTACTCCGCGTACCAGCAGGTCAGGCTCGCGGCGACGGGCGGCACGATCTCCGGGGGCCGGGACGACGCCGAGCACCACGGCGCGCAGGTGCACGCGGTCGAGCGGTTCCTGCACATCGACGTCGAGCACTGGTTCAACCACCTGACCGCGCGGACCGGCTGGATGGAGGAGTTCTTCAACTTCTACTACACGTCGTTCCACTTCGCGGTGCCGCTGACCGTCCTCGGCGTCCTGTACGTGCGCAGGCCCGCCGAATACCGCTGGGCGCGCTCCGCGCTCGGGTTCGCCACGGTCCTCGCGCTCATCGGCTTCTGGGCCTACCCGCTCGCCCCGCCGCGGCTGATGCCGGGGCGCGGCTTCATCGACACGGTGCACGGCGTGCAGGACTTCACCCGGCCCGACTACGGCACGCTGACCGAACTCACCAACCAGTACGCGGCGATGCCCTCGCTGCACTTCGGCTGGTCCCTGTGGTGCGGCCTGGTCATCGCGATCGTGGCGCCCCGGTGGTGGATGAAGGCGCTCGGCCTGCTCCACCCGTTCTTCACGGTCTGCGCGATCGTGGGCACCGGCAACCACTGGATCCTTGACGCGGTGGGCGGCGCGGCCGTGGTGGGCGCGGGCTTCGGCCTCACCTACGCGCTGTCCGGCCCCCGCGTGCGGCAGCCGCCGAAGGTGGCGACGGGCGGCGAGGCCCCTGCCGGTGCGTCCCCTGCCGGTGCCGCCCCCGCCGGCGACCCGCTCAAGGACACGTCGAGTGGCGGCCCGAGGAGCGGCGGTAGCCCGAGCTGATCTCATACGTGCCGGGCGCGGGCACCGAGAGGCGGGTGAACTCGCCCTTCGGCGTCAGGCAGGCCCCCTCGGCCCGCAGCCAGGGCGAGTACACCAGGCGCAGCGTCACCGAGCCCCGCTTCGGCACCCGCACCACCACGTTCGACCCCGTGGAGCGCACGACGGCAGCGGGCTCGGAGACCAGCGGCACCGCGTTGCGCACCCGGAAGATCTGCCAGTAGGGGTCCCGCCAGACCGGCTCAAGCCACTTCGGCCCGCCGGCCACCAGCGCCGCCTCGTCCTCGGCGAAGCCGTCCGGTTTGCCCGCGGGCAAAACCACGTACCCCACGGCCCACTTGTCGAGCCACGCGCGGTAGGTGCCCGGCGAGAACGAGCCGTCGTAGAAGAGCCGGCCGCGTTCGATGTCGAGCTGACGGTTCCAGCCACGCGCCATGTTCACGTACGGGGCGAGCGCGGTGGCCTCGCGGTGGTTGCGGGTCGGCACCACCTCGACCCGGGTGCGGTTGGCCTCCAGACGCTCCAGCTCCCGCACCACGCCCTGGGTGTCGACCGCCCACTTCGGCACCTTCGTCGACACCACGAGGTCGTCGACGGTCTTCTGCGTCACCCACGCCGAGGACAGCACGAGCGTCACCGTCAGGGCGATCCTGCGGGCCCGGGTGAGGCCGGGGACGAGCAGCGCGGCGAGCAGCAGCGCGGGGCCGACCAGCTCGGCGAGCCGCTCCACGTTGGTGCCGATCGGGGAGGGGATGAGATACGTCAGGACGGTCCCGACGGCGTACACGCCCGCGCCCCACCGCACCACCCGCCACTCGCGCGGCCCGCCCAGGATGAGGGCCAGGCTGAACAGCACCGGCGGGAAGATCCGGTCGAACGGCATCAGATGCTCGCCGGTGAAGGGGAACAGCACCGTGGTCGCCGCCACGACGACGACGGGCGGCACGATCAGCGCCGCCGCGCGCGCCCAGTCGCGTACGAAGAAGTAGCCTGCGCCCGCCACCACCAGGAACAGCCCCGCGACGGGCGAGCCCATGGTGGCGAGGGCCGCGCACACCAGCGCGACGACCACCCGCCGCTGCCGCACCAGCGCCAGACAGGCCGCGAGCCCGAAGGCGAGACCGAGCGCGAACGTGGTGCGCCCGGAGGCCACGTTGCACCAGATCGCGAGGGAGGCGAGCACCGCGGGCCACAGCGGCCTGCGGATGCCGGACCGGTCGATCAGCGCGGCGACCAGCCAGGCGCCCGCGACCCCGGACAGCACCGTCACCGTCCGCACGCCGAGCGCGGCCATCAGATACGGCGAGATCAGGCTGTAGTTGGCGGTGTGCATGCCGCCGTACCAGAACAGGTTGTACGCGGCCGTGCCGTGCTCGGAGGCGAACCGCGCCCAGGCCTGCTGCGCCGCGAGGTCGCCGCCGCCCGTCGCGAGGAAGGCCACCCACACCGCGTACAGGGGGAGGGTGGGGACGGTGGCGAGCAGCGGGACGCGGTGACGGCGCAGGATGGGGCGCGGCGGCGCGTTCCGTCCGGCGGTCGCGCGGTCGGACGGCGTGAGCGTTACGTCGGCAGAGACCACGGCCACCGTTTCCGTTCGAGTCCTGGGGAGGCAAGGTTCACTTCTCAGGACGCTTCCTGCAACGGAAACGTTGGTTTCGTACACGTGATTGACCTGATGCCGCGCTTCCTCCGGGGGAGGCAGGGGCGGGGGCGTGAGAGGGATCGCCCCTGCCTCCCTGGAGGCGCGTCAGCCGCCGCGATGCACTGTCCACCGGCCGCTGACCCGGCGTCCCTCAGGCGCTGACCTGCAGTTCCTTGATGCCGTTGAGCCAGGCGGAGCGCAGCCTGCGCGGGTCGCCGGTCAGGTGCAGGCCGGGCATGGCGTCGGCGATCGCGTTGAAGATGAGGTTGATCTCCAGGACCGCGAGGGACTTGCCGAGGCAGAAATGCGGTCCGCCGCCGCCGAAGCCGAGGTGCGGATTCGGGTCACGGGTGATGTCGAACCGCTCCGGCGATTCGAACACGTCGGGGTCGTTGTTGGCCGACGAGTAGAAGATGCCGACGCGGTCGCCCCGCTTGATCCGGGCGCCGCCGAGCTCGGTGTCCTCGGTGGCCGTGCGCTGGAAGGAGACGACCGGGGTCGCCCAGCGCACGATCTCCTCGGCCGCCGTCGCCGGGCGCTCGCGTTTGAAGAGCTCCCACTGGTCCGGATGGGTGAGGAAGGCGTGCATGCCGTGGGTGATGGCGTTGCGGGTGGTCTCGTTGCCGGCCACCGCGAGCAGGATCACGAAGAAGCCGAACTCGTCGCCGGAGAGGTTGCCCTCGTCCTCGGCCGCCACCAGTTGGCTGACGATGTCCTTGGCGGGGCACTCCTTGCGGGCCGCGGCGAGGTTCATCGCGTACGCGACGATCTCCATCGCCGCCTCGGCGCCGACCTCCTCGGTGATGGCGTACTCCGGATCGTCGTACGCCGCCATCTTGTTGGACCAGTCGAAGATCTTGGAGCGGTCCTCCTGCGGCACGCCGATCAGCTCGGCGATGGCCTGGAGCGGCAGCTCGACGGCTACGTTCGTGACGAAGTCGAAGGAGCCGTCGGGGGCCGCGCCGGCGAGGGCCGCCTCGACGATGGAGCCGGCGCGGGCGCGCAGCGCGTCCTCCAGGGAGCGGATGGCGCGGGGGGTGAAGCCGCGCTGGACGATCTGGCGGACCCGGGTGTGCTCCGGCGGGTCCATGTTGAGCATGATGAGCTTCTGGACCTCGATCTGGTCCCGGGTGATCGTCTCGTTGAAGCGGATGATCGCGGTGTTGAGGTTGGAGGAGAACAACTCCGGGTGCGTGGAGACGTACTTGACGTCCTCGTGCCGCGTGACGGCCCAGTAGCCCGCGTCGTCGTAGCCGGATATGCGGGGCGGCTGGGTGATCCAGCGCACCGGCTCGGTCTGCCGCAGCCGGGCGAACTCCGGCAGCGGTACGCGGCTCTGCAGCAGGTCGGGGTCGGTGAAGTCGAACCCGTCGGGCAGCGCTGGACAGGTCATCGGCAACTCCAGGCGGTGAACTGAGTTCTGACGGACCATCAGGCAGTGGCTCGAAAGGTAGTAACGGGTTCTACAAGAGGCAAGGGCCAGGACCGGACGATTACGCGCGCGTCCCGCGCAAGGTGCGTGCAAGACCCTTGCGGCACATGGGTCCGGCTCAGCAGACTGCTGCACAGAACTAGAACGCGTACTAGTTCCACTCGCGAGCCGCCGGGACGGCTCGCGGGACGTGGAGGGAGAGGACGAGCCCATGGCCGCGGAACCCGTCATCGTCGAAGCAGTACGCACGCCCATCGGCAAGCGCGCAGGCGCGCTCGCCAATCTCCACCCCGCCTATCTGCTCGGCGAGACCTATCGCGAACTCCTCGGCCGTACCGGCATCCAGGCCGACTGCGTCGAGCAGATCGTCGGCGGCACGGTGACGCACGCCGGCGAGCAGTCCATGAACCCGGCGCGCACCGCCTGGCTCACCATGGGCCTGCCGTACGAGACCGCGGCGACCACCGTGGACTGCCAGTGCGGCTCCTCGCAGCAGGCGAGCCACATGGTCGCCAACATGGTCGCGGCCGGCGTCATCGACGTCGGGATCAGCTGCGGCGTCGAGGCGATGTCGCGGGTGCCGCTCGGCTCGGGGTCCAAGCACGGGCCCGGCAAGCCGTTCCCCGAGGAGTGGAACGTCGACCTGCCCAACCAGTTCGAGGCCGCCGAGCGCATCGCCCGCAAGCGCGGCCTCACCCGCGAGAACGTCGACTCCCTCGGCCTCATCTCGCAGGAGCGGGCGGCCGTCGCCTGGGCGGAGGAACGCTTCAAGCGCGAGACGTTCGCCGTGCAGGTGCCCACCACGGAGGAGGAACAGGCCGCGGGGCAGGGCATGTGGCGGCTCGTCGACCGCGACGAGGGGCTGCGCGACACCACGATGGAGGCGCTCGGCGGCCTCAAGCCGGTCATGCCGACCGCCGTGCACACGGCGGGCAACTCCTCGCAGATCTCGGACGGGGCGGCGGCCATCATGTGGGCGTCCAAGCGGATGGCGCGCGCCCTGAAGCTGAAGCCGCGGGCGCGGATCGTCGCGCAGGCGCTGGTCGGCGCGGACCCGCACTTCCACCTCGACGGGCCGGTCGACGCGACGCGGGCGGTGCTCGGCAAGGCGGGGATGTCCCTGAAGGACATCGACATCGTCGAGATCAACGAGGCGTTCGCCTCAGTGGTGTTGAGCTGGGCGCAGGTCTTCGGGCAGGACCTGGAGAAGGTGAACGTGAACGGCGGGGCGATCGCGTTGGGCCATCCCGTGGGCGCGACCGGGGCGCGGCTCATCACGACGGCGCTGCACGAACTGGAGCGCAGGGACAAGGAGTTCGCGCTGGTGACGATGTGTGCGGGGGGTGCGGTGGCGACGGGGACGATTTTGCAGCGGCTGTAGGTGTCGTGGGGTGGGGTGGGCGTCTGGCGTGGCTCGGTCCGTCACCGGCTCCGCCGAGTTCGTCCTCAAGCGCCGGACGGGCTGAATCTGTCCCGGCCCGTCGTCCAGGGGGCGTACGTACACCCTCCGTCGGGGGGAATGTCGGATGTCGCGGTTGGACGTGGGTTCGTAGCGTCTTCGTATGACCAACTCGACTTGCCGCCATGGCCGTTCCGTACGACGAGGGGGCGCCGTTCTCCTCGCTCTCGTGCTCGGGGGGCTTGCTGTCGCGCCCGCCGGGCAGGCCGCGCAGGCCGCTCAGGGGGAAGAACAAGGTTCCGTCGTCGTGCGGGACGGGGGGCGGGGTGCGTTGCTGCGGGTTGCGCCCGTCGCCGACCTCAGCCGTGCCCAGGTCGTCGCCTTCCTCAAGGAGGGGGAGGTCGGCACGGCGACCGTGCGGTACGGGGTGACGGCGTACCGTCTCACCTACCGCACCGTCGACACCCAGGGCCGGCCCACCACCGCCACCGGCCTCCTCGTGCTGCCGAAGAGCCCCGGCGCCCGGCCCCTCGGGCTCGTCTCCGACACCCACGGCACCATGGCCCACCGCGACTACGCGCCCTCCGTGGCCGAGGACTTCGGGCGGCTGACCCCCTATCTGCACGCCGCCGCGGGCAAGGCCGTCGCCGCCCCGGACTATCTCGGGCTCGGGCGCGGGCCCGGCCGTCACCCGTACATGGACACGCACTCCGCGGTGACCGCGTCCGAGGACATGCTGCGGGCCGCGCGCAGCGCCGCGCACCGGCAGGGGCGGCCCCTCTCCGGTGACCTGTACCTCACCGGGTTCTCGCAGGGCGGGCAGGTGGCGATGGCGCTGGGCCGGCAGGTGCGGGGTACGACCGACGGGTTCACCGTGCGGGCCGTCGCTCCGGTCAGCGGGCCCTACGACCTGGCCGGCGAGGAGATGCCCGCCCTCCTCGACGGCCGGGTCAACGACACGAGCGGCGTCTTCTACCTCTCGTACTTCCTGGTGGCCCAGAACCGTCTGCACCCGATCTACCGGGACCCCGCAGAGGTGTTCCGCGCGCCCTACGCGGACCGGGTCGAGCAGCTCTTCGACGGGCGGCACGGGGAGGAGGACGTCATCGGGGCGCTGCCCCGGTCGGCTAAGGAGCTGGTCACGCCCGCCTTCTACGAGCGGCTGCGGCACCCGGCGGGCGGCCTCAAGGAGGCCCTGACCGCGAACGACGGGTCCTGCGACTGGAAGCCCGCCGCCCCCGTACGGCTCTACGCGGCGCGGGGCGACACCGACGTGCCCATCGGGAACGCCCGTAGCTGCGCGGCCGACCTCGCCGGGCACGGCGTGCGGGCCCCGGTCATGGACCTGGGCGACGTGCCGCACATGCGGTCGGTGGCGATGGCGGCACCGAAGATCGTCCGGTGGTTCGCGGCGGTGCGCTGAGAGCCGAAAGAGGCGGCAACCCCTGAGTGAGGGGTTGCCGCCTCTTTCAACGGCTCAGCGGCTCAGCGGCTCACCGGCTCGGCGGATATGCGGCTGCGGCTCAGTACCAGCCGTTCGCCTGCCAGTGGTTCCAGGCGCCGACCGGGCTGCCGTAGCGCTCGTTCATGTACTTCAGACCCCACTCGATCTGGGTCTCGGGGTTGGTCTTCCAGTCGGAGCCCGCGGAGGCCATCTTCGAGCCGGGCAGGGCCTGGACCAGGCCGTAGGCGCCGGACGCGGAGTTGGTCGCGCTCGGGTTCCAGCCGCTCTCGTGCGAGACGATCTTGTCGAAGGCGGCGAACTGCGCGGGGTCCGCGATCTTCTTCTTGGCGATCGCCTTGGCCGAGGTCGGCGCGGCGGCGGGGGCGGCGGCCGGGGCGGCCGCCTTCGTGGTGGTCGGGGTGGCTGCCTGGGCCGGGGCCGCGGCGAAGACCATGCCGGAGGCGGCAGCGGCGACGAGGCCGCCGGTGAGGGCCTTCTTCGGGGAAGCGATGCGGCGGATGAGCGAGGCGGACACGGAGGACCTTCCGGTGGGGGACGGGGAGTCGCGGTGCACGCCGTGGAACGTGGGGGACATGCGGCGGCGCCGCGTCCCCGGGGGGTCGTCGGCGCCGTGCGACTCCTCCACAGAAACAGCCGCCCCCGGGTGAGTGCAATGTCCGTATTTACTAGTGGAAGTCGCATCCGCGCCGAACGTCCATCGTGTGATGTGGCTCTCAATGCGCAGGTCAGGGGCAGTTTTGATGTGGGCACATCAAGACGCGCGGCCTACGCCCCCGCTTCGTAGAGGACGAAAGACCTGTGGGCCGCCTCACGCCGAAGGGACCTCGAAATGACGCGTAGCGACCGGCCGCTCACGGCTTCGGGGCGGTGAATGTGACGGGCGCCTCGAAGGCCGCCCGGCGCGTGGCCCGGCGCAGCGCCTTGAGGACGGCGGGACCGAGCGCGAGGCTCAGCAGCACGGTGACCACGGCACGCGGCAGGTCCCAGCCGAGCGAGGTCGCCAGGCAGTACGCGACGAAACGGCCGAGGTTGTCCGCCAGCGGGTCGCCCGGCACGAAGGAGACACCGGTGGCCAGGCCGCCCAGGTAGGGCCAGCCCTGGAGGTTCATCACCGTGCCGTACAGCACCGAGGACACCGCCCCGTAGACCGCGAGCAGCCACAGCTCACGCCGTCCGCGCAGGGTGTCGGGGCCCGGCAGCAGCCCCGCGCCCATGCAGACCCAGCCCATCGACAGCATCTGGAACGGCATCCACGGCCCGACCCCGCCGGTCAGCAGCGCCGAGGCGAACATCGACACCGCGCCGAGCACGAACCCGAAGCCCGGCCCGAGCACCCGCCCGCTCAGCACCATCAGGAAGAACATCGGCTCGATGCCCGCCGTCCCCGCGCCCAGCGGCCGCAGCGCGGCGCCGGCCGCGGCGAGGACGCCGAGCATGGCGATGGCCTTCGCGTCGAGTCCGACGTCCGCGATCGTCGCCACCACCACGGCGAGCAGCAGCGGAAGCAGCGCCGCGAACAGCCAGGGCGCGTCCTGCGCGTGCTCGCTGAGCCCGGAGCCGCCGCCCGCGAGCAGCGGCCACCCGAAGGCGACCACGCCGACCGCGCTGACCAGCGCGAGCGCGGCGATCGAGCGGCGGCCAAGACGGATGGGCCGTGCCTGGCGCCGGGTCTTCGCGGCGGCCGTCACGACGGGCCCGTGCCGTCCGCGTCCAGCGCCTGCCGCACCTGCGTCACGGTCAGCCACTCCTGCGGCGCCAGGATCTTCGTGACCTGCGGCGCGAACGACGGCGACGCCACCACGACCTGCTCGGTCGGGCCGTCCGCGACCACCTCGCCGTCCGCGAGGATCACCACGCGGTGCGCGATCTCGGCGGCCAGCTCGACGTCGTGCGTGGCGAGCACCAGCGCGTGCCCCGTGGCGGCGAGCCCGCGCAGGACGGTGACCAGGCGGGCCTTGGCCGCGTAGTCGAGGCCGCGGGTCGGCTCGTCCAGGAGGAGCAGGGGCGGCCGCGCGGTGAGGACGATCGACAGGGCGAGCGCGAGCCGCTGGCCCTCGGAGAGGTCACGGGGGTGGGTGTCGTCCGCGATGCCGGGCAGCAGCTCGCTCACCAGGGCCCGGCAGGTCCCCGGCGCCGCCTCGGCGTCGTGGTCGGCGGCCGCGCACTCGGCGGCCACCGTGTCCGCGTACAGCAGGTCGCGCGGTTCCTGGGGGACCAGGCCGACGTGCCGGATCAGCCGGCGCGGGGGCGTGCGGTGCGGGACCGCGCCGCCGACGCGGACCGTGCCGGAGGTCGGTTCGAGCAGGCCGACCAGGGCGGACAGGAGCGTGGACTTGCCCGCGCCGTTGCGGCCCATCAGGGCGACGGTCTCGCCGGGGGTCACGGTGAGGTCGACGCGGCGCAGCGCCTCGACGCGCCCGCGCCGCACGGCGAGACGGTCGACGACGGCGGCGGCCGCCCCCTCGGAGGCGCCGCCCAAGGCCGCACGATCCCCGGCCGCGCGGTCCTCGGTCGTACGGTTCCTGCGCGGCCGGGACCACCGCCCGGACGGCTTCTCCGCGGACCCGCGGGCCCGCTCGGGTGGGGTCTCCCGGGGCGGCCGGGCCCCGGCGAGCCGCTCCCGGAGGGCGCCCGCCCCGCGCCGCGCGTCGCGCACGGTCAACGGCAGCGGCGACCAGCCCGCGAGTCGGCCGAGCGCGACCACCGGGGGAAAGACGGGGGAGCGGGCCATCAGCGCGGCCGGGTCGCCGAGCACCGGAGGCTCGCCCGGCGCGGCGAGCAGCAGCACCTGGTCCGCGTACTGCACCACCCGCTCCAGGCGGTGCTCGGCCATCAGGACCGTGGTGCCCAGGTCGTGGACGAGCCGCTGCAGCACCGCGAGGACCTCTTCGGCGGCGGCCGGGTCGAGCGCGGACGTCGGCTCGTCGAGGACCAGGACCCGCGGGTGCGGGGTGAGCACGGAGCCGATGGCGACGCGCTGCCGCTGGCCGCCGGACAGGGTCGCGATGGGCCGCTCGCGCAGGTCGGCGAGGCCGAGCAGGTCCAGGGTCTCCTCGACGCGGCGGCGCATCACGTCCGGGGCGAGGCCCAGCGACTCCATGCCGTACGCCAGCTCGTCCTCGACGGTGTCCGTCACGAAGTGCGCGAGCGGGTCCTGGCCCACCGTGCCGACGACGTCGGCGAGTTCGCGCGGTTTGTGGGTACGGGTGTCGCGGCCCGCCACGGTCACGCGCCCGCGCAGGGTGCCGCCGGTGAAGTGCGGCACGAGCCCGCTCACGGTGCCGAGCAGGGTGGACTTGCCGACCCCGGACGGCCCGACGACCAGGACCAGTTCGCCCTCGGGCACGGTGAGGTCGACCCCGCGGACGGTGGGCCCGGTCGCCCCCTCGTAGCGCACCGAGACGTCCTCGAAGCGGATCATGAGGTCTCCTCGGGAGAAGCGGAAGAGGGGGCTGAGGGGGGTACGGGGGCGGCGGCCTGGTGCGGGGGAGGCGTGCGCCAGGCGGCGGGCGAGGGCTTCTCCGCGGGGGCGGGCTCTCGCGGGTCGGCGGGCTCGGACCCCGATCCGCTCGCGGCCTGGTGCGGGTGAGGCGTGCGCCAGGCGGCGGGCGAGGGCCTCTCCGCCGGGTCGGGCTCCCGCAGGTCGGCGGACGCGGACTCCGACCCGCTCGCCACACCGGCCCGCCCCGTCGCAGTCGCCCCGGTCCGCCCGCTCGTCGCCCCGCCCCGCCCCGCCCCCGTCCCCTCGGCCGGTACCGGTGCCACGAGCGCCGGCAGCAGTCCGAGCAGCACCGCCGCCGCGGGCCACAGCGGCAGCGTCGGTGCGACCAGCGGTACGACACCGGGCTGCAGCGCGGCCGGGTCGTACGAGGCGGCCCAGATCATCAGCCCCGCCACCGCGGCCCCCGACCCGGCGACCAGCCAGGCGCGCACGCCCCACGGGTCGGGCCGGTAGCGGGTGCGCACCGAGCGGCGGCCGCCGAGCCGCAGCCCCGCGAGCGCGGCGAGCAGGCCGACGAGCAGCACGGGCAGGCCGTAGGCGGAGCCCTGTGCGGTCAGCAGCCCGTACGTCCCGACGCAGACGCCCATCAGACCGCCGAGGGTCAGCACCGCCGTGGCCCTGCGCACCCCGGCGGGGACCGGCGCGGTCCGGCCGAAGCCCCGCGCGTCCATCGCCGCCGCCAGCGCCACCGACCGCTCCAGGGCACCCTCCAGGACCGGAAGGCCGACCTGCAGCAGCCCGCGCATCCCCTTGTCGGGACGGCCGCGCAGCCGCCGGGCGGCCCGCAGCCGCTGCACGTCGGTGATGAGGTTCGGCGCGAACGTCATCGCCACGACGACGGCGACCCCCACCTCGTACAGCGCGCCCGGCAGCGACTTGAGCAGCCGGGCCGGGCTCGCCAGCGCGTTCGCGGCGCCGACACAGATCAGCAGCCCGGCGAGGCGGATGCCGTCGTAGAGCGCGAAGGTCACGCCCTCGGCCGTGACCCGGCCGCCGATCCGCACGCCCCTGGCCCAGTCGGGCAGCGGCACCTCGGGCAGCGTGACGAGCGTGTGCGTGCCGGGGATCGGCGAGCCGAGCACCACCGCGAAGACCAGCCGGATCGCGATGACCACGAGCCCCAGCTTCACGAACGCGCCGTACGACTTCGCCCACGGCGCCGACGTCCGCCGCGCCGCCACCACATAGCCCGCGACGCCGATCAGCAACCCGATGAGCAGCGGATTGGTGGTGCGGGACGCGGCGGTGCCGAGGCCGATGGCCCACACCCACCAGGCGCCCGGGTGCAGTGCGTTGCTCCGGTGCGCCTCGGGGGCGAGGCGGCGGCGCAGCGCTCCCGGCGCGCGCCCGCCGTGGTCGTCCGTCATCGGGCCGTCCGTGTCCGTCGTGTCCGTCGTCCGTGCCGCGTCAGCCGCGCCGGCGCCGGGCCTGCCAGAGGGCGGCGCCGCCCAGCAGGGCGACGGCGACGACCCCGGCGATCAGGCCGAACGAGGGCCCGCCGGCGTCGCCGTCCCGCTCGGAGGGCGCGTCGGCCGACTCCTGCTTTCCGGCGCCGTCCCCGGCGACCTGCTCGCCGCAGCCCGTCTTCGGGTAGCCGTCGATGGCGCAGAGCAGCGCCTTGCTGTCGTAGCGCAGCGGCTTGGCGACCGAGGCGAGCGCCTCCGCGCTGGTGGCGTCCTCGCCGACCCTGGCGCAGGCGGTACGCGGCTTCGGCGGGGTCTCCCCGTCGGGGGCGTCGCCCGCCGTGCCGAAGTCGACGACGAGGGCGACGCGCTTGCGGCCGTCCTCGGCCGGGGTCTTCGCGCAGATGTCCCGGAAGCCGGCGGCCCCGCGCGGCTTCGCGGCGTCCTTGGAGTCCTCGGAGACCGCGAAGCGGAAGCCCTGCACGGCGCCGTCCTCGGGCCGCGCGGTGCCGGGGCCCTGACTCGCGTACGTCCACCCGGCGCCGTCCCGGTCCCAGAACGACCAGTAGCGGTAGCCGGCGGCCTGGGCGGGTGCGACTCCGAGGACGCAGAGGAGCGCGGCGAGGACGGTTCCGAGCGTCAGGGCGCGGGCGCGCCGCCCGGCCCGCGCCGGGCGCCCGCGCCGCTCGCGGCCTCGCGTCACGGCTGCTTCTTCTTGCGGTTGCCGCTGTACAGGAAGCCGATGCCGATGCCGGCGACCAGGCCGACGCCGATGATCCACCAGACGCTAACGCCGCCGTCGTCGTCCTTCTTCTTGTCGTCCTCGTCCGACGCGGTGGCCGAGTCCGAGGCGCCCTGCGGGGCGGGGCCCTGCGCGTTCAGCTGCTCGACGAGGTCGGCGCCGCCGAAGTCGCGGGCGTCGAGGCCGGTCGCGTGCGCGGCGAAGATCAGCTGGGCGTACGCGGCGGGGCCCGCCTCCTTCGCCCACTCCGCGGAGTTCTTCGTCAGCCACTCGGCGGACTTCTCGGCCTGCTCCTTCTGCCCGGCGGCGGCGAGGGCGATCACGGCGTCCGCGGTGTTGCCGACGTCCGGCTGGTCGGTGCCGCCCGGCGTCGGGGCCACCAGGTGGCCGTCGGTCTTGTCGAGGGTCTTCAGGAGGTAGCCGGTGCCGTTGCTCGCGGCCTGCGCGGCGGTGTCGGGCTCGGCGCACTTCGGGGCGCCGGACGCGTTCTTCTTGGCGGGCGTCACGACCAGGCCCCGGCCGAGGCTGCCGAGCACGCCGGCCGCGGTGGCGTCGGCGTTCGGCGCGAGCTTGCCGGACTTCATGTCGGCGAGGCCGAAGGCACCGCCGTCCTTGCCGCAGTCCATCGCGAGCTCGGACAGCGCGTCGTAGGGCGACTTGCGGTCCCGGGACTTGGCGGAGGTGGGGTTCTCGCCGGCCGCGACGAGCGCGCCGACGACGATGCCGGTGGAGTTCGCGTCGGAGGGCAGGCCCGGGTTGTAGCCCCAGCCGCCGTCCTTGTTCTGCACCGACTTCAGCCACTGGACGCTCTTCTTGACCGTCTTGTCCTGGCCGCCGAGGGCGGTGAGGGCCTGGACGGCGGCGGCGGTGGAGTTGCTGTCGACGGCGGTCTTGGAGTTGCACGGCTCGGTGGCGTCCGCGCGGAACGGCGCGAAGCCGCCGCTCGCGCACTGCTGCCCGGTCAGCCAGTCGACGGCCTTGGCGGCGGGCTGCACGCCCTCGGTGTGCTGGGCGAGCAGGGCGTACGACTGGCGGAAGACGCCGTCGAACTTGGGGTCCTTCTTGCCGTAGAGGCCCGAGGGGAGCGCGGTCGAGGGCTTCGGGGAGGGGGCCGCGACGGCGGCCGGTGCGGCGGCCGAGCCCAGCACGGCGACGGCGGCCAGGACCGCGGCGCTGCGACGAACGTTCATGATGGGGCGGGTTGCCTCTCCCTGCGGGGAGCGGGGCGCACGGCACCGTGCGGGCACGGCCTCCGGGCGGCTCCGGCTCCGTATACCTCGACGGTGCCGCTCACCGGGGTCCGGTGACGCGAGCCGGTCACGTTCCGCGCCGGGCATTCCGGCTCACCACTCGGTGTGGTGCACGGATTGGGGTCTCCCCTGCTCGAGCGAAGCCGAGAGCTCGGGGAAGGGTCAGCGCCGGAATTCCACCGGCTTCCCCCTGCGCGGACGTGAGGACGACGCACTCACTCTACCGGCCGGTCCGCGGGCTCCTCGGGTCACACCGCCACGAACGTGAGCGGATCGCTCCCGGCCACGGCCTCCGCGCGCCCCAGCTTCACCAGGCGCCGGACGTGGGCCTCCGCCTCCGACACGGCGATGTTGCGCGAGCCGTAGGGGATCTGTGCCCAGGGTCGGTTCCACTCCATGCGCTCGGCGAGCTGCCAGGGGGTGAGGGGCTCGGCGAGCAGGGTGAGCAGGCCGGTCAGGCGCTCCTCGTGGTGGTCGAGGAGTTCGCGGACCCGGCCGGGGGCGTCGGCGAACGCGCGCTGATGGGCGGGGAGCACCTCGGCGGGGGCGAGCCGCCCGACGCGTTCCAGGGAGTCGAGGTAGTCGCCGAGGGGATCGGTCACCAGGTGGTCGTCGGGGTCCTCGTACAGGCCGATGTGCGGGGTGATGCCGGGCAGCAGATGGTCGCCGGAGAAGAGCCGGCCGTTGCCCCGCAGGCCCGCCGGGTGGTCCTCCTCCAGGTGCAGGCAGACGTGGCCCGGGGTGTGGCCGGGGGTCCAGATCGCCCGCAGCCGCCGGCCCGGCAGGGCGAGCAGGTCACCGGGCGTGATGTCCCGGTCGGGCAGCGCGGGGTCGAGGCCGGGCAGCCCGCGCGGCCTGCCCTCCTCGCGGGCGCGGATCAGCGGGGCGACGTGGTCGGCGGGGGCGCCCGCGGCGGTGAGCTTGGCGGCCATGTAGCCGTACCAGCGCTCGGGCGGGTTGGCGCGGGTGCGGCGTACGACGGAGGCGTCCGCCTCGTGCATCGCGATCCAGGCGCCCGAGGCCTCGCGGACCTTCGCGGAGAGACCGTGGTGGTCGGGGTGGTGGTGGGTGATGACGACGCCGTGCACCTCGGCGACGGTGGTCCCGCAGGCGGCGAGCCCGGCGGTGAGCGTGGCCCAGGACGTCGGGTCGTCCCAGCCGGTGTCGATCAGGACCGGGCCCGCGTCGGTGTCCAGGAGGTGGACCAGGGTGTGGCCGAGGGGGTTGTCGGGGATCGGGACCTTGATGCTCCGGACGCCGCCGCCGTGCTCGATCACCGGCGGGCCGCTCGCCTGCGTGCCGCTCACCTGCGTCATGGGCGCCTCGTCTCTGTCGCTGGTGCCGCCACTATAACTAGAACTAGTTTCAATGGTCGCCCAAGTCGACCGACCTGGTGGCGAGTTGGCCCTTCCGTTCGAGGACTCCGCCAACTAGAACTGGTATCAGTTCTGAAACAGTGTCAGGAAGCGCTCCGCAGGAGGCAGTCAGCCATGACCGAGCTCGTGGAACACGGACAGCTGTTCATCGGCGGGGAGTTGGTGGACCCGCTCGGCAAGGGCGTCATCGACGTCGTCTCCCCGCACACCGAAGAGGTCTTCGCCCGCGTGCCGCACGCGGCCCCCGCCGACGTGGACCGCGCCGTCGCCGCCGCCCGGGCCGCCTTCGAGCACGGCCCCTGGCCCCGGATGACCCTGGACGAGCGCATCGAGGTCGTCACGAAGATCAAGGACGGGTTCGCGGTACGCCACGAGGAGATCGCCCGCGTCATCAGCTCCGAGAACGGCACCCCCTACACCTCCAGCGTGATGGTGCAGGCCCTCGCCGCGATGATGGTGTGGGACGCGGCGATCACCGTCGCCCGCGACTTCACCTACGAGGAGGCGCGCGACGGCGTGCTCGGCCGCCTCCTCGTGCGGCGCGAACCGGTGGGCGTCGTCGCGGCCGTCGTGCCGTGGAACGTCCCGCAGTTCACCGCCGCCGCCAAGCTCGCCCCCGCGCTGCTCGCCGGCTGCCCGGTGATCCTCAAGACCTCGCCGGAGGCACCGCTCGACGCGTACATCCTCGCCGAGCTCGCCGCCGAGGCCGGGCTGCCGGAGGGGGTGCTCTCGATCATCAGCGCCGACCGCGAGGTCAGCGAGTACCTCGTCGGGCACCCGGACGTCGACAAGGTCTCCTTCACCGGGTCCGTCGCCGCGGGCAAGCGCGTCATGGAGGTCGCGGCCCGCAATCTGACGCGCGTGACGCTGGAGCTCGGCGGCAAGTCGGCGGCCGTCGTGCTGCCGGACGCCGACGCCGCGGCCGCCGTCGCCGGCATCGTCCCGTTCGCCTGGATGGTCAACGGCCAGGCCTGCGTGGCGCAGACCCGCATCCTGGTGCCCCGCACCCGCTACGACGAGTTCGCCGAGGCCTTCGCCGCCGCCGCGTCCGCGCTCAAGGTCGGCGACCCGCTCGACCCCGCCACCGAACTCGGCCCACTCGTCGCCGAACGACAGCGCCAACGCTCCCTCGACTACATTCGCATCGGCCAGGAGGAGGGCGCCAAGATCCTGGCGGGCGGCGGCCGTCCGGCCGGCATCGACCGCGGCTGGTACGTCGAGCCGACCCTCTTCGGCGACGTCGACAACTCCATGCGGATCGCCCGCGAGGAGATCTTCGGCCCCGTCATCTGCCTGCTCCCGTACGGCGACGAGAGCGAGGCCGTACGCATCGCCGACGACTCCGACTACGGGCTCAGCGGCAGCGTCTGGACCGCCGACGTGGAGCGCGGCATCGACATCGCGCGCCGGGTGCGCACCGGCACGTACTCCGTGAACACCTTCAGCCTCGACATGCTCGGCCCCTTCGGTGGCTACAAGAACTCCGGCCTGGGACGGGAGTTCGGCCCCGAGGGGTACGGCGAGTACTTCGAGCACAAGATGATCCACCTCCCGGCCGGATATGAGGGGACGGGTGCCTGATGGGTGACCGCTGGCGCGTCGAGGTCGACCGGTCGGTGTGCATCGGCTCCGGCATGTGCGTGCTCACCGCGCCCGGCCGCTTCGAGCTGGACACCGCCCGCCAGTCGCACCCCGCGGACGCCGAGACCGACGCCAACGAGAAGGTCCTGGAGGCCGCGGAGGGCTGCCCCGTCGAGGCCATCACCCTCACGCTGACCGACGGCGGGGAGGTCGTGTTCCCGCCGGAGGAGTAGCCGAGGAGCAGTCGCCGTCACGCCGTCAACCGGTTGGCACCCGCGCCCCGTTCATCCGAGCGGGGCGCGGGTGTCGCCATTTGTCCTACCCGTCGATACCCTGATTCTCTCGAACATGAGCGAACGTGACTTTACGCATGCGTTCCGCACGCCCATCCGATGACACTCGTGACTGTTCCGCCCCCCGGCGCCCTGGAAATCTCTCTGCCACGCCGAGCAGAGAGGGGACACCATGGACAAGCGGTACGAGGTCTACTGTCTCGCCGACAGACACTTCTACGAGACCCCGGACCGACTCTCGTCCACGGGCACCGCGAGCGCCCCGGAATTCTCCGCGGCCCGCCGCCCCGTCCCCGCCGGCTGGCGTGCCGGCCGCACGGGTGACTGGCTCTCCGTCGTCCCGGTCGACGACAGCGGAGCCTCGCTCCCCGCCCCCCAGCAGGGCTGGAAGATCCACGTCTCCGCCACCCTGGAGAACGCGGACCGCGTCACGGAGATCGTCTGGGACTACTGCGTGCCCCGCACGATCCCCTTCAAGTTCGTGCCGGCCAAGCACCTGCTGCACCTGCGCAACAGCAAGTACGCCGGGCGCGACCACAGCGGCAAGGCCGTCACCGTCTACCCGGCCGACGAGAAGCAACTGCAGGAGATCGTCACCGAGTTGGGCGAGCTCCTCGACGGCTTCGAGGGCCCGTACATCCTCACCGACCTGCGCTGGCGGCAGGGCCCGCTCTACGTCAGGTACGGCGCGTTCACCCGCCGCATGGTCGACAACGGCCGGGGCACCCTGGTCCCCGCCATCGAGAACGGCGAGGGACAGCTCGTCCCCGACCCGCGCGACCCGGCCTTCAAGGTCCCCGAGTGGCTGACGCTGCCCGCCTTCCTCGAACCGGCGCTCGAGGCCCGCAACACGTCGACCGTCGCCGACCTGCCGTACCGCATCGAGAAGGCCCTGCACTTCTCCAACGGCGGCGGCGTCTACGCCGGCACCGACACCCGCGACGGCAGCAAGGTCGTCCTCAAGGAAGGCCGTCCGCACGCGGGACTCGCCGCCGACGGCGCCGACGCCGTGGCCCGGCTGGAGCGCGAGAAGGACGCCCTGGAGAAGCTCTCCGGACTCGGCGTGGCCCCCGAGGTGCGTGACTGGTTCCTCCTGGACGGCCACCGCTTCCTCGTCATGGACTTCCTTGAGGGCGCCACCCTCAACTCCTTCTTCGCCCACCGGCACCCGCTGTGCACCAGCGATCCGGACCCGGCCGAGATATCCGAGTACACGGCCTGGGCGCTGCGCATGCACCGCGCCGTCGAGGAGGCCGTCGCCGCCGTGCACGAGCGGGGCGTCGTCTTCAACGACCTGCACCTCTTCAACATCATGGTCGCGCCCGACGAACAGAGCGTGCGACTCCTCGACTTCGAGGCCGCGACCGCCGTGGGCGACGCGGGACGGCAGGTCGTCGCGCACCCCGGGTTCCTCGCCCCGCCGGACCGCACCGGCACGGACGTCGACCGCTACGCCTTGGCCTGTCTGCGCCTCGCCCTCTTCCTGCCGGTCACCACGCTGCTCTCCATCGACCGCGGCAAGGCGGCGCACTTCGCCGAGGTGATCGCGGCCGAATTCCCCGACGTACCGGCGGAGTTCCTCACCGAGGCGGTCGCCGAGATCGAGCACGGCGGACAGCGCGGGACGGCGGGGCACGAACCGGCGCCGGTCCGCGCGGCGGGAGACGCGGAGGCCCAGGAGGGGGGCATCCCGCAGGGGGGCGGGACCGGCGCCACCCGTCGGCCGGCCGGGGCGGCCGCACCGCTGGTCGACCCCGCCGACTGGCCCTACAGCCGCGACTCGATGGTCAAGGCGATCCTCGCGTCGGCCACCCCCGACCGCGACGACCGGCTCTTCCCCGGCGACATCGCCCAGTTCGCCGAGGGCGGCGGGCTCGGCCTCGCGCACGGCGCGGCCGGCGTCCTGCTGGCCCTCGCCGAGAGCGGCGCCGAACGGTACGAGGAGGGCGAGCGCTGGCTCCTGAAGCACACCGCGCCCGCCCCCACCGGCACCCCGCTCGGGCTGCACGACGGCCTCGCCGGCATCGCCCACGTCCTCGACCGGCTCGGCCACCGCACCCGCGCCCTCGACCTCATGGACCTCGTCCTCAGGGAGAAGTGGCAGCGCCTGCCCTCCGACCTGTACGGCGGCCTCGCGGGCCTCGGCCTCGCCCTCGACTCGCTCGCGCACAGCACCGGCGAGACGACCCTGGCCCGGCACGCGGAACAGGCGGCGGAACTGCTCGCCGCGCGGCTCACCGAACAGGACGCGGAGCCCGCCCCCAAGGCCGGGCGGCGCCGGGCCGGACTGCTGCGCGGAACCACCGGATCCGCCCTGCTCTTCCTGCGCCTGTACGAGCGGGGCGGCGATCCCGCCCTCCTCGACCTGGCGGCCCGCGCCCTGCGCGCCGACCTCGCCCAGTGCGTGAGCCACGAGAAGGACGGCAGCCTCTCGGTGAACGAGGGCTGGCGCACCATGCCCTACCTCGGCGCCGGCAGCGTCGGCATCGGCATGGTCCTCGACGACTACCTGGCGCACCGGGACGACGCCGCGTTCGAAGCGGCACGGCCCGGCATCCTGGCCGCCGCGCGCTCCCGCTTCTGCGTACAGCCCGGCCTCTTCCAGGGCCGCGCCGGACTGCTGCTGCACGTCAGCCGCAGCACCACGCCGGGCATCACCCCCGACGACGTCGCCGCGCAGGTCGAGGAGCTCGGCTGGTTCGCGATGTCGTACGCGGGCCAACTCGCCTTCCCCGGCGAGCAGATGCTGCGCCTCTCGATGGACCTGAACACCGGAACGGCCGGCTGCCTCCTCGCCCTCGCCGGGGCGCTCGGTGACGGCACCGCGCACGTCCCCTTCCTGCCGCCCCTGAGGCGGCCCCAGACCCGGTCCCGTGACATCGCGGGGTCGTGACACCACACCACGGGGGGCCTCAACTCCCCTTACAGAGAGGGAATCTCATGGCACTTCTCGACCTGCAGAGCATGGAATCCGACGAGATGACGGGCGGCGGCGGTGGCGGCGGCAGCCAGGCGAGCCTGCTGCTGTGCTGGAGCACGGCGAGCGTCGCCCTCTGTCTCTGATGTCCTACCGCTTCTGAGCGGAACGGCATGAAAGCCCGGGCGGGACCCTGCAAGG
Source organism: Streptomyces sp. NPDC041713 (assembly GCF_055591085.1). Lineage (NCBI taxonomy): Bacteria > Bacillati > Actinomycetota > Actinomycetes > Kitasatosporales > Streptomycetaceae > Streptomyces > Streptomyces sp. NPDC041713. Next base: position 412,223 of record NZ_JBVIZY010000001.1, read on the forward strand.
GGCCCGCCCGGGCCCACCGCTGTCCACGGCACCACGCGCGGGCCCGTGCGGCCCACGCACCCGACGAGGCGACGGAGACCCGCACCGCATGGCGACGACGACCACCCGCCCGCGCCGACCCACCGTCGACACCCGCCTGCTGGGCACGGCGACCCGGTACAGCGCCGCCCGCTGCACGGCCCTCGCGCTGTGCGCCGTCGCGGGCTCGGGCGCGGCCCTGTTCCTGCCGTTCGCCATCGGCCACGCCCTCGACGCCCTCCTCACCGGCCACCTGACCGGACGGGACACCGACGCCACCCGCTGGATCCTGGTGTGCGCGGCGCTGATCACCGCGAGCGCCCTGCTGGACGCCGTCGACGGCGTCCTCACCGGCACCACCAACGCCCGCACCACCGCCTGGCTGCGCGGCCGCGTCGTACGCCACGTGCTCGCCGTCGGACCGCGCACCACCGCACGCTTCGCCCCCGGCGACCTCGTGGCCCGCCTCATCGACAACGCGGCCCACGCGGGCATCGCGCCCGCCACCATCGCCGCCCTGCTGGCCGCGCTGGTCACGCCCGTCGGCGCGGTGGTCGCGCTCGCCCTCATCGACGGCTGGCTCGCCGTCGTCTTCGTCCTCGGGGCGCCCGTCCTCTTCCTGCTGCTCCGCACCTTCGTCCGCGTCTCCTCCGACTGCGTCGCCCGCTACCAGCGCGTCCAGGGGGACATCGCGGGCCGCCTCGGCGAGGCGATCGGCGGCGCGCGGACCATCGCGGCCGCCCGCACCGAGGACAAGGAGGCGGCGCGCGTGCTGCGGCCGCTGCCCGACCTCAGCCACCAGGGCCACCGGATGTGGCGGGTCCAGGGCCGCTCCCAGGCCCAGGCCGTCGCCGTCGCACCGCTCCTGCAGATCGCGGTCGCCGCGGTCGCGGGACACCTGGTGCTCCACCACCGCATCAGCGTCGGCGACCTGCTCGCCGCGTCCCGGTACGCGGTGCTCGCCACCGGCGTCGGCATGCTCGTCGGCCAGCTGAGCGGCCTGGTCAGGGCGCGGGCCGCCGCGGGCCGCCTGGCGGAGGTCCTCGCGGAACCCGCGACTCGATACGGGACGGAACAACTGCCCTCCGAAGGCGGCCTGTTGGAGTTGCGCGGGGTCAGGGTCAGCCGGGGCGGGCGCACCGTGCTCGACGGCGTCGACCTGACCGTTCCCGCGGGCACCACCGTCGCCGTCGTGGGCCGCTCCGGCGCCGGCAAGTCACTGCTCGCCGCCCTCGCCGGACGGCTCGCCGACCCCGACGAGGGCGACGTACGCCTCGACGGCGTCCCGCTCGCCTCGCTCGGCCGCGCGGAGCTGCGCCGCGAGGTCGGCTACGCCTTCGAACGGCCCGCGCTGCTCGGCGGAACCCTGGAGGGCACGATCGGCTTCGGCGCCCCGCGTCCGACCCCCGCCCGGGTCCGCGAGGCCGCCCGCGCCGCCCGCGCCGACACCTTCGTCACCCGCCTCCCCGACGGCTACGCCACCCCCTGCGCCGACGCCCCGCTCTCCGGCGGCGAGGCCCAACGCCTCGGCCTGGCACGGGCGTTCGCGCGCGGCGGGCGGCTCCTCATCCTCGACGACGCGATGTCGAGCCTCGACACGGTGACCGAACACCACATCGCCGAGGCGCTGCTCGCCCACACCCCGCACCGCAGCCGCCTCGTCATCGCCCACCGGGCGGCGACCGCGGCCCGCGCGGACGCGGTGGCCTGGCTGCACGAGGGCCGGATCCGGGCGGTGGGCACCCACGCGGAACTCTGGCGACTGCCCGAGTACCGGGAGGTGTTCGGCGCGTGAAGTCCTCGCCCTCCGGCAAGCAGGCGCCGTCACCGTCCGGAAAGCGGTCGCCATCACCGTCCGGCAAGCGGGCGCCGTCCGGAGCGAGCAGGGCGCCGCGCGGCCCGTACCGCCGGGGCGTGCGGTTCCTCCGGCGCCGCTGGCCGGTCGTGGTGCGGCTCGCGATCTGGTCCGTCCTGGAGACGGGACAGACCTTCCTCACCGGGTACGCCCTCGCCCGCGCCCTGGACGACGGGTTCCTCGACGGGCGTGAGGCGGTCGGCCTCGGCTGGCTGGGCGCGGCCGCGCTCGGCGTGATCGTCGCCGCGTACGGCACCGGTCAGGTCTACCGCGCCGTCGCCGACCTGGTGGAGCCGTTGCGGGACACCCTGGTACGACAGGTCGTCGGGCGGGGGCTGCGCGAGGCGGACGGCGCCGCCGTCTCCCGGCTGACCCAGCAGGTGGAGATCGCCAGGGACACCTTCGCGGGCCTGGTGATGGTCTCCCGGTCCTTCGTCTTCACGGTGGCGGGCGCGCTCGTCGGACTGTTCTCGCTGGACCCGCGCCTCCTCCTGGTGGTGGGGCCGCCGCTTCTCGCCGGCATCGGCCTGTTCGTGGCGACGCTGCGCCCGCTGGCCCGGCGGCAGGAGGAGTTCCTGGTCGCGGACGAGCGCCTCGCGGGTCAACTGGGCCTCGTCTGCCCGGGGTTGCGGGACGTCGCGGCGGCCGGCGCGGAGGACGACGTGGCCGACGACCTGGGCCGGGGCGTCGAGCGCGAGTACGCGACCGCGGGCGCCCTCGCCCGCTGGGGCGTCCTGCGCACGGCGGCCCTCGCCGTCGGCGGCCAGCTCCCGCTCGTGCTGCTGCTCGCCGCGGGCCCCTGGCTCCTGGACCGGGGCGTCTCGCCGGGCGCCCTGGTCGGTGCCCTCGCGTACGTCACCCAGGCCCTGCTCCCGGCCCTGCACAACCTGGTCCACGGCCTGGGCGCGAGCGGCTCCCGCCTGGCCATCGTCCTGCGCCGCCTGACGTGGGACCCGGCCCCGGAGCCCGCCCCCGAGCCCGCCCCCGAGTCCACCTCGAAGCCCTCTCCCGTTCCCGCCCCCGGGAGGAGCGGCGGCGACGCGGACGCCACCGCCCCCGCCCTCCACCTCTCCGGCCTCACCTTCGCCTACGGCCCGCACGCCGAGCCCGTCCTGCGGGATCTGGGGCTCACCCTCGCCCGCGGCGAGCACCTCGCCGTCGTCGGGCCGAGCGGCATCGGAAAGTCGACGTTGGCCGGAATCATCGCAGGGCTGCTCGTGCCGGACGCCGGTGACGTGCGCGTCGCCGGGCTGCCCGTGCGGGGCGCGAAGGCGGCGGAGCGGCGCGTCCTCATCCCCCAGGAGGCGTACGTCTTCACCGGGACGCTCCGCGACAACCTGCGCTATCTGCGGGATCTGCGGACGGATCCGCCCCAGGATGACAAGCTGCTCGCCGCCGTCGAAGCGGTCGGCCTGGCCCCGCTCGTGGCGCGGCTCGGTGGCCTGGACGCCCCGCTCGTACCCGGTGAACTCTCGGCCGGTGAGCGGCAGTTGATCGCGCTGACCCGCGCTTGGCTGTCGCCCGCGCCGCTGGCCCTGCTCGACGAGGCGACCTGTCATCTCGACCCGGTCGCCGAGGAGCGCGCCGAGCGGGCCTTCGCGGCCCGCCCGGGCGGCACTCTGGTGGTGGTGGCCCACCGCATCAGTTCGGCCCGCCGTGCCGACCGCGTCCTGGTGATGGACGGAGCGCACGCCCTGTGCGGGCGGCACGACGAGCTGTTGGAGCGTTCGCCTCTCTATCGGGACCTCAACGGCGCGGGCGAGTGGGGGGAGGAGGGCGCCGCCTCACACCCACCCCTCGCCCTGCGAGATCCGTATCGCGTCGATCCTGTTCCGCGCCCCGGTCTTCCGGGTGATCGCGGCCATGTAGTTGCGCACCGTTCCGTTGGACAGATGGAGGCTGTTGGCGATCTCGGCGACCGACGCACCCCCGGCGGCGAGTGACAGCACGGTCAACTCCCGTCGGGTGAGCGGCATCTGCGCCGCCTTGAGAAAGCCGAACCCCAGCGACTCGTCGACGTACCGACGACCCGCCGCCACCTGTCGTATCCCCGCGAGCAGCCGTTCCGGCGGGCTCGCCTTGTTCACATAGCCGAGTGCGTCCGCCTCCGCCGCCCGCCGCAACTGCCCCGGTCGGTTCGCGGTGGTGAGCACCAGCACCCGGCATCCCCTCCCCAGTGCCGAGGGCCCCGTCAGCTCGCCCAGCGGGGCCCCCGCGTAGGTCGCCTCGTCGTCGAGGTCGACCACACATAAGTCCGGCCGTACGCTGCGCTGCCGGCCGCGCGCCTGTGACCACGGCGCGTGGAACACCTCCAGATCCGGCTCACGGGCGAGTTGTTCCGCCAGAGCCATTCGCATTAGACAGGCGTCGTGCACGAGAAGGACCCGGATCACGCTCTTGCCCCTCCAGCTCCCCGCTCCGGTTGCTCCGTTCAAGCACGCAGAACATTCATAGCGGTGAGTACCCCCGTCGTGACGCTGAGAACTGGCCAAGGGGGGGTTTGGGGGCGCATTTGCCATACGACTGTGCGCCCCCCGTGCCCCGGACGGGAGGGCGAGGCGATTACGTCCGCGGATCCACCGTGAGGTCGATGAGCCGGCACACCGTCTCGATGTCGATCTTCACCTGGGCGATCGAGGCACGCCCGGAGAGCCAGGTGATCAGGGCGGAGTGCCAGGTGTGCTCGATGACCCGCACCGCGGAGAGCTGCTGCGTGGTCGGCGTCTCGGTCAGGCCCATCGCGTCCAGGATGATCGCCGTCGTCAGCCGCGAGACCGTGTCGACCTCCGGGCTCACCGAACGGTCCGCGAAGGTCAGGGCCCGCACCATCGCGTCGGCCAGGTGCGGCTCGCGCTGCAGCGCGCGAAAGGCCCGCATCAGCGTCTCGGCGACCCGCTCGGCGGGCGTCTCGCCGGCCGGCGGCCGCTTCCTGATGGTCGTGTGCATGTGCTGCAGCTGGTCCTGCATGGTGGCGACCAGGAGGTGCACCTTGGAGGGGAAGTAGCGGTACAGGGTGCCGAGGGCGACGCCGGCGGCCTCGGCGACCTCCCGCATCTGCACGGCGTCGAAGCCGCCCCTGCTGGCCAGTTGGGCGCTGGCGTGCAGAATGCGGCGGCGGCGCGCCTCCTGGCGCTCGGTCAGGGCCGGTGCCGCCGGGTTCGCCGCCTTGGCTTCCGCTGTCATGTCGTGGCCCCTTTTGGAAAACGCCTCCCGAGATCGCACAGCATGGCAGGGAGCCTGTCGTGGCGCGAATCACCTGATCCGGGCCGTACACCTCGCCTACCTGCCGGTAGATTCAAAGCTCGTTCAGCGATCATTCAGCGATCAAGTCTGAAACTTGTTCTAGATTACCGTCCCGGCGTAACCTCGCGGAGAACCGCAGGAAGAAGGGGGCCGAGAGTGACCGCTGAGGCCATGGAGGCAGGCCCCCGAAAGGGCTCTGGCCGGGGCGGCGAGCGTCCGCTGCGCATCGCCCTCCTCACGTACAAGGGGAACCCGTTCTGCGGGGGACAGGGCGTCTACGTACGCCATCTCTCGCGCGAGCTCGCCCGGCTCGGCCACAGCGTCGAGGTGATCGGCGCCCAGCCCTACCCCGTCCTCGACGAGGGCCCCGGCCTCGACGGGCTCCGCCTCACCGAGCTGCCGAGCCTGGACCTCTACCGCTCGCCCGACCCCTTCCGCACCCCCAAGCGGGACGAGTACCGCGACTGGGTCGACGCCCTCGAAGTGGCGACGATGTGGACCGGCGGCTTCCCCGAACCCGTCACCTTCAGCCTGCGCGCCCGGCGCCATCTGCGCGCCCGGCGCGGCGAGTTCGACGTCGTGCACGACAACCAGACCCTCGGCTACGGCCTGCTCGGCGACCTCGGCGCGCCCCTGGTCACCACGATCCACCACCCCATCACCGTCGACCGGCAGCTTGAGCTGGACGCCGCGCCGAACCTCAGGCGCCGCCTCTCCGTACGCCGCTGGTACGCCTTCACCCGCATGCAGAAGCGCGTGGCCCGGCGCCTGCCGTCCGTCCTCACCGTCTCCGGCAGCTCGCGCCAGGAGATCGTCGACCACCTCGGCGTCCGCGACGACCGCATCAGCGTCGTCCACATCGGCGCCGACACCGACCTCTTCTCGCCCGACCCGTCGGTCCCCGAGGTGCCGGGCCGGATCGTGACGACGTCCAGCGCCGACGTCCCGCTCAAGGGCCTGGTCCACCTCATCGAGGCGCTCGCCAAGACGCGCACCGAGAACCCCGCCGCCCACCTCGTCGTCGTCGGCAAGCGCGCCGAGGACGGGCCGGTCGCGCAGGCCATCGAGCGGCACGGCCTCGCGGGCGCCGTCGAGTTCGTCAAGGGCATCACCGACGCCGAACTCGTCGACCTCGTCCGCTCCGCGCAGGTCGCCTGCGTCCCTTCGCTGTACGAGGGGTTCTCGCTGCCCGCCGCCGAGGCGATGGCCACCGGCACGCCGCTCCTCGCCACCACCGGCGGGGCGATCCCGGAGGTCGCGGGCCCGGACGGCGAGACCTGCCTCGCGGTGCCGCCCGGCGACGCGGGGGCGCTCGCGCACGGCCTGAACCGGCTCCTCGGCGACGCCGCGCTGCGGGCCAGGCTCGGCGCGGCCGGGCGCGCCCGGGTGCTCGAACGGTTCACCTGGGCCCGCGCCGCCCAGGGCACCGCGGAGCTCTACCGCGCGGCGATCGACCGCTCCGCCGGAGGGGGCGCCGCCCGCGCGGCCGAGCGCGGCCTCGCCCTCCCGTCGGCCGCGGCCACGGCCGCCCCCGAAGTTGCAGGACCTCACCACGAAAGCAGGGCCACGTGCTGACCGTCGACTTCACCCGCTTCCCGCTCGCCGCCGGCGATCGCGTGCTCGACCTGGGCTGCGGCGCGGGCCGGCACGCCTTCGAGTGCTACCGGCGCGGCGCCCAGGTGGTGGCCCTCGACCAGAACGGCGAGGAGATCCGCGAGGTCGCCAAGTGGTTCGCCGCGATGAAGGAGGCGGGCGAGGCGCCGGCGGGCGCGACCGCCACCGCGATGGAGGGCGACGCGCTCAACCTGCCCTTCCCCGACGCCTCGTTCGACGTCGTGATCATCTCCGAGGTCATGGAGCACATCCCCGACGACAAGGGCGTCCTCGCGGAGATGGTGCGCGTCCTCAAGCCCGGTGGCCGCATCGCCGTGACCGTCCCGCGCTACGGCCCCGAGAAGGTCTGCTGGGCCCTCTCCGACGCCTACCACGAGGTCGAGGGCGGCCACATCCGCATCTACAAGGCGGACGAGCTGCTCGGGCGGATGAGGGAGGCCGGGCTCAAGCCGTACGGCACCCACCACGCGCACGCGCTGCACTCGCCGTACTGGTGGCTCAAGTGCGCGTTCGGCGTCGACAACGACAAGGCCCTGCCGGTCCGCGCGTACCACAAGCTGCTGGTCTGGGACATCATGAAGAAGCCCCTCGCGACGCGGGTGGCCGAGCAGCTGCTCAACCCGGTCGTCGGCAAGAGCTTCGTCGCCTACGCCACCAAGCCGCACCTCCCGAAGGCCTCGGCCGGCGCGGGCGCGGACGCGGCGGCGGACACGGCGGCGGACGCCAAGTGACGAGCCCCGAGCGGACCGAACACCTCGTCCTGCCCGGCGTCCTGACGGCCGATCAGGCCATGGCGACGGTGCGCGGCATCCTCGCCGTGCAGCGCGAGGACGGCGCCATCCCGTGGTTCCGCGGCCACCACCTGGACCCGTGGGACCACACCGAGGCGGCCATGGCGCTGGACGCGGCCGGCGAGCACGCCGCCGCCGAGCGCGCCTACGACTGGCTCGTGCGCCACCAGAACCCGGACGGCTCCTGGTACGCGGCGTACGCCGACGGCGACCCCGACGACGTCACCGACCGCGGCCGCGAGACCAACTTCTGCGCGTACCTCGCCGTCGGCGTCTGGCACCACTACCTCTCCACCGGCGACGAGGCGTTCCTCGACCGCATGTGGCCCGCCGTGGTCGCCGCCGTCGAGTTCGTCCTCGCGCTGCAGCAGCCCGGCGGGCAGATCGGCTGGAAGCGGGAGGCGGACGGCACGCCGGTGACCGACGCGCTCCTGACCGGCTCCTCCTCCATCCACCAGGCGCTGCGCTGCGCGCTCGCCGTCGCCGAGCAGCGCGACGAGCCGCAGCCCGACTGGGAGTTGGCGGCCGGGGCGCTGGCCCACGCGATCCGCCGCCACCCCGAGCGCTTCCTCGACAAGGACCGCTACTCGATGGACTGGTACTACCCGGTCCTCGGTGGCGCGCTGACCGGCGCGGAGGCCAAGGCCCGCATCGAGGAGGGCTGGGACCGCTTCGTGGTGCCTGAGCTCGGCGTGCGGTGCGTGGTGCCCAATCCGTGGGTCACCGGCGGTGAGAGCGCCGAACTCGCCCTGGCCCTGTGGATCCTCGGCGAGTCCGACCGCGCCCTGGAGATCCTGCAGTCCATCCAGCACCTGCGCGATCCGAAGTCCGGCCTGTACTGGACGGGTTACGTGTTCGACGACAGGGCGATCTGGCCCGAGGAGCTCACCACGTGGACGGCGGGCTCCCTGCTCCTCGCGGTGGCGGCCCTCGGCGGCGACGAGGCAACCTGCGCCATCTTCGCCGGCGACCGCCTGCCGCGGGGCTTGGACCCGGACTGCTGCGGCTGACGCTGCGCGGGGCGGTGGGGAGTCTGCGGGCCCGGACGTGGCTGGTCGCGCAGTTCCCCGCGCCCCTTAAAGGGCCGACTTCGGCTCGGCTGCACGGGCTTTCGCGCGACCGCCTGCCGCGGGCCTCGCCCCGGGGCGGTGGGGAGTCCGCGGGCCCGGACGTGGCTGGGCGCGCAGTTCCCCGCGCCCCTTAGGGGGTGACGCCGCCGTTCAGTAGCGGCGCAGGCGGCCTGCCAGGGCGTGGCCGATCAGGAGGTAGACGACGGCGGCCAGGCCGTAGCCGGCGACGACCCGGGCCCAGTCCTCGTCGAAGGTGAACAGGTCGTGGGACCAGCCGGCCAGCCAGCGGGCCACGTCGTGGACGACCTGGACGAGGTCGTTGGCGCGGTTCGCGTCCAGGAGGTACATCAGGATCCACAGGCCGAGTATCGCGGCCATGATGTCGGCGACGAGCGCTATGACCCGTCCCGCGGTGCTGCCGTGGGAGTGCCGTGTGGGAGACATAAGGACCGTATACCGGGGAGTTCCCCCTTGAAACCCGTACGGGCCCGCTCCGCTGGCGGGGGTGCGAGGGCCGGGTGAGGCTGCGGGAAGGACCGTCTCGTCCGGCGGTCCGCCCGCTCTCGTATGGAGGCCGTTCCCGTGCTCAGCCCCGTATCCGTGCGCCGTGCCGGCGTCTCCCTCACGCTCTGCTGCACCCTGCTGGCCGGCGCCACGGCCTGCGGCAGCAGCGATGAGAAGAAGACCGCGTCCGCGTCGGCGCCGTCCGCCAGCAGCAGCAGTACCGAGCAGCACGAGAAGCAGAAGTTCGCCAAGACCCGGTTCGTCGCCAACGCGGGCCTCGCCGCGGGCGCGACGTACCAGTGGATCGTGAAGCCGTTCCGCGCCGGCAAGTTCAAGAAGGGCGCCCACGGCCGCAAGTTCGCGCTCGTCAAGGCGGGCCTCGCGGGGGCGTTCACGTACAACCGGCTGAAGGCCGCGACGAAGAACGCGCAGGGCGACCCGACCCTCTCCAAGGCGGTGGCCCCGCTCACCTCGGGCATCGACGCCCTCAAGGACCTCCCGTCCAAGCTCCGCAAGGGCGAGGGGACGGACTCGGTCGTGAACTCCTTCGACGACATCATCAAGGACGTCAAGGGCGCGGGCAGCAGCGCGGGCGCGGAGGTCAAGGACAAGGTGCCGTCGGCGGGGGAGCTCAGCAAGGGCTGAGGACGCCGCCCTGCCGCCCGGGGAGGGCGGCAGGGGACGTTCGCCGGCGCTACTCGGGCAGGCGGGCGAGGATCGCCTCCAGCCCGAAGGCGAAGCGGCTCTCGAAGGCGCCGTACCGCAGGTGCGCCGCGACCCGGTGCAGCGCCGGATACGTACCGGCGTCCACGGCCTCCCGAAGGGCTGGTCCGGCATACGCGCCGCCCTCGTCCGCCCGACGGCCACATCGCCTGGGCGAGCGCGGACAGCGACGACACGGCGCTCGTCGACGGCCTCACCGCCGCCCTCCCCGCCACCCATCGGAAGCGGCCCACGGCGGCCGTCAGGAGTTGAGCTCGGCCAGGACCCGCAGGGTGTGCGGGTCCGGGGCGAGGACCAGCAGATCCGTCACCGGGCCCTCGCGCCACGCTTCGAGCCGCTCGGCGACCCGGGCGCGCGGGCCCACCAGGGAGATCTCGTCGGCGAAGGCGTCCGGCACGGCGAGCACCGCCTCCTCCCTGCGCCCCGCGAGAAAGAGCTCCTGGACGCGCCGGGCCTCCGCCTCGTACCCCATGCGCGCCATCAGGTCGGCGTGGAAGTTGCGCGCGGAGTGCCCCATGCCGCCGATGTAGAAGCCGAGCATGGCCTTGACCGGCAACAGGCCCTCCGCGACGTCGTCGCAGATCTTCGCCCGTGCCATGGGGGCGATGGTGAACCCCTCCCGCAGACCGGTCAGCGACGCCTCGTAGACGTCTGTGCGCAACGGCGACCAGTACAGCGGCAGCCAGCCGTCCGCGATCCGTGTGGTCTGCGCGATATTCTTGGGCCCCTCGGCGCCGAGCAGGATCGGCAGGTCGGCGCGGAGGGGGTGGGTGATCGGCTTGAGGGGCTTACCGAGCCCGGTGCCGTCCTCGCCGGCGTACGGGTGGGCGTGGAACCGTCCCGCCAGCTCCACCGGCCCCTCGCGGCGCAGCACCTGCCGGATCACCTCCACGTACTCCCGCGTCGCGGTCAGCGGCGACCTCGGGAACGGCCGTCCGTACCAGCCCTCCACCACCTGCGGCCCGGAGAGCCCGAGGCCGAGCATCATCCGCCCGCCGGAGAGGTGGTCGAGGGTGAGGGCATGCATGGCGGTGGTGACGGGAGAGCGCGCCGCCATCTGTACGACGGCGGTACCGAGCCTGATCCGCGAGGTCCGCGCGGCGATCCAGGTCAGCGGAGTGAAGGCGTCCGAGCCCCAGGCCTCGGCGGTCCACACGGAGTCGTAGCCGAGCCGCTCGGCCTCCTGGGCGAGGGCGACGTGCCCGGGGTCGGGGCCGCGCCCCCAGTAGCCGAGTGCGAGCCCGAGCCGCATAGGCCTGCCTCCCTGGTGAACTGACGGATCGTCAGATGGGTCCGTAGGGGAGGGACTGTACGACAACGGCCCCCCGCCCGGAAGGGCGAGGGGCCGCGGTACCGCGATGCGTGGGGTCAGCCGCGCTGGATCCCCGTGGTGTCCTGCAGCACGCCGCGACGGCCGTCCTGCGTCTGGGCCACCAGGCCGGGGCCGCGCTGCTCGACGGCCAAGTACCAGGTGCCGGGCGCCAGTTCGGCGATCGGCGTCGGCGAGCCGTCCTCCGCGTACAGCGGACGCGGCACCGGCACGGCGAACCAGAACGGCGAGAAGTCACCGGCCGGCTGCGCCTGCGCGGGCGGCGGGGTCTGACCGGCCTGCGGCTGCGGCTGCTGCCCGCCGAAGGACTGGCCCTGCGGCTGACCCGGCTGGCCGCCGTAGGGCGCGCCCGGCTGCGGCTGACCCGCGCCGGCGCCCGGGTAGCCGTAGCCACCCTGCGGCTGGCCGCCGTAGGGCTGCGGGGCCATCGGCTTGGGGCCGCCCATGAGGGGGGCCTTCAGGGCCGGGACGAGCAGGGTCGCGACCGCGGCGCCGGCGAGCACGAGCGCGCCGATCAGGCCGAGGATGAGGCCGACACCGGCGTCGGGGGTCTCTCCGCGCCCGAGGGAGCTGTCGAAGATGAAGTTGTAGGACTGGTCGGTGTCGAAGATCGCACCGAGCGAGCTCCACGCGGCGGCGACGGTGAAGGCCACCCCGAGCTGGCCGAGGTCCAGGCCCGCGACCTTGCGCTGCTGCGGCAGGGCCCGGCCCACGACGATCAGCACGGCACCGATGATGCCGAGCAGGTACACGCTGAGCAGCAGGTTGCCGTTTTCCCAGGCGTTCGGAATCTTGTCGCTGGGGGCGCCGTCGATGTCAAGGGTGTCGAGGAACGAGGCGATGAAGAGCAACACCGCTGCTCCGATCACCACGCCGTCGCCTCGAGTGAGGGAGCGGAAATTCACTTCAGGTCCTTCGTCGGTCGTCTCGTCAGTGGAGGCGTCGCTGTCGCCGTAGTCGCGTTCGTGTCGCGGTGCGCGAAGCGCGGGGGTGGCCCCTCATCGTAGGGAGGACAATATCGTCCGGAGCCTCGGGGTGTCTGCTCGGGATAAAGACGTGCACGCTTCGATACGAAGACGTTCACCGTCCGCCCCCGATCGCGTTCACGCCCTACTTGCGAAGAAATCCCGCGATTCCCTCATTGATCCCCTGCGCCGCCTTCTGCCGCCACGCGCCGCTGGTCAGCAGGGCCGCGTCCTTCGTGTCCCGCATGTTCCCGCACTCGATGAACACCTTCGGAACGGTGGAGAGATTGAGGCCGCCGAGGTCCTTGCGGGTGTCGAGACCGGTGCCGCCGCCCACGTAGTTGGAAGGGGCACTGCCCGTCGCGCTCACGAACTTTCCGGCGATGCGCTCGCCCAACTCCTTGGAGGGGGCGACGATCGCGGAGGTGTCGGCGGCGCCGGACTTCACCTTCGCGGGCAGGATCACGTGGAATCCGCGGTTGCCCGCCGCGGAGCCGTCCGCGTGGATGGAGATCACCGCGTCGGCCTTCGCCTGGTTGCCGATCCGGGCGCGCTCGTCGACGCACGGGCCCCAGGGGCGGTCGCCGTCGTGGGTGAACTTGACCGTGGCGCCCTGCTTTTCGAGGAGGGTGCGCAGCCGCCGGGAGACGTCGAGGGTGAAGTTCGCCTCGGCGTAACCCCCGTTGGTGGACGTGCCCGTGGTGTCGCACTCCTTACGGTTCGTCCCGATGTCCACCGGGCGGTTGATCTCGGTGGTGTGGCGGACGTTGCCGGGGTTGTGGCCGGGGTCGACCACGACGACCTTGCCCTTGAGCGGGCCGTCGGCGGCGGGTCCGCGCCCCGGCGACTTCGTAGTCGAATCGTTGTCGGCGCCGTCCGCGCCCTTGCCGTCCTTGTCCTTTTCCTTCCCCTTGTCGGGCTTCTCGGAGCCCGACGGGGAGGCGGCGGCGGACCCGGACGGGGTGCGCTCGCCGGTGGACGCGGAGGACGAGGCCGGCAGCGATCTCGCCGGGTCGCTCCCGTCCGGCCCACTGGTGGCCTGGTAGACGAGCCAGCCCGCGAGGCAGGTCGGCACCAGCGCGGCGACGGCCACCGTCAGCGGACGGCCGATGCGGCGCTTGGGCGGCTGGGAGGGATCGAATTCCGGACCTACGTACGACACGGGAGCGAGCCTATCCGCGCGGCCCGCCGCCCGCGCCCGTTGAGGTCAGATGGGGGACCCGTCCGGTCCGGGGAGGGGGACGAACCGTCAGATCCCCGGCCCAGGCGGATCTCCGGCTCCGTCAGATCCCCGGCCCCGTCCGGCGCAGCACCCGCAGCGACCCCGCCACCGAGACCTCGGTGAACGCGCCGGACCCCAGGGCCCTCAAGTACACCCGGTACGGCGCCTGCCCGGTCATGATGTCGACGGGGTCGGGGAACACGTCGTGGATGACGAGCAGCCCGCCCTCGGCGATGTGCGGCGCCCAGCCCTCGTAGTCGGCCGTGGCGTGCTCGTCGGTGTGGCCGCCGTCGACGAAGACCAGGCCGAGCGGGCCGCCCCACGCCTTCGCCACCTGCGGCGAGCGGCCGACGATCGCGATGACGTGGTCCTCCAGGCCCGCCTTGTGCAGTGTGCGGCGGAAGGTGGGCAGCGTGTCCATCCGTCCGACCTCGGGGTCCACCGTCTCCGGGTCGTGGTACTCCCAGCCGGGCTGCTGCTCCTCGCTGCCGCGGTGGTGGTCCACGGTGATCGCGGCGACCCCGGCCTGCCGGGCCGCGTCGGCCAGCAGGATCGTGGAGCGCCCGCAGTACGTGCCGACTTCGAGCAGGGGCAGGCCGAGCGCCCCGGCCTCGGTCGCCGCCGCGTAGAGGGCGAGCCCCTCGTCGTCCGGCATGAAGCCCTTGGCCTCCCGGAACGCGGTGAGGACCGCCGGCTTCGGCGTGGGCGTCGGGTCGGCGGCGGCCATGGGTTCCTCCGGGCGGTGCGGGTGGGTGCGGGCGGACACGGGTGCGGGTGAGCGCGGGTGCGGGTGAGCGCGGGTGCGGGCGGGCGTGAGCGCGGCAGCGGCCGCGGGTGCGGCGTGCTCGCGGGCCGCCCATGCTGCCGCACGCCGCCCCCGCCCGGTCGGCCGGGTCGGGGGCGGCGGGTCACCCTGCGGTCGCGCGACCGGCTCAGGCCGGGACGTCGGTCCCGGCGGCCGAGACGTCGGTCCCGGCCGGCAGGGACAGGTCCAGCTCGACCGGGTGGTTCTGGCCGGGGTGGGCCGCCGCCGAGGCCAGCGGGCCGTGGCCGGTGGCGCGGACCGCCAGGACGTACGAGCCGTCGCCGGGCACGTCGAGCGCGTACCGGCCGCCCTCGTCGGTGAGGGCGGTGCCCGCCTGGCGCCCCCTGCGGTCGATCAGCGTGACCTTCGCGCGCGGGACGGGCGTCCCGTCCGCGTCCCGCACCAGGCCGTGGAAGCCGGCGAGCGCCCGCACCGCGCGCTCCAGGTTGGCGTCCTCCTCGCTGCTGGCGCGCAGCTGCGTGGTGGCCGGGCGGCGCGCGGAGGGCAGCATGAGGGCGAAGAGCAGGCCGACGACGACCGCGCCCGCGGCGATCAGGAACGAGACGCGGAAGCCGTGCATGGTGGGGACGGCGATGCCGCCGACGTGGTCCGCGGTGTTGGCGAGGACCATGCCGATCACGGCGCTCGACACCGACGTGCCGATCGAGCGCATCAGGGTGTTGAGGCCGTTGGCCGCGCCCGTCTCGGACGGGTCGACCGAGCCGATGATGAGGGCGGGCAGCGAGGAGTAGGCGAGGCCGATGCCCGCGCCGAGCAGCACCGCGATGATGATCGTCTGCCAGGCGGCGCTCATCAGGCCGAGCCCGGCGCCGTAGCCGATCGTGATGATCAGCATGCCGAGGATGAGGGTCACCTTCGGGCCGTACTTCGCCGACAGGCGGGCGTAGACGGGCGCCGTGAACATCATCGTCAGGCCGAGCGGCATCACGCACAGGCCCGCGACGACCATGGACTGGCCGAGGCCGTACCCGGTCGCGGTGGGCAGCTGGAGCAGCTGGGGCAGGACCAGCGAGACGGCGTAGAAGGCGACGCCGACCATGATCGAGGCGAGGTTGGTGAAGAGCACCGAGCGGCGGGCCGTGGTGCGCAGGTCCACCAGCGGGGCCTTCAGGCGCAGCTCCATCACGCCCCACAGGACGAGGACGACGGCCGCGGCGCCGAAGAGGCCGAGCGTGATCGGCGCGGACCAGCCCCAGTCGCTGCCCTTGGTGATGGGCAGCAGGAACAGGACGAGACCGGCGGAGAGCCCGATTGCGCCGAGCACGTCGAAGGTGCCCTCGGCGCGCACCGGGCTCTCCGGCACGAAGACGAGGGTCAGCAGGATGGAGAGGACGCCGAGTCCGGCGGCGCCGAAGAACAGCGCGTGCCAGTCGGCGTTCTGCGCGGTCAGCGCGGCCACCGGCAGGGCGAGGCCGCCGCCGACGCCGATGGAGGAGCTCATCAGGGCCATCGCCGAGCCGAGCTTCTCGCGGGGCAGCTCGTCGCGCATCAGGCCGATGCCGAGCGGGATGGCGCCCATCGCGAAGCCCTGCAGGGCGCGGCCGACGATCATCACGACGAGATCGTCGGTGAAACCGCAGACCAGCGACCCGACGACCATCACGGCCAGGCTGGTGAGCAGCATCTTCCGCTTGCCGTAGAGGTCGCCGAGGCGGCCCATGATCGGCGTGGAGACGGCGCCCGCGAGCAGGGTCGACGTCATGACCCAGGTGGCGTTCGACGGCGAGGTGCTCAGCAGCTCCGGCAGGTCCTTGATGACCGGCACGAGCAGGGTCTGCATCACCGCGACGACGATGCCTGAGAAGGCGAGTACGGGGACGACTCCGCGTATGCCGCGTGGGTGGGTCGTCGACATCGACATTGCTTGGGGCCTCCGGGCAGGAAGAGGGCTCGGCAGGAGCGCGTGGGGCGGGTACGTGTAGCTCGAACCCGTTTCCCGGGGCGACTATTCCGACGGATGTCGTACGAGGGGAAGTCTTGACCTTCTGTTAACCGTTTCATCACCGGGGCAGAAGCCGTTCTGCCGTGTCAGTGCAGGCGAGCAGGGGGCGTGGTCTCAGATCCCCGTGCCGGTGGCCCGCGCTGCGCCACGCAAGACGCGACGTACGAGCGATTTCGGGGCCAGGCCGTAATGAAGGCGCAGGAGAAACGCGGCGGCGGAATTTCGCAGGTGAGCGTCGCGGGTCTGCGCGTTTGCGCGGCGGACGGACGCCACGCCGAAGGCCAGCGCGCCAGCCGTGACGAGAGAGGATCCCGCAGCGAGGCCGCCCAGAGACGCAGCGGCCGCGGTGCCCAGCTCGACCTTGTAACCGATGACGCTGTACCCGCCGGCCATCTTGAGGCCCTTCATGGCTCCTTGGAGTTCCGCGAGCGGAGTCTCGAAGCGCCGGCGGGAGGCCAGACGCAAGTACTCCTGGAGGGCGGCCTGGTCCTCGATGGCGCCAAGGGTTTCGCGCAGCTCTGCCGCAGTCGCGGCGACCGCCTCTGTGAACGCGTCGAACTCTGCTGCGTGGCGGTTGCGCAGCTGGATGATCCTCTCGATCGGAATAGTGCCGAGGCCCCCTGGTAGGACGCACTTGACGGCCAGGTGAGCGACCGTGCCCACCATCTGTCCATCGGGGGCGGCAGACGGCTGACCGTCGCTAGGAGTATGGCCATCGCCCAGGAGAAGGGCCGCCAGCCTCTCCGCATCCCAACTACCGCTGGCTGCATGCGCGGTGAGCTGGTCTGTGGCCGGCACATAGCCTGTACGGCGCGCCACCTCATCCGTGAGAAGGCACTTGTAGGCCCTGGCCACGCGGGGGTCCACCAAGACCCACCGATCGGCCACTCCCTGACGCAGCTCCGACTGGCGGCCTCCGCCACGCGTGGTGACACCCACTTCACCGAGGCTGCCACCGCCGTGGACAAGCGTGCGGATGAGATCCGGAGTGACTTCGTTCTCGTGCAGGGCGACAAGTTCGGGCCCGAGGCGGTGCTGGAAGCTGGGGCCGTAGAGGTTGATGTTGCGCACGCAGGGGCGGATGAAGTTGTCGTACGCGTCTTCCCACATCATGGGCAGGCCGCTCGGCTGCGCGGCCCCCCGATGCGTGAGATCGCCCCCGTAAAGACGCTCGAGGGCGAAACGGTGCTCATGAATCACCTGACAGAAGACGGGGGCCACCGCACGTGCCGCCGCGGCCGGGTCCACGTCCACGACGAAGTCGAGCTCGTCCTTGAGTGCAAGGGCGACCCCGGAGTCGCGCGGTGTGAACCCGGCCGGGACGACACGGGCCATGCGCGGCCAGTACAACGCGGCAGCCTTCATCCACTCCTCGTCCCGGAAGTGGAAGTACGGGTAGTAGAGCCCGATGCGTTGCATCGGCTCAGGCTAGCCAAACACGCATGTGAGGCAGGGGAGTTCGTGAAAACGTCCTGACACCCCGCATGCGGAGAACCGCGGCCCCACGCGGGATCCAACTGGGCCGTCCAGCCGATCCTTCGTCTGACCTTCCGTCAGATTGGAACGTGTTCTACTCTTGCGCCGTCCCGGCAGCGGCTACCGGCGAGGATGCGCATGGGGATCGGAATCACGCGGGAACAAAGGGAGTTGGCGTCCGCCGTACGGGGCTGGATCGCGCGCGCCGTACCGCCCGAGGAGGTGCGTCGGCTGCTCGACGGCGTACCGGAACCTCCGCCTGGGGCGAGCGGGGGCGGTGGGGGCGGTCCATCTGGCGGTCGCGGTCGGCCCGGCCATTGGGGCGGGCTCGCCGGGCAGGGGCTCCTCGGGGTTCACCTCCCCGAGGAGTACGGCGGCGGGGGCGGGGACCTCCTCGACCTCGCCGTCGTCCTGGAGGAGGCCGCGCGCGCCGCACTCCCCGGACCCCTCGCGGCCAGCTCCCTCGCCTCGCTGGTCCTGCACCGCGCGGGCGCCACGGAGGCGGTCGCGGCGCTCGCCGGCGGCACCCGGATCGGCGCCGTCGCCCTGGACGCGGGCACGCTCACCGCCGTCTCCGGGCCCGACGGCTACGTCCTGGACGGCACCGCGCCGCCCGTCCTCTCCGGAGGCGAGGCCGACCTGTTGGTCCTCACCGCCGCGTCCGCCACGGGCCCGCTCTGGCTGGCCGTCGACGCCGACGCGCTGACCGTACGGACGCACGAGAGCGCCGACCCGACCCGGCCCACCGCCGAAGTGAGCGCACGGGCCGCGCACGTCCCCGCGGACCGGGTGCTCGCCGTGGACTCGGCGACCGTCCGCGACCTGGCCGCCGCCGTGCTGGCCGCCGACGCCTGCGGCACCGCCGCCTGGGCGCTGCACACGGCGGCCGAACACGCCAAGGTGCGCGAGCAGTTCGGGCGGCCCATCGGGCAGTTCCAGGGCGTCAAGCACCTCTGCGCCGACATGCTGGTCCGCGTCGAGCAGGCCCGCGCCCTCGCCTGGGACGCGGCCCGCGCGGCGGACGACCCCCAACTGCCCGCCGACGTACGGGGGTTGACCACCGCGCTCGCCGCGGCCACCACCCTGGACGCCGCGTACTCCTGCGCCAAGGACTGCGTGCAGATCCTCGGCGGCATCGGCTTCACCTGGGAGCACGACGCCCATCTGTATCTGCGCCGCGCGGTCGTCGCACGGCAGCTGATCGGCGCGGGCGACGGGCACCGGCTGCGCGCCGTGCGGCTCGCCGAGGGCGGCGCCCGGCGCGAACTGCGCCTGGAACTGCCGGAAGAGGCGGAGGAGCACCGCACCCGGGCCCGCGCGGCGATCGCCCCGGCCGTCGGCCTCGACCCGGCCGCCGCCCGCAAGGCGCTCGCCCCCACCGGCTATGCCGCCCCGCACCTGCCCGAACCCCACGGCCTGGGCGCGGGACCCGTACAACAACTGGTCATCCAGGAGGAGTTGAAGGAGGCAGGCGTCCGGCTCGCCGACCTCGGCATCGCCACCTGGGTCGTCCCCTCCCTCATCGCGTACGGCACCGACGAGCAACGCGCCCGTTTCCTCGCACCCACCCTGCGCGGCGAGTTGCTCTGGTGCCAGCTCTTCAGCGAGCCCGGCGCGGGCTCCGACCTCGCCGCGCTGCGCACCCGGGCCGAGCGCGTCGACGGCGGCTGGCGCGTGAACGGCCAGAAGGTGTGGACGAGCGCGGCGCAATGGGCGGACCACGGCATCCTCCTCGCCCGTACGAACCCGTCCGCGCCCAAACACCAGGGGCTGACGTACTTCCTCGTCGACATGAAGAACACCCCCGGCATCGACATCCGCCCGCTCAAGGAGATCACCGGCGAGGCCCTCTTCAACGAGGTGTACTTCGACGACGTCCTGCTCCCCGCGGACGCGGCCGTCGGGCAGGTCGACGACGGCTGGCGCGTCGCCCGCCACACCCTGGGCAACGAACGCGTCCACATGGCCGACCAGGTGGCCTTCGACACCGGACTCGAAGCGCTCATCGCCCGCGCGGGCGAGCTCGACGGCGCCGGCCGAGCCCGCGTCGGTGCGCTCGCCGCCGAGGCGCACGCGCTCGCCTGCATCGGGCTGCGGACCACGATGCGGCAGGTGGCGGGCGCGGAGCCGGGCCCGGGAGCCTCCGTACGCAAACTCGTCCAGACCCCGCACCAGCAGAAGGTCGCCGAACTGACCCTGGAACTCCTCGGCCCGGCGGGCGCGGTGCGCGAGGGTCCGGGCGAGCGCGCTCTGCACGGCTTCCTGATGTCGCGGTGCCTGACCATCGCGGGCGGCACCACCCAGGTCCAGCTCAACGTCGTCGCCGAGCGGATCCTCGGCCTGCCCCGTGACTGAACCACCGGCCAGCGAAAGGGACATGATGAAGGCGTACGTCGTCGGCGTCGGGATGACCAGGTTCGAGAAGCCCGAGACGCGGGACTGGCAGTACTGGGACATGGCGAAGGAGGCGGGCGACAAGGCCCTCGCCGACGCCGGGATCGGCTACGAACAGGTCGAGCAGGTGCCCGTCGGCTACTGCTTCCAGGCCTCGACGGCCGGGCAGCGGGCCGCGTACGAACTGGGCCTGACCGGCGTCCCCGTCTACAACGTCAACAACAACTGCGCGACCGGATCGACCGCGTTGATGATGGCGCGGCAGTTCGTCGAGGGCAGCCTGAACGACTGCGTCCTCGCGCTCGGCTTCGAGAAGATGGCGCGTGGATCGCTCGGCGGCGGGGGAGAAGGGGACTTCAAGACCTCACCGGTCGCCCGGCACTACGGGATCATGGCGGAGCGCCACGGCTTCGAGATGACCCCGCCCACCGCGCAGATCTTCGGCAACGCGGCCCGCGAGCACATGGAACGGCACGGCACCACCGAGGCCCAGCTCGCCGCGGTCGGCGCCAAGAACCACCGGCACTCCACGAACAACCCGTACGCCCAGTTCCAGGGCGCGTACACCGTCGACGAGATCCTCGCCGCCAAAACGATCCATCGCCCGCTCACCAAGCTCCAGTGCTCCCCGACGTCGGACGGCGCCGCGGCGGCCGTCGTGGTCTCCGAGCGGTTCGTGGAGCAGCACGGCCTCGCCGGGCGGGCGGTGGAGATCGCCGCCCAGGCCATGACCACCGACACCGCCGAGTCCTTCGCCTCCGGATCGTGCATCGACGCCGTGGGCCTGCCGATGTCACGGGAGGCGGCCCGCCAGGTGTACGAGACGTCGGGGCTCGGCATCGAGGACGTCGACGTCGTCGAGCTGCACGACTGCTTCTCGATCAACGAACTCCTGACGTACGAGGCGCTCGGCATGTGCGCGCCGGGCGCGTCGGGAAAGCTCGTCGAGAGCGGCGCGACGACGTACGGCGGGCGGTGGGTGGTCAACCCCTCCGGCGGCCTCATCTCCAAGGGCCACCCGCTGGGCGCGACCGGCATCGCGCAGGTCGCCGAGGTGACCTGGCAGCTGCGCGACGAGGCGGCGGCCCGGCAGGTCGAGGGGGCCCGGGTCGGCCTCGCGCACAACATCGGGCTCGGCGGGGCGGCGGTGGTGACGATGCTGCGGCGGCCTTAGGGCCTGGTGGGACGGGGGAGGTGGTCCTAGTCCCGACGGCCGAGGTCCTGTCCAGCGAATTTCCGATGCGTCGCTGGAGTCTCGCTTGAGAGGATGGCTGTCATGGTCCAGACGCCCTCCACCACTTACTCGTCCCCGTCGTCGCCGTCGTCGCCGTCGTCCCCGTCTTCCTCGTCTCCGGGCGGCCCGCCCCCCTCCGGGGCCGCGCGGGCTCCGCGGAAGAGATCCGTCCCGGTGTGGGCGGTGCTGCTCACCGCGTGTGCGGGCCAGTTCCTCGTCGTCCTGGACGTGTCCGTGGTGAACACCGCGCTGCCGTCGATGCGGTCCGACCTCGGCATGAGCGCGGTCGGCCTGCAATGGGTCGTCAACGCGTACTCCATAGCCTTCGCCGGGTTCATGCTGCTCGGCGGGCGGGCCGGCGACCTCTTCGGACGCAAGCGGATGTTCCTCGTCGGACTCGGCCTGTTCACCGCCGCCTCGCTGGGCGGCGGCCTCGCACAGGCGGAGTGGCAGCTCCTCGTGGCGCGGGCCGTGCAGGGCCTGGGCGCCGCGGTCCTCGCGCCGTCGACCCTGACGATCCTGACGTCGGCGGTGCCCGAGGGCGCGGCGCGGGCGCGGGCGATCGGCGTCTGGTCGGCGGTCGGCGCGGGCGGCGGCGCGGCGGGCGGTCTGGTCGGCGGGGTCCTGACCGACCTGCTCTCCTGGCGCTGGGTGCTGCTGATCAACGTGCCGGTCGGCGCCCTGGTGATCGTCGCGGGCCTGGCCTGGCTCACCGAGAGTAGGGCCGACCGGACCCGCCGCCTGGACGTGCCGGGCGCGGTCCTCGTGACGGCCGGTCTCGCCACCCTCGCGTACGGCATCGTGCAGACCGAGGAGAAGGGCTGGACGGCGGCGGCCACGCTGGTGCCGCTCGCGGCGGGGCTCGCGCTGCTCGCGGCGTTCCTGGTGGTGGAGGCGCGCACGAAGATGCCCCTGATGCCGCTGAAGCTGTTCAAGGTGCGGACGGTGTCGGCCGCGAACGCCGCGATGTTCGTGTGCGGCGCGGGCATGTTCGCCATGTGGATGTTCATGACGCTCTACACGCAGAACGTCCTCGGCTACTCGCCGCTGAAGGCGGGCGTCGCCCTCATGCCGTCCTCGCTCACGGTCGTCATCGGCTCGATGCTCGCGCCGCGCCTGATGCCGGTGATCGGCGCGAAGAACGTCTCCGTGCTCGGCATCGTCGTGGCCGCCGCGGGCTTCGGCTGGCAGTCGACGATGACGGTGGACGGCGCGTACGTCACCTCGATCCTGCTGCCCGGCATGGTGATGATGCTCGGCGCGGGCCTGGCCACCACGCCGCTCGCCTCGCTGGCCACCTCGGGCGCCAGGGCGGACGACGCGGGCCTCGTCTCCGGCCTGGTCAACACCTCCCGCACGATGGGCGGCGCGCTCGGCCTCGCGGTGCTGTCCACGGTGGCGGCCGCGCAGATGCACGGCTCCTCGTCGCCGCAGGCGCTCACCGACGGCTACGCGATGGCGTTCCGGACGAGCGGGTGCATCCTGCTGGCGGGCGTGGTGGTGCTGCTGGTGTGGATGCCGAGGCGGCGGGTTCCGGCGGAGGACTGAGGGACACGGCCCGCCTGCCCGGTGGCCCGCTCCTGGCCGGTGGCCCGCTCCTGGCCGGAGCGGACCAGCGTGCCCGTCAGCGCAGTCCGGCGAAGAGGTCGTCCTCGCGAGTGTCCTCGGACACGGCGACGGGGGCGCCGTCCTCGACCCGTACGAAGGTCTCCGTGCCCATCAGCTCGCCGAACCTCTCCTTGCCCATCTTGAGGAAGAAGATGTTCTCGCCCTGACTGGCGTGCGCGGCCAGCGAGTCGAACTTCTGGCCGCTGAACGCGGTGGTCTCCACCCACGTGGTGATCTCGTCGTCGGGCAGGCCGATCTCGGCCATCGCGGCGGCCTCGGCGGGGTCCGGCTCCGGCATGTCCTCGCTGAACTCGCGCATGATCTCGCCGAACCGGCGCATCCCCGAGTGCGGCATCGTCGTCCAGTACACCTTGGGCGTCTGCCCGGTCAGCTCCAGCGCCGCCATCGTGATGCGGTGGGCCTGAATGTGGTCGGGGTGGCCGTAGAAGCCGTTCTCGTCATAGGTGACGACCACGTCGGGCCGGTAGTGCCGCATGAGCTCCGCGAGGCGGGCGGCGCCCTCCGCCACGGGCGTGCGCCAGAAGGAACCCGGGGCATCGTTGCTGGGCCAGCCCATCATCCCGGAGTCGGCGTAGTCGAGCGTCTCGAGATCGCTGATCTTCAGGACCTCGCAGCTCGCCTCCAGCTCCTTGCGGCGCATCGCGGCGACGGTGGCGGGGTCGTGCCCGGGGTCACCCGGCTTGGAACCTCCCGGCCCGTCCCCGCAACCGCCGTCGGTACAGGTCACGAGCACCGTGCGGATGCCTTCCGCCGCGTACCGGGCGAGGATCCCGCCCGTGCTGGTGGCCTCGTCGTCGGGGTGGGCGTGGACGGCCATGATCGTCAGAGGCCGGTCATTCATGAGGAAGTCCTCCTGCGGAATTACGTGAACGGCGTCGGCGCGACGCTGGTCCCTCGGTCGGTGCAACAGTTTTGGACGGACCGGGTGTTCCCCCGACGTGGAGGGGAGGGGGGGGAGCAGCATGCGGCGCCGGTCGCCGGGCGGGCGGGGGAGTTGAAGCCCGTCCGGCGCTTGAGGACGAACTCGGCGGACCGGTGATGAACCGCGCCCACCCCGGGAGGGCAACCGCTAGAGCCACCCCCGCTGCCGCGCCTCCCGCACCGCCTCCATCCGGTTGCGCGTCCCCGTCTTGCCGATGGCCGCCGAAAGATAGTTCCGCACGGTCGACTCCGACAGATGCAGCTTGCCCGCGATGTCGGAGACGGTCGCGCCGTCCACGGAGGCCTTGAGGACGTCCGCCTCGCGGCCGGTCAGCGGGCTCGGCCCGGCGCTGAGCGCGGCCGCGGCGAGCGCCGGGTCGATGACCGTCTCACCCCGCAGCGCCTGGCGGATCGCCTCGGCGAGGTCCTCGACTGGCCCGTCCTTGACCAGGAACCCGACCGCGCCGGCCTCCATGGCACGGCGCAGATAGCCGGGGCGGCCGAAGGTCGTGAGGATGAGGACCCGGCAGTCGGGGCACTCCTCACGCAGATCGGCGGCGGCGTCCAGACCGCTGCGGCCCGGCAGCTCGATGTCGAGCAGCGCCACGTCGGGCCGGGAGGACAGCGCGGCGTCGACGATCTGATCGCCGGCGCCGACCTGCGCGACGACCTCGATGTCCTCCTCCATACCCAACAACAGGGCGAGCGCGCCTCGCATCATGCCTTGGTCCTCGGCGAGGAGGACCCGCACGGATTTGGCGGCGCGCTGTTCCCGCGGCATCTCTTCCACGGGGTCAGAGTACGGCGACGGTCCGGTGCCCTGGTGCGTACACCACGTCTGTGATCCGGCCGGGCATCATGCGTCGCGGCTCTTGGGCACACCAATGAAGACCGGCCAACGGCGGGTGGCCGCGCGGTCGGTCACCGTGCGGTGGTCGTGGGAGACGCCGTCGGGCCACGGTCCGAGTCCGGGGCCGGGCTCGCGTCGGGCGGGAGGGGCTCCGTGACCGGGAGTGTCGCCGTGACGCGGAAGCCGGTGCGGGTGTCCGGGCCCGAGGTGAGGGAGCCGCCTGCCGCGGCGAGGCGCTCGGCCAGCCCCTTGAGACCGCTGCCCGGCGTGCTGCCGCCCAGAGTGCGGGATCCGAGCGTGCCGCTGCCCGGCGTGCCGGAGTGAGGTGTGCCGGGGGCCGCCCCCTGGCCTCCGGAGTCGAGCCCGTGGCCGTCGTCCGTGACGGTCAGGCGGGTCCGTTCGGAGGTACCGGTGACCTCGATCTCGCAGTGGGCCGCGCCGGAGTGCCGTACGACGTTGGTGGCGGCCTCGCGGACCACCCAGCCGAGCAGGGCCGCGGTCTGCGGGGCCAGCGGCGGGCCGGACTGGCGGACGACCGTGCCGATGCCGGCGGCCTCGAGGAGGTCGCGGGCGCGGTCGAGCTCCGTGGCGAGACTGCCCTCCCGGTAGCCGGTGACGGCCTCGCGGATCTCGGTGAGCGCCTGGCGGCCGACGGACTCGATGTCGGAGACCTGGCCGAGCGCCGCGTCCAGGTCGCGCGGGGCCAGGCGGCGGGTCGCCTCCGCCTTGACCACGATCACGGACAGCGTGTGGCCGAGCAGGTCGTGCAGGTCCCGGGAGAAGCGGAGGCGTTCCTTCTCCACGGCGGTGCGGGCCAGTTCCTCGCGGGTGTCGCGCAGTTCGCGGACCGCCTCGGAGAGCGAGAGGATCGCGGCCGTCACCATGGTGGAAAGGAACGTGCCGTAGGCGACGTTCACCGCGCCCCAGCCGTCCCTGAACCCGCCGATGACGCCCGCGAGCGCGCTCAGGCCCAGCCCGATCGGCCCGAGCCCGCGGCCGCGCACGATCGCGCCCGCCGCGAGGCCGAGCAGCGGGAAGAAGAGCAGCCAGTTGCCGCCGTACCCGGCGGCGAGCCCCACGGTCAGCAGGCCCAGCGCGATCAGCGCGACCAGCGTGGAACGGTCCCTGCGCCTCCGCTTGTCGAAGGCGCGGAACGCCAGGAACACGTAGAGGGAGTTGAAGACGAGGAGCCCGATGACGCCGATCCAGGGGTTCGGGGTCTCGCCCTGGAGGAGGTGGGAGACCGCGCCCAGGCCCATCAGCAGCCAGGGCAGCAGCGCGAAGCCGGTCGGCGGCGGCCCGAACCGCTCGACCTCCGAGCGCGGACCGCACCCCTTCCGCCGGGCGGCCTTGTCCCGCCGGTACTCCGCCTTCCACACGTCGCGGGCGCTCTTCCACTCGGTACGGGCGGCCTGCCACTCGCGCACACGGCGGCCGAGCCCGTGCCCCCCGGCCCCGTGCCTCTTGGCCCCGGGCCTCTTCTCGGACATCGGCTCGTCCCCGGACATCGGCTCATGCCCGGACCTCGGCTCGTCCCCGGACCTCGGCTCATCCCCGGACATCGGCGTTCCCCGTTCTCGCTCCCCGCGCACAGTGTGCACGGCGTACCCGCTGCGCATGCGTCGCACCGCCTCAGGCGGCCGCGGTGCGCGCGGACCGCCAGTACGAGACCACAGCGTACGAACCGAACGCCAGCAGCCAGCAGAGCAGTACGGCGACCGTGGCGAACCCTGGCACGCCACCCTCCGTCACCGCGACCCCGAGCTCCGCGAACCGGTGCGTGGGCGTGTAGTCGGCGACGGCGCGCAGCCAGTGCGGGAAGAGGGCGATCGGGAACCACAGCCCGCCGAGCACCGCGAGCCCCAGGTAGCAGGCGACGTTGACGACGCCGGTCGACTGGGCGGTGAGGCGGTAGCCGTTGCCGAGCCCGAGGAGGGTGAAGGGCAGCGATCCGAGCCAGAGCAGCAGCGTGGCGGCCGCCCACTGCCAGGCGTCCATGCGCACCCCGTTGACCAGGCCGCCCGCGGCGAACACGGTGACGATCGAGGGGAGCACCGTGACGGAACCGTTCAGGGCCCGGCCCGCGACCACCGCACGCGAAGACATCGGCGTGACCCGCAGCTGCCGCAGCCAGCCGATGGTCTTGTCCTCGGCGACGCCGGTACCGGTGTTCATGGCCGCGCCCAGCGCCCCGTACGCCGCCATGCCGATCATGGACTGGGCCTTCCAGTCGCCCTGTCCGTCGTCCCCGCCGATGTTGGTGAACAGCAGATACATCAGCACCGGCATCGCGACCGCCGAGATCACATATCCAGGGTCGCGCAGCGTCCTGCGGATCTCGAGCCGGAGATAGGCGAACATCAGAGCGCCTCCAGAGCGGTGGGAGCCGTCGGAGCGGCCGTCGGAGCGGCCGGGGAGGGGCCGTGGGCGGAGGTGAGCGCCAGGAAGGCGTCCTCCAGGGAGGCCGGCGCGACCGCGAGGCCGCGGATCGCGTCCCGCGCGGCGAGCGCCCGTACCGTCGCGTCGGAGTCGTCGCTGCGCAGCAGGGCCCGGTCGCCGCGCACCTCCAGGGCGAGCACCCCGGGCAGCCCGGTCAGCCCGGCCGTGCCCCCGCCCGCCAGGTCGAAGGAGACGAGGCTGCCGCCCGCCGCGCGCCGCAGCGCGTCCCCGGTGCCGTCGGCGACGATCCGGCCGCGGTCGATGACGACGATCCGGTCGGCGTGCGCGTCGGCCTCCTCCAGGTAGTGGGTGGAGAACAGGACGGTGTGGCCGCGCCGCGCGTAGGAGCGCATCGAGGTCCAGAAGGCGTGCCGTGCCTCCACGTCGAGGGCGGCGGTCGGCTCGTCGAGCGCGAGCAGCGCGGGGTCCCCGGCGAGCGCCACGGCGAACCGCACGCGCTGCGACTGGCCCCCGGAGAGCCGGTCGGCGCGCCGTCCGCCGAGTTCGGCGATGCCCGCGAGGGCGAGGGCCCGGTCGACGGGCATCGGCGCCGGATACGTCTGCGCGACGAAGGCGACCAGTTCGCGGACGGTGACGCGCGGGACCTGCCGGCCCTCCTGCAGCATCGCCCCGACCTGCCCGGCGGCCACGGCCCGCGCCGGGGCGCGCCCGAAGAGCCGCACCGTGCCCGCGTCGGGCTCGTTCAGGCCGAGGAGCAGGGAGAGCGCGGTGGACTTGCCGGCGCCGTTGCGGCCGAGCAGGGCGACGGTCTCACCGCGCCGGATCTCCAGGTCCACGCCGTCCACGGCGCGTACGGGACCGAAGGCCTTGACGGCGCCGTCGAAGGTGACGGCGGGCCCGGTCCCGGGGCCGGCGGGGTCGGGGCCCGTGCCGGTGCCGGTGCTGGTGCCCATGCCCATGCCGGTGTCGGGACTGTCGGTGTCCGTGCCGGTTGTCTGTGTCATGCCACGACGGTACGAATCCGGGGCGGCCGGGCGGCAGAGCCAGCCGTACGGTCTCGACCGGTACAAATGTCACCGCCGCCGGACCACTGATCGACCGAGCAGCGGATCGGCCGAACAACAAGGTGACCGCGCAACGAATCTGACGTGACGTCAGGAGACTTCACAAGTCCTCCGGCCTCGGCTATACATGGGTGCGCCGGACTGGAACGCGTTCTAGAACCGGGTGGGTCCCGCGGGCCCGCCCTCCGGCCCAGATGCGACCTCGGTGCGGCCGACGGTGCGGACGGTCGCACCGAGGTCTTGACCCACACGACGCACTGCGTGCGTGCCGTCGGCCCCAAGGAGCTGCCACCACATGCCCATCGACGCAGAGAAGGCCGTGGCCGCCGAGCCCCGGTCCGCCGAGATCGCCTGGGACCACAAGGACGTCCAGCTCTACCACCTGGGCCTCGGTGCCGGACGGCCCGCCACCGACCCGGCCGAGCTGCGCTACACCCTGGAGTCCCGGCTGCACGTCCTGCCCAGCTTCGCCACCGTCGCGGGCGCGGGCATGGGCGTCGTCGGCGGTCTCTCCGCGCCCGGCATCGAGGTGGACCTGGCCGCCGTCCTGCACGGCGGCCAGAGCATCACGCTGCACCGCCCCATCCCCGTCAAGGGCGAGGCCGTCAGCACCGCCCGGGTCGCCGCGGTGTACGACAAGGGCAAGGCCGCGATCCTCGTCCTCCGGACCGAAGTCGCGGACGGCGAGGGGCCGTTGTGGACGAGCGACGCGCAGATCTTCGTACGCGGTGAGGGCGGGTTCGGCGGCGACCGGGGCCCCTCCACCCGCCTCCCCGCCCCCGAGGGCGACCCGGACCTGGAGGTCGAGCGGCCGATCCGCGAGGACCAGGCCCTCCTCTACCGCCTCTCCGGGGACTGGAACCCGCTGCACGCCGACCCCGAGTTCGCCGCGCTCGCCGGCTTCGACAAGCCGATCCTGCACGGCCTGTGCACCTACGGGATGACCCTCAAGGACATCGTCGACACCCGGCTCGACGGTGATGTGTCCCGTGTGCGCGGCTACAGCACCCGGTTCGCGGGCGTCGTCTTCCCCGGCGAGACCCTGCGGATCCGCATGTGGCGGACGGAGGGCCGGGTGCAGGCCACGGTCACCGCCGTCGAACGGGACGACGCGCCGGTCCTCGCCGACACGGTCGTCGAATACGCCTGACCCACGAATACGCCCGCCCCGTCGCACACGCCCGCCCCACCGAACACGCCGAACACGCCGAACACGCCGAACACGCCTGAGTCAGTCCGGACGCCCCCGAATCCGCTCGGGCCCGCCCGGATCTCCGTACGAGAGGAGCCGCACCATGCGCGCAGCCGTACTGCACGAGACAGGCCAGGACAAGCTCGAAGTGCTCGACGACATCGAGACGGTGGGGTTCGGGCCGGGCAAGGTGAAGATCCGGGTCCGGGCCACCGGGCTCTGCCACTCCGACCTCTCCGCGATGAACGGCGTGCTGCCGCAGCCCGCCCCCTTCATCCCCGGCCACGAGGGCGCGGGCGAGATAGTCGACGTCGGCGACGGCGTGACCGGCCTCGCCCAGGGCGACCGCGTCCTGCTCTGCTGGCTGCCCGCCTGCGGCGCCTGCCCCGCCTGCAAGCGCGGCCAGACCCAGCTCTGTCTCGCCGGGTTCATGAACGCGGGCACCCCCAACTTCAAGCGCTCCGGCGACAGTTCCGACGTGTTCGGCTTCGCGGGCACCGGCACCTTCGCCGAGGAGGTCGTCGTCGACGCCGGGTGCGCCGTGCCGATCCCCGACGACGTGCCCTTCGACATCGCCGCGCTGATCGGCTGCGGGGTGACGACCGGGCTCGGCGCGGCGATCAACACCGCGGACGTGGCGGCCGGTTCGTCGGTGGCCGTGGTCGGCTGCGGCGGCGTGGGCATCTCCGCGATCCAGGGCGCCCGGCTCAAGGGCGCCGCGCAGATCGTCGCCGTCGACCCGGTCGCCTCACGCCGGGAGGCGGCGCTCAGGTTCGGCGCCACCGAGGCGGTCGCACCCGACGAACTGGCCGACGCCAAGCAGCGGATCACCGCGGGCGAGGGCTTCGACTACGTCTTCGAGGTCGTCGGCAAGTCGGCCACGGCCCGCACGGCGTACGAGACGACGCGGCGCGGCGGCACGCTGTGCGTCGTCGGCGCCGGGGCGATGGACGACCATCTGCAGCTCAACATGTTCGAGCTCTTCTTCGACGAGAAGCGCATCCTGCCCTCCATGTACGGCGGCGGCGACGTCCTCACCTCGTACGAGCGGGCCATCGCGCTCTGGCGGGCCGGCCGCATCGACCTGGCGGGCCTCATCACGCACCGCGTCAAACTCGCCGAGATCAACGAGGCGTTGGACCAGATGCGGACGGGCGCGGCGCTGCGCACCTGCATCGAGATCTGACACGGCCACCGACGCCGCCGCAGCCATCCACCCATCCACCCATCCGTCCCCCTCACCCACCCAGCCAGCTTCGAAGGGGCTTCGATGTCACTGCCACTTGACGGCCTGTCCGCGATCGTGACCGGCGCCGGCCGCGGGCTCGGGCGCGCCGAGGCCCTGGAACTGGCCCGGCTCGGCGCGAGCGTCGTCGTCAACGACTTCGGGCAGTCCGGCCGCGACGGCTCGGGCGAGGCGTCGGCGGCGCCCGCCGAGGAGGTCGCCGCGGAGATCCGGGCGGCGGGCGGGCAGGCGACCGCCCACACCGGCGACGTCGCGGACCACGAACAGGCCCGCGCGCTCGTCCAGTTGGCGATCGACACCTACGGGAAGCTCGACATCCTGGTCAACAACGCGGGCATCCTGCGGGACCGGATGATCTTCTCGATGAGCGAGGCCGAATGGGACTCGGTCATCCACGTCCACCTCAAGGGCCACTTCAACACGACCCACTTCGCGTCGGCGCACTGGCGGGAACGGTCCAAGGCGGCGGGTGGCCCGGTCTACGGCCGGATCGTCAACACCTCCTCCGAGGCGTTCCTGGCCGGATCGGCGGGCCAGCCCAACTACGCGGCGGCGAAGGGCGGCATCGTCGGCCTGACGACGTCGACGGCGCTGGCCCTCGCCAAGTACGGGGTGACGGCCAACGCCATCTGCCCCCGGGCCCGTACGCGGATGACCGAGGACGTCTTCGCCGGTTTCGCCGAGCCGACGGGCGGCCGCCTCGACCCCCTCGCGCCCGAGCACGTCGCACCGCTCGTGGGCTACCTGTCCTCGCCCGCCGCCGCCAAGGTCAACGGCCAACTGCTCGTCGTGCACGGCGGAATGGTCGCGATCGTCGAACGGCCGCGGGTGGCGGCGAAGTTCGACTCGGCGAAGGAGACGTTCACCTTCGACGAGCTGGACGAGGCGATCTCCCCGTACTACGCGGACCGACCGCCGAACGAGACGTTCGCGGCGGCGGAGGTGCTCGGGCTGAAGCGGGGGCAGTAGCGGGTGTGAAAAAGGGGCTCGCCCCTGAGTCGCTCGTGACGACTCAGGGGCGAGACCTTTCTGCGGCGTGTCGCCGCGACGTGTGGATCAGGACTGAACGCGTGGATCAGGACTGAACGCGTGGCTCAGGACTGAACGCGTGGGTCAGGACTGATGGTCCTGCCTGCGGTGCCGCCCCCGCGGCGCCGTCGCCTCGTCGTGCTCGGCCACCGGGCCGCGGTGCCTGCCGGCCCCGTTCCCCGCGCCGGTGGGCGCGGTCGATGCCATCTGCCGTGCGGTGTTCCGCTGTGTCTCCGTGACGCTCTCGGTCGTCGTCAAGCCATTCACCCCGTAGTGAAGATCGTTCGTACAGCCGAGCGAGTCTAACCGCCCGCCTGCCGCCCCCCTAGGGGTGCCTGCTGCAGGGGTACGGGGCGTGGGGCCGCCGGCGCCGGGGGATCCGGCGGGGGGTCCGCCGCGAGCGGTGCGGGGGAGGCGGACGGGGGAGCCTCCGCGACGGTCGTGGGCGCGGGCATCGTCATCCTCGCCACCCCGCACGGCGTCGCCGCCGTCGCGTACGGCAGGCACAGGGTCCCGTCCGCGGTCCACCAGCCGGACCCGGTCAACCACCCGTCGGGGGCGGGGAGTTGGTGCAATTGCCGGTCGGCGGGCCGCCAGAGCCCGAGCCAGGTACCGCCACCCCCGGGACCGCGGCCGGCACCGGCGCCATCCCCATCCCGTCCCGCCACCGGCCCGTCGATCCGCAGCGCCACCGCGCACGACTCCGGCGTCAGCACCTGCCCCGGCTGGACGGCGAACGGCGTGACCGTCAGCTCCGGCAGCCGCAGGCACTCGGGGAACCGCACCGGCCGCGTACCGCCGAGGACGCCCCAGCCGAGCCGCCGCGTGCCCGGCGCGTCGGAGCGGATGAGGAGCAGACCGCTGCCCGCGTCGGCGAGGAGCAGCCGGTCGTCGCTCTCCTCGGAGATCTGCAGGAGCGGGGAGACCTCGCCGCCGCGCTCCAGGTCCACCGCCACCGTCTTGGTGCGGCCGTCCAGCTCACGGTCGAGGGCGAGCATGCGGTCCGTACCGTCCAGCCAGACGCCGCCCGAGCAGCGGCCGGGCACGGCGGCGAGGTGCTCGGGCCCGAAGGAGCCGCCCGCCACCAGCCAGATGTCCGAGGAGCCCGCGCCGGGGGCGAGCGCGTACGCGCGGGTGCCGCCGGGCGCGGGCGGCAGCAGGTTCAACTCGCCGCACTCCACGGCCCCGAGCGGCACCTCGCCGGTGCCCGGGCCCGTCGGGTAGAGCAGGGTGAAGACGTGCCGCTCGCCCGCCACGCGGTGGATGAGCACCCGGCCGTCGCCCATCGGGAGCACCTCGGTGGACGGCTCCTCGGGCTGATTGCCGGGCAGCGGCACGGCGTACGGCTCGTGGGGGCCGAGGGTCCAGCGCTCGGGGTACCAGGAGTCCGGGGCGCCGGCGGCGCGGGCGAGACGTGCGGCGTACGACCCGTCCGCCGAGATCGTGCACCCCGCGGGACGGGCGGGTACGTGGACGCGGATCGGGGCCTGGGCCGGGGGCCGAGCCGGAGCCTGGGGCGGGGCCTGGATCGGTGGCGGCGCTGGTGGCGCAGTCATCGTGGGTGTCACCTCCGGCCCCGAAGCTAGTTTTCGTACGCACTGACGTGGCACCGACGACCGTCCGCTTCACACAGAAGTGTGGCGATCCCCGGATTCGCCTGAACGAAAAGGACCACGTGTGCTGCGCCCCGTAAGGGGGCGCGAGGAACGGCGCGAGCAACCACGACTGACCCGCAGCCGTACGGCGGGGCGGTGCCCCGTAAGGGGCGCGGGGAACGGCGCGAGCAACCACGACTGACCCGCAGCCGTACGGCAGGGCGGTGCCCCGTAAGGGGCGCGGGGAACGGCGCGAACAACCACATCGCACCCGCAGCCGCATCCACCACCCCTCCAGGCAGACGCCCCCGCGCCCCTGCGCAAGCCGAGCAGGCCGCCGGGCCCACCCACGTGGCGGGCCCACCCGTGGCGGAGCCACGCGGTAGCAGCCCCGTAGCCGTAAGTGACGCCCGACATGCCGAGCGCAGCGGGAAGGTAGCCTTTCTCCGTGCCCCGTCTGTCTGAAGTCATCGCCGCGCTCGACGCCCTGTGGCCCGCCGATCTCGCCGAGAGCTGGGACGCGGTCGGCACGGTCTGCGGAGACCCCGAGACGGAGGTCTCCCGGGTGCTCTTCGCCGTCGACCCCGTCCAGGAGATCGCCGACGAGGCGGTCGCGCTCGGAGCCCAGCTCCTGGTCACCCACCACCCCCTCTATCTGCGGGGTACGACGACGGTCGCGGCGTCCACCTTCAAGGGCCGGGTCGTCCACGACCTGATCAAGCACGACGTCGCGCTGCACGTCGCGCACACCAACGCCGACCGCGCCGACCCGGGCGTCTCGGACGCCCTCGCGGGCGCGCTCGACCTGCGGATCCTGCGCCCCCTCGTACCCGACCCCACCGACCCGCGGGGCCGCCGCGGGCTCGGCCGGATCTGCGAGCTCGAACACCCGCTGCCGCTGAGCGAGCTGGCCGAGCGCGCCGCGAAGCGGCTGCCCGCCACCGCCCAGGGCATCCGGATCGCCGGCGACCCGGACGCGCTCGTCCACACCATCGCCGTCAGCGGCGGTTCCGGCGACAGCCTCTTCGACGACGTGCGCGCCGCGGGCGTCGACGCCTTCCTCACCGCGGACCTGCGCCACCACCCGGCGTCCGAGGCCCGCGAACGCACCCCCCTCGCGCTGCTCGACGCCGCGCACTGGGCCACCGAGTGGCCCTGGTGCGAGCTGGCCGCAGCCCAGCTCGACGAGATCTCCGACCGGAACGGATGGGACCTTCGCGTCCACGTCTCGAAGACGGTCACCGACCCCTGGACCGCCCACGCGGCCTCCCACGCCTCTCACCACGACTCAACAGGAGCCCCCAACTGAACGCCGCGCCCGCCGACCAGATCCGCCTGCTGGACGTCCAGGACCTGGACACCCGCCTGCAGCAGCTCGCGCACAAGAAGAAGTCCCTGCCCGAGCACGCCGAGATCGAGTCGCTGACCAAGGACCTCACGCAGCTGCGTGACCTGCTCGTCGCCTCGACCACCGAGGAGAGCGACTGCGCCCGCGAGCAGACCAAGGCGGAGCAGGACGTCGACCAGGTCCGTCAGCGCGCGGTCCGCGACCAGCAGCGCCTGGACTCCGGCGCCGTCACCTCCCCCAAGGACCTGGAGAACCTCCAGCGGGAGATCACCTCGCTGGCCAAACGTCAGGGTGACCTGGAGGACGTCGTCCTCGAGGTCATGGAGCGCCGCGAGTCCGCGCAGGAGCGCGTCGCCGAGCTCACCGAGCGGGTCTCCTCGGTCCAGTCGAAGATCGACGACGCCACGGGCCGCCGCGACGCCGCGTTCGAGGAGATCGACGGCGAGGCCGCCACGGTCGGCAAGGAGCGCGAGGTCGTGGCGGGCTCGGTCCCGGCCGACCTGCTCAAGCTGTACGACAAGCTCCGCGAGAAGGAGGGCGGCGTCGGCGCCGCCAAGCTCTACCAGCGGCGCTGCGAGGGCTGCCGCCTGGAGCTCAACATCACCGAGGTCAACGAGGTGAAGGCGGCGTCCGCGGACACCGTGCTGCGATGCGAGAACTGCCGTCGCATCCTGGTCCGTACGTCCGAGTCCGGCCTGTAGGGACCGGCCCGTCATGCCGTCCCAGCGGGAGTCCTCCGACCGGCAGTCCTCCGAGCGGGAGTTCATCGTCGAGGCCGATGGGGGGTCGCGGGGCAACCCGGGGCCCGCCGGGTACGGCTCCGTCGTCATCGACGCGGCCACGGGGGAGACCCTCGCGGAGGCCGCCGAGTACATCGGCGTCGCGACGAACAACGTCGCCGAGTACAAGGGCCTGGTGGCCGGCCTCAAGGCGGCCCACCGACTGGACCCGGCCGCCTCGGTGCACGTCCGCATGGACTCCAAGCTCGTCGTCGAGCAGATGTCGGGCCGCTGGAAGATCAAGCACCCCGACATGAAGCCGCTCGCCGCGGAGGCCGCGGGGGTCTACCCCTCGTCCCGGGTGACGTACGAGTGGATCCCCCGCGCCCAGAACAAGCACGCGGACCGGCTCGCCAACGAGGCGATGGACGCGGGCAAGCGGGGCGAGCGGTGGTCGCCGTCGGGGTCGACGGCGGAGCTGGACACGCGGGCGGCGCGGGCGGCGGCGGAGCCGGCGGGGCCTCCGACGGAGGCGGGGCCTCCGGGGGACGCGGTGGCGGGGGCGGCTCGGGTGCGAGCGGGTCTGGCTGCTACTCGTACGAGTACGGGCGCGGACGCGGGTACTGGTGCCGATACGAGTACGGGTGCCCGTACCGGAGTCGGGGCGAACGAGGTCGACGGCGCTGACGCCCGGGCCGCGCGCAGTGCCGCCGTTCCGCCGGTCGGCTGGGCCGCGCCCGCCGATCTGGGTGCCCCCGCGACCTTCGTCCTGCTGCGGCACGGCGAGACCCCGCTGACGCCGGAGAAGCGGTTCTCCGGGAGCGGCGGCAGCGACCCGTCCCTCTCCGACGTGGGCCGTGCGCAGGCCGAGCGTGCGGCGGCCGCCTTCGCCGCGCGCGGCACGATCCAGGCGGTCGTCTCCTCACCGCTCAGGCGCTGCCAGGAGACCGCACGCATCGTCGCCGCCCGCCTCGGACTCGACGTACACCTCGACGAGGACCTGCGCGAGACGGACTTCGGCGCCTGGGAGGGGCTGACCTTCGGCGAGGTGCGGGAGCGCGGGCCGCAGGAGCTGAACGCCTGGCTGGCCTCGCCGGACGCGGCGCCGCCCGGCGGCGAGTCCTTCGCGGCGGTCGCCGACCGGGTCGCGGCGGCGCGCGACCGGCTCGCGGCGGCGTACGCGGGGCGTACGGTCCTGCTCGTCACGCACGTCACGCCCATCAAGACGCTGGTGCGGCTCGCGCTCGGCGCGCCGCCGGAGTCGCTGTTCCGCATGGAGCTCGCGGCGGCGTCGGTGTCGGCGGTGGCGTACTACGCCGACGGCAACGCGTCGGTACGGCTCCTCAACGACACGTCGCACCTGCGTTGACGTAGGCCGCTGATCGCTGGTCGCCAGCCGCCAGCCGCCGGCCGCTGGCTGTCAGCCGTCCTGGCGGAGGGCCGCCGCCTCGCGTGCCAGCGACTCGACGCGGGCCCAGTCCTTGGCCGCCACTGCGTCGGCGGGGAGCATCCAACTGCCGCCCACGCAGCCGACGTTGTCCAGCGCCAGGTACGAGGGCGCGGAGCCGGCCGTGATGCCGCCCGTCGGGCAGAACCGGGCCTGCGGCAGCGGCGCGCCGAGCGACTTGAGGTAGGCCGTGCCGCCGGCGGCCTCCGCCGGGAAGAACTTCATCTCCCGTACGCCGCGTTCGAGCAGCGCCACGACCTCCGAGGTCGTCGAGACGCCCGGCAGGAACGGCACGCCCGAGCCCTGCATCGCGTCGAGCAGCGTGTCCGTCCAGCCGGGGCTGACGAGGAAGCGGGCGCCGGCCTCCACGGAGTCGGAGACGTTGCGGGCCGTGATCACGGTGCCCGCGCCGACCACCGCGTCCGGCACCTCGGCGGCGATGGCCGAGATCGCGTCGAGCGCGACGGGCGTCCGCAGGGTCACCTCGATCGCGGGCAGCCCGCCCGCGACGAGTGCGCGCGCCATCGGCACGGCGTCGGCGAGGTCCGAGACGACGACCACGGGGACGACGGGGGCGAGGTCGAGGACGGAGGTGGAGGCGGGGGTGGGCGTGGGGTTGCGGGAGGCGGAGGAGGTCATGAGGGCATCCTGCCCCTAGGGGAGCAGCATGCGCAAAGGTCGTTGCGCATGCTGCAACGTGTTGGGTGGGGGAGGTGGGGGTCCGCCGGCTCTCGTCAGTGGATCTCGCGCACCACCACGTCGAGCGCCCACGGCTTGCCCGCCTTGGCCGGGGCCTCCGCCTCGACCACGTGGCCCAGGTCCCGCAGCGCCTCGACCAGTTCGGCGGGGTTCTCGGGCCGGGTGCCGGTGGCCAGGAGCGAGCGGACGATGCGTCCCTTGGTCGCCTTGTTGAAGTGCGAGACGACGGAGCGCTTCTCGGTGCCGGTCTTCTCGTCGATCTGCGCGTGCAGCACGCGGACGGTGGCGGTCCGCCCGGCCACGTCGCCCTTCGGCTTCCACGCGGCCGCGTACGCGGACGACCGCAGGTCGAGGACGAGGCCGTCGCCGGCGGCCTCGGGCATGACCTCGGCCATCGGCGCCCGCCAGTACGCGCCGAGCGCGCCGAGTCCCGGGAGCTTCACGCCCATCGAGCAGCGGTACGAGGGGATCTTGTCGCTCACGCCGACGGCGCCCCAGAGCCCGGAGAAGACGAGCAGCGAACGGGCGGCGCGGCGCTTGGCGGCGGCGTCGAGGGTGGCGAGGTCGAGGGCGTCGTACAGGACGCCGGTGTAGATCTCACCGGCGGGGCGGGCGCCGGCCGTGCGCAGCTCGGTGTTCTTGGCGACTTCGGCGCGGAGGCCCTCGCTGAGGCCGAGTACGGTGCGGGCCTTCTCCTCGTCGGCGGCGCACAACTCGACGAGCTCGTCGAGAACGGCCTGCCGTGCGCCGGTGAGCCCGGGGAGGGAGAGGGACTCGGGCTTGAGCGGGGCACCCCGTCCGGAGGGGGCCTTGCCTTCGGAGGGCGGCAACAGGACGAGCACGATCGGACTCCTTGGACGGTATGGGGGAGGGGGTGCGGCCCCTGCGAAAGGGTACGGGGGCGTGGGCGGCTGCGCTTTGGGTCCTTCTCTGGGTGCGGGTGCGGGTGCGGGTGCGGGTGCTGGTGCGGGTGCGTGGGGGCTTGGGCCTGCGCCTACTGCCGGTCTGTGGGTGCGGGGCCGCGGGGGTATGTGCGTACTCGCCATCCACTGTTCGCCACGCCTCGCGGACAACATTGCTACAGCGTGCTCGGTGCTCCGTGCGCACATACCCCCACGCCCCCTCCCGCGCGTTTGCGTCTGCGGCCTGGCGGGGCGGCTGCGTGCGGCGCCGGGCACGGGCAGGGCTCGCCCGCCCGTGACCGGCGCCGGACAAATGGCCTCCGCGCGGCACGGCGCACCTCACCCGCCCCACCCCCCTCCCGCACGCACGGGGTGAACGGGTGGGTGGGATGCATCTGCCGCTGAGCGGCGGGAGTGTTCCCGGTGGGGAGAGGGGAACCCCTACCCGCACGGCGCCCACGTCACCGTTCAAGCCCGGCGCATGCCATACGCTCGGACGCATGCCCCGCCGCCACCTCCGCGTGACCGGCGCCGCCGAGGCCGCCCCCTTGCGGGCCGCCCTGCGCGCCCTGCGTACGGAACTCGACGTACCGGAAGAATTCCCCGCCGACGTCCTCGCGGAAGCGGCCCGCGCCGCCGCCTCCCCCCGGCTGCCGGCGTACGACGCCACCGACCTGCCCCTCTTCACCGTCGACCCGCCCACCTCCGTCGACCTCGACCAGGCCATGCACCTGGCGCGCCGTGACGGCGGCGGCTTCCGTGTGTCGTACGCGATCGCCGACGTCGCCGCGTACGTCACGCCCGGCGGCCCGCTCGACGCCGAGGCGCACCGCCGCGTCACCACGCTCTACTTCCCCGACGAGAAGGTGCCCCTGCACCCCACCGCCCTCAGCGAGGGCGCCGCCAGCCTCCTGCCCGGCCAGACCTGCCCCGCCGTCCTGTGGACCATCGACCTCGACACGGACGGCCGCACCGAGCGCACCGACGTGCGCCGCGCCCTCGTCCGCAGCCGGGCCAAGCTCGACTACGAAGGCGTGCAGAAGGCCGTCGACGGCGGCACGGCCGAAGAGCCCCTCGCGCTCCTCGCCGTCATCGGCGCCCTGCGCGAACAGCAGGAGGTCGACCGCGGCGGCATCTCCCTGGACGTCCCCGAGCAGGAGATCGTCGAGCGCGACGGGACGTACGAACTCGCCTTCCGCGCCCCGCACCCCGCCGACGGCTGGAACGCGCAGATCTCCCTCCTCACCGGCATGGCCGCCGCCGACCTCATGATCGCTTCGGGCACCGGCATCCTGCGGACCCTGCCGACCGCCCCGGACGGCGCCGTCGCCCGGCTGCGCCGCACCGCGGCCGCCCTGCGGATCGACTGGCCGCACCACGTCTCGTACGCACAGCTCGTACGATCCCTCGACCCGCGCCACCCGCACCACGCCGCCTTCCTCCAGGAGTGCACGACGCTGCTGCGCGGCGCGGGCTACACCGCGTTCGCGGGCGGGCGGATCCCCGAGCTCACGACCCACGCCGCCGTCGCGGCCCCGTACGCGCACTGCACCGCCCCGCTGCGCCGCCTCGTCGACCGGTACGCCTCCGAGCTCTGCCTCGCGGCCTGCGCGGACGAACCGCCCCCGGAGTGGGTGCTCGCCGCCCTCGACCGGCTGCCCAAGGAGATGGCGGACGGCACCCGGCGCGGCAACACCGTGGAGCGCGAGTGCGTGGACATCGTCGAGGCCGCGCTGCTCAGGGGCCGGGTCGGCGAGATCTTCGACGCGGTGGTGGTGGACGTGAAGGACGGCGAACCGTCGGTCGGCACGGTGCAGTTGACCGATCCCGCGGTGGTGGCCCGCATCGAGAGCGACTCGACGAAGCTGCCCCTGGGAGAGCGCCTACGGGTCCGCCTCACCCAGGCGGACCCCGGCACGGCAAAGGTTCAGTTCGCGCCGGCGTGAGGGCGGGCGAGCCGTTCGCGCAGGGCGGCGAGGAGCAGCGCGGGCTCGTCCGCGTGCAGCCGTACCGTCGTCACCTCGCGCCGCCCGCCCAGGAAGCCGACGGCGGTGACCGGCTCGGTCAGCTCCAGGGTGAGCGAGGTGGTCGAGGCCACCGGCAGGTCGAGCACCCCTGCGGCGGGCTCGTGCGTGAACAGCCGCTCCGCACGTACGCCGGCGACCACCGCCAGCGGTATCCGCAGGTCACGGTGGGCGCCCTGGCGCACCCGGAGCGCGTCGGGCGAGAGGATGTGCGGCCGGGTCACGGAGGCGGCGTGGATGCCGAGCATCAGGACCACGCCGTAGACGTCGAGGACGAGCGTCACCATGTGGAGGGTCGGCCAGTTCCGCAGCAGTACGGACATCCCGTACGCCTCGACCACACAGACGAAGGTCAGCGCGTACATGATGGCTGCCTGGTCGCGGGCGTGCCCGA
This sequence comes from Streptomyces sp. NPDC041713, assembly GCF_055591085.1. Lineage (NCBI taxonomy): Bacteria > Bacillati > Actinomycetota > Actinomycetes > Kitasatosporales > Streptomycetaceae > Streptomyces > Streptomyces sp. NPDC041713. The sequence continues at coordinate 452,889 of NZ_JBVIZY010000001.1, forward strand.
AGGCCCGGTCGTGCGGTCCGCGCACCCCGTGGACCCGCCGGGCCGGCCACCTCAAAAGGCTGGCCAGGACGCGTAGTTCATGCCCGACGACCCGCCGGACAGGCACGGGTACGGGCACGGCGGTGATCCTCATTCCGTCTCCCTTCCGCGCCGCGCGAGCAAGGCCATCGCGCGGCGTACCGCCTCGGCCTGCGCGGGCGCGAAATCGGCGAAGAAGGCGTCGAGGAAGCCGTCGTCGCGGACCGCGCGCCCCTCCGCGAAGGCCTGGGCGCCGTCGCTGCCCAGGTCGGTCAGGAGCGAGTCGGGCAGGGCGGCGGCGAGGGTCCGCGCGGCCTCCTCCACGGCGGTCCGGGTGCCGGGATCCGCGAGGTCGGCGCCGGCGAGCGCGTCGAGCCGCTCGTACGCCGCGTGGGCACGCTCGACCGCTCCCGGCGAACCGAGGGTCGGCCGCAGCGCGGTGAGGAAGGCGTCCCGGTCCTCGGGTGAGGCGGTGGTGTCGAACAACGCGAGGAACTCACGGTCCTTGGCGGCCATCACCGACTCCGCCCCCTCGCGCCCGGTCGAGGCGCGTTCCATCTCCCGGAAGAAGTCGGCGAGTTCGGGGGAGACGGGCCCCTCGGGCGTGAGCCCCCCGCGCTCGGCGTCGTCGAGAAGCGACCGCAGCCGCGCCCTCCGCTCACGGATGGCGGTCTCCTGCCGGGCGAGGTCCGCGTCGAGCTCGGCGAGAACCTCGGCGAGGTCGCGCCCCGCGTCGTCCGCGAGCACGTCCCGCACCTCGGCGAGCCCGAGCCCGAGCTCGGTCAGCCGCCGGACGCGAGCCAACGCGACGGCGTGCCGCAGCCCGTACGACCGATACCCGTTGGCCCGCCGCTCCGGCTCGGGCAGCAGGCCCAGATGGTGGTAGTGCCTGATGGCACGCGTGGTGACGCCGACAACGCCGGCGAGCTCTCCGATCCGCATGGGCCCAGTAGAAACGTTGACGCTGCGACAAGGTCAAGCGGGCGCGCCCTGCCCGGCCGTGGCTCTTGCGCTCTTCGTTCGCGGAACACACTCCTCGTTTGCCCGCCCAGACCCGCGAGCGACCCGTGGGCTTGACGCAGCGCATGATTCCAGCCGACTTGTGAGCTGCCCGAACGTGGCCTTCTCGCCCTCTGTCGGTCGCCTACCTGCCCTGTTGCTGGTCAGTAGGGACTCGTGGCGCCGAGCGGAACCGCTTCGCAATGATCGTGGGCCGAATCACGCCCCTCTGGTCTCAACTTCGTTGCGCCTGCAATGTCTTATGGGAGAGTATGTTCGATGCGCTACGCGACGTAAGTGATACGTGCGCGCGCCGTGATCGGAGTGGCGTGGGGGAACGCCCGGCCGGCGCGCCGGAACTACGGGGTGGGTACATGAAGTTCGACATGGGTGACCAGACGCTCGCGGTGCTGGGCAAGAGCACCGCGGGGTCGAGCGACGATCTCGGCACACTGATCCATCTGCTGATTCAGGCCGCCGAGCCGCTGGAGGGGAAGTTCAACGGGGCGGGCAAGGTGACCTTCGACTCCTTCAAGGACCGTGCCGACGAGATCACCGCGGCACTCAACGGGTCGTTGACCTCGATCCTCGGTGGCCAGTCCGGAATGGACGAGGCGTTCGGCTCCGGTGACCAGGAGCAGGCGGACAACGCCCACCAGCACATGGGACTGGCCAACTTCGAGGCCGCCCGCTTCTCCGGCTGACCCGGCCACAGCACGGACATACCCGGCTCGCCCGGCCCCTCAGGGGCGGGCGAGCCGACCAGACATCGAACACGGGGAGTTCTCGTCATGGCAGCATCCCAGGACCGCCGCTCGTACGACACCGGTGCCTCCGGAGAGGTGCAGGGCAGCCTGCAGCTGATCATCGGCCACCTGGAGCGTGTGCTCGGGGACCGTGACAAAGCGGTGAAGGCCGCGATGGCCGACTACCAGGCCGACGGCGTCTCCGACGAGTACCACGGCAAGGAAGTGCGCTGGAACAAGGCCGCGCACGAGGTCCGCGAGATCATCCATCTCGTCCGCACCACGCTGGGGAAGAACGACGGAACCGCGCAGACGACGATCACCCGCGCGCGGGCCGCGGTCGACAACATCGGCTGAGTATCCGGCCATTGAGGCCGAGGAGGTGCCCGTGCCGCCAGGCGGTCGGCACGGGGTGACGGGGATTGAGGGGCAAGAGGCATTGGGGGCTGTTGCGTGACTGCTTGGGACATTGACCCCGCCGGGGTGCGGGGTGTGCTGGAGAAGGCCGGGGGCGCTGCCAACGGACTGGCGGCGGCCGGGTCGACCGTGCAGGAGACGCTGCCGGAGGCCGCGAAGCACGCGGGCACGGCCGTTGAGGGGGGCGAGAAGGGCGACGGCACGCAGGGTCCGGTGGCAACCGCCCTGGGAGCGTTCATCACCCAGTGGCAGAGGGACCTGCAATACATCGCCAGGCGCGCCGGCAAATCGCTGAACGGGGCGGCCGATGCTGCTGTGGCTTACTACCAGGGCGATCTGCAAATGGCCATCGACCTACAGAACAGGGCCCTGAAAGAGCCTCATATAGACCTGCCCGGCGGCAACGGCGGCCACCGCCCGCGCACCGGAACGGGCGGGCACGGATGAGCTGGAACGGCGCCATCGAACCGGCGAAGATTCCCCAGTTCACCGGAGATCTCGAACTGCTGGAACAGAACTCGACCACCCTGACGGCCGGGGCGGCTCTCTTCCGTATCGAGGGTGCGTTGGTCCACTCCGATTTCCAGGGACTGGCCGCCTTCTACGAGACTCCGGAGGCGGACGACCTCTTCGCCACCACCAAGCCGGTGGCCGACAAGAGTGATGCCTTCGCCGACGACCTGGAGAAGGTCGCCACCGCGCTGAGCGACTACGCCACCGAGGTGCGCCCGCTGGCCGCGAAGCTCGAACGGCTCAAGGACGAGGCCGTCAAGTTCTGCTGGTCGGAGATCGCCGGTGACGACGACTGGCGCCAGGACCAGGACAAGCTCGACCGCAACAACGAGCTCGAGGAGGACGTCAAAGCCACCCAGCTCGCCTTCTGGGCGGCCGAGATCACCTGCCACAACAAGATCATGGCGTTGGTCGGTGGCGTCCAGCTGCACCTCAGTGACGACGGCAGGACGGACTGCACCACCTACGGCTACACGGCCGATGTGCTCGACCAGGCCGAGCTTCCCTGGGGCACGCCCGCGGAGCGTGAGTACACCGGCTGGGCCGCCTTCCGCCACAACCTCAAGTCCCTGGTGTGGGACGGCTTCATCATGGACGGTGTGGTCGGCACAGCCAAGGGCCTGGGCAGCCTCGTCGGTACCGACGGCTGGGACGGCATGAAGAAGTCCTGGACCGGCCTGGCGAAGCTCACGACCGGCCTGGCCCTCACCCTCAGCCCGCTCGGTGTCGCGTACTGGACGATGCCGGGGGACAAGCTTCCCTCCTGGCTCCGCGATTCACGCACGGCCGTGAAGGAGACCGGCAAGGCGCTGGTCGCCTACGACCAGTGGGGCAAGAACCCCGCCCGTGCCGCCGGAGCCGTGTCCTTCAACGTCATCACCACGATCGCCACGGGCGGCGCGGGCGCGGCGGCCAAGAGTGGTGCCGCGGCCAAGGCGATCGCTGCGGTGGGCAAGACCGGCCGCCTCGTCGACCCCGTCATGTATGCCGTCAAGGGCAGCCAGTTCGCGATCAAGGGCGGCAAGTACGCCATCAACACGGGGAAGATCGGCGCGCTCAAGGTCGGCGACCTCTTCAACACCCTGAAGGGTGCGGGCGCCGGCGGAGCGCGCATCAAGGTCCCCGGCGCCGCCAGTACCACCTACACACTGGCTGACGAGGCGACCGCACAATCGGCGCGGTACGCCGGCATGCCCGAAGGCGCGCTCCCTCTCACCGACAACCACGGCAGGCCCGCCTACATGGACGAGGGCGGAGCCATCCGCGACCTCGACCACAAGCCCCTCCAACTCCCCGACGAGGTCACCAAGACCCGCAACGCCGACACCAGCACGCACACCGACGTGACCTCCGTGCATGATCCGCACCACGAGCCGGTCATGGCCGGCTCGCGAGCAGGAGACGGCGCGGGCGAGACCGCTGGACGGCCCGGTGACCACATCGGTGGCGGTGCGGGTCGCGATGCTGCGGGTGGCGCGGCGTCCCACCGACCCCATGGCCCGTCCGGCGGATTCACCCATGGCCCGTCCGCCGGCCACCAGAATCCTGGGTCGGGTCACCCCGCAGGGCCGGGCAACGGCGATCACGTGCCTGGCGGCGCCGGGAGCCACGACGGCGCCGGTACCAGTGGGGGAGAGCACGGCACGTCTGGGCACGACGGGGCAGGAACGCACCACGAGGGGGGTGCTGCCTCACCGACCGGTGCGAACGACGCGCCCGCCGGAGTCACCGCGCCGGAGTCACCGCGTGGCAACCTTCCGGATGGATCGTGGGCAGGAGAGAGCGGTCTGCGCCTGCCGCAGGACGCGAACGCGGCGGCCGACGACTTCTTGCGTCAGTCTGCTGAAGCCGAGCCACGGATCACCGACACGCTCCAGCAGATCACGCGCAGCGTTGATGACGGACGCATGATCGGCCTGGATTACCGCCTCAAGGGAGAAGATTCACTCAAGCGGAAGCTTGCCACAGATCTGCTGCGTAAATCCAACATGTTGCCGGAGGAAGTTCTCGGCCACATCCGGGACTCGATTCGCTATACGGTTGAATTCCCGGCCCAAGGGTACGTGCACGGTGTTCAAAACGCAGTGGACACATTGCGTGCAAGGGGATTTGAGAACGTCACCTTCAAGAACACTTGGGGCAGTCCCGGATACAAGGGCATAAATTCTACTTGGCGAGATCCCGCGAGCGGACGGGTCTTCGAGGTGCAGTTCCACACGCCGGAAAGTTTCGTCGCCAAGATGGAAACGCACGTACTCTACGAGAAGGGCAGACTGCCTGGCGTCACCGGTGATGAACTCCGCGCCATCAATGACCAGCAGAATGAGCTGTTCGATCAGGTCCCCGCGCCTCATGGCGATGTTTCGATCGACCTAACCCATGAACTTCCCACTGCCCATCCGCCGCTGCATGACGGTGGTACGGGGCTCGGCCGTCATAGTGATCAGTCTGTTCACGGCAATGGCCCACCTCCTGAGTTGACCGAAGCCGAACGTTCGCTGCACGACGCACGTCTGCACGAATTGGCCGAGCGGCACCTCGAGGACTTCGACTGGCTGAAACATGACCCGGACCATAAGGGCGTGGTCAAAGAATCGGAGATGGACGAAGCGCGTTTGGCTTTGGACATGCGTGAGAGCGGGAAGCTTCCGCCTGATATCCAACGGCCGCCGGCCGCCAATCAGGGCGACCTCTACTCGCCGAGTGCGGAAACCTACTACGACATCAAGGGCGTCCACTCCGATTGGCCGCCGTATAACAATGTTCGCGACAAGTCGCTGCCGTACAAGGACGCGTACGACCCCGCCAACAATGAGTCCTGGGTGCGCAGGATCGGGAAGCAGATTGACGTCAAGGATCGCACGGTTATCCTCGATGTACGCAATGCAAACCAAGCCGCGATCGACGATCTCAAGGCGATGGTCGAACAGCACGGGTGGAGTGATCGAGTTGTCTGGTATCCGTGACTTCCACCGGAGAGTCCGGCTCATGCCGCCCGCCCCTGAAGCGGCTGAGGCCTTGCGGGCGTGGTCCGACTCAGCCGACGAGAACGTCACCTTGGACGCATCGGGACTCGACCTGTCCCATGCCGACCTGTCCGGCACCGATCTGGCGACGTCCCTGCTCATCGAAACCGACCTGAGCAACGCCAGGCTGATCGGCACGGATCTGTATCGAGCGAATCTCGCGCTGGCGGTACTTGATGGTGCCGACCTCGCCAACTCCTCCCTGGTGAAGGCCGACATCAGAGACACGTCCCTTCAGCGGGCCGACCTGACAGGCGCAAACCTGGGCAGTGCCGAGCTATGGAAGGTCAACGCACGATCGGCTTCCTTGCGCAACTCGGTATTGGACGGTGCCGGGTTCCTCCAGGTGGAGCTCCAAGGTGCTGATCTCAGGGGTGCATCGGCCCGTGATACTTCATTCGAGGTGGTTCTCGACGACCGTACTGTCGTAGAGGGGTTCAGCGGGAGCGTTTTCGGGCCGGCACGCGTGGAGGAGGACGGCTCGCTCCGGGTAATCGCTGGCCTCGAGCTTGAACTGTGGCTCAATGATCGCGGAGCCTCGATTCAGGTAATCAATTCACCTGTCGACAGTACGACCTACTTTGCTCTGGTCAGTGACGATTATCCACGCAGTAACCCCATGGGGCTGGTGCGTCGGCGCACTGCCCCCCGTCTTGGGGGAGGAGTGAACACCTCCGACGAGGTGTTCACTCGCAACCTGCGCTGGGAACCGACTGAGTATTTGCGCTTGTATGAGTTGGGGCACAACGATGACGACCACGTCGAGATTTCAGAGACGGAGGCGAACGCCTTCGTCAAAATGGTCACACGAAAGAACTCATAGGGCCTCGCTCCGTCCCTTCTCGAACCTGCAGCGAACGTTGCAGCCCATGTGTAGACGTCTGTGAGCCCATGTGATGTCAGCCCAGGATTACGACAGTCAGCTGTTGGAGTCGGTGTCGGTTCGGCGTCGGCGGCTTCGGGATGCTCTTTTGTTTGGTGCTCTGCGGCAACGGCGCACCGTCGACGAGCGGTTGGGGAAGGTGTTTGCCGGGGTGGTGATCGCCGCGGTGCTGTGTGCCGGGTGCGTGGGGTGGTCATTCGTCTCGCACCGGCTTATCGGGAAGAGTCCCTATGGGACTTCCGTGCCCTCTACTCCACCCCCTCCCTCGCCCTCCAGCGCGCATTCTTCTCGATGATAGGTTCGAACACGTGATATCTGCGGGGGACTTGAGCCGCACGGACGGTGCGAACGCCACGAGGCGGACGGCGTTGAGCCGGATCACCTTGGTGGGTGAGCGGCGGCGAGTGGATCTCGTGCTCCCGTCCCAGGAACCGGTCGGGCTGCTGCTGCCCGAGGTCTTGCGGCTGCTGGGCGATCAGGTGGGGGCTCGACCGGAGCTGCGGCATCTGGTGACCACGGACGGGTCGGCGCTGGCGCAGGACGGCACGTTGGAGTCGGCGGGCGTCGTCGACGGTGCGGTGTTGCGGTTGGTGCGGGCGGAGGACGCTCCGTCGGCACCCGTGGTGCATGACGTCAGCGATGAGGCCGCCGAGGACCTGGACGTCCGGGCGTGGCGGTGGGGTGCCCGGGCCCGGTCGGTGGTCACGGGGCTGTTCACCGTCTTCTGGGCGTTGACCGCGGTGGTGCTGGCTCGGGGGCAGTTCGAGCTGTCGGCCGTGGGCGGCGGTGCGCTCGGTGCCGCCGCGGTGGCCGCTGTGATCGGCGCGCTGCTCGGACGGACGCGGCGACGCGATGTCGCCGTCACTCTGATCGGTGCCGGCGGGGGCCTGGCCGTGCTCGGCGCCTGGACGCTCGGCGACGCGTACGACTGGGCAGGCGCCCTGCGGTTCGCCGGTGTGGCCGGTGCCGTTGTTGTGACCCTGCTGTTGCTGGGATGGTTTTCGCCGCTGGGGCGTGGCGCCCTGTTCGGCGCGGCGGCGGCCACCGCCTGTGTCGTGGCCTGGCAGGTTGCCCTCGCCGCTCAGGCGGGCGCGGACGGTGTGAGTGAGCAGGCTCGGGTCGGGGCGGCGCTGGCCGCCGTGTCGTTGGTGGTACTGGGGCTGCTTCCCCGCCTCGCGCTGATGGCGTCCGGACTGTCGGGACTGGACGACCGGCGTACGGGCGGAGCATCGGTGAGCCGGTACCGGGTGAGCACGGCGTTGGCGGCCACGCATCGAGGGCTGGTGTGCGCCTCCGTCGTCGTCGCGGCCTCCGCCGCGGCGGCCGGTGTGCTGGTGTTGCGCGAAGTGACGGTGTGGACGGTGTTGCTGGGCGTCGCCGTCACCCTGGTACTGGGGCTGCGGTCCCGTGCCTTCCCCCTGACGGGAGAGGTCGTCGCGCTGCTTGCGTGTGCGGCGGTCGTCGCTGTCCGACTGATCGTGGTGTGGCTGGAGCGCTCCGACGCCTCCGCCGGCGCGATGGCCGTCCTCGGGATGCTCGTCGTACTGCCGTTGATGGCCCTGGCGGTGCGTCCCGCCGAGCACGTACGGGTGCGGCTGCGGCGTGCGGGTGACCTGATGGAGTCGGTGGGAGTGATCTCCTTGTTGCCGTTGGTGCTCGGGGTCTTCGGCGTGTACGGGCGACTGCTCGACACCTTCGCGTAGGGGCGGGTCCCATGTCTGAAGCTGACTGGCAGCGGGATCTGTTGCGGGAGTTGAGGGTGGAGGGCGGTACGAACGGCGGCAAGCCGACCGACGGTACGCCCGCCGGCGAGCCGACCGCGCGGCTGCGGCTCGCCCACCCCGTGACGGTGGAGAGCCCCGCCGAGGGTTCCGTGACGCCGCGTACTCGTACTGCCGACGCGGAGGATGCCGGACGGCGATCGTCCCCTCCTTCGACCGCCCACGGCTACGGTCAGGGGGCCGCGCCGATGCCTCGCGGTGTTCGCGATCCTCGGATCTCCATGCCGGCCCCTGAGCCTGTCCCCACCGTCGACCCTCGGCTCGCCCTCGCCCTCGGCGGCCCTCAGCACGGCGACTCCGTGGTGCGGCGCACGGGCCGTTCGTTGCGCAAGCTCACCGCCTCCGCCGGACGCGAGGTCGCCGAGCTGACACGGCTCGCCCACGAGGTGCAGCAGCCGGTCACCACAGGGCGTGTCGTCGCCGTCACCTCCATCCGGGGCGGGGTCGGCAAGTCCACGGTGTCGGCACTCCTTGCCCGTACGTTCACCCACTATCGCCACGACCCGGTGCTCGCGCTGGAGGCGGACGGCGCGCTCGGCACACTGCCGGTGCGGCTCGGGGCCGAGTCGGTGCGCTGGGCGTGCGCCGATCTCGCCCGCATCCTCAGCCCGGCCATGCAGCTCACCGACGTCACCGGCTATCTGGTCCCCGTCGCGGACGGCGGATGGCTGCTGCCCGCGAGCCAGGGGAGGGTCGGCGCACCGCTGGACGTGCCGACGTACCGGGCCGTGACCCTGGCGCTGCGCCGCTACTTCGCCGTGTCCGTGGTGGACTGCGAGACCCTCCCCGGTGAGGTGGCCCGCACCGCCATGGACACGGCCCATGCACGGGTCGTGGTCGCCCCCATGACCGCCGAGGGCGTCAACGGCACCAGGGTCGTCCTGGACTGGCTCGCCCAGCTGCCCCACTCCGCGCTCGCCACCACCGTGGTGGCGCTCACCGCCAACTCGCCCGACATGACGCTCGACCTCAAGACCGCCGCCGCCCACCTACGGGAAACCGGGGTCAGCGTCGTGCCGCTGCCCTACGACCGGCATCTGGCCCAAGGAGGCCCCATCCACACCGGCATGCTCGGCCAGACTTCCACCGAGGCGGCCGTCGAGCTGGCGGCCGAGGCGATGCGGCGGGCGGTGCGGGTGCGATGACCCAGCACCTCGTCCACCGGCCGGCCCGCTCGACCCGGCCCCTTCCGGGCGCCACCCGGCGCACCATCGAGCCGCCCCCGAACCTGCCCGAGGGCAAGACGGGCAACGCCGCCACCTCGCTGCTCCCCATGGCGGGCGTCATGGGGTCGGTCGTGATGATGACGATCATCCGGAACAGCCAGTTCGCGGCTGTCGGCGCGATCGTGCTGGTCTTCGCCCTCCTCGGAGCGGTGGCGCTGTTCCTGTCCCAGCGGGGCAAGGCCCAGCGCACCCGGCGTACCCAGCGGGAGCGCTATCTGGAGTACCTGGAGGAGCAGCGCGAGGAGCTCGGTGCCGTCGAACGTGAACTACGGGCCCAGGCCCGGCTGTTGAACCCTCCGCCGCTCGCGCTCTACGACCTCGTGCGCGATCCGGCCCGCCTGTGGGAGCGCCGGCGTGCGGACACCGACTTCCTGCGGGTGCGTCTGGGCACCGGGGACGTGCCGGTGCAGGATCTGGACATCGAACAGAACTCGGGCAGCGGAGTCCTCACCCCGCCCGACCCGTTCATGCTCAACGAAGCCCGCGCGCTGCAGCACCGGTTCGCCACCACGACGGACTTCCCCCTCACCGCCGCACTCGACCGCGCGGGGAACGTCAGCATCGTCGGCGACCGCGACGGGGTGCTGCGGGTCACCCGAGCCCTGCTCGCCCAGACCGCCGTCACCCACGCCCCGGACGACGTGGCCATCGCTCTCGGTGTGCCCGGCGATCGGCTGGAGGCGTGGGAGTGGGCCAAGTGGCTGCCCCACGTCCTGGACGCACCGGCGAGTGAGGGCCCTGTCGCCGCCCGGCGGATCGCCCCGAGCCTCACGGAGCTGGCCCGGCACGGTGCAGCCGACCTGCGCCGCCGCTCCTCCTACGCCGCGGAGGTGCGCCGCGGCCTGTCCGGGAAGGACGCCCTGAAGCTCAGCGACCGTCTTCTCGTGGTCAGTGACACCTATGGGAAGACGGCCGACGAACTGCCCCGCCCCGATGCCGCGGTGGGGCTGCCCGACATGGGCGTCACCGTGCTGCACCTGCTCGCGGAACAGATCCACGAACCGGACGAAGTGAGCGTGCGCATCACCGTCGTCGACGACGGACAGGTCGTCGTCGAGGACCTGCGTACCCCGGACGCGGCCCCCGGCCGGGGCAGCTCGGACGAGCTGAGCGTCCCGGGAGCCGAAGGGCTCGCCCGCGTGCTCGCCCCGCTCAGGCTGTCCGCCGAGTCCGCGGCCGACGGCACACCGATCTCGGGTCCCGTCGACTTCCCCGAGCTGCTGGGCATCGGCGACCCGGCCGACCTCGATCTCACCAGGCTGTGGGCGCCTCGCGGTGAGCGGGACTTCCTGCGCGTGCCCATCGGCCTCAACGACCGGCACGATCCCGTTCTGCTGGACCTCAAGGAGTCCTCCGAACTCGGCATGGGACCCCACGGGCTGTGTGTCGGCGCCACCGGTTCCGGCAAGAGCGAGTTGCTGCGCACCCTGGTCCTCGCGTTGACGGCCACCCACTCGCCCGAGGATCTGGCGATGGTCCTCGTCGACTACAAGGGCGGCGCCACCTTCGCCCCCTTCACGGGGCTCCCGCATGTCGCCGGGGTCATCACCAACCTGGAGAACCAGGCCGGCCTCGTCGAGCGGGTCCACACCAGCCTCGCCGGCGAGGTCAAACGCCGCCAGCAGGTACTCAAGGACGCCGGGAACGTCGCCGACATCGGGCACTACGCGGCACTGCGCGCCCGACGCCCCGAGCTCGAGGCCCTGCCGCACCTCTTCGTGGTCATCGACGAGTTCGGTGAACTGCTCACCGCCAAGCCGGACTTCATCGATCTGTTCCTGTCCATCGGACGGATCGGCCGCTCCATCGGCGTGCACCTGCTGCTGTCCAGCCAGCGCATCGAGTCCGGCAAGCTCAAGGGGCTGGAGACCTACCTCTCCTACCGGCTCGGGCTGCGCACCTTCTCCGCGGACGAGTCGCGCACCGTGCTGGACACGGTGGACGCCTTCCAGCTGCCGCCGCTGCCGGGCTTCGGCTACCTCAAGGTCGACACATCGACTTATCAGCGCTTCAAGGCCGGATACGTCTCCGGGGCCTACCGCGGCCCCTCGGTCGAGGCGGACGACGGTGACAAGCCACTGGTGCACACGTATCCGACCTACAGCACGGCACCGCAGACAGCCGGCGTCGACACGGCCGAACAACCCGCGATGCGGGAACGTGAGACCGGCCCCACCGTCATGTCGACCATGGTCGGCCAACTCTGCGCTGCCGCCCCGCCCGTACGCCGCATCTGGCTGCCCCCGCTTCCCGGCACTCTCACCCTGGACGCGGCAGCAGGCCCCCTCACCGCGTCCGAGCGCGGACTCCACCTCGCGCCGGGCACGCCCAGCACGGGCGGCGGGGCGATGCGCGTCCCCCTGGGCACCCTCGACGACCCGGAGAAGCAGTGGCAGGGCCGCTGGATCCTCGACCTGACCGCGGCGGGAGGACACGCCGCCATCATCGGCGGCCCGCAGTCCGGCAAGACCACGCTGCTGCGCACCCTCGCCCTGTCCCTAGCCCTGACGCACACCCCCGCCGAAGTCGGCATCTACGGGCTCGACCTGGCGGGTGGCGGACTCGGCTCGCTGGCCGGGCTGCCGCACGTCGGCGGCATCGCCGGGCGCGCCGACCACGAACGCGCCGCCCGCACCGTCGCCGAGGTCCGCACCATGCTGAACGAGCGCGAGACGCTCTTCCGCACCCACGGCATCGACTCCGTCGACCAGCTCCGTCACCTGCGGGCCCAGGGGCGCGTGCCCGAACTGACCTCCACCGACATCGTGTTGCTCGTCGACGGCTTCGGCGCCCTGCGTGACGAGTTCAACGAGCTCGACGACGACGTGGCCGACCTCCTCAAGCGCGGCGGCGGCTACGGCATCCACGTCGTCGCGGGCATGCTGCGCTGGAACGACGTGCGCATCGCCACCCAGTCCATGTTCGGCAGCCGCAGCGAGTTGCGCCTCAACGACCCGGCCGACTCCAGCATCGACCGCAAACTGGCCGAGACCCTCACGCCCGACACCCCGGGCCGGGTCCTGACCGAGGCGAAGCTCTTCGCCCAGACGGCACTGCCGCGCATCGACAGCACGCCGTCCACCGCCGACCTCGGCTCGGCCCTGGAGGACGCGGCGCGCACCATCCGCGCCACCTGGCACGGCGAACTCGCCGCGCCCGTCCGCGTCCTGCCCACCCAACTGCCCGCCGCACAGCTCACCGCGCCCTCGGACGAGCCCCCGGGCATCCCTCTCGGGGTGGACCAGGATGCTCTCGCGCCGGTCCTGCTGGACCTCTTCGGCCAGGACCAGCATCTGCTGATCCTCGGCGACAACGAATGCGGCAAGACCAACCTGCTCAAGCACATATCCCGTCAGCTCACCGCCCGCCACAGCGACAGCGAGCTCGTCTTCGGCGTCTTCGACCCGCGCCGCGGGCTGCGCGGCGTCATCCCCGAGCCCTACCGGGGTGGCTACGCGCACAACGCCAAGCTCGCCCAGGCCCTGGCCACCGGAATCGCCGGCGAACTCGAGAAGCGCCTGCCGGAAACCGCCGACCCCGACGCCGACACCCTCGAACCCGCCTTCAGCGGCCCGCGCATCGTCATCCTCGTCGACGACTACGACATCCTCACCACGGCGGGACAGCAGCCCCTCGCACCTTTCGTCCCATACGTCTCCTCCGCCCAGGACATCGGCCTGCACTTCATCGTCGCCCGCCGCGTCGCCGGGTCCTCCCGCGCCCTGTACGAGCCCTTCCTCACCACTCTGCGCGAAACCGGAACCACGGCCCTCCTCATGACCGGCGACCGCACCGAAGGCCAGCTCTTCCCCGGTCTGTACGCCTCGCCCCAGCCCCCCGGCCGCGGCACTCTCGTCCGCCGAGGACGTCGCCACCAGCTCATGCAGACCGCCCTCAGCCACGAGACCGACGGCACCCCCGGCGCGGCCTTCGGAACAGGAACACCGTGACCAAAGACGTCATAGCCCTCAGCCACAAGATGCCCGACGCACCGGCGCTGCTCGCGGCCCTGCACGCGGGCGGCCCCGATCTCGGCATCGGCACCGAGCACGACGGTGCGGTCATCCAGCTGCGCACCGCGGCCGGCCGTCCCCTGGTTTCCGTCGAGGCGCCGCTCCTCGTCCAGGTCCCCGGTGAAGCGCAGCGGCTCCTCGGCTCCGAGGCGCCGGTGCCCGACGTGCCGTTCTGGTGGACCGAGGCACGGGCGACAACCGCCGTGCCCGAGGCCGACCGGCTCGCCGGCTCCCTCTGCGGACGGCTGAGCACCCTGCTCGGCGGCACCGTGTGGCCCCCGGACGCGGCGAGCCTCGACGTCGTCGGGACACCTCTGGGCGACGAGGTCTCGGCGCACCCGGAACCCGCCGGGAACCTCCCCGCCGTCGACGTCCTCACCGACTCGACCGCCGTCGTCATCGCCGACCGCCCCGTCATCCCGCTGACCGCCTGGCTGTCGCAGATCCTGCGCGCCACAACGGCCTCCGGCCGCGCCCTGCACATCGTCACGCCACCGCACGTACGCCTCAGCCTGCCCCTGCGTACCGCGCTGACCGGAGCCCCCAACCGCTGGGTCGTCCAACACCCCGACTGCGGCTATTACGACGGCCTCTCGGGCGCCGTGCTGCGCTGGCAGGACGGCACCTTCGCGCCCGCCCGCACGGAAGACGGGGAGACCGCCGTGGCCGAGGCCTTCACGGCGACGGCCGCCGCGCGGGTCGCCGAGCACCAACTCCTGGTCTCCTTCCGTGCCCATCACGAGGCCGACGCGGGCCTGGTGCTCGGCCGCGGTCTGGAGGAGATCTGGCAGCACCTGACCGGTACGCGTCCAGCCGGCTGGGGCACCGCCGAACCCGTCAACCTGCCCTGGTCCACCCGCCAACTGACGGACCTGGCACGCGACCGCGCGCCCGGGGCAAGTCATCTGCTCGCGGTCGGCCACCCCGACCGGCCCGCCCTCGCCTCCCTGCGGGTCACCCGCACCGCGTCCGGCGTGGCCGAAGACGTGACCTTCGCGGTGGGCTACGCGGCCGACGAGGAGCCGCCCCTGCACTCCGTCGAGGCGCTGGCGCGCACGCTGGTCACCGGACACGACCTGGTGACCATGCTCGTCTCACTCCGCCGGGGCGACCGCGAGCTGACCGTCTCCCCGTGTTTCGAGGCGCCGCCCGTCCCCGTCTCCTTCACCCTCGGGTCCTCCGGCGTGCGTGACACCGGCCTTGCGCGAGCCGGTCGACCGCCCCTCGGCCTCCGCCCGGTCCGGCTCGGCCCGGCGGCCGCGCCTGCCTTCCACTACCCGCTGGGTGACGGCACCGACGCGGAGGCATGGAGCACGCTCGGGCAACTCACGGAGCACCTCGAAGGCGCTGCCGACGTCCCGAGCTGAAAGGCGGGGGTGTGAGCGGCTCCGGCCTCGGGGGCGGGGCGGGGGCCCCGCCGGGTACCATGGTCCGCACGGCAGACGAGCCGGGCGGACGGTCGCGTGAAGGCTCCTTCGGGGGGCTTCCCGAGGAACGTCCGGGCTCCACAGGGCAAGGTGGTGGCTAACGGCCACCCGGGGTGACCCGCGGGACAGTGCCACAGAAAGCAGACCGCCCCGCGCTCCGGCGCGAGGTAAGGGTGAAACGGTGGTGTAAGAGACCACCAGCGCCTGAGGTGACTCAGGCGGCTAGGTAAACCCCACCTGGAGCAAGGTCAAGAGGAGCGCCGTGAAACGCGCTCTGCGCGGACGTTCGAGGGCTGCCCGCCCGAGTCCGCGGGTAGACCGCACGAGGCCGGCAGCAATGCCGGCCCTAGATGGATGGCCGTCGCCGCGACGTCCGCGAGGACCCGCGGCACAGAACCCGGCGTACAGCCCGACTCGTCTGCCCCACCCGCCCCGGCTCCGGCCGGGGCCGGGCGTTCCGCCGTCGGTCGGGGCATCCAGCCTCGCCCCGGCTCCGGTCGGGACACCCAGTGTCGCCCCGGCTCCGGTCGGGACATGCGGCGTCGCCCCGGCTCCGGTCGGGGTAGGCACCTGGCATCACCCCGGCTCCGGTTGGGGCGGGGCTAGCGTCGCCCCCGGCTCTGGTCGGGACACCCAGCGTCACCCCGGCTCCGGTGGGAGCGGGGCTAGCGTTATCCCGGCTCCGGTCGGGACCTGCGCGTCGCCTCGGCTCCGGTCGAGGCAGGGCTAGCGGCACCCGGCTTCGGTCGGGGCAGGCACCCAGCCTCACCCCGGCTTCGGTCGGGGCAGGCGCCCAGCGTCACCCCGGCTCCGGCCGGGAACCCGGCGTCCCGGCTCCGGTCGGGCAACCCAGCGTCACCCCGGCCCCGGCCGGGAACCCCGCGTCCCGGCCCGGCCGGGGCACCCAGCAGTACCCGGCCCCGGCCGGGACACCGCACCACCCCGGCCCCGCCCGCGGGGCCACCACCTGCCGGGCCTTCCTCGGTGCGTACGTCCGTTCCGTTCGTTCCCTCTGCGGAAGGCTCCTCATGACTCACCCCGACCGTCCCGACGTCGCCGCGCCCCGGCCCTTCGGCGATCTGGACCTGCCCGGCCCGCTCCTCCGTACCCTCGACGAGCTCGGCGTGCGTGAGCCCTTTCCCATTCAGGCCGTCACCGTGCCCACCGCCCTCGCCGGGCGGGACGTGCTGGGGCGGGGGCGGACCGGGTCCGGCAAGACGCTCGCCTTCGGGCTGCCGCTGCTCGCCCGTATCGCGGGGCGCCGGGCCGAGGCCAAGCAGCCGCTCGCCCTCGTCCTCGTGCCCACCCGTGAGCTCGCCCAGCAGGTCACCGAGGCGCTCACCCCGTACGCCGACGCGCTGCGGCTGCGGCTCGCCACCGTCGTCGGCGGCATCTCCATCGGCCGCCAGATCGCCGCTCTGCGCGACGGCGCCGAGGTCGTCGTCGCCACCCCCGGGCGTCTGCACGACCTGATCGAGCGCAAGGCCTGCCGCCTCGGCCGGGTCCGGATCACCGTCCTCGACGAGGCCGACCAGATGTGCGACATGGGCTTCCTGCCGCAGGTCACCGAGGCCCTCGACCAGGTGCACCCCGACGGCCAGCGGCTGCTGTTCTCGGCCACCCTGGACCGCGACGTCGACCAGCTGGTCGAGGGCTACCTCCGCGATCCCGTCGTCCACTCGGTCGACCCGTCCGCCGGCGCCGTCACGACCATGGACCATCACGTCCTGGTCGTCCACGCCCCCGACCGGTACGCCGTGACCACGGAGATCGCCGCCCGCGACGGCCGCGTCCTGCTGTTCCTCGACACCAAGCACGCCGTCGACCAGCTCACCCGGCACCTGCGCGCCAGCGGGGTGCCCGCCGCCGCCCTGCACAGCGGCAAGTCCCAGCCGCAACGCACCCGTACCCTCGCCCAGTTCAAGAACGGCCAGGTCACCGCCCTGGTGGCGACCAACGTCGCGGCCCGCGGCCTGCACGTCGACGATCTCGACCTCGTCGTCAACGTCGACCCGCCGACCGACCCCAAGGACTATCTGCACCGCGCGGGTCGCACCGCCCGGGCCGGCGAGTCCGGCCGGGTCGTCACCCTCGTCCTCTCCGGCCAGCGCCGCGAGACCAGCCTGGTGCTGACCGAGGCGGGCATCGAGCCGACCGTCACCAAGGTGCGCTCGGGCGAGGCGGCGCTCAGCCGCATCACCGGGGCGCGCCGCCCGTCCGGCACCCCGCTCGACGGCGGCCCCGCCGCGGCCCGCCCCAAGAACACCAACAAGCCCTTCCGCGGCCTCGGCACCAGCAAGGACGGCAAGGACGCCGCCAGTGGTACGGGCGGTACGGGTGGTACGGGCGGCAAGTCCCGCAAGAGCGCCGAGGCCCGCAAGCTCGCCGAGGCCCGCAGGGCGGCCCGGGTGCGCCGCGGGGGCTGATCCCGCCGGCTCGCGGTCCCGCCGACTCGCGGTCCCGCCGCGTCCGCGCCCGTCAGCACTCCTCGCTGCGGCTCAGATGGATCAGATGAGCCACCGTGGGCGCGGTGCGCTTGCTGCGGATGCGGCGCAGATAGGTGCTCACGGTGTGCACGCTGATGCCCAGACGTCTGGCGACCTGCTTGTGCGAGAGGCCTGCCGCGATGTGGGCCAACACCTGGCGTTCCCTGTGGGACAACGCCGGTGCGTTCTGCGCCGGTGCGTTCTGCGGGCGCCGGTCTACTGGCATCTTCCCTCCGGGAGGGACTGTCAACACGTACGGCGGCTGTGGCCGCAACGTGATCTAACCACGGTCGTGGAGAAACAGAAAGGAAACCCCACGTACCCAGGGGAAATGCGTAGCTACTGAGCGCGATCGACGGTGTCAAGTCCCCAATTCGAGGGACTATGGGCGCGCTTCGGGGCGGGTGAGTGTGAAGGCGGTCTCGGCTGAGCGCAGCCGTGCACGACCCGAATGGCAGCAGCCCGGCCCGGACCAGGGGGACGCTTGATCCACTTTCGCCTGCTCGTCGTGGGTAACGGCGTCTCCGCGTACGGCAGTTACCTCAACATGGTCGCCCTCAACGTCTTCGTCTACGAGGTGACCGACAGTGCTCTCGCCGCTGGAGTCTTCATGGCGGTACGCCTGTTGACCAGTGTCGTCTCCGGCTTTGTGAGCGGACGGCTGGTCTCGGCGTACGACCGCAAGAGGTTGATGGTCGGCGCCGACCTGACGCAGTGCGCCGCCATGATAGCGCTGCTGATCGCGCCCGAGGCGGGGCGTGCGGGGCTCCTGTACGTGCTGGCCGTCGTGACCGGCTTCTGCTCGACCCTGTCGGGCGTGGCGTTGCGCAGCAGCATCCCGGAGATCGTCGGCCCCGATCTGCGGATGCGCGCCAACTCCCTCCTTGCCACCGGCCGTTCGCTCGCGATGATCGCCGGCTTCGCCTCCGCGGGCGTCGTCGTCGCCCAGCTCGGCTACACCGCCGCCATCTCCCTGGACGCCGCCAGCTTCGCGGTGTCGGCCGGGGTGCTGCTCTCGCTTCCCATACGAACGAGGGCCGAGGCGGCAGGGGTCGAGGCGACCGAGGCCGAGGCGGCTGGGGGTGAGGTGAAGTCCAGCCCGAACTCCGGTGTGGGACAGGGGGGTTCGGGTGAGTCGGCTCGGCGCGGCGGCGCGCTCCTGCTCGTACGGGCCGCTCCCGTCCTCGCCGTCATGATCGCCCTGCGCGCCGCCGACGGGCTCGGCTCCTCGTCCCACAACGTGGCCCTGCCGGTCTACTCCAGCGACCTCGACCCGTCCCATCCGGCCACGTTCGTCAGCCAGTTCTGGGCCACGTGGGCCATCGGCAACATCGTCATGCAGCAGATCTGCGGGCGGTGGGGCGGGCGCGGCGGGCGGCAGGGGCCGGGGGAGCGGGCCTTCGCCGTCGGGGCCTGCGTGATGTCGGCGGCGTTCATCGTGGTCTTCGCCGGGCTGCCGACGGGGGTGGCGGTCGCGGCCGCGCTGGTGGCCGGCATGGCGGACGGCCTCACCGAGATCGCGTACGTCACCCGGCTCCAGGCCGCGCCCGACGAGGAGCGCGGCAGGCTCTTCGGGCTCTCCGCCTCGGTCGAGAACACCGGCTTCGGCCTCGGGATGCTGGTCAGCGGCGCCCTCCTGGACCGTTTCACGCCCCTGCAAGTCGTGGGCCTGCTGCACGGGTCGGCGATCTGTCTGTGCGTCGGCATGTTCGTCGTGCTGGTACGGCAGGGGCGGAGCGGAAGTCCCGGTAAGGGCGAGGAACGGCAGCCGAGCCGCAGTCAGAATCAGAAGGGGAGTGGGGTCCGGTGACCCGTACCGACCGCGACGCCGTGGCCGTCATCGGGCTCTCCTTCCGGCTGCCCGGCGCCGACACCCCGGAGGAGTTCTGGCGCACGATCCACGACGGCGCCGACCGCATCCGCCGCTTCACCGAGGCCGAACTCGCCGCCGCCGGCGTGCCCGAGGAGGCCTACCGTGCGGACGACTTCGTCGGGGCGAGCGGGGTGCTCGACGACATCGCGGGCTTCGACGCCGGTTTCTTCGGGATGAGCGCGCACGAGGCCCGCATCACCGACCCGCAGCACCGGCTGTTCCTGGAGTGCGTGCACCACGCCCTGGAGAACGCGGGGTACGCGGGCGGGCAGGCCGGCGATCACGGACGCGGCGGACAGGGCACCTGGGACGTCGGCGTGTACGCCAGCACCGGCTACCACCTCTACTCCCTCCAGACGTATCTGCAGAACAACGTCCTGGAGGGCGGCGTCGCGGACTGGGTCGCCGGGCTGCAGGTCACCATCGGCAACTTCACGGACTTCACCGCCAACCGCGCCGCGTACCGCCTCGGTCTGACCGGCCCCGCCGTCAACGTCCAGACGGCGTGCTCCAGTTCGCTGACCGCGGTGTATCTCGCCGCGCAGTCGGTGGTCGGCGGGGAGTGCGACATCGCCGTCGCCGGGGCCGCCGCCCTCCACGTGCCGCAGGTGCTCGGCTACCGGTACGTGAAGGGGTCCATCCTCTCCAAGAGCGGCCGTCTGCGGCCGTTCGACGCCGACGCCGACGGCACGGTCGGCGGCACCGGCGTCGTGGCCGTCGTCCTCAAGCGCCTGGACCTGGCCCTCGCCGACGGCGACCACATCCACGGCGTCATCCGGGGCTGGGGCGTCAACAACGACGGCGCCGGCAAGAAGGCGTTCAGCGCGCCCAGCGCGGACGGCCAGCGGGGAGCCATCCGCCGCGCCCTCACACGCGCGGGCGTCGACGCGGACACCGTCGGCTATCTGGAGACGCACGGCACCGGCACGTTCAAGGGGGACCCGATCGAGTTCGCGGGCGCCACCGCCGCGTTCCGCGCCGACACCGACCGCACCGGGTACTGCGCGCTCGGCTCGGTCAAGGCCAACATCGGGCACCTCGACGTGTGTTCGGGCCTGGCGAGCCTCGTCAAGGCGCTCCTCGTCCTGCGGCACGGCGTCATCCCTCCGATGGCCAACTTCCGCCGCCCCAACCCCGCCCTCGACCTCGCCGCCAGCCCCTTCTACATCCCCGACTCCGCGCGCCCGTGGCCACCCGGCGACGTGCCGCGCCGGGCCTGCGTCAGTTCCTTCGGCGTCGGCGGCACGAACGTCCACGTCGTACTGGAACAGGCACCCGCCCCGGCCCCCGAACCGGCTCCCGAGCGGGCCCTCAACCCGGCCCACCAGTCCGAGCCCCACGCGGCCGACACCCCGCTGCCCCCCGGCGTCCTGGTGGTCTCGGGCCACACCGAAACCGCCCTGGCCGACAACGCCTCGGCCCTGCGCGACCATCTGCGCGCCCACCCCGGGATCCGCCCCGCGGACCTCGTGACCACGCTGGCCCTCGGCCGCGCCCACCGCAGACACCGGCTCGCGGTACGGGGCGACACCGTGGCCGCGCTCACCGCGGGCCTCGACGACTGGCTGGCGGGACCGCGCGTCAGCGGAACACCGGGCGCGGTCTCGGGCGGAGCATCGGGTGCCGTGTCGGGCGCGGCTCTCGGCACCGGGTTCCTCTTCACCGGGCAGGGCAGCCTCCACCGGGGCGCCGCCCGCGCCCTCCACCAGCGCTTTCCCGTCGTACGCGAGGTCCTGGACGCCTGCGAGCGACACTTCGCCGAGCTCAGCGGCGGCGGCACGCTGCTCGACGCGCTCCTCGGCCCCGGCGAGGGCGGCCCGGCGGAGCCGGTCGGCGAGACCGAGATCGCGCAGCCCGCGCTCTTCGCGCTGCAGTGCGCGCTCGTCGCCCTGTGGCGGGAGGCCGGGATCGCGCCGGCCGTCGTGGCCGGGCACAGCGTGGGGGAGTACGGGGCGCTGTACGCGGCCGGCGCGCTCTCCGTCGAGGACGGGCTGCGCCTGACGGCGGGGCGCGGCGCGCTCATGCGAAGCCGTTGCGCGCCGGGCGCGATGGTGGCGGTCCCGACGGAGGCGTACGAGGCGGAGAAGCTGGCCGCCGAGGTGCCGGGCGTGGAGCTCGCCGTCAGCAACGGCACGCACACCCAGGTGCTCGCGGGCCCGGCGGCCGCCATGCGCCGCCTGACGGAGCTGCTGGCCGAGCGCGGCGTCCCGGCGCGCGAACTCCCGGTGCGGCACGCCTTCCACACCGCCCTCATGGACCCGGTGCTCGCGGGGGTGCGGGAGCTGGTGGCGGAGGTCCGGCCGCGTCCCGTGGAGGTGCCGTTCGTCAGCGGCGTGGATGGGCGCACGCGGCCGGCCGGCTGGGTCCCGGACGCCGACTACTTCGTACGACAGACGCGTGAGCCGGTCCGATTCGCCGATGCGCTACGGGAGTTGGGGTCGGCCCACGACGACGTGGGCGCGCTGGTCGAGGTCGGTCCGCACGCGACGCTCAGCGGGCTCGCCCGCCGCGCGCTGCCGCACCGGCCGGCTCTGGCATCGCTGCGGCGCGGCGCGGGACTCGAACCGCTGTGGGACGCGGCCGCCGGCCTGTACCGGGCCGGCGCGCCGCTCGACTGGCGGCCCTTCATGGGCGGGGCGGGGCGGCGGATCCCCCTGCCCGGCTACCGGTTCCAGCACAAGGACTACTGGACAGGCCCGGGGAACCACCTTCCCCGGCGCGAACAACCCGTACAAGTACCAGCGGCAAGGGATGAGGCGGACGTGGCACAGGACGAGGCAGCGGTCGAGCGCGTGCTCCAGCACATCATCAAGGTCACCGCGGAACATCTCAGCTACGACACGAGCGAGATAGCCGAGGACGCCTCCTTCTTCGACCTCGGCGCGGACTCGCTGCAAATGATCGGTGTGCTGCGCGAGTTGGAGGAGGAGCACCGGGTCAAGGTGTCGATGCGGGAGCTCTTCGAGGAGGCCGGGTCGGCGAAGGGGCTCGCGCTGATCATCGTGGGGAAGATGGGGGGTGGGGACGGGGTACGGGGCGCGGAATCCGGGCCGGTGACGAGGACTCCGTACGCGGAGCCGTATGGGGAGCCGGTTGCCGTGCCCGTTACGTCTCCGGCGTCCCCTCCGGTGACGCCCTCCGTGCCGGCGCCCCGGGAGCCCGCACCCGCGTACCGCGACCCCGCCCCCGCGTACCGCGAGCCGGCCGCCCCCACCCCCGCCCCTCCCGTCGAGTACGCCACCCGGCGCGAAGTCGACGACCTCGTACGGCAGGTCCACCAGCTCACCCAGATGCAGCTCCAACTCATGGGTCAGCTTTCGCAGTTGCTGGCCGCCAACGGGAAGGACGCGCGGTGACCGGGACCGAATCCGTCGACCGTTCCGTCTCCGCGGCCGTCGACGAGGACCTCGCCGCGATGGCCGAGCTGTCGCAGCGCATCTCCCAGCAGATGGGCGCACCGGCACCGGAGCCAGAGTCAGAGTCACGACCAGAGCCCTCGGGGCCGCCCCGCCGCCCCGCCCAGCACGGCCCCCGCCCGGAAGTCTCCCGCGGCTCGGGAATGCTCCGCGGCAACGCCTCCGACACGCAGCGGGCCCACCTCGACGACCTGGTGCGGCGCTACACCGCCAAGACGCCCACCTCCAAACGCGTCACCCAGCGCTACCGCCGCGTGCTCGCCGACAGCCGTGCCGCCGTGGGCTTCCGCAGCAGTACGAAGGAGATGCTGTACCCGATCGCGGGGCGGCGCGCGCAGGGCTCGTGGCTGGAGGACATCGACGGCAACCGGTACGTCGACATCACCATGGGCTTCGGCGTCCTGCTCTTCGGCCACGAGCCCGCCTTCGTCGCCGATGCGGTCCGCGAGCACCTCTCGCGCGGCATCCAGCTCGGCCCGCGCACCGTCGAGACCGGCGAGGCCGCAGAACTGCTCGCCGAGCTGACCGGCATGGAGCGCGTCGCGTTCGCCAACTCCGGTACGGAGGCGAACTCCGCGGCCATCCGGCTCGCCCGCGCCGCCACCGGCCGCTCCCGCATCATCACGTTCGAGGGCGCCTACCACGGCCACAACGACAACGTGCTCGGCCGGTCCCCGCGCACCGGCGGCGAGGGCCTCACCACCGTGCCGATGTCCGCGGGGATCCCGCCGGGCGCCGTCGCCGACCTGCTCGTCCTGCCGTACGGCAGCGAGGAGAGCCTCGACGTCATCGAGCGGCAGGCCGGGGACATCGCGGCGGTCGTGGTGGAGCCGGTGCAGAGCCGCCACCCGTCGCTCCGGCCCGCCGCGTTCGTCCGCCGGCTGCGCGAACTCACCGCGCGCCACGGCATCGTGCTGCTCTTCGACGAGATGCTGACCGGCTTCCGGCCCGCCGCGCGCGGCGCCCAGGAGCTCTACGGCGTCACGCCCGACCTGGCCACCTACGGCAAGCTGCTCGGCGGCGGCTTCCCGATCGGGGCCGTCGCGGGTCGGTCCGACATCATGGACGGCATCGACGGCGGCCACTGGAGTTACGGGGACGACAGTTACCCGGCGGCCGACACCACGTTCTTCGGCGGCACCTACATCCAGCACCCCGTGTCGATGGTCGCGACCCGTGCCGTACTGGCCCACCTCAAGGAGCACAGCCCCCGGCTCCAGGAGCGGCTGAACGCCCGTACGGACGAGCTCGCCGCCACCCTCAACGCCTTCTTCGAGGACGAGGGCTTCGCCCTGAGCATGAGCCACTTCGGCTCGATGTTCCGCTTCGAGCACCGCGCGGACATGGAGCTGCTCTACCACCACCTCATGCTGCGCGGCGTCCACGTGTGGGAGTGGCGCAACTTCTTCCTCTCCACCGAACACACCGACAGCGATTGCGAGTTCATCGCGGACGCGGTCAAGGACTCGTTGCGGGAGCTGCGCGCGGCCGGGTTCTCCGTCGGCGGCGCGAAGGCGAAGCCTCGGGCAACGCCGACGCGCGGGCCGGCGCCGGCTCCGGCGCCGGTATCGAAGCCGCAGGCCATGGCCTGGAACAGCGCGGCGGCGGCGTCCCGCACCGAGCCGCCGCGCGAGCCGGAACCGCCACGACCCGCGCCACCGCGGGCACAGCCCCAGCCACACTCACAGCCACAACAGCCCTCCCGCACCCTCGACTTCGGGGTCTACTTCTTCGGCGACTACCCGCAGGACGACTCGGCGCCCCGGCACGGCAAGTACGACCACCTCCTGGAGACCGCCCGGTTCGCCGACCGCAACGGCTTCCACTCCCTGTGGATCCCCGAGCGGCACTTCCACTCCTTCGGCGGCCTGTTCCCCAACCCCGTCGTGCTCGCCGCCGCGCTCGCCCGCGAGACCGACCGCATCCGCATCAACGCGGGCTCCGTGGTGCTGCCGCTGCACGACCCGATCCGCGTCGCCGAGGAATGGTCGATGGTCGACAACCTCTCCGGCGGCCGCATCGGCATCGGCTGCGCGAGCGGCTGGCACGCCAACGACTTCGTCTTCTTCCCCGAGCGGTTCGGCTCCCACAAGGAGCTGATGTACGAACAGGTGGCGCAGGTACGGCAGTTGTGGCGGGGCGAGCCGGTGCGCCGCACCACCGGCAAGGGTGAGAGCGATCTGCGGCTGTTCCCGCGGCCCGTCCAGGACGCGCCGCCGATGTACACGGCCGTCGTCGGCAACCCGGCCTCGTACGAACTGGCCGCCCGACACGACCTGGGCATCGTCACCAACCTGATGACCCAGAGCGTCGAGCAGCTCCACGAGAACGTCGCGCTGTACCGCCGCACCCGCGCCGCCCACGGCCTCGACCCGGACGCCGGGCACGTGGCCGTGCTGCTGCACACCTACCTCGCCGAGGACCACGCGGCGGCGCGCGAGGAGGCCCGCGAACCCCTCGCGCAGTACATGCGCTCGTCGCTGTCCCTCTTCGGCGGCGTCGCGGGCAGCCTCGGCCACCGGGTCGACCTGTCGGCGATGACCGAGGACGACCTGGACGTGGTCTTCCGCCGCGCCTACGACCGCTACTGCGACCAGCGGGCCCTCATCGGCAGCCCCGAGAGCGTACGGTCCGTCGCGGACGCCGTGCATGCCGCGGGCGCCGACGAGATCGTCGGCCTCGTCGACTTCGGTGTCGCTCCCGCGGCGCTGCGCGAGAGCCTGGCCCACTTCGACGCGCTGCGCCGCGCGTGCGGGGCGCCCGCGGCGGACGTACGGGAACCGGCCGCCGGGACCGGCGGGGCGGGGGACCGGCGGGATCAGGGGGCTCCGCTCTCTCCCGGGCAGCAGCGCGTCTGGTTCCTGGAGCGGATGCTGCCGGGCCGCACCGCGTACAACGAGACCAAGGCCATCGAGCTCGACGGGCCGCTGGACGTCCCCGCGCTGCGCGCCGCCCTGCGCGAGCTCGCCGCCCGGCACGAGCAGCTGCGCAGCGTGTTCCGTGAAGTGGCGGGCCAGGCACGGCAGTTCGCGTCGGCGCCCGGCGAGGTGGACTTCGCCGTCGTCGACGGCACGGGCGCGTACGTGGGTGACGCCGTCGCCGACACCCTCGCGGCCGAGAGCGGGCGCCGCTTCGATCTGGCGGAAGGCCCGCTGTTCGTGACGCGCCTCGTCCGTCTCGGCGCCCGCCGGCACGTCCTCGTCCTGTCCCTGCACCACATCGTGATGGACGCCGCGTCGGCCGCCGTCCTCGCCCGCGACCTCTCCGCCCTCTACCGCGCCCAGCTGCCGGGCGGGCCCCCGGCGGACCTCCCCGCCCTCACCCGTACCTACGCCGACCACGCCCGCGCCCAGCACGCCTCCCTCGGCGGGGCGAAGGCGGCCGAGGATCTCGCGTACTGGAAGAAGACGCTCGACGGCGAACTGCCCGTCCTCGCCCTGCCCACCGACCGGCCGAGGCCCGCCGTCATGACCTCGCGCGGGCACGCCCTGTTCCGCACCCTCGACCCCGAACTGTCCGATCGGGTACGCCGGTTCGGCCGGGCGCGGCGCAGCACCCTCTTCATGACCCTGCTCGCCGGCTACGCGGCCGCCCTGCGCCGCGTCACCGGCCAGGACGACCTCGTCATCGGCACCCCGATGTCCGACCGGACCCCCGAGTACGCGGACGTCGTCGGCTTCTTCGTCAACACGCTGGCCCTGCGCCTGGACCTCTCCGGAGACCCGGACTTCGGCACGCTCCTCGACAGGGTGCGCGGGGTCGCCCTGGACGCCTACGACCACGCCGACGTGCCCTTCGAGGCGGTCGTACGGGAGCTCACGCCGCCGCGCGCGCTGGACCGGACGCCGGTCTTCCAGACCCTCGCCGAGTTCGAGACCGGCGACCCGTTCCGCTTCGACCTGCCCGGGGTGCGGGCGACGCCGCTCGACGCGGGGCCGGACAAGGCGCTGACGGACCTCGGCGTGTACTTCACCGACCTGCCCGAGGGCATCCGCTGCCACTTCGAGTACTCCACCGGCCTCTTCGACGAGGCGACGATCGACGCGTTCTTCGGGACGTTCCGGGACGTCCTCGCGGAGGCGGTCGGGGAGGCGACGGGCGAGGTGACGGCGACCGGGGTGGCCGGGGAAGCGGCCCCGGCGGCCGTGGTGCCCCGGGCGTGGCGGCAGGGGCCCGTGCGGCAGCGGACGAGCAGCACCGTCGACGCGCTGGCGTCGCGCTGGGCCGAGGTCGCCCCGGAGCGCACGGCCGTGATCTGCGGCGAAGTATCCCTGACGTACCGGGAGTTGAACGAGCGCGCGGAACGGCTCGCCGCGACCCTGCGCACCGAAGGGGAGGCCTCAGGGGGGACGGCTGGGGGCGGAGGACCCGGCCCCGTCGCCCTGTGGCTGCCCCGCGGCACCGACCTGGTCGTCGCCATGCTCGCGGCCCTCAAGGCGGGGCGCGGTTACCTGCCGCTGGACCCCGCCCAGGGCAGGGCGCGGGCGGAAGCCATCCTGGCGGAGAGCGGCGCACGCGTCCTGGTGGTGAGCGACGAGCGGGGCGCGGAAGCGGAGCGGCCCACGCCCCGGCCAGGGACCGCCGTGGTCCACGTTGGCGCCGTGGACGCCGGGCCGACCGTAGCCGTGCGGCCCGCTCCTGCCCCCGCCGCCGCCCCCTCCCACGGCCCCGAGTCCCTGTGCTTCGCCGTCTACACCTCCGGCAGCACCGGTGTGCCCAAGGGCGTTGCCGTCCCGCACCGGGCCGTCGTGGACCTGTGCCAGTGGCACCACGAGCGGTTCGGGTTCACCGCCGACGACCGGGCCGCCGCCGTCTGCAGCCAGGGCTTCGACGCCGCCGTGCTGGAGATCTGGCCGGCCCTGACGGCGGGCGCCACCGTCGTCGTGGCCGACGACACGGTCCGCAAGGACCCCGCCGCGCTCGCCCGTTGGTACACGGAGCACCGCATCGGCTTCTCCATCCTGCCGACCGCGCTCGGCGAGGCGGTCCTCGCCCTCCCCGAGCGCCAACAGCCCGCGCTGCGGCACCTGTTGCTCGGCGGCGACGTGCTGCGTACCCGCCCGCGCCCCGGCGCCCCGTACGAGACGGTGAACGTGTACGGGCCCACCGAGGTGACGGTGCTGTGCACGGCGCAGACGGTCCTGGCACGGGAGACGGAACCAGGCGCCGACGCCTCCGCCTCCTCCGCCGCCCCGATCCCGATCGGCCGTCCCGTGGACAACGTCATCCTCCGCGTCCTCGACGCGCGGGGCCGCGAGGTGCCCGCAGGCGAGGTGGGGGAGCTGTACGTCGGCGGGCCCGGCGTGGCCACCGGATACCTGGGCCGCCCGGACCTGACGGCGGAGCGCTTCGTCGACGATCCGCTGGGCGCCGACGGGCGCATGTACCGCACCGGGGACCTGGTCCGCTGGACCGGCGACGGGGCGCTGGAGTTCCGTGGGCGGGCCGACGACCAGGTGAAGATCCGCGGCCACCGCGTCGAGCCCGAGGAGGTCTCCCGGGCCCTCGGCGCTCTGGCGGGGGTCGGCGAGGCGCTCGTGCTGGCCCGCCGCGACCGGCGGGGCGAGGCGTTCCTCGCCGCGTACGTGGTGCCGTCCCAGGCCGGCGCCCAACCGGGGCAGGAACTCGCCGACCGGCTCACGGCGGAACTGGCGGCGCGGCTGCCCGAGCATCTGGTGCCGCACGCCTGGACCGTGCTGCCCGCGCTCCCGCTGTCCGCCAACGGCAAGGTGGACCGGGCCGCGCTGCCCGCACCTTCGCTGGTCACGTCGACGGCGCCGGTGCCTTCGGCGCCCACCGAGCGGATGCGCGAGCGAGGCCATGAGCGGACGCTTCCGGCGGCGCGTGACGTCGAGGACCGGCTGAGGCGGCTGTGGGCCGAGGAGTTCGAGGTCGACGTGGCGGCGATCCCCGACGACGCGTCCTTCTTCGAGCTGGGCGGGCACTCCCTCACGGCGGTCCGCCTGGCGAACGGCGTGCGGGAGGAGTTCGGCACGGAGTACCCGATCGCCCGCTTCTACGAGGAGCCGGGGCTGCTGGCCATGGCGGCGTACCTGGTCGGGGACCTCGAAGAGGTGTCCGTGGCGACAGAGTCGTCCGAGGCGTCCGGGTCGTCCGAGGCGTCCGGGTCGGGCGAGGTTCCCGAGGCGGAGGCCGACGACGGGTACGACGCAGGCAGGAGGCCCGCCGCCGACGTCGTCGCCCGCGCCCCCGTCACCGCCCAGCAGCGGGCCTTCATCACCCGCCACAGCACGCATCCCCGCCCGCAGATCTACAACGTGGCGATGCGGATCACCCTGACGGGAGCCCTCGACGTACCGGCCCTGCGCGCCGCGCTCGGCCGACTCGTCGCCCGGCACGAGGCGTTGCGCACCCGCTTCGTGGCGGACGGCGACGCGTGGTGGCAGGAGGCGCTGCGGCCCCGTCCGGTGCCGCTGCCCGAGGAGGACCTCGTCGCGCGCCTCGGCTCCCCGGCCGCCGCCGAGGAGGAGGCGGAGCGCGTGGCCGCGGAGACGGCGGCCGTCCCCTTCGGCATCGAAGAGGAACTCGCGCCGGTGCTAAGGCTGTTGCGCACCGGACAGGACCGCTGGGTGCTGCTCTTCGTCCTGCACCACGCGACCTGCGACGGCTGGTCGGTCAGCGTCCTGTTGCGCGAACTGGCCGCGCTGTACCGGGCGGAGGTCACCGGCGTACCGCACGCACTGCCGGGCCGGGTCCCGCAGCCCGGCGAGTACGCGCGCTGGCAGCGCGAGCACGAGCGCACCCAGGACGGGAGCAGGCTGGTCGACCACTGGGCGCGTGCCCTGGCGGGTGCGTCCTTCGGGCTTCCGCTGCCCCTGGACCGGCCGCGCCCCGCGGAGCTGAGCGGGGCGGGTGACGTGGTGCTGTTCACCGTCGGCCGGGCCGCGCGCGCCGATGTGGAGGAGCTGGCGCGCCGGCACCGTACGACACCCTTCGTGGTGACGGCGGCCGCCCTGGCGCGGCTGGTCGCGGAGGTGGGCGGCGCGCCGGACGTCGTGCTCGGCATCTCCCACGCCAACCGGGAGCGGCGCGAGTTCGAGGCGCTCGCGGCGTGCACGGTGTCGTCGTTCACGCTGCGGATACGGGGTGACGCGGCGGCGTCGTTCGGTGCTCTGGTGGACCAGGTGGCGCGCACCTCGGTCGACGCCCTCGACCACGCGGCTCCGTTGCGCACGGTGGCGGCGGAGGTGGGTGCGGTGCTCGGCACCGAGGTGCCGGACCGGCTGCCGCTCGGTTTCCAGTACCAGAGTTCGCTGCGGACGGAGGTCGACCTGCCGGGCGTGACCACGGCGGTCGAGGACCTCGCGGTGCCGGGTGCGCGCTCCGAGTTCAACCTCGGCCTGATCCCCACGGGTGACGTGCTCAGCGGTTATCTGGAGTTCTCGACCGACCTGTGGGACCGCGCCACGGTCGAGTCGTGGACGGCCGCGTACGTGGAGTTGCTGGCGAGGGAGGTGGGGGAGGCGCTTCGGGGCGAGAGCTGAGGGCGCCGGGGGCGAGTGGGAGTGGCGTGAGGGGTAGGGGGGCGTGCGGGGCGCCCCCCCTGCGGCACGGCGAGGGCTCGGCAGCACCGCCACCTGTGATGCTGCGACCTCGGCCCAATCGCCAACACCGCCACCGGTCTTGCCGGGCCCGCCGGCCGGCGCCGGTCGTCCGTCCCGGCGGCGTCAGGCGCCGCCGGCCACCCCGCGCAGCCGCCGAAACTCGCTCGCCGCCCCACGTGGGCAGCGGTTACGGTGCCGGTCATGCTGCCCGAGGTGAACACGGACGAGGAGTGGGACCGCGTCGTCGGTGACGAGGCGGTCATGCGGCCCGCCGTCGAGGACCTGTGCGCCCGGCTCGGTCTCGCCGGCGCGCCGCTGACCCGCTTCCCCGCGGGGTCCCAGCCGGTCTACGCCGTCGGTGACGCGCACGTGCTCAAGCTCTTCCCCGGCGCCGCCGCCCGGGACGGCATCGCCGAGGCCCGCGTGCTGCGCCACCTGGAGGGCCGCCTTCCCCTCGCCACGCCGCGGGTGCACGACGCGGGACCGTACGAGAACGGCTGGCGGCACATATTGATGTCCCGACTGCCCGGCGAGGACCTCGCCGTCGCCTGGCCGCGCATCCCGCGCGCCGACCGGGAGCGGATCGTCGCCGAGGCCGCCGGGACCCTCGCCGCGCTGCACGCACTCGACCCCGTGCCGCTCGCCGACGCCCTCGGTCCCGCCGACTGGAGCGTGTTCGTCGCGGAGCAGCGCGCGGGGGTGGTGGAGCGGCAGAGCGCCCTGGGGCTCCCGGAGCGCTGGCTGGCACAGATCCCCGCCTTCCTCGACGCGGCCCCGCGGCCCGACGGGGAGGCCCTGGCCCAACCCGCCCTGCTCCACACGGAGTTCATGCGCGAGCACCTCCTCGTCGAGCCGGGCGCCGGGCGGCGGCTCACCGGGCTCCTCGACTTCGAGCCCGCGATGGTCGGCGACCGGGCCTACGACTTCGTGGCCGTCGGCCTTTACGTCACCCGCGCCGAACCGGGACTGTTCGACCTCTTCACGAAGGAGTACGGCCGGACGTTCGATCCGCGCGAACTCCTCGCGTACACCCTGCTCCACGTGTACGGCAACCTCTCCCGGTACCTGCGGGAGCTGCCCGCGCCGCCCGAACCGACCCTCGACGCGCTCGCCGAGACGTGGTTCGGGCGGTAGCCGCGCCGTACTCAGCCCTCCGGCACCACCGGCCCTACCGGCTCCACCGGCACCAGTGTCAGATACGCGATGCCGAGCACCCCGCGGTAGCCGCGCAGCCAGGACGTGCGCTGGGCGTCCACGCGGTTGCGGGTCTCAGCGGCCAGCGGGTGGCCGGGGTGCGTGGCGAGCCACTCCTCCACGTCGGAGCGGTAGCCCGACTCGAACTCCTCCCACTCCTCCGCGCTCGCCGTCTCCACCCACTGCGGGCGGAACCCGGCCTCGATCGCCGCGTCCACCAGATCCCCCAGGTACAGGTGCTCCCCGGCGTCGGCGTCCGGCCACATCCCGGCGAGTTCCCGCGCGGTCGGCTCGCGCTCCCAGAAGCCCTCGCCGAGCAGGACGCGGCCGCCCGGGTTCACCAGGCGGCGCAGCACGTGCAGCGCCTCGACGGTCGCGCGGGGCGGCGGCGCGGAGCTGAGGGCGTGGCTCGCGCTGAGGCACATCACCAGGTCGGCGGGGCCGCGCGCGGTGTCCGTCGCCGACTCCTCGGCGAAGACGACCCGCTCGCCGAGCCCGCGCTCCTTCGCCGCCGTGCGGCCACGCTCGACGTCCTCGGCCTTCAGGTCGACGCCGACCCCGGTGGCCTCCGGTACGGACTCCAGGACGCGGAGCAGCAACTCGCCCCAGCCGCAGCCGAGATCGAGCACGGTACGGGGGCCTGCGGCGGCCAGCCGGTCGACGAGGCGGTGCGCATGGGCCTCGGAGAGCGGGCCGTGGAAGGCGAGGCGGGTGAGGCGGGGCGGCCCGTCGGACGAGGTGGATGTGGTCATGACCGCCGACGGTATGCCGTCAACCCGCCGGCGGCGAAACGATTTTGGCGCGCGCGTCGACGTGACGCAGGTGGGCGTCGAGGACGGCGGCCGCGTCCGGGGTGAGGGTGCGCAGGGCGACCATGGCCGTGACGATGACGTCACAGAGTTCGGACTGCACGTCGTCCCAGGTGTGCGTGGTGCCCTTGCGGGGGTTCTGCCCGGTGGCGCCGATGACGGCCTCCGCGACCTCGCCAACCTCCTCCGAAAGCTTCAACATCCGCAGAAGCAGGGCCTCTTGAGGCTCCCGCTGATTATGAGAGTCGAGCCAAGCGTGCAGCCGCCCGACGGTGTCCCAGGGGTCCTGGCGGGGCGCCTCGGGGGTGGGGGGCACGTCGGGGGTGGGGGGTGTGTCGGGTGTGCGGGGCGCCTCCGGCGTAGGGGTCGTGTCGGGTGTGCGGGGCGCCTCCGGCGTGGGGGCTGCCTCGGGTGTACGGGTCGCCCCGGGGGTGCGGGTCGGGTCGGGCGTGCCCTGCTCGTCTTCCATGGGCCGCAGCGTGCCATGGCGGGGGCCGACGGGGCGAGACGACGCCGGCGGGCCGCCGTCTCGGTGAGACGCTGGCCCCCTCGACAACGTCTCGCGTCCACCACCTCCCCTGCCCCCGGGCGAAGTTGGGCGCACTGCTCGGCCCGCGGACCCCGCTGCCAGCGTCTCGCGTCCGCCCCGGCCCTCGTACGGAGACGGCCGTACGCCCCGCGTCGCGCCGCCTGGGTGCGGGCCGCCCTGGCCGGCCGCGGACCTTGCCGGGAGCGTCTCCCGACCGTAAGCCGCGCGCCGCACCCGGGTGGGGGACCTGGCTGCGGGCGTCGCCGGAAGCGTCCCGCGTCCGTACGCTCCGCGTCGCGTCGCCCGTGTGGGGGCCACCCCGGCAGCCCGCGGACCTCGCCGGGAGCCTCTCCCGGCCGTAAGCCGCGCGCCGCGCCCCGGTACGGCCTGGCCGGCCGGCGGCCTCGCTGAGGGTGCTCCCCGACCGTAAGCCGCGCGCCGTGCCGCCCCGGCGGGGGCCCGGCCGCGGGCTTCGCCGGGAGCGTTTCGCGGCCGTACGCCCCGCGTCGCGCTGCCCGAGCGGGGGACTGCTCTAGCCGGCCGCGGGCCTCGCCGGGAGCGTCCCGCGTCCTTACGCCCCGCGTCGCGCCGCCCGGGTGCGGGCCGCCCTGGTCGGCCGCGGGTCTCGCCGGGAGCGTCGTCCGACCGTGAGCCGCGCGCCGCGCCTGGGTGGGGGACCTGGCCGGCCGGGGTCTCGCCGGGTGCCTCTCCCGATCGTCAGCCGCGCGCCGCGCCCCGCGCCCCGCCCCCCTCCTCCGCCGCGCGGACGTTCCGCATCCTTGCCCCCAGCGTCGCGAGTACGCCCACCGCCGTGCCTGCCAGGGCGGCCGGGACCATCCAGGCGCGGTCCAGCGTGTGGCCGAGGGCGTGGTCGGCTGAGTAGCGGCCGGGGCCCGCGACCGCGAGGGCCGCCGCGACCATGCCGAGGTAGGCCGGGTACTCGTAGCCGCCGCCCTGGCTGAAGAAGCCGTTCGGCGTGTGCACGGCCGTGGCGCCGGCCATCGCGCCCGCCGCCGCGGAGCCCGCCGCGGGCGTCGCGAGGCCGAGGGCGAGCAGCAGTCCGCCGCCCGCCTCGGCCAGCCCCGCCATGAGGGCGTTCAGGCGACCCGGCGCGTACCCGACGGACTCCATGAAGGCGCCGGTGCCCTCGATGCCGCCGCCGCCGAACCAGCCGAACAGCTTCTGGCCCCCGTGCGCGACCAGCACGCCGCCGGTGCCCGCGCGGAGCAGCAGCAGTCCCAGGTCACGTCGGTCCAGGCAGGAGCAGGACGAGAAGGTGGTCATGGGGAACTCCCGGTTCGGCCCCTCGGCGGGGTGGCGGTTGCGTCCGCCTCCACCGTCCACCGGACCCGCACCGGCCACCCGGCCCACGGGGCCGTACGGGTGACGCACGGTGTGCGCCGCGGTGGCGCACCGGGCCGCCCGGTGTGAACGTGGGCCCATGAGCATCCAGGTAAACCGGCTCGCCGACCCCACGGTCCGGGCCTTCGTCACCGCGGTGAACGCCCACGACAAGCCCGCCTTCGACGCCGTGCTCGCGCCGGGCGCCACGATGGCCGACGACGGCACCGACCGGGACGTCGCCGACTGGGCGGACCGCGAGATCTTCTCCTCCAACGGCCACATGGACGTCGAGTCGGAGTCGGACGGCGGCCGCGCGCTGCTCGTGTCGTACCGGAACGACACGTGGGGCGAGATGCGGACGAAGTGGCGGTTCACCGTCGACGGCGACCAGATCACCCGCTTCGAGACGGGCCAGGCCTGACCGCCACCGCCACCGCCACCGCCACCGTTCGGGACGGGCCGGGCCCGACCGCTTCGCGCGGCCCCGGGCCCGGCCCCGTCCCTTCCCCTCCCCTGTGACAGTGGTCAGTGGTGGGTGGCCCGTTGCCCGTGGCTCGTGGCCCGTGGTCAGTGGCAGTTCTGGTGGCCCGCGCCGACCCGCGACCACGCGCAGGAGTCCTGCTGCGCGCCGCTCGGCTTGATGAGGCGCGCCTTGTCGCCGTCGTTGTTCCAGACGTAGTTGGTCCGGCCCCAGTAGCGCACGCCGGAGGCGTTGCCGCCCTTGCCGGTGCGGACCTTCACGGTCTTGCCCGCGCCGATCTTGTAGCTGCCGAAGGTGTACGTGTAGCCGGTGTCGTCCTTCAGCTTGTAGCCCTTGAGCTGGACCGCGGAGCGGCCGTTGTTGTGGATGTTGACCCACTCCGCGTTCAGCGAGGAGTTCGAGCGGGTGTCCCGGCCCGGGCTGTCGTACTGGATGGAGCCGAGGTGCAGCCCGCCCTGGTGGCTCGCGGTCGCCGCCGACGCGGGGGACACGGCGAGCAGGGACACCGACAGGGCGGTGGCGGCGAGGACGGCGGGGGCGGCGGTGCGTATGCGCAAGGAGTGCTCCAAGTGTGAAGTTCTCGTGGAGAGGAGCCGAGCATACGGGGATCACCGTCCCCTTTTGTTGCGGTAGCCCCCATTCCATTTGTGGAGATTTACACACCGCACATCCGTGTCGCCAGGGCACGCGGGCGTCAACCCCGCCCTCAACCCCGCCCGATGTACGGCATGTTGGTCGCCAGCACCGTCGCGAACTGCACGTTCGCCTCCAGGGGCAGCTCCGCCATGTGCCGCACCGTGCGCGCCACGTCCGCCACGTCCATCACCGGCTCGCTCGCCAACTCGCCGTTGGCCTGCGGGATTCCGGCCTGCATGCGCTCGGTCATGTCGGTCGCCGCGTTGCCGATGTCGATCTGTCCGACGGCGATCCGGTACGGCCTGCCGTCCAGGGAGAGCGACTTGGTCAGACCCGTCAGGGCGTGCTTCGTCGTCGTGTACGCCACCGAGTTCGGACGCGGCGCGTGCGCGGAGATGGATCCGTTGTTGATGATCCGGCCGCCCTGCGGGTCCTGCTCCTTCATCAGCCGGAAGGCGGCCTGCGCGCACAGGAACGCGCCGTTGAGGTTGGTGTCGACGACGTGCCGCCACGCGTCGTAGGGGAGCTCCTCCACCGGGACGCCGCCGGGGCCGAACGTGCCCGCGTTGTTGAAGAGGAGGTCCAGGCGGCCGAAGTCCGCGCGTACCCGGGCGAAGAGGGCGGCCACGTCGTCGGGGCGCGACACGTCCGTCCGTACGATCGAGGTCGCGCCGTCCTTCGCCGACGCGAGGGCGGCCGTCTCCTCCAGCGTCTCGGGGCGGCGGCCGGCGAGCGCCACCGACCAGCCCGCGGCGAGCAGTTCGAGGGCGACGGCGCGGCCGATGCCGGAGCCCGCGCCGGTCACCACGGCCGTCTTCGATGGGGCAGTTTGCCATGCGTTCATGGCCCCGCAGCGTACGGGAGGGGTGTCCACGCGGACATCATCCGCCCGCCATGCGGCTGTTGTGTACGTGACAGGCTGACGTCGTCCCCCGGGACTTGCATCCCCCTGACAGCAATCGTCAGGGGAGGGCCACATGACACCCGCAGGCCAGCACCACGCACCCGAGATCCGCGCCGCCGCCCGTCACCTGGGCCGCCGCCGGTTCCTCACCGTCACCGGCGCCGCCGCCGCGCTCGCCTTCGCCACCAACCTGCCCACCGCGGGCGTCGCCGGCGCCGCGGAGCTCGACGCCCGGCGCATCCGGAAGAACCCCTTCACCCTCGGCGTCGCCTCCGGTGACCCGCTGCCCTCCTCAGCCCTGCTCTGGACCCGGCTCGCCCCCGCCCCCTACGAGCCCGGCGGCGGCCTGCCCCAGGAGCGCGTCACCGTCCAGTGGGAGCTCGCCCACGACGCCCGGTTCCGGCGCGTCGCCAGACGCGGCACCGTCACCGCGCACCCCGAGTTCAACCACGCCGTGCACGTCGAGGCGGACCACCTGGACGCCGGCCGCACGTACTACTTCCGGTTCAGGACCGGCAGCTGGGTCAGCGAGACCGGCCGCACCCGCACCGCGCCCGCCCCCGGCAGCAGGCCCGGCGGGCTCACCCTCGCCGCCGTCTCCTGCCAGGCGTACCACGACGGCTACTTCACCGCGTACAAGCACCTGGCACAGGACGATGTCGACGTCGTCTTCCACCTCGGGGACTACCTGTACGAGTACGCGGTCAACGCCACCGGCGGCGCCCGCAATTACACCGACCGCACGCTGCCCGCCCACTTCAACAAGGAGACCAAGACCCTGGAGGACTACCGGCTGCGGTACGCCCTCTACAAGTCCGACCCCGACCTGCGCGCCGCCCACGCCGCGCACCCCTTCGTCGTCACCTGGGACGACCACGAGACCGAGAACAACTACGCCGGCGACGTCTCCGAGAACGACGATCCTCCCGCCGAGTTCCTGCTCCGTCGCGCCGCCGCCTACCGGGCGTACTGGGAGAACCTGCCGCTGCGCCGCCCGCAGCTGCCGAGCGGGCCCGACGCCCAGCTCTACCGCCGCCTGGTCTGGGGCCGCCTCGCCCAGTTCGACATCCTCGACACCCGCCAGTACCGCTCCGACCAGGCGTACGGCGACACCGCCCACGTCCCCGGCCCCGAGTCGGACGACCCGGCGCGCACCATCACCGGCGCCACCCAGGAGCGCTGGCTCCTCGACGGCTGGCGGCGCTCGCGCGCCCAGTGGAACGTCGTCCCGCAGCAGGTCACCTTCTCCGAGCGCAGGCTCGACCTGAACGCGCGGGCGAAGCTCTCCATGGACGCCTGGGACGGCTACCGCGCCTCCCGCGAGCGGGTCCTCGCCGGGGCGCGGGCCGCGGACCTGGACAACCTCATGGTCCTCACCGGCGACGTGCACGTCGGCTACGCCTTCGACATCAAGGCCGACTTCGAGGACCCGTCCTCCAGGACCGTCGGCACCGAGATCGTCGCCACCTCCATCGCGAGCGGCAAGGACGGCGCGGACAAGCCGGCCAACTGGGACACCTACACCAAGGCCAACCCGCACCTGAAGTTCTACAACGGCCGCCGCGGCTACGTCACGGTCGCCTACGACAGCAAGTCCGCGCGGGCCGACTTCAAGACCGTCTCCGCCGTCACGACGCCCGGGGCCCCGATCAGGACCGCGGCGTCCTTCGTGACCGAGGCCGGCGAACCGGGGCTGAAGCCCGCCTAGCCCCGGCGGAAACCTGTCCGTACCACCCACCCCGGCCTGCGACCATGGAGAGGCACACGCAGCGACTGGGAGGGGCAGGATGCCTGAGCTCGGACAGGGCACGCGGACACATCCGATACCGAAGGCGGCGGAGCCACCGGGCCCCGCCGCCCTCCGCCGTACCGGCGCCCTCGTCACGCTCGTCCTCGGCGGCCTCACCGCCGTCCCCGCGCTCTCCATGGACATGTACCTGCCGGCCCTGCCGCAGGTCACCGACGCCCTGCACTCCCCGGCCGCCACCGTCCAGCTGACCCTGACCGCCTGCCTCATGGGCATGGCGCTCGGCCAGCTCGTCGTCGGCCCGATGAGCGACAAGTGGGGCCGCCGCCGCCCCCTCCTCATCGGCCTGCTCGTCTACGTCGTCGCCACCGCGACCTGCGCCTTCGCGCCCAACGCCGAGCTCCTCATCGGCTTCCGGCTGCTGCAGGGCCTGGCCGGCTCGGCCGGCATCGTGATCGCCCGCGCCGTCGTCCGCGACCTGTACGACGGCATGGAGATGGCCCGCTTCTTCTCCACCCTCATGCTCATCTCCGGCGTCGCCCCCATCGCCGCGCCCCTCATCGGCGGCCAGGTCCTGCGCTTCACCGACTGGCGCGGCATCTTCGTCGTCCTCACCGCCGTCGGCACCGCGCTGACCCTGCTGGTCTGGCGGCGGCTGCCCGAGACCCTCGCCCCCGAGCGGCGGCACGGCGGCGGCACCGTCGAGGCGCTGCGCACCATGCGCACGCTCCTCGCCGACCGCGTCTTCACCGGCTACATGATCGCGGGCGGCTTCGCCTTCGCCGCGCTCTTCGCGTACATCTCCGCCTCGCCCTTCGTGATCCAGGAGATCTACGGCGCGTCCCCGCAGACCTTCAGCCTCCTCTTCGGCGTCAACTCCGTCGGACTGATCGCCGCGGGCCAGCTCAACGGCAAGGTCCTCGTCGGCAGGGCCAGCCTGAACAAGGTCCTCGCCGTCGGCCTCACGCTGATCGCGACGGCCGCGACGGCGCTGCTGCTGATGACGGCCGGGGTCTTCGGTGACGTCGGCCTGTTCCCCGTCGCCGCCGGGCTCTTCGTCCTCATGTCGTCGATGGGCGTCACCATGCCCAACACCCAGTCGCTCGCGCTGATGCGCACCCCGCACGCCGCGGGCTCCGCGTCGGCGCTGCTCGGCACCTCCTCCTTCCTGGTCGGGGCCATCGCCTCGCCGCTCGTCGGCATCGCGGGCGAGGACACCGCCGTCCCGATGGCCGTCGTCCAGCTGGCCTGTGCGCTGGCGGCCCTCGCCTGCTTCGTGGGACTGTGCCGCCCCTGGCAGCACCGGCCCACACAGGAGGCGGACCACTGAGCGCACCCAGGCTCCTGCGCCCCGGCTCGCCCGACCGGGCGGGCCTCGACCCCGACGAGATCGGGCGGCTCGTCGCCGACGTGCGCGACCTGACCCGCGGGAAGCGCCCCTGGTGCGCGGGCGCCGTGGTCGTCGCGGGCCGCGGGCCCGTCGTCGCGGCCGAGGAGGCGGCGGGCTGGGCGGTGCGCTACGCCGCGTACGATCCCGGGAGCGACACCGGCGTCGAGCTGCCCCGCGAGTGGCGCGTGCCGATGCGCACCACCACCCCCTTCGACCTGGCCTCGCTCACCAAGCTCTTCACCACGGTGGCCGCGGTGCAGCAGCTGGAGCGCGGCACGCTCGGCATCGACGCGCGCGTCGGGGCGTACGTCCCCGAGTTCACCGCCGCCGCCGAGCACGGCGTCACCGTCCGCCAGCTGCTCACGCACACATCCGGGCTGCGGCCCGAACTGCCGCTGTACGACTGCCCCGACGACGCCGCGCGCCTCGCCGCCCTGCGCGCCGAGGCCCCGGCCACCGCGCCCGGCGACTACGTCTACTCCGACCTGAACATGCTGCTGCTCCAGCGCGTCCTGGAACGGCTCACCGGGCGCCCCCTCGACGTCCTGGTCCGCGAGGGCATCACCCGGCCGCTCGGGATGACCGCCACCGGCTTCGGACCGCGCCCCGACGCCGCCGCCACGGAGGACCAGCGCACCCCCTGGGCCAAGGCCGACCGGGGCATGCTGCGCGGCACGGTCCACGACGAGAACGCCTGGGCGCTCGGCGGCGTCGCGGGGCACGCCGGCCTCTTCTCCACCGCGGGCGACCTGGCGGTGTTCTGCCGCACGCTGCTGTGCGGCGGCAGTTACGGCCGGGCCCGCATCCTCGGCCCCGACTTCGTCGAGCTGATGCTGGCGGAGCCGGGCCTCGGCTTCCGTATCGACCAGCCGTGGTTCATGGGGGAGCTCGCGGGGCGCGGGGCGGCCGGGCACACCGGCTTCACCGGTACGTCCCTCGTCCTCGACCCGGCGACGGACACCTTCCTGGTCCTGCTCGCGAACACGGTGCACCCGCGGCGCAGGCCCGCCGACAACGGGCCGCGCGCGGCGGCGGGCACGCGGCTGGCGCGGGCGGCGCGGGGGCGGTAGCGCGTAGCGCGGGGGTGCGTGGGGGCAGGTGTGGCGGCGGTGGCGCGGGGGCGTCCGTCGTCCCTCCAGCCTCCGGGCCCCCGGGCCCCCGTAGACTCACGGGGTGAACGCCCCGATCTCCCCGGCAGCCCCCGCCTCCCCGGCCCAGACCCTGCGCGCCGCCCTCGCCGGACTCCTGGACGGCCTGCCGCCCAAGCAGGCGACCCAGGCCGTCGACCGGCTGATCGCCAACTACCGGGGCCGCACCCCGACCGACGCCCCGATCCTGCGCGACCGCGCGGACGTCGTCGCGTACGCGGCGTACCGGATGCCCGCGACCTTCGAGGCGGTCCGCTCCGCGCTGGCCGCGCTCGCGGACGCCGCGCCCGCGGACTGGGCGCCGGGCAGCCATGTGGACGTGGGTGGCGGGACCGGCGCGGCGACCTGGGCGGTCGCCGCGACATGGGCGGGGGAGCGGCCCGTGACGGTCCTGGACTGGGCCGACCCGGCGCTGGCGCTCGGCCGTGAACTGGCGGGCACGACCCCGCAGTTGAGCGGCGCCCGCTGGCAGCGCTCTCGGATCGGAGCGGCGCTCACCATCGAGAGCACCGATCTCGTCACGGTGTCGTACGTGCTCGGGGAGCTGACGGAGGCCGACCGGGGTTCGGTCGTCGACGCCGCGGCCGACGCGGCCGCGCAAGCGGTCGTCATCATCGAGCCGGGCACCCCCGACGGCTACGCCCGGATCATCGCGGCCCGCGACCGGCTGATCGCGCGGGGCTTCCGCATCGCCGCGCCCTGCCCGCACAGCGCCGCCTGCCCCATCGAGCCCGGCACGGACTGGTGCCACTTCTCCGCGCGGGTGAGCAGGTCGTCCCTGCACCGCAAGGTCAAGGGCGGCTCACTGGCGTACGAGGACGAGAAGTTCAGCTATGTCGCGGCGGTCCGCTTCGACGCGGATCCGGCGCCCTCCCGCGTGGTGCGCCGCCCGCAGATCCGCAAGGGCCAGGTCCTCCTCGACCTGTGCGGGGCCGAGGAGGTCCTGCGCAAGGAGACCGTGACCAAGCGCCACGGGCCCCTCTACCGCGCGGCCCGCGACGCGGACTGGGGCGACGCGTGGCCG
This sequence comes from Streptomyces sp. NPDC041713, assembly GCF_055591085.1. Lineage (NCBI taxonomy): Bacteria > Bacillati > Actinomycetota > Actinomycetes > Kitasatosporales > Streptomycetaceae > Streptomyces > Streptomyces sp. NPDC041713. Next base: position 494,484 of record NZ_JBVIZY010000001.1, read on the forward strand.
CCCCCGTCCGCGTCCGGGCCTTCGTCCGGGCCGCCGTCCGCAGACTGACGTCCCGGACCGTCGGCTCAGGCGCCCCAGGTGCCCTGGTTGACGGCGCAGTTCCAGCCGGTCCCGTGCACGGCGAACTTCACCTTGTAGGACCTGGTGTTCAGCAGGTGGGTGCGGACCCTGACGCCGAGCTTGGCCTTGCCCGCGAGGCTCTTGTCGTAGACCGAGACGGTCTTCGTCGTCCTGCGGGTGACCTTGCCGCCGGTCGGCGTGGCCTTGCCGAAGCGGATGTTCTTGACGTTGGTCACCGTGAACGTGACCTTCTTGATGGTCTTCGTGCTCTTGTTCTTCAGCCCGAAGTACAGCCCGCCGTTGGTCACCCAGCCGTTCCGGTCGATCTGGAAACGGGACGTGTAGACGATGTCGATCGGGCAGCCGCTGACGGCCCGCGGCGAGGCCTTCGGCGCGGACGGGCCGCTGGTCGCGGATGCGGACCCGGCGAGCCCGAGCTGAGCGGCGGTGAGCGCCCCCGCGGTCGCGAGGACGGCGGCGGACGTGCGCATACGGTTCACTGCGCTGATACCTCTTCTTCCCCCTGGGCCCCGGTGGACCCAACTGTTTGGTTGTGGTGCTGCGTTCGCACAGGACGGTCTTGCACCCGTGCGTCCGTATTGTTAGCACGTCCTCGGCCACCTGGCTGAACTGCCCCTCTTCTTAGAAGGTTCTTAGGGGCGGTGACTATTCAGTTCTCCATGCCCACCAAGAGCAGCTCTCCAGGTCACGCCCGCAGGCGGTCGGAGACCCGTTTCCTCTCCCTGTCCATCGCGCTCGCGGTCGTCGCGGCCGGCGCCACCACGTACGCCTTCACCGCCGGAGCCGAGCAACCGCACGGCAAACAGGTCGAGTTGCGGCTCGACGGCGGTACGGCCGTCGTCGACACCGCCTCCCTCGCCGTACGCGCCCACACCCGCGACGGCCGCGACCTCACCCTCTCCGACGCCGCGGGCACCGACCTCGGCGCGCCGGGCCCGGTCCGCCGGCACGGCAGGGGCGAGGCGCGCTGGAGCTACCCCGAGCACGGCATCGACGTCACCGCCCGCACCGACCACGGCCGCCTCTCCCTCAGGCTGAAGGCCGACCGCGACACCTCCGTCAGCTGGCCCGTCACCGGCACCGACGCCACCGCGTCCGCGCTCCAGCTGCCGCGCGGCGAGGGCCTGGACGTCCCAGTGAAGGACGCCTTCTGGACCACCGGCAAGGGCGGCCTCGGCGGCAGCACCGTCGACGTCGGCGCCGATCTGACCCTGCCGCTGTGGGGCTACTCCCTCGGCGGGAAGGCCGGCGTCAGCTACCTCACCCCCACCGACATCGGCACCACCCTCGGCTTCAGCACGCCCGGCGGCCGGCTGCGCACCACCGCGCGGCACGCCTTCGACCGGGGCGAGGGCACCCGCGACTACTCCGTCACCTTCGCCTTGACGGACGGCAACCCGGTGGCGCCCGCCGCCGACTACCGCTCCTACCTCGCCGAGCGCGGACAGCTCGGCAGCCTGAAGCGGAAGATCGCGAAGAACCCCGCCACCGGCAAGCTCCTCGGCGCCTTCCACGCCTACACCTGGGGCGACGCCCGCAAGGCGCCCGCCGTCGAACAGCTCAAGAAGCTCGGCGTCGACCGGATGTGGCTCGGTTATGACGCGGGCCCCGACCCGATGGACGAGGCCGCGGTGAACGCCGCGAAGAAGGCCGGTTACCTGGTCGGCCCGTACGACTCCTTCGACAACGGCCAGCCGAGTGCCGACGCCGACAACCCCGCGTCGGCCTGGCCCGGCACCCTCTACCCCGACTTCTGCGTCCGCCGCGCCGACGGCAAGCCGCAGACCGGCTTCGGCGACCGCGGCTGCTACATGAGCTCCCAGGCCTTCGAGCAGGCGGAGAAGAAGCACCACTACCTCGCCGACCGGACCCGCTCCGTCGTCGCCAACGGCGCCGACAGCCTCTTCCTCGACGTCGACGCCACCGGCGAGCTCTTCCGCGACCACGCCGAGAGCCACCCCATGACCAAGGCGCAGGACAGGAAGAACCGCCTCGCGCGCATGAAGCGCATCGCGGAGCACGGCAAGGACGGCCTCGTCCTCGGCTCGGAGACCGCACAGGCGTGGGCGAACAAGGCCGTCGCCTTCGACCACGGCGCGGGCACGCCCCCGGCCGACGGCATCTGGGCGCTCCAGAAGGACAAGGAGAAGTGGGGCGCCTACTACCCGGAGGCCGGGCCGAAGTTCTTCTTCAAGCCGGTCGACCTGCCCGCCGACCTCGCCAAGGCGATGTACGACCCGCGCTACCGCGTCCCGCTCTACGAGACCGCGCTGCACGGCTCGCTGGTCAACACCGAGCGCTGGGAGATCTCCTACGAGAAGCTGCCGCGGCAGAAGACCGCCCGCGCCCTGCTCGCGATGCTCTACAACACCCCCCTCAACTACGTCCTCGACGGCCCGTCGCTGAAGCAGCACGGCACCGAACTGGCCGCCCTGCAGCAGTACTTCGAGCCCCTGCACCGGGCCGCGGGCACCGAGCCGCTCACCTCCTACCGCCGCCTGACCGCCGACGGCACGGTCCAGCGCACGGTGTTCGGCAAGGGCACGCTGACGGTGACGGCCAACTTCGGCACCGAGGCGCACGACGGGCTGCCCGGCGGCTGCGTCGACGCCCGCCTCAAGGGCGACGACGCGCCGCGCCGGCTCTGCCCGGCGAAGCTGCACGCGAACTAGCCGCGCAGCTCCTGCGTGCAGCACTTCACGCTGCCGCCGCCCTTGAGCAGTTCGCTCAGGTCCATGGGGACGGGCACGTAGCCGCGCTCGCGCAGCGGCCGGAAGAGGCCCACGGCGGCCTGCGGGAGCAGCACGTTGAGGCCGTCGGAGACGGCGTTGAGCCCGAGCGCCACGGCGTCGGGCTCCTCGGCGATCAGTGCGTCGGGGAAGAGCCGGCGCAGGACCGCGCGGCTGCCGGGCGAGAAGGCGGGCGGGTAGTACATGACCTCGTCCGCCGCGTCGTCCAGGACGGCGAGCGCGGTGTCCAGGTGGTAGTAGCGCGGGTCGATCAGGTCGAGCCCGATCACCGGGCGGCCGAAGAACTCCTGGGCCTCGCCGTGCGAGAGCGGGCTGGCCCGGAAGCCGCGCCCGGCCAGGACGTAGGAGGCGGTGACCGCGAAGTCGCCCTCGCCCTCGTTGATGTGCGCCGGTTCGTGGATCTCGGTGAAGCCGTGCGCGCGGAACCACTCCAGGTGGGCCGCGGCCTCCTCCTCCCGCTCGCGGTAGGCGAAGCGCGCGCCGAGCACCCGGCCGCCCACGACGGTCGCGCCGTTCGCCGCGTAGACCATGTCCGGCAGGCCGGGCCGGGGGGTGAGCTCCTCGACGGTGTGGCCGAGGGCCCGGTACCGGTCGCGCAGGTCCTCCCACTGGGCGACGGCGAGGGGGACGTCGACCGGCTTGGCGGGGTCCATCCAGGGGTTGATGGAGTAGGTGACCTTGAAGTGTGCCGGTGGGCACATCAGATAGCGCCGGGGTGTGGCGCACCGAGGAGAGCGAGGATTACGGGACAAAGAAGGCTCCTCACGTACCGCAGGGACAGCTGCCGCCCTTGGTGGGGCAGTTGATGCCCATAGTGCGGTGCGAGGAGCCCTCTTTGCTGTGAACCGAACGGGTGGTTACGGAGATGGTCATCCGGACGCCGCCGTCCGGACGATCCGGTCACCCCCGCCGCGGTTCACCGTCCGCCGTGCGTCTCGCGTCCCTCCCGCAGCTTGCGCAGCAGTTCGCGCTTCTGTTCCTGGGGGCTGAGCGCGTTGCCGGCCCGGCCGCCGCGGCCCGCGCCGCGCAGCGCGGCACGGGAGAGGTTGCTGCGGGTGCCGCCGACGCCCAGCATGTTTCCGGATCCGCCTCGGGTCATGGTGTGCCTCCCGTTCCTCGTGGAGTGGCCGGGTCTCCTGTGGTCGGAAAGACCTCGCCCCGGCGAGACGATTCGTCTCGCTTCGGACTCCACTATGAACGAGACGACGCGTCTCGTCAAGACGGTACGTCTCGGTTCGGTCGCTGCTACATTCGACGGCATGGCCCAGAAGACCGCCCCGGACTCCACGCGCCGCAGCGAACGCTCGCGCCGCGCGATCTACGACGCAGCCCTCGCCCTCGTCGACGAGGTCGGTTACGCCAAGCTGACGATCGAGGCCATCGCGGCCCGCGCCGGCGTCGGCAAGCAGACGATCTACCGCTGGTGGCCGTCGAAGGGCGCCGTCCTGCTCGACGCCTTCCTCGACCTCGGCGAGCAGGCCGCCAGAGAAGCGAACGAGAAGGCCGGATCCGAGGAGATCCAGACCGAGATCCCCGACACCGGGGACCTTGCGGCCGACCTCAAGTTCGTGATGCGGGCCATCGTCGACGAGTTCAACGACTCCAAGTACGACGCCCCCTACCGCGCCCTCGCCGCCGAGGGGCTGCTCCACCCCGAGCTGGGCGCCGAGTTCGTCGAGAAGCTCCTGGAGCCGCAGCTCCAGCTCTTCGTGACCCGGGTCCGGCGGGCGCAGGACGCGGGCCAGGTCGGCCCGGAGATCGACCCCCGCATCGCGCTCGAACTGTGGGCCGGTCCGATCGCCCAGCGCTGGCTGATGCGCTCGGGCCCGCTCACCCACGCGTACGCCGACACCCTCGTCGACTACGCCCTGCACGGGATCATGCGGCGCCCTTCTCGACCGGCGTCCACTTGACCGGCGTCCGCGAGAGCAGGCCGGGGGCGTCCGTGATCACGCCGTTGCAGCCGAGCCGGAGCACCCGGTCGCGCTGTTTCGGGGTGGTCACGGTGTGCGCCCACACCCGCGGGATGCCCGAGTTCACCGCCCGCACCAGATCGCCGTCGCGCGCCTTGTAGTCGACGTCCAGGACGTCCACGAACGGCGCCCAGCCCGCCGGCCGGTCCGTGCGCATCTGCCGCTTGGAGCGCCACAGCTGGGCCAGCAGCCCCAGCTGGTGCGCGCGCAGGGCGACCGCTGGGCTGTTGGTGTTCACGAAGACCGAGCGGGTCAGCCTGCGGGCCCGGATGAGCCGGGCGAGCGGCTTGAGGCTCCGCGGGTCCTTGGCCTCCAGCATCAGCATGATCCGCCCGCCGAAGCGGTCGAGGACCTCCGCCACCGTCGGCGGCCGCTCCGGGCGCCAGTGGCCGGGCAGCGCGGCCCCCGGACGCAGCCGCACGCCCAGCCAGTCCCACCGGTCCAGGCGGCGCACCGGCCCCCTGGAGTACGTGGTCCGGTCCAGGGTGGCGTCGTGCATGACCACCAGGGTGTCGTCGCGCAGTATCCGGGTGTCGAAGTCGATGACCTGCGCGGTGCCGCGTTCGTACGCCGTCACCAGGCCCGACATGCTGTTCTCCGGGACCTCCAGGGCCCCGCCGCGGTGCGCCGTGTAGACCACGCGGGGGAGCGCGTCGACGGTCAGGGGGCCGCCGCCCCACTCGATCGGGGTGAGGAAACCGTTCGGTGCCGTGAGGGTCAGCGCCGTGAGGCCCGTCAGGACAGTCCTAATGACCATGACGACCACGGTAGGCGGGAAAATCACTATTTCAACCGGAATGACGCTCTATGGGGCCCGCTGGCGGCCCCACCCCGGCCACCCCGGATGTGGGCTCCGGCCCCCCGAGGCGCAGGATGGTGGGACCATGGGTCATGCTTTCGGCACAACGGCGAGGTGAGGGGCTAGATGGGCGCGGAGTTCGGCAGCCGGTCCGGCGGACAGGGCAAATTCTCCCAGTGGCTGCGTCGTCGCCCCAAGGACACGTCCGGGGATGACCGGGCCCGCGAGGACCTGCTGCTCTCCGCCGCGGCGGCCGGACTGCCGCTCGCCCCGGCCGCGTATCCGTCGGGGTACCGATGTTCCTGCGACCGCATCGGCTGCCCCACACCCGCCCGGCACCCCGTCTCCTTCGCCTGGCAGACGCAGTCCACGACCGACCGCGGCCAGATCGAGCGATGGGCCCGCCACCAGCCGCAGGCCAACTTCATCACCGCGACCGGCATGATCCACGACGTCCTCGACGTCCCGCTCGACGCCGGTCTGGAGGCCCTGGAGCGGCTGCTCGCCGCGGGCATCGAGGTCGGGCCCGTCGCGGAGTCGGGCGGCAGCAACGGCCAGAGCCGGCTGCTCTTCTACACCGCCACCCGCGGCACCCCCGAGGACGAGGACGAGTGGTGGCCCTGCGAGCTGGACTGCCACCCCGAGACGATGGACGAGCACCCGGGCCTGCGCTGGCACTGCCGCGGTTCGTACGTACTGGTGCCGCCCGCCCGGCTCCCCGACGACCGCGAGGTGCGCTGGCTGCGCGGCCCCGAGCATCCGCTGCCGGACCCGCTGACGCTCCTGGAGACGCTCACCGACGAGTGCGCCCGGGTCGCGGGACAGCCCCAACAGGACGTCGCCGCCTGGCCGTTGCGGGGCTGACGAGGCGGACGGGCCGGACAGGGGTGGCAGAGGTGACATGGGTCACCGCGGGTTCCGCCTCCTGACTGCGGCGTGCCTACTCGCCCTTGGCGCCCGTCAGGCCCTGGATGCGGCTGAGGAACGCCACCTTGTCGCCGTCGGACTTCTTCGGGTCGACGACCACCTGGTTCGACACCCGGTCGAGCAGCAGGGTCTGCCGCACCTCGCCCTTGAGCAGGGCCTTCGCGTCCGCGTCGACCTTCGGGCTGAGCCCCTTGAACGCGGTCTGCTTCTCGAAGTGGCGCGTGGAGAAGAACACCATCGCACCGCCGTCCGCGGTGCGCAGCCCCAGCGGGGCGAACGAGCCGCCGTTCGCCGGCTCGTCGACGTACTGCACGGCCAGCCCCGCCCGCTTGGAGTTCTTGTCGCGGAACGCCTTCCAGGCCGAGGTGTGGGGGCCCGGCGCGAAGGAGTCACCCCCCGACTTCAAGTACGAGGTGTACTCCGCCCCGAGCTCGGCGGGGGCCAGCGCGAGATCCTTCGCGGAAGCGTCCACCGGCTCGGCGAACCCGTCCGCGTCCTTCTTCAGCTCCGGCAGCTTCTTCGGCGCCACCAGGTTCAGATAGGTGGCCCGCCACAGCTCGTCGGGGCCGCCCTTGGTGAAGACCCAGAGCCAGCGCAGGTCCGAGCGGCGGTTGGCCTTGGTGTCGGCCACGAACCAGCGCGGCCAGCCGGCCTTCTTGGGGATGGTGTAGCTGACGTCGGTGAGTTCGAGGGGCACGTGCCGGGGGTTGCCGTCGGGGTGCTGCACGTGCCGGGAGCGCAGGCCGCCCTGGTTGATGGCGCCCAGCGGGCCGGTGATGCGCGCGGCGTCGGCGGACGGTTCGAAGGTCTTGTCCGCCTTGTTGTACGCGGCGAGGAAGTCCTTGAGCGCGCGGGCCGCCTCGGACTTGGTGGCCGCGGGCACCACCTCGCGCTCGCCGTGCACGGTCACGCAGCCGCTCGCCGACAGCGCCAGAGCGGTCACCGCCGCCGACGCCACGAGCGGCCGTGGGAGACCGCCAACCCTGCGAAGCTTGCTCATCGGAATACCGTCACCTACCCCTTCCCGGGGCCGAACCTTATCGGGCCCGGGAAAGGGCCTGCGGCGGGGGTCAGCTCTCCTGGAGGAGCATGCCGTCGACCCAGCCGCGCTTGCTGGTGCCCGGCAGGTCGCCGTAGTACCACTGGGTGCCGCGCTTGACCGTGTAGCAGCGCACGTAGACCTGGTCGAACCACTGCAGGCGCTTGACCTTGCTGTAGCTGCCGCCGGGGCCCGAGTGCGCGGTGGCGCCCACGTTGATGACCATCATGTTGTGGTTCTTGACGTTCTTCGTGCAGGCGCTGCCGCCGACCGCGGAGGCCGTGGGGGCGGTCATGAGGGAGACGCCGAGCGCCACGGCGGTCGCCGCGGTCAGCGTGGCAAGACTCTTCCCGAAACGGGAGGTGTGCATGGGGGGATCCTCAGAGATCGGACAACGGGTCAACGAAGATCATATGCACGGCGGTTCGAGGTCGGGGAACCCCGCTCAACCCTGTTCCGGAACTGTTGCCTTGTCCGCCGCCGGGGCCTTGTCCCGGGAGGCCGGCCGCGCCGGCGCGAAGAAGAACGCCAGCGTCGGCACGAGGTAGAGCAGCCAGACCACGACCTGCAACACGGTCGGATCGGGCTGGAAGTTGAGGACGCCCTTCAGGAGCGTGCCGTACCAACTGTCCGGCGGGACGGTCGCGCTGATGTCGAACGCCTTGTCCCGCAGGCCGCCGATGAACTCCGCCTCCTGCAGGTCGTGCACGCCGTACGCGAGGACGCCCGCCGCCACCACGACCAGCATCGCGCCGGTCCAGGTGAAGAACTTCGCGAGGTTGATGCGGACCGTGCCCTTGTAGAACAGCCAGCCGAGCGCGACCGCGGTGAGCAGCCCCAGGATCACGCCGAGCAGCGGCCCGTGCGACCCGTCGTGCGAGGCGCGCACCGACGCCCACACGAACAGCGCCGTCTCCAGGCCCTCCCGGCCGACCGCGAGGAACGCGGTCGCGACCAGCGCGGCCGTGCCCATCCGGAGCGCCGAGTCCAGCTTGCCGTGCAGCTCGGCCTTGAGGTGCCGGGCGGTGCGCCGCATCCAGAACACCATCCACGTCACCAGGCCGACGGCGACGATCGACAGCGAACCGCCGAGCGCCTCCTGCGCCTCGAACGTCAGCTCCTGCGAGCCGAACGTCAGCGCGCAGCCGAAGCCGAGCGCGAGCGCCACCGCGACGCCGATGCCCGTCCAGATGGGCAGCAGGGCATCCCGCCGGCCCGTCTTGACCAGGTAGGCGATCAGGATGCAGACGACCAGACTCGCCTCCAGGCCCTCGCGGAGCCCGATCAGATAGTTGCCGAACATCGGCTCACGCCTCTCCGGTGAACAGGCCCCTGCCCCACCAGTCGTCCGCGCCGCGGACGCCCGGCGGGACCGCGAAGACCGCGGAACCCACGTGCTGGATGTATTCGTTGAGCGCGTCGGAGCGCGCCAGACTGCGCTGTACGGGGATGAAGCCCTTGCGGACGTCCCGCTGGTAGGCGAGGAAGAACAGGCCCGCGTCGAGCCGGCCGAGCCCGTCGGTGCCGTCCGTGAAGGAGTAGCCGCGGCGCAGGATCGTCGCGCCGTCGTTGGCCGAAGGGTGCGCGAGCCGCACGTGCGCGTCGGGCTTCATCGCCTTCAGGAACGGCTCGTCGTGCTCCTTGGCCTTGCCGACCGGGGCGCCCTCGCCCTTGTCGCGGCCGAACACGTCCTCCTGCTCGCCGAGCGAAGTGCGGTCCCACGTCTCGACGTTCATGCGGATCCGGCGCGCCACCAGGTAGGAGCCGCCGGTCATCCAGGCGGGACCGTCCTTCTCGCCGACCCACACGTGCTTGCCGAGGGCCGCCGTGTCGTCGCCGGAGACGTTGCGCGTGCCGTCCTTGAAGCCGAAGAGGTTACGCGGGGTCTGCGCGCCCGGCGTCGTCGACGACGTCTTGCCGAAGCCCAGTTGGGACCAGCGCACGGCGACCTTGCCGAAGCCGATGCGCGCGAGGTTGCGGATGGCGTGCACCGCGACCTGCGGGTCGTCCGCGCAGGCCTGCACGCACAGGTCGCCGCCGCTGCGCGCCTTGTCGAGGTTGTCGCCGGGGAACTTGGGGAGGTCCACCAGCGCATCGGGCCGCTTCTCGCCGAGCCCGAACTTCTCGAACAGGGAAGGCCCGAAGCCGATCGTGAGGGTCAGCCGGGACGGCTTGAGGCCGAGCGCCTCGCCGGTGTCGTCCGGGGGCGCCTCGGCGAGCCCGCCGTACGCGCCCTCGCCGACCGTGCGGCCCGCGGTCATCCGCGCGGCGGCCCGGGTCCAGTCCTTCAGGAGCCGCACGAACTCCTCGCGGTCGTCGGTCGTCACGTCGAACGCGGCGAAGTGCAGCCGGTCCTGGACGGCCGTCGCGATCCCCGCCTGGTGCGCGCCGTGGAAGGCGACGGCCGCCCCCGCCTCGGCGGCGGGCGCCACCTCGTCGTCGGAGCGGGCCATCGCCACCGCGCCGCCGGCCGCGGCCGCGCCGAGCGCGAGCCCCGCGCCGCCCCAGCCGAGCAGCGAGCGCCGCGACGGCGCGGCGGCGCCGCCCGTGCCCGGGGCGGCGCCGGAGGTGGCACGGGCGTCGTCGCCCGCGGTGGTCTCAGCCATGGTGTCCCCTGCCGCTGCTTCCCTGCCGCTACTTGGCCTTGGCGACGGCGGCCGCCAGCTTGGACAACGGCTCGGCGAGCGCGTTCACGCCGTCGGCCAGCTCCTTGGTGTCCGCCTTGCCGAGCTTGTCGTACGAGGTGAACCGGTAGGAGCCCGCGCCGCCCTCGCGGTACTTCTCCAGCAGCTCGTCGAGCGCGGCGAACTGCTTGTCGAGCTCCTTGGCGAGCTTCGGGTCCTGCTCGGCGGCGACCGGCTTGAGCAGCTGGTACGCCTTCTCGGCGCCCTCGACGTTCGCCTTGAAGTCGACCAGGTCGGTGTGCGAGTAGCGCTCCTCCTCGCCGGTGACCTTGCCGGTGGCGACCTCGTCGAGAAGCTCCTTGGCGCCGTTGGCCATCGAGGTCGGGGTGATCTCGGCCCGGCCGACCCGCCGCTGCCAGTCGAGGAGGTCCTTGTCGAGCCGGGTGGCGAGCGCCTTCTCCCGCGCGCCGATCTTCTTGTCCTTCCACAGGGCCCGCTCCAGGCGGTGCCAGCCCGTCCAGTCCTTCTCGGGGTCCTGGTCGTCGGCGAGGCCGTCCTCGCGGACGTCGACCTTCGGGTCGATGTTCCCGAAGGACTCGGCGACGGGCTCGGTGCGCTCCCAGCCGATGCGGGAGTCGGCGTACGCCTTCTTCGCGGCGGCCAGGTCCCCCTTGCGCACGGCGTCGGTGAAGACCTTCACCTCGGGCAGCGTCTCGTCGGCCTGCGCCTGCACGTAGGAGCGGTAGCCGGCGACGGCCTTGTCCAGGCGCGGGTCGCGCTTGGCGGTCGTGCCGCCCGCGACGGTGACCTTCTGCCGGATGCCGTCGCCCTTCATGCCGGGCTTGCAGGCGATCTCGTACGAGCCGGCCTTCACCTCGGCCGTCAGCCGCTGCTTGGTGCCGGGGCCGATGTTCTCGCGCTCGCTGACGATGCGGTCGTCGGGGAAGAGGAGGTAGACCTCGGTGACCTTGGAGCCCTTGTTCTCGATGGCCAGCTCGACGTGTCCGGCGGACAGCTTGGTCTTCGAGACCCGGCACGCGTCGTCGGTGGCGGTCACGCGCACGCTGCCCGCGCCGTCGCTCTTGCCGTCGCTCTTCTCCGTGCAGCCCGTGACGACGGTCAGGGCCGCCACGGTGGCGACGGCGGTGACGACGGACAGGCGGGCGGGTCGCACGGGTCGCATACGGGCTCCAAGGACAGGTCACGGGCGGGGCCGTCCCCACCGCAAGCCGGTGAGGCCGACCTAACTTAACCGACCCTTACCTCGGTGATACCCGGCTTCACCGTGATTCAGCTCTCACGCCCCGCCCCCCGCTCACGGGCCGATCACGGGAGCCTGATGGGTGCCCCATGACCGGGTAAAGCACCGGTCAAGCGGGGGCCCGGCGCCGGTGGGGCGCCGCAGTGGCGTGATGCTTCAATGCACGGGTGACCGAACCCCTCGACGCCCGTACGCCCTTCGACGCCCCTGGACCCATCGACGTGGTCCGGGTCTTCCGCGGGCCCGACGGCCGGCACGGCAACGCACTCGGTGTCGTGCGCGACGGGTCCCGCACGCCCGCCCGGGAGGACCGCCAGGCGCTGGCGGGCAAACTCGGCTACAGCGAGACGGTGTTCGTCGACGACCCCGAGCGCGGCGTCATCGACATCTACACCCCCACCCTGCGCCTCCCCTTCGCGGGCCATCCCTGCGTCGGCACGGCGTGGCTGCTCGACGTCCCCGAACTCGTCACGCCCGCAGGGGTGGTGCAGGCCCGCCAGGACGGCGAGTTCACCTGGATCACCGCCCGCGCGGACTGGGCACCGCCGAGAACGCTGCGGCGGTACGGGACGGCCGCGGAGGTCGACGCGCTGTCCGTGCCGGAGCCGGGCGACTGGATCTACGCCTGGGCCTGGCAGGACGAGGCGGCGGGCCGCGTCCGCGCGCGGGCCTTCCCCGGCCGGGACGACGGCATCGACGAGGACGAGGCGACGGGCGCGGCGGCGCTCCTGCTCACCCGGGAGCTGGGCCGCGCCCTCAACATCACCCAGGGCAACGGCTCCCAGCTCCTGACGGCACCGGGGCCGGGCGGGGTGATCGAGGTGGGGGGCCGGTGCGCGCTGCAAGGCTCCAGCTGAAATCCAGCCCCTCCGGCGTTTGAGGAGCGGGAGGCCGGGGGCAGAGCCCCCGAGACGGCACCGGGTCAGGCGCTCAACGGGAACGCGTCGCCCAGCTCACGGAAAACCTGCGTGTTAAAGGCGAAAGCGCGCCCACACTCGTCGACGATCCGCTTCCTCTCCAGCTCGTCCGGCACCGCCGCGTCGATCCCGTCGAGCAGCGCGCGGTAACTCCGCTTGAACGCGGCCGGGTTGGCTATCCCCTCGAACACGTAGAACCGCACGCCGTCGCCCTTGCGGTCGAAGCCCCAGGTCCGCTCCGCCTTGCCGCGGATGATCTGGCCGCCGGAGAGGTCGCCGAGATAGCGCGTGTAGTGGTGGGCGACATAGCCGCCGGGCCAGGTGCGGGCGCACTCCTCGACCCGCGCCGCGTACGCCGCCGTGGCGGGCAGCGGGGTGAGGCCCGCGCGCCACTCCGGGCCCCGCAGATGCGTCAGGTCGCGCTCCAGCTCGGCCACCCGCGCCAGCTCGGGGCGGAGGAAGGGGCCGGCGACGGGGTCGTCGCGCAGGGTCTCCGCGCCGTCCTCCAGGGCGCGGTACACGAACCACAGCTGTTCCGTGTAGCGCGTGTAGGCGTCGACGCCGAGCCTGCCGCCGAGCAGGTCGCTCATGAAGGTCGAGGTCTCCGCCTCCGTGTGCTGTTCGTGCGACGCGGTGCGGATGACGGTCGAGAAGGGCGTGGGCGCCGTGTCCATGCGGGCCTCCAGGGGGAGCCGAGGGATGACGGGATGGCGGGAACCGGTGCGACCTTGCAGAGCATGGCAAGTTAGGCTTACCTAAGTCAACCGGTTCCCGACATCCTGTCGGTAAAAGAGCTACCCGTTCTCGGCCCCGCGGAACTCAGGGCAGCGTGAGGATCTCCGCCCCGGTGTCCGTCACCACCAGCGTGTGCTCGAACTGCGCGGTGCGCCTGCGGTCCTTGGTGACGACGGTCCAGCCGTCCTCCCACATGTCGTACTCGTGCGTGCCGAGGGTCAGCATCGGCTCGATCGTGAACGTCATGCCGGGCTGGATCACGGTCGTGGCGTGCGGGCTGTCGTAGTGCGGGACGATCAGGCCGGAGTGGAAGGACGAGTTGATGCCGTGGCCGGTGAAGTCGCGCACGACGCCGTAGCCGAAGCGCTTGGCGTACGACTCGATGACCCGGCCGATGATGTTGATCTGGCGGCCGGGCTTGACCGCCTTGATGGCGCGGGCGAGGGACTCCCGGGTCCGCTCGACGAGCAGCCGGGACTCCTCGTCGACGTCGCCGACGAGGTAGGTGGCGTTGTTGTCGCCGTGCACGCCGCCGATGTACGCCGTGACGTCGAGGTTGATGATGTCGCCGTCCTTCAGGACGGTGGAGTCGGGGATCCCGTGGCAGATGACCTCGTTGACCGAGCTGCACAGCGACTTCGGGAAGCCGCGGTAGCCGAGCGTCGACGGGTAGGCACCGTGGTCGCACATGTACGTGTGCGCGACGCGGTCCAGCTCATCGGTGGTCACCCCCGGCGCGATGTGCTTCGCCGCCTCCTCCATGGCGCGGGCGGCGATGCGACCCGCGGTGCGCATCAGCTCGATGGTCTCGGGGGTCTGCACCTCGGGCCCCGTGTACGGGGTCGGCGCGGGCTTTCCGACGTACTCCGGGCGCCTGATGTTGCCGGGTACGGAACGGGTGGGGGAGAGCTCCCCTGGGACGAGCAGTGACTGGCCAGACATGTGAGCGAGTCTAGCCAGCGGTGGTGGGGCAGCATGGCTCACAGGGAACGGGTAATGATCCGGAATCCGGACGGAAGGAGTGAGCGGGGATGGCGCTGTTCAAGAAGAAGACGGCCGGCAAGCCGGGCGAGTGGTTCTACTGCCTGGAGCACGGCAAGGTCGAGGAGGGGCCGGACTGCCCCGGCAAGGACCGGATGGGCCCGTACGGGTCGCGCGAGGAGGCGCAGCGGGCGATGAGGACCGCTCAGGAGCGGAACCTTGAGTGGGAGACGGATCCGCGTTGGCACGATTCCGCTGCGCGGGGCGAGGACGATTGACCCCTTGCCGTGGTCCGGGGCGCGCTTCTTCGCCGCTCCGCGGCGAGTTTTTCCCACCCACCCACCCGTTTGCCCCGCGACGCCGCGTGGGAGTAGGGGCCCGGTGGCTCGGGGCGGCGGAGTGGAGGTTGCGTCGGCCTTGGGCTCCTCGCCGGTGTGTCAGGGCGTTGCCGGCTCGGGGGGGCGCGGCTCTTCGCCGCTCCGCGGCGGGTTTCTCCCCACCCACCCACCCGTTTGCCCCGCGACGCCGCGTGGGAGTAGGGGCCCGGTGGCTCGGGGCGCCGGGGTGGGGCCCCTCACCTCGCGACGTTGCGTCGGGTGCGGGTCCGTGGCGGCGGGCGGGGGTGGGGACCGTTTGCCCCGCGACGCCGCGTCGGCGTAGGCGCCCGTTGCCTCGGGGCGCCGGGGTGGGTGCCGTTTGCCCCGTGACGTCGCGGCGTAGGGACCCGTGGCGCTGGGCGCCGGGTGGGGGTGCGCCGTTTTCATCCCGCGATGTCGCGCCACCGGCGGGCCCGGTGGCCCGCGGCGCCGGGGCCGGGCCCCCCGCGACGTCGCGTCGGCGTAGGGGCCGTGGCGTCGGGTGGGTGGGCCCCGTGTGCCCCGTGGCGGCGCTCCGGCGCCCTAGGGCGTTGCCGGTTCGGGGGTTGGGGGGTGGGTGGTTGTTCGGTGGCGGGTTGCGTCGGGGTCTGTTGTTGCGTCGTAGGAGATCAGGCGGGGGAGTGTCGTCGCCAGGACGGCTACCGAGGCCACGCAGGCCAGGCCGCCCGACCAGATCGCCGGGCGCGTGCCCGTCCAGCCCGCCGCCGCGCCCGCGCGGACCTGGCCCAGCTGGGGGCCGACGCTGTAGGAGAGGACCTCGATGCCGGCGAGGCGGCCGCGCAGCTCGTCGGGGATGGTCTGGTTCCAGATGGTGGAGCGGCCCAGGCCGCTCGCCATGTCGCCCGCGCCCGCGAGCGCCAGACAGCCGAGCACCACCCAGATGTTCGAGAACCACCCCGCCGACGTGATCGCCAGGCCCCAGCCCGCCGCCCCGAACACCACCAGCAGCCCGTGCCGCCGCACCCGTGACGTCCAGCCACTGGTGATGCTGAACAGCAGCGAACCCACCGCCCCGGCCGCGTACATCAGGCCGAGCGCCCACTCCGCGTCCAGGTCGTCCGCGAGGAACGGGAAGATCGTGTTGGGAAAGGCGAAGAACATCGCCGCCATGTCGATCGCGTACGTACCCAGCAGCACCGGCCGCGACCACGCGTACCGCGCGCCCTCCGCCAGGCCCTTCAGCGACGGCTTCTCCGCGTCGTGCGCGGCGGGCGCGGGGGAGAGGCGGGTGCACAGCAGGACCGAGACGGTGAAGCAGGCGATCGTGATCGCGTACGCGGACGCGTGCCCGGCGTACGCGACGACCAGGCCCGCGAGCGAGGGGCCGGCGATGGCGCCCACGTTCCAGCGCAGCGAGTTCAGCGCGGCGGCCGCCGTCAGCTGGTCGTGCGGCACGATCCGGGCCATCAGCGAGTCCAGGGCGGGACGCTGCAGCCCGGAGAGCGCGGAGACGCCGGCCGCGACCACGTAGAGCGGCCAGAGCATCGGGTTCGGCAACAGCGCGTTCACCAGCAGGATCACGGCCAGTACGCCGAGCGCCGCCTCGGTCAGCAGGATCACCTTGCGCCGGTCGACGGCGTCGGCCAGCGCACCGCCGTACAGCCCGAAGACGATCAGCGGGATGAGTTCGACCGCCCCCATCGCACCCACCGCGACCGGCGAGTCCGTCAGCTCCTTGATCTGCAGCGGCAGGGCGACCATCGCCATGAAGCTGCCGAAGTACGTGACGAGACCCTGGACCCACAGCAGACGGAAGTCGCGGGTGGAACGCCAGGGGGAGAGGTCGGGCAGTATCGCGGAGAGTGGCACGAACAGTCATGTTCCGTGGCGGCGGACGCGCCGGGCAAATCAATTTCCGCGAGCCGGCCCGTGAGCGGCCCGTGCGGGAGGCGGGGTGTCACCACCGGGTCGGCGGCGGCGACGTCAGCTGGTCGGCGAGGCGGGACAGGCGGTCGCGCAGGCGTCTGCGGCCGCGCGGCTCCGGCAGCGCGTTCTCCCCCGCCGCCGCGCTCACCAGGTGCTGGACCGTGTCGAGGTCCAGGTCGGGGGTGTCCGGCACCGCGAGCGCCTCGTGCGCCAGGGCGGCCAGGTCGCGGTCGCCGGAGCCGAGCGCGAGGACCGTCGTACCGGCCCGGCGCGCGTCGTGCACCCGCGTCAGCAGCTCCGCGTCCGGCGCGTCCGGCGCCACCACGAGCAGCGTCTCGCCGCGCCGCGCCGCCTCGATCCGGCCGAGCCCGGTCGACAGATGGGCCGGATCCGCGGCGAGCACCCGGTGGCGGACCAGCGTCGGGGCGAGCTCGGGCGTGCCGGACCAGGCCGCCTCGTCCACCAGGTGCGCGGCCAGGTGCCACGGTTCGTACGCCGCCGTGCCCACCAGGAGCAGCCCGCCGCCGTGCGGCACGACGGAGGACCGCAGCGTCCCCGCGAAGCGGCGGGTGGCGCCGAGCCACTCGGTCCCGGCGAGCACTTCGCGCAGCAGCGCGACCCGTACGGCGTCCATGGCGTCGCATCCTGCCCCAACACTCCACTCTTGGCCGGGAGTTCACCGCGAATTCCCCCGGAGCGGGGAGGCGGAGGGGATGACCTTTGAGACGTCTGTTCCCTTCCGGGCCGGCCGCGAGGGATACGCGAGCTTCCGCATCCCGGCCGTCGTCACCACCGCCCCCGGCACCGTCCTCGCCTTCTGCGAGGGCCGCGTCGGCTCCCAGGCGGACTCCGGCCACATCGACATCGTCCTCAAGCGCTCCACCGACGGCGGCCGCACCTGGGGCCCGCTCCAGGCCGTCGGCAGCAACGGCACCGACCTCGCGGGCAACCCCGCCCCCGTCGTCCTCGGCACCGGACGCGTCCTGCTCGTCCAGGTCAGGAACGCCGCCGCGGCCACCGAGGACGCCATCCGCCGCGGCACCGTATCCGCGGCCGACGGGCGCCGCGTCTGGGTCCAGCACAGCGACGACGACGGCCTCACCTGGTCCGCGCCGCGCGAGATCACCGGGCAGGTCAAACGGCCCGCGTGGCGGTGGTACGCGACCACACCGGGGCACGCGTTGCAGCTGGCCGGCGAGCACGAAGGCCGCACCGGCCGCGTCGTGGTCCCCGCCAACCACTCCCTGCCGCCGTCCGGAGCGGACAACGGCACCGAGGGCAAGTACAACGGCGGGCACTGCCTGCTCAGCGACGACGACGGCGAGACCTGGCGGATCGGCTACGTCGACGACAACACCGACGGCTACGTCAACGTGAACGAGACCACCGCCGCCGAACTCCCCGACGGCACGCTCTACTTCAACACCCGCAACGACTCCCCGTCCCCCGGCAACCGCGCCGACGCCCACTCGTGCGACGGCGGCGAGAGCCTCACCAAACCCTTCCGCCCGCAGGCCTCGCTCACCGGTCCCGTCGTCGAGGGATGCGTACTGCAGCTCCGCGACCCGGACGTGCTCCTCTTCTCCGGCCCCGCCGACCCCGGCTTCCGCGCGCTGATGACCGTGCGCCGCTCCACCGACGGCGGCACCACCTGGCGGCCCGTCCACACGGTCGACGGACTCCCCGCCGCCTACTCCGACCTGGTGCGCGTCGACGCGGAGACCGTCGGACTGCTCTACGAGACGGGGGACTTCGGTCCGTACGAGACCCTCACGTTCCGGCGCATCCCGGTGGCCTGCCTGACCGGCGCGACCGATGAGTAAGGTCGCCCCATGACCTCTACAGACAGTGCGCAGAACACCTCGGAGAAGGCGCCCGCCAAGGCCCCGGCCAAGGACCCCTGGGAGCTGCCGGACGTGTCCGGGCTCGTCGTCGGAGTCCTCGGCGGCACCGGCGACCAGGGCCGCGGCCTCGCCTACCGGCTCGCCCGCGCAGGGCAGAAGGTGATCATCGGCTCCCGCGCGGCCGAGCGGGCCAGGACCGCCGCCGAGGAGCTGGGGCTCGGCGTCGAGGGCGCCGAGAACGCGGAGTGCGCGCGGCGCAGCGACATCGTGATCGTCGCCGTGCCGTGGGACGGGCACGGCAAGACCCTCGAAGCGCTCCGCGAGGAGCTGGCGGGCAAACTCGTCGTCGACTGCGTGAACCCGCTCGGCTTCGACAAGAAGGGCGCCTACGCCCTCACGCCGGAGGAGGGCAGCGCCGCCGAGCAGGCGGCCGCCCTGCTGCCGGACTCCCGCGTCACGGCCGCCTTCCACCACCTGTCGGCCGTCCTGCTCCAGGACCCGGCCGTCGAGGAGATCGACACCGACGTCATGGTCCTCGGCGAGAAGCGCGCCGACACCGACCTCGTGCAGGCGCTCGCCGCCCGCATCCCCGGCATGCGCGGCATCTTCGCCGGACGGCTGCGCAACGCCCACCAGGTCGAGTCCCTGGTCGCCAACCTGATCTCCGTCAACCGCCGCTACAAGGCGCACGCGGGGCTGCGGGTCACCGACGTGTAGGAGGGCATGCGGGGACCGTGCGGCGGCCGCACGGGGACGCGTGCGGGGGCGCGGCGGGCATGGGGGACACTGGACGGGTACGCCCGCACGGGTACGCCCGCACGGGTACGCCCGTCACGGGTACGCCCGCCGCACGCTTCACCCGACAGGAGCCGACCCCCATGCCCCGCCTCGCCGTGTACGCCCTCGTCGTCTGCGCCCTCGCCGTCGCCGCGGCCGTGATCTCCTTCGCACAGGGCAGCTGGCTCGGCGTCGTCTGGGTGCTGCTCGCGGGTCTGTCGTCGAACATGGCCTGGTTCTACCTGCGCCGGGCCAAGGCGCAGCGGGACGCGCGGCGCGGCGCGGCGGCCGCCGCCGGGCCGTCCGCGACGCCTACGAACTGAGGGACAGCGCCGGCGGGGCCTCCTGGGAGCCGTCCCAGAACTGGTACAGCGAGTGGCCCCACGAGGTGTCCCACTCGCTGACGCCCAGGCCGCGCAGGATCGCGTCGACCGCGTCGAAGAACGCGTGGTTGATCTCCGGGATCCACAGCACGGCGAAGACGGCGAGGAGACCGAACGGCGCGAACGGCTCCACTTGGCGGCGCACCCCGGGCGAGAGCCAGGGCTCGATCACGCCGTAGCCGTCCAGGCCGGGGACGGGCAGGAAGTTCAGGATCGCCGCGCTCACCTGGAGCAGCGCGAGGAACGCGAGCGCGTAGCGGAAC
The DNA here is from genome assembly GCF_055591085.1 of Streptomyces sp. NPDC041713. Classification (NCBI taxonomy): domain Bacteria; kingdom Bacillati; phylum Actinomycetota; class Actinomycetes; order Kitasatosporales; family Streptomycetaceae; genus Streptomyces; species Streptomyces sp. NPDC041713. Next base: position 514,081 of record NZ_JBVIZY010000001.1, read on the forward strand.
GCGGCCGGAATGCCGTCCAGGGCATCGAGCCAGAACGGCGCCGTGCAGACCAGCGCGAAGACCACGTTCGTCAGCGGGCCCGCGGCCGAGATCAGGCTGTGCCTCCAGCGGCCCCGGATCCGGCCCCGCTCGATGAAGACCGCGCCGCCGGGCAGGCCGATGCCGCCCATGATCACGAACAGTACGGGCAGCACGATGCTGAGCAGGGCGTGGGTGTAGGCGAGCGGGTTCAGGGTCAGATACCCCTTCGCGCCGATGGAGATGTCTCCGCTGTGCAGGGCGGTACGGGCGTGCGCGTACTCGTGCAGGCAGAGCGAGACGATCCAGGCGGCCGTCACGAAGAGGAAGACGGCGATTCCGGGGTGGTCGGCGAAGCCGGTCCAGGCGGCCCAGCCGGAGACCGCCGCCACGGCGACGATCCCCAGGAAGACGGGGCTGATCCGCCGGTCGCTGCGGCGGATGGGGGCGGTGGTCATGGGCGGGGCTCCTGGAGTCCGACGGCCTGGAGTGCCCGACCGTACCGGTTGCACACGGTTGTACCGATCACACACGGTGAGAACGTCGCGCGGCGGGGCGCGGGTTCCGCGGGCGGGGGTTGCCTTGCTCCGGCGGGGCGGTGCGGTGCGGGGCAAACGGGTGGGCGGGCTCGTGGCTCCTACGGCAAGAGGAAGACGCGGGGTCACGAAAACACCCGCCGCACCGGATCCGCGTCACGACAGGGACAATGGGCCAGTGCGTTACCGCGTCCTAGGGCCGACCCAAGCTGTCCGCCCCGACGGAACCCCCGTTCCCGTCGGCGGCGCACGCCTGCGCGCCCTGCTGGCGGCGCTCGCGCTGCGGGCGGGCCACACCGTGCCCGCCTCGGCCCTCGTCGACGACGTGTGGGCCGCCGAGCCGCCCGCCGACGCGACGGGCGCCCTGCAGGCGCTGGTCGGCCGGCTCCGCAGGGCCCTCGGCGCGGACGCCGTCGCCTCGGTGGACGGCGGCTACCGGCTCGACGCGCGCCCCGACGACGTGGACGTCTTCCGCTTCGACCGCCTGGTGGGCGAGGGCTGCCGCGCCCTCGCCGACGGCGATGCGGCGAAGGCCTCCGCCGTGCTGGCCGACGCGCTCGCCCTGTGGACCGGTCAGCCCCTCGCCGACCTGCCCGAACGTGCCGCGGACGGCGCCCGCTGGGAGGCCCGCCACCTCGACGCGCGGCGCGCCCGCGCCGGCGCCGCCCTCGCCCTCGGTCGGGCGGAACAGGTCCTGCCCGAGCTCGTCGAGCTCTGCGAGGCCCACCCCCTCGACGAGCCCCTGCAGGCCCTGCGGCTGCGCGCGCTGCGCGACACCGGACGTCCGGCGGAGGCGCTCGACGCGTACGAGCGGGTGCGCACCGACATCGCGGACCGGCTCGGCGCCGACCCGGGACCCGAACTGCGCGCCCTGCACGAGGAGTTGCTGCGGGAGACCGTCGCCCCCGCGCCGGCCCGGGTGCCCGGCAACCTGCGCGCCCGCCTCACCTCCTTCGTCGGCCGCGAGGGCGACATCGACGCGCTGCGCGGCGACCTCGGCCGCGCCCGGCTCGTCACGCTGCTCGGGCCCGGCGGCGCCGGCAAGACGCGGCTCTCGCAGGAGGCCGCCGAGGCCGTCGGCGCCGGCCTCCCCGACGGTGTCTGGCTCGCCGAACTCGCCCCCGTCGAGGACCCGGACGACGTCCCCGCCGCCGTCCTCACCGCGCTCGGCGCCCGTGAGACCGTGCTGCGCGGCGCCGGCGCCGAGGAGATGCGGGTCATCTCGGAGCGCCAGGGCGAGAAGCCCCTCGCCCGTCTCGTCGAGCACTGCGCCGCGCGCCGCATGCTGATCGTCCTCGACAACTGCGAGCACGTCATCGACGCGGCCGCCCGCCTCGCCGACGAGCTCCTCGCCCGCTGCCCCGGCCTCACGATCCTCGCCACCAGCCGCGAACCCCTCGGCGTACCGGGCGAGTTGCTGCGCCCCGTCGAGCCGCTGCCCGAACCCGTCGCGCTGCGGCTCCTCGCCGAGCGGGGCGCCGCCGCGCAGCCCGGGTTCACCGTCGACGCGGACCCGGCGGCCGCCGCCGAGATCTGCCGCAGACTGGACGGCCTTCCGCTCGCCATCGAACTGGCCGCCGCCCGCCTGCGGATGCTCACGCCGCGCCAGATCGCCGACCGCCTGGACGACCGTTTCCGGCTGCTCACCAGCGGCGCCCGTACCGTCCTGCCCCGCCAGCAGACCCTGCGCGCCGTCGTCGACTGGTCCTGGGAACTGCTCGACGAGGCCGAGCGCACCGTCCTGCGGCGCCTCGCGGTCTTCGCCGGCGGCTGCGACCTCACCGCCGCGGAAGACGTCTGCGCCGCCGCGGGGAGCGGCCACGACGTTGCCGGCCTGCTCGGCTCGCTCGTCGACAAGTCCCTTGTCGTCGCGGCCCCTTCGCCGCAGACCGGCGGCGGCATGCGCTACCGGCTCCTGGAGACCGTCGCGGAGTACGCGGGCGAGCGGCTCGACGAGGCGGGCGACCGGGCCGCCGCGGGACGCGCGCACCTCGTGCACTACCGCGAGGTCGCGAGAACCACCGACCCGGAACTGCGCGGCCACGGACAGCGCGCCGCCGTGGAACGCCTCGAGACCGAGTACGAGAACCTGCGCACCGCCCTGCGGCACGCGATCGCCGACCGCGACGAGCAGGAGGCGCTCTGCCTCGTCCTCTCCCTGTCCTGGTACTGGCAGATCCGCGGTCTGCGCCTGGAGACCCGCACCTGGTCCCGCGAGACCATGGCCCTCGGCCCCGACCCCTTCGCCCCGCCCGTCGCCCCCGCGCCCCCGCTGTACGAGCCGTGCACGGCCGCGCCCCCGCCGATGCGCCCCGACGTCCTCGTCGAGGCCCGCCGCGAGGTGCACCTGCTCCACCTGGCCTGCATGGACCTGGACGCGGTGGGGCTGTGGCAGACGCCGGCCGCCGAACAGAAGCTGCGCGGCATCCGTACCGCCTACCGCCCCGGCCTCCCGCAGACCTGCCGGGCCCCCGGCAACCTCTGGTTCTTCGCCGTGCTCCTCGGCGGCGACATGGAGGCGCTGCGCGTCACTGTCGACGAGACCGTGACCGCCTGCCGCGAGCTCGGCTTCGCCTGGGAGCTGGCCGCGGCCCTGCAGATGCGCGCCAACATGCTCGCCAACCGCACCGACTGGGCCGGCGACGCCATCCGTGACGCGGACGAGGCGCTGCGGATCTTCCAGGAGCTCGGCGACGTGTGGGGGGTCGCCGAGGCGCTCTCCGCGCGCGGCGAGGCACGCGAGCGGCGCGGAGAACTGGCCCTGGCCGCCGAGGACTTCTGGTCCGCCGTCGACCACGCCGAGCGGCTCGGCGCGCAGGCCCAGGTTTCCCTGCTCAAGGCCCGGCTCGGCTCGCTCATGACGGACGCGCCGGAGCGGCGGGACGAGTTCGAGCGGGGCGAGGCGATGCTGCGGGAGATCATCGCCAACCCCGGCCGCCACCACGTGGGCGAGGCCATGCCCGCCGCCCGGCTCTTCCTCGCCATCGCGCTCGGCCGCACCGGCCGCTTCGGCGAGGCGCGCGAGCAACTCCGGTTGCTGGGGGAGGAGTTCAGCGCCATCGGCTTCGCCGTCTTCGAGGGCTCGGTGCTCGGCATCGGGGCCTGGCTGGACACCTTGGACGGCCGGTACGAGGAGAGCGTCGGCAAGGCGCGCACCGCCTTCGACAAGGCCCTCGACCCACTGTCGCGGATGGTCGCCCCGAACATGGTCTCCGTCCATCTGTGGATCACGGCCCTCGCCCTCTCGGCCGCCGACACCGCCCGCGCACGGGACGCGGCGCGCCTCCTCGGCACCGCCGACCGCGAGCTGCCGCCGTGGCACATCGCCAACACGATGGAGCGGGAGATCCGGGAGGGCGCGGAGCGGCAGGCGCGGGCCGCGCTCGGCGCCGACGCATACGAAGCGGCGTACGCACAGGGCGGCGGGCTCTCCCTGGAGGAGGCCGCCGCCCTGTGCACCCTGTGACGCCGCGCGTCGGCTCTTCGTGCGGAACCGTCAGTTCTTCGTACGGAACTTGTGGATCGCGATCGGCGCCATCACCAGGGTGAGCACCACCGACCAGCCGACCGTCACCCACAGGTCGTGGGCGACCGGGCCGCCGACCATCAGACCGCGCGCGGAGTCCGCGAGCGAGGAGAGCGGGTTGTAGTCGGTGAAGCCCTGCAGCCAGCCGGGCATCGACTGCGTCGGAGCGAAGATCGACGAGCCGAACTGCAGCGGCATCAGGACCAGGAAGCCCATCGCCTGCACCGACTGGGCGCTCTTCATCGCGACGCCGAGCACCAGGAAGATCCACATGATGGACGTGCCGAACAGCGCGGAGAGGCCCACGGAGGCGAGCAGACCGCCCCAGTTGGTGATGTCGAAGCCCACCAGGACACCGACGATCATCATGATCGTCGTCGCGATGAGCAGCCGCATCAGCTCCACCACGATCTTGGCGAAGAGCACCGAGCCCTGGCCGATCGGCAGGGTCCGGAAGCGGTCCATGATGCCGTTCTGGAAGTCCTGGTTGAAGCCGGTGCCCACCGCCATGGCGATGTTCATGCTCATCATCGCCATCATGCCGGGCACCACGTACTGCACGTACTGGTCCTGACCACCGCCGAGCGCCTGTCCGATGGAACCGCCGAAGACGTAGACGAAGAGCAGCGTGAAGACGATCGGCATCAGGACGGCGTCGAACATCGACTCCGGGTCCTGGCGGATCCACAGCAAATTGCGGCGGACCAGGGCGCCGGTGTGCCGGACGTGGGCGCGCAGACCGATGCGGGCGTCGTCCTGGCCCGCCGTGAGGGGGGCCGCGAGAGTGGTGGCGCTCATACGGCGACCTCCTCGAGTTCGTTCTCGGTGGGGCGGGCGTCCTGCGGGGCACTGGCCTTCTGGCCGGTGATGGACAGGAACACCTCGTCCAGGCTGGGCAGTTCGGTGGCGATCGAGCCGATCGTGATGCCGCGCGCGGTGACCGCGCCGACCACGGCGGTCAGCTGCTCGTCGCTGAGGATCGGGACGAGGACCGTGCCGGACTCGACGTCGACCGTCGAGGTGGCGAGGCCGGTCAGGCCCAGGGCGTCGAGGGCGTTCGCCAGCGGGCGCAGCTCCAGCGGGTCGGCCGGGCGGACCCGCAGCGTGCGGCCGCCGACCTTCGCCTTCAGCTCCTCGATGCCGCCGTTGGCGATGACCTTGCCGCGGTCGATGACGGTCAGCGCGGAGGCCAGCTGCTCGGCCTCCTCCATGTACTGCGTGGTGAGCAGTACGGTCACGCCGTCGCCGACCATCCGCTTGACCTCGGCCCACACCTCGTTACGGGTACGGGGGTCCAGGCCGGTCGTCGGCTCGTCCAGGTAGAGCACGGCGGGGCTGCCGATCATGGACGCCGCGAGGTCGAGCCGGCGGCGCATACCGCCGGAGTACGTGCTCGCGGGCCGCTTGGCCGCGTCGGTGAGCGAGAACCGCTCAAGGAGCCCGTCGGCACGGGACCGGGCCTCCTTGCGGGACAGGTCGAGCAGCCGCCCGATCATGTAGAGGTTCTCGCGCCCCGACAGCTTCTCGTCCACCGCGGCGTACTGGCCGGTCAGGCCTATCACGCGGCGCAGTTGGCGGGGCTGGCGGAACACGTCGTACCCGGCGACCAGCGCGGTGCCGGAGTCCGGGGTGACGAGGGTGGAGAGGCAGCGTACGAGGGTCGTCTTGCCGGCGCCGTTGGGGCCGAGCACGCCGAGCACGGTGCCCTCTCGTACGTCGAGGTCCACGCCGTCCAGTGCCTTGGTCTCGCCGTAGTGCTTGACCAGTCCCCTTACGGTGACCGCGCTCCCTGCGCCGCCGGGGTTCATGTCGATTCGCGTCATGCGTCATAAGGTGCCAGCTGCCACCGACAAACCACCGACATCCTGCCGACAGGGTCCCGACGGGGTCCTGACGGGGGTCCGGCCGGTGGGGGGCGCCCCCTGTCCCGCCGCTTCGCGGCGGATCCATCCCACCCACCCACCCGTTCACCCGGCACCGCCTAGTGCAGGTAGGAGCTCCCGCCGCTTCGCGGCGATGTATCCCACCCACCCGCCCGTTCACCCGGCACCGTCTGGTGCGGGTAGGAGCTCCCGCCGCTTCGCGGCGATGTATCCCACCCACCCGCCCGTTTACCCGGCACCGTCTGGTGCGGGTAGGGGCTTCCGCCGCTTCGCGGCGGCCAGCTTCCCTACGGTTCCGTGCGGTGCGGGGTAAACGGGTGGGTGGGTGGGGAAGAAACCGCCGCGAAGCGGCGGAACAGGGCAGCCCGAGCCGCAGGGTCACGGCAACCCTCCCGACCACCCCGGCCCCGGCCCCCCGCCCCGTACCCCCCAACCGCCCAGGGGCGAGAAAAGGGCAGCCCGCCGACGGGGGAAATCGGCGGGCTGCCATGGTGCCGCGATGGTCAATGGGGGGCGGCCACCGATCGGCCCGCCCCACGGCCTCAGTGCACCGCGTGCTCCGCCGCCGGGAACGCCCCGCCCACCACGTCCTCCGCGAACGCCTTCGCCGCGCCGGACATCACGCCCCGCAGATCCGCGTACTGCTTCACGAAGCGCGGCATGTTGCCGCCGGTCAGGCCGAGCATGTCCGTCCAGACCAGGACCTGCGCGTCGCACGCCGCGCCCGCGCCGATGCCGACGGTCGGGATGTGCAGGGAGCGGGTGACCTCGGCCGCCAGCTCCTCGGGGACCAGCTCCAGGACGACCGCGAACGCGCCCGCGTCCTGCGCCGCCTTCGCGTCGTTCAGGAGCCGGTGCGCCGCCTCGTCGCCGCGGCCCTGCACGCGGTAGCCCATGGTGTTCACGGACTGCGGCGTCAGGCCGAGGTGGGACATGACGGGGATGCCGGACTGGACCAGCAACTCGGTCTGGGCCAGGGAGCGTTCGCCGCCCTCCAGCTTGACCGCGCCGACGCCCGCCTCCTTCACCAGCCGGGTCGCCGACCGCAGCGCCTGCACGGCGCCCTCCTGGTAGGAGCCGAACGGCAGGTCGCCGACGATCAGGGCGCGGCTCGTGCCCCGTACGACCGCGGCCGACAGCATGGTCATCTCGTCGAGGGTGACGGGCACGGTCGTCTCGTACCCGAGGTGGCAGTTGCCCGCCGAGTCGCCGACGAGCATGACGGGGATGCCCGCCTCGTCGAAGACGGACGCGGTCATCGCGTCGTAGGCGGTGAGCATGGGCCACTTCTCGCCGCGCTCCTTGGCGGCGGTGATGTCGCGCACAGTGATGCGCCGAGTGCCCTTGCCGCCGTACAGCGCCTTGCTGCTGTCGGGGCTCCGCCGGGCGTCGGCGCTCGTCTGGGCAGCCGAAAGTTGCGTCATCGCAACGGCTCCTTCTGTCATCTCGAGGCGCCCTGACGGCGTCCCCGGATCACCTCCATGGTGGCACCACGTGCCGCTCCGGGGCTAGTCCGTCGCCGGTCCTCCTTCCGGTCCTCCGTCCGGTCCTCCTTCCCGGCTCTCGTTCCGGGCAAAGTCTTTCCCTTCCGTACCCCAAGGCATTTCCAATACGAGACGGTCTCGTATCGAAATGCGTCTACGCTGGACCGCATGTCCTCCCCCGCCACCTCCACCCCCAGCCCCTCCCGGATACCGGAAGCCGTGCACCGGCGCCGGTGGGCGATCCTCGGGGTGCTGATGCTCAGCCTGCTGATCGTGGTGCTCGACAACTCGATCCTGAACGTCGCCATCAAGACGATCTCCACCCCCGAACCCACCGGCCTCGGGGCCACCCAGAGCGAGCTGGAATGGGCGATCAACGCCTACACGCTCGTCTTCGCGGGCCTGCTCTTCACCGCGGGACTCCTCGGCGACCGGCTCGGCCGCAAGAAGGTCCTGCTCGCCGGGCTCGTCGTCTTCGGCCTCGGCTCGGCGCTCGCCGCGGAGTCCGGCTCGCCCGTCGAGCTCATCGCGTTCCGCGCGATCATGGGCCTGGGCGCCGCCTTCGTGATGCCCGCCACCCTCGCCGTCCTGATGAACGTCTTCGAGCGCGACGAGCAGCCCAAGGCCATCGGCATCTGGGCGGGCGGCGTCGGCCTCGCCATCGCCATCGGGCCCATCACCGGCGGCGTGCTGCTCGACCACTTCTGGTGGGGCTCGGTCTTCCTCGTCAACGTCCCCATCGTGATCATCGCCCTGGGGCTGATGATCTGGCTCGTGCCGGACTCCCGCGACCCGAACCCCGGCCGCATCGACCTCTTCGGCGTCGCGCTCTCCGTCGTCGGCCTGGTGCTGCTCGTCTACGGCATCATCAAGGGCGGCCAGCTCGCCGACTTCACCGACCCGGTCGTCCTCGGGACCGTCATCGCAGGCGTCGTCGTGCTCGCCGCCTTCGTGCTGCACGAGAAGCGCAGCGACCACCCGTCGATCGACATCAAGTACTTCAAGAACCGGGTCTTCTCCGCGGCGATCTGCGCCATAGCGCTGGTCTTCTTCGCCCTCATGGGCGTGACCTTCTTCTCGGTCTTCTACACCCAGAGCGTGCGCGGCTACTCGCCGCTGCAGACCGGTCTGCTGATGCTGCCGCTGGCCGCGGCCCAGCTCATCTTCGCCCCGCGCGCCCGCCTCGTCGTCGACCGCTTCGGCGTCCGGGCGGTGACCACCGGGGGACTGCTCCTGGTGGCGGCGATGCTGACGGCCTTCACGCTCTTCGAGACCGACACGCCGATCTGGCTCCTGGAGGTCGTCTTCTTCCTGATGGGCACCGGCATGGCGCACATCATGACGCCCACCAGCGTCGTGATCATGCAGGCCCTGCCGCGCGAGAAGGCCGGCTCCGCCTCCGCGCTCAGCAACACCTTCCGCCAGGTCGGCGGCGCCCTCGGCATCGCGGTGCTCGGCTCCGTGCTCTCCACGGCGTACCGCAACGGCGTCGAGGACAAGCTGACCGTGCTGCCCGCCGGGCTCCGGCACACCGCGGGGGAGTCCATCGAGGCGACCCTCGGCGTCGCCGCGAAGCTCGGCCCCAAGGGCGAGCCCCTGGTGAGCGCCGCCAACGACTCGTTCCTGCACGCCATGCACGTCACGGCGGTGTGGGGCGCGGGCGTCGCCGTGATCGGCGCGCTGATCGTCTTCCTCTTCCTGCCGGGGCGCCTGCCCCGCGAGGAGGGGCCGGAGCAGGAGAAGTCCGAGCCGGTGGGCGCCACCGGGCGCTGAGGGAGAATCGGCGGGGCAGCCGGCGCGAGTGAGGGAGTGACGACGTGGTCCACAAGGGCGTGCGGGTCGCGGAGCAGGGCGACACCGCCAAGGGGGTGCCCGCCGCCCGGGCCGCCCGGACCGGCCGGGGCAGGCCCCGGAGCGAGGCCGTGGAGCAGGCGATCATCGAGGGCGTGGTGCGCCTCCTGGAGGACGGCGTGCCGCTCCCCGAGCTCTCCATCGAGCGGATCGCCCGCACAGCCGGCGTCGGCAAGGCCACCATCTACCGGCGCTGGGACGGCAGGGAATCCCTCTTCGTCGACGTGCTGCGCGCCTTCGAGGAGCCCGACCCCGAGCTGCCGGGCACCTCGATGCGCGACGACCTCGTCCGCATCCTGGAGAGCCTGCGCAGGCGCGGCCTCACCCTGCGCTCCTCCGCGCTCCTGCACAACGTCTTCGCCCAGATGAAGGCCCTGCCCAAGCTGGCGGAGGCCTACCAGGAGACGGTCGTCGCGCCCCGCCGCCGCATGATGCTCGATGTGCTGCGGCGAGGCGTCGCCGGCGGCGAACTGCGCGCCGACATCGACGTGGAGACCGCCAGCGACCTCTTCGTGGGCCCCATGCTGCTGCGCACGATCCTGCGGCCCGGCGCGCCGCTCGACGACCATCTGGCGGAGCGGATAGTCGACTCGGTGCTGGTCGGGCTGCGTCCCGCGGGCTGAGCCGCGGACGCCGGGGGCGGCCGGTGACGGTTGTGCGCGTTTCGTCACAGAGGGCGTTCCCGCCCGCTGATCCGGAACCCGCCGCGCCGCCCTGTTCGTCCCAGAGCCTGTACGGCCGTCGCGGACGGCAGGGACGACACCCGATCATCGCCTAGGGTTTCAGGGGCGGGGCAGACGGTGTGCACGGCAGGCAGTGAGGCGACGACAGCATGGCGCAGGCGTATATGACGGAGACCGGCAGCGACGGCTCGGGTCCCGACCGTCCGGGGTCCCGACTGCGCCGGCTGCTCGACGGCTGGCGGAACGACCCGGGCATCTGGCGGCGCGGCCTGGTCACGGCGGGAGCCGCGGTCCTGCTCGCCCTGGTGATGCTCTTCCACGCGCAGATCCCCAACAACGTGGGCAACCTCGGCAGTCTGACCGAGACCTTCCTGCCCTGGCTCGGCTTCTTCATCCCGGTGCTGCTCGTCGTCGCGGTGGTGCGCAAGTCCGCCACCGCGCTGATCGCCCTGCTGCTTCCGCTGATCATCTGGATCAACTCCTTCGGCGGCCTGATCACCGGCAAGTCGGCCACCGGCGGCGACCTCACCGTGGCCACGCACAACGTGAACGCGGACAACCCCGACCCGACCGGCACCGCCCAGGACGTCGTCGCCTCCGGCGCGGACGTGATCGCCCTGGAGGAGCTCACCGCCTCGGCCGTCCCGACGTACGAGAAGGCCCTGGCGGGCGAGTACAAGTACCACGCCGTGAAGGGCACCGTCGGCCTCTGGAGCAAGTACCCGCTGAGCGACACCAGGCCCGTCGACATCAAGCTGGGCTGGGTCCGCGCGATGCGCACCACGGTCGACACGCCCAAGGGCCGGGTCGCCGTCTTCGTCGCGCACCTGCCGTCGGTGCGGGTGAAGCTCGACGCGGGCTTCACCGCCAACCAGCGCGACAACAGCGCCGACGCGCTCGGCGAGGCCATCGGCGACGAGAAGCTCGGCAAGGTCATCCTCCTCGGCGACCTCAACGGCACGATGAACGACCGCGCGCTGAACGGCGTGACCTCGCAGATGCGCTCCACGCAGGGCGCGGCGGGCGACGGCTTCGGCTTCAGCTGGCCGGCGTCGTTCCCGATGGCGCGCATCGACCAGATCATGGTCAAGGGCGTCGAGCCGGTCTCCTCCTGGACGCTGCCGGAGACGGCCAGCGACCACCTGCCGATCGCGGCCCGGGTCGACCTCTCCTCCTGAGTCCGTTTCCGTCGCGGCCCCACGGAATACTCGGTACGGATGAGTTTGTTCCGTACGTGAACTTACGGATGCCCCGCTCTCCGTACACCCCCCTGTTCTCCGTGGAAGGTACTTCTTCATGCCCCTGGCCCTGCTCGCCCTCGCCGTGGGCGCCTTCGGCATCGGCACGACCGAGTTCGTGATGATGGGCCTACTGCCCAACGTCGCCGACGACCTGCACATATCCATCCCCACCGCCGGTCACCTGGTCTCCGCGTACGCGCTGGGCGTGGTCATCGGCGCCCCGCTGCTCGCCGCCGTCACCGCACGCCTCCCGCGCCGCCGCGTCCTCATCGGCCTGATGGTGCTCTTCGTCGTCGGCAACGCGCTGTCCGCGGCCGCCCCCGACTACCACCTCCTGATGGCCGCCCGCTTCCTGAGCGGACTGCCGCACGGCGCCTTCTTCGGCGTCGGCGCGGTCGTCGCCACCGGGCTCGTCGGGCCGGAGCGCAAGGCCCGCTCGGTCTCGCTGATGTTCCTCGGCCTGACCGTCGCCAACATCGTGGGCGTCCCGGTGGCCACCGCCATGGGCCAGCAGCTCGGCTGGCGCGCCACGTTCCTCGCGGTGAGCGCCATCGGGCTCGCGGCCATCGCCGCGCTCGCCCTGCTGGTCCCCGCGGACCACGGGCACGGTGACGGGGCCGGCCTGCGCGGCGAGCTGCGGGCGCTGCGCAGCACCCCGGTGTGGCTGGCGCTCGGCACCACGGTCGCCGGCTTCGGCGCGCTCTTCTCCGCGTACAGCTACATCACGCCGATGCTGACCGACGCGGCGGGCTACGCCGAGTCCAGCGTCACCCTGCTCCTCGCGCTGTTCGGCGTGGGCGCGACGGCGGGCAACCTGCTGGGCGGGCGCCTCGCCGACCACTCCCTGCGCGGCACGCTCTTCGGCGGCCTGATCTCGCTGGCCGTGGTCCTGGCCTTCTTCCCGCTGCTCATGGGCGCGGCCTGGAGCGCGGCGGTCGGCGTGGCGCTGCTCGGCATGGCGGCGTTCACCACGGGCTCGCCGCTGCAGCTCATGGTCATGGAGAAGGCGTCGGCGGCCCCCTCGCTGGCCTCGTCCGCCAACCAGGGCGCGTTCAACCTCGCCAACGCGGGCGGTGCCTGGATCGGCGGCCTCGCCCTCGCGGCGGGCTTCGGCGTGACGTCGCCGGCGGTGACCGGCGCCCTCCTCGCGGTCCTCGGCCTCGCGGTGGCGGGCGTGGCGTACGCGGTGGACCTGCGGAGGGGCCCCGTGCCGGGTACGGAGCGCGTGGTGGCTTCATCGTCGGAGCAGCGCCAGCCGGCCCACCACTGACATCAGGCGCCCCTACAGCCCCGTGCGGTGCGGGGCAAACGGGTGGGCGGGTGGGAAAAGATCCGCCGCGAAGCGGCGACTCGAGACCGCCCACCTCAGCCGGAGGCGGACTCGCGCCAGCGGTTGGTGACCGGCAGCCGCCGGTCCTTGCCGAAGCCCTTCGCGGAGATCTTCGTCCCCGGCGGGTACTGGCGCCGCTTGTACTCGGCCGTGTCCACCATCCGCAGCGTCCTGGTGACGAGTTCCCGGTCATGGCCGGCGGCCACGATCGCGTCGGCGCCCTGGTCGCGGTCGACGTAGAGCTCCAGGATCGCGTCAAGGACCGGGTAGTCGGGGAGCGAGTCCGTGTCGACCTGGTCGGGGCGGAGCTCGGCGCTCGGCGGCTTGCTGATGGAGTTCTCCGGGATCGGCGGCGTCTGCCCCCGCTCCTGCGCCGCGCGGTTGCGCCACTTCGCGAGCCGGAAGACCGCCGTCTTGTAGACGTCCTTGATCGGGCCGTACGCGCCGACGGAGTCGCCGTACAGCGTCGAGTACCCCACCGCCAGCTCGGACTTGTTGCCCGGCGCGAGGACGATGTGGCCCTCCTGGTTGGAGAGCGCCATCAGCATCGTGCCGCGCAGCCGGGACTGCAGGTTCTCCTCGGCGAGGCCGGAGAGCCCGAGCGAGCCCATGTACGCGTCGAACATCGGCGCGATCGGCACGGTACGGAAGTTCAGGCCCGTGCGCCGGGCCAGCTCCTCCGCGTCGCCGAGGGAGTGCTCGGAGGAGTAGCGGGACGGCATGGCGACGCCGTACACGTTCCGTGCGCCGAGCGCGTCGCAGGCGATGGCGGCGGTGAGCGCCGAGTCGATGCCGCCGGACAGGCCGATCAGGACGCTCCCGAACCCGTTCTTCGCGGCGTACGCGCGCAACCCTACGACCAGCGCCGAGTACACCTCCTCGGCGTCGTCGAGCCGCTCGGCGTACCCGCCGGTGAGCTCCGCGTCGTACGCCGGCAGCGGCTCCGCGGAGAGCGTGACGTGCTCGATGCGCAGCCCGTCGTCGACGACCCCGGCGGGCGGCTCCGGCGCGGCGGCCGGCAGCTCCAGGTCGAGCACGACGCATCCCTCGGAGAACTGCGGGGCCCGCGCGACGACTTCGCCGTCCTTGTCGACGACGATCGAGTCGCCGTCGAAGACCAGCTCGTCCTGCCCGCCGGTCATCGCGAGGTACGCGGTGGTGCAGCCGGACTCCTGGGCCCGCTTGCGGACGAGTTCGAGTCGCTGGTCGTCCTTGTTCTGCTCGTACGGCGAGGCGTTGATGGAGAGCAGCAGCCCCGCCCCCGCGGTGCGGGCCGCCGGGACCCGGCCGCCGTCCTGCCAGAGGTCCTCGCAGATGGCGAGCGCCACGTCCACGCCGTGCACCCGCACCATCGGCAGGGTCTCGCCCGGCACGAAGTAGCGGAACTCGTCGAAGACGCCGTAGTTGGGGAGGTGGTGCTTGGAGTACGTCAGGACCGCCTCACCGCGGTGCAGCACGGCGCCCGCGTTGCGCGGGGCGCCGGCCGGCTGGCCGAACTTCGGCTTGGCCTCCTCGGTGCGGTCGAGATACCCGACGACGACCGGCAGCTCCCCGAACCCCTCGTCCCGCAGCCGCACGGCGAGCGCGCGCAGCGCCCGCCGCGAGGCGTGCACGAAGGACGACCGCAGGGCGAGGTCCTCGACGGGATAGCCCGTCAGCACCATCTCGGGGAACGCGACGAGATGCGCCCCCTGCTCGGCGGAGTGCCGGGTCCAGCGGACGATCGCCTCGGTGTTCCCGGCGAGATCGCCGACGGTCGAGTCGATCTGATTCAGGGCGAGGCGTAGTTGAGGCACCCGGCCAGTGTAATCGTCAGAGCGACGCGATGTCCTGGGGGACGGATGGGGGGCGCCCCGCGCGAGGCACCCCGTGCCGCCCTCCGAGGGGGCTAGTGGCGGTAGCCGAGCACCGTCATCATGCCTGCCTCCGCGTGGTAGACGTTGTGGCAGTGGATCATCCACTGGCCCGGGTTGTCCGCGTCGAAGTCCACCGACAGGGTGCCGTTCGGCAGGACGATCGCGGTGTCCTTGCGGGGCCCGGCCGCCGTCCCCGCCAGGGCGAACGTGTGGCCGTGCAGATGGACGGGGTGCCACATCGCCGTCGTGTTGGCGAAGGCGAGGCGGACCCGCTCGCCCGCGCGGACGGGGAGGCGCCGGTCGGGGGAGTAGGGCTTCCCGTCGAACGCCCAGTCGTACGCGGCCATGCCGCCGGTCAGCCGGAGCCTGATCGTGCGGTCGGGTTCGCGGGCCGGCAGAGCGACCGACGCGTGCGCCCGCAGCTTGTCGGCCGTCAGGAGCCGCCCCCGCAGCTCCGCGGGGCGGACCGACGCCGTCGGCGCGCGGCCGACGCCCGTGCGCAGCACCGCGAGCGCCGCCGCCTTCTTGCCCTCGGCCACCGCGGTCAGCGGGAAGACGCCGTCCTCGGCGGTGACCAGGACGTCGTACCGCTCGCCCATGCCGAGGAGCAGCGCGTCCGTCGTCGCGTGCCGCACGGGCGAGCCGTCCGTGTGCGTCACCGTCATCGCGTGGCCGCCCAGCGCCACGCGGTAGGCGGTGTCGCCGCCGGCGTTGATGAGGCGCAGCCGGATGCGGTCGCCGGGGCGGGCGCGGAACTGCGAAGGCGCCTTCGCCGTACGGCCGTTGATCAGGTGGTGCGGATACGCGACGTCGCCCGCGTCACCGCCGAGCAACTCGCTCCGGGCGCCCATCATCATCCGGGAGGGACCGGCCGGCCCGGACGGCTCGGGCGAACCGGGGGAGGGCGCGGTCCGCCGGGACATGTCCGCCATGTCGTGGCCGCCCCCGTGTCCGCTGCCGTGTCCGCTGCCGTGTCCGCCGCCGCCCATGTCGTGGCCCGGCATGCCGCCGCTCAGCTCCGCGAGGACGCCGTCCGGGGTCGAGCCGTCCACCCCGTCGACCCAGTCGTCCAGGACGATCACCCACTCCTTGTCGTACCGCAGTGGCTCTTTCGGGTCCTCGACGATCAAGGGGGCGTACAGGCCGCGGTCCTGCTGGGTGCCGGAGTGCGGATGGAACCAGTACGTCCCCGGGTCCGGCACCGCGAAGCGGTAGGTGAAGTCCGCGCCGGGGCGGATGCTCTTCTGGGTGAGGCCGGGGACGCCGTCCATGTCGTTGCGCAGGGCGATGCCGTGCCAGTGCAGCGACGTGGCTTGCGGGAGGTGGTTGGCGAGGGTGAGGGCCAGGGTGTCGCCCGCGGTGACACGGACCTCCCTGCCGGGAAGCCGGTCCCCGTACGCCCAGGTCCTGACCTCGGGGCCGCCGAGGTCGAGCCGCGTCTCCACGGCCGTCAGCCGCACCTCGCGGACCCGGCCGCCCCGGCCGCGCTTCTTCTCGGCCGCCGCGACCTCCGGGCCTGCCGGATCCACATAGCCCTCGGGACCGGGCGCGCCGCCTCGGCCGTGGTGCCCGGAGCCGCCGCCCGGGTCGGAGTCGGAACAGGCCGACAGGAGCCCGGCCCCGGCGACGGCCGCCGCGGCGCCGAACAGGGCGCGGCGTGCGGGGGCGTACGGAGCGCGGGTGACGTCTTCGTGCGGGACTGGCGGGACTGGCGTGGCCGACGGGACTGGCACGGCCGGCGGGACTGGCGTGGCGGACAGGACCGACCTGTCTGGCGAAACTGGCATGACTGGTGACACCTCGTCGTGGTGGTGCGTGCAGACGGACGCATCTGCCGCTCCTGGTGCACCGCTCGACGCCCGCGGGTTCCCCTCGGGACCCCGCGAACTTCCGCGGGCAGCACGGAACGGCCGGTGCGCGGTCTAAATGCGCAGCACCGACAGGTGGGCGAGGAGTATGCGGGGCGGCGGCGGGTTGGGCCGCAGGGCGTGCCGGATCCGCCGGGGCGCGGGCGACCGGGCGAGCGTTCCGCCCGGACGCAGCAGCCCGGCCCGTACGAGCAGGAGGAGCGTGAAGCCGCCGAGCACCGCCAGACACACGGACAGCGGATCCATGCTCATTCCGCCGTGCGGCGCGGGGTCGGACGCGACCGTCACCGCGATCCGGCCGCCGCGCTCACCGAGACCGCGCTCACCGAGACCGCGCTCACCGAGACCGCGCTCACCGAGACCGCGCTCACCGAGGCCGTGGCCACC
Source organism: Streptomyces sp. NPDC041713 (assembly GCF_055591085.1). Taxonomy (NCBI): domain Bacteria; kingdom Bacillati; phylum Actinomycetota; class Actinomycetes; order Kitasatosporales; family Streptomycetaceae; genus Streptomyces; species Streptomyces sp. NPDC041713. Next base: position 530,744 of record NZ_JBVIZY010000001.1, read on the forward strand.
GACGTCGTGGCGGTCACCGAGCTCATGGCCGTCACCGAGGTGCCGCCCCGTCGGCATCGACGACCCGGCCGCGGCCGCGGGGGCCGCGCCCTCGTGACCGCCCGAGGGATGCCCCAACGTATGCATCGTCACGATCCCGAAGAGCAGCGCGGCGAGCAGCAGCAACTGCCCGTACCCCGTGCGGCTCCGCGTCCTCGCCATGCCGCGAACCCTACCCCCACCGGGTATCCGGCGACATGCGGCCCCCCGGCACTCCGACGATCATGAGCGCATGACACGTCAGGACGAACCGGTACAAATCCATGAAGGGGAGCTGCCGGAACCGGACCCTGCCATTCCGCGGCAGTTCATCTCCTGGGTGACGCTCGCCCTCATGACCACCGCCTCCGTGGCCAGCCTGCGCCCGTCGCCCTCGATGGCCATCTACGGCCTCGCGGCGGTCTTCCTCTACCTGCTGCCCGCCGTGGTCTTCCTGCTGCCCACCGCGCTCGTCGGTGCCGAACTCGCCTCCGGGTGGTCCGGCGGCATCTACCGCTGGGTGAGCGAGGCGCTGGGCAAGCCGCTCGGGTTCCTCGCCGTGTGGTGCCAGTTCGCCATGACCATCGCGTACTACCCGAGCCTGCTCGCCTACGTCGCCTCGACGTTCGCGTACGTCATCCATCCGGACCTCGCCGAGAACGGCCCCTACGTGGCGCTCGTCATCGTCGTCATCTACTGGACGGGCGTCTGGATCACCTGCCGGGGGACCAGGACCGTCGCCGGTCTCTCCTCCCTCGGTCTCGTCATCGGCACCCTCGTCCCCGGCGTCGTCCTCGTCGTCCTCGGACTCGTCTTCCTGGGGCAGGGCAATCCGTCCGCGGCCCCCATGAGCACCGAGCACTGGCTGCCCCCGTGGACCGGCCTCGCCAGCCTGGTCCTCATCGTCAACAACTTCCTCTCCTACGCGGGCATGGAGATGAACGGCGTCCATGTGTCGTCGCTGCGCCACCCGCGCTCCCAGTACCCGCGCTCGATCTTCCTCGCCACCGGCCTGGTCCTGCTGATCTTCATCCTTCCGGCCCTGGCCATCAGCTGGGTCATGCCGTCGAAGGAGCTCAGCCTCACCGCAGGGCTGATGCAGGCCTTCCAGGCCTTCTTCGACCACTTCCACGTCGGCTGGCTGACGAAGGTCGTCGGCGTCATGCTCGTGGCGGCCGCGCTCGGCGGCATGCTGACCTGGCTCGCCGGGCCCGCGAAGGGGCTGGTGACGCTGGCGCGGCAGGAGGGCTATCTGCCGCCCGTCCTGCAGAAGTTCAACAAGGCGGGCGTCCCCCGGAACATCATGGTCGCGCAGGGCGTCGTGACGACCCTGATCGGCGTCCTCTACGCCTTCAGCTCCGACGTCTCCAGTGCCTACTGGATGTTCTCGGTCATCACCGTGCAGATCTACCTCATCGCGTACCTGCTGATGTTCGTCGCCGTCGTCCGGCTGCGGAAGGCGCAGCCGGAGGTGGAGCGCGGCTTCGTGGTGCCCGCCGTGACCTTCGTCGCCACGGTCGGTTTCGTCGCCTCGGTCGTGGCGCTGGCCATCGGCTTCGTACCGCCCGACCAGTTCGGCGAGGGCCCCCTGTGGCGCTACCTGCTGATCGTCGGCGGCGGCCTCCTCGCGCTCGGTGTCCTGGCCCCCGCGGCCTTTCTCAAGTACCGCAAACCCAGCTGGATCCACCCCGAACATCGGTCGGCACATGCGCCTGAAAAGTATCTCTGACCCGTTCTCCCCCTCGACGACGGCAGCCGCGTCCATGGCCCCGCAGCAACCCTGGCGAGCGGGGCGGGGGCTGCGGCGCGGCCCGGCACTCGCGCGCGTCCTCGCCGTCCTCCTCCTGGTCGGCGCCCTCGCCTACAGCGCCTGGCTCACCGAGACCTTCCTGCCGACGGGGCTCTCGCCGCGCACCTCGTACGTCAGCGAACTCGCCGCCTCCGGCCGGCCGTACGGGGCCTTCTACCGCACCGCGGACCTCCTGGCGGGGCTCCTGGCCCTCGCGGCGGCGCTGGGCGCGCTGAGGTGGCTCCCGCGCGCGGGGCGGTGGTCCGCGGTGGGCTGGGCCGCCCTCGCGCTGTTCGGCGCCGCCACCGCGGCCGACTCGCGGCTGCCGCTGAGCTGTACGCCGACCGCCGACGCCGGGTGCGTCGCGCGCGAGGGAGCGGGCGCCGTCCCGTGGACGCACTCCGCGCACGTGGTCAGCAGCGGCCTGGCGGTCACGGCGGCGCTGGTCGCCATGGTGCTGCTCACGGTGGCCGCGCGGCGGGGCGAGGGGGCGCGGTCCGCGCCGTCCGCGCGGTGTGCGCTGGCCCGTCTCGGTCCGGGCGTGGTCGTGCTCGAACTGGCCGCCACGTGCTGGACGCTGACGTCCATCGCGGCGTTCGAGGCGGGGCGGGGGACCTGGGGGCTCGGGACCGGGCAGCGGCTCCAGGTGCTGGGCATCGCGGTGTGGCTGGTGGTGCTGGCGTGGTCGGTACTGACGACGGCGACCGTGGCGAGGGGGCCCTCTTGAGGAGCGCGGCGGAGACCCGTACGTCACGTCGCACCACCCCGGACATCACGTCGCACCACCCCATACGTCACCCGTCGCACCGCCCCGGACGTCACGTCCCAGGCGCAGCCCTTCGTACGCTCTCCCTGATCACGATGTGCGTGCCCAGCACATGGCGTTCCTGGCCCGTCCTCGTCGTGCCCGCAAGCGCGCGGCGTACCGCCGTGCGGCCCATCTCCTCGGCGGGGATGTGCACGGTCGTCAGGCCGGGCGTGATGTCCGCCGCGACCGGGTCGTCGTTGTAGCCGACCACCGACATGTCCTCCGGGACCCGCATCCCGTACTCCCGCAGTGCGATGATCGCCGCCGCCGCGGCGCGGTCGTCGCCCGCGAAGACCGCCGTGAACTCCGGCCTCCCGTCCGCCGCGGCGAGGAGCTCCCGCATCGCCTGGTAGCCGTGGTTCTGCCCGAACCCGGTCCCGTGCAGGACCGCGTCGGACCGGGGCACCCCGTGGTCGTCCAGCGCCCGGAGGAAACCGGCGAGACGGTCCTCGCCGGTCGTGTTGCCCGGCTCGTAGCCGAGCAGCGCGATCCTGCGGTGGCCCGCGCCCAGCAGGTGGCTGGTGACGGCGTGGGCCCCCGCCTCGTTGTCGTACTCGACGACCAGCGCCGGCATGTCGGGCGTCGGCGCCGGGCGTCCGCACAGCACGAGCCGGGAGCCCGCCGCGGCGAGCGCCTCCGCGTACCGCGCCATCCGCCGCCGGTACTCGTCGTCCTGGACGGCGCCGCCCACCAGCATCACGGCCTCCGCGGCCTGCTCCCGCATCATCTGCACCAGCGCCAGCTCGCGCGCCGGATCGCTGCCGGTGGACGCGACGAGCGTGAGCCGGCCCCGCTGCGCGGCCTCCACCTCCACGCCCTGCGCGACCTGCGCGTAGAACGCCCCCACCACGTCGTACATGAGCACCGCGATCGTCTTGCGGCCCGCGCCCGCCAACGCGCGCGCGTGCGCGTTGGCGACGTAGTCGAGATCCTTGACCGCGCGCAGCACCTTGGCGCGCGACGCCGTGGACGTCGGGTAGTTGCCCGCGAGGACCCGCGAGACGGTCGCTACCGAGACGCCCGCGCGTGCGGCCACCTCGCGGATGGTGACCCGCTCACCCACTGTGTCTCCCTGGCCCGAACACCGACCGGCGGCCAACCCGCCGGTCCCGGGGCGGAGTTGCTCATGCGGCATGCACCGCGCGGCGCCCCGCCCCGGACCCATCATCGCGCGCCCGACCGCCGGGTCAGTGCGCGGCCTCGTACTCCTCGAGGAACTCCTCCGCGGCCCGCTTGCCGCCCTGCGACCGCCACTTCGCGTGGATGCCGTCCCAGTCGGAGAGCTTCTTGCGGCCGGAGACGACCGCCGTCACGCCGTCCTCGATGATCTGCTGCATCGTGGCGCCCTGCCGGTTGAACGTCTCCGACATCAGGCCCCAGTGGTCGTCCGGCACGAGGAGCGGGACGACCTTCTTCTCCCAGGCGTGCAGCCGCTTCGTGAGGTCGGGGAAGCCGGGGAAGTACAGCGGCTGCGGCGCGTCCATCAGGTAGGGGAAGGGCAGATTGGTCTTGGAGTCGATCAGGCCGGTCTCGGTGGCGACCGGGTCGCCATCCTTGTTGTACGTGAAGTGGGTGCCCTCGACGCCGTAGTGCATCAGCTCGTACTCCTTCGAACCGAAGGGAGAGGCAAGCCAGTTGAGTACCCGCAGCATCAGCTGGACGCGGCCCTTGGAGGCCTTCTTGATGACGGTGTAGCCGAAACAGCCGCGGTTCTGCTGGTAGACGGGTGTGGTGCCGTCGACCGCGTACGGCTCGGCGACGTCGAGGGTGAACTCGTCCTTGATCCCCTGGGCGTTGGAGATGGCGGCGCCCCAGCCGTCCGTCATCGAGCGCACGGTGCCGTTGTAGAACTGGGTCTTCAGGTCCACCTGGGAGATCGAGGTGGCGTCGGGGTTGTACGAGCCGTCCTTGCGCAGCGCGGCCATGTACTCCAGGGCCGCCTTGAACGCGTCGGTGCCGTACATGTCGGTGGCCTTGCCGTTCTTGATCTGCCACTGGTTCGGCGCGCCGTGCCACATCGCGTGGTAGAGGTAGCCGTAGAAGCCGACGGTGGACGCGCCGAGTGCGGACTTCTTGTTCCGCGAGGCCTCCTTGGCCATCGCCCGGAAGTCGGGCGCGGACATGCCCGGCCGGTAGCCGGCGTCGTCGAACGCCTCGCGGTTGATGAACATCGCGCCCTGCACCTTGGCGCGCTCGATCGGCAGCCCGTAGACGCGGCCGGCGATGCGGCCCATGCCCTCCCACGCGTACGTGGGGATGTTGGCGAGGTTGGGGTAGTCCTTCACCGCGTCGCCCGACAGGTGGTCGCTCAGGTCGGCGCACCGCGCCTTCACGAACTGCGACTCGCGCGGCAGGACGTACCCGCCGCCGAAGTTGATCATGTCGGGCAGGTCGTCGCCGGACATCAGCGTCGACATCTTCGCGCGGAAGTCGGCGTCCGGCACGACGGTGAACTCGACCTCGACGCCCAGGGCCTCGTTGACGGCCTGCCAGTACTTGTTGCGGCCGACCGGCTTCGGGGGAGTGCCGTAGGTGATGGTCATGACCCGGATCTTCTGCTTGCCGGTGCCCGGCTTCTCGGCCGACGCCCGCACCAGCTTCTCCGGGTACTTCGTGTACCCGGGCTGCACGCCCTCGCGGGTCGGGGCGAGGTCGGGGGTGGGGCCGTCGGCCGGGACGTACGTCGGCCAGGGCGCCACCTTCTTGCCCGCGTTGGAGACGTTGCCGCCGCCGCTGGAGTCGGTGGAGCAGGCGGTCAGGACGGACGGGGCGGCCAGGGCGGCGCCGCCGACGGCTATGGAGCGGAGCAGCGTGCGCCGCGACATCGAGGAACCGGACACGTGAAGGAGCCCTTCTGGACGACGAGTTGAGGGATCAGCTCTTGATGGCGCCGGTGAGCACGCCCTTGGTGAAGTACTTCTGCAGGAAGGGGTAGACGAGCAGGATCGGCACGGTGGCGATCACCAGGACGGCCATCTGGGTGGTCTGCGGAGCGGAGACCATGCCGGCCTCGCTCAGACCGGTGTCGGCGATCTGCGAGCCGCCGATGACGTACGTGCGCAGGACCTGCGAGAGCGGCCAGTGTCCCGACTCCATGTAGATCGAGGCATGGAACCAGGCGTTCCAGTAACACACCGCGTAGAAGAGGGAGACCACGGCGAGCGCCGCCTTGGAGAGCGGCAGCACCACGCGCCACAGGATGACCCAGTCACCGGCACCGTCGAGCCGCGCGGCCTCGTACAGCTCCTCCGGTATCCCCTGGAAGAAGCCGCGCAGCACGATCAGATTGAAGACGTTGATGAGTACGGGCGCGACCAGCGCGGCATACGTATCCATCATCCCCATGCCCTTGACCAGCAGAAATGCGGGGATCATGCCGGGCGGGAAGAGGAACGTGAAGAGGATGAGCAGCAGCACCGGCTTGCCGCCGAAGACGCCGGGGCGGGCGAGGGCGTACGCGAGGAAGGTGGTGCACGCCAGCGAGAAGAGGGTGCCCACGAGGGTGAGCCCGACGCTGATGCCGAGCGCCTTGGTGACGATGCCGCCGTTGAGGATGGTCCGGTACGCGCGCAGCGTCGGATCGCCGGGCCACAGCACCCAGCCGCCGTTGTCCACGACCTCCCGGTTGGAGGCGAGCGAGGTCGAGACGATGACGAGGAACGGAATCAGTACGAGCGCGAGGACGACCGTCACCGCGACCGCCTTGGCGGCCTTGGTGGCGAACCGCGGCTTCTCCATCCAGGCGGGCCTGGTGACCTGACCGGTACTCACTTGTAGACCCCCTGTTCGCCGAGCCGGTGGGCGATCCGGTTGGCGGTGAAGACGAGCGCCGCGCCGACGACGCCCTTGAACAGACCGGCGGCCGCCGCGTATCCGGTGTCGCCGCCGACGATGCCCTGCCAGAAGACGAAGGTGTCGAGCACCTCGCCGACCTCAGGACCCACCGACTGCCGCTGCAGCAGCATCTGTTCGAAGCCGACCGAGAGGATGTCGCCGAGCCGCATGATCAGCAGCAGGATGACGATGGGCCGGATGCTGGGCAGCGTGACGTGCCAGAAGCGCCGCCAGGGCCCGGCCCCGTCGATGGCCGACGCCTCGTAGAGCTGCTCGTCGACCTGCATGAGCGCGGCGAGGAAGATGATCGTGCCCCAGCCGGCGTCCTTCCAGATCACCTCGATGACGACGAGCGGCTTGTACGCGTCCGGATTGCCGATGAGGTCGACGGTGTGCAGCCCCGAGTCGCTCAGAAACGTGTTCAACAGCCCTGTGTCACTGAGCACTTGCTGGAAGAGCGCGACCACGACGACCCACGACAGGAAGTGCGGCAGATAGATCACCGACTGCGTGAAGCGGCGCAGCAGGTCCGAGCTCAGGCTGTGCAGGAGCAGCGCGAGGGCGAGCGGCGCGGGGAAGAAGAACACCAGCTGGAGCACGGCGATGAACAGGGTGTTCCAGGTGGCGTGCCAGAAGTCCGGGTCGCCGAACATCCGCGAGAAGTTCTCGGTGCCCACCCACGGGCTGGCCCACAGGCCGTCGAAGGGGACGTACTCCTTGAAGGCGACCGCGTTGGCGACGAAGGCGCCGTAGTGGAAGACCAGGAAGTACACGAGCCCCGGCACCATGAGCAGCACCAGGACACGCGTGCGCTGAAACCGTTTCCACAGCTCACCGCGGACCGGTTTCCCACCACTTGATCCGCTATCGCGCCTGCCGGGCGGCTTCACCGCCTCGGTTTCCGCCCGTTCCTTCGTCACCGTCGGCACGGCAACCCCTCCGTCGTCGGAATAAGGTGCCCGGAATCTAAAGCGGTTACTGCGCCCGGTCAACCCCCCTTGCCTGCCCCTCTCTTGACCACGCTCCGGGATTGGTCCTAGCCTCCAGGCGCTGGTTGGTAACCGGTTACTACGAGGGACGGTCACGCGTGGCAGATCAGGCAGAGCGGACGGCTCGACGAGAACGCCCCGGTGGCGCCCCACCGACCGCGACCCTGGCCATGGGCACAGAGGTGGCGGCCCGCGTCTTCCCCCAGGACCTACGCGAACGCCTCACGAAAACAGTCGAGTTGACGCATCAAGCCCCCCTCTCCGGCTCGCTCACGACACCGGAGGCGCGGGCGGCCCTCGCCGAGACGGAGATCCTGATCACGGGCTGGGAGTGCCCACCCCTGACCTCGGAGGTCCTGGCCCATGCCCCCCGCCTGAGGGCCGTCGTGCACGCCGCGGGCTCGGTCAAACCGATGGTGACGGACGCGGTCTGGGACCGTGGCATCGTCGTCTCCTCGGCGGCGGACGCCAACGCGGACCCGGTGGTGGCGTTCACGCTCGCGGCGATCACCTTCGCGGCGAAGGGCGCGTTGTCGACGGCGGCGAACTACTCCGCGGGCTGGCCCCCGTTCACCGAACGCACCGGCGCCGACGCCCGCACGATCGGCGTCATCGGCGCCTCCCGCATCGGCCGCAAGGTGATCGCGGCCCTGAAGACGTGGGACACGAACCCCCACATCCTGCTCACCGATCCCTACGTGAGCGAGACGCAGGCAACGGCACTGGGCGTGGAACGGGTGAATCTCCCGGACCTGTGCCGCCGCAGCACGGTGGTCACCGTCCACGCCCCTCAACTCCCGGAAACGGAAAACCTGTTGAGCGCGGAGTTGCTCAAACTGATCCCGGACAACGGCACGGTGATCAACACCGCCCGAGGCACCCTCGTGGACACGGAAGCCCTGGCCCGCGAGTGCGAGGACGGCCGCCTGAACGCCTTCCTGGACGTGACCCACCCCGAGCCCCTACCCCCCGCCCACCCCCTGCTCCACCTCCCCAACGTCCTGGTCACCCCCCATATCGCAGGCGCCCAGGGCAGCGAGGTACGAAGACTGGGCGAGTACGCGGTCGAAGAGGTGGAACGCTACGTATCCGGAGCGGGCCTGAGAGGCCGCCTACACCAAGCAGAACTCCACCGCTTGGCCTGACGCATCAGTTCAGAGGCAGAGCCCCACCGGGCCGCACCCGCAGACGCTCGGGAGGGGACGTGGGGGTATGTGCGCACGGAGCACCGAGCCCGCTGTAGCAATATTGTCCGCGAGGCGTGGCGAACAGTGGATGGCGAGTACGCACATACCCCCGCGGCCCCGCACCCACAGACGACCCCAAGGCGCAGACGCAAGCCCAAGGCGCCCCCGCCAGCAACCGCACCGCCAAGGCACCAAGGCACAGCGCAGGGAACCGCCAAAGCAAGCGCAGCGTTACGGCCTGGCCCCCCGCCCCTTCAACATCCCCGTCATCAGCTCGATCTCCGACTCCTGCGACTCCACCATCCCCCGCGCAAGCCGCCGCTCCGCGGACACCTCACACCGCTCCACACACCCCTGAGCCATGTGCACCCCACCCCGGTGGTGCCGGATCATCAGCCGCAGGTACAGGACCTCCGCCTTCTCACCGCTCAGCTTCCCCAGCCGCTTGAGCTCCGCCCCCGTAGCCATGCCCGGCATCAACGCCCCGTCCCGCCCCGCCGGCATGTCCCCCATGCCCATCCACTCCATGGGCGCCCCCTCGGGAATTTTCGGCAGCTCCCACAGATCGAGCCAGCCGAGCAGCATCCCGCGCTGGTTTGCCTGCGTCTGGGCGATGTCGTACGCGAGCCGCCGCACCTCGACGTCGTCGGTACGGTCCCGCACGATGTACGACATCTCCACGGCCTGCTGGTGGTGGACCGACATGTCCTGCGCGAAGCCCGCGTCCGCGGACGAACGGGCGGGCGTGCCGCCCGAGTCGGAGTCGGTGGCGGCCACGGCCGCCGTGATGCCGCCCCCGGCGACGACCGCGGCAGCGACACAGCCGACGATCCAGTTGGTACGCCGTCTCACTTCTAGCCCCGCCTCACTAACTGCCAGAACCCGCACCCGCACCCGCACCCACACCCGAAACCGCACCCGTACAGGCACTCCCACCCGCACCCACGAACATCACTGAGCCCGCCCCTGGGTGCACGCGGCCCCCGGCTCCGGCGTCTGCTTGCCCTGCACGTACGTGGAGAAGAACTGCGCGACCTTCGGGTCGTCCGCCCCGTCGACCGTGCGCTGGTGCGCCCACGCGGTCAGCATGACGGGATCCTTCTGGTCGGCGACGGGACTCATCAACGAGTAGGGCGTCGCCCGGACCTTCGCCTCGAGCTTCTTCAGGTCGGCCGGATCGGCCTTGTCGTTGTACGTGACCCACACCGCCCCGTGCTCCAGGGAGTGCACGGCGTTCATCTCCGGGATCGGCTTCTTGTAGACGTCGCCGTTGCAGTTCATCCACACCTGATTGTGGTCCCCGCCGACGGGCGGTGTCATGGGGTAGTTCACCGTCTTCGTGACGTGCGTACGGCCGAGTTTGCCCCACACCTTCTCGCCGTCCGACGTGACCTTGTACTTCGGCCAGCCCTTCGCGTCGTCCTTGGAGCCGGAGTCGTCGTCGAGGGCGTTGGAGAAGAGGAAGAACCCTCCCACGCCGAGCGCCGCGACGACGACCGCGCTGACGGTGATCATCAGGGCCCGGCCCCGACGGTCCCGTGCGCGCTCGGCCCGGCGCATCTCCTCTATCCGGTCCTTGCGGGAGACGTTGCTCGTGTTCTTGGCGGAACCCATGGTGTGTCCTTCTGCGACAGGGACGGACGGGACGACGGACGACGAACGGTGCGCTGATCGTAATGCGAGGGAGGGAGGATTTGAGGCCCGGATGCGCATTACCTAGGCTCGACGGCATGCGGCTCCTGCGATCGACCGACCTGGCGTTGCGCACGCTCATGCGCCTCGCCGTGGCGCGGGGCACGGCGCCCACGACGCGCGAGGTGGCCGCCGACATGGCGGTGCCGTACACGCACGAGACCAAGGTCGTCGCCGAGCTCCAGAAGCTGGGCCTGCTCGAAGCCCGCAGGGGCAGGGGCGGCGGGCTCGCGCTGACGGAGAAGGGGCGCACCGCGTCGGTGGGCGAGCTGGTGCGGTTCTTCGAGGGTTCGGGCGACGTGGTCGACTGCGAGGGCGGCACCCCGTGCCCGCTGAACTCGGCGTGCCGGCTGCGCGACGCGCTCCGCACGGCGCAGGAGGCGTTCTACGCGTCGCTGGACCCGCTGACGGTGGCGGACATCGTGGCGGCGCCGACGGGGATGCTCCTGCTGGACATCACGGCGCGCGAGAAGGAGTGAGGAGCAGGGGTTGACCGGGGGGGAGGGGGGAGGGGGGTGACCGCCCTACCCCCGCCCCAGCCACAGATCGGGCCCGAACACCTCGTAGTGGACGTCGGCCGCCCGCACCCCGCGCTCGATCAGCTGAGCGCGCACGGCGCGCATGAACGGCAGCGGCCCGCACAGATACGCCCGCGTGCCCGCCGGTATCGGCGCAAGCGCGGTCAGATCGGCGCGCCCGGTCAGCTCGGCGGGATGCCCCGGCTCCGGGCGCTCGTAGAAGAAGTACGCGGAACCGGCGGGGAGTTTGCCGGTGTACGCCTCGTGGTCCGCCCGCAGGGCGTGCTCCGCGGGGGAGCGGTCGGCGTGTACGACGGTGACAGGGGCCCGGTACCCCGTGTCGGCGAGCCGCCGCAGCATGGCGATCATCGGGGTGACGCCGATGCCGGCGGAGGCGAGCAGCACGGGTACGGGTACGTCGGAGCCCGCCTCGCCGGGGCAGCCCGCGAGGCCGGCGTCGAGGTCGAGGTCGAGAACGAGGTCCCCGTACGGCGGGGACACCCGCAGCACGTCCCCTTCCCGCACCCGCGCATGCAGCTGGTTCGAGACCTCCCCGTCGGGCACCCCCGCCCCCACGTCCCCCCGCACCCGCTTCACACTGATCTGCCGAACCCAGGAGTCACCGCCCCCGGGCTCCGCGCCCACCCCGGACCCCCCACCCGAGAGGCTGTACTGCCGTATCTGCCGCGCCCCGTCGTCGAGTTGGACCTGCACGGACACGTACTGCCCCGCCCGGAAGTCCGGTGCCGGCGCCCCGTCGGCGGGCCGCAGCCGGAACGTGGCGACGTCGACCGTCTCCTCGACGCGTTCGACGACCTCCCACTCCCGCCAGGTGCCGTCACCCGCGACGAGCCCGTGCCCGGCGTAGAGGCCGGCCTCGACGGCGATGAGGGCGTTGGCCATGAGCCAGTAGACGTCGTCCCAGGCCGCGGCCACCGCGGGCGTGACCGCGTCGCCGAGCACCTCGGCGATGGCGGCGAAGAGGTGCTCGTGCACGATCGCGTACTGGCCGGGCGTCACGCCGAGTGAGGCGTGCTTGTGGGCGATGCGGCGCAGCAGGACGTCCGGCCGCTCGTCGGGGTGGTCGAGCAGGTGCGCGGCGAAGGCGGCGATCGATCCGGCGAGCGCCTGTCGCTGGGTTCCCGCGGCCTGGTTCCCGCGGTTGAAGAGGTCCCGCAGGAGCTCCGGGTGGGCCTCGAAGAGCCGTTCGTAGAACCGCTCGGTGATGTCGCCGATGGCGGCTCCGACGACGGGGAGGGTGGCGCGGACGGTCGCGGCGGACTGTTCGGACAGCAACGGGAACGCCTCCAGGACGGTAGGACGCGGGGCGATTCGCCGCCCTTGTCTGGTGCCGACCGTAGAAAACTTGCATTTCATATGCAAGTTAAAGATGCAAGTTAAGAGCGAGAGGGGTGGGAGGGCGCAGTCGCGAGGGGTGGGTGGCCCGCTGTTACCGAGCGGCCGATCAGCAGGCACTATGGGCACAGGGAGACAAGGGCGGACGGGAGTCCGCCGCACGCACGCCGCGGCACGCGCCGCAACGTGCTCGAAACCGGGAAATGGGATGCTCGGGTGCCCGAGTGTTCCGAGACGCGGGTGAAGGTGGCCTGACCAGCAAGGATGGGTGGAAGCGGAAGATGGACAAGCAGCAGGAATTCGTGCTCCGTACGTTGGAGGAGCGCGACATCCGGTTCGTACGCCTGTGGTTCACGGACGTCCTCGGCTTCCTGAAGTCGGTCGCCGTGGCCCCGGCCGAGCTGGAACAGGCCTTCGACGAAGGCATCGGCTTCGACGGTTCGGCGATCGAGGGCTTCGCCCGGGTGTACGAGTCGGACATGATCGCCAAGCCGGACCCGTCGACGTTCCAGGTGCTGCCGTGGCGCGCGGAGGCCCCGGGCACGGCCCGGATGTTCTGCGACATCCTGATGCCGGACGGCTCCCCGTCCTTCGCGGACCCGCGCTACGTCCTCAAGCGCGCCCTCGCCAAGACCTCCGACCTGGGCTTCACCTTCTACACCCACCCCGAGATCGAGTTCTTCCTGCTGAAGGACAAGCCGCTGGACGGCTCGCGGCCCACCCCCGCCGACAACTCCGGCTACTTCGACCACACCCCGCAGAACGTGGGCATGGACTTCCGCCGCCAGGCCATCACGATGCTCGAATCGATGGGCATCTCGGTGGAGTTCAGCCACCACGAGGGCGCGCCCGGCCAGCAGGAGATCGACCTGCGCTACGCGGACGCGCTCTCCACGGCGGACAACATCATGACGTTCCGCCTGGTCATGAAGCAGGTCGCGCTCGAACAGGGCGTGCAGGCCACCTTCATGCCGAAGCCGTTCTCCGAGCACCCCGGCTCGGGCATGCACACGCACCTCTCCCTCTTCGAGGGCGACCGCAACGCGTTCTACGAGTCGGGTGCCGAGTACCAGCTCTCCAAGGTCGGCCGCTCCTTCATCGCGGGCCTGCTGCGGCACGCCGCGGAGATCTCGGCGGTCACCAACCAGTGGGTGAACTCCTACAAGCGCATCTGGGGCGGCTCCGAGCGCACGGCGGGCGCGGGCGGCGAGGCCCCCTCGTACATCTGCTGGGGCCACAACAACCGCTCCGCGCTGATCCGCGTCCCGATGTACAAGCCGGGCAAGACGGGCTCGGCCCGCGTCGAGGTCCGCTCCATCGACTCCGGCGCCAACCCCTACCTCACCTACGCGGTCCTGCTCGCCGCGGGCCTCAAGGGCATCGAGGAGGGGTACGAGCTGCCGCCGGGCGCCGACGACGACGTATGGGCCCTGCGCGACGCGGAACGCCGCGCCCTCGGCATCGAGCCGCTCCCGCAGAACCTGGGCGAGGCGATCGCCCTGATGGAGAAGTCGGAGTTGGTGGCGGAGACGCTGGGTGAGCACGTGTACGACTTCTTCTTGCGCAACAAGAAGCAGGAGTGGGAGGAGTACCGGAGTGAGGTCACGGCCTTCGAGCTGAGGAAGAACCTGCCGGTGCTGTAGGCGCCGTCGGCGCCGTGGGCGCGGGTAAAGGGGAGGGGTCGCCGAGGGGCGGCCCCTCTTCGCGTGGCAGGGGTAGGTGCGTCGGGTAGGTGCGTCAGGTAGGTGCATCAACTCTTCTCGTCGGGTGGAACACGCGTACCCGTGGGGTGACTTCGCACAGGTGAGGCGGTACGAGCGGATGGCTCGGGGAGTCGCGGCGGGCCGTCGGAGTCGCCGGAGTGGGGCGGGGATGCATCAACTCCCGTGCCCGGCCCGGATCTAGTGCCACCATCGTCCCGACCGGGGCGTGGTGACGCCCAGTTGGCCTGACACGATCCAGGGGTTTCCCATGCGCACACACCGCCCTCCGACCCGTTCCGCGGTCGCCCGCCCGGACGGTCACCGGACCGTCATCGTCATCGTCGTCCTGGTGCTGGGCGCCGCGCTCACCCTCGTCGGCCTGCCCGTGGTCGTGGTGGCCGAGGCCCTGACCACCTGCGGCCTGATCGGCGCCCACCTGGCGCGCCGGTCATCCGCCGAGCCCGGGTCCGCGCTCGCCCCCGAAGGGCTGTGACCGAGGACCGCCATGGCACGGCCGGAACAGTCGATCTCCACCGCCAACCCCCGCCTGGAGGACCTCGCGGAGTGGCTGCGGGGGCGCAGGCGGGCGGCGGGGCTGACCCATCGGGAGATGGCGGAGAAGTCCGGGCACGCCTTCTCCGCGACCACGTTCTCCCGCGCCACGAGCGGGGACCGGATACCCCGGCTGCCGGTGGTCGAGGCGTACGCCCGGGCCTGCGACGCCCCGGTCGGCCAGGCCCGGCGCCTGTGGCGCGCCGCCCGCTGGGCCGAGCACCGGCGCAGGAATCCGGGGGCGCGCGATCCCAAGCCGGACCGCGTGTACGACCGCGATCAGCTGGGCGAAGCGCTGCGGCAGCTCTACTACAAGGCGGGCGCGATGTCCGCCGGCGAGATGGAGCGCCGGGCCGGCGGCCACGGGGAGCTGCCGCACAGCACGGTGCTGCGGATGCTGGCGGGCAGGACCGTCTTCGATCTGGCCCAGTTCCTGGCGTTCCTGCGGGTGTGCGACGTGACCGACGGCGTGGAGTGGGAGCGGTGGCGGAGCGCCTGGTTCCAGGTACGGAGCCATGAGGCGGTGGAACGCATGGCCGAACGGCTGAGCCGCGAGCACGAGGCGTCGGCGCGCAGCCGCAGGGACGCCCGCGACAGGAACAACCCCGAGCCCGGGACGGCCACCACACCCCCGCGGCCCCCCGCCACGGGCCCCCTCACACCCCACCCGCGGCGCCCGCTGCCCTACCCCGCGGTCTCCCTGGCCATGCCACGCAACCGGCGGCGGGGGTGAGGAGGGCCGCACCTCACGGCTTGGCCACGATGGCCTCCCGTAGCGGCGTCGTCGCCCGGACCCCGTACTCCTGGATCGACCAGCCGTTGCCGTCCGGGTCCGTGAAGTACATGAACGTGCCGCCGTCCTGCGGGCCCAGCGCGACCGGCTCCGTGACGTCCAGGCCACGGGCGACCAGCTCGGCGTACGCCTCCCGGGCGTCGGCCACGCACAGCTGCAGGCCCTGGTAGGAGCCGGGGGCCGGGCGGGGGCCGCGTACCGTGTCCCAGATCGTGTCGCCCAGGGCGATGGAGCAGCCCGAGCCCGGCGGGGTCAGCTGGACGATGCGCATGCCCTCCAGGACCTCCGTGTCGACGTCCACGTGGAAGCCCACCTTGTCGCGGTAGAACTCCATCGACCGGTCGATGTCGGCGACGGGCAGCGGGATCACTTCGAGTGTGTATTCCATGGGGCGCAGTACAGCAGGGGCGCGGCCC
This sequence comes from Streptomyces sp. NPDC041713, assembly GCF_055591085.1. Taxonomy (NCBI): domain Bacteria; kingdom Bacillati; phylum Actinomycetota; class Actinomycetes; order Kitasatosporales; family Streptomycetaceae; genus Streptomyces; species Streptomyces sp. NPDC041713. Next base: position 546,399 of record NZ_JBVIZY010000001.1, read on the forward strand.
CGTGTCAGCGCTCGTGGCAGGGTGTCACGCAGAACCACCGGCCGGCCCCCGGTCGAACCGCCACCGCGTCTGGCTGAACGGCTCGCCCTTGCCGAAGCCGAACGCCGTGCGGGGTGCCACCGCGAAGACGTGCGCGAAGCCGCCGCCGTGGTGGAAGCCGCCGTCCCGTACCTCGTAGTGCCAGGAGCTGCCGTACTTCTCCTCCCAGGCCGCCGCCAGGCCCCGCAGCGCGGCCTCGTCGGTGACCCGCGCCGCCGTGCCCTCGACGACCAGGTCGTAACCCTTGTCCCAGAGGTTGACGCCCGTGGTGAGGACGGTCTCGGGGTTGGCCGCCAGGTTGCGGGCCTTGCGCTCCTCGGGGCCCGTCGCGAAGTGCAGGGCGCCGTTCTGCCACACCGCGGGCAGCGGGGTGACGTGCGGGCGCCCGTCGGGCCGTACCGTCGAGATCCAGAACAGCTCGGCGGCCGCCAGGCGGGTGACCGCCGTCGACCACGGCGTGGGCTCTGCGCCCGCGCTGCTGTATCTGTCGTCCAGTTCCGTACGGGGCTCTTCGATCGGCATGATCCGTCCCTTCCGACGCTTCTTCGATGCTCCTGCCCGGGAACGGACTCCGCACGTGCGCCGAGTCCACCGGCCAGGCCGTAGGCTCGGGCCGAGGAGTGATCGAACGGAGGCTCGGCATGACGGTGCCGCAAGGACGACGGAGCAGTACGTTCACCCGGCTGCTGCGGCACGGTTTCACCGACCCGTCCGCCGCGGAGCGGTTCCTCGACGACCCCGCGCTCAGCGCCGTACGCGACGACCCGCTGCTCCTCGACGCCCTCGGCGCCACCGCCGACCCCGATCTGGCGCTGCTCGGGCTGGTCCGGCTCGTGGAGGGGCAGGAGGACGACCTCAGCCGGCGCGAGCTGCTCGACACCCTCGTCACCGCCAAGCCGCTGCGCGACCGCCTCCTCGGCGTGCTCGGCGCCTCCGAGGCGCTCGCCGACCACCTGGCCAGGCACCCCCGCGACTGGCGGGCCCTCGTCACGTACGAGTCGGCCGACCTGCACCCCGGCGTGGCGGAGTTCGAGCGGGGCCTGGCCGACGCCACCGACCCGGTCTCGCTGCGCGTCGCCTACCGCCGCTGCCTGCTCTCCATCGCCGCGCGCGACGTGTGCGGCACGACGGACGTCGCAGAGGCCGCCGCCGAGCTCGCCGACCTCGCCACGGCCACGCTGCGGGCGGCGCTCGCCATGGCCCGCGCGGACGCCCCGGACGACGCCGCGCAGTGCCGGCTCGCCGTCATCGCGATGGGCAAGTGCGGCGGCCACGAGCTCAATTACGTCTCCGACGTCGACGTCATCTTCGTCGCCGAGGCCGCCGACTGCACCGACGCCGCCGACGAGGACAAGGCGCTGCGCGCCGCCACCCGGCTCGCCTCGCACATGATGCGGATCTGCTCCGAGACGAACGTCGAGGGCACCATCTGGCCCGTCGACGCCAACCTCCGCCCCGAGGGCAGGAACGGCCCGCTGGTGCGCACCCTCTCCAGCCACCTCGCGTACTACCAACGCTGGGCGAAGACCTGGGAGTTCCAGGCGCTGCTCAAGGCCCGCCCGGTCGCCGGCGACCTCGCGCTAGGCGAGGAGTACGTCAGCACGCTCGCCCCGCTCGTCTGGCACGCCGCCGAGCGCGAGAACTTCGTGCCCGACGTGCAGAAGATGCGCCGCAGGGTGGTCGAGAACATCCCGGCGGGCGAGGTCGACCGGGAGCTGAAGCTCGGGCCCGGCGGGCTGCGCGACGTCGAATTCGCCGTGCAGATGCTGCAGTTGGTGCACGGGCGCAGCGACCCCTCGATCCGCAGCGGTTCGACGCTGGTGGCGCTGCACGCGCTCGGCACGGGCGGTTACGTGGGGCGCGTGGACGCCGCCCAGCTCGACGACGCGTACCGCTTCCTGCGCTCCCTCGAACACCGCATCCAGCTCTACAAGTTGCGCCGCACCCACCTCGTCCCGGAGGGCGACGCGGACCTGCGGCGCATCGGCCGCTCCCTGGGCATGCGCACCGAGCCGATCACCGAGCTCGGCCGGGCCTGGCGGCGGCACACCTCCGTGGTGCGCCGCCTGCACGAGAAGCTCTTCTACCGGCCGCTGCTCGACGCCGTCGCCCAACTCGCTCCGGGTGAGGCGCGGTTGAGTACGGAGGCGGCCCGCGAGCGGCTCGTCGCGCTCGGCTACGCGGACCCCAGCGCGGCGCTGCGGCACCTGGAGGCGCTCGCCTCCGGCGTCTCCCGCAAGGCGGCCATCCAGCGCACCCTGCTGCCGGTCCTGCTCGGCTGGTTCGCGGACTCCGCCGACCCCGACGCCGGCCTCCTCGGCTTCCGCAAGGTCTCCGACGCGCTGGGCAAGACCCCCTGGTACCTGCGGCTGCTGCGCGACGAGGGCGCCGCCGCCGAGAACCTCGCCCGCGTCCTGTCCGCCGGACGCCTCGCCCCCGACCTGCTGCTGCGCGCCCCCGAGGCGGTCGCCCTGCTCGGTGACGCCCGCGGTCTGGAGCCGCGCGGCCGAGGCGCCCTCGACCAGGAGGTCCTGGCCGCGGTGCGCCGCGCGGACGGCGCCGAGCAGGCCGTGACGGCGGCGCGCGGCGTGCGCCGCCGCGAGCTGTTCCGCACCACCGCGGGCGACATCATCGGTTCGTACGGCACCGAGGAGAGCCCCGCCGAGGCCGACCCCGGCGCGCTCGTCGACCGGGTGGGCGACGCGGTCACGGACCTGACGGCCGCCACCATCGCGGGCACCCTGCGCGCGGTCGTCCGCGAGGGCTGGGGCGACACGTTGCCCACCCGGTTCGCGGTCATCGGCATGGGCCGCTTCGGCGGCCACGAGCTGAGTTACGGCTCGGACGCGGACGTCCTGTTCGTGCACGAGCCGCGCGAGGGCGCCGACGAGCAGGAGGCGGCGAAGGCCGCGGCCAAGGTGGTCGCCGAGATGCGCCGATTGCTCCAACTCCCTTCCGCGGACCCGCCGTTGCTCATCGACGCGGATCTGCGTCCGGAGGGCAGGAGCGGGCCGCTGGTCCGCACGCTGGGCTCCTACGCGGCGTACTACCGCCGCTGGTCGCTCGTCTGGGAGTCCCAGGCGCTGCTGCGGGCCGAACCGGTCGCGGGCGACGAGGAGCTGGGCCGCGCGTTCATCGACCTCGTCGACCCGCTGCGCTACCCGGCGGAGGGACTCGGCGAGGACGCGGTCCGGGAGATCCGCCGCCTCAAGGCGCGCATGGAGGCGGAGCGGATGCCGCGCGGCGCGGACCCGACGCTGCACGCCAAGCTGGGCCGGGGCGGCCTCTCCGACGTCGAATGGACCGTGCAGCTCCTGCAGTTGGAGCACGGCTGGGCCGAACCGGGACTGCGGACCACCCGCACCCGCGAGGCCCTGGCGGCGGCCCGCGCGGCCGAGCTGATCCCCACGGAGGAGGCCGCGATCCTCGACGAGGCGTGGGTCCTCGCCACGCGGGTGCGCAACGCGGTGATGCTGGTGCGCGGCCGCGCGGGCGACACGTTCCCCTCCGACGGCCGCGAACTCGCCGCCGTAGGACGCTACTTGGGGTACGACGCGGGCCACGTGGGCGACATGCTGGACGACTACCGCCGAATCACGCGCCGGGCGCGGGCGGTGGTGGAGGAGCGGTTCTACGGGGCGTAGGGCCTCGACGGTTCTACGGGGGCGTAGGGCGCCCCGTGCCGGGCGGTTCTGCGGGGCGTAGGGCCCCGCACCGGCCGCCCGTACGGTTGACGGCTCTACGGGGCGGAGGGGCCCCGCGCCGACGAGCTCTGCAGGCGTAAGGCGGCGCGCGCTGCCTTTGTCCGGCGGTGACTTCGGCCGCGGCGCTTTCGGCCAGGTGGCGCCTTCGGCTGGGCTCCGCCTTCGTCCCGTGCCGTCTTCGGCCTGCGCCGTCCTCCCCGACCCACCCCCCTGCCCCAACGGGCACCGAACCCTGCCCTCACGCACCTGGTCTTTCCGTCGTCCCGTCGCGTATTCAGGAAGAGTTCGAGTTCGTCTGCCTGGAGGCCACATGCGTGCCCGCGAAACCGCCCGACCCGTCGACGGGGAGCGGATCGACCGTGCGCCCGCCCGGGCCGTCGCCGCGCCGTCGACCGCGGAGGGCATGTCGGCGCGGGAGGTGCTCGCCCTGCAGCGCACCGCGGGCAACGCCGCCGTCGCCGAGGCCGTCCAGCGGGCCGCCGTCCAGCGGTCCGCCGTGCACGACGTGCTGCGCGCCGGCGGGCGCCCGCTCGACGCCTCGACCCGCTCCGACATGGAGGCCCGGCTCGGCGCGGACTTCTCCGACGTCCGCATCCACGACGACAGCGCCGCGAAGGACTCCGCCGCCGCGGTGGGCGCCCGCGCCTACACCTCCGGCAGCCACGTCGTCATCGGCGACGGCGGCTCGGACCGGCACACGCTCGCGCACGAGCTGACCCACGTCATCCAGCAGCGCCAGGGCCCCGTCGCCGGCACCGACCACGGCGACGGCCTCAAGGTGTCGGACCCCTCCGACCGCTTCGAGCGCGAGGCCGAGGCCAACGCCCACCGGGTGCTGTCAGGGCCCACGCCCACCACACATGACCACGTCGCGCACGATCACTCCGCACACGAGGCCGCCGCCGCCCCCGTACAGCGCGTCGCCGACACCCAGGCCGCGCCCCGCGTCGGCTGGAACCAGCTCCTGGACATCATCGTCGGCCAGGACCGGACACTCGCCGGGTTCCAGTTCGGGCCCGAGTGCCGCAACAACGGCGGCAACAACCTCATCTCCCGGCCCGTGACGGTGACCGTGCGCGACGGCGACCGTACGGTGCAACTCGCCGTCCACCTCAACGTGATGCTCACCAGCGGCGGCGAGGTCAGGGACCGCAAGACGGGCGACTCCTCGGCGACGATCAAGGGCTCGCTCTTCCACCTGACGGCACGCCCCGTGGCCGGCCAGAACCTGATCCACCAGGCGGGCGCCTCCGCCCTCACCGCAGCCGAGTCCATCCACGTCGGCCGCAACAACGCCGGCGGCTGGAACAACCGCCCCGAGAACACCCAGCAGCTCGCCCGCGCGGTCGACGTCTCACCGGAGGCGCTGCTCGGCGCCCTGGACGGCAGGTACCCGCTGAGCGACGTGGCGGGCCTGATCGAGCGCTTCAAGAAGGACGTCGGCCGCGCGGTCCTGCACGGCCTGGCTCCCGAGGTCGTCCACGTGAACTGGGACGGCGACGAGTCCTTCGCCTAGTCGCGCCCGGCGCGCTCGACGCGCTCGCGTGGGGGAGTCCCGCTCCCGGGCTCCCCCTCGGCCGGCGCCGCCCCCCGCACCGCCACCTCACGCGCCAGCGCATACGGCAGCGAGCCGTACCAGAGGCGGGCCACCAGGAAGCCGAAGGTCAGGCAGATCATGCCGCCGACCGCGTCCAGCCAGAAGTGGTTGGCGGTCGCCACGATCACGATCAGCGTCGCCGTGGGGTAGAGCAGGCCGAGCACCCGCACCCACGGCACCGACGCCAGGGCGAAGATCGTCAGGCCGCACCACAGGGACCAGCCGATGTGCATCGACGGCATCGCCGCGTACTGGTTCGACATGTTCTTCAGGTCGCCGGAGGCCATCGAGCCCCACGTGTGGTGGACCACCACCGTGTCGATGAAGTCGGAGCCGTTCATCAGGCGCGGCGGCGCCAGCGGGTACAGGTAGTAGCCGACCAGCGCCACCGCCGTCGTGGCGAAGAGGACCAGGCGGGCGGCCGCGTACCGCCCCGGGTGGCTGCGGAAGAGCCACACCAGGACGCCGAGGGTCACCACGAAGTGCAGCGTCGCGTAGTAGTAGTTCATGCCGACGATGAGCCATGTCACCGAGTCCACGGCGTGGTTGACGCTCCGCTCGACCGCTATGCCCAGATCCTGCTCGACCCGCCAGATCCAGTCCGCGTTGCGCAGCGCCTGCGTCTTCTGTTCCGGCACGGCGTTGCGGATCAGCGAGTACGTCCAGTAACTGACCGCGATGAGGAGGATCTCGAACCACAGGCGGGGGCGGCGGGGGGTGCGCAGACCCCGGAGACGACGTGCGAGGCCCCGCCCTTCGCGGCTGTTCCGCTCGGCCGCGCCGGGTGATGCCACGGGCCGTTGCCGGCCCTCAAGTGTCGTCACGGTCGTCTCACCCATAGGGACAGAGTCTGCCAGATCCACACCCTTCGACCGATCATCCCCTGGTCGGGTTCGGGCCGCATTCCCTACGCCGAAGGAAGGAGGCCGTGAGCGGGGTGCACCCCTAGGGGCGCCTGGGTCCCGAGGCCGTCGAACCGCGGACCACCAGCTCGGGCATGAAGACGAATTCGCCGGGCGGCGCGGGGGTGCCGCCGAGCTCCTCCAGGAGGGTGCGGACCGCCGCCTGGCCCATCGCGGGGACCGGCTTGCGCACCGTGGTCAGCGGCGGATCGGTGAAGGCGATCAGCGGGGAGTCGTCGAACCCGACCACGGAGACGTCGTCCGGCACCTCGAGACCGCGCTGTCGCGCCGCCCGGATCGCGCCGAGCGCCATCATGTCGCTGGCGCACACGACGGCCGTGCAGCCGCGCTCCAGGAGCGCCTCGGCCGCCGCCTGGCCACCCTCCAGCGTGTACAGAGAGTGCTGGACCAGATCCGTCTCGATGTCGGCGGGGGCGAGGTCCAGCAGCTCCTGCATCGTGCGGACGAAGCCCTCGATCTTCCGCTGGACGGGCACGAACCGCAGCGGGCCGAGGGCGAGCCCGATGCGTGTATGACCCAGCGAGACGAGGTGGGTCACCGCGAGGCGCATCGCCGCCCGGTCGTCGGGCGAGACGGCCGGCGCCCGCACCGCCGGCGCGAAGCCGTCCACCAGGACGAACGGGACGTCCTGGGCGCGCAGCCGCTCGTAACGCCCCGTGTCCGCGGTGGTGTCCGCGTGCAGGCCCGAGACGAAGATGATCCCGGCGACGCCGCGGTCCACCAGCATCTCGGTGAGCTCGTCCTCGGTGGAGCCGCCCGGCGTCTGGGTGGCGAGCACCGGCGTGTACCCCTGCCGGGTCAGGGCCTGCCCGATCACCTGCGCGAGCGCCGGGAAGATCGGGTTCTCCAGCTCCGGGGTGATCAGCCCGACCAGGCCCGCGCTGCGCTGCCGCAGCCGCACCGGCCGTTCGTAGCCGAGGACGTCGAGGGCGGCGAGGACGGACTGGCGGGTGCCCGCGGCGACGCCCGGCTTGCCGTTGAGCACGCGGCTTACTGTCGCTTCGCTGACCCCCGCCTGGGCTGCGATGTCGGCTAGCCGTGCGGTCACAGGACCGGACTGTACCGGTCGTATCTCAGGCTGCCCACCAGACCGTTGAATCCGCCGGGAGTACGGTCCGCTCCGCGCCCGGCTCGGTCTCCGCGCTCGCCAGCAGCGGCGTGCCGGGCGTGGGCACCGCGAGTGGCGCCGCCGTGAGGTTGACCGTGCAGACGAACGCGCCGCCGGGGGCGGTGCGGCGGAAGGCGAGCACGCCCTCGGGCGAGGGCAGCCACGCGATGTCGCGGCCCGCGCCGAGCGCCGGATGCGCGCGGCGCACGGCGAGCGCCCGCCGGTAGAACTCAAGGGTGGAGGCGGGGTCTCCGGTCTGCGCCGCCACCGTGAGGTGCTCCCAGGAGTCCGGCTGCGGCAGCCAGCTCGGACCGCCCGCCACGGGCCCGAAGCCGAAGGGCCGGCGCCGCCCGGACCACGGCATCGGCACCCGGCAGCCGTCCCGCGTGCCGTCCTGCCCGGTGCTGCGGAAGAACGCCGGGTCCTGGCGCACCTCGTCCGGCAACTCCGTGACCTCGGGCAGACCGAGCTCCTCGCCCTGGTAGAGGTAGGCCGAGCCGGGCAGCGCCAGCATCAGCAGGGTGGCCGCCCGCGCCCGGCGCAGGCCGCGGGCCGCGTCGCCGTCGGCCAGGCGCGTGCGGTGGCGTACGACGTCGTGGTTGGAGAGCACCCAGGTGGCGGGCGCGTCCACGGCGTTCATCGCGGTCAGCGAGCGGTCGATGACGGCGCGCAGCGCGGCGGCGTCCCAACCGGTCGTCAGGTACTCGAAGTTGAAGGCCTGGTGCAGCTCGTCGGGGCGCAGGTAGCGGGCGCTGCGCTCGACCGTCGGGGTCCACGCCTCGGCGACGGCGATGCGCTCGGCGCCGTACTCCTCCAGGATCCGCCGCCAGTCGCGGTAGATGGCGTGCACGCCGTCCTGGTCGAAGTACGGCACGGCCTGCTTGCCGAGCAGCTTGACCTGTTCGGCGTGGCCGATGTCGGGCAGCCCGGACGCCTTGACCAGGCCGTGGGCGACGTCGATGCGGAAGCCGTCCACGCCGAGGTCGAGCCAGAACCGCAGCACGGAGCGGAACTCCTCGTGGACCGCCGGGTGGTCCCAGTTGAAGTCGGGCTGCTCCGGCGCGAAGAGATGGAGGTACCACTCGCCGTCGGGCACCCGGCTCCAGGCGGGGCCGCCGAACACCGACTCCCAGTCGTTCGGCGGGAGTTCGCCCGCCGCGCCCTTGCCGGGCCGGAAGTGGAAGCGGTCCCGCGCCGCCGACCCCGGGCCCTCGCGCAGCGCCTGCCGGAACCACGCGTGCCGGTCGGAGCAGTGGTTGGGCACGATGTCGAAGATGACGCGCAGGCCGAGGGCGTGGGCCTCGCGGATGAGGGTGTCGGCGTCGGAGAGGGTGCCGAACATCGGGTCGACGGCCCGGTAGTCGGCGACGTCGTACCCCGCGTCGGCCTGCGGCGAGGCGTAGAAGGGGGAGAGCCAGACGGCGTCGACGCCGAGGTCGCGCAGGTGCGGGAGGCGGGCCGTGATGCCGGGCAGGTCGCCCATGCCGTCGCCGTCGCCGTCGGCGAAGCTGCGCGGGTAGACCTGGTAGATGACCGCGTCGCGCCACCACTGGCGGGCGGACGCGGAGTCGGTGGCGGCGGGCGCGGCGGTGACGTTCTGGGTCATGAAGTCCCTCAGAGGTGCGGCAGTCGCGTGCGGGAGCGGGTACGGGGGCGCGGGCGGGCGGGCCGGTGGCGGGCCGGACACTCCGGTGAACGCCGTGCGGAACGCGAAGGTCACGAGGGCGTCCGCCCCACCGACGCGCGGCGTCCCCGTATCCCTGCGACCGCCGGTCCGGACGCGAGCCCCGGAGCGTACCGCACCCACCCCGGCACCGGACGGTCGAAGATCCTATCGTCAAGTCCGCGCCAGTCGTACGCAGTTCCGGGATCTTCACCGGTCCCGGTCGCAGCGGCGCCGTCATCTCCCGGAGCGCCCGCCGGGACGCTAATTTAAGGAGGCAGACCCGAGGGAGGTCTGCACCACCAGCCCCAAAGGGGCCCCGCGTGAGCGTCAACGGCAAGGCAGGCACCACGATTCTGGTGGTCGACGACGTCGCCGCCAGCCGATACGCACTGGGCGCGGTCCTGCGCAGGGACGGCCACCGGGTGGTCCTCGCCGCCAGCGCGGGCGAGGCCCTCGTCGAGCTCGACGCGCGCCGCCGCGCAGGACACCTCCCCGACGTGGCGCTCGTCGACGTCGGCCTGCCCGACATGAGCGGCTTCGACCTGTGCCGCAGGCTCAAGGAGTCGCCGCCCTTCGCCGCCCTGCCCGTCGTGCACTTCTCCGCCGCCCGCACCGCCCCCGCCGACCGGTGCCGCGGGCTCGACGCGGGCGGCGAGGCCTATCTGACGGTGCCCGCCGAGCCGGAGGAGATCCAGGCCGTGGTGCGCGCCGCGGCCCGCGGGGCCCGCCACCGCTGCGACGCCGAGGCACAGGCCGGCCATCTGACCCGGCTCGCCGAGACGATCCTCGCCGTGCAGTCGGCCCGCTGCCCGCGCGAGCTCGCCGAGGCCGCCGCGACCGGCGCCGCCCGGCTCACCCGCGGCCCCGCCGCCGCGTTCGTCGTCGGCGACGACGGCGAACTCCACCGGGGCCTGTCCCGGCGCAGGGCCGCCGCCTCGCTGCCCGACGACGGGGCGCACGCGACCGTCGCCCGGCTCATCCAGCGCGACATGACGGGCCGCGTCGGGGTCCGCGACACCGTCGTGCCCGCCGCCCTGTGGCCGTCCGGCTTCTTCCACGCCGAACCGTCCGGCGACGGCGAACTCCCCGAGGGCGCCCGGCTCACCCTGGCCCGCTCCCGCGAGGGCTGCGCACCGGTGTGCCTCGCCACCCCCGCGTACGCCCAGGGACTGCTCCCCGACACCGGCCGCCTGGTGGGGCGGCTCGCGCACGCCACCGCGGTCGCCGCCGAGCGACTCCTCATGTACGAGATGGAGCGCCACATCGCGCTGACCCTGCAGCGCAGCTTCCTGCCCGCGCACGTGCCGCAGACACCCGGCACCGAAGTCGTCGTCCGCTACGAACCCGCCTCCCGCGACACGGAGATCGGCGGCGACTTCTACGCCTCGCTCGGTACCGCGCAGGGCCTCCTCACCGGCATCGGCGACGTCGTCGGCCACTCCCTGGAGGCCGCCACGGTCATGGTGGAGATCCGGCACGCGCTGCGCGCCTACTGCGTCGAGGACGCCGACCCCGCGGCGCTCGCCCGCCGCCTCGACCGGATGCTGCAGCGCTACCACCCGGAGGTGACGGCCACCCTCTGCCTGGCCCTCGTCGACCCCGCGACCGGCCGCACCCGTGTCGCCAACGCCGGGCACATCCCGCCCCTCGTCGTCCGCGACGACGGCACGGCCGACTACCTCGCCGCGAAGGGCCCGCTGCTCGGCCTCGGCCTCGACAGACCGGCGCCGACCGAGACCGTGCTGCGCCCCACCGACCGGTTCCTCATGGTCACCGACGGGCTCATCGAGACGCGCGGCACGGACCTCGCCGTCTCCATGGAACACCTGCGCACCGTCGCGGCGGACGCGCCGCTCGGCGTCACGGCCCTGTGCGACACGCTGCTCGCCTGCCTGGGCCACGACCGCGAGGACGACATCGCACTGCTGGCCCTACGGGTCTGCCCGGACGAGCCCTAGCCGAGCGGCTTCTCCAGCAGCAGCACACCGTACGACGTACCGTCCGCGGCGCGCTTGTCCGCCAGTTCCCCGACGACCGTGTAGCCGGCCGCCTCGTAGTACGTGCGTGGCTGGTGCCCGCGGGGGCGCCGCGGTGGGGCATCAACCGGTGCACGTACCCGGCCACCGGAGGCCGCGCCCCCTACGCCTGTTCGCCGGACCACCACGGCTCGTACACCCCGAGAGCGGCCCCCTCGTGGGCGATCCGCACCTTCGCCGCCGGTGACTCGATCAGCCGGCCAAAGTGCCGTCCGTCTTTGGCGCCCGGCCGCCATTGGGTGATGCCGTGCTCCAGCATGGGTGCGCGGTGGTCACGGGGCGAGGGCCACCAGCCGTTCGATCAGTTCGGCGAACGGGCCGTCCGCCGGTTCCGCGGCGAGGATCGTGCGCAGCAGCTCCGCCATCTGCGGGTCGTACGCCGCGCTCACCGCGGTCAGCGCCGCGAAGTCGTGCACCAGCTGCAACTCCAGCTCCGCGCGCGGGATGCGCCGCCCGTCGAGCCAGATCAGCGCCGTCGACTCGGCCAGCGAGATCCACGACCGCACGACCAGTTCGAGCCGGGCGGGCGGGTCGGTGACGCCCAGGTGCGCGAGGATCTGGTCGTACGCCGCCTGGCGCACCGAGTCGATCAGCGCGTTCGTCGTCGAGACGGCCTCCTGCGCGTACGCGCCGCCCGCGGAGACCGCGGGGCCGCCCCGCATCAGCGCCGAGAACCCGGGCCCGTGCTCGTCGACGAAGGCGAGGAAGCGCCCCATCACCCGCAGCAGCCGTGCCCCGAGCGGACCCTCGTGCGGCTCCACGAACCGGCCCGCCAGATCCTCCGCCGCCCGGCGCAACGCCGCCTCGTACAGGCTGAGTTTGCCGGGGAAGTAGTGGTAGACCAGCGGGCGCGAGATGCCCGCGGCCGCTGCTATCTCGTCGATGGAGACGTCGTCGGGCGAGCGGTGGCTGAACAGTTCGAGCGCGACCCCGATCAACTGCTCCCGCCGCTCCTCGACACCCATCCTGCGGCGCACCCCGGTTGTCATACGAACACCTTACCGAGCGGAACCGGCCCGGCTGAGGGCCGGTGCGCCCGCCGCGGCCACCCGTCTCACATGTCGAGCACGAGCCGCTCGCCGCGCGCCCGCGAGACGCAGATCAGCATGGATCCGGCCCGCTCGCCGTCCGTGAGGAGCTCGTCGCGGTGGTCGATCTCGCCCTCCACCACGCGCTGTTGGCACGTGCCGCAGAAGCCCTGCTCGCAGCTGTACGCGGTGTCGGGCAGCGCGGCACGCACCGCGGCGAGCACCGTGGTGTCCGCGGCGACCGCCACGGTGCGCCCGCTGCGCCGCAGTTCGACCTCGAAGGCGGTGTTGCCCTCGGCGTCGGCGCGCGGCGAGAACCGCTCCAGGTGCAGCGTGCACCCCTCGGGCAGCGCGGCGTCCACGGCGTCCATCAGGGGCTCGGGGCCGCACACGTGGACGGCGGCCCCGCGCGCGGCCCCGGCGAGGAAGGCGGCCACGTCCGGCAGCCCGTCCTCGTCCTCGGCGACCACGGTGACCCGCCCGCGCCCGGCGCCGCCGAGCTTCTCCACCTCTTCGAGGAACGGCATCGAGCCGCGCGAGCGGCCCCCGTACAGCAGCCGCCACGGCGCCCCGGCCGCCTCGACGGCGCGCAGCATCGGCAGGATCGGGGTGATCCCGATGCCGCCCGCCACGAAGACGTACGACGCCGCGTCGGCGAGCGGGAAGCGGTTGCGCGGCCCGCGCACCTCGACCTCGACGCCCTCGCGCAGCCGCTCGTGCACCTCCAGCGAGCCGCCCCGGCCGCCCTGCTCTGCGGCGATCAGCCGGGTCGCCACGGTGTACGAGGAGGAGTCCTCGGGGTCGCCGCAGAGCGAGTACTGCCGCACGAGCCCCGACGGCAGCACCAGATCGAGGTGGGCGCCCGGCTCCCAGGGCGGCAACTGCGCGCCCTCCAGGCGCAGTTGGACGACGCCCTCGGCGATCCGCTCGTGCCGGGCGACGGTCAGCCGCAGCGCACGGGAGCGCGGCCGGCCGGACACGGGCTCCTCCAGGGCGGGCAGCGGCCAGAGCGGGGAGGCCCCGATGCGGCGGCGCATCGCGCGCCGGGTGAGCAGGGCGGCGCCGGCGCCGGTGACGAGGGCGAGGGTGCGGATGCGGGGCATGTCAGAGCGACCCCTTCCCGGCGGCGGCCGCGGCGACGGCGGCGGGGGACGCGGCGAGATAGGCGACGGCCTGCGCGGTGCTGCCCTCCTGCGAGGGGTGGTAGTCGCGGCTGAGATAGCGCGGGATGGAGCGGAGCATCGCCCCGGTGGTGGGCAGCGTCCCCGCCCTGGCGCTCCGGTGGAAGTCCTTGAAGGTCGCCTTGCCGTCGGTCAGCGTCGGGTCGTTCGCCATGAAGAACCGTGCCCCGCGCTGCCAGAGGAAGACCAGCGCGCCGAACGCCGTCGCCCACGTCCTGGCCCGGCGCCGGTAGCCCCCGTCGACGTGCATGAACAGGTCGAAGGCGACGGAGCGGTGCTCGACCTCCTCGGCGCCGTGCCAGCGCAGCAGGTCCAGCATCGTCGGGTCGGCGCCCCTGCGGTCCAGTTCCTCGGCGTTGAGCACCCAGTCGCCGAGGAAGGCGGTGTAGTGCTCGATGGCCGCGATGATCGCCACGCGCTCCATCAGCCACCACTTCCGGGCCTTGCCGGGCGGCAGCGTCCGGTCGCCGAGCAGCTTCTCGAAGAGCCAGTCGACCTGCGCGGTGTACGGGGTGGGGTCGAGCCCCTGCTCCTTGAGGTGCGGCAGGACCTCGTCGTGGGCCTGCGAGTGCATGGCCTCCTGGCCGATGAACCCGATGACGTCCTCGCGCAGTCGCTCGTCGCGGATGAGCGGCAGCACCTGCTTGTAGACGTGCACGAACCAGCGCTCACCCGCGGGCAGCAGCAGATGCAGCACGTTGATCATGTGCGTGGTGAACGGATCGTTCGGCAGCCAGTGGAGCGGGGTGTTCTCCCAGGAGAAGGAGACGTTGCGTGCCTTGAGCGGTATGTGCTCGGACGCGACGGGCCCGGGCACCCGGCTCTGCGTATTAGACATGGCGTCAATGTACTGAGCGGTAGTTCCGCGGTACAGGGGTCTGCGCGGGGAACTTCGGGGCGCCTACCGCAGCGTCTGCACCTTCTTGCCGTTCGCGAGCTCGCCGCTCAGCCGCGCCTTCGCGGTCCGCTGCGTCGGGGCGGCCAGGGTGTTCCCGGCCGCGCGCGTGCCGCCGGACGCCGTGATGGAGGTGACGTCCTTGCTGCCCGCGCCGAGGAGGTACCAGCTGCCCGCCCGGGACTTCCACAGCACGCCCGCGAGGACGTGCGGGTCGCGGCCGCCGCACGCCGGGGTGTCCTCGGCCTTGGCGGCGACGGCGCCCACCGGCCCGTCGGCCGTCTGGAACTGGGCGAGGACCCGGGTGCCCTCGCCCTGCCAGGTGTCGGCGCGGGTGCAGACCCAGTCGGCGACACCGTTGCCCTCGGGCAGCGCCTGACGGGCGTACGTCCAGGCGTTCACGGTCCGCACGCCGTGCGAGCGCACCGACGCGAGCGAGCAGGCCGACTTCGACCACTCGGCGGGCGTGGCCTCGCGCGGGGCCTCGGGGCGGCCCGCGGTCAGATGGGCGGGGACGAGCTCGCCGAGGTCGGTGGAGAGCCGGGCCGCGCCGGAGTGGTCGCGCAGCCGCAGCGCGTTCCACGACGCGCACCGCCCGTCCTGCATCGGTCCGGCGAACGGGTCGGTGACGCCGTCCGCGGAGCGGTGCAGCGGGACCGCGGCCGCGGCGGGCTTCAGGAGGTTCTGCACCGACGCGGACTTGATCCACGGGGCGGTCAGATAGCGGATGTTGCCGTCGGCGCGGTCGACGACCACGGCGCCCGCCTCGCTGCCGTTCGCCCCGTCCACGCGGGCGAAGTCGAGCGCGGCCCCGCTGGTGCCCTCGCGAGGCTCGGCGTACCGCACGACGCGCAGGCCGTCGTAGAGCAGCACCACGCGGGCGGAGTCGATGTCGCCGGCGTAGAGCAGCCGCGCGGGTCCGGGCGGCGCCCCGGCCGGGGTGCCCGGCGTCGCGGAGACCTGCACGGACTCACCGGGCCGCGCCCACACGGCGAGGGCGCGGCGGAGCAGCTCCCGGTCGCCGACGAGGTTGCCGCGCGCGGGCCACACGGAGAAGTCGGTGCGCGAGGAACGTTTCCACGCCCCCGCGGTGGCGACGCTCAGCTTCCCCGGATCGAGCGCGGCCTGCGCCGCCGGGTTCTTCGCGTACGGGGGAGCGGCGGCGCCGTCGGGACCCCAGCCGTCGCCGGGCAGCCCGAGCAGCGCCCCGCACACCAGCGCGGCGGCGGCCGCGACACCGGCGGCCTTCATGTGCTGCCTGCGCCGCATCAGGTCGGTCGGCCTGGCCTGCAGGGAACAGGGGTCGAACTCGGGGGAGGCGAGGAGCGCGTGGCGGTCGCCGCTCCCGGCGCCTTCGTCGATGGCGTCGGACTCGTCGAGCTCGTCGGCCTCGTCCAGCGCGTCCTCGGGGTCGTCGCAGCCGGCGGCGGAGAGCACCGCGTACACGGCGTCGTCGTCGAGCCCTTCGAGGCCGCGCAGCGCGTAGGCGGCGCGGGCCTCGCAGGAGAGCCGGGAGAGCGCCTGGTCCAGGGCGAGTTCGTCGGAGCCGCCCGAGCGCGGGAAGAGCCGGAGGCCGCGCACCTGCGGCAGCAGCGGAGGCAGCTGGGCCCGCTTGGGCCAGGCCGTCCAGCGCAGCGGGACCCCGGCCTCCAGGGCGCCGCGGATCACCTGCAGACGTACGTAGGTGTACGCGGGGTCGCCGTGCGGTCCGGGGCCGCGCTGGGCGGGGACGACCGCCGGGTCACCCGTCCTGCGGCTGCGCGGCAGGGCGCGCTGGGTCAGGGCGTGGGCGGTCACGACCCGCCGGTTGCGGCCGAGGTGCGGCGGCAGCACGAGGTAGGCGAGCCGGACGAGCCGCGGGTAGTGCTCGACGAGGGCGGCCTCCGCCTGCTCCACGTCGACGACGGGGGCGGGGCCGCCGGCCCCGGGGGACTTCGAGGACTTCGGGGACTTCGCGGGTGACTGCACATTCGACGACACGTTCAGCAAAACGAGCGAATCGTCGGATGGTCACCTCGTGCCGGCGTGTCCGCCGCTCAGGCCGGGGTGTCCGCCACGAGCAGGCGGGCGTAGTTGGCCATCGACCGCTGGTAGCGCGGCAGGTGGGGTGCGAGGGCGCCGAGCACCAGGGAGAGCCCCTCCCGCTCGCGCCCGAGGTTCGCGAGACACAGCGCCAGACAGGCCCGCACGGCGTCGTCCAACTCGTCCGACGGGCCCTCCAGTTCGGGCGTGAGCAGGGCGACGCCCTCCTCGGCGCGGCCGGTGTTCCGCAGCGAACTGGCCAGCTGGACGAGGGTCCGCCGCCTGCGGAGCCCGTCGATGCCGCGCTCCAGGGCCTCCCGGTAGAGGGGCACGGCACGGTCGGAGTGGCCGGTGGAGTCGAAGGCGCAGGCCCGCTCGAAGGGGGCGACCGGGTCTCCGGCGGGCAGTTCGGCGGCCAGCCCGTCGATCAGCGCGCGGAACGCGCCGGCGTTCTCCTCGCCGTACGCGTCCAGGGTGTCCCAGGCCGCCGCGAGCCGCTTCTCCCAGTCGTCATCCATGCCGCCGCCCTGGCACCCCCCTCGTCGTACGTCACCCCCTTTTCGGTGCGCGGTCGAGGACCTCGGCGTCCGCCCGACCGCGGGTGGGCCGGAACCGCCGGTTCCGGCCCACCCCCGCACACCCGGGCCCTACGCCACGTCCCATCCGCTGAACTCCACCGTCCCGCGGCCCCCGTCACCCCCGTTCGTCGCGCTCATGAAGAGCCCCACGTCCTGGGCCGCCACCGCCCCGGCCACCCGCACCGACGCCACCGTCCGCCACGTCTGCCCGTCGTCCGTGGAGCACGCCCCGGTGAAGGTGTCGCCCGCGCGCGAAAGGCGCAGCAGCACCGGCGCCTTGATCCCGGTGAGCCGCTGGTACGTGTCCAGGGTGCCGTCGCCGTTCGTGTCGTACGACAGCACGACCCCGTTGCCCGGCGTCACGGCGAGGTCCACGAACCCGCGGGAGCCCGGTGTGCCCAGCGCCGCGCGGCTGATGATGCCCGCCCGCGCCCACGGCCCGGTCACGGCCTGGGCGTCCACCCGCACCGTCACCGAGACACCGTCCCGCAGCGCGCCCTCCCGGTACAGCGTCCCGAACTCCGTCGTGCCCTTCCACAGGTCGGCGCCGGCCCCGTTGATCGCGTACCGCCCGTCCAGCTCCCCGAAGACCGCGGAGTTGTTGCTGTACTTCTTCCAGTCGCCGCTCACCGGGCCCGCCTCGAACAGGGTCCCGTCGTGCACGGTGCGCACGCGCGGCTCCCCGGCGGGGCCGTACGTGACGGCGATCTCGTACGGCAGGGGCCGCAGCGGCCGGTCGAGCGGGGCCTCGGGTGTCGTGGCCCGCCACGCCACCTTGCCCGTCCCCGCGGGCGCCACCCTCGGCAGCGAGACGGTGCCGCTCGGCTCCGCGTCGAGACCGGTCAACGCGAAGTCGACGCGGCCGGTGGCGCGCAGTCCGTTGACGTTGCGGAAGACGGCCTCCAGACGGGCGGTGCCGCCCGGCGGGACGGTGGACGGCTCCGCGGTGACCGTCAGGGTGCCCTGGTAGGGCGCGCGGGCCAGGACGTCCCGTACCCGCGCCGCCGTCCGGTGCGCCGAGCCGACCGGGCGCAGCGGATAGTCCTTGCGCTCCCGCGTCCACGGCTCCTCGAAAGCGAACCAGTCGACGGCCTTCGGCGCCCGCCCCGCGGCCAGCGCGTCGGACAGCTCGTCGAGCCACTTCTGCCAGCGGGGCACATAGAAGTCGGCCATCAGGCCGTGCCATTCGCGGTTGGCGTAGTCGTGCAGCTTCCCCGCGTCGGACGTGGCGCGGTCGCCCCACACGGTGATGAGCACCTTGGCGGTCCGCTCGAACTCGGCGCTCTCGGCGGTGCTCGTCCCCATCCGCCGGGCGGCCTCGACGTACGGCCCGAGCAGGAACGCCGGGTCGGTGCCCGTCACGTCGTCCGCGAGCCGCATCAGGCGCAGCCACAGCTTCGCCAGCGTGTCGAAGGTCTCCCGGTCCTTGCGGGTGTACGCCGTCCGCAGCTGCGGCAGGAGCTGCCGGCTGCGGTGGGCGAGGGCCTGCCGGGCGACGTCCACCAGGTCGTAGCGGTAGGCGGCGCTGCCGCGCAGCTTGCCCGCCACCCCGAGCAGCCCGGCGAGCGCGGCGTCGAAGCGGCCCGGGTCGTAGGTCAGGGCGCGCGGCGCGTACTCGGCGGCGCGGGCCGCCGCGAGGTCGGGCCGGGCGGCGAAGAGCGAGTCGTGCGGGTCGCTGCGCTCGACGGCGGTGTGCTGGTAGGCGGTGTCGTTCAGCGCCCGCCAGGCGGCCCGCGCGCCGCGGTCCGGGCTGCCGTAGCGGAAGTCGGCGTAGGAGGAGAACCACTCCGCCCGGTCCACCGGGCCCCTCGTCCAGGCCAGTTCCGAGAAGAGCTCGAAGGCGGCGGGGTCCCGGTCGGTGGCCTCCGGCAGGAAGGCCGTGCCGGTCAGGGCGCTGCCCGCCTTGTCGCGCCAGGCGAAGAACTTCTCGTTCCAGATGTGGGTGCGTGCCCCGATGGTGGTGCGCCCGCCGAAGTTGGGGATGGTCCCGAACGCGTACGGGGTGCCGCCCCAGTCCTTCTCCCGGTCCGTGACGCTCGCGAACCGGTCCGAGACGCCGTCGACGATCAGCATCCGCTCGCGGTCGACGGCGTCGAGCAGCGCGGGAAGCGGGTTGGCCTCCCAGCCGAGAATCACCCAGGTGGCTCCGGGATGCGCCTTCTGCAGGGCGGCCTCCACGCCCCGCGCGGCGTCCGGCACGGGCACGTCGCCGGCCGTTCCGCCCTCGTGCAGCAGGTCCATCTTGAAGTGGGCGGCGGCCCCGAAGAGGTCCTTCTGGTGCCGGTAGAAGGAGGCGGCGACCTCTTTGAAGGCCGTGGTGCGCGGGTCGAGCCAGTCCGGCCGCGGGAACCCGTGCCAGACGCCCTGCGACACCACCTTCGCGTCGCCGCCGTTGCGCTCGACGAACCCGTCGGGCACGCTCCCGTAGTAGCCGGGGAAGACCGGGGCGATGCCGAGATCACGCAGCCTGCGTACGATCCGCTGCCCCAACTCCACGCGCTCGGCGAGGAGTTCGTGGGAGAGCGGGCCGCCGTAGTCGGAGAGGTTCTGCAGCAGCCACCACGGCTGGTGCGAGGGGGCGGGCAGCCAGGAACGGGCCTCCGCGTCCGAGTAGCCGAACTCCCGCAGCACCCGGTGGTACACGGCCTCCGCGCCCGCGATCACCATGACCTCGTTGCAGCCGTGCACCGCGAGCACGTCGATCATCCGCTCCCAGTAGGCCCAGTCGGCGTACGGCGCGGTGTACCCGTCGTTGGTGTCGTTCAGCGCGAACCGGTGCGGGAGCGAGGTGCGCCGCTCCAGCGGCCTCGACGGCGCGGGCAGCCTGGCCGGCAGGTTCAACTGGCTGCCGTTCCAGGCGATGTGGGTCCCGCACACGTACTTGAGGTACCAGTGGACGCCGGTGAGCAGGACCGCGGGTGTCGTGCCGGACACCTGGATCCGCCCGGCCGTTCCGGTGACGCGGAAGCGGTCTTCGGAGCCCCGTGCGGGGACGAGTCTGAGCCGGATCTGCTCCGCGTGATGCGGCAGGAGTCTGTTGAGCGCCGAGCGCGCGGAATCCGTATCGAAGGCGGGGCCCCTGGCGGGCTCCGCGGCAGCGGTGGGGCCGTCGGCGGCATGGGCCGGCAGCGCGGTCCCGCCGACGGCGGCGCCGAGGGTGAGGGCGCCGGCGGTGCCGAGCACGGAACGTCGGGACAGTTCGGACATGTGTACCCCCTGAGGTGAAGGCTGCGGCGCACGGTATCCGTGCGACACCCCGTGCTCAACGGATGTGAGGGAGATGGCGTGTTCGAGTCGCAGCGAGAGGCTGGTGGGGCGATGAGGGCGGCACGGAGCGTGCTTTCGGGCATGGCGGTGGGAGGACTGCTGATGGTGACGGGGTGCGGCTCGGGGGGTGACGGCGCGCCGGAGACGGCGAGCGGCAGCCTGGAGCAGCTGGCGGCCGAGGCGCACTGCAGGGCCGACATCCAGACGGACGCGGCCGAACTGCGCCAGGCCACCTGTGAGAACGGTGCCCGGCGCTATGTCCTCGTAACCTTTACAAACGCCCGTGGCCAGGCCGAATGGCTCGACGAGGCGAACGACTACGGGGGTACGTACCTCGTCGGCGGCCGCTGGGTGGCGGTCGGCGGGGCCGCCGACATCGCGGCGCTGCGCGGTCGGCTCGGCGGGACCGTGGTGGACGCCGCGGGGAGGCACGGCGGCCACCACGGTCACCGCATGGGATGAACGGGCGCAGGGCCAGGTGCCGCGTCAGGTGCAGCGCTGTCCGGAGTTCACGCACTTCGCGACGCGCCGCATCAGGCGCTCGTCGAAGACGTTGATGAAGTCGCCGTGGTCGGTGACGGGCTTGTGCAGCTGCTCGGGGAAGGAGTCGACGGCGAAGCCGGGGCCCGGCGGCACGTCGTAGACGATGCGCTGCACGAGCTGGGGGATGGCGCGGAAGCCGCGCGGGCAGGCGCCGGAGCGCGGGTCGGCGAAGGCGACGTGGGTGCGGTGGTTGGCGCTGTCGGTGTTCCGGCCGTCCCAGCAGCTCTGGAAGCGGAACGTCCGTACGACCTTGCTGCCCGCGGGGCAGATCGGGTACTTGTCCTTCAGCTGCCGGTTCTCGAACCCGGTGCAGCTCCACGAGGCGTTGGCGTTGGCGTCGCCGTTGGTGAAGGCCTTGGCGTCACCGGTGATGATGCGTAGGAAGCGCGGCATCGCGGAGACCTTGCTCACCGGGTTCCCGGCGAACTTCAGGGTGACGGAAGCCGGTGTCTGGATCTCGCCGACGTTCTGGTCCTTGCCGCCGCCGTCGGCCTGGGTGTCGTTCTCGTCCCGGCCGTTCTGCAGCCGAAGGACGGGCCAGTAGTACGTCGACTTGTCGCCCTGGTTGCGGCAGGTGGTCCGGCCGTTCGCGAGGTCGTCGTCGCCGGAGAAGGCGTCCGTCGCCTGGTTGCCCACGTAGTCGTGCATGTGATGGGCGCCGTTGCTCACGCCGGGGGCGGCGATGACGTTGTCCGGGTTGAACTTGCCGTTCTCGTTGCGTCCGCAGCTGGTGGTGAAGGTGCCGCGCGAGGCGTTCCGGCCGTCGCGGGGGCGGGTGACATTGGGCCGGACGGACTCGATGTCGGCGAAGTCACCGGCCTCGGGGCCGTTGCCGTTCCGGCCCTGGTCCTGCCCTTGCCCCTGGCCTTGGTCCTGCCCTCCACCCTGTTCCTGCCCTTGCCCTTGCCCTTGCCCTTGCCCCTGGCCGGGCTGCTGGTCGTCGGCGCGCAGGGTGCACGGCGCCATGCTGTCGATGGCCTCGGGCCGCTCCCCGGCCCGCTCCAGCGCGTCGCCGATCCGGCCGATGGTCCCCCGCCGCTGCTCCTCCAGCGGGGGCAGGACGGATTCCTTGTCCCGGACCCGGCCGAACCGGGTGTACGCCCGGGTGATCTGGGTGTCCAGCTCGGCGAGCCCGCGGTCCACCTCCCCGCGCGCCGTCTTCGGCACCTCGGGGAGCTGGTTGACGACGTCCGGACAGCTGATGGTGGACACCGACTGCGCGGCGTTGCGCGGAGGCGGCAGGTCCGTACCCTCCTCGGCGTTCGCGTAGACGTTCACGGCGACGAGACCGCCGCCGCCCAGCAGCAACGCCGCGGAGGCGGCGACCATCCGCCGCGCCAGTTTCGATCGTTTGCGTGAGGTGCGTCGTGGAGTGCGTCCCATGGGGCTACATACGCATCAGGGGACCGGCGTGTTCAGCGCCCCTGGTCCAGATAGGCGAGGACCGCGAGCACCCGCCGGTTGTCGTCGTCGGAGACCGCGAGGTCGAGCTTTCCGAAGATGTTGGACGTGTGCTTGGCGATGGCCCGCTCGGTGACGACCAGCTGCGCCGCGATGGCCGCGTTCGACCGGCCCTGCGCCATGAGTTCGAGCACCTCGCGCTCGCGCGGAGTGAGCGCGCCGAGCGGCTGCTCGGCGGAGTGCCGCGACAGGAGCTGCTGGATCACCTGCGGGTCCATCGCGGTGCCGCCGGCCGCGACCCGCCGTACCGCGTCGATGAACTGCGCCGCGTCGAAGACCCGGTCCTTCAGCAGATAGCCGACGCCGCCGTTGCCGTCGGCCAGCAACTCCCGCGCGTACAACTGCTCCACGTGCTGCGAGAGGACCAGGACGGGCAGCCCGGGGCGGGCCCGGCGGGCGGCGAGCGCGCACTGCAGGCCCTCGTCCGTGTGGGACGGCGGAAGCCGGACGTCGACGACGGCGACGTCCGGCTGCAACTCCGCGAGGGCCTTGGTCAGTTCGGGCCCGCTCTCCACGGCCGCCAGGATCTCGAAGTCGAACGCCTCCAGCATCCGCACCAGGCCGTCGCGCAGCAGGAAGAGGTCTTCGGCTAGGACAACTCGCAAGGGATCTCCATGGTCACCATGGTCGGACCGCCCGCGGGGCTGCTGACGGCCAGTACGCCGTCGAATGTACCGAGCCGGCGTTCGACCCCGCTCAGCCCGGACCCCGCCCCGATCGCCGCGCCGCCCTTGCCGTTGTCGGTGACCGCGATGCGCAGCATGCCGTCCGCGTGGTGCACGTCCACCCAGACGCGGTCCGCGCCCGCGTGCTTGATGGCGTTGGTCAGGGCCTCGCTGACGGCGAAGTACGCGGCCGACTCGACCGGCGCCTCCACCCGCCGCGGCAGCTCCACGTCGACCTCCGTGGCGATCGGCAGCCGCAGCGCGAGGGCCTTCACCGCATCGCCCAGGCCCCGTTCGGCGAGGACCGGCGGGTGGATGCCGCGGACCAGGTCGCGCAGCTCGGTCAGCGCCTCGCCGGAGTTCTGCCGGGCCTGCGCGAGCAGCACCTTGGCCTTGGCCGGGTCCGCGTCGACCAGCGCCTCAATCGTGCCGAGGTCCATGCCCATGGCGACCAGACGGGCCTGCGCGCCGTCGTGCAGATCGCGCTCGATGCGGCGCAGCTCGGCCGCGGAGTTGTCGACCGCGTCGTGCCGGGTCTCGGTCAACCGGTCGACGCGCAGGGCCAGTTCGTGCTCCCGCATGGTCGCGGTGGGCGCGAGGAGGGTGCGGGCGAGCAGGAAGTGGCCGCGGATGAGGGCGGGGTTGACGAAG
Organism: Streptomyces sp. NPDC041713; assembly: GCF_055591085.1. Classification (NCBI taxonomy): domain Bacteria; kingdom Bacillati; phylum Actinomycetota; class Actinomycetes; order Kitasatosporales; family Streptomycetaceae; genus Streptomyces; species Streptomyces sp. NPDC041713. The sequence goes on from NZ_JBVIZY010000001.1 coordinate 569,763, forward strand.
ACGCCGAGAACCAGGAGGGCGGTGCCGAGCGCGGCGGCCTGGTTGGCGGTGGACTGCGAGGTGACGTGGATGAACCCGTACCACTCGCCGCCGCCGGCGTCGTAGATCGGCTTCCACACGCCGAGGGCGAGCACCCAGCCGTACAGCCAGTAGGCCAGCAGCACCGGGGCGAAGACCGCGGTGACGAAGCCGCCGATCATGTCGACGAACAGCCACTGCAGATCGCGCCAGGTCGCCGGGTCCTTGAGCATCAGCGAACAGCGCTCCACCTGCCCGGTGACGCCCGAGCGCACATCGGCGGGGAACGGCCGGTAGGGGACCGGGATCGCCACGTCCGCCCACCGCCCCGCCTGGTCGCGCCGCAGGGTCGCCCAGTGCCGGACCGCCGTCAGGACGACCGGGGTGGTGAGGACACCGACCCCGAGCAGGATGAAGGCGATCGACAGCACGGACAGCACGAAGAGGGTGATCGAGCCCGCGAGCGAGGCGACCGACAGATACAGCCCCCGTGCCCCCGCGACCACAGCGTTCCGCAGTCTCGTCATGACCTTGAGCCCCTCTCGATGTGTCCTGCGTCCTCCGTCCGCTCCCCGCGACCGGTACACCGCCATTCTTGTTGGTGGCGGCGGATCGGAGCACTGGGTCCCGCACCCGAGCAGGGGTGTACCTGACGACACCCCCGCACCTCGCCCTGTGCTTCGCCGGGAGGGGGCCTCGGCGGCTGGGGCGGGCGGCCCGCGATTTCTAGCGTGGGACACGTCTTATCCGACGCATATGCAGACTTGATGGGGGCGGATCGCCATGAGGCGGAACCTCGCGGCACGACTCGGTGTGTGGAGCGCACACCACCGGAAGGCGGCCGTCCTCGGCTGGCTGGTCTTCGTGGTCCTCGCCACGGTCATCGGCGGCGGCTCCGGGATGGTGACCGCGTCCGACGAGGAGATGGGGGTCGGCGACTCGGCCCGCACCACGAAGATCCTGGAGGACGCGGACATCGACGAACCCGCGGGCGAGCTCGTCATGGTCACCGCCAGGACCCCCGACGGCTGGCGGGACGCGGCCGCCGACCTGTCGAAGGCGCTGACGGCGACCGGTGACGTACGCGGTCTCAAGGCGCCGCTGCCCTCGAAGGACGGCAAGGACGCGCTGCTGCGCTTCCAGATCAAGGGGGACTCGAAGGACGCCGCCGACCGGGTCCAGCCGGTCCTCGACGCGGTGGCGAAGGCGTCCGACGACGGGGCCCAACACGGCATCTCCGTCCACCAGTTCGGCGACGCGAGCTCCGCGAAGCAGCTGTCCGACCTGCTCGCCGACGACTTCAAGACGGCCGAGTTCACCGCGGTGCCGCTGGCGCTCGGCATCCTCCTGGTCATCTTCGGCGCCGTGGTCGCCGCGCTGCTCCCGGTGGGCCTCGCCCTCACCGCGTGCGTGGCCGCCTTCGGCCTGCTCTCGCTGGCCAGCCACCAACTGCACCTCTTCGAGACCACGTACTCCGTGATGTTCCTGATGGGTCTCGCGGTCGGCGTCGACTACTGCCTGTTCTATCTGCGCCGCGAACGGGACGAGCGGGCCGCCGGCCGGGACGCCGAGACGGCCCTGCGGATCGCCGCGGCCACCAGCGGCCGCGCCGTCCTGGTCTCCGGCCTCACGGTGATGGTCGCGATGGCGGGCATGTTCCTGTCCGGGCTGCTCCTCTTCAAGGGCTTCGCCGTCGCCACGATCCTGGTGGTGTGCGTGGCGATGCTCGGCTCCGTCACGGTCCTGCCGGCGCTCCTCGCCTGGCTCGGCGACCGGATCGAGGCCGGCCGCATCCCCTTCCTGGGCCGCCGCGCGAAGAAGCGCGCCCACGCCGGCGGCGGCATCGCCGGCACCGTCCTGCGGCCCGTCCTGGCCCGCCCGAAGTTCTTCGCCGTCGGCGCCGCGGTGCTGCTGCTCGCCCTCGCCGCCCCCGCGCTCGGCATGAAGACCGAACAGCTGGGCCTGGAGAAGCAGTTCGGCTCCGACGCGCCGCTCTCCGTCTCGTACAAGAAGATCACCGAGAAGTTCCCCGGCGGTCCGGCCCCCGCCCGGGTGGTCGTGAAGGCCGACGACATCGGCGCACCGCCCGTGCGGTCCGCCCTCGACGCGCTCACCCGGAAGGCGGGCGACGGCGCCGAACTCACCGTCCACAAGGCGGCGGGCGTCGCCGAGATCGCCGTACCGCTGCCGGGCAACGGCACCGACGCCGAGGCCAAGAAGGCCTTGCACACCCTGCGGGACGACACGGTGCCCGCGGCCTTCGACGGGGTGCAGGCCGAGGCGTACGTGGGCGGTGACCTGGCCTCGTCGGAGGACTTCAGCGATCAGCTGGGCCGGGGCATCGGGCCGGTCCTCGCCTTCATCACCGCGGTGACCTTCCTGCTCATGCTCTTCAGCTTCCGCTCGGTGGTGATCGCGGTGACGTCGATCGTGCTGAACCTGCTGTCGGTGGGCGCCGCCTACGGCGTCATGACCGCCGTCTTCCAGCACGGCTGGGGCGCGGAGCTGATCGGCTCGGAGAAGGTCGGCGCGATCGAGAACTGGATGCCGCTCTTCGTCCTCGTCGTCCTCTTCGGACTCTCCATGGACTACCACGTGTTCGTGGTCTCCCGGATCCGCGAGTTCCGTGACCGGGGCCTGGACAACCGCTCGGCGATCCGCGAGGGCATCACGCGCACGGCGGGCGCGATCACCGGCGCGGCGGTGATCATGGTGGCGGTCTTCGCGGTCTTCGGCACGCTGTCCATGCAGGACATGCAGCAGATGGGCGTGGGCCTGGGCGTGGCGGTCCTCCTGGACGCGACGGTGGTCCGGATGATCCTGCTGCCGTCCCTGATGACGCTCCTGGGGGAGCGCAACTGGCACACGCCGCGGTTCCTGCGCCGGCTCCCGCAGCTCTCCCACGACGAGGAGGCGCCCGCCGGTCCGCGGACGCCGGGCCTGCCCAACCCGCAGGTGCCGAGCGCCCGTTGACGAGCGCCCGACGGACCTGACCCACGGATCCGACGTACGAACCCCACACGACGCGGCCCCGGTGCGGAACACCCACACCGGGGCCACGCGGCGTCACAGCCCGAGCGCCTTCGCCTCCTTCTCGGGGGCGAGCCCGACCACCGGCCGGTCCGGCCGCCGCGGCGGCGTCCCGCCGATGGCGCGCAACCACTCCCAGGTGTCCCGCACGGTCTCGGCGACCGGCCGGGTGGCGAGACCCGCGGCGGCGGCCTTCGCCGCGGACGACCGGTGCATGGTGTCGTGCACCTCGCCCGGCGCCAGCCACACCGGCAGCTCCATCCACTGCTCGATGCCCGCGTCCAGCACCACCTGCGGGTCCGTCCAGCGCAGCGCCAGGTCCGGGCCGCCCGCCACCTCGGCGCACGCGTCCAGCAGCTCGCCCATCGTGAACCGCCCCATCGGACTGACCAGGTTGTACGGTCCGTGCAGCCCCGCGGCGACCGCGTCGAGGATCCACTCGGCGAGGTCCCGCACGTCGACGTACTGGATGTCCAGGTCCCGCGGCCCGGGGGCGAGCACGGGGCCGCCGCGCGCGACCCGGTTCAGCCACCACGGCAGCCGCCCGATGTTCTCGTACGGGCCGAGGATCAGCCCGGCCCGCGCGAGCACCGTCCGCTCGGCCCCGAACGCGGCGAGCGCGGCCAGCTCGCCGCCCCGCTTGTCCTGCGCGTACTCCGTCGCCTCCGCGTCCGGGTCGCCCTCCACCACCGGGAAGGACTCGTCGGACCCCGCCTCGCCCGGGTAGCGGTAGACGGAGCTGCTGGAGACGTAGACGTACCGCCCGACGCGGTCCGCGAGCAGTCGTGCCGCGTCCCGCACCACCCGGGGCGCCGCCGACCAGGTGTCGACCACCGCGTCCCACGTGCCCTCGGCGAGCGCCGCGAGGCCGTCCTCGGTGGTGCGGTCGCCGTGCACGGCCGCGGCTCCCTCGGGCGCCGCGTGGTGGCCGCGGTGGAAGACGGTCACCTCCCAGCCCCGGGCGAGGGCCGCCTCGGTGACCGCACGCCCCACGAATTCGGTTCCGCCCAGCATCAGAAGTCTCATGCGGGCGACTCTGCCCGCACGGACCGCGCCGGGGAAGGAGGTTCTGCTCCGGGCAGAGCGGGGAACCGGGACGCGCCGCGGGTCAGTGCGGGGTGGCCGGCGCGTACTTGTAGCCGACCCGGCGCACCGTCTGGATGGTCCTGCGGTGCTCGGCGCCGAGCTTGCGCCGCAGCCGCGCCACGTGCACGTCGACGGTCCGGCCGTCGCCCACGTGCCCGTACCCCCACACCGTGGTCACCAGCTGGTCGCGGGTGTGCACCCGGTGGGGGTGCGCGACGAGGTGGGCGAGCAGCTCGAACTCCAGGTAGGTGAGGTCGAGTTGGCGCCCGTCGACCTCGACGGCGCGCTGCACGGCGTCGATCCTGATGGGACCGGCGGCGGGGGCGGGCACCGCCTCGGGCGGGGCGGGGTCGGCGGTGACGGGCTCCTGGCCCGCGGGCACGAGGACGAGGTAGCCGACCATCGGGGGCCGGCCGGGCAGGGTGGGCAGGGTGTGCTGCGGGGCGGGCAGCCAGGTGGCGCCCGGCGGCAGGAAGTCGGGGATGCCGGCCACCTCGTCGGGTGCGACGGCCCGCAGCCGGCCGCGGCCCGGCGCCGGGGGAGGGGTGAGGGCGGTGGCGGAGAAGGATCGGGTGTTCGCCATGGGGGATCAGCTCTTTCGCGCGAAGGAGTCGTCGAGAACGAGACGTACGTCGTGCGCGTCAGGCGAAGGCCGGGTGAACGGCTTTAGAGGGCCCGCGCGTTCATCGCGCGGCAACACACCCGGTCGAAGTCGTGATGCTGCCGGGAGGGCCAGAAAGGCTCGAGGTCATGACGACCTGTCGAGGTGTTCCGGTGGCTGCCCATGGCTCCATTGAATCAGATGAGAACGGGGTCGCCCACCGTAACCGGTGGACGACCCTTGGGTGATGGGGTGGGATCAGACCTGGCCGGCCTTCTCCAGGGCGGTGCAGCAGGTGTCGACGAGCAGCCGCGTCACGACGTACGGGTCGACGTTCGCGTTCGGGCGGCGGTCCTCGATGTAGCCCTTCTGCTCCACCTCGACCTGCCACGGGATGCGGACCGAGGCGCCGCGGTCGGAGACGCCGTACTTGTACTCGTCCCACGGGGCGGTCTCGTGCAGGCCGGTGAGGCGGTCGTCGATGCCCGCGCCGTAGTTCTTGACGTGGTCGAGCGGCTTGGAGCCCTCGCCGAGGGACTCGCAGGCGGTGATGATCGGGGCGTAGCCCTCACGCATCGCCTTGGTGGAGAAGTTGGTGTGCGCGCCCGCGCCGTTCCAGTCGCCCTTGACCGGCTTGGGGTCGAGGGTCGCGGAGACCTTGAAGTCCTCGGCGGTGCGGTAGAGCAGCCAGCGGGCGATCCACAGCTGGTCGGAGACCTCCAGCGGGGCGAGCGGGCCGACCTGGAACTCCCACTGACCGGGCATGACCTCGGCGTTGATGCCGGAGATGCCGAGACCGGCCGTCAGACAGTGCTCCAGGTGCGCCTCGACGACGTCACGGCCGAAGATCTCGTCCGAGCCGACACCGCAGTAGTAGCCGCCCTGCGCGGCGGGGAAGCCGCCGACGGGGAAGCCGAGCGGGCGGTCGCCCTCGAAGAAGGTGTACTCCTGCTCGATGCCGAAGATCGGCTCCTGCGCGGCGAACCGCCCGGCGACCTCGGCCAGTTCGGCGCGGGTGTTGGACTCGTGCGGGGTCATGTCCGTGTTGAGGACCTCGCACAGGACGAGGACGTCGGCGCCGCCGCGGATCGGGTCCGGGCAGGTGTAGACCGGCTTGAGGACGCGGTCCGAGGCGTGACCCGTGGCCTGGTTCGTGCTGGAGCCGTCGAAGCCCCACAGCGGCAGCTCGGCGCCCTTCGCGTCGTCCGCGAGGATCTTCGTCTTCGAGCGGAGCTTCGCGGTCGGGGCGGTGCCGTCGATCCAGATGTACTCAGCCTTGAAGGTCACGGGGCCTCATCCTTAAAACGTTCGGTACGGCGCAGAACGTGCGGGTGCTGCGGTGCCGTGGTGATGGGCGCAAGCCTGACAACCGGCGATTTCCCTGCCGTTGCTCTTGTGTGAACCCCGTGTTACCGGAAGGCGGCTGTGGCCGACGTCACGTGCGGCCGCCGCCGGCGTCACTTGATGACGGCGTTGGCGGCCGCGATGGCGAGCCCGATGGCCGCGTCGGCGGCGCCGATCAGGACGGCCGAGCGGCGCCGGTAGCCGACCCGCAGCGCGGCGAAGGTGCCCCAGCCGAGCAGCAGACCGGCGTTGAGGAGCAGCCCGGTGTACGTGACCGGCGGCTCGGGCCAGCCGAAGGCGCCCGCGAGCACCAGCAGCAGCACGGTGGGCCAGCAGGCCACGATCACCGGCCACTCGTCGGCGAGCGCCCGCACCAGCTGGCGCCAGCGGTGGATGCCGGAGCCGGGCCGGTGCGTGGACATGTGGTGCGCGTAGCCGTGCGCGAGCGCGGCCGTGCCCGCGGTGACGCTGACCCAGGCCGCGTCGTAGTACGGCGTGTAGCGCGTGCCCTCCGCCTGCAGCGCCGCGAGCAGCGCGCTCGCGAGGACCGTTCCGTATACGCCCCCGAACATCCAGCTCCGCACGGCGCGCTCCTTTCCGTGTGCCGGATCGGTGTCCGGTCGACAGCGTGTGGAGCACCCCACGCTAGGCAGGCGTATGTAACGGTTTGCCGGAGTTCGTCCATCAATGGGCGGTCATCTGCGGGTTTGTATGTGCGTGGGTGCGGCTACCGCTTGCGGGAGAGCGCGTCCCGTACCGCCTCCTCCGTACGGCCCACCACCGCCGTGCCGTCGTCCGCCGTGATGATCGGGCGCTGGATCAGCTTCGGGTGGCCGGCGAGCGCCGTGATCCAGCGGTCGCGGGCCGAGGCGTCGCGGGGCCAGGCCGCGCGGTCCGCGAGGCCCAGCTCCTTCGCGGCCGGTTCCTGGGTCCTGGTGATGTCCCAGGGTTCGAGGCCGAGGCGGTCGAGCACGCCGCGGATCTCGTCCTCGGTCGGCACGTCGTCGAGATAGCGGCGCACGGTGTAGTCGGCGCCCTCCGCGTCGAGCAGGGTGAGGGCGCCGCGGCACTTCGAGCAGGCGGGGTTGATCCAGATCTCCATGCCCACACGCTACCCCGCGAACCACCCGTTCCAGGGGTCTCGGCAGCCCTCTGTTCGAATACCCCAAAGCCCGTCTGGCCAGCGGCGATTGTCAGTGCCGGGGAGTAGAATCACAGTAGTGTTCGAGGGCGCCCGACGGGGGGTCCTGACCGCGACAGGAGGATGCCCGTGCCCGCTGCCGCACTCACATCGAAGCGTGTGTCCAAGGCCGCACCACAACCCGTCCTGATCGACCTGCCGTACGCACCGCGCGAGAAGAAGGCGCTGCCCGCCGGCCGCCCGCGCGAGTGGTACGTCCACCACAACCGCCGCCTCAAGGCGATGCGCCTGGCCATCGCCCTGCTCGACTCCGGCGTCCATCAGCCGGACCAGGCGAAGAACGGCACGATACGGCGGATGGCCGAGGAGGTCGGGATCCATCCGCCGTCCGATATCACCTGCCACATGGTGCGGGCACTGATGCGGTACAGCCGCTGACCTGCCGTTGAACGAGTGACGGACAAGTGCGGGGCCCGGGACGGGAGTTGACGCCGCGGGCCCCGTTGCGGCGTGGGCCTGTGCGCTCACGCGTGCGATGGGACATGCTGAGCCCATGACCCAGCCGGACCCCGTCGGCGAACTGCCGCTCCTGACGACCGCCGAACTCCCGGACGGCACCCGCCTCCCGGTGCGCGGCCTGCGCGCGCCCGCACCGGACCGCTTCCTTCCGTCCGGCTCGGGCCCGGCACCGGGGCCGCCGCCGGCGCCCGTGGTGCTCATCCTGCCCGCGATGGGCACACCCGCCCGCCGCTACCGCCGTTTCGCCCGGCAGTTGCACGACGAGGGGCTTACGGTGCTCACCGTCGACCTGCGCGGCCAGGGCGAGGCAGCCCCGGACCCCGCGGGACCGAGGCCGCTCGACCACGGCTACCGCGCGATCGTCGAGGAGGACCTCCCCGCGGTCGTCGCGGCGGTCCGTGCCGAGCTCGGCCCCGAACCGCCCCTGCATCTGCTCGGCCACAGCCTCGGCGGCCAACTCGCGCTGATCTACGCGGCGTTGACGCGCTCGCCCGAAAGGCCGGGCGGGGCCGGGGCCAGGGTCGGCGGCGGTAGCGGCGTTGGCGTCGGCGTGGACGGCGTGGCGATCGTCGCCACCGGCTCCGTCTGGTACCGCGCCTTCGGCCCGCTGCGCGCCCCCGCCCTCTACCTCTTCCAGCTCCTGGTCACCGCCACGGCGACCGCGCTCGGCCGCTGGCCCGGCGCCCGGCTCGGCTTCGGCGGCGATCAGCCCAAGGGCGTCATGCGCGACTGGGCACGGCAGATGCGGACCGGCCGCTACAGCGCGAAGGGTTCCGCGCGCGACTACGAAACCGCCCTCCACGCCCTGCGGTTGCCCGTCCTCGCGATCTCCGTCGACCAGGACACGTACGCCCCCGCGTCCTCCCTCGACCACCTTCTGGCCAAGGTCCCGCAGGCCCGCCTCACCCGCAGCCACTACACCTCGCAGGAGGCGGGCCGCACGCTCGACCACTTCGCCTGGACCCGGGCGGGCGGCGCGCTCGCCAAGCGGGTGGCGGCGTGGACGGCCGAGGAGGAGACGGCGGGACGGGTCGCGCCGCACCGGGCCGCGCCGGGCCGCTGACACGCTCGCCGGCCGCTCCGTCACGGCCGGCCCACGTACCCTCGGGCGTCAGCCGATCTGGTCCGGGGTGACCGTCAGCCACCGCTTGTCGGCGGTCACCTTCTGGCCCAGCTTCCGCTGCCGGTCGGCGTTCTTCTTCTTCATTCCGTCCAGCTGCTTCATGTACGCGTCCTTGCGGTTGACCCACACGCGCACACCGCCGTGCTCCACGTCGGCGGAGTGGAACAGCATCGGGCCGTCGCTGACGGGCGTGTCACCCGCGGCGAGGATCGGCTTCTTCCATTCGTCGATGTACGTGTTGATCGCCGCGGGCTTGCCCTCGTACCAGGTCAGCGGCGCCCACAGGTGCGGCGTCAGCTCGCGCTTCGCGAGCTTCGCGCGGTCCTTCTCGCCGAAGCGCCCCTCGGCGATCTCCTTGCGGGAGCTGGTCACCGTGCCGGTCTTGCGGTCCTTGAGCTGCATGGACACGCCGATGACGTTCTGCGGCTTCACGCCGTAGCCGTACTTCGGGTCCGCGAGGACCATCCGCACCAGGTCCTCGCTGGCCGCGCTGACCACGTACACCTCGACGCCGTGCGCGCGCAGCGTCCGGTAGAGCTGCTGCATGCCGCGCGAGAACTCCGGCGGCTTCACCTCGGTCTTCGTGAGCTTGCCGTCCTCGTAGTACTCGGCCGGGATCGGCTTCTTGTACGCGAGGAGCTCGTCGACGTACCCCTTGAGCTCCTTCAGCGTGAAGCCGGAGAAGATCTGCGCGGCCCAGGGGTAGGAGACCTGGTCGTCCACGTCGCACAGCCGCAGGTAGTAGCTGTAGAGGCTCTCCTTGTGACCGGGCTCGTCCTTGAAGGGGATGATCTTCAGGGACGGGTCCATGGTCTTGCGGGTGAGGATGCCCTTCATCTCCAGGAAGGGCAGCAGCGCCTCTTCGAGGTCGTTGCGGTACGTGGTGTTGTCCGCGTCGAACACCGCGTACGCGCCCTTGTGGTCGTTCTCGGCGATGACCTTGCCGAGCCGCTTCGCGACCGGCTTCGGCCAGTGCGACAGCTCGCGGGCGGTGGCCGCCGAGGTGTCGGCTGCGCTCGCCTCGTCCGTCGGCCACAGGGCGCTGCCCGCGAGGACGGCCGCGGCCAGCGCGCCGGTGGTGCCGATGAGGGCAAGCCTGCTCTTCGCCCGTACTGCCCGTGCGGCCTTCGCCGTGCGTACTGCCATGTCTCTACGTCCCTGCCGTTCCCTGAGAGCGGTGTGCGGCCCCGTCCGGAGCGGCGCGCAATGCTATGGGGCGCCACGCGCATTTCCCATGATCGAAGTCACCGTGCCGCGGGGGCATGCGGGAGATGAACAGGGGTAGGCACGGGGGGCGCCGATGCGGGGTGCGGGTGCGGGGTGGCCGTGGGCCGTGGGGGCGTGGGCCCCGGGGCGCGGGGGCGTGCGCCGCGACCGGTCGGACTCCGCCGCGCATACTGAACCCATGGGCACCCGTGAGTTCGTCCGGGCCGCGCCGCGGCTCGACGGCATGGTCGTCTCGGCGGTCGGCTACCGCACCACCGGGCAGCGCCCCGCCCTGCACCGCGGCCTGCCGTCGCCGTATCTGACGGTGATCTTCTCCCTCGACGGCCCCATCGCCACCGGCGACTCCCCGGACCGGGCCACGGGACCGGAGGCGGCGCGCACCGACATCGTGGTGGGCGGCCTACACCAGAGCCCCGCCTACGTCGTCCAGCCCGAGCACGAGGCCGGCATCCAGCTCGCCGTGCACCCCCTCGCGGCCCGCGCGCTCCTCGGCGTGCCCGCGGCCGACCTGACCGGACAGCTCGTCGTCGCGGGCACCGACGTGTTCGGCGCCCGCGCGGCCGAGGTCCGCGAGCGGCTCTGCGAGCTGGACCGCTGGGAGGACCGCTTCGCTCTCCTCTCCGGCTATCTGCGCCGGCTCGCGTCCGACGACCGCGCGGCGGGGTCCGTACGGCCCGAGGTCGGCGAGGCCTGGGCGTGGCTGGCCCGGCACCGCGGCGCGGGCACGCTCGGCGGACTCTCCCGGCACGTCGCGCTGAGCGAGCGCCGGCTGACCGCGCTGTTCCGCGCCGAGACGGGACTCAGCCCGAAGCAGGCCGCCCGCCTGATGCGCTTCCAGCACGCGAAGGCCGCCGTGACCCGGGCCGTCGCGGCGGGCGACCGGCCCGACCTCGCCCGGGTCGCGGCCGACACGGGCTATTACGACCACTCGCACCTCGTCCGCGACTTCCGGCAGTACACGGGGGCCAGCCCCACCCGCTGGCTGGCCGAAGAGTGCCGGAATATCCAAGCCGGGGCCCATGGTGGAGGCGAAGACTCGAAGCCATGAACACCACACCGAGCACACCGAACACACCGAACAGCCGGCCGGAACAGCGGCTGGACACCTCTGACACCCCTGCCACCCCTGACACCCGCGTGACCCCCGCCCCCGCCATCTGGCCGGGCGTGCAGGCCACGGACGCCCCCGCACTGATCGACTTCCTCGTCGGCACCGTCGGCTTCCTGCGCACGGCCGTCTACGAGGACGAGGGCCGCGTCGCCCACGCCCAGCTCGACTGGCCGGAAGGCGGTGGCATCATGCTCGGCTCGTACGACCCGGAGTCCGCGGCCACCTGCGGCAAGCCGGGCGGCGCGGGCGCGTACATCGTCACCGCCGAGGTGGACGCGCTGTACCGGCGCCTCACCGCGGCGGGCGTGGAGATCACCACCGAGATCGAGGACAAGCCGTACGGCAGCCGGGAGTTCGGCATCGCCGATCCTGAGGGCAACCGCTGGTCCTTCGGCACGTATCGCGGCGAGCCGCGCCCGGCGCCGACGGCCTGACTGAAGCCGGACCGACGCCCTTGTCGAAGCCGGATCGAACCGGGACCGACGGCCGGAACGAGCGCGTGAGGGTGCGTGATAACTTGCGCAAGCCAGTCAAACCCACACCTGGGCCAGGGAATCCGGTGCGAATCCGGAACTGACGCGCAGCGGTGAGGGGGACGGGCGGGGCAACGGCCACTGGGCGTCTCAGGACGCCCGGGAAGGCGCCCCGCCCGGTCGATCCCGAGTCCGAAGACCTGCTGGCGCCTCCGTCCGCACACCGGGCGGCGGAGGTCGTGACGCAGGCCAGGCTCCGCGTATGAGCCGCGAGACCCAAGGGATCACGTGTCCTCGACAGCCCGTATATCCGCGCCCGTGCGCCTGTCCGCCCTCCTCTGCGCCGCTCTGCTCGCGCTCACCGCGTGCGGGGACGGCTCGGCGGGCAGGTCCGGACGCGCCGGGGGCGGGAGCGCCGACGGCTATCCGGTCACGGTCACCTCCTGCGGCAAGGAGGCGAAGGTCACGGCGCCGCCGCGGCGGGCCGTCTCCCTCGACCAGGGCTCCACGGAGATCCTGCTCTCGCTCGGCCTCGCCGACCGGATGGCAGGCACCGGCACCTGGACCGACCCGGTCCTGAAGAACCTGGCGAAGGACAACGCCAAGGTCGAGCGGCTCTCCGACCGCTACCCCTCGCTGGAGAAGGTCCTCGACAAGGAGCCGGACTTCGTCAGCGCCTCCTTCCTCTTCACCGTGGGCAAGGGCGGGGTCGCGGACCGCGCGAAGTTCACCGAACTCGGCGTCCCCGTCTACGTCTCGCCCAGCGACTGCGCGGGCAAGGACAACGACGGCGCCGGCGACGGCAAGCGCGTGCGGACCCTCACCATGGACACGGTCTACGGCGAGGTGCGCGACCTCGCGAAGGTCTTCCACGTCGAGCGGCGCGGCGAGAAGCTGATCGCCGACATGAAGCGCCGGGTCACGAAGGCGACGAAGGACATCGACGCGTCCGACACGCGTCTCCTGTACTGGTTCGCCAACTCCGACGCCCCGTACATGGCGGGCTGCTGCGGCGCCCCCGGCATCATCACCCGCGAACTCGGCGCGAAGAACGTCTTCGACGACACGCACGACGAGTGGCCGCAGATCAACTGGGAGACGGTCGCCGACCGCGACCCCGACGTGCTCGTCCTCGGCGACCTCACGCGCAAGTCGCAGTCGGCGGAGAGCGCGCGGGCGAAGATCAGGTTCCTGGAGACCAACCCGGCGATGAAGAACCTCACCGCGGTGAGGAAGAAGCGGTACGTCCTGCTCAGCGGCCAGGCGATGAACCCCACGGTCCGTACGGTCGACGGCATCGAACAAGTGGCGGCGGGCCTGCGGAAGTTCGGGCTCGCCACGTGACGGCGAGCGAGACCGCGCGGGGCACGGACTCCACTCCCGGTGCGGGTGCGGGTGCGGGTGCGGGTGCGGGTGCGGGTGCCGGTGCCGGTGCCGCCCCCGTTCCCGTATCCGCCCCCGCCCGCGTCCGCCTGGGTCTGCTCTGGGCGGCGGGCGTCGCCGCGCTCGTCCTGTCCGTATCCGTGGCCGTCACCATCGGACCCGCGGACATCTCCGTGCCCGACGTGTGGTCGACCGTCGCCGCCCACCTCGGCCTCGGCGACACCCCGCTCACCCCGATCAGGGACGGCATCGTCTGGAACCTGCGGATGCCCCGCACCCTGCTCGCCGTGGTCTGCGGCGCGGGCCTCGCGGTCTGCGGAGCCGTCATGCAGTCCCTGCTCCGCAACCCGCTCGCGGACCCCTTCGTCCTCGGGGTGTCCTCCGGGGCGTCCACGGGAGCGGTCGCGGTTGTCGTCCTCGGGGTCGGCGGGGGAGCGGTGTCGGTCTCGGCGGGCGCCTTCGTCGGCGCGCTCTGCTCGTTCGCGCTGGTGCTGCTCCTGAGCCACACCCTGGGCGACACCACGGACCGGGTCGTCCTGTCCGGCGTCGCCGCGATGCAGCTCTTCTCCGCGCTGACCTCGTTCGTGATCCTCACGGCGGGCGACGCCGAGACCACGCGGGGCGTGCTGTTCTGGCTCCTCGGCTCCCTCAGCGGAATCGGCTGGACCGACGTGTGGCTGTGCGCCGCGGTGCTCGCGGTGACGCTGCTGGTCTGCCTCGCGCACGCCCGTACGCTCGACGCGTTCGCGTTCGGGCAGGAGGCGGCGGCGACGCTGGGCGTCCGGGTGGCCCGCACCCGGATCATCCTGCTCTGCACGACGGCGCTGCTGACGGCGGCGCTGGTCAGCTCGGCGGGCGCCATCGGCTTCGTCGGCCTGGTCCTGCCGCACGCGGCCCGTGCGTTCGTCGGCTCCGGGCACGCCCGGCTGCTCCCGGTCACGGCGCTGGCCGGCGCGGTCTTCCTGGTCTGGGTGGACACGCTGGCCCGCACGGCCCTGGACCCGCAGGAGGTCCCGGTCGGCGTGGTGACGTCACTCATCGGCGTACCGGCGTTCGTGGCGGTGCTGTACCGGACGCGGAGGGTGTCGTGACGTACGACCTGGTGCGCACGGAAAGGGCGGGCCCGCACACGGGTGTCCGCGCCGACCGCGTCAGCCGGGAGGCGGGCGGCCGCCTGGTGGTCGACGGCGTCAGCCTCGCCCCGCCCGACGGCGCCACCGTGGGACTCCTCGGCCCCAACGGATCCGGCAAGTCCACGCTCCTGCGCATCCTCGCGGGCGTCCTCGCCCCGGCCTCCGGCGTGGTGACCCTGGACGGCCGCACGCTGGCCGACACGGGCCGCCGCGCGGTGGCGCGCCGCATCGCCGTGGTCGAGCAACACGCCACCACCCAGGTCGAGTTGACCGTACGGGACGTCGTACGCCTGGGCCGCATCCCGCACCGCCGCGCGTGGTCCGCGCCGACGCCCCACGACGAGCGGGCGGTGCGCGAGGCGCTGGCGCGCACGGGGCTCACCGAACGCGCCGCGCAGGCCTGGCACACCCTGTCCGGCGGCGAGCGCCAACGCGTCCAGCTGGCCCGCGCGCTCGCCCAGGAACCCCGCGAACTCCTCCTCGACGAGCCCACCAACCACCTGGACATCCAGCACCAGTTGGACCTGCTGTCCCTGGTCGCGGAGCTCCCGGTCACCAGCGTGATCGCGCTGCACGACCTCAACCTGGCGGCGATGTTCTGCGACCACCTGCTGATCCTGAAGGACGGCGCCGCGTACGCGGCGGGGACCCCGGCCGAGGTGATCACCGAGAAGCTGATCGCCGAGGTGTACGGGGTGCGGGCGGTGGTGACCCAGGAGGCGGACGCGGGGGCGGGCCGCCCTTCGGTGCGGTTCCTGCGGGGCTGAGGGCGGGATGAACCCGGGGTGGCACGCGCCTTGGGACGAACCCGGGGCAGCAGGGACCCCGGGACGAACCCGGGGCAGCAGGCACCCCGGGACGAACCCATGGTGGCACGCACCCCGCAGCAAGCAGGCCAAAGGCCGACGGTTGGCTCTCCACCCCGCCCCTGCCTGCCCCATAGATTCGGGGCATGCCACTGCCCTCCGTGATAGCCCACCTGAGCGACACCCACCTCGACACCGCCGCCACCGACGCCGGCCGCAGCGTCGCCCGCACCCGCGCCGTCATGGACTACCTGAACGACCTCCCGTACGACCTGGACGCGGTGATCGTCACCGGCGACATCGCCGACCACGCGACCCGGTCCGAGTACGAGGCTGCCCGCAAACTCCTGACGTCCCGTCACCCCCTGCTGACCTGCCCCGGAAACCACGACGAACGCCCCGCCTACCGCGAGCACTTGCTGGGCGAACCCGGTGGCGCGAGCGGGCACACGAGGCCGATCAACAGCTCCCACGCCACGGACCGCTTCGTCCTGGCCCTGTGCGACACGTCCGTCCCCGGCGAGGACCACGGCAGACTGGAGGACGAGACGCTGACCTGGCTGTCGGACCTCCTCGCCGACACCCCGCCCACGCGCCCGGTCCTGGTCGCCTTCCACCACCCGCCGGTCCCGCTCAACACGCCGTACGTGGACGGCATCCGCCAGCTCGACGAGGACCGCCTGGCCGACCTGACGGCGCGCCACCCGAACGTCACGGCGTTCCTGGCGGGCCACGCGCACACGCCGGCGGCGACGACGTTCGCCGGCCGCCCGCTGCTCGTGGCCCCCGGAGTGGTCTCCACGCTGCGCCTCCCGTGGGAGCACCGGACGGACCCGTCGCACCACGTGCACCGCGACCTGCCCCCGTCGGTGGCGTTCCACGTCCTGGACGAGGGGGGCCGCCTGACGACGCACTTCCGCCCGGTACCGCTCACCGGAACTCGGCGACCCACGGGTCGGCGTCGGAGCCAGGCGGGGTGAGGTCCATCTCCCCGCCGGCGTCGTCGTAGGCGCCGGTTCCCCCGGTGACGACTCCGGTGACCACGGGTTGCTTCGCACCGGGCCCGTCCGTGACCGACCGGGAGGCCTGGAAGGCGATCTTCCCTTTCCCAGAGATCTCGATGATCCCGGAGCAGTACGCGGTGAGTGCTCGCCCCCCGACGAGCCCCTTGACGCACGACTCGTAGGCGCCGCCGACCGTCGCCCCGGAACGGTCCCGAACGACGAAGCGGTTGGCGAGCTGCCCGTCATGCGCGCCGGAGGACTCAGAGGAGGCGGTGGACGCCAGTTCCTGCGTCAGAAAGAGCGTAGGAATCGCCTCCTCCGGCCCGCCGGAGGGCCCCATGGTCACGTAACCGCACGTGGCGGCCACCAGAGCGAGTCCTCCGGCTGCCGCCGATACGCGAACCACAGCGCCTCCAAGGGGATTACGGGAAATCCGGGAACCGGAGACAAATTACCGCCGACGGACCCGCCGCACGGACGTGGTCGGCCCCGCTATACGTCCGTGGCCCGCCCCGCTATACGTCCGTGGCCCGAACGGCGGAAATGTCGAACTGAAGTCGCACCTTCTCGCTCACCATGGTGCCGCCCGCAGCGAGCCGCTGGTTGTAGACGAGTCCCCAGTCGGTGCGGTCGATGGTGGTGGTCCCGTCGAAGCCGACCCGCTCGAAGCCGAAGGGGTCCACCACCGAGCCCAGATAGTCGAGTTGGAGCTCGACGGGCCGGGTGACCTCGCGAATGGTGAGATCCCCCGCCATCCGGAAGGTCTCCCCACCGTCGTGGATGGTGGCGGTGGAGCGGAAGACCATCTCCGGATAGCGGCGCGCGTCGAAGAAGTCGGTGCCGACGAGATGCGCGTCGCGCTGCTCGACCCCGGTGTCGACGCTGGCGATACGAATGGTGAGCTCGGCCCGCGAACGCGAGGGCTGCGCACCGTCGAAGTACAGGGCACTGTCGTAATCGGCGAACGCGCCGCGCACGGTGGTGACCATGGCGTGCCGCACGGAGAACCCGATCCGGCTGTGCGGCCGGTCGATGGTCCACTGCCCCTCCAGCGAGCGAAGGGCGGGGTCGAGAGCGGCGTCGCCCCCCGCGGCCTGCGGATCGAGCGTGCCGAGACCACCGCCCGGCGCCCGCTCGGTGGTGCCGGTCTGGCGACGGCTGAAGATGCCCATGAGGCCGTACCTTCCTTCGGAAGCGATCACTCCGTGCTATCACGGAGTGCGCCGAGGCCACCCAGCAAGATGGGCGGCCTCGTCCGGCTTCCATGCGGCCGACGGCAAAGATGCACAGGATCAACATGATGTGGATGCACGAGGGGACGGCCGAACGTCACGGGGCGTGACAGCGGACCCGCACGGACGCGTGCGTCACTCCGGGCGCCGGTTGTAACGGTCGAGGGTGGCCTTGGCGGTGGACGCGTCCATGAGCCGCAGCTCCCAGGGCCCCGAATTGACCTCGTAATCCCGCCCTTGAATCCATGACGCAGCTGGTCGCCGCCTTGACTTTCCACCGGCTACCAACCGATTAGTCATCCTCCAGCGCAGCCAGAACGCCAAGTCCGCCCAGGGAATGTGGGACCTGCCGGTCGGTAAGACCGAACCAAGCGAGCCCCTCACAGATACCGCGGTGGGCGAGCTCTATGAGGAGACCAGCTTGAGAGTGCAGTCGGGCCGCTCGAGTTCGCCTACAAGCATCCACGAGGCACGCATGGCTTTCTGGCCGTCGTCTTCCTAACCCACGAGTGGGCCGGCGAGCCCGAGAACCGTGAGCCGCGGAAGCACGCCTAGGTTCGCTGGGCGGATGCCATGTCTATCCCGGAAGAGTTCGTGGTCACCACCGCCAGCGCCCTCCGCCGCTACTTCGGCGGAGGTCCGGCGGTCCCCTCGAACGGCTGGGTGGAGCCCAACAGATCACGCGCTCGATCCGCAAGGCGGGCCTTGACCGGGTGTGTCGACAAGTACGGGGGAGGCTCAAACGTCCAAGGTACCTAGAGAATCGATCTTGTCGGCGCAGACCTGCATCATTATTAACTGGATTTGTGGGCGTCGGTCGTCGACTGAAGCGGCGGTCGGCAATGTCAGTGCTCCGTGCGACCGTTATCGCTCTTGAGTCATGGGGGCGGTCACGACTCCATGTGCACCCGTCCCCTCCGTCGGTGTAGTGCCAACACAAAGGGGATGTCATGGTCTTCGGCACGCTACTTGTTCGTCGTCTCATGTCGTCGAACAGTGAACGGGGGACGAGAACGGAGACGCGGTTGAGGGTTCCCGGCCCACGCCGGGAGGTGGACGATTCTCCGTCCGGCGGATCCCACAGTGACGTAGCTGTCGACGAAGCGGAAGTCCCCTTGCCGGTCGTTGGCTTCGACGTGCGGGTGGATCTGGTTTTCCGGATCCCGAAGCGCGGGCGCGATCGGCTGCTCGCCAAGGGACTGTGTGAGCAGCAAGGTTGGGCTATCCGGTCAGCCAGTGAGCAGGAGGACCCCGGGCGGCCGGAGGACCAAATTGCATACGTTGTAGAGGTGCGGCTTCCCGGCTCGCGGCAGTGTGCCGAAACCGGCGCCCGCCAACGCCTGCTGAAGATTGTGGGCAAGCACGTGACCGTGACCATTGTGGGAGGGGCACTCGTCCGCGCCCAGGTGCCCGAGCAGTTGGTGACATGGCGCGTCTTTAGGGAATCAAGCTGGCGAAGCAGGCGAGGCCTCGGTTGGTTGGCCTCGCTGCGTACTCAGTCAGGGCTCGCTGACGAGCAGCGCACCATCGCTGTTGCCCCATCCGTCGAAGAAGCGAGAGTCCGCGAGCTCCTCGGGCGACAGCGGATTGGCGGCTTCGATTTTGACGAGTCGCGCCACGGCGTGCGCAAGAGCGTGGGGCCCAAGACCAATGAGACGGAGGACAGTGGAAATCCCTGGCGGCACGGCCGTCGAGGAGTAGCGCTCCGCCTTAGCTTGGCAGCCCTGATCATGTTCTACGGTTGGCTCGCGTACGATCGTTCTTCGCTCGGTCAACTGGCCATGTCCGTGCCCCTCGCCATCATCGCGTGGTTCGTCGGCAACTGGTACACGAGCAATCAGCGTCGCCCCTGGCCCTTGCGTTGGCTGGCCGGGGCCTTGATCCTCGCTGGCAGTGCGATGCCCGGATACATGTGGCACCAACAGAACCCCTACGGCGTCGCCGCGCAGATCAGAAGCGTTCTGTTCACGTTCGCCTGTCTGGCTCTGCTGTGGTACGTGCCCCGAGGCTGCTGGTTCGCCGTTCGCCAGACCTGGATCAGCAGGCATGCAGTCGGCCTGCTAACCGTGCTTGCGCTTCCCCTGCCGTGGGTCCTGCCGTTTGTCGGCTCGTTTTTGCAGTTCCTGTACGTGGAGGACGTTTTTGGAATCCCTTCCGACTCCGTTTCCACTCCCGTCTATTGGACCGGTGCATCCGCACTGCTCCCTACGCTCGGTTGCGTAGGGCTACTCCTGCCCCCTCTGGCCCTCTACGGCTGGGCGCGCCACTTCCACTGGGCCTGGGAGAAGAGCATTGTGACGGTCGTGGCTGTGGCGGGCGCCGTCATGCTCGTCCTTGCTGGAGGAGTTGCCTTCGCGAACCGGACCTCTGCAACAGCCCACCGCGCCGCCCGTGATGTAGTGAACGCGACCACACCAGACTCCTACTACGGCATCCAGGGCGAGCGGATGTGTGTACAGCCACGAAAGGGCAAGCTCTCCGTGCACAATGGTCCGCTCCCTACTAATCGTCCGCTGCTCGCTTTCAGCACGGATGGAGCGATCCTTTACCTCTGGGACCCAGTACGGGCTCGTGAGCGTCGTGGCCCTGACCCCGTAATGTCGGTGAACTCGGCAGAGGTCTCGACATACGCAGTGAGCGATGGCCAAAGCCGCTGTCCTGAGCGGAAGTGAGACCCTCCATTGATCACGGATCCGGTCCTGCTCGACATGCGTAGCGCTTGGCGATGGCCGTGCCATGGACGACTGAGGCCGCCACCCCGATGCGGAGTGACGGCCTCAGTGCTCCTGGGTTCACCCAGGACTGATCTCTAGATGTCGAAGTACAGCTCGAAGGAGTCCCTGACCTGCGGTGATCGGCCGTCGCCGCTGAACCCGGTGCACATCGGGTGCACATCATGTGGGGTTCAGCGCCCGGAGCGGGATAGGCGTCGAGTGAGGCCGGCAATGACGGTGGTAGCCAGGAGCCAACCGGTTATCGCGCTTGCCCAGGCGACCCACGCAGTGTTGCCGGAGGGTGTGAATGCCTTCTCCTGGCCGAGGTCCAGGATGGGCAGGATGACGTCGAGGGCGAACGCGACTGGCTGGAAGGCCGGACCGTTAGCGCGGACGGGCTGTGGCGGTACTGCTGCGAAGACGATGGCGACAAGTGCCGTGAGGGCGAGGAGCCATCCGAGAGCGCGCCCTGGGCGGTAGCCGTAGCCGACGGTGAGGTCTTCGAAGTACCCCCAGAGTCGGGCAGGCAGCTGAGCGGAACCGCGTCGCCTTCGATGGCGGGCCAACTGCACGGTGTGTGCATCGTCGTCATGGCCGAGCTGCCGGTAGTAGGTGGCCAGGCGTTCGTACGTGCGAGGGCTGTACCCGCTGCTGCGATTGAGCCATGCCAGGCGTTGAGTAGCCGGCAGTAAGGGGCGGAGGTCTTGATATGTCAGTCCGTCCAGCTCGATTCGCGCCGGCCAAGAGATGGGGGAATCGTCGATACGCCCAATGGTTGCACTGCGAAGGTCGCACGTGGAGGATTGAGTGCTGGTCGACGCCATGTCCAGAACGCCCACGGTCGCGTGTTGCAGATCGACGGTCGATGTGTCGGCGGATATGGAGGTAGGCAAGTGCAGCGTGCCCTTGATCTCGGCGCGTGGCAGGATGACGTCGCCCGTGACCGTTGCTCCGTCGCCTAAATTGAGATTGGCCTCAACTCGCGTACCTGGGGCGCGTAGCGCGTGATTTCCGTGAGCTGCGAGAGTGCATCCGGAGAGTTCGATTGATTCGCCGACGCTGGCGGCGAATAGGTTGACGCCTCCTTGTGTTTTTACGGAGTTTCCGTAGATACCTCCGCCGACTCTGACCGAAGCCGCGCTGACAGCCCAGCTGGTGTGGCTATGTATCACGGCCTTGTTGAGCCAAAACTGGCCGCCGATCGTCGCCCCGAATAGAGAGATTCCGCCTCCGTCAACGGACAGTTCCGAACAGTGAAGGTCCTGCGCGATGCGGAGGCCGTCGCAGCGGAGGGCTGCGTGATTTACGCTGCTTAGGCGACCTTTGATCACCTCGAGCGTGAAAGCTTGAGCGCCCCACAGATTGATCCCGCCCGCGGCGCTGATGGCTCGTGCATACAGCCCACCGCCGACATGCAGCTGGGGTGCGCGCAAGGCATATCCTGCATCCTCGCTGACCAACTCGGCGCCATTTAGCCACACGTCGCCGCTGATATCAGACCTGAAAAGGGATACGGCCCCGCCGACTATGCGGGCAAGCTTTAGGTCGCCCTCTACTTTTAGCCGGTCTGCATGCAGGGTCGGAAGGGAAGAGCCAGTAAGGTCTACAGAGGAGAGCGAGGAGTCGCTCAGGTCGACTGCGGTGTCGAAATGGCAGTCGACGAAGGCCATGGGGATCTCGACTGTCGCGTGCGACAGTTGCAGGCTTCCTGTGATGGTGGCGCCGATCAGATGCAGTCGCGGCACGGCACCGGGTTGTGGAAGTGGAGGCTGCAGCAGGAGCTCAGTGATGGCTTCTGCAGCTACTTCCCGGCCTTGCCCGGTTGCGCTCTCGGACGTCGGAGTGGAGAGGTCCAAAGGCCGGCCTGCGCGTATTGCGTGCCACAACTGCTGAGCGGTTGGCGACCATTGAGCTGGGGGCGAGGACATAGCTCATTCCATCACCGTCGACTCGGTGCGACGGCGGATTATGCAAGATCCTTCGCCTCCCTGACGGGCACGACCCTGCTGACTGTCGGCCGGGGAACCGCACGATCATGCCGCCGCAACGGCGGCAAGGGGCGGTGGAGCGCCACGTGCAGACCAGATCTGGCCGCTGGACCCCAACCGACGGTCGGCGGGCCAGCGGCTCTGACACACTCCACAACTGACGTGGCACGGTACTGAATCGGGGGTATGGGCGCGATGGCAAAGACGCGAAAGGGGTACTACCGAGCGGCGCACTACGTGAGGCCGACGACGGTATCCAGTAAGGCTAAGAAGCCGGCGCTCTGGATTGTAGTGATTGGCATACTTTTGCTGATCGCTGCCTGGAACAGCCTCTTCGGCAACGACGGGGGAAAGGCGAGTCCGGAACCTCAGCGGACAGCCCAGTCAGTCACGGGGCCGCCGTCCCGCTAGTTTCCGAAAGGTCTGGCTCCAGGAGGACGAAGCGCGGGGGTTTTGGCTTCGGCTCAGGGGATTCTCGGCGTCAGGCGGGTTTCCAGCCGGAGACGCAGATCGCAGCCGTTCCCAGCACGACTGCCAGTCTTTCAGCTGCTCGTCAGACACTCCACAGGCAGTCAGGTAGACGCCTGTCGTCCTCCATGTCCTGGGCAGGTCCTTGCGGTTGAGCAGGCTGCCGACCGTGCCTGTAGCGATTTGCTGGCCGGAGCGGTGACTGATGGCTGCGTGTGTGAGGGCGCTGGTGACCCGCACCTGCCTCAGTGCGCTGAAGAACCCCTCGACAGTCCGGATGGACGCCGGGTCTGGCCACGCGCGGCGGTCGACCTGTCGGCCAACGGGGTCGCTGGACATCGGGGCTCGGCTGAAGGCGGGGTTCCAGCCCAGTGCGAGGCGGCCGTTGCTATTGCGCTCTCGGCCTTGCGGGACTGGCCGACCCTTTGCCGAGAGCGACTTCCGCAGCTCGCGCAAGAGATTGTCAAGATCCAGCCGCTCGGGCCCTCCCGCGATGCCAGCGGTGAGGATCGCGAGCAGTTCGCCGGTGAAGGCGGTGTGTGGCTCCCCGGGTGGGGCGAGTGCCTGGCGGTTCTCCGAGGCCGCAGCGAGCAAGTACGTCCCTTCGACGTCGGCTTGGGCAGCCAACTCCGAGGGCCCCATGGTGCCCAGAGCAAGTCCGCCGTAACAGCAGTCGAGGATTACGACCGTCCGCTCCGCTCGCCCATCCAGCAGAGCGCCACGAAGCCAGCTGTATGGAATCCCTGTTTCGATCCGTTGCTGTTCGGATTGAGGCAGCCCTAGATAGAGCTCGCCGTCTGGCGCGACGAGGCCATGCCCCGCGTAGTACACCAGCAGCGTGTCCCTTGCTGAGGCGCTGGCGTCACGCAGGGAGTTCATCGCGGCTATCGCACTGGCAGGATTGGAAAGCACGACGCAGTCATCTCTGTTGAGATTCCACGACGTGGGTCCAGTGAGCACTCCTGCCAGGGAGTCGAGATTGTTGGAGACGGCGGGAAGATCTTCGAGGATGTCGTACGTGCTCGTTCCGATCAGCACCGCCTTCGAAGCACCGGGGTCCGGGAACACGCTCAACTTGCCGTGTCCTCCTCGTTGTTGCGCCCGTCCTGTTGGAGCAGTCGTGTGATTCGCTCGATCTCCTCATCGCTGCAGCTGGTCAAGGCGTCAACGAGGTCCTGATGCCGGATCATCACACGCGAGGCGCGTGGCCGTGTCTGCTTCCAAGCCGCAAGCGTCAGAGCGAAGTTCGCAGCACTCCACCCGTTCTCCGTGACCAACTGGAGGATGTCGGCGGCTGCCCCCATCTCACCCTCACGCGGCGGCTGCTCGCACATCTCCACACTGGCAGTGCGCCGAATGTCAGGGTCGCGGCGGAGCCAGGCCAGCAGGGAGCGGAGTTCGTCATCCGCTGGCTCGACACGAATCTCAACGCGCATGTGATCCCCCACTGCTGCACTTCGGGCTTGGCGGTCCTCACCATGTTCGGGCATGGCCGAGCGCGGAGTTGTTGTCTTCGGTCAACCGCTCTGCGAAGTGACAGAACGAGACGCAGAAGGATCTATGCGGCGGCTCGATATCGTCGGCCGATCGCCTTCCGGGCCTTCTCGACCGCCCCGGTCACGCGATGGACGTAGCGCCGGAGGGTGAACGCAGGGTCCTCATGGCCGAGGAGGTCGGCGAGGGTGTAGACGTCAACGCCTTCGTTGATCGCCTCCGAGGCGAAGAGATGCCGTAGGGCGTGCATCATTTTGTCGCGGCACTCCTCCCACTTGCGGCCCTTGCCAACGGGCTTGTCGTTGAGGGCCGTTATCGCGCCGATCGCCTCCAGGGCACCCTTCCAGAGGTCGTTGAAGTAGTTCTTGTTCAGCGGCGTGCGCTCCCGTGTCGTGAACACCAGGCGCACGGTGACCGGCTCACCGTCCTTGGTCATCCACGGCAGGGTGACCTCTACCGGCGGGTGCTTGCGCATGTGCTCGGTGAGCAGCAAAGCCAGGCGATCACCGACCGGTACGAAGCGGTCCTTGAGGTCGTCGTCCGTGCCGCCCTTCGGCGGGGCGAAGACGAGCGTTCCGCGGTCGTGGGTGATCTGGCGGCGGATGTGGACGACCTTGTCCTTCTGCAGCCAGTTGACGTCCTCGGGGCTGAACCCGAAGATCTCGCCCTGGCGCATGCCCAGTCCCCGGCCGCAGTCGACCGTGGCCTGGTAGCGCTCGGGCAGGTGTGGTCGCAGGGCATCTGTTTGCTCCCACGACAGGGGTACGTCCTTCGCTGCCTTCTTTGATCGCCGAGGCTTCACGCGCTTCACCGACCCCGTCTCGCACGGGTTCTTGGCGATCAGGTCGTCGTCCACGGCCATGGCCAAGATCGACGACAGGTGGGTGAAGACCAGCCCGACCGTCGTCTCGTCCAGTACCTGCAACCGGCGCTTGATCCAGGTCTGCACGGTGGACGCCTTGATCTGGCGCAGCTTGAGGGAGCCCATCGGCCCGACGATGTGGTTGCGGACGCGGGACTCGTACTGGGCGTAGGTCCGAGGGTTGTCGAAGGTCTGGTTCGCCAGCCACTGCTCGGCCACTGCCTTGAGCTGGGCCTCCCCCTTCCTCGGGTCGATGTACGTCCCGTCATCGACGCTGCCCTGCATCTTCGTGAGGTGCTGCCGGGCGTCCTCGTACCGGTCGAAGCTCTCGCTCTGCTGTTGGCCGTCGGGGCCGCGCCAGCGAGCCAACCACCGTTTGCCGCGTCCGTGTTCGCGGGACGGGACCTTCTTGTGGGCCGTGCAGGTCTCGTCGTCGGCCTCCGGCCGCTTCTTGTGCCAGCGGTCGTACGGCTCAGCCACGCTGCCCCGCAACTGTGGCCGTGAGCAGGCCGCTCGGCGGGACGCCGAGTGCGGTGGCGATGGCGACGAGATCGTCGATGTCGCACCGGCGGCGGGCGCGTTCGGTGCGACTGAGGGCGATGTTGGTGATGGGTCGGCCGAGGGCGGTGCACCGCTCGGCGAGGCTCTGCTGGGAGAGCCCGCGCAGCAGACGCAGGGTCTCGATATTGCGCGCGGCCTGGATTCCGGCCGGGCCTATTTCAATGGGTCGGGCTGCCATGACAGATAGCTGTAACTCGAATCTGGCAGCCATGGCAAGGGTTGCTCAAGGAGTTGTGAAAACTTGGCGGCGCTCGACAATTCGGGCGGTTCGGTGAAGCCGGATTCTCATGCTATGGTCCCGCGCCGTTGTCACGAGGGTGCTCGGGTGGGCCGCTGACCTGTGGTCGGTCCTGGTTGCATGGATGGATTGGGGCGACCGGGGCGTCTGCCGAAAATGCGGACAGAAACTCCCTGCCTCCGGTGCGATTTCGGCAACCGGGGATCCGGGTCTACGGTTTTTATCCCACCCGGCGACAAGCCGTTTTGGGGTGGCCGTGGAATTTCCGCACAATGCCACTGGACGCGGCGGGTAATTCTGTGGCTGTCTTGTCCACCCCCGCCACTTCCCTGAAGGAGCCCCTATGCCTCGAACCCCTCGTGCCGCAGCGCCCAGCGGTGCTGGTCCTGTCCCTCTGGCCACGCCAGAGGAGGTCGCAACCTACCTGGGAGTGCCCGTGAAGACGCTCTACCAGTGGCGCCATCGCCGTATCGGCCCGACCGTGCACAAGGTCGGCCGGCACCTGCGCTACCGGTGGCGGGAGGTGGACGCGTGGCTGGACGCACAGACCTCGTACGACCTCACGGTCTGACCCTGCAACACCCCACGGGGACAACGAAGCGGCCCTCGGCGAGCCACCGCCGAGGGCCGAGGATTCCCCAACTGATCGCCCATATCTGAAGGAACGAACGGATGAGGGCGGGTCTTGCCGGACCTGCCCTCATCGGAGAGGAACGTCTATGGAGGACTCTACGTCCACCCCATCCGCCGGCGCATCCCCCAAACCTGCCTGGCCGACGGTCGCCGTCCCCGGCCAGGGAATCCCCAGGCTCGCCCGGGACCAGGAGGACACGCAGTCCGTGGATGCCGTCCCCGGACAGATGGCCATTGCAGTCGATGGGGACCACCACGGTCCCCAAAACGAGACCGGTACACGGGGACGGGATGGCGGGGACCGGATATCCACATTGCCGGTTGGGGACCGGTCCCCTGCCGCCGACCGAAGCTCTGAGTCTGCTGTTGATCTGCAGGTCAGTGCGATGGGGACCGAGTTCGGGGACCGCAGCGGGGACACGCCGGGACCGTCGGGGGACGCATCGCAGCGCCTTGGGGACGGGGGTTTCGGTCCCCGCCGGGAGCTGGGAACGGATGACCATTCGGGGACGGGGACAGGGACGGCGGATGCGTCGACCTCCGGTGACCGATCGGGGACCGGAGACGGTGAGGACGCGACCGATCGTGAGGGGGCGGTGCTGCTCGACGAGTTGCGGTCGACGATCGGCAAGTACGTGGTGCTGCCGAGCGAGGAGGCGCTGACTGCGGTCACCCTGTGGGTGGCGGCCACGCACATCCAGACCGCCCTGCAGCACGCGCCCCGACTCGCGGTGATGAGCCCGACCAAGGGCTGCGGCAAGTCCCGTGTGCTGGACGTGCTCTACGAGACCGTCCACGACCCGATGATGACGGTAAACACCTCTCCGGCGGTCATTTTCCGCACCATCGGCAAGATCCCCCCCACCTTGCTGGTCGACGAGGCCGACACCATCTTCAGCCCCAAGGCAGCGGGCGACAGCGAGATCCTGCGCGGCCTGCTGAATGCTGGACACCAGCGCAACCGACCGGCCTGGCGGATCTCCGGACCGGAACACAAGCCCACCCCGTTCCCCACCTTCGCGATGGCCGCCATCGCGGGGATCGGTGACCTGCCGGACACGATCACCGACCGGTCGGTCGTACTGCGGATGCAGAAGCGCAAGCCCGGAGAGAAGGTCGCCCCGTTCCGAACGCGATACGCGGCGCCTGAACTCAACGCTCTGCGTGACCGGTTGGCCACTTGGCTGGGGCCGCTACGCGGCACGGCTGCCCGCATGGTTCCGGCGATGCCAGTGGAGGACCGGGCAGCGGACACATGGGAGCCGCTGGTCATCATCGCCGACCTCGCCGGCGGTCACCGGCCCGCCCAGGCCCGTGCCGCCTGCTTGGCCATGACCCGGCACGAGGCGGTGCAGGACGAACAGACCAGCCTGAAGACACGACTGCTACGAGACATCCACCGCATCTTCGAGCGGGCGAAGAACCCCGAGGCCCTGCCCACCCTGGACCTGGTGGCCGCCCTGATCCAGGACGCGGACGCTCCGTGGGCTGATCATGGTGCGAAGGGGCTGAACGCCTACCACTTGGGCAATCTGCTGCGGGACTTCGGCATCGGCCCGGTCAACTACCGCTTCGACCAGGGCAAGCAGGCCAAGGCGTATCTGCGTAACCGGTTCCTGGATGCCTGGGCTCGCCACTGTCCCGACCTGGTCCAGGCGGAGGCTTCGCCAGAGCCTGCATACGGCACTTCCCCTGACCGCTCGACGCAACGCAAGCCGCCTACCGCACCGGCTGGTTCGCTCTCCATCGGCCTGCCCGGAGGCCCTGCCGGGCCGAAGCGGATGCCCTGACCGCACCGGTCCGTATTACTGCGTCGCATCCGTCCCCGCGCAGGTCAGCGCGGGGACGGACTCTCACACCGGGACGGACGTATCCGTACCTGCCCAGCCGTCCGTACCGGGGCTGACCAGGCACGCGACGCATGCAACGGATGCGACAGCGTCCCGCCTCTGCCACTGGAGCACCACGATGCCCAACACCGAAAACCACCGCACCCCTCGCCGTCGGGGATGGCTCGGCCTCGGCGCACGAACAGCAGCAAGCTGGAGCGTTCGAGCCCCTAACGGGGCTTCGTCCGCGCTTGCCCCCGCCCCTGGGGTGGCGGGGGAGGAGGCCGGGCGCCAGCGGGCACCCGAGCCGGGGGAGGGGGTGACCGGGCCCAACGCCGCGCCCGCCGCCAACGCTTCTGCCGTACGCGATCAGCCGCCCTCCGACCTCGCCGTCCCGTCGTTCGAGTCGTCTGTCCGCCCTCCGTTGCCTGTTGAGCAGCTCTCGTGGCGTGAGCCCGACGCCCCCGTGCTGCCCGCGCGGTTGAACCGCAAGCGCACCACCGAGAAGCGCGACCAAGAGAAGAAGATTCGCTTCACCTCAACTGCGCTGCGCGTCATCGACGAGGCAGCCAAGCGGCGCCGTCTGACGTTCGCCGGGTTCGTCGGCGGCGCAGCCCTCGCCGTCGCGCTCGGCAAGGCGAACATGACCGGAAGTCCGGAGGACGATCCCGTCCGCCCGCTGGTGGAGGCCGTCGAGGCGCACACCAAGGCGCTTAACCGGATCGGCACCAACCTGAACCAGATCACCACGGCCATCAACAGCGGAGCTGTCCCAGAGCAGACCGAGGCCGTACTCGGCCACGTCGATCAGGCCGTCCAGCGCAGCTACGAGTTGATGGACGAACTCGTGGCGGAAGGCGGGGCCGCCAATGGTGCCTGACGTCTCCACAGGCTCCAGCACCCTCGGACTGATCAACTACCTCTATGGCAAGGGTCGTCGGGACGAGCACATCAACCTGCACATCGTGGCCGCCTGGGACATGGCCGGTGCCCCCGACCCCGGCCGCGACCCCGCAGCCACGTACACCCAGCTTGCCCGCCGCCTCGACCATCACGTCGACCTGCGCACCCGCGAGCTGGGCGGGAAGAAGCCGCCGAAGCACGTGTGGCACTGCCCGGTGCGTACCGCGCCCGGCGACCGCTACCTGACCGGCGCCGAGTGGGCCGAGGTCGCCCGCCGTGTCGTTGCCGCCACCGGCATCGCCCCCGAAGGTGACGACCAGGCGTGCCGGTGGATCGCCGTGCGCCACGCGGACGACCACATCCACATCCTGGCCACCAGCGTCCGCGCCGACGGGCGTCGCCCGCGTACGAACCGAGATGGTTGGCGGGCACAGCAGGAGTGCCGCAAGATCGAAGCCGAATTCGGGCTGCGCCGTCTCAAGTCCGGAGACCTGACCGCACCCAGGACGCCTACCGGGGCGGAGCGGGCCAAGGCCGAGCGGCTGGGCCAGAAGTCGACCACGCGCGAATGGCTGCGCGAGCACGCGTACGAGGCTGCTGCCGCTGTCCGCAGTATCGATGACTACTTCAGTGTGCTCGCGTCGCTGGGCATCCGGGTCAAGCCGCGCGTCAGCGCCAAGACCAGCGAGGTGGATGGCTACAGCCTTGCCGCTCCAGGCGACAGCGTCTTCTTCGGCGGCTCCGCGCTCGCTCCCGACCTGTCGTACAACCGGCTGACCGAACGCCTCCCCACTAAGGAGGTAGCGGACCGACTGCAGCGGATGGCGGATCCGGGTGAGCCGTGGCGTCGTACGGAATCCGCCGTGCGTACGGCCCTCGCCGTGCTCGATTCGGGGGACGACGCCGACGCTCAGGGGCATCTGGATGCCTTCGCCGACACTCTGCGCAACCTGGCCCGCAGGGCACCCGGCCCTCATCAGCCTGAACTGCAAGCTGCAGCACGGGCGTTCAACCGCACACGCCGCTCAGCGATCCGGGCCGATCACCAGGCGGCCGTCGAACTCCGCCATGCGGCCAGGGAACTCACCCAGGCCGCCAACATTCCGGGCGGACTTGCCGTCGCACTGATCTTCACCGCCCTGCACTTGGCCCGAGCCGCTGCCAAGTGGCATGAGCAGCGCGGCCACGAACAGCAGGCCGCCGCAGCCGAGGAAGCTATCCGCCACCTTCAGGAGGGCTACCGCCAAACCGCCGAGCCCGTCCTGGCGGACCTCGCCCGTCGCGTCCCACGTCCCCAGACCGTCCAGCGCTTCGAGGCCGACGTACGCCAGGCCATACCCGGCCATGCCGAGCGTGTCCTCGCCGAGGCCGCCTGGCCGGCCTTGGCCACCACGCTCGCCCGAGCGGAAACTGCTGGCTACGACACCAGGCGCCTCCTCGCTGAAGTGACCGCCAGCCGAGAGCTCGACACGGCTGAACGCCCGGCGGAAGTCCTCAACTGGCGCATCACCGCACAGCCGAACAAGCGCGCACAGGCGGCACGGACACCAAGCACTCGCGCCAGCACGGCGCCCGTGTCTACCGCGCCGAATACGACACGACCCGCGTCTTCCACGATGAGTACGAATACCGAAGAACGCGGCCGACATCGGTAGCAGCAGCGGCCGCTCGCAGTCGAGACGGACTGCCTCAATCGGCAGGGCTGAGTCAGTACGGATGTCCTCGCCGCTCGTCGTGGCGAGGGCATCAACTTGCTTGTGCGGCGGGTAGATCACGCGGCTTGGACCTTCCCCGTGGCTGCTGGTCCTCCGGTCGACGTGGTGATCAGTTGTGCTGCCCACGCCCGCACGCATGCCAGGTGCTCGCCTCGGAGCCCGACGTGGGGGTCTGGCTGGACGAGCAGGGTCGCCGAGCCGCGGGCGGTGCGTTCTGCGGCCCAGGCGTGGTCGAGGTTGGTGAAGTCGTCGTCGATCCAAGCGACGGGTGCGTCGCCGAGCCAGGTCTCGACATGGTCGCGTTTCCAGAGGTAGCCGTCGGGGTGACTGGTGGTGATCTGCGGGCGGGGGAGGTCCACGTACGGCAGGGTCGGGAGGCCGAGGAGCGGGCCGATCAAGGTGGTGGCGTCCCTGCGCCAGCTGGTGCACCAGACCGGGCTGACCAGGCCGGTACGGAACACGTCCGTCAACAGAGGGCCATGGTCGGGATTGAGCCAGACGGTGACGGAGTCCTCGGCGCTCCGGCCGGTAGGAACGACGTCATGCCGGAGGTGGGTGGCCGGGGTGGCCCCGTCTTCGGCCGGGAACGGAATGAGGACGCCGTCGATGTCGAGGAGCAGGAAGGGCCGGCGCATCGGTACCTCCAAGGAAGCTGGAGCAGGGATCAGAGCTTGCGGGCAGTGATCAGCAAGGTGGTGGGCCAGCGACCGTGACGGGCGTCGTGGAACTCCTGGGCTGAGGTGACCCAGAGGCCCGCGCGGTTGAGGTGTGTCTCCCAGCGGCTGGCGTCGAAGTCCCAGCGAGCGACGGGGAGTCGGGTGCGGTCAGGGAGCATGACGTGATCGCGGCGTGGCCGGTCGTCCGGTGACGGGCGGCGGCCTCCGCGCTTGGGGTGGGGCACGGTGAAGGCCAGAGTGCGGCCGGGTTTCAGGTGCTGGGCGATGGCAGAAAGCAGGAGCTCGGGGGCGGCCAGGCCGACGGCGCCGAAGACCGAGTAGATGCCGTCGAACTGCTCGTCGCTGGCTTGCAGGTAGTGCAGGGCGTGGCCGGCGACGAAGGTGAGGTTGCTGAGTCGGCCGTAGTGGGTACGGGCCCTGCGGATCTGAAGGCCCACGAGGTCGAGTCCGGTCACGCGCGCACCCTGCCGGGTGGCGAGGTGGGCGGCGTTGTGGCCGGGGCCGCAGCCGAGTTCGAGCAGCCGCCTCCCGTGTAGGTCGGGGCCGAGGATCTCTGCACTTGGGCCGCTGCCGGGCCTGGTGGTCCATTCCATGCGGGCTCGTACAGGGAGTGCTGTGGCGGGGCCAGCAGTGGTGCGCTGGAGTGCGTGTGCGTGCCAGGGGGATGCCTGAGCGAGCGGCATTTAGACCTCCAGAAGCCGGAGGGCATCGGTGAGGTGGCGGCGTACGACCTTGATGTACGCGGGGTCGGTGGCCGGGTCGTTGATCCATCGGATGGCCTGCTCCATGAACCACTCCACCGCCCACATCCGGTGCCAGCCGAGCGCCCATTGCTCGGCGGCGAGACCGCCCCGCACGGCGAGGGCGTCGGGGGTGCCGCCCTCGGTGACGTACTGCTCGAGGAAGACCCGAAGCCGGTACGGTTCCGGGTCGTCGATCGTGCCGTGCCAGCTGGCCAGGTCGAGCAGGCCGGGTCCGGTGAAGGCGCGGGCGAAGTCCAAGAGGCGCCAGCCTCGTTGGCCGATGTGGAGGCTGGTGGGGTGGAACTCGGAGTGCACCCAGCCGAACGGCGCCATCGTCGTTCCGGCCGAGCGTGCTTCGGCGGCCTGGGCGAGCCGGTCGAGTGCGGTCTCGATGTCGTCGGCATCCTGCCATCGCTCGGCCTTGCGAAGCTGATCGAGGTGATCCAGTGCCCGGCCGGGCAAGGAGCGCAGGGCTTCTCTGTCGAGGACGGGCAGAGCGGCGGCGGTGCGCGTGTAGTGCAGGACCACCGCTGCGGCAGCACCGTCGAGGTCATCGGCATCCCGGGTAGGGGTGCCGAGATCCTCCAGCAGCATTCCGAGCCAGCCGTCGAGTACCGCAGAGGCCCGGACCTTGGGGACCGGGACGCCGAGGGTGTGAGCCAGGCGGAGGGCCTGATCTTCGCTGTCGAAGGGCTTCTTGGCGTACTTGAAGATGGCGGTGGCGCCGTCGGGGAACGTCAGGCGTTCGACGCCGGACATGGACCAGACACGTACCTCCGCACGCGTCGCGGTGGCGGACTGCCCGGCGGCGGTCAGTACGTTGTCCAAGAGTTCGGCGTTGAGGACCGCATTCATGAGGGACTCCTGTGGTTGAGGGCGTCCGGGGCGGGCGAAGGTGCCGGCCCGCCCCGGAGCCGGGTCGGGTGCGGGCTATGCGACGGGGGCTACCCGGTGGGCGTAGACCTGCTCGATCCATCCGGCCTTGAACTGGGCAAGGTCGTCACGGAAGTTGGCCATCGAGGCACCGTAGGGCGCGACGACGCCGCCGGACTGGTCCGGCACGGACTGGCAGCCGTGCACGAGCCGCCCGCCGAGTGCGGCGTGGGCCTTGATGGACTCGATGCGGCGGTGCTCGTTGAACCAGCCGCCGTGGTAGACCTCGTCGAGCATGCCGCCGGTCTCGTCGTCCAGGTCGAAGACGACGGAGGTGGCGGCAGGGAAGAACCAGCAAGGGCCGACGTTCGAGATGTGCCCGTCCAGCTCGACCTTGTTCAGCGCCATCAGCGTGGCCGCTTCGCGGAGCATCCGCAGGTGTGCCGGGGTGATCTGCGGAAGGCCGAGGCCGGCGAGGTGCTCCTCG
The DNA here is from genome assembly GCF_055591085.1 of Streptomyces sp. NPDC041713. NCBI lineage: Bacteria > Bacillati > Actinomycetota > Actinomycetes > Kitasatosporales > Streptomycetaceae > Streptomyces > Streptomyces sp. NPDC041713. The sequence goes on from NZ_JBVIZY010000001.1 coordinate 603,179, forward strand.
CGGAACAAGTACGCGTACACCTCGTACGCGGTGGCCAGCACCCCGGCCGCGTCCGAAGTGGACTGGCTGTGCTGCTTGATGAAGTCGAGCGCGAGCTGCTCGACCGCACTCTCGGTCGTCTCGTTCACGTTCAGGAGCTGCTCCTTGACCAGCTCCCAGTCGGCGACGAGCCAGGTGCTGGACTCGAAGCGGAAGAAGTAGTCGGCCGGATCGATGGTGATGCGCCGGCCGTCGACCTGAATGCCGGGCAGGCGGCTCCAGCGCGCGTCGAACGCCTCGGGCAGCTCGACCGTGATGGCCGCGGTGTCGATGGTGGTCACCGTGTCTCCGTCTCTCTTCGGCCGGGTTCGGGCATAGGAATGCCCGAACCCGAAGCAGGCGTAAGGAACTTGGGGCCGCCCGGCCAAGTGGGGAGCCTGGATTCACGGTCGGACCTGGAACCGTTCCGGGCGGCTGATGATTAGTGAACCGGTCGTCACGCTCAGTGGGTACGGTGAGAGCCAGGCGAAGCGGTATACGCGGTTTACAGGCCCGGAGCGGAGGCGGTCGTGGCAGTCCAGCGAGCACCCAACTCCCGCCTGCGCGAAGCCATCGACGTGTCCGGTTGCACGTACGAGGCACTGGCGAAGGACGTACGGCGCATCGCCGCCGAGAACGGCGAGATCATCCAGACCAACAAGTCGGCTATCTCCCACTGGGTCAACGGAACCCGCCGGCCCAGCGGCCGGGCCGCCCAGTACCTCGCCGAAGCGCTGTCCCGCCGATCACGCCGCATCATCACCAGGGCTGAAATCGGCTTGGGCACACGTGACAACAGTGACCAAGACGAAGCCGACCCGGTCCTGGCGGTGACCAATCTGGGCCGCGCCGACGTCGAGCACCACCATTTCCTCGCGATCGCCGCCTTCACCACCGCCGGTGTTGCCATGCCGCTCGCCTACGATCACGAGGCCACCGCCCGCATGCTCCGCGCCCGCACCGGCACCATGCTGGTCGGCGAGGAGGACGTGGACGTCGTACGCCAGATCACCGCTGCGTTCAGCGCCGCCGATGAACGCCTCGGCGGCGGCCACGGGCTGACCACCGTCACCGCCTACCTCGCCGACACCGCAGCCCCGATGCTCCGCGGATGGTTCACCACCGAGCCCTTACGCCGGGCAACCTTCGGCGCAGTCGCCGAACTCGCCTACCTCGCGGGCTGGAAGCACCACGACCTCGGCCAGGAGGGCGCTGCCCAGCTCTACTACCAAGTCGGCTACCAACTCGCCTGCGAGGCCGACCCGCACGGCCACGCCGCCTGGATGATGCGCACCCTCGCCCACCAAGCCCTCAGCCTCAAACAGCCCCACCACTGCATCGACCTCGCCGAAGCAGCCCTCACCCAGGGCGTCGGCCGTATCGACGGCCAGACCGAGGCTCTGCTCCACATCACTCATGCTCGCGCCTACGCAGCCACAGGCGAGAAGCCCGCCGCGGCGCGTGCCCTACTCGCCGCCGAGGACGCCCTCCTGCGCGAGGGCGGCCCGCAGCCCAGCTACTCCCGCGTCAGCGGCCCGGCCGCCGGCACCGTGGCCAGCCACACCGCCCGCACCCTCACGGACCTCGCTGACCACATCGGCACGGAACAACAGCACCGCGATGCCCTGGTCCGCTGGGACCCCGTGAAGTACAAGCGCGTCCACGCCCTCACCTACGCAGACCTGGGCGACAGCCTCGCTGCCCAAGCCCGCGCCGACGAGGCCGTCGCCGCCTGGTCGCAGGCCCTGACGCTCATGGAAGGCATGACCTCTGACCGAACCCGCAAGGCGATCACCTCACTGCGGTCCACGCTCGCGATCTACCAGCGGCGCAAAGTACCCGGCGCCGCCGAACTCGCCCGCCGCGCTCGTGAAGCACTCGCCTAACATGCCCACCAACCGGCCGACGAAGGGACGCACAGTGGCTCAACCGACCACCGACGACCAGCCCAAAGCCCTCAAGCCCGCACTCGAATCCATGACCCTGCTGGTCGCTGCCGTCATCGTCCACGACCAGGGCACCAACCGCGTCGTCCTCCTGCAGCGCAGCGAGAACGCCAAGTTCGCCCAGGGCATGTGGGACCTGCCTGTCGGCAAGAGCGAGCCCGGCGAGCCGATCACCGACACTGCCGTGCGTGAGCTCTACGAAGAGACCGGCCTGACGGTGAAGCCGGAGTCCCTCAAGGTCGCCCACATCATCCACGGGGCGTGGGGAGTTGAAGCGCCCAATGGCTTCCTGACCGTCGTCTTCGCAGCCCACGATTGGACCGGCGAGCCCGAGAACCGCGAGCCACGTAAGCACACCCAGGTCCGCTGGGTTGACACCGATACCATCCCGGAAGAGTTCGTCGACACCACCGCTAGCGCGCTGCGGCGGTACCTTGCCGACGGCCCCCAGGTGTCCTTGGACGGGTGGCGCTGAGAGCCCCCCTCCGGCCACGGCAGCAAAGCCGAAGACTCGCGTGATTGGCGCCTACTCAGAATCCACTACGGCAAGCGCAGCTGATCATCCAGTGGCACGGTCGCTGGAGGAAGCGTTGTGATCAGCAATTCCTCGGCAGAACGCTTTCCGGAACGTCCTGCTGCGGAGTAGCGCGTAGCGACCAGTCGTTTGGTGATTCGCCACTGTCGCACGCCTAGAGTGTCGCGATCGATTTCTGACGGAGTCATTCTGGCTTGCGCATAAAGCCACTTGCTCTGCAAGAGCATCGGGTGATTGTCGTAGCTGAGTAGCCAGCGGAACTGTGCCCTTGTTCGCAGGTAGCTTGCGAGGCTGAGGTGAAGTGGATCAGCGGACATGTCGGCGGATGAACTGCGACCGTCACCACCGTAGCCCCCACGGGGATCGAACGATGTTCGGTACAGGAGGGATGACTTTTCAATGTACGGAGGGTCGAGATAGGCGACTACGCGGGAGGGCAAGAGCTGCGGGTATTGCTCGGGCACGTCATCAAGAGTTCGACGCCAGTCCTTGCACCATACGTCTACTAGCCGTCCGATATCATAGAGATGGCCCACATACCTAAGTCGTTCGGCGAGTGCATCGGGATTCCAGCGGCAGCCGATAGGGTAATTGCTGGATTGGGTGCGTCCGCCAATGGGGCCAGCCTTTCCGTGCAAAATTCCGGAAAAGGTAGTTCGGTTAAGGAACAGGCATTGTGTCGCCATGCCCAAACGGCGGTCGCGCGGTGACATTTCGGGACGCGGGGTCCATGCGCGCCAGTAATCCCATCGATCTACTGCCGAGATGCCGCCAGCACGAACGTATTTCTTCCATTCCTCATGCATTCGGTCGATGAGCTGCTCGGTGTCGGCGGCGGCTGCCTGCCAAAATGCCGTGACAAGTGGGTCGGCGTCTGCGAGGAGGATGCGATCTGCGATTCCCTCACCGATAGAGCGCAGTGAGGCAGACGCGCCGCCGGCGAAGGGCTCGACTAGAAGGTTTACCTCGGGAACCTCTCGAGACTGCTTCGCTGATGTAATCACTCGTGAAATTACGGGAGCCAGTGAGGACTTGGCTCCTGGGTAGCGCAAGGGGGACTGGTAACGCCCGTGAGAGAGGGCATGGGAGATCGGTTCAAGTCGCTGGGGTAGCGCGCGCGTCTGGGTATGGATCGCCTCGTCGGCGCCGAGGGGGGCGGCAACCCGGACAAGGCCGCTTGCGGCGGTGGCAGTCGCTGACGAGGGCACAGAGGTCACTCGCCCATCTTGCCGGACGTGCGGGTGATCCGGAACACGATCGGGCCTACCTCTTGAAGTAAGTGGGTGGTTGGACTGCCTGGAGATGGGGTTTCAGTCCGGGGATGTTCTGCTGCGCCATCATCGTCAAGACTGAGCGCCCCACGCCGAGAGGCAGTGCCGCTGCCGAGTGCGCTAGGGCGATGGGTACGACGGCATGCCTGTACATGCGGGTCCTCAAGGAGTCGAGAACCTCGCATATCAGACGGAGCGTCGGATATGCCTCCCAGCCTTCGACCTCGGGGCTGTCGCCATTGTATGGCGACAGCCCCCCTCTAGGTAGAACCGTGATGACTAGGGGGTCGCCAGTCCGAGTCCGGTATATGAAACGGCGTCCATAGAATTCATCCACGCCGTACTCGTTATTTTCGGGGCGCCCCGAAATTCTATTGATGTAGGCGTTAGTGAGCCGCATGACGTGACCTGGTGGAATTAGATCCTTGATCAATTCGGCATGCTCAACAAAAGCACCCGATTTCTCAATTCCGACAACAAGCGGTGCGACGAGACCCTGCTTTGTGCACCATTTACTCAAGTTGCCCAGGTGTTCCTCGAACCTTCGCTTGAGCGGCGCGAGCGGTCCGAACAATGCCAGAGGCCCATCGGTGATGAAGAGGGTGTGCCGGAGAACTTCTGGTGCAGTATCGGCGAAGAAGTTCAGGTAGCACACCGACATCAATCGCTCGGCAACGGTCATGACGCGCCCGAGTGGAGTGAAGTTGGAACCCTCTACGTTGTATTCCTCGTGAGTCCGCAGAACGTCTGCGAGGTAGAGAGGCGCGTTACACGAGGGGCAGGATCCGCCCTGCTTTCCGGCTGCTAGTGCGAGGCTGCTGTCCGCCTTCTTGCCGCACCCGGGGCAGACGCGTAGTCCGATAGTGGTTGCCGGTTTCCCGCGAGTGCCGTGTAGAGCGAGAAGTCCATCTGCGAGGGTCATCTCAGTATTGGAGTCGAAACGCGAACCGTGAAGAAAGTCCTCGAGCTCTATGCGCCAGGTCTCCACGCCGCTCATGCCTGGCCGGGTCAGTTGAGATCCAGGCAGAGCGACGTCGAAGGCATATTCAGAATGAGACTTGCGAACCTCGCGCGGATCGATGTGCCTTACTCGTGAAAGGCTGCGAAAGACATCGAGTCGAACCACGGACCCGGCGACTCGGAGATAGCCAACTTTCACCGTTGGGTGGTCGCGAGTTGTGTCCACCTCTGTGTCCGATCCGTCCACGGTGATGGAGAAATCTACTTCGTCAAGCTTGCCGACGAGAGGCAAATCTTCGAGAGCTGCACAGAGTTCAGCGATGCCACCCTCCCCATCGGGGCGAGCGCTGGTGATGGTCCAGCGTTGGAGTGCCGCCTTGACCGCTTCGTTCCTCGCCGTTTCTACATGGCCAAGCCTAGAAGCCTTCTCGCCGTCGTAGGGCACGAGCTACTCGCTTTCAATCGAGACGTCGATGCTTGCCAAGCCGGCCGCATTGCGGGCGGCATTTACCATGGCATGGTCGAACTTGGAGACCTGTATTGGAACGATATATTTTCCCGAGTAGGTCTTCATTCGAACAAAACCGACGTCCTCTGCTCGGATGATGCTCGGTGCCCAAACCTTGAAATCGTAGTAGTGCGCCAACTCGCGTGTCTCGTGGTCAGAGTTTAGATGGGCGATAAGCCAATTTGACGTATTCGACAGCATGCGCTTGTCGACGGATGTGACTTCCTGCGTGGCGTAGATCAGGCCCATCCGATACTTTGCTGCCTCTTTCGACAGGCGTACCCAGGGATCATCCGCTACGTCTCGCCCGCTGCGTTCAAAGAGATTGTGCGCTTCTTCGACGATGATCTGCATTTCTACGGGATCGTGGTCAGCGCGGAATCGTTCGCCTGCCCGGTTCAACAGGTGGGTGACGATACGCTCGGACATGACTTTGGCGACCTGATCGTTTCCGCTGGAGAGATCGACAATAGCAAGTCGGCCTGCCTGCATGTCGTGCCACAAGTGCTCTCCGACGTCACCTGCCGATTGTGGACCATGAAATGGTCGAATGGTTCGAATGGCGGATGTTACGCCGGTGTACTTGTAGACGCCCCAAATTGCACTGAAGTGACAATCCTGAGTATCGTGCCACTTGGGGAATTCGCTTTCCCGTTCGCCAACCCATTCGGCGAGCGCCAGCGCTCCTGCGGGGTTGGAGACTCGGTAGAACCCTGCTCGACGGGCCTGCACAACAGCGTCAGGATGGGCGGCTACGAAGTCCTGCATCGGAGTCGATGGAGCGACAACCATGAGGTCTTGAGGTAGTTGTGCTGCCTCGAAGCCGCACTTGGCCAGGAGCCCGTAGAAGGCAACCATGGCCCACCCCCAGCGGGCGTGCTTGCTGCGATCATTTTGATCGGGCTCGGATAGGACTGCTGATCGGAAGCTTTTGCCGTAGTTGGTGTTGACCGGCATAGTTGCTTCGCTTACCAGGCTCCAAGCTGCTTCCAGAACCTCGCGGTCATAGAAGTTAATACGCAGGGGCTTTTCTCGGCCGTCCGAGGAACTCGGGTGCACCTTGTAGATCCGCACCGTGCTCTCGTCGTCACCGAGGAGGCGAAGGCCCGTTTGGTCCTGCTTGTTGACGTTCGCGTACTCGCCTTGAGGGTCGAAGATCAGCTGACCGATTGAGCGCTTGTGTTCCGAACCGTACCGGTGGACAGCGGTAACTAGCGTCTTGATGGTGTTGGATTTCCCGGTTCGAGTCATGCCGAACACGGCCGTCTTCCGTCCCACGAAGTCGGAGACGTTGATGCGAGCTTCTGCCCTATCGGTGCCGGCGATCAGCGCCTTGCGCCGCGTAGCAGCAAAGCGGACCCTTCCGAGGGCGAGGGCATCCTTCTTGTCGGCAGGCTCAGGGTAGGACGCCAGCCACGACAACACTTGAGTCGAGGGTAGGAAGACTTGGTAGCGTGCGGAGACGACTACGTTGTCGATGTCGGCCCCGAACTCGATCGCGGCTTCGCGGCCCTCGGTCTCGGTATAGAAGGTGCCCAGAACTTCGCAGTCGAAGGCCGACTGCTGGAGTTCGTTGCGTGTCAGTACATCGGTGACATCGTCGAAACCGACTCCCGATGCGCCTGCGTCGCGAACAACCGCCAGGCGAGTCTGAATCAGCTCAGACTCGTTGGGTAGTGGCGCAGTCCCGCGGACACGAAGCAAGATGATCTCTTGATCTTCGAGTATGAACCCGGATTCTGTGTTGTCCCCCGCGACGGCGAGAAGGAAGCCGCCCCTCGGAACTCCCCCGGCCTTCTCCTTCTTGAAGTCATCGGTCAGTACCACAGCCGAGTCGTAGTCGAGACGGTAGATGCCGCCGACGGGTACGCAGCCCCCGTTGATCAGTGCAGTCAGTGGCTTCTTGAGTTCGACGGACTGGGACAGCCCCTGAGTGATGCTCAACTCGTCTCGCTCCTCTGCCAGTCGGGCCAGGCAAGGCGCGACCGCTGTGTGGTTGTGGTCCAGAGTCGTTCTGGACGGTACATGCGGGCACTGACAAAAGTGTGCCGTACGAAGGATGCTGAGGGTAAGTCAGTCAGACACCTGTGAGTGCTTCGCTGCGACGCACCGCCTGGCGGCGGCACTCGTTCGGGCTCGACAGGTTGCTGCGACAGTGCGGCGGTATGGAGCCGCGATCTGCTTGCTGGGCGGCACGGACAGAACCTCAGGCGGGAGGACGGGCGTGAATGCCACCTTGATGCGCGAGCGAGTGGGTTCGGCACCCGCTCGTATGGAGCGTCACGCCGCCGAGTCCGACAAGCTTCTGATCAGCGATAACGGACGGGGTGGTGATCATGAAACGCTACTCGTCACGGTTTTGCGGATGCGGGGGTCCTGGAGGGTGTGTATATGCGAGTGAGGCCGTTACCCCCGCGGGGGGCAACGGCCTCACTGTTACTGACGTTACGTCAGTGAATCGACCAGGCGGTGCACACGCGGTGCACAAGAGGGCGGAAACCAAGCAGCAACAGCGAGCACTGCCGAGCAGTGTTTTCGCAGGTCACCACATGTTCCCCGAAAGCCTCCCAGGTCACCCGGACCCGATCTTTAGATGTCGAAGTAAAGCTCGAACTCATGCGGGTGCGGGCGGAGTTGGATCGGGGCGATTTCGTTCGTCCGCTTGTAGTCGATCCACGTCTCGATCAGGTCGGACGTGAAGACGCCGCCCGCCTGCAGGTACTCGTTGTCCGCCTCCAGGGCGTCGAGGACCGCGGGGAGGGAGGTCGGGACCTGGGGGACGCTCGCGTGCTCCTCGGGAGCCAGCTCGTACAGGTCCTTGTCGATCGGCTCCGCCGGCTCGATCTTGTTCTTCACGCCGTCCAGGCCGGCCATCAGCAGGGCCGAGAACGCCAGGTACGGGTTGGAGGACGGGTCCGGCGCGCGGAACTCGACCCGCTTGGCCTTCGGGTTCGAGCCCGTGATCGGGATGCGCATCGCGGCCGAGCGGTTGCGCTGGGAGTAGACCAGGTTGACCGGGGCCTCGAAGCCGGGGACCAGGCGGTGGTACGAGTTCACCGTCGGGTTGGTGAACGCCAGCAGCGACGGCGCGTGCTTGAGGATGCCGCCGATGTAGTAGCGCGCGGTGTCCGACAGACCCGCGTAACCCTGCTCGTCGTAGAAGAGCGGGTTGCCGCCCGTCCACAGCGACTGGTGGACGTGCATGCCCGAGCCGTTGTCGCCGAAGATCGGCTTCGGCATGAAGGTCGCGGTCTTCTCGTTGCGCCAGGCGACGTTCTTCACGATGTACTTGAAGAGCATCAGGTCGTCGGCCGCGGCGAGCAGCGTGTTGAACTTGTAGTTGATCTCCGCCTGGCCGGCCGTGCCGACCTCGTGGTGCTGGCGCTCGACCTGGAGGCCGTTCTTGTCCAGCTCCAGGGAGATCTCCGCGCGGAGGTCGGCGAAGTGGTCGACCGGCGGGGCGGGGAAGTAACCGCCCTTGTAACGGACCTTGTAGCCGCGGTTGTTCTCGACCGCACCGGTGTTCCAGGCGCCCGCCTCGGAGTCGATGTGGTAGAAGCTCTCGTTCGCCGACGTCTGGAAGCGGACGTTGTCGAAGACGTAGAACTCCGCCTCCGGGCCGAAGTAGGCCGTGTCGGCGATGCCGGTGGAGGCCAGGTACGCCTCCGCCTTCTTCGCCACGTTCCGCGGGTCACGGCTGTACTGCTCGCCCGTGATCGGGTCGTGGATGAAGAAGTTGATGTTGACGGTCTTGTCGCGGCGGAAGGGGTCCACCCGGGCCGTCGACAGGTCGGCGCGCAGCGCCATGTCCGACTCGTGGATGGCCTGGAAGCCGCGGATCGACGATCCGTCGAAGGCCAGCTCCTCGTCCGGGTCGAACGCCGCCGCCGGAATCGTGAAGTGCTGCATGACACCGGGCAGGTCGCAGAACCGGACGTCGATGAACTTGACGTCCTCGTCCGCGATGAACTTCTTCGCGTCGTCGGCGTTCTGGAACAACATCCAACTCCTCCTACTCCCGCCCGGGGCGGGACGGGGTTGCAGCTCGTGGTGCGGCCGGTGCGGTGGCACACGCTGGGACCCGACCATAGGGACGGTCGATTTCTCAAGCGTGACCCATTTGTTTCGCCGAAGTTAACCGGCCCGGGTGTGCGGTGCCCGGTTTCCGCCGCTCGACACCTGCTGTGCGGCGTAGTCCACGTCACCTTCCGGCCCGCCGCACGCCACTTTCCGGCCCGCCGCACGCACCTTCCGGCCCGTCGGCACCCCCACCCAGGGCACCCCGCACGCACCCCGCCCGTCCCCCCGCGAAACGGGGCGCAGTACCTTTGTCGGGTGGACAAGAGGCAAGCAATCGGATCGTGGCTGTCCGGCCCGCGCGCGGCCGCGGAGGACGCCGGCGTCGACTTCGGGTACCGGGGCCAGCAGCTCGGGCTCCCGGAGGAGGGGCCGGGCGCGATCGCACGGCCGGGCCGCCGCATCGGCGCCCTCGCCGTCGACTGGGGCCTGTGCATGGTGATCGCATACGGCCTGTTCGCCCGCGGTGACCAGCAGGCCATGGGCAACTGGGCCCTCGGGATCTTCTTCGTCGTCAGCCTGCTGACCGTCGGCACGGTCGGCTGCACCCCGGGCAAGGCCCTCTTCCGGCTGCGCGTCATCGCGGAGGGCGGCGGCCGCCTCGCCCTCGGCTGGGTCCTGGTCCGCAGCGTCCTGCTCTGCCTCGTCATCCCGGCCCTGATCTGGGACCGCGACGGCCGCGGCCTCCACGACCGCCTCTCCCGCGCCGTACAGATCCGTATCTAGCCGCGCGCCCCGCGCCTCCCCGAGAGACGACGGCGACCGCGATACGACCGCGACCGCGATACGACCGCGATACGACGACGAGGGCCCGGAACCGATCGGTTCCGGGCCCTCGTCGTCGTATCGCGTAGGTCCTCGACAGAGAAGCCGCTACTTGCCCTTCGGGCCGCCGCGAGGCATCCGCATGCCCTTCGGCATCGGACCCTTCGGCAACGGCATGTTCGACATGAGGTCCCCCATCGCGCGCAGCCGGTCGTTGGTCGCGGTGACCTGCGGGCCGGTGAGGACGCGGGGGAGCTTCAGGAGCGTCGTGCGGAGCTTCTTCAGCGAGACCGTGTCGTCCGTGGTGCCGACGATGACGTCGTGCACCGGGACGTCCGCCACGATGCGCGCCATCTTCCGCTTCTCGGCGGCCAGCAGGCCCTTCACGCGGTTCGGGTTGCCCTCGGCGACCAGGACGATGCCCGCCTTGCCGACGGTGCGGTGCACCACGTCCTGGCTGCGGTTCATCGCGACCGCGGGGGTCGTCGTCCAGCCGCGGCCGATCTTGTCGAGCACCGCGGCCGCCGCTCCGGGCTGGCCCTCCATCTGCCCGAATGCGGCACGCTCGGCCCTGCGTCCGAAGACGATCGCCATCGCGAGGAAGGCGAGCAGGAAACCGAGAATGCCCAGGTAGACCGGGTGGCCGATCAAGAAGCCGATCGCGAGGAAGACACCGAAGGTGACAATTCCCACCGCCGCGATGATCAGGCCGATCTTGGAGTCGGCCCGCCGGGTCATCTTGTAGGTCAGAGCGATCTGCTTGAGTCGCCCTGGCTCCGCGGCCGCATCCGCCGCGGTGGATTCCTTCCTCGCCATGGTGCGAAGTCTACGTGCCCCCGGGGCCGGCTACGACGTGCGGGTCGCCGTCACGGACTCCTCGAGTACGCGCAGTGCCTCGACCCTGTCCTTGGCGCGGCGCCGGTCCTCCAGGACGGACGTCCAGGCGTTGCGCCGAGCCGTGCGCTGGCCCCCGCTCATCAGCAGCGACTCGACGGCGCGCAGGGCGTCGCCGACGGACGGGATGGCGGTGGCGCGAACGGGGGTGGCGGTGGTGGCGGTGGTGCGGACCTGCGTGGCGCGAACGGGCGCGGCCTGCATGATGGGGTCCTCCTGGAGAGCGGCTCGGGTGGGGGGAGCGGCTGGGGGTAAGGCTGTATGTGCGGTGAGGCGGTGGCGACGGGAGCTACGTGCCGACGTCCACGTGCCGTAGTACCAGCGTCACTGACTGGTGTTACCAGCGCGTGACCGGGCGGTCAAACGCCGATGAAACCCTTACGCGGGGCCCCGAAACACTGACGCGGTCCGTACACCCCCGTCACCTGCGGGATCGTACGGACCGCGTCGTTGCGGCTTGTACCAGTCGGTAGTCTCTTGTGCGGCGATTCACACAGCGGCCGCGTGCGCCACGCGGGACAGGGCCACCGCGGCGCGCGCCACGGCATGTGCCCGCGTCACACTGCGAGCCGTCACACCGCCTGCGACGCCACGTACTCCCCGCGCTTCTCGATCGCCATCTGGTAGAGGCGCCCCGCGCGGTACGAGGAGCGGACCAGCGGGCCCGACATGACGCCGGAGAAGCCGATCTGCTCGGCCTCGTCCTTCAGCTCCACGAACTCGGCCGGCTTCACCCAGCGCTCGACGGGGTGGTGGCGCGGCGTGGGGCGCAGGTACTGGGTGATCGTGACGAGCTCGGTGCCCGCCTCGTGCAGCTGGCGCAGCGCCTCGCTGACCTCTTCGCGGGTCTCGCCCATGCCGAGGATCAGGTTGGACTTGGTGACCAGGCCGGCCTCGCGGGCCTTCGTGATGACCTCGAGCGAGCGCTCGTACCGGAAGCCGGGGCGGATGCGCTTGAAGATGCGCGGCACCGTCTCCACGTTGTGCCCGAGGACCTCGGGGCGGGACGAGAAGACCTCGGCCAGCTGGTCGGGGTCGGCGTTGAAGTCCGGGATGAGCAGCTCGACCTTGGTGTAGCCCTCGGCGCGCTCCGCGGTCATCGCGTGGATCTGGCGCACGGTCTCGGCGTACAGCCAGGCGCCGCCGTCCTCCAGGTCGTCGCGGGCGACGCCGGTGATCGTGGCGTAGTTCAGGTCCATCGTGACGACGGACTCGCCGACGCGGCGGGGCTCGTCGCGGTCGAGGGCCTGCGGCTTGCCGGTGTCGATCTGGCAGAAGTCACAGCGCCGCGTGCACTGGTCGCCGCCGATGAGGAACGTGGCCTCGCGGTCTTCCCAGCACTCGTAGATGTTCGGACAGCCCGCCTCCTGGCAGACCGTGTGCAGGCCCTCGCTCTTCACGAGTTTCTGCAGGGCGTTGTACTCGGGGCCCATCTTCGCCCGGGTCTTGATCCACTCGGGCTTGCGCTCGATGGGGGTCTGGGCGTTCCGGACCTCCAGGCGCAGCATCTTGCGTCCGTCGGGTGCGACTGCGGACACATCGGCTCCCTGTTAGCTGGCGTTACTTCGATTCTGCGGCGCACACCAGGGTACGCCCGTGATGTCGTCGGTCTTACTTCCGGCCAACCTCTGGCCAACGGGGTGCATTCCCCGGACCGGGGGTCGTTCTCAAGCGGAGGCCGGCTCCGCGGCCCGCTCGTCGCCCGTCGCCGGCTTCTCCACGAGGCGCGGCTTGAGCTCCGCGTTCTCCAGGACCTCGCGCAGATGCCGCTCGGCGACCGGCAGCACGTCGGCGATGGTGATCTCGCGGTCCAGTTCGTACGAGAGGGACGTCACGCCCGCGTCCCGGATGCCGCACGGGATGATCCGGTCGAACCAGGTGTTGTCCGGGTTCACGTTCAGCGCGAAGCCGTGCATCGTCACGCCCTTGGCGACCCGGATGCCGATCGCGGCGATCTTGCGGTCCTCGCGGCGCTGGCCCGCGTTGGACGGCGCGTACTCCGGGCCGTTGAAGCGGGCGTCGAACTCGTCGTCCTGCAGCCGCGGGTCGAAGTCCAGGGAGAGCCCGCCGAGCGCCGGCCGCTGCTCCACCGGGTCACCGAGCACCCAGACGCCGCTGCGGCCCTCGACGCGGGTGGTCTCCAGACCGAACTCGGCGCACGTACGGATAAGTGCCTCTTCCAGGCGGCGCACGTGTGCTACGACGTCCACGGGGCGGGGCAGCTTCTGGATGGGGTAGCCCACCAGCTGGCCGGGGCCGTGCCAGGTGATCTTGCCGCCGCGGTCCACGTCCACGACGGGGGTGCCGTCCAGCGGGCGCTCGCTGTCCTCGGTACGGCGGCCCGCCGTATAGACCGGCGGGTGCTCCAGGAGTAGGCAGGTGTCCGGCACCTCGTCCGCGAAACGGGCGGCGTGCACACGACGCTGCTCGTCCCACGCCTCCTGGTACTCCACGGAGTCCGGGCCGAAGCCCAGCCGGACGAACCGAAACTCACTCACGGCAGGTGCCTCCCTGAACGTTCACCGTGCACATATCGCGCCCCAGCCACTGTACGGGCCCCGTCCGACGGCAACCTCGGCCCGGGTTCCTCACACGATCGGATGAATGCCGAATGAAGGTGCGTCCGACGGCTGTGATGGCCGTTACATTCGCGCCGTTCACGAGGCCATAAGGGCTGCTCACAGCAGGTCCGGAAGGCAGGAGACCGCACAACCGATGACGGAACGACCCCCGCAGCGCACCCCGAACCGCCAGCTAGCCGCGCTCATCTCGGAAGCCGGATTCTCCAACGCGGGCCTCGCCCGCCGCGTCGATCAACTGGGCCTCGAGCACGGCCTCGACCTGCGTTACGACAAGACATCCGTGACCCGGTGGCTGCGCGGTCAACAGCCCAGAGGCACCACACCCGCGCTGATCGCCGAGGTCTTCACCAGACGGCTCGGGCGGCGCCTGTCCGCCCAGGACCTCGGGCTCGACGCCTGCGCCCCGGTCTACGCGGGCCTGGAGTTCGCGGCCACCCCGGAGGAGGCCATCGACATCGTCGGCGGCCTGTGGCGCAAGGACTCCGGGAGCCACGCCGAGCTGCGGAAGATCGCCTTCACCCCGGCCGGGCTCGTGGTGCCCAGCCGGGACTGGCTGATCGGCCGCGCCGACGAACGCGTGGGGCGCGGGGAGACCGACCCGGCGCACGCCCGCGTACCCGCCCAGGGTCGCCCCGCGGTGCCCCGGCAGCGGCAGGGCCCCGACCGCGTCCCCGGCCAGCGGGTCAGCAACGGCGACATCGCGGCGCTGCGCTCCGTGGGCGAGCTGTTCCGCACCCTCGACCACGCGTACGGCGGCGGGCACGCGCGCCAGGCGCTCGTCCGCTATCTGGAGCACGAGGCCGAGCCGATGCTGCGCGGCGTCTACGGCGAGCAGGCGGGCCGGCGGCTCTTCGCGGCCGCCGCCGACCTCACCCGGCTCGCCGGCTGGACCTCGTACGACATCGCGGCGCACGGCCTCGCCCAGCGGTACTACGTCCAGGCGCTGCGCCTCGCCCAGGCCGCCGGGGACCGGGCCTACGGCTCGTACATCCTGGTCACCATGAGCCGCCAGGCCGTCTACCTCGGGCACGGGCGCGAGGCCGTGCAGCTCGCGCGGGTGGCCCAGCAGGGCGTCGGCTCGGCGGCGCCGCACATCGTGCAGGCCCTGCTGTACGCGGCGGAGGCGCGCGGGCACGGCGTGCTCGGCGAGGTGCGGGCCTGCACGGCCGCCCTGGCCCGGGCCGAGCGCTCGCTGGAGGCGGCGCGGCCGGGCGACGAGGTGCCGCACTGGGCGCGCTTCTTCGACGAGGCGCAGCTGGCGGACGAGTTCGGGCACAGCTACCGCGATCTGCAGCAGTACCGCGCCGCGGCGCAGTACGCCGAACGCTCCCTCCAGCTGCGCGCCCCCGCCTTCGCCCGCTCGCGGCTCTTCTGCAGGGTGGTCCTGGCCACCGCGCGGCTCGGCCTCGGCGAGCTGGAGCACGCCTGCCAGCTGGGCGCGGAGGCCGCGCAGGCGGCGGGGGAGATGCGCTCGGCGCGGGCCCACGAGTACGTGCGCGACTTCGAGCGGCGCCTGGAGCCCTACCGGGACGCGGCGCCGGTGCGCGGGTACCACGACCGGCTCGCGGCGCTCGGCTGAGGCGCCCCGGCGGGCCGGAGCCACCGGCCCGCCGGTCGGAGGGGTCAGGCCGCCGCGGGCAGTGGCTCCTGGGCGTACGCGGGGGTGATGCCGAAGTCCGTGAGGCAGGCGTGGGCCGCCCGCCGGCCCGAGTGCAGGGCGCCCTGGACGGTGCTGGTGTCCCGGTGGTCGCCGCACACGTAGAGCCCGGCGAGCAGCCGCACCGGGCGCCGCGCGTCGTGCGGGGGCGGCATCGCGGGCACGGCCTCGCGGGTGTGGTGGACGGCCAGCAGTTCCCAGCGGTGGGTCGGGGTGCCGTACAGCGCGGCGAGGTGGGCGCGCACGACGTGCTCCTCCGGGGGCGGGCCGAGCACCGTCGAGGAGATCAGGACGCGGTCGCCGGGCGCGCGCGAGGGGTCGACCTGGCTGATGACCGCGGTGTGGGCGACCGGGCCCGCGCGGTCGGCGTCCAGGAGCAGCGCGGGCCCGTCCAACGGCGGTTCGGGCGCGGTGTGGTGCACCACCGTCAGCTCGTGGAAGGGCGGCACCCGCAGGCCGGGGAGCAGGTCGGCGGCGGCGCGGGCGTCGGTGGCCAGCAGCACGGCCCGGCACCGGAACTCCCCGTGCTCGGCGGTCCGGACGGCGCTGGTGGAGACCGCGGTGACGCGCACGCCGGTGCGGACGGTGCCCGGGGGCAGGGCGGCGGCGAGCAGGTCGGGCAGCACGTCGGCGCCGCCCTCGGGCAGGCAGAGGCGGCCGCGCGCGAAGGCGTGCAGGGCGAGGTCCGCACACCGGCTCGACGTGGTCAGGCCGGGGTCGCAGAGCAGCGCGGAGAGCAGGGGGCGCAGAAAGCCGTCGATGGTGCGGGAGGGCAGTCCGCGGGCGGAGAGGGCGTCCCTGGCCGGGAGTTCGGGCCGGGACAGCAGACGTTCGACGGGGGTCGCGGCGAGGCGGGCGAGGGCGGCGCCGAGCCGTGCCTGGTCGAGGGCGCCACCGAGCGGCGCGGGCCGTCCCGCCGTTCCGGAGGCGCTCCTCGTGGGCGTCAGGGCGGCCCGCGCGGGCCCGAGGGGGGCGCTCGCGAGGGCGCGCGCGGCGGTGAGTGCGCCCCGCGCGCTCCGTCCCGGCTTGGGCTCGGCGGCGCGGTGGTGGCGGCCGTCGCTGTGGACCAGGAGGCCGGGGGCGAAGGGGCGCAACACGAGGGAGCCGAGTCCCGGGGTGCGGCGCAGTTCGGGATACGAGGTGGTGAGGAGCTGCCCGATCCGGTCGAGCCGGAATCCGTCGACCTTCTCGGTCGACATCCGGCCGCCGACGTAAGGGGCGGCCTCCAGGACCACGGTCGTTACACCGGCGCTGGTCAGCCGATGCGCTGCCGAGAGTCCCGCGGCCCCGGCTCCCACGATGACGACATCCGCATGGTGCGCAGGCTCTGGCACGTGCCCCTCCCGAGGTCGCGCGGCGTGTGGGGTGCTCATGCCCCCAACCGGGCTCTGGAATACCCGAGTTCGGCACGAGGGTAGGAGCGGTTCCGGTCCGGCGCAGTCGCGCACGCACCGGGCACGGGCGCACGCGGGTCGCACGGGGAGAAGCGACCGGAACGCGGGAGGCCGCTTCGTGGCGGGGGCGCACGCCGGGGTCCGTGCCCGGCGACCACGCCCGCCATCCCACCCGACCTCAGCTCACCTCACGTCAGCTCACCTCACCTCAGCGCCGCCCTGATCGCCTCGTCGATGCCGGGGAAGGTGAAGGTGAAGCCCGACTCCAGGAGGCGGGCCGGCAGAACGCGCTGGCTGCCCAGAATGTCGCCCGCCATCTCCCCGAGCACCAGGCGCAGTGCGGGCGCGGGGGCCGGGAAGAGCGTGGGGCGGCGCAGCACGCGGCCCATCGCGGCCGTCACCTCGCGGTTGGTGAGCGGGTCGGGGGCCGTGAGGTTGACCGGGCCGGACAGCGACTCCGTGGCGATGAGGTGCCGCACCGCCGCCACCTCGTCGTACAGCGAGATCCAGCTCCAGAACTGCCGGCCGTCGCCGAGGCGGCCGCCGAGACCCGCCTTGAAGAGCGGGAAGAGGCGCCCCCATGCCCCGCCCTCGCGGCCGATCACGAGGCCGTTGCGGGCCAGCACGGTACGGATGCCCGCGTCCCGCGCGGGCGCGGTCGCCTCCTCCCACTCCACGCACAGCGCCGGCAGGAAGCCCCGGCCCGCGGGGGCGCTCTCGTCCACGGCGCGGGTCCCGGTGTCCCCGTAGTAGCCGATGGCGCTGGAGTTCACGAAGACCCGCGGCGGCTCGTCGAGGGAGGTCATCGCGGTGACGAGCGCGCGCGTGCCGAGGACCCGGCTGTCCCGCAGCTCCCGCTTGTACGCGGCCGTCCAGCGGTGGTCGCCGATGCCCGCGCCCGCGAGGTTCACGACCGCGGTGCAGCCGGCGAGCCCGGCCGTCTCGACGTACCCCTTCCGGGGGTCCCAGCGCACCTCGTCGGCCCCGCGGGGCTCTCTGCGCACCAAGCGCACCACCTCGTGCCCGTCGGCGGCCAGGGAGCGCGTGAGCGCCGTACCGATGAGCCCGGAGGAGCCGGCCACGGCGACGCGTGCCTGTGTGGTTTCCATGGGGCCATCCTGCCCCGCGGGCCCCGGAAGGTGCCCGTGCCGCCGCGCGGGGCCTGGGAGTGGCGTCCGCGCCGTGGAACGGGGGGTCGTCCGGTGCCCCGGCCGCCGTACAGTGGCGCCATGTCGGACATGCACATACGTACCGCCAGGCCCGAGGACGACGACGAGCTCGCCCGCCTCGACCGCGCCACCTGGTCCACGCTGCACGCGGTCCAGCCGCGCCCCGAGCCGCCGTACGAGCCGTTCTTCAACGACCGCTTCGGGCCCCACGACCACCTGGTCGCGGTCCTCGACGAGCGGATCGTCGGCTATGTGAAGCTCGGCTTTCCCACCCCGCTGCTGGTCAACGCGCATGTGCGGCAGATCCAGGGTTTCGCCGTCGCCGAGGAGGTGCGCGGCCAGGGGGTCGGCCGGACGCTGATCCGGGCGGCCATGGACGAAGCGCGTCGGCAGGGCGCGGTGCGCATCACGCTGCGCGTCCTCGGGCACAACACGCCGGCGCGCAAGCTGTACGAGTCGGAGGGGTTCGTCGTCGAGGGTGTGCTGCCCGGCGAGTTCCTGCTCGACGGTGTGTACGTCGACGACGTCATGATGGGCCGCCTCCTCTGACCGCGTAGCCCGGTAGCCCGGTGGCGCGGCCTTCCCACCTTTCCTGCCGTCCTCCCTCCCCATCCCGCCTTCCTGCCTTCCTGCCTTCAACGACTGTCACCGGGCGCGGCGCCTTCCGGCGTGCCGCACCCGACGGACCGGCCCGGGGTGCGGGGTCGCCGAGCGCGTAGGAGCGTGAAGAGATGATCAGGGCTGCGGCCAGACGGCGCGACGCGGACCAGCGGGACTGGCTGCTGCGTGGGACGCCACCTCCGCGCTGGGTGCGCTGGCCCCCGCCGTTGCTGCTGGTCGTGATCTTCCTGGTCCAGCTGGTCACCCCGAAGACGGTCGACCTCAGCTTCCTGGTCGCCGCCGTGCCACCGCTGGCCGCGCTCTCCTACGGGCCCGGTGCGACCGCGGTGCTCGGCGGCGCGGTGGTCGGGCTGCTGTCCCTGCCGGACCTCGGCCTCGGCAGGCCGGGCAACAGCGACGAGCTGACGATCACCTTCATCGCGCTGCTCAGCGTGGTCTTCGCGTGGGTGCGCAGCCGCCGCGAGACACAGCTCGTGACGGTCCGCACGGTCGCCGAGGCGGCCCAGTTTGCGGTGCTGCCCCCGCTGCCGGAGTGGGTGGGCCGGGTGCGGTGCGCGGGCCTGTACGAGGCGGCGCAGCACGAGTCACTGGTGGGCGGTGACTTCTTCGACGTACGAAGGGGGCCGGACGGCGTCCGCGCCCTGGTCGGAGATGTGCAGGGGCACGGGCTCGCGGCGGTCGGTACGGTCGCCGCGCTGCTCGGGGCGTTCCGCGAGGCGGTCCTCGACAAGGCGGACCTGGTGGGGATCGCGGCCCAGCTGGACCGCAGGCTCGTGGTGGACTCGGCGGGGCAGGAGCACGCGGAGCTGTTCGCGACGGCGATGCTCCTGGAGTTCCCGGACGACGCGTCCGTCGTCCGCGTGGTCTCCTGCGGGCACCCGCCGCCACTGGTCCTGCGCGGCTCGCAGGTCAGCGAGCTGGACGTGGAGGCGGGCGCGCCGCTCGGGCTCGGCATCGCGGGTGTGGCGCCGCCGGAGCAGCTGACGGTGCCGCTGCTCGCCGGCGACCTGCTGCTCGGCCTGACGGACGGGGTGAGCGAGGCGCGGGACGCGACCGGCACCTTCTACCCCTTGACCGACCGCCTCACCGGCCTCCTCAAAACGGACCCGGCCCTCCTGGACGACCCGGGCGCCCTGGCGGAACACCTGTGGAAGGACGTCGTCGCCTACGCGGGCCGGATACGGGACGACGTGACGGTGATGGTGTTCGCACCGGGGCCGTGCGGGGGGCCGGGTGCGGCGCGGGGTCCGGGTGGCGACGGCGGTTCTTGAGGAGGACGGCGGCCACCTCCCTCCCCCCTCAGGTCAGCAGCCCCATGCCGCCCGTGAGTTCCCGCAGGCATCGGGTCGCCAGGGCTGCCGGGGAGTTCGGGCCCCGTACGTCGGCGTCCGAGTCCGCCCACGTCTCCAGGGCCAGCCGGATCGCGTCCGTCGCCGCGGCGGACGCGAGGCGGACCGGCAGCGAACCCGCGTCCTCGCCCGCGAGCTCCGCGACCACCGGGCGGAGCTTGTCCTCGGACTCCTGGTTCACGCGGTACCAGACCGCCCGTAGCGCGGGGTCGTCCGCGGCCGCGCGGAGCAGCCCGCGGGTCTGCCGAAGCCCCGCCGCGGCGGCCTCGTCCGGCGCGGCGAGCACCTGCGCCACCGCGCTCCGCAGCGCCTCCGCCAGATCCGCGCCCGGCTCGCTCGCGGCCAGCAGCGCCCGCCACCGGTCCCCGCCCACGGCGAGCAGCGGGCCCACCGCGTCCTGCTTGCCGCGGAAGTACCGGTAGAAGGTGCGCAGGGCGACCCCGGCCCGGCCCGCGATGTCCTCGGCCGTCGTGCCGTCCGTCCCGTGCGCCGTGAACAGCTCGGCCGCGGCGTGCGCGATCTCCAGCTGGGTGGCCTGCCTGCGGCGCTCCGTGAGGGTGCGGGTGTTCATTCTGCGCAGTCTAGGCTGAGGGTGTCATCAAGGCATAGGTCGCCAAGATGGCACAACATGCCACCCAGGCGTACGGTGGCACACGACCGCACGTAACCGCCCGCACGCGACCGCACCCCGTACCGCCCCGAGAGCCGGAGAACACCATGCAGAGCCCCGCACCGACCACCCCGAACCGCTACGAAGGGCGCCGCGCCCTCGTCACCGGTGGTGGCTCCGGCATCGGCCAGGCCACCGTCCTGCGCCTGCTCGCGGAGGGCGGTCACGTCGTCGCCGCCGACGTCAGCGAGGACGGCCTCGCCGACACCCTCGCCAAGGCGGGCGCCGCCGCGCACCGCCTCACCACCCTCGCCGTGGACATCGCCGACGAGGCCTCCGTCCGCGCGGGCGTCGCCGCCGCCACCGCCGCGCTCGGCGGGCTCGACGTCCTGGTCAACGCCGCCGGCATCCTGCGCTCCTCGCACACCCACGAGACCACCCTGGAAGCCTTCAACCAGGTCGTCGCCGTCAACCTCACCGGCACCTTCCTGATGATCCGCGAGGCCATCCCGGCGCTCCTCCAGGGCAACGGCCCCGCCGTGGTCAACTTCAGCTCCACGTCCGCGGTGTTCGCCCACCCGTACATGGCCGCCTACGCGGCGAGCAAGGGCGGCATCCAGTCCATGACGCACGCCCTCGCCGCCGAGTACGGCAAGCAGGGCATCCGTTTCACCGCCGTGCAGCCCGGCTCCATCTCCTCCGGCATGACCGACGGCTCCGGCGCCAGCAGGCGGAGCGTCGGCCCCGGCCTGCCCGCGGACGCCGACATGAGCCTCTTCGTGAAGCTCGCGCCCGCGCTCGGCCAGGGGTTCGCGGGCCCCGAGACCGTCGCGTCCGTCGTCGCGATGCTCGCCTCGGACGACGGCCGCTTCATCACCGGCACCGAGATACGCGTGGACGGCGGCACCCACTTCTGAGCCGCGGGACGGCACCCACTTCTGAGCCGCGGGACGGCACCCGCGGCGACGGCACCCGGGCGCCGGGTCAGTCCGCCATGAAGCGTTCCCACAGCTTCGGATAGCTCCGCGCCAGCACCGCCTCGTCCTCGAAGTCGAGCGGCGTGCCCTCCGGTTCCGCCGGGGCGGCCGGGATGCCGAGGTCGGGCGCGACGTCGCCGGTGAGCTGCTCGTACGCCTCGTCCGCGGCGTAGCCGAGCTCCTCGCCGTCGCCGTCCAGCTCCTCGTCGAAGTCGTCCAGGAGCTCGGCGAGCGCGTCCGGATCGTGCACCGCGCCCTCGAAGACCTCCCGGCCCTGCCCGATCAGCCAGCACCGGAAGTAGTCGAAGGCGTCGTCGCTCGCGCCGCCGAGCAGCACCCAGGCCGCGCCCCACAGATCCCAGCGGTAGGCGCGGTTGTAGCGCGCCTCGAAGTGACGGGCGAAGTCGAGGACGGAGTCCGGGTCGGACTGCAGCAGTCTCTCGACGAGCAGCTCGGCATGGTCCTCGGGGTCGCCGCCGGCGGCCTCGCGGGTGCTGTCCACGATCTCCCAGAACTCCGTCTCGTCCATCACGCGTCCAGCATCGGCCCTGGAGAGTGGGGGCGCACGCGGAGTGCGCCGGAATGCGGCTGTCTCGTTATCCGCGCACATGCCCGGGGAAAATCCGACAGGAGATGTCGGCTTTTGGTGGAAGCGTCAAGAACATGGACGCCACGAACCTGAACGCCCAGAACCTGAACGCCGAGAGCCCGACCACCGAACAGCCCCTGACCGGGAAGACCGCCCTCGTCGCGGGCGCCACCCGCGGCGCGGGCCGCGCCATGGCCGTGGAGCTCGGCCGCGCCGGCGCCACCGTGTACGTGACCGGCCGGACCACCCGCGCGCACGTCAGCGAGACCGGCCGCAGCGCCGAGACCATCGAGGAGACCGCCGAACTGGTCGACGCCGCGGGCGGCCGGGGCATCGCCGTGCCCACCGACCACCTGGAGCCCGACCAGGTCGAGGCCCTCGTGGCACGCATCGACCGCGAGCAGGGCCGCCTGGACGTCCTCGTCAACGACATCTGGGGCGGCGACCTGCACGTCGAGTGGGACAAGAAGATGTGGGAGCACGACCTCGACAAGGGGCTGCGCATCCTGCGCCTCGGCATCGAGACCCACATCGTCACCAGCCGGTACGCGCTGCCGCTGCTCATCAGGAACCCCGGCGGCCTGGTCGTCGAGGTCACCGACGGCACCGCCGCGTACAACGGCCCCAACTACCGCAAGCCCTTCTACTACGACCTCGCCAAGGCGGCCCCGCTGCGCATGGCGCGCGGCCTCGCAGAGGAGCTCGCCGAGTACGGCTGCACGGCGCTCTGTCTGACCCCCGGCTGGCTGCGCTCCGAGGCGATGCTCGACACCCACTTCAAGGTGACCGAGGAGAACTGGCGCGCGGGCTGCGCGCAGAACCCGCACTTCGCGATCTCCGAGACGCCGGCGTTCGTGGGCCGCGCGCTCGTCGCCCTCGCCGCCGACCCCGACGTGGCCCGGCACAACGGCGCCTCGCTCTCCAGCGGGGGACTGGCGAAGGAGTACGGCTTCACCGACGTCGACGGCTCCGCGCCGGACGCCTGGCGCTACCTCACCGAGGTCGACCAGGAGAGCCCGACCGCCGACGTCACCGGCTACCGATAGGACGGACCGGGGCCGCCGGAGCGCATCATGGGCGCATGCGTGCTGCCCGCCTCATCAAGATGGTGCTCCTGCTCCAGGCCCGGCCGTCGATGACCGCCGCCGAGCTCGCCGCCGAACTGGAGGTCTCCGAGCGGACCATCACCCGGGACGCACAGGCCCTCTCGGAGGCCGGCGTCCCGGTCTACGCGGACCGGGGGCGGGCCGGCGGCTACCGCCTCGTCGGCGGGTACCGCACCCGGCTGACCGGGCTCGGGCGCAGCGAGGCCGAGGCGCTGTTCCTCTCCGGGGTGCCGGGCGCGCTGCGCGAGATGGGCCTGGAGGACGCGGCGTCCGCGGCACGCCTGAAGGTGTCGGCGGCGCTGATGCCCTCCCTCCGCGACGCCTCGCAGAACGCGTCGCAGCGGTTCCACCTGGACGCGCCGGGGTGGTTCAAGGACATTCCCGCCCCGGAACTGCTGCCCCCGCTGGCCGACGCGGTCTGGGACGACCGGCGGGTCACCGCCCGCTACCGGCGCGAGAACGCCGAGGTGGAGCGGGAGTTGGAGCCGTACGGGCTCGTGCTCAAGGCCGGGGTCTGGTACCTGTGCGCGCGGGTGCCGGAGGCTTCGGACGCCTTTCGCGTGTACCGCGTCGACCGCTTCACCGCGGTCGAGGCCGACGGGGAACGCTTCGTACGCGACGAGGAGTTCGACCTGCCGGGCTTCTGGGAGGAGCGGGCCGAGCAGTTCGCCCGCGCGATCCTGCGGGCCGAGGTGGTGGTGCGCCTCTCCGAGGCGGGCGTCCGCCACCTCCCGTACGCGGTCGACGCCGTCTCCGTACGGGAGTCCCTGGCAGCGGCGGACCCCCCGGACGACCAGGGCCGCGTGACGGTGACGCTCCCGGTGGAGAACGAAACGGTGGCCTACACCCAGCTCATGGCGCTCGGCCCGGAGGCGGAGGTGCTGGCCCCGCCGTCCCTGAGGGCACGCTTCACGGAGGCGTCCCGGCGGATGGCCGCCCGCTACCGGTGACGGCGACGGGCCCCCGCCCGCTCCCGGCGAGGGAGTGGACGGGGGCCCGCATCAGGCCGAAGGGCTACAGCCCGTACTTCGCGCGCGCTTCCTTGACCGCCGAGGCCGGCACCTCGCCGCGGCGGGCGAGCTGCGCCAGCGAGGCGACGACGATCGACTCCGCGTCGATGCCGAAGTGGCGCCGCGCCGCGTCCCGCGTGTCGGAGAGGCCGAAGCCGTCCGCACCGAGCGAGGAGTAGTCCTGCTCGACCCACTGCGCGATCTGGTCGGGGACCTGACGCATGTAGTCGGAGACGGCGAGCACGGGACCCTGCGCGCCCTCAAGTGCCTGGCGCACATAGGGAATCCGCTCCTCGCCGCGCAGGAGGGCCTCGTCGGCCTCCAGGGCGTCACGGCGCAGCTCGGTCCAGGACGTCGCGGACCACACGTCGGCGGCCACGCCCCACTCCTCGGCGAGCATCTTCTGGGCCGCGAGGGTCCAGTGGATGGCCGTACCCGAACCGATCAGCTGGATGCGCGAGGCGTTGGCCGCGGGGGAGAGCCCCGCCGACTCGGCGGTGTTGAAGCGGTACAGGCCCTTGACGATGCCCTCGTCGACACCCGCGGGCTTCGCGGGCTGCGGCATCGGCTCGTTGTAGACGGTGAGGTAGTAGAAGACGTTCTGGTCCTCGCCCGGGGCGGCCTCGCCGTACATGCGGCGCAGACCGTCCTTGACGATCGCGGCGATCTCGTAGGCGAACGCCGGGTCGTAGGAGAGCGCGGCCGGGTTGGTCGCGGCGATCACCGGCGAGTGGCCGTCCGCGTGCTGCAGACCCTCACCCGTCAGCGTCGTGCGGCCCGCCGTGGCGCCGACCAGGAAGCCGCGGCCGAGCTGGTCGCCGAGCTGCCACATCTGGTCGGCCGTGCGCTGCCAGCCGAACATCGAGTAGAAGATGTAGAACGGGATCATCGTCTCGCCGTGCGTCGCGTACGACGTGGACGCGGCGATGAAGTCCGCCATCGAACCGGCCTCGGTGATCCCCTCGTTGAGGATCTGGCCGTCCTTGGCCTCCTTGTAGTACATCAGCTGGTCGCGGTCGACCGGCTCGTACGTCTGGCCCTTCGGCGAGTAGATGCCGAGCGAGGGGAAGAGCGACTCCATGCCGAAGGTGCGCGCCTCGTCGGGGACGATCGGCACCCAGCGCTTGCCGGTCTGCTTGTCGCGTACGAGGTCCTTGACCAGGCGTACGAACGCCATGGTCGTCGCCACCGACTGCGAGCCAGAACCCTTGTCGAAGGCGGCGAAGGTCTTGTCCGCGGCGGCCGGCAGCGGGGCGAGCGGCTGCGTGCGGCGGGCCGGGGCGGGACCGCCGAGCGCCGCGCGGCGCTCCTGGAGGTAGCGGACCTCGGGGGAGTCGGCGCCCGGGTGGCCGTAGGGCACCTGGCCGTCGACGAAGTCGCTGTCCGGGATGGGCAGTTCGAGCAGGTCGCGCATGTCCTTGAACTCGTCCACCGTGAGCTTCTTCATCTGGTGGTTGGCGTTCTTGGACTCGAAGCCCTTGCCGAGGGTGAAGCCCTTGACCGTCTGCGCGAGGATCACGGTCGGCGCGCCCGTGTGGGTCAGCGCCGCACGGTAGGCCGCGTAGACCTTGCGGGCCTCGTGGCCGCCGCGCGAGAGGTGGAAACACTCGCTGATCTTGTCGTCGCTGAGCAGCTTGCCCAGCTCGACGAGGGCGGGCTCGGCACCGAAGAAGTGCTCGCGGATGTAGGCGGCGTCGCGCGTCGCGTACGTCTGGAACTGCGCGTCCGGCACCTCGCGCAGGCGGCGGACCAGGGCACCCGTGGTGTCGAGCTGGAACAGCTCGTCCCAGGCGTTGCCCCACAGGACCTTGATGACGTTCCAGCCGGCGCCGCGGAACTGCGCCTCCAGCTCCTGGACCACGCGGAAGTTGGCGCGGACCGGGCCGTCGAGGCGCTGCAGGTTGCAGTTGATGACGTACGTGAGGTTGTCGAGGCCCTCACGCGCGGCCAGGGCGAGGGCCGCCGTCGACTCGGGCTCGTCCATCTCGCCGTCACCGAGGAACGCCCACACGTGCGAGGCGGAGACGTCCTTGATGCCGCGGTTGGTGAGGTACCGGTTGAAGCGCGCCTGGTAGATGGCGGAGAGCGGGCCCAGACCCATGGAGACGGTCGGGAACTCCCACAGCCAGGGCAGGCGGCGCGGGTGCGGGTAGGACGGAAGACCGTCGCCGCCCGACTCGCGGCGGAAGTTGTCGAGCTGCGCCTCGTTCAGACGGCCGTCGAGGAAGGCGCGGGCGTAGATGCCGGGGGAGGCGTGGCCCTGGATGTAGAGCTGGTCACCGGAGCCGGGGGCGTCCTGGGATTCCTTGCCCTTGAAGAAGTGGTTGAAGCCGGTCTCGTACAGCCAGGCCGCGGACGCGAAGGTCGCGATGTGGCCGCCGACGCCGTGCTTGGAGCCGCGGGTGACCATCGCGGCCGCGTTCCAGCGGTTCCACGCGGTGATCTTCCGCTCCATCTCCTCGTCACCGTCGACCGACGGCTCGGCGGAGGTGGGGATGGTGTTGACGTAGTCCGTCTCGAGCAGCTTGGGCAGCGCCAGGCCCGCGCCCTCGGCGCGCTCCAGCGTGCGGCGCATCAGGTACGCGGCACGGTGCGGCCCGGCCGCCTCGGTGACGGCGTCCAGGGAGGCCTGCCATTCGGCGGTCTCCTCGGGGTCGCGGTCCGGGAGCTGGTCGAGCTCGCTCGGCTGGATTGCGGAGGGGTCGGTCATGTCGCCGCCTTCCTGAGTCGGAGGGGGTCCCCTGTTCGGTAAGGGGTGGGGGTGCCCGGTACTTGGCAGGACAGGGCGTGAAGCTCTGGTGAGAGCCCGTCGGAGACTGTAACTCCGTGATCGATGATCGATCAAAGGGTTGAAGGTGAAAACCCCTCCAGATCGAGAAAGTAGGCATCCGGTGCCAGTAAAGCGGGCACGCGGTGCCTTCGATTGCCAGGGTTTACGCAGGTGAGAGCACGTTTGGCGGCAAGGCGCCACGGATGAGCGTGGGTGTCACGGGCGCGGTGCGCGGGTGTCACGGACGCGGCGCGCAGCCCAGCACATGCGACTTGACCAGCTCGGCGATGGCGGGATCGCGGCGGCGGAACGCGGAGACCAGTGCCTCGTGCTCCTCCGCGTACGACTGCTGGACCGTGCCCAGCCAGCGGATGGAGAGCGCCGTGAAGACCTCGATGCCGAGCCCCTCCCAGGTGTGCAGGAGGACGGAGTTGTCCGCGGCCCGCACCAGTTCGCGGTGGAAGCCGACGGTGTGCCGCACCTGGGCGGTGCCGTCGGCGGCCCGGTCCGCCTCGTAGAGCGCCGCGACGTGCGGTTCCAGGGCCGTGCAGTCCTCGGCAAGACGCTCCGCCGCCAGCTCGGCGGCGATGGCCTCCAGGCCCGCCCGCACCGGGTAGCTCTCCTCCAGGTCGGCGGCGGTCAGATTGCGAACGCGTACGCCCTTGTTGGGCGCCGACTCGATCAGCCGCAGCGTCTCCAGCTCGCGCAGCGCCTCCCGCACGGGCGTCTGCGAGACCTCCAGCTCGACGGCGATCCTGCGCTCCACGATCCGCTCGCCCGGCTTCCAGCGCCCGCTGACGATCCCCTCCACGATGTGCTCGCGGATCTGTTCGCGCAGCGAGTGAACGACGGGCGCGGTCATGTGGGCTCCTCAGGCAGGGGCAGGCAGGCGCCCCAGGGCGTGGTGACCCCTAGACAATACGGCGACGCCCCCGCCCGGATAACTCCGGACGGGGGCGTACGCGCTGATGAGACGAGTCTTACAGCCCCGCGGGCCGCGGGACTACAGGCCGAGCTCGACCTCGAACTCGCCGGCCTCCAGGATCGCCTTGACCGCGGTCAGGTAGCGGGCGGCGTCCGCGCCGTCCACCAGACGGTGGTCGTAGGAGAGCGACAGGTACGTCATGTCACGGACGGCGATGGTCTCGCCGAGGTCCGGGTGGTTGATGACGACCGGGCGCTTCACCGTGGCACCGATGCCGAGGATGGCGGCCTGGTTCGGCGGCACGATGACCGTGTCGAACAGGGCGCCGCGCGAACCGGTGTTGGAGATCGTGAAGGTGGCGCCGGACATGTCGTCCGGGGTGAGGCCACCGCCACGGGCCTTGCCGGCCAGCTCGGCGGTCTTCTTCGAGATGCCGGCGATGTTCAGGTCGCCCGCGCCCTTGATGACCGGCGTCATCAGACCCTTCTCGGCGTCCACGGCGATGCCGATGTTCTCCGAGTCGAAGTACGTGATGGTGCCTTCGTCGTCGTTGATCCGGGCGTTGATGACCGGGTGGGCCTTCAGCGCCTGGGCGGCGGCCTTGACGAAGAACGGCATCGGCGAGAGCTTGACGCCCTCGCGGGCCGCGAAGGAGTCCTTCGCCTTGGCGCGCAGCTTCATCAGCTTGGTGATGTCGACCTCGACGACCGAGGTCAGCTGGGCCTGCGAGTGCAGGGCCTTCATCATGTTGTCGCCGATGACCTTGCGCATGCGGGTCATCTTGACGGTCTGGCCGCGCAGCGGAGAGGCCTCGAGGGCCGGGGCCTTCGAGGCGGCCGGGGCAGCGGCGGCGGCCGGGGCCGGCGCCGACTTCTTGGCCTCGGCGGCGGCGATGACGTCCTGCTTGCGGATACGGCCGCCGACGCCGGTGCCCTTGACCTCGGAGAGGTTCACGCCGTTCTCGGACGCGAGCTTACGGACCAGCGGGGTCACGTAGGCGCCGTCGTCGGCCGGAGTGGACTGCGCCGGGGCGGCGGGCGCGGCCGGGGCCGGCTGGACCGGAGCCGGGGCGGCAGCGGCGGGCGCGGCCGGGGCGGCCGGAGCCTGCGCGGGGGCGGCGGGCTGCGCGGGAGCCGGGGCGGCCTCCTGCTTCGGCGCCTCCTGCTTCGGGGCCTCCTGCTTGGGGGCCTCCTGCTTGGGGGCCTCCTGCTTCGGAGCCTCCTGCGCGGGGGCGGCCGGGGCCTCCTCCTTGGCCGGGGCCGGGGCGGCACCGGGCGCACCGATGACGGCGAGCTTGGCGCCGACCTCGGCGGTCTCGTCCTCACCGACGACGATCTCGAGCAGCACGCCCGCGACCGGCGAGGGAATCTCGGTGTCGACCTTGTCCGTCGAGACCTCCAGGAGGGGCTCGTCGGCCGCGACCTCCTCGCCGACCTCCTTCAGCCAGCGGGTGACGGTGCCCTCGGTGACGGACTCGCCGAGCGCGGGCAGGGTGACCTCGGTGCCCTCGGCGGAACCGCCGGACTGCGCCGGGGCGGCGGGCGCCTCGGCCTGGGCCGGGGCCTCCTGCTGCTGGGGGGCCTCCTCCTGCGCGGGGGCGGCCGGGGCCTCCTCCTGCGCCGGGGCGGCCGAGCCGCCCGCGTCGCCGGAGCCGTCGTCGATGACGGCCAGCTCGGCGCCGACCTCGACCGTCTCGTCCTCGGCGACCTTGATGGAGGCCAGGATGCCGGCGGCGGGGGAGGGGATCTCGGTGTCGACCTTGTCGGTCGACACCTCGAGCAGCGGCTCGTCGGCCTCGACGCGCTCGCCCTCGGCCTTCAGCCAACGGGTGACAGTGCCCTCGGTGACGCTCTCGCCGAGCGCCGGAAGGGATACGGAAACCGCCATGGTTTCAGTTGCTCCTTACGAAAATGGGGTCTCCCCTGCTCGAGCGAAGCCGAGAGCTTGGGGAAGGAAGTCTTGTCGTCGCGCCCGTGTGACTGAAGATCAGTCGTGGGAGTGCAGCGGCTTGCCCGCCAGGGCGAGGTGGGCCTCGCCGAGCGCCTCGTTCTGCGTCGGGTGGGCGTGGATGAGCTGGGCGACCTCGGCCGGCAGCGCCTCCCAGTTGTAGATCAGCTGGGCCTCGCCGACCTGCTCGCCCATGCGGTCGCCCACCATGTGGACGCCCACCACGGCACCGTCCTTGACCTGGACGAGCTTGATCTCGCCCGCGGTCTTGAGGATCTTGCTCTTGCCGTTGCCCGCGAGGTTGTACTTGAGGGCGACGACCTTGTCCGCGCCGTAGATCTCCTTGGCCTTGGCCTCGGTGATGCCCACGGAGGCGACCTCGGGGTGGCAGTACGTCACCCGGGGCACGCCGTCGTAGTCGACCGGCACCGGCTTGAGGCCGGCCAGGCGCTCCGCCACCAGCATGCCCTCGGCGAAGCCGACGTGCGCGAGCTGGAGGGTCGGCACCAGGTCGCCCACGGCCGAGACGGTCGGGACGTTGGTCTGCATGTACTCGTCGACGAGGACGTAGCCGCGGTCCATCGCGATGCCCTGCTCCTCGTACCCGAGGCCCTGCGAGACCGGGCCGCGGCCGATGGCGACCAGGAGGACCTCGGCCTCGAAGGTCTTGCCGTCGGCGAGGGTCACGCGGACGCCGTCCTGCGTGTACTCGGCCTTCTCGAAGAACGTGCCGAGGTTGAACTTGATGCCGCGCTTGCGGAACGCGCGCTCAAGAAGCTTGGAGCTGTTCTCGTCCTCGACCGGGACGAGGTGCTTGAGGCCCTCGATGACCGTGACGTCGGCCCCGAAGGACTTCCACGCGGACGCGAACTCGACGCCGATGACGCCGCCGCCCAGGATGATCGCGGACTTCGGCACGCGGTCCAGGGTCAGGCCGTGGTCCGAGGAGATGATGCGGTTGCCGTCGATCTCCAGACCCGGCAGCGACTTCGGCACGGAGCCGGTCGCCAGCAGGACGTGACGGCCCTGGACGCGCTGACCGTTCACGTCGACCGAGGTCGGCGAGGAGAGCTTGCCCTCGCCCTCGATGTACGTCACCTTGCGGGAGGCCACGAGGCCCTGCAGGCCCTTGTAGAGGCCCGAGATCACGTCGTCCTTGTACTTGTGGACGGCCGCCATGTCGATGCCCTCGAAGGTGGCCTTCACGCCGAACTGGTCGGCCTCACGGGCCTGGTCGGCGATCTCGCCGGCGTGCAGCAGCGCCTTCGTGGGGATGCAGCCGTTGTGCAGGCAGGTGCCGCCGAGCTTGTTCTTCTCGATCAGTGCGACGTCCAGGCCCAGCTGCGCTCCGCGCAGCGCCGCGGCGTAACCGCCGCTGCCGCCGCCGAGGATCACTAGGTCGAAAACAGTGCTGGCGTCGTTCGCCACGTCACGTCCTCCATGCATGTGCGCCGTACGCCGGACCCCTGTTCTCGGGGGACGACCGGTCGGTCGGCTGGTATTCGGCCGCTCTTTTTTCGGCCCTGTGGTGGGGGCCCTGTCCTGCCGAGAACCCATCTTCGCACTTGTCGGCGGGAGACGGGACGCCGGGCCGGGCCGTGAGACGTCGGAGCCACCGCCCCGACGGGTTTGTGCCCCGTACGGACGTACGGATTTCGTCGAGGGCGAAATCGGGCGGGGCCCCGGACGCGTGAAGCGTCCGCGACCCCGCCCGGAGGGTTCGATCGGCTGATCAGCCCAGGTCGCCCGCGGCGGTGTGCTCGGCGAGCCGCACCAGGGTGCGGACCGCGGTGCCGGTGCCGCCCTTGGGGATGTAGCCGTAGGGGGCGCCCTCGTGGAAGGCCGGGCCCGCGATGTCCAGGTGGGCCCAGGTGATGCCCTCGCCCACGAACTCCTTCAGGAACAGACCGGCCACCAGGCCGCCGCCCATGCGCTCGCCCATGTTGGCGATGTCGGCGGTGGGGGAGTCCATGCCCTTGCGCAGGTCGGCGGGGAGCGGCATCGGCCAGGACGGCTCGCCGACCTCCTCGGCGATCTCGTGCACCGAGGTACGGAAGGCCTCGTCGTTGGACATGATGCCGAAGGTGCGGCTGCCGAGGGCCATCATCATGGCGCCGGTCAGCGTCGCCACGTCGACGATCGCGTCGGGGGCCTCCTCGGAGGCCTTGGCGATGGCGTCGGCCAGGACCAGGCGGCCCTCGGCGTCGGTGTTCAGGACCTCGACGGTCTTGCCGCTGTACATCCGCAGGACGTCGCCGGGGCGGGTCGCGGAGCCGGACGGCATGTTCTCGGCGAGCGCCAGCCAGCCGGTGACGTTCACCTCGAGGCCCAGGCGCGCGGCGGCCACGACGGCGGCGAAGACGGCGGCGGCGCCGGCCATGTCGCACTTCATGGTCTCGTTGTGACCGGCGGGCTTCAGCGAGATGCCGCCCGAGTCGTAGGTGATGCCCTTGCCGACGAAGGCGAGGTGCTTCTTCGCCTTGGAGCTCGTGTACGAGAGCTTCACCAGGCGCGGCGGGGCGTCCGAGCCGGCGCCGACGCCGAGGATGCCGCCGTAGCCGCCCTTGGTGAGCGCCTTCTCGTCGAGGATCTGCACCTTGATGCCGTGCTCCTTGGCCGCGGCCTGGGCGACGGCGGCGAAGGCCTCGGGGCTGAGGTCGTTCGGCGGGGTGTTGACCAGGTCGCGGGCGCGGTTGAGCTCCTCGGCGACGGCGGTGGCGCGCTCGACGGCGGCCTTGTGCGCCTTGTCGCGGGGCTTGCCGCCGAGCAGGGCGACCTCGGCGAGCGGCGCCTTGGCGTCCTTGCCGTTCTTCTTGCCGGACTTGGCGTCGCCCTGGTCCTTGTAGGCGTCGAAGGAGTACGCGCCGAGCAGCGCGCCCTCCGCGATGGCGCCCAGATCCTCGGCCTCCTCGACGGGCAGCGCGAACGCGGCCTTCTTGGAGCCGGTGAGGGCGCGCGCGGCAACGCCCGCGGCGCGGCGCAGCGCGTCGGTGCCGTACGTCTCGTCCTTCTCCGGGACCTCGCCGAGACCGATCGCGACGACGACCGGCGCCTTGAAGCCGGACGGCGCGGGAAGCTTCGTCACCTCACCCTCGCCGCCCGAGGCGCCGAGGGTCTCCAGGACGGACGCGAGCTTGCCGTCGTACGCCTTGTCCACGGCCTCGGCCCCGGGAGCGACGACCAGGGCTCCCTTGGATCCAGCGCCCTTCGCGACACCGACGACGATCGCGTCGGCACGCAGGCCGGTCGCGGCGGCGGTGCTGAGAGTCAGAGCAGTCACGGTGGTGAGGTCCTCTTTCAGTGAGTTCGGCGGGCTGTCGGGGTGGTGAGCCCGTCGCGAGCCTACGCCCGTGAGCGCTGCGGTGCGCCTCACTGTGTGTGTTCGGCGCGGTGTCAGCCGAGGGCGAGCACCACCAGGGCGCAGGTCGCCGCCGTCTCCGCGAGGCCGCCGAAGACGTCTCCGGTGACCCCGCCGAACCTTCGTACGCAGTGCCGCAGCAGCAACTCCGCAGCGGTCAGGGCGAGGACGACGGACGCCGCGGACCGTACGGCGTCGGCCGCACCGAGCGGCGCGCCCGCGGCGGCCGCGGCGGCCACCACGAGCGCGGCGACGCCCAGCGTCCGGCCGCGCGGGACGACCCCGGCGACGGCCGCGCCGAGCCCCTCCGGGCGGGCCGGGGGCACGCCGTCGCGGGCGGCCAGCGTCAGGGCGAGGCGCGCGGCGGTCGCCGAGACGACGGCGGCGAGGGCGCCGCGCACCCAAGAGGCCTCGTACAGCTGGAAAAAGACGGCGACCTGCGCGAGCAGGACGAAGAGCAGCGTGATGACGCCGAAGGGGCCGATGTCGGACTGCTTCATGATGCGCAGCGCGTCCTCGGCGGGCTTGGCGCTGCCCAGGCCGTCGGCGGTGTCGGCGAGACCGTCCAGGTGCAGGCCCCGGGTGAGGGCGGCGGGGACCGCGGCGGTCGCGACGGCGACGAGCAGCGGGCCCGCGCCGAGCAGCGTCAGCGCGCCGCCCGCGCCCGCCGCGCACAGGCCGATCACCAGACCGGCGAGGGGGGCGCACTGCATGCCGCCGCGCGCGGCCTCGCGGTCCCAGCGGGTGACCCGGACGGGGAGCGCGGTGAGGGTGCCGAAGGCGAAACGTATGCCGTCGGCGGGGGAGGTTCTGGGCACCGCGGAAGGCTACCCCGGGGGAACCTCCCGCTCTGCGGATCACTCTTCGCGGACGGAGGATGGGCGCATGGACGACTGGTGGTACCGGAACATCGTCGAGCCGGGGAAGCTGCCGCTGCTGCTCGCGCTGCTCTCCTTCGTCGGGTCGTTCCTGGTCACCCGGACCATCACCCGGCTGATCCGGGCGGGCCGCGGGCCGTTCCGCAACATCAGCACCGGCGAGGTCCACATCCACCACGTCGTGCCGGGGATCTTCCTGATGCTGGTCGGCGGGTTCTGGGCGGTGGCCGCGGGGCGGCACGGGGTGGGGGCGCTGTACGCCGCGGTCATCTTCGGGATCGGCGCGGGCCTGGTGCTCGACGAGTTCGCGCTGATCCTCCATCTCGACGACGTCTACTGGAGCGAGCAGGGCCGCAAAAGCGTGGAGGTCGTGATGCTCACGGCGGCCCTGGTGATGCTCGTCCTCACCGGTTTCACCCCGCTCGGCGTCGACGACCTGACGCCCGACGAGCGGCAGAACCGCGCCGCGGTCGCGCTGAACATCGGCATCAACTGCGGGTTCGCGGTGATCGCGCTCGTCAAGGGGAAGCTGCGCACCGCCCTGATCGGCATGGTGGTCCCGTTCGTCGCGCTGGTCGGCGCGATCCGGCTGGCCAGGCCCGGCTCGGCGTGGGCCCGGCGCTTCTACCGCAGGCGGCCCCGGGCCCGTGCGCGGGCGGGCCTTCGCGCCTTCCGGCACGACCGGCGCTGGTCGGGACCGCGCCGCAGGATTCAGGACTGGATCGGCGGCTTCGTGCCGGATCCGCGGCCGGGGCCGGATCGGGTGCCGCCGCGCCGCTGACGTACCGCGGTGACGGCGCACAGCGCGAGCGCGACGAGGATGGCGGCCAGGTGCTCCATGCCGGCGAGATTGTCCTTGACGATCACCTCGACGACCATCAGGGCGCTGACCAGGGCGGCGGTGAAGTACGCGCGGTGCAGCCAGCACACGTACACGGCGAGGCCGACCACGGCGGCCGACGGGCCGGTGTCGACGACCTGCGCGTCGGAGGCGGGCAGGCCGAGCGGGTGGCCGGGGCCGAGCGCGATGCCCACGCGCGCGTACAGGGTGCCGGCGAGCGTGGCCGCGTACGCGATGAAGAGCGTGCGCCACCGGCCCAGGCAGATCTCCGCGATGCCGAAGACCAGCAGGATCTGCGCGAGCGCGCCCCACACCGGCAGGTCGAGGGCGGGCACGAAGAGGGAGAGCGGGGTGCGCAGCAGGGCGAGCCAGAGCGGGTCCTCGGCGCGTACGCAGCCGGTGTTCTGCACGAACTGATAGCCCCAGGGCTGGTTCTGCACGTACTGGCAGAGAGCGGTGAGACAGACCGCGGCCAGGGTCATGGGGACGGCCCGCCATCGTCGGGCGACGAGCGCCCCGCGCACGGTGGAGAGGAGTGACCCCCACTCGGCGCGGGCCAGGCGGGCCGGGGTGCTCATCGTCTGGACTCCAGGTGTTTGCGGTGCAGCCACTTCGGCAGACCGGGCGCTTCGAGGAACCCCTCCGCGCGGGCGGACGCGATGCCGATGCGCGGCAGGTCTCCGCTCTTCTCGAAGAGGAGGAAGCGGGGCTCCCAGATCGGCCGGTACTTGGCGTTGGCCCGGTAGAGGGACTCGATCTGCCACCACCGCGAGAAGAAGCTGAGAAGCGACCGCCACAGACGCAGGACCGGACCCGCGCCGAGCCGTGAGCCACGTTCGAAGACCGACCTGAACATCGCGAAGTTGAGTGAGACCTGCGTGATCCCGATCTCGGGGGCCCGCTGCAGGAGTTCGATGACCATGAACTCCATCAGGCCGTTCTCGGAGTCGCGGTCACGCCGCATCAGGTCGAGGGAGAGCCCGTGCGGCCCCCACGGCACGAAGGACAGCACCGCCCGCAACCGCCCGTCCCCGTCGGTGCATTCGAGCATCACGCACCGGCCGTCGCCCGGGTCGCCGAGCCGGCCGAGCGCCATGGAGAAGCCGCGCTCGGTGGCCCCGTCGCGCCAGTCGTCGGCGTGCTCCAGGAGGGCCGCCATCTCGTCGGCGGGGATGTCCTCGTGGCGGCGGATGCGGACCGTGTAGCCGGCCCGCTTCACGCGGTTGTACGCCTGCCGGACGGTGCGCATGGCCCGTCCCTCCAGGGTGAACTCGGCGATCTCCACGAGGGCCTCGTCGCCCAGTTCGAGGGCGTCCAGGCCGTGCCGCGCGTAGACCGTGCCCGCCTCCTCGCTCGCGCCCATCACGGCCGGGATCCAGCCGTGCTCGCGGGCCTCGGCCAGCCAGGGCTCGATGGCGCCGGGCCAGGCCTCCGGGTCGCCGATGGGGTCGCCGGAGGCCAGCGAGACGCCGCCGACGACGCGGTAGGCCACGGCCGCCTTGCCGGTCGGCGACCACACCACGCTCTTCTCGCGGCGCAGCGAGAAGTAGCCGAGGGAGTCGCGCTCGCCGTGCCGCTCAAGCAGCGCGCGCAACCGCTCCTCGTCGCCCTCGGTGAGCGGGTCGACGGCCCGGCGGGAGCGGAAGGCCGCGTACAGGACCGCGCAGAGCAGCAGCGCGCTCAGGATGTTGATGGCGACGTTGACCCAGCCGGGCGTGGTGATGCCCTCGAAGCGCTTGTCGTCGGCGGCCAGCGAGACCAGGCGCATGGTGCCGTAGCGCCAGCGGTCCAGGAACGTCGAGCGGTAGTCGTCGTGGGCGCGGTTGGTGACGGTGACGAGCAGCGTGGCGATCAGCGAGGCCACCAGGAGCCCGCCGGCCGCGACGGCCGACGCCAGCTTCGGGTTGGAGCGGTCGCCCTTGGCGTAGAACTCGCGGCGCCCGACGACCAGCGCCGCGACGAACGCGGCGGTCAGCACGAGGGAGATCCAGTTCTGCGCGTACGCGCGGATCTCCGGGAAGACCATCGCGAAGGCGAAGAGCAGCAGGAAGAGGCCGCCGAGCACGGTGTTGAGGATCCACGCGGCGCGCTTGCGGCGCCGCATGGTGATCGCCAGGAAGAGCGTGAACGCCCCCGACGCGAAACCGGCGGTCAGCAGGTACGGGGTGAAGTAGTTCTCCGTGTTGTGCTGGCGCAGGTCCTGTCCGAGCGAGACCCAGACCGCGCTCAGGAAGTTGATGAACGTGACGGCCCGCAGATACCAGACCGCGAACCCGGCGGCGCGGCGCTGTATGACGGTCGGTTTCTTCTGTCGCCCGGCGACGACCTGCTCATCTCCCATGAAAAGGGATCATATGGGCAACGAGGGTCACCCTCCGCATTGTGAGCGGGCGGGCCACCGGTGCCGGGCGCCGTTGACGGTGCGTCAACCGGCGCCCGCACGCGGGGCACTTACTCGGCGGACGGCACCGAAGGCTCTGTCTCCGGGGCTGTAGGCACAGGATCGGACTCGGGTTCGGGCTCCGCTTCCGGCGCCACGGGCTCCGGCTCCCGCTCCGGCAGCTCCGCCGACAGCGCCGCCGCCGCCCGTACCAACGGCAGCGCGAGCAGCCCCCCGGCACCCTCGCCGACCTTCACGCCGTGCGCGAGCAGCGGGTCGAGCGCCATCCGGTCGAGCGCCTTGGCCTGCGCGGGCTCCCCGCTGTCGTGGCCCGCCAGCCACCAGTCCGGCGCGCGGAACGCCACCCGCTGGGCCACCAGCGCGGCCGCCGACGCCACCACGCCG
Organism: Streptomyces sp. NPDC041713; assembly: GCF_055591085.1. Classification (NCBI taxonomy): domain Bacteria; kingdom Bacillati; phylum Actinomycetota; class Actinomycetes; order Kitasatosporales; family Streptomycetaceae; genus Streptomyces; species Streptomyces sp. NPDC041713. Next base: position 640,721 of record NZ_JBVIZY010000001.1, read on the forward strand.
TCCAGGATCACCGGCGTACGCCGCACCGCGCACTGCAGCAGGAACCCCGTCATCGCGGCCAGATCGGCGCCGCCGACCGTCGCGAGCAGCTCCAGCTGGTCGCCGAGGACCGGCCGGGCCCGTCGCAGCGCGTCCCGTACCGCCGCGCACTTGCGCATCCACGCCAGGTCGTCGATGGGCGCTCCGCCCCGCCCGGTCACCACGGACGCGTCGGTCCCGCACAACGCGGCGACCAGCGTCGCGGCGGCCGTCGTGCCGCCCACGCTGACATCGCCGAGCACCACCAGATCGGTGCCGGAGTCCGCCTCCTCGTCGGCGACCGCCATGCCGGCGCGCAGCGCCCGCTCCGCCTCGTCGGTCGTCAGCGCGTCCTCGGTGTCGATGCGTCCCGAACCGCGCCGCACCCGGTGCCCCGCCACCTCGGCGGGCAGCTCGGCCGGGTCGCAGTCGAGGGCCATGTCGACGACCCGCACGGGCACGTCGAGGCGGCGCGCGAGGACGGCCACGGGGCTCTCGCCGGCCAGGACGGCCCGTACGAGATCCGCCGCGCCGCCCGCGGGACGCGCCGACACACCCTGCGCGGCGATGCCGTGATCGCCCGCGAAGAGCACCACGCGCGGCCGCTCGACCGGCCGCACCGGCACCGAGGACTGGGCCGCCGAGAGCCACTCGCCGAGTTCGTCGAGGCGGCCGAGGGAACCGGGCGGCAGGGTCTGCCGGGCCCTGCGTTCCTCGGCGTCGCGGCGCACCCCGCCGTCGGGCCGCTCGATCAGGTCGGTGAAGTCGTCGAGATTCAGCGAGCTCATTCGCCGAACAGTACCGGGAGCGGCGGCGGCATCGCTCGAACGGCCCTGCGAGCCGCACCACCCCGCACCTGACGGCCGGTCAGGCCCCCGCGTCCGCCGGTCGCGTCGCGTGAGGATTCACGTGCATGGCGTGACCCCCGACGCGGGAATGATCCTTTACGTTCCTGTTTGTGTCGGCTTGTCATATCGCGTGCGGCATCGGCGGGAACGGCAGCTCTGTCCCCCTGCTCCACTCCTCCGACCCCGGGAGTACGCCCATGACCACGGATGCCGCCCAGCAGGTCGCCGCCCGGCGTCCCGCCTACCTCGCCGAACTCGCCCTAGGCACCGAGCGGTTCCACGAACCCCGCCGCACCGACTGCCCCTGGTGCGGCTCCGAACGGCTGCGGGTGCGGCTGCGCACCACCGACCTGGTGCAGCACAAGCCGGGCAGCTTCACCCTCGACCGGTGCGGCGACTGTGCCCACTGCTTCCAGAACCCCCGGCTGACCCCCGAGGGCATGGACTTCTACCGCAGGGACTTCCGCGACGGGCCCGGCGGCCGGGAGCCGGTGAAGCCGTTCGGCGCCGGCGCCGCCGCCAAACGCCGGCTCGCCGCCGTCCGGGCGCTCGCCGCGCTCGACGAGCCCGAGTGCTGGCTGGACGTCGACACCGGCGCCGCGCACTTCCCGGCCCTGGCCCGGCGGGTCCTGCCGTACACCTCCTTCGACGGCACCGACCGCAGCGCCGGCCTCGAACGCGGGGTAAGACGCGGCCGCATCGAGGAGGGCCACCGCGGCTCCCTGCCCGAGCTCGCCGGGCGGCTCGCGGGCCGCTACGACGCGCTGAGCATGTTCCACACCCTGCAGCGCAGCCCGGACCCGCGCGCGGAGCTCCGCGCCGCGCGCACCGTGCTGCGCCCCGGCGGACACCTGCTGATCGAGGCCCCCGACCCCGAGTGCCGCGCCGCCCGGCTGCTCGGCAGATGGTGGGCGTCCCACCGCCAGCCGCGCACCCTGCACCTCGTGCCGCTCGCCAACCTCCGCCAGGAGCTGACCGCCCTGGGCTTCACGGTCGTCGCCGTCGAGCGCCGGACCGCGCACGCCCCCGTCGACCTCGGCGCGGCGGTGGCGCTCTTCCTCAACTGCCGCATGCCCGCGGCCGACGTGCCGTGGCGCCCCGGACCCGCGACCCCGCTCCAGCTGAAGCTGCGCCGCGCCGCACGGTGGGCGTCGGTGCCGCCGGTGGTGCTGGCCCGCGCGCTGGACGTCGTCCTCGCGCCGCTGCTCACCCGCGTCGGCTTCAGCAACACCTACCGGGTCATCGCCCGCCGCGGCCCCGACCCGACGGCCCCGGCCGCCCCGTGAGCGCGGCCGGACGTCAGCCGCGCAGCGTGAGGGCCTGGCCCGCCACGACGAGCAGGACGTGTTCGCACTCGTTCGCGAACGCGGTGTTCAGGCGGCCCAGTTCGTCGCGGTAGCGGCGGCCGGAGGTGGTCGCGGGGACGATGCCGGAGCCGACCTCGTTGGAGACGGCGACCACCGTGCGCCGGGTCGTACGGACCGCCTCCGCGAGCTCGGCGACCCGCGCCCGCAGCGCGCGCTCCCCGCCGCCCGCCCACTCCGCGTCGTCCCACGCCTGCACCTCGTCCATGACGTGGGTCAGCCACAGCGACAGGCAGTCGATGAGCAGCGGCGGCCCGTCGTCGCCGAGCAGCGGCACCAGGTCGCAGGTCTCGGCGGTCCGCCAGGAGCCGGGGCGCCGCTCGCGGTGCACGCTCACCCGCCGGGCCCACTCCGTGTCCCCGCTCCTGGTCCCGCCGGTGGCCACGTACAGCACCTCGGGAAAGGCCTCCAGGCGCCGCTCGGCCTCCACCGACTTGCCCGAGCGCGCGCCGCCGAGGACGAGGGTGCGGCGCGGCACGTCGGGGACGTCCTCGTAGGCGCCGACCACGAGCGTCGACCCGTCCGGCACGGCCCGCGCCCCGGCGGCCGCGAGGCGGCGCGTCAGCTCACCGCCGGGCGGCGCCTCGTGGCCGATGTGCACCGCGATCACGTCGGTGGTCGGCCCGACGGCCCCGGCGGCGCGGAGCCGGGCGAGCCCGTCGGGACGCCCGACGACGTCCGCGACGACCATCTCGTACGGGCGGTCCCTGCCGTGGCCCGCCGCGGCGCCGTTCCCCTCGGTGATCCCCGCGGGCGCGCCGCCCGGCGGCAGATACAGCAGCCGCTCCCCGTCGGTCCCGGTCACCTCGTACCCGGAGCCGGGCGCGTCCAGGGCCACCGCGCGCACCCGGTGCCCGGTGAGCAGCGCGAGCTCGCGCCCGTCGGCGACCCGGCCGGGCTGCGGCAGCCCCGCGGGCACCTCGACGGCGGGCCCGTCGTGCGGGTGCGAGAGCAGCACCTGGCGCACTCCGCCGAGCGAGTGCCCGGCGCGGGCGGCCGCGAAGGCCGCGCCGGGGGTCAGGTCGAGCAGCAGCACGCCGTCCACGAGGAGCGCGGTGGCGGCGCGCGCCGCCTCGCCCAGGGCGGTCGCGCAGACCGCGCAGGGACAGTCGGGGAGGGGCAGACCGCCGGGGGCGCCGGTGCCGAGCAGAGTCAGTTCCACACGAAGATCCTCCCGCGTCGGGTCGGACGCCGCGCGCCCGGCTAGGCTTCAAGCGGATCGAGGCGGTGGCGACACCGCCACAGGACCCTCGGGAGGCTGACATGGCGGCATGGACGTGGCGGTTCGAGAAGGCGGACGGGACGGAGGTCCAGCCCGCGGTGCAGCCCGAGGAGTTCACCACCCAGGGCGACGCGGAGTCCTGGGTCGGTGAGTACTGGAAGGAGCTGTCCGAGGGCGGCGCCGACCAGGTGACCCTCTTCGAGGACACGACCAAGATCTACGGTCCGATGAGCCTGCACGCCGACGAGGCGCAGGACACGGAGGACGCGTCGGCGTGAGCTGAGCGGTGGCGTCCCGCGGCGCACCGCGCGGGCGTACGCGACGGGAGGCGGTGACCGGACGACCCGGCCACCGCCTCCCGTACGTCCGGGGTGGAGCTCCCGTACGTCCGGGGCGGGGCTCCCGCACGAGCCCGCCGCCGTGGTCCTCACATCTCGCCGAGCGTCACGTCCGCCTTCTTGTCGGCACCGTCCCGCACGTACGTGACCTGCGTCTTCTGGCCGGGCTTCGCGCCGGCCAGCGCCTCCGAGAGCGAGTTGATCGTGGTGACCTCGCTGCCGCCGAGCCGCGTGATGATGTCACCCGCCCGCAGCCCCGCGTCGGCCGCCGCACCGCCCTGCCGGGCCTCGACCACGGCCACGCCCGCGGGCCGGTAGCCGTCGTCCAGGACGGTGCGGCCGGTGATGCCGAGCGCGGCCCGGCCCGAGTCGGTGACCCGGCCGTCCTTGATGATCTGGTCGGCGACGGTCTTCACCATCGAGGACGGGATCGCGAAGCCGATGCCGGGCGCGGCACTGTCCCCCATCTGCGGGTCGCTCGCGGCGAGGGTGGGGATGCCGATGACCTTCCCGTCCAGGTCGACGAGGGCGCCGCCGCTGTTGCCCGGGTTGATCGCGGCCGACGTCTGCACCATGTTGGCGATGGTGGCCCCCGTGCCGCCGCCGGTGCGGCCCTCGCTGACGGTGCGTCCGGTGGCCGAGACGATGCCCTGGGTGACGCTGGAGGACAGGCCGAGCGGAGAGCCCATGGCCAGCACGATCTGGCCGACCTCGGCCTTCGTGGAGTCGCCGAACTCCGCCGCCTTCAGGCCGTCCGGCACATCGTCCAGCCTGATGACCGCGAGGTCCTGCTCCGGATAGCTCGCCACCAGGTCGGCGGTCAGCGCCTGCTCGCCGGTGGCGGTGGTGACCTTGAACCGCTTCTCCTTGCCCACGACATGGGCGTTGGTGACGATGTGCCCCTTGCCGTCGTAGACGACCCCGGAGCCGAGGCTGTCGCCGGCGTCGACCTGGACGACCGACGGCAGTACGTCCTTGATCACCCGCTGGTAGTCGTCCTGCAGGTCACCGGCGGCGGCCGGCGCGGCCTGCGCGGTCGACCGGCCCGAGTCGCCGGAGCCGGACGAGGAGCACCCGCCCACGAGCGCGACGGCGGCGAGAGCGGTGAGGGAGGCGGCGAGCGGCACGGAGACGGCGCGGGAACGGGTACGGCGACGGGTACGGATGCGGGTACGCGAGGCAGTCATGCGCCGAGTGTGCTTTTCGCCCGTTCCCGGCGCCTGCGCTGCGCGGTAAACGGGTGGGTGACCGCGTCAGTCCCGTACCCCGCACGGATCCGTCGCTCCGGCCCCGCCCGGCTCCGTCAGTCCCGTACCCCGCACAGATGCAGCAGCGCGGCGACCCGGCGGTACGGGTCCGTGCGCCCCGCACGCTCCTCGGCGGCGAGCAGCGCCTCCAGCTCCCACTCGGGAGGCAGCGGCGTGCCGTCGGGAACGGTGTCCGTGAAGACCCGCACGCCGTACCAGGCCTGCAGCGGCGCCGCGAGCCCCGCCAGCGAGGAGGTCAGCGCGTCGAGCCGGTCCGCGCGGGCGTCGATGCCGAGGCGGTTGCGGTACGTGACGGAGTCGAAGGCGGCGATCGCCCCCGCCCAGTCGCCCGCGAGCCCCGGCCGCATGGCCAGCGCCTCCGCGTTGCGCACCAGGAGCGAGAGGAGCCCGCCGGGTGCCAGCATCCGGGCGAGCCCGGCGAGGAGCGCGTCGGGGTCCTCGACGTACATCAGGACGCCGTGGCAGAGCACCACGTCGAAGCTGCCGGGCAGGAAGTGCACCCCGGTCTGGTGCCCGTCGCCCTCGACGATGCGCACCCGCCCCTGGATGCCCTCGGGCTCCGCCGCGAGCGAGGTGCGCGCGGCGGCGATCATGGCGGGATCCTGCTCGACGCCCGTCACCTTGTGGCCGGCACGGGCGAGCCGCAGGGCCTGTGTGCCCTGGCCCATGCCGACGTCGAGTATCCGCAGCCGCTGCCCCACGGGGAAGCGGGCGACTATCTGCTCGTCGAGCTGGCGGGCGACCAGCTCCTGGCGCACGGCGTTGCGCAGGCCGCCCAGCTTCTCCAGCCAGGCCCCGGCCCCGCCGGTGAATCCGCTCAGGGCCGCTCTCCGCGCTTGACCTGCGGCTTGGGCAGCCGCAGCCGGCGCATCTGGAGCGTACGCATCAGGGCGTACGCGACGGCGCCCTTCCGGTTGTCGTTCGGGAAGCGCTCGGCGAGCCGCTTCTTCAGCCGGAAGGCGGTGACGACCGAGTCGACGATGATCAGGACGATCACGAAGAGCCAGAGCAGCAGCGCGATGTTCTGCAGCTGCGGGATCCGGACGATGCTCAGCACCAGGATGATCACCGCGAGCGGCAGGAAGTACTCGGCGATGCAGAAGCGCGAGTCCACGAAGTCGCGCGCGAACTTGCGCACGGGACCCTTGTCACGGGCGGGCAGGAACCGCTCGTCACCGCTGGCCATCGCCTCGCGCTGCTTCGCCATCTGGGTGCGGCGCTCGTCGCGCTGGCGCTTGGCGGCCTCCTTGCGCGTCGTCGGCGTGTTCGTCACGCTGCGGCGCTGGGACTGGGCCAGGGCGCGCTTGGGGGTGGGGCGGCCCTTCGGGGCCTGCGGGTCACGGGGCTGCTTGGAGTCGGTCACCGGCGCCTGCGCGGCCGGGGCCTTCTCTTCCTTGGATCGGCTACGGAACACAAAATCCAAGGGTACGGGGTGCGGACGCATGGACGTCCGCCGGGCGGGGAACGATCCGGCAACGCCGGGCGTCTTGATTTATGTGCCTAAGGGGCCGTAGCAGGCGGAATGCGGCGGACCCTCACCGGCCACGCGGGACGCCTCGGGGTCGGTTCCCGGGGGAGCACCTACTCCTTACGCCGGAGCGGTGCGGGACGCAGTCGTCCTTGGGGATGAGCGCATCCGCCCGCGAACAGTGCGGTAATGGATGCAGGGCCCGTACTGTGGGTTCTGAGCAGTACCTGGAGCTGGAAGTCCGTCAGAAGGGGGCGCGCGAAGCCCATGAGCGGTGTCATGAAGCGTATGGGGATGATCTTCCGCGCGAAGGCGAACAAGGCCCTTGACCGGGCCGAGGACCCGCGCGAAACCCTCGATTACTCGTACCAGAAACAGCTGGAGCTGCTGCAGAAGGTCCGCCGTGGCGTCGCCGACGTGGCGACCTCCCGCAAGCGCCTGGAACTGCAGCTGACCCAGCTCCAGAAGCAGTCCTCGACCCTGGAGGACCAGGGCCGCAAGGCGCTCGCCCTCGGCCGCGAGGACCTGGCCCGCGAGGCCCTGTCCCGCCGTGCCGCGCTCCAGCAGCAGGTGACGGACCTGGAGACGCAGCACCAGACCCTGCAGGGCGAGGAGGAGAAGCTCACCCTGGCGGCCCAGCGGCTGCAGGCCAAGGTCGACGCCTTCCGTACGAAGAAGGAGACCATCAAGGCGACGTACACCGCCGCCCAGGCCCAGACCCGCATCGGCGAGGCCTTCTCCGGCATCTCCGAGGAGATGGGCGACGTCGGCATGGCGATCCAGCGCGCCGAGGACAAGACCGCGCAGCTCCAGGCGCGGGCCGGCGCGATCGACGAACTGCTCGCCTCCGGTGCCCTCGACGACTCCTCCGGGCTCGCCAAGGACGACATCCAGACCGAGCTGGACCGGCTCTCCGGTGGTACTGATGTAGAGCTGGAACTGCAGCGCATGAAGGCGGAGCTCGCCGGAGGCCCCAGCAGCCAGCAGGCGATCGAGGGCGGCCAGGGCCGGCCCCAGTCGCAGCAGCCGCAGGACACCCCGCGCTTCGACAAGCAGTAGCGCACGAAGTTGTAGCTCACGTCCGAGGAGGGCGACATGATCGTACGGATCATGGGGGAGGGGCAGGTGGAGCTGGCCGACAGCCACTTCGCCGAACTGAACAAGCTGGACGACGAGCTGCTCGCGGAGATGGAGAGCGCCGACGAGCCCGCCTTCCGCCGCACGCTCCACGCCCTCCTGGACAAGGTCCGCGAGCTGGGCACCCCCCTCCCCGACGACGCCCTGGAACCCTCGGAACTGATCCTCCCGTCCCCCGACGCGACCCTGGACGAGGTCAGAGCCATGCTGAGCGACGACGGCCTGATCCCAGGCTGACACCAGGGCCGAAGCCCAGGGCCGAGCCCCAGGGGCGAAGCCCAGGGGCGCGGGGAACGGCGCGCCCAGCCCCCACAGGCCCGCAGACAAAAGACGACCGCGCCCAGCCCCCACAGCCCCGCAGACAAAAGACGACACCCGAATCCGCCCAGGGCCCCCGGCCAGCCCCCGTAACGTTGAGGCGTGACCACACTCGTGCGAGGCCGCGGCTGGGCCAAAACGCATCCGCTCGCGGTCGACGCCGCACTCGCCACCGCCGTCCTCGTCTGCATGGTCGTCGGCTCCTTCGCGGAGCCCTACGGCGAGCACGGCCCCACCTGGGGCACCCGGACCCCCGACGCCCCGAGCCTGCTCCTGATGGCGCTCGGCGCGCTCGCCCTGGTCTTCCGCCGCCGCGCCCCGTGGTCCGTGCTGGCGGCGACCTGCGCCGCCTCCATCGTCGAGCTGCTCACCGGCCAGCCCCGCGCTCCCGTCGTGATGTGCGCCGTCATCGCGCTGTTCACCGTCGCCGCCCGTACCGACCGCTCCACGACCTGGCGGATCGGCCTGGTCACGATGACCGGGCTGACCGGCGTCGCGATGCTCTCGGGCCCGCTGCCCTGGTACGCGCAGGAAAACCTCGGCATCTTCGCCTGGACCGGCATGGCTGCCGCGGCGGGCGACGCCGTACGCAGCCGCCGCGCCTTCGTGGACGCCATAAGGGAGCGCGCGGAGCGGGCCGAGCGCACCCGGGAGGAAGAGGCCCGGCGCCGCGTCGCCGAGGAGCGGCTGCGCATCGCCCGCGACCTGCACGACGTGGTCGCCCACCACATCGCCCTGGTCAACGTGCAGGCCGGCGTCGCCGCCCACGTCATGGACCGGCGACCCGACCAGGCCAAGGAAGCCCTCGCGCACGTACGCGACGCCAGCCGCTCCGCGCTCAACGAACTGCGCGCCACCGTCGGCCTGTTGCGGCAGAGCGGCGACCCCGAGGCGCCCACCGAACCCGCCCCCGGCCTGCACCGCCTCGACGAGCTCGTCGAGACGTTCCGCAACGCCGGCCTGCCCGTGGAGGTGGCCCTCGGCCAGGTCGGCCTGGACCTGGCCGCGGCCGTCGACCTCGCCGCGTTCCGGATCATCCAGGAGGCGCTGACCAATGTGCAGCGGCACGCGGGGCAGGACGCCAAGGCCGAGGTGAGCGTCGTCCGCGTAGGCCCGAACGTGGAGGTCACCGTCATAGACGACGGCCCCGGCCCCGAAGGGAGCGACGGGGAAACCGGCGACAGGAAATCCAGCGACAGGGAGTCGGCCGGCGACAAGGCGGCCGGTGACGGGGAGGCCGGCAAGGGAGAGTCCCGCGGCGGCCACGGCCTCATCGGCATGCGCGAGCGCGCCACCGCCCTCGGCGGCAGCTGCTCGGCGGGGCCCCGCTACGGCGGCGGCTTCCGCGTCCATGCGATCCTGCCCGTCACCACGGCAAAGGGAGGGACCGCGTGACGATCCGCGTACTGCTCGCCGACGATCAGGCCTTGCTGCGCAGCGCGTTCAGGGTGCTCGTCGACTCCGAGTCCGACATGGAGGTGGTCGGCGAGGCGTCCGACGGGGCGGAGGCGGTCGCGCTCGCCGCGTCGGAACGGGCGGACGTGGTCCTCATGGACATCCGGATGCCCGGCACCGACGGCCTCGCCGCCACCCGGCTGATCAGCGCCGACCCCGCGCTGGCCCATGTGCGGGTGGTCATGCTGACGACGTTCGAGGTCGACGAGTACGTGGTGCAGTCGCTGCGCGCGGGCGCCTCCGGATTCCTCGGCAAGGGCGCGGAGCCCGACGAACTCCTCGGCGCCATCCGGATCGCCGCGGCCGGCGAGGCGCTGCTCTCCCCGGTGGCCACCAAGGGCCTGATCGCCAAGTTCCTCGCGCAGGGCGAGGGCCTGGACGGCGACGCCCCGGTGCGCGGCGAGCGCCTCGACGCGCTCACCGGCCGCGAACGCGAGGTGCTCGTCCAGGTCGCGGGCGGCCACTCCAACGACGAGATCGCCGAGCGCCTCGAAGTCAGCCCGCTCACCGTGAAGACCCATGTGAACCGGGCGATGGCGAAGCTCGGCGCCCGCGACCGGGCCCAACTCGTCGTCATTGCCTACGAATCGGGCCTGGTACGTCCACGGGTGGAGTGACACGGAAGGCGGTGTACTGCGCCCGCAGTACGCGCCCCGCGAGAAATGGTCCTGCGAGCGAGGTGCCGGGGCCCGGCCATGGCTGAGGGTGTGAGGGACGTACGAAGCTTGCCGCAGGCACCCATTCTCCGGGTCCCCCTCTGCGGCCTGCCCGGCCTCGTGCGTTCCCCCCGCGCACGCCACAGAGAGAGACCTCCATGTCCTGGCTGTCCAGGTTCAGCCTTGCCCAACGGGCGCTCGTCGGACTGATGTCGATCATCGCGATCGTCTTCGGCGCCATCGCGATACCGCAGCTCAAACAGCAGCTGCTGCCCTCCATCGAACTGCCCATGGTGTCCGTCCTCGCGCCCTACCAGGGCGCGTCCCCCGACGTCGTCGAGAAGCAGGTCGTCGAACCGCTCGAGAACACCATCGACGCCGTCGACGGCATCACCGGCATCACCGCCACGGCGAGCGAGGGCAACGCCGTCATCATGGCCCGGTTCGACTACGGCAGCGGCTCCAAGCAGCTCGTCGCCGACGTCCAGCAGGCCGTGAACCGCGCCCGCGCCGAACTCCCCGACGACGTCGACCCGCAGGTCGTCGCCGGCTCCACCGACGACATCCCGACCGTCGTCCTGTCCGCCACCTCCGACGAGAACCAGCAGGCCCTCGCCGACCGGCTCGACCGCACCGTCGTACCGTCCCTGAAGGACATCGACGGCGTCGCCCAGGTCACCGTGGACGGCGTGCGCGACCTCCAGGTCGACGTCACCCCCGACGACCGGAAGCTGGCGAAGGCCGGCCTGACCCCCGCCGCGCTCGGCAAGGCACTCCAGGCGGGCGGCGCCACGCTCCCCGCGGGCTCCTTCGACGAGGCGGGCAAGAACCGCACCGTGCAGGTCGACGGCGGCTTCACCTCGCTGCAGCAGATCGAGGAGCTGCGGATCGCGCCCGAGGCCGCGCCGGGCGAGCGGGCGGGCAAGCCCGTACGCCTCGGCGACGTCGCCACCGTCGCGCAGAAGCCGGCCACCGCCACGTCCCTCACCCGCACCGACGGCGAGCCCAGCCTCGCCGTCGCGATCACCATGGACCAGGACGGCAGCGCCGTCGCGATCTCCGACGCGGTGCAGGACAAGCTCCCCGGCCTGCGCGAGGACCTCGGCCCCGGATCCGAGCTGACGGTCGCGAGCGACCAGGGCCCGGCCGTCGCCGAGTCCATTGAGGGCCTCACCACCGAGGGCGCCCTCGGCCTGGTCTTCGCCGTCGTGATCATCCTGGTCTTCCTGGCGTCGATCCGCTCGACGCTGGTCACCGCGGTCTCCATCCCGATCTCGGTGGTCCTCGCCCTGATCGTCCTGTGGACCCGCGACCTCTCGCTCAACATGCTCACGCTCGGCGCGCTGACCATCGCGATCGGCCGCGTCGTCGACGACTCGATCGTCGTCCTGGAGAACATCAAGCGCCACCTCGGCTACGGCGAGGAGCGCGAGCAGGCCATCCTCACGGCGGTCCGCGAGGTCGCGGGCGCCGTCACCTCGTCGACGCTGACGACCGTGGCGGTGTTCCTGCCGATCGGCCTGGTCGGCGGCATGGTCGGCGAACTCTTCGGCTCGTTCTCGCTGACGGTCACGGCGGCGCTCCTCGCCTCGCTGCTGGTCTCGCTGACGGTCGTGCCGGTCCTGTCGTACTGGTTCCTGCGCGCCCCCAAGGCGATCCAGGGCGTCGACCCGGAGGAGGCCCGCCGCAAGGCCGAGGAGAAGGAGAGCCGCAGCAGGCTGCAGCGGATGTACGTCCCCGTCCTGCGCTTCGCCACCCGCCGCCGCCTCACCAGCCTCGGTATCGCGCTGGTGATCCTGGTCGGCACCTTCGCCATGGCGCCGATGCTGAAGACCAACTTCTTCGACCAGGGCGAGCAGGAAGTGCTCACCATCAAGCAGGAGTTGAAGCCCGGCACCAGCCTGGCGGCGTCGGACGCCTCGGCGAAGAAGATCGAGAAGATGCTCTCCGACATCGACGAGATCAAGGACTACCAGGTCACGGTCGGCTCGTCCGGTTTCATGGCGGCCTTCGGCGGCGGCACGGACACCAACCAGGCCTCGTACACCCTCACCCTGAAGGACAAGTCGTCCTACGACCGGGCGCAGGACCGGGTCGAGGAGGGGCTCGGCAAGCTCTCCGGGATCGGGCAGACCACGGTCTCCGCCGGTGACGGCTTCGGCAGCCAGGACCTCAGCGTCGTGGTGAAGGCCGGCGACGGCGACGTGCTGCGCAAGGCCTCCGACCAGGTGCGCGACGCGGTCGCGAAGCTCGACGACGTCACCGACGTGCAGAGCGACCTGTCGCAGAGCGTCCCGCGGATCTCGGTCCGCGCCAACTCCAAGGCGGCCGCGGCCGGTTTCGACGACACCACGCTCGGCCAGGCCGTCGGCCAGGCGGTGCGCGGCACCACCAGCGGCAAGGCGATCCTCGACGACACCGAGCGCGATGTCGTCATCAAGTCGGCGAAGCCCGCGACGACCCTCGCCGAGCTGCGGAAGCTGCCGCTGCGGCCGGGCGTACGGCTCGGCGACATCGCCGACGTCGACCTGGTGGACGGGCCGGTCTCCATGACCCGCATCGACGGCGCCCGCGCCGCGACGATCACCGCGAGGCCGACCGGCGACAACACCGGCGCGGTCAGCGCCGACCTCACCAAGAAGCTCGACGCGCTGAAGCTGCCCGAAGGCGCCACGGCGTCGATCGGCGGCGTCTCCCAGGACCAGGACGAGGCGTTCGGCTCCCTCGGCCTCGCGATGCTGGCGGCCATCGCCATCGTCTTCATGCTCCTGGTCGCGACCTTCCGCTCCCTGGTGCAGCCGCTGATCCTGCTCGTCTCCATCCCGTTCGCGGCGACGGGCGCGATCGGCCTGCTGCTCGTCACCGGCACCCCGATGGGCGTACCGGCGATGATCGGCATGCTGATGCTCATCGGCATCGTGGTCACCAACGCGATCGTGCTGATCGACCTCATCAACCAGTACCGCGCCCAGGGGTACGGCACGGTCGAGGCGGTCGTCGAGGGCGGCCGGCACCGGCTGCGCCCGATCCTCATGACCGCCCTGGCGACGATCTTCGCCCTGCTCCCGATGGCCCTGGGCATCACCGGCGAGGGCGGCTTCATCGCCCAGCCGCTCGCGGTGGTGGTGATCGGCGGTCTGATCACCTCGACGCTGCTGACCCTCCTCCTGGTCCCGACGCTGTACGCGATGGTGGAGCTCCGCAAGGAGCGCCGGCGCGCCAAGCGCGAGGCCAAGCGGGCGAAGAAGGCGGCCTTCTAGCCCCGCGGACCCTGCGGTAAGGGGCGCCCGCAAGAGCGGACGCCCCTTACCCCCTACGCGTACCCCCTACGCGGAACAGAGCTACGGCAGCGCCAGCATCCGCTCAAGGGCCAGCTTGGCGAACTGCTCGGTCTCCCGGTCGACCTCGATCCGGTTGACGAGATTGCCCTCGGCCAGCGACTCCAGGGTCCAGACCAGGTGCGGCAGGTCGATCCGGTTCATGGTCGAGCAGAAGCAGACCGTCTTGTCGAGGAAGACGACCTCCTTGTCCTCGGCGGCGAAACGGTTCGCCAGGCGGCGGACCAGGTTCAGCTCGGTGCCGATGGCCCACTTGGAGCCGGCCGGCGCCGCCTCCAGGGTCTTGATGATGTGCTCGGTCGAGCCCACGTGATCGGCCGCCGCGACGACCTCGTGCTTGCACTCGGGGTGCACCAGGACGTTGACGCCGGGGATCCGGGCGCGCACGTCCGCCACGGACTCCAGCGAGAAGCGGCCGTGCACCGAGCAGTGCCCGCGCCACAGGATCATCTTCGCGTCGCGCAGCTGCTCGACGCTCAGGCCGCCGTTCGGCTTGTGCGGGTTGTAGACCACGCAGTCGTCGAGCGACATCCCCATGTCGCGCACCGCGGTGTTGCGGCCGAGGTGCTGGTCGGGCAGGAAGAGCACCTTCTCGCCCTGGTCGAAGGCCCACTCCAGGGCGCGCTTCGCGTTCGACGACGTACAGATCGTGCCGCCGTGCTTGCCGGTGAAGGCCTTGATGTCGGCGGACGAGTTCATGTACGACACGGGCACGACCTGCTCGGCGATGCCGGCCTCGGTCAGCGCGTCCCAGCACTCGGCGACCTGCTCGGCGGTGGCCATGTCGGCCATCGAGCAGCCGGCGGCCAGGTCGGGCAGCACGACCTTCTGGTCGTCCGTCGTCAGGATGTCCGCGGACTCGGCCATGAAGTGCACACCGCAGAAGACGATGTACTCGGCGTCCGGCCGGGCCGCCGCGTCGCGCGCCAGCTTGAAGGAGTCGCCGGTCACGTCGGCGAACTGGATGACCTCGTCGCGCTGGTAGTGGTGGCCGAGCACGAAGACCTTGTCGCCGAGCTTCTCCTTGGCGGCGCGGGCGCGCTCCACCAGGTCCGGGTCGGAGGGGGACGGCAGGTCGCCGGGGCACTCCACGCCGCGCTCGCTCCGCGGGTCGGCCTCGCGGCCGAGCAGCAGCAGGGCGAGCGGCGTGGGCTGTACATCGAGGGTCACGCGGTCCACGGGGGACTGGGCGGTGGTCACGACACGCACCCTTTCTCATCTGTGTATGCGCGGCGAAGCCGCTCCGGTGGAGCCGCGGGGGCGTGCACCGGGGATCCTTTTCGTCGAATTGACGTTATCTATCATAACCGCTTCACGTCAGTTTGACGATGGCCATAGTGTCGATGTGACGCATTCGCCGTCCGGCGGCCCGCTGTCCCGCCCGCCGCCATGTGCGAGCATGAAGGGGCAAGGACGAAGCACTCGGCCCGGAATGAATCCGCGGCCCCGCCGGTTGCAACCGTCGGCAAGCAGTCTCCGTACAACCCGGGAGAGAAGCAGATGTCCGTATCGGACGAGACCACCACCGTGAGCGACGGCATCCTCCTGTCGGACGCCGCCGCGGCCAAGGTGAAGGGCCTCCTCGAACAGGAGGGCCGGGACGACCTGGCGCTGCGCGTCGCCGTTCAGCCCGGTGGCTGCTCGGGCCTGCGCTACCAGCTGTTCTTCGACGAGCGCTCGCTCGACGGCGACGTCGTCAAGGACTTCGACGGCGTGAAGGTCGTCACCGACCGGATGAGCGCTCCCTACCTGGGCGGCGCCTCCATCGACTTCGTGGACACCATCGAGAAGCAGGGCTTCACGATCGACAACCCCAACGCCACCGGCTCCTGCGCCTGCGGCGACTCCTTCAGCTGAGCCATGGCCTGACGGCACAGCAGACGTACGAAGGCGGGGGGCCCCCCACAAGTCGGGGGGGGGACGCACTCGGCGGTCCCCGATTGGGGGGAACAGACGGGGGCGCCCCCCGCCTTTTGGGGGCAGTCCCAACCTTTCTGTCCCCACACAT
>NZ_JBVIZY010000001.1:656168-1005611 GCF_055591085.1 Streptomyces sp. NPDC041713
CAACCTCCACCGCTCCCTGCTCCTGTGTCGCCTCCCCCGTCGGACCAGGGGCCGAACGAAAAAGAAAAAGGAAAAAGTCGGCCCCCCCCGGACGGTGGGGGGGCCCCCCGCCTTCGTATGTCCCGGCGCGGGTGAACCGGCCGTGGCCGCCCGCTACTTCTGGCGGACCGTCTCGCCCGTCGTGTCCACGACCCTGCGGTCACCGAGCGGCTTGTCGAGGTGCACCGTCTTCGAGAGCTTCTTGGCGACCTTGACGCACATCTTGCCGTCCTGCGCGGGCGTCTCGGTGACCTTGACCCGCACCTGGTCGCCGCCCTCCTGCGCGGACGCGGCGTACGTGCCGCAGACGCCGCCCCAGAAGTGCACGGTCAACGACCGCCCGTCGGCGCTGTAGGACTCGACGCGGGCCGTGCGCTGCTCGTCCCCGCCGCCGGGCTTCTCGCTGGGCGTGGCCGTCCCCGGGGTGCGGGGCGAGGCCAGATACTCGGGGGCGACGGCCGGATGCGTGACCGTGAAGGTCTCCTTGGCGCCCTCCGGCCTCACGTCGAACAGCCAGGACGGCACGAGGGTCCGCTTCCCCGCCACGAAGTGCGTCGCGAGCCCGAACGTGGCCCCGCTGACGGCGACCGGCCGGGGCTTCTGCGGCGCGGACGAGGGCGCGCAGGGCTGCTGCTCGGGCCCGCTGCCACCCTCGGTCTTCGTGCTGTCGTCGGCGTGCGGCACCGGCTTCGCGCAGCCGCCGACGCCGACGCCGACGCCGACCCGGCCGTGACCGCCGCCCGACTTGTTCAGCAGGTCGAGCGTCTCCTCGGCGCTGATCACCGGATACGTGGCGCCCTTGACCGGCGCCTTCAACTGGCCGCTGCCGCCGACTACTTCACCGCCGGCGCCGACCTGGATGCCGGTCGACCAGCCGTACGTCGGCAGACCGTCGACCTTCGGGTCGGCGTTCACCACCCGTACGGCGCCCATCAGTTGGCCCGCGTCCAGCTTGGCGTCGTCCTGGCCGAGCGCCTTCAGGACGGGCGCGGCGGCCGCCTTCGCCGCCTTCTCGCTCACCGCGTCGCCCAGCTCGCCGTCGGGCGCGGTCGAGGTGGCGGAACAGGCCTTTCCCTTGGGGCAGTTGTCGGTGCCGCCGGTGGCGTGCGCGGTGTAGGTCCAGGTGCCCGGTGCCTGTTTGTCGACCTGGAGGGAGGGGCCGGACCCGTCGTTGTTCGGACCCACCCGCCAGGCGCCGTCCCGCGAGGTCGGCGTGCCGCTCACGCCGAGCGCGTCGGCCAGCTCGGTGACCTCGCCCCGGGTGACCTGGCCCCGCGCGTGGTAGACGGCCGCCGACTTCGGGCCGTCGGGCAGGTCGCCGGTCGCCCGGTACGTCACGCCGTGCGGGTCCGGCTCACCCGGCGCGATGCCGTTGGTGCCGCCGTCCTGCCGGTCGTCGCCCGGATAGCCGTCCAGGGCGAGCGGGGGAGGCGTACCGCCGTCCCCCGCCGGGGCCCCGTCGCCGCCGTTGCCGCCACCGCCGGACGCGGTCGCCGCGACGTACGCGCCACCGCCGCCGACCAGCAGCACGGTGGCCGCGACCGAGACCACGGCCAGACGGGAACGCCGCCGCCGGGGCTCGGCTGCCTCATGATCGGATCGCTCGGTGCTCACCGCATCGCTCCTTCGACTCGGGGGACGGCGATGGGACGCAGCGGGGGAGCGCACGGTTCCCCACGCGCGCCGGTGCCCCGGAAGGAGCCTTCCTCGGAACCCGTACCTCCGGCGTCAGTCCCCGTACTCCGACATCCCGGCGATCACCCGCGCCGAGGCCGGCGGGACGGTGATCCCGTGGATGTGCGAGGGCGGCACGGGAGCGGCGGCGGCCGCGGCGGGCACCGCCCAGTGCGGCGCCATACGGGCACCGTCCCCGCGCAGCGTCTCCATGGTCTCCGGAGCCTCGGTGGGCAGCGCGGCACGGCGCCGCAGGACGACATCCTTCGGGATAACGGTCATAACGGCACCGTATGCATCACCGGGCGTCGGAAAAAAGCCCTACTATTGGGTAGTTTTGGCACTTCAGCGACGGTGCGTCGACCCGGTAGCGTGAACTGTCAATCCCGCCTCTCCTCCACAGGAGCATCCAGCCGTGCGTATCGCAGTCACCGGCTCCATCGCCACCGACCACCTGATGACCTTCCCCGGCCGCTTCGCCGACCAGCTGGTCGCCGATCAGCTGCACACGGTCTCCCTCTCCTTCCTCGTCGACGCCCTCGACGTGCGCAGGGGAGGCGTCGCCGCCAACATCACGTTCGGCATGGGACAGCTCGGCACCCGCCCGATCCTGGTCGGCGCCGCCGGCTCGGACTTCGACGAGTACCGCGCCTGGCTCGACCGGCACGGCGTGGACACCGCGTCGGTCCGGATCTCCGAGACCCTGCACACCGCGCGCTTCGTCTGCACCACGGACGCCGACCACAACCAGATCGGCTCCTTCTACACGGGCGCGATGAGCGAGGCCCGCCTCATCGAGCTGAAGACGGTGGCCGACCGCGTCGGCGGTCTCGACCTCGTCTCGATCGGCGCCGACGACCCCGAGGCGATGCTCCGCCACACCGAGGAGTGCCGCAGCCGCGGGATCCCCTTCGCCGCCGACTTCTCGCAGCAGATCGCGCGCATGCAGGGCGACGAGATCCGCACGCTCCTCGACGGCGCCACGTACCTCTTCTCCAACGAGTACGAGAAGGGGCTCATCGAGTCCAAGACCGGCTGGAGCGACGCCGAGATCCTCGCCAAGGTCGGCCACCGCGTGACCACCCTCGGCGCCAACGGCGTGCGCATCGAGACCGCGGGCCAGGACCCGATCGAGGTCGGCGTCCCGGAGGAGGAGGCGAAGGTCGAGCCGACCGGCGTCGGCGACGCCTTCCGCGCGGGCTTCCTCTCCGGCCTCGCCTGGGGCGTCTCGCACGAGCGCGCCGCGCAGGTCGGCTGCATGCTCGCCACCCTGGTCATCGAGACCGTCGGCACCCAGGAGTACGAGCTGCGCCGCAGCAACTTCATGGACCGCTTCACCAAGGCGTACGGCCACGAGGCCGCCGCGGAGGTCAAGCCGCACCTGGGCTAGCCGGCCGCGAACAGCCCGTCACGTACAACCGGTCGCGAACAACCGGTCGCGAACAGCCCGGTCACGAGCTCCGGCGGACCACATAGGCCACGCCCTGGTCCGCCGGCCGCTCGCCCACGTACTCCTGCTGCCGCGTCCAGCACCACGCCGGGATGTCCACCGCCGCGACCTCGTCGTCGGCCAGCACGGTGACGGTGCCGCCCACCCGCACCCGGCCGATCGCCCGCGCCAGTTCGATGACCGGCTGCGGGCAGCTCATCCCGAGCGCGTCGACGGTCACCGCGTCGGCGTCCCCGCTCCCGCCCGCCACCGGAGCCCCCAGCGTCTCCCGCACGCCCCGCACCACCCCCGGCAGCACGTCGAGGAACCGCTCCACCTCCGCCGCCTCGGTGCCGAGGGGCAGCGAGATCCGTACGTTGCCCTCGCTCAGCACGCCCATCGCCCTGAGCACATGGCTCGGCGTCAGCGTCGAGCTGGTGCACGAGGAGCCGGACGACACGGAGAAGCCCGCCCGGTCCAGCTCGTGCAGCAGTGTCTCCCCGTCGACATAGAGACAGGAGAAGGTGACGAGGTGCGGAAGACGCCGCACCGGATCGCCCACCACCTCCACGTCCGGCACCAGAGAGGGCACCCGCGCCCGGATTCGCTCCGTCAGCTCCCGCAGCCGTGCCCCCTCCGCCGCGGCCTCGGCCCGCACCGCCCGCAGCGAGGCCGCCGCCGCCACGACCGCCGGAATGTTCTCGAACCCGGCGGCCCGCCCCGACTCCCGTTCGTCGGCCGGACCCTGCGGCGCGAACCGCACCCCCTTGCGTACGGCGAGGATGCCGATCCCTGCGGGCCCGCCCCACTTGTGGGCGCTGCCGGTGAGCAGCGACCAGGCCCCGTCGACCGGCCCCCAGGCCAGCGACTGCGCGGCGTCCACCAGGAGCGGCACCCCGGCGGCACGGCAGACCTCGGCGACCTCGGCGACCGGCTGCTCGGTGCCGACCTCGTGGTTGGCGGACTGCAGACAGGCGAGCGCGGTGTCCTCGCGCAGCGCGGCGGCGTACCCGTCCGGGGCCACCGCCCCGCCCCGGTCCACCGGCACCCGGGTCACCGCCCCGCCGCCCTGCTCGTGCGCCTCCGCCGAATGGAGCACCGACGAATGTTCGACGGCCGACACGATCAGGTGGTCTCCGACGCGCCGACGCGCGGCGAGCGCGCCCGCGATCCCGGAGTGCACGGCACGGGTGCCGGAGGAGGTGAAGACGAGCTCGTCCGGCCGGCACCCCACGGCGTCCGCGGCCGCCTCACGCGCGGCATCCAGCAGCATCCGGGCCCGCCGCCCCTCCCGGTACAGCCGCGCGGGATCGGCCCACCC
Organism: Streptomyces sp. NPDC041713; assembly: GCF_055591085.1. NCBI lineage: Bacteria > Bacillati > Actinomycetota > Actinomycetes > Kitasatosporales > Streptomycetaceae > Streptomyces > Streptomyces sp. NPDC041713. The sequence goes on from NZ_JBVIZY010000001.1 coordinate 660,632, forward strand.
CTCGTCGAGCGAGGCCACCAGGGCCTGCCGGGCAACGGGATGCAGCGGAGCGGACGAGGCAACATCGAAGTAGGACACGAGCCAACGCTAAGACGTCCCCCCACCACCGTCCCCGAGGGGCCGCCTCCAAGGGGCCGCCCCGCAGGGGCGCCCCTCCAGGGGCGCGGGGAACTGCGCGCTCAGCCCCCAAGCGACCCGCACCCGCGGACCGGGCGATTCCGCCGAGCTCGGAGGCGCTCCGACCCTCCGTCAGAAAGCGCCCGACGGGGCCCCGTCCCACCCTTCGGAGTGACCCGCGGCGCGTTAGGCACCCTCCCCGCGCGACCCCAAATAGCGTCCAGTAGGGTTTGGTCCGCATAAACATCCAAACCCCTGCCCGACGCAGGGCGGCGACCGACCAGCGTGGAGGCCGCAGCCGACCGCGCGGGCGAGACTCTCGGGAAGGCGCTACGTGAGTCCCAACGGCTCCGACCGCTCGTCGCGGCGCCCGATGCGGCGGAAGCTGCCGCAGGTGCTGACTGCGGGCCTGATCCTGGCGACCGCCACCGGTTGCACATACAAGGATTTCCCCCGCCTTGGAATGCCAACGCCGGTAACGGAAGAGGCTCCGCGGATTCTCTCCCTCTGGCAGGGCTCGTGGGCGGCAGCGCTCGCCACGGGCGTCCTGGTGTGGGGTCTGATCCTGTGGAGCGTGGTCTTCCACCGGCGCAGCCGCACCAAGGTGGAAGTACCGGCGCAGACGCGTTACAACATGCCCATCGAGGCGCTGTACACGGTGGTGCCCCTCATCATCGTGTCGGTGCTCTTCTACTTCACGGCACGTGACGAGTCCAAGCTCCTCAAGCTCGACGCCAAGCCGGCCCACACGGTCAACGTGGTCGGCTTCCAGTGGAGCTGGGGCTTCAACTACGTCGAGAACGTTCCGGGCGGCGGCAAGGACAACGCCAAGACGTCCAAGGACCTCTCGGCGATCCCCAACAAGTTCCGCGATGACTTCCCCGCCAAGGCCAACGGCGTCTACGACGTCGGCACGCCCGGCCAGCGGAACCCCCAGAACGGCAACCCCGGCCCGACCCTCTGGCTCCCCAAGGGCGAGAAGGTCCGCTTCGTGCTCACCTCGCGTGACGTCATCCACTCCTTCTGGGTGGTGCCGTTCCTCATGAAGCAGGACGTCATCCCGGGCCACACCAACGCCTTCGAGGTCACTCCGAACAAGGAGGGCACCTTCATGGGCAAGTGCGCCGAGCTCTGCGGCGTCGACCACTCCCGGATGCTCTTCAACGTCAAGGTCGTCTCTCCCGAGCGCTACAAGCAGCACCTCGAGGACCTGGTGAAGAAGAACCAGACCGGTTACATCCCGGCCGGCATCGAGCAGACGCCCCACGAGAAGAACCGGGAGACGAACAACCTGTGAGCATCCTCAACGAACCCCAGGGTGCCGCGGCAGCAGAAGACTCGTACGAGAACGAGCTGCCGGTCAGGCGCAAGCAGCCGGGCAACGTCGTCATCAAGTGGCTGACCACCACTGACCACAAGACGATCGGCACGTTGTATCTGGTCACGTCGTTCGCGTTCTTCTGCATCGGCGGTGTGATGGCGCTCTTCATGCGCGCCGAGCTCGCCCGTCCGGGTACGCAGATCATGTCGAACGAGCAGTTCAACCAGGCGTTCACGATGCACGGCACGATCATGCTGCTGATGTTCGCGACGCCGTTGTTCGCCGGATTCGCGAACTGGATCATGCCGCTGCAGATCGGTGCGCCCGACGTGGCGTTCCCGCGGCTGAACATGTTCGCCTACTGGCTGTACCTCTTCGGCTCGCTCATCGCGGTGGGCGGCTTCCTCACGCCGCAGGGCGCGGCTGACTTCGGCTGGTTCGCCTACAGCCCGCTCTCCGACGCGGTCCGCTCGCCGGGCATCGGCGCGGACATGTGGATCATGGGTCTGGCCTTCTCCGGCTTCGGCACGATCCTCGGCTCGGTCAACTTCATCACCACGATCATCTGCATGCGCGCTCCGGGCATGACGATGTTCCGTATGCCGATCTTCGTGTGGAACGTGCTGCTGACCGCGGTGCTGGTCCTGCTGGCCTTCCCGGTCCTGGCCGCCGCGCTGTTCGCCCTGGAGGCGGACCGGAAATTCGGTGCGCATGTATTCGACGCGGCCAATGGCGGCGCATTGCTCTGGCAACACCTCTTCTGGTTCTTCGGCCATCCAGAGGTGTACATCATCGCGCTACCATTCTTCGGCATCATTTCCGAGGTCATTCCGGTCTTCTCCCGCAAGCCGATGTTCGGCTACATGGGCCTGATCGGCGCGACCATCGCGATCGCGGGTCTGTCCGTGACGGTGTGGGCGCACCACATGTACGTCACCGGCGGCGTGTTGTTGCCGTTCTTCTCCTTCATGACGTTCCTCATCGCCGTGCCGACGGGTGTGAAGTTCTTCAACTGGATCGGCACGATGTGGAAGGGGTCACTGAGTTTCGAGACCCCGATGCTCTGGGCGGTCGGCTTCCTGATCACCTTCACCTTCGGTGGTCTGACGGGTGTCATCCTGGCCTCGCCGCCGATGGACTTCCACGTCTCGGACTCGTACTTCGTGGTGGCGCACTTCCACTACGTGGTGTTCGGCACCGTCGTCTTCGCGATGTTCTCCGGCTTCCACTTCTGGTGGCCGAAGATGACCGGCAAGATGCTCGACGAGCGCCTGGGCAAGATCACCTTCTGGACGCTGTTCGTCGGCTTCCACGGCACCTTCCTCGTCCAGCACTGGCTGGGTGCCGAGGGCATGCCGCGTCGTTACGCGGACTACCTCGCCGCCGACGGATTCACCGCGCTGAACACGATCTCCACGATCTGCTCGTTCCTGCTCGGTCTGTCGATCCTGCCGTTCTTCTACAACGTCTGGAAGACGGCGAAGTACGGCAAGAAGGTCGAGGTCGACGACCCGTGGGGCTACGGCCGTTCGCTCGAGTGGGCGACGTCCTGCCCGCCGCCGCGGCACAACTTCCTCACCCTGCCGCGCATCCGCTCCGAATCGCCGGCGTTCGACCTGCACCACCCTGAGATCGCCGCGATCGGGCACATCGAGAACGACGGACAGAAGGACACCGCTCTGTTCGGCGGCGACAAGGAGACCGCGAAGTGAAGATCCAGGGCAAGATGTTCATCTGGCTGAGCGTCTTCGTCCTCGCCATGGCGATCGTCTATGGCGTGTGGTCGAAGGAGCCCGCCGGTACCACGGCGCTCTTCCTGGCCTTCGGCCTGTGCATCATGATCGGCTACTACCTGGCCTTCACGGCCCGGCGGGTCGACGCCTCCGCACAGGACAACAAGGAGGCGGACGTCGCGGACGAGGCCGGCGAGGTCGGCTTCTTCAGCCCGCACAGCTGGCAGCCGCTCTCCCTGGCCATCGGTGGCGCGCTCGCCTTCCTGGGCGTCGTCTTCGGCTGGTGGCTGCTGTACTTCTCGGCCCCGATCCTCCTGATCGGCCTGTGGGGCTGGGTCTTCGAGTACTACCGGGGCGAGAACCAGACGCAGTGAGCCGGTAGTTCCCGTACAACGCCGAGGGGCCCGGACATTCCTGAGGGAGTGTCCGGGCCCCTCGGCGTGTCGGTACCCCGGACGGGTGACTTCGGCGCGCCGAACCCACTGAATCTCCATACCGTGTGTCTATGAGCCACTCACCGCGAATTCGCACGGTACTGAGCTGCACGATGCTGGTGGCCGCACTCGGTGCGGGGGCCACGGCGTGCGGCAGCTCCGACGGCCACCCGCTCTCGGCGAAGCCGTACGACGCGGCCGGCCAGATCGCCTTCAACGGCCCCACGGGCACCCAGAAGGCGGACCCGGACAAGCCCCTGGAAGTCACCGCCCAGGGTGACGACGGACGCATCACCGACGTGACGGCCACCGACGCGACGGGCCGGTACGTGGCGGGTGAACTCTCGGCCGACGGCGCCCGGTGGCACAGCACCACCCCGCTGGCGGCGGACGCCCACTACACGGTGCGGGTGAGCACCGAGGACGAGGACGGCGCGCCGGGGCGCAAGGTGCTGGCCTTCGACACCACCACCCCCGACGACAAGAAGCGGCTGAAGGTCACCTTCGGTCCCGAGGCGGGCAAGTACGGCGTCGGCCAGCCCGTCACGGCCACGCTCAGCCGCGCGGTGAAGGACAAGAAGGCCAGGGCGGTCGTCGAGCGCGCGCTCAAGGTCCGCTCGACCCCCGCCACGGAGGGCTCCTGGTACTGGGTGGACAGCAAGACCATGCACTACCGCCCCAAGGAGTACTGGCCCGCGGGAGCGAGCGTCAGCGTCTCCAGCAACCTCAAGGGCCTCAAGGTCGACGACAAGCTGTGGGGCGCCGAGACCAAGCCGCTCGAACTCACCATCGGCGACCGCGTCGAGGCCGTGACGGACGCGGGCTCGCACCAGATGACGGTCTACCGCAACGGCGAGGAGATCAACTCCATGCCGGTGACCACCGGCAAGCCCGGCTACTCCACGCGCAACGGCGTCAAGGTGGTGCTGGGCAAGGAGTACTCCGTACGCATGACCAGCGCCAGCATCGGGTCGTCGGACTTCTACGACAAGCAGGTCTACTACGCGACGCGCGTCACCGACTCCGGCGAGTACGTGCACGCCGCGCCCTGGTCGGTGGGTTCGCAGGGGTACGCCAACACCAGCCACGGCTGCACCGGCATGAGCACCTCGGACGCCGCCTGGTTCTACGAGACCGTCCGCCAGGGCGACCTGGTGAAGGTCATCAACAGCGCGGGCGAGGACATGCCGACGTTCGGCAACGGCCTCGGCGACTGGAACATGGGCTGGAAGAAGTGGCGCAAGGGCAGCGCGCTGCTCTCCGGGGCCAAGGAAGGCCCCTCGGCGGCCGAGGCGGCCAGGCTGCGGCCCGCGGTCTGACGGAGCCGCAGAGAGGCCGTCAGGGACGCACGAAGGGGCCCACACCGCGGTGTGGGCCCCTTCGTGGATCTACGGGGCCCGGCGGCGGGCCCGCGGGCCGTCAGGCCTCCACGGCCGCCTTGTCGCGCAGCAGCGCGGCCAGGGCCCCGGCGAACTCCACCGGCTCCACCGGCAGCGTCACCGCGGCCTCCGCGCGGCTCCAGGTGGCCAGCCAGGCGTCCTGCGGGCGCCCGATGAGCAGCAGGACGGGCGGCGCCTGGAAGACCTCGTCCTTGATCTGCCGGCAGACGCCCATCCCGCCGGGCGCCGACTCGCCGTCGAGCACACAGACGTCGATGCCGCCGTGGTCGAGCTCCTTGAGGACCGCGTGCGGGGTCGCGCACTCCACGAACCGGACCTCGGGAACGTCCGTCGCCGGCCTGCGACCGGTGGCCAACCGGACTTGCTCGCGGGTGCCGGCGTTGTCGCTGTAGACCAGCACCGTGGCGGTCGGCTGCATTGTTCCTCCAGTACGTCAGTGCGTCGAGCAGTGCTGAGCTGAGCTGGGCTGTGCCGTCATGGGTCGGGAACCGATGCGCGGATGCTACTCCTCCCGACACCCCGTCAACACCGGTTCGCAGCGGCCTCCGATGGGCCATCCGGGCAGGACACACCCCGTAGACACTCCGAACGGCACCCCCCGGGGTGAGGGCGGGATAAGCGACCGACATAATGTCGGTCGTGGCGACAGCAACGACAGTAGATACCGGGCACGCGCACCCGCCGGTCAATCGACCGAACCTCACCAGCGTCGGAACCATCATCTGGTTGAGTTCCGAGCTGATGTTCTTCGCGGCCCTCTTCGCGATGTACTTCACCCTGCGATCGGTGACAGGTCCTGATCACTGGAAGGAAATGGCCTCGGCCCTTAACTTCCCGTTCTCGGCGACGAACACCACGATCCTGGTGCTCTCCTCCCTCACGTGTCAGCTGGGCGTGTTCGCAGCTGAACGCGGGGATGTGAAGAAGCTCCGGATGTGGTTCATCGTCACCTTCATCATGGGTGCGATCTTCATTGGTGGTCAGGTGTTCGAGTACACCGAGCTGGTCAAGAAGGATGGGCTCTCGCTCTCCTCCGACCCCTACGGCTCGGTCTTCTACCTGACCACCGGCTTCCACGGACTGCATGTGACAGGCGGCCTCATCGCCTTCCTGCTGGTCCTCGGACGCACCTATGCGGCCAGGAGGTTCACCCACGAACAGGCGACCGCAGCCATCGTCGTGTCCTACTACTGGCACTTCGTCGATGTGGTCTGGATCGGCCTCTTCGCCACGATCTACATGATCAAGTAATCGGCGGGGTCGCTCCCGCGACGCATCCGACATCTTCCAGAAGCATCGACGCAGAAGATCCTGACACCGGGGTAATCCGTGAAAAAGCTCTCCGCACGACGACGCCATCCGCTGGCGGCGGTCGTCGTCCTACTCCTCGCGCTGGCGGCCACCGGGGGGCTGTACGCCGCGTTCGCGCCGGCGGACAAGGCGCAGGCCGATGACACCGCCCAGTCCCTCGCCATCGACGAGGGCAAGAAGCTCTACGCCGTGGGCTGCTCCAGCTGCCACGGAACCGGCGGTCAGGGCTCCTCCGACGGTCCGAGCCTGGTCGGCGTGGGCGCCGCCGCTGTCGACTTCCAGGTCGGCACCGGGCGCATGCCGCTCCAGCAGCCGGGCGCCCAGGCGCCCAAGAAGAAGGTCATCTACAACCAGGCCCAGATCGACCAGCTGGCGGCGTACATCTCGTCGCTGGGTGCCGGTCCCTCGGTCCCGACCGAGAAGCAGTACAGCCCGGACGGGGCGGACATCGCCAAGGGTGGCGAGCTGTTCCGCACCAACTGCGCCCAGTGCCACAACTTCACCGGTGAAGGTGGTGCGCTGACGCACGGCAAGTTCGCGCCGTCGCTGGAGGGTGTCGCGCCGAAGCACATCTACGAGGCCATGCAGACCGGCCCGCAGAACATGCCGTCCTTCCCCGACACCACGATGCCGGAGAAGAACAAGAAGGACATCATCGCGTACCTCGACGCGGTCAACGGCGACAAGACCGAGAGCCCTGGCGGTCTCAAGCTGGGTGGTCTGGGTCCGGTCAGTGAAGGCCTCTTCGGCTGGATCTTCGGTCTCGGCTCGCTGATCGCGGTCGCCGTGTGGGTCGCCGCTCGGACCGCAAAGGCCAAGAAGTCATGAGTAGCCAAGAGATTCCAGAAGAGAACCTGCCCAGCAAGCAGGAGACCGAGCACGGCTCGGTGGCCGTGACGGAGGAGAACCCGTTCGCGGACCCGGGGCTGCCGCCCCACGAGCACCGCGTCCAGGACATCGACGAGCGGGCCGCCAAGCGGTCCGAGCGTGCCGTGGCGTTCCTGTTCACGCTGTCGATGATCGCGACTGTGGGCTTCATCGCCTCGTACGTGGCGATCCCGGCCGACAAGAGCATCTACGTCTTCCCGATCGGTCACCTCAGCGGCCTGAACTTCGCCCTGGGTCTGACCCTCGGCGTGGCCCTGTTCTGCATCGGCGCGGGCGCGGTCCACTGGGCCCGCACCCTGATGTCCGACGTGGAGATGACCGACGAGCGGCACGAGATCGCCGCCGAGCCCGAGGTCCGCGCCAAGGTCATGGCCGACTTCAAGCAGGGTGCGGCGGAGTCCGGCTTCGGCCGGCGCAAGCTCATCCGCAACACCATGTTCGGCGCGCTGGCCCTGGTCCCGCTCTCCGGCGTCGTCCTCCTGCGTGACCTCGGTCCGCTGCCCGAGGACAAGCTCCGCCACACCAAGTGGGGCCGGGGCAAGATGCTCGTGAACATGAACACCCACGAGCCGCTGCGTCCCGCGGACGTCCAGGTCGGTTCGCTGACCTTCGCGATGCCCGAGGGCATGTCGGAGCACGACCACGACTTCCAGACGCAGATCGCCAAGGCCGCCCTGATGATCGTCCGGATCCAGCCGGAGAACATCAAGGACAAGCGCGAGCTGGAGTGGTCGCACGAAGGCATCGTGGCCTACTCCAAGATCTGCACCCACGTGGGCTGCCCGATCTCCCTGTACGAGCAGCAGACGCACCACGTCCTCTGCCCGTGCCACCAGTCCACCTTCGATCTCTCCGACGGTGCCCGAGTGATCTTCGGCCCGGCTGGTCACGCCCTGCCGCAGCTGCGCATCGGCGTGAACGAAAAGGGCTACCTCGAGGCGCTCGGCGACTTCGAAGAGCCCGTCGGTCCGGCCTTCTGGGAGCGCGGATGAGCACCACCAATTCTTCGAACGACAACCGCCAGAAGGCGCCCGCCGGTGAGCGGGTCGCGGACTGGGCGGACGGCCGGCTGGGGATCTACTCCCTCGCCAAGGCCAACATGCGCAAGATCTTTCCGGACCACTGGTCCTTCATGCTCGGCGAGATCTGCCTGTACAGCTTCCTCATCATCATCCTCACGGGTGTGTACCTGACGCTGTTCTTCCACCCGTCGATGAACGAGGTGGAGTACTCCGGCAGCTACATCCCGATGCAGGGTCAGCTGATGTCGGAGGCGTTCAACTCGACCATGCACATCTCCTTCGATGTGCGCGGTGGTCTGCTGATCCGGCAGATCCACCACTGGGCGGCGCTGATCTTCCTCGCCGGCATGTTCGTGCACATGATGCGCGTCTTCTTCACGGGTGCGTTCCGCAAGCCGCGTGAGGTCAACTGGCTGTTCGGCTTCCTGCTGTTCGTCCTCGGCATGTTCACCGGCTTCACCGGTTACTCGCTCCCGGACGACCTGCTCTCCGGCACCGGTGTCCGCTTCATGCAGGGCGCCATCCTCGGGGTGCCGATCGTCGGCACGTACCTGTCGATGTTCCTGTTCGGCGGGGAGTTCCCCGGCGGCGACTTCGTGGCCCGGTTCTACTCGGTGCACATCCTGCTGCTGCCGGGCATCATGCTCGGCCTCGTGGTGGCCCACCTGATCCTGGTCTTCTACCACAAGCACACGCAGTACGCGGGCGCCGGCAAGAGCAACAAGAACGTCGTCGGCATGCCGCTGCTGCCGGTCTACATGGCCAAGGCCGGAGGCTTCTTCTTCCTGGTCTTCGGTGTCATCGCGGTCATCGCGGCGATCGCCTCGATCAACCCGATCTGGGCCATCGGCCCCTACCGTCCGGACCAGGTGTCCACCGGCGCCCAGCCCGACTGGTACATGGGCTTCGCCGAGGGTCTGATCCGTGTGATGCCGGGCTGGGAGATCAACCTCTGGGGCCACACGCTGGTCCTCGGCGTGTTCATCCCGCTGGTCGTGGTCTTCCCGCTGGTCCTCGTGGCCATCGCGGTCTACCCGTTCATCGAGTCCTGGGTCACCGGCGACAAGCGCGAGCACCACATCCTGGACCGCCCGCGCAACGCCCCGACCCGTACGGCCTTCGGTGTCGCCTGGCTCACCGCGTACATGGTCATGCTCGTCGGCGGTGGCAACGACCTGTGGGCCACCCACTTCCACCTGTCGCTGAACGCGATCACCTGGTTCGTCCGGATCGCCTTCTTCGTCGGGCCGGTCGTCGCCTTCATCGTCACCAAGCGGATCTGCCTGGGTCTGCAGCGGCGCGACAAGGACAAGGTGCTGCACGGCCGCGAGTCGGGCATCATCAAGCGGCTGCCGCACGGTGAGTTCATCGAGATCCACGAGCCGCTCAGCCAGGACCAGCTGCACACGCTCACCGCGCACGAGCAGTACAAGCCGGTCGAGATCGGCCCGTCGGTCGACGAGAACGGCGTCGAGCGCAAGCTGTCCGGTTCGCAGAAGCTCCGGGCGAAGCTCTCCAAGGGCTACTACGGGGAGAACAACCAGATCCCCAAGCCCACCGCCGAGGAGTACAAGGAGATCACGAGCGGCCACGGCCACCACTGATCCACCCGAGCTCCGAAGCTCCGACCCTCGAGGTCGCCACGGCAAGAGCCCCGTCCAGTGCATGGACGGGGCTCTTCGCCGTCCCGGGGCTGGATAGGGTGGTGACACCCCGGCGTGCCGGGGCGTTTCCCCACCCACCGGACAAGACCAGGAGCAGCCATGAACGCTGTGACCCCCGCAGGAGGCGACACCGCGGCGGCCCGTTCCTGGCCCGACGTGCTGAACGGTCTGCTCGACGGGCGGGACCAGAGCGCCGACGACACCGCGTGGGCGATGGACCGCATCATGCGCGGCGAGGCCACCGACGCGCAGATCGCGGGCTTCGTGGTCGCGCTGCGCGCCAAGGGCGAGACCGTCGCGGAGATCTCCGGTCTGGTACGGGCGATGTACGCGCACGCCAACGTCGTCGAGGTGCCGGGCCCGAGCGTGGACATCGTGGGCACCGGCGGCGACGGCGCCAAGACCGTCAACATCTCCACCATGTCCGCGATCGTCGTCGCGGGAGCCGGCGCCAAGGTCGTCAAGCACGGCAACCGCGCCGCCTCCAGCGCGTCCGGCGCCTCCGACGTCCTGGGCAAGCTCGGCGTCAACCTGGACCTCACGCCCCGGCGGGTCGTCGAGGTCGCCGAGGAGGCCGGCATCACCTTCTGCTTCGCCGTGAAGTTCCACCCCGCGCTGCGCTACGCCGGCGCCGCCCGCAGCCAGCTGGGCATCAGGACGGTCTTCAACCTCCTCGGCCCGCTCACCAACCCGGCGCGGGTGCGGGCCCAGGCGGTCGGGGTCGCCGACCCGCGGATGGCGCCTGTCGTCGCCGGGGTCTTCGCCGAGCGCGGGCACTCCTCGCTCGTCTTCCGCGGCGACGACGGCCTCGACGAGCTGACGACGACGTCGACGTCCCGGGTCTGGATCGTGCGGGACGGCGCCGTGCGCGAGGAGGCCTTCGACCCGCGGGACGCCGGGATCGACCTGGTGCCCGTCGAGGCGCTGCGGGGCGCCGACGCCTCGTACAACGCCGAGGTCGCCCGGCGCCTCCTGGACGGCGAGAGCGGGCCGGTGCGGGACGCGGTGCTGCTGAACTCCGCGGCGGCCCTGGTGGCCCTCACGCCGACCGACGAGCCGCTGGTGGAGCAGATCCGCGCCGGGATGGCCAAGGCGGCGCAGGCGATCGACTCCGGCGCCGCCCAGCGGGTCCTTGAGCGCTGGGTGGCGGCCAGCAACCGCTGAGCGGCCCCCTGTGTGACGCAAGGCGCAGTCCGGATTTTGGACTGCGCCTTGCGCGCCGAAGATCGTATGGCAGGATGCTGCACAGGTCATGAGTGACAGCGACTACGGCCCCGGCCCGCTGTCCGGCAACCCTCCGTCCGTGGCGGGGTGCCCCGGGTGAAGACCAGGTCGTACGCAGCAAGGCGTATGGCAAGCGCGGACCCCTGCAAACCCTGGGGTCCTGGTCCTCAAGGGAGCAGTCTCGTGAGCAAGCGAATGTGACAGGGCTTTCACGCCCCGCCTCCGCACACCCTTTTTCACCCTTCTCCCGCGCCGTCGACATCGCTCCGGCGCGGTGAATTCGCCTGCCTCTCACGGGAGTTCGCCATGTCTGTTTCCGCCGTTGCCGTCGACGCCTCCGTCTGTGCCCCGCTGGCCGTGCTCGGCCGGGACGTCACCGTTCCGCTGGTCACCGGCGGCGAGGTGACGTACGCCGCGCTCGACTACGCGGCGAGCGCGCCGGCCCTGCAGCGGGTCTGGGACGACGTGGCCGCGTACGCGCCGTACTACGGAAGCGTGCACCGCGGCGCCGGCTACCTCTCGCAGCTCTCCACCGACCTCTTCGAGAACTCCCGTGCGACCGTCGCCGACTTCCTCGGCTGCCGCGAGGGGGACCAGGTCGTCTTCACCCGCTCCACCACCGACTCGCTGAACCTGCTGGCCGCCGCCCTGCCCGCCGGCTGCGAGGTCTTCGTCTTCGAGACCGAGCACCACGCCTCGCTGCTGCCGTGGCGGGACGCCCGCGTCACCTACCTCGACGCGCCGCGCACCCCCGACGAGGCCGTGCACACCCTGGAGCGCGCCCTCGCCGACCGCGATCCTTCCCCAAGCTCTCAGCTCCGTTCGAGCAGGGGAGGCCCCAATGGCCCCGCCCTGGTCTGTGTGACCGGCGCCTCCAACGTCACCGGCGAGATCTGGCCGGTGCGCGAGCTGGCCGCCGCGGCCCACGCGCACGGCGCCCGCATCGTCCTCGATGCCGCGCAGCTCGCGCCGCACCACCCGGTCTCCATCGACGAGTTGGACGTGGACTGGGTCGCCTTCTCCGGTCACAAGCTGTACGCGCCGTTCGGCTCGGGCGTCCTCGCGGGCCGCTCCGACTGGCTGCGCGCCGCCGAGCCCTACCTCGCGGGCGGCGGCGCCTCGCGGAAGGTGGCGCGACGCCCCAAGGAGGCGGGCGGCGGCGTGGACGTGGAGTGGCACGACAGCGCGGCCCGGCACGAGGCCGGCTCGCCCAACGTCATCGGCGTCTACTCGATCGCCTCCGCCTGCAAGGCGCTCACCGAGGCGGGCTTCGACGAGCTGGTCGCCCGTGAGCAGTACCTGATCGCGAAGGTGCGCGAGGGCCTCGCCGAGGTGCCGCAGGTGCGGGTGCTCTCGCTCTTCGGGGACGACGCGCCGCGTGTGGGCGTCATCTCCTTCGTCGTGGACGGCTGGAACAGCTCGCACTTCGCCGCCGCGCTCTCCGCGGAGTACGGGATCGGCGTACGGGACGGCCTGTTCTGCGCCCACCCGCTGGTGCGCACCCTGCTCGGCGGCGCGCCCGACGAGCCCGGCGAGTGCGGCGCCCCCGAGGCCGCGCCCGGCGAGAAGTCGCTGAACGCCATCCGGGTGAGCTTCGGCGCGGGCACCCCCGACGAGCACGTCGAGCGGTTCGTGCGCGCGGTCAAGGAGCTGGTGGCGGACGGCGCCCGGTGGAACTACCGCACCGAGGACGGGCGTTGCGTGCCGGACACCGGCGCGGCCGCCTGACCGGACGGGCCTGGACGGCGCCTAGGAGTCGAGGCCGATCGCGAACGCGGCCTCCAGGTCGTGCTGGGAGTACGTGCGGAACGCCACGTGCGTGTCGGTCCCCTCGACACCGGGGATCTTGCTGATCCGGCCGGGGATGACGTCGGCGAGGTCGTCGTGGCGCGGCACCCGCACCATCGCGATGAGGTCGTAGGTGCCGGTGACGGAGAAGACCTCGCTCACGGAGTCGAGGGCGGCGATCGACTCGGCGATCTCCGGGATCCGGTCCACGCTGGTCTTGATGAGCACGATCGCGGTGATCACGGCTTGCAGTCTCCCTCGGTGGCCGGTGCGGTGGCCCTCACTCTAGTCGTCCACACCCGCCACCCCCACGCGCAGACGAAGCCCAGCGAGAAGCCCACCAGGTGCGCCAGATAAGCGACCCCCGTCCCCTTGCCGTCCTGCCCGGCGGCCAGCCACTGCAGCGTCACCCAGAACGGCAGCACCACCCACGCCGGGAAGCGCAGCGGCAGAAAGAAGAGGAACGGGAAGAGGCTGGTGACGCGCGCCCTGGGGAAGAGATACAGGCAGGCACCGAGGACGGCGGAGATCGCGCCGGAGGCTCCCACGAGCGTCTGGTCGGAGCCCGCGTGCGCGGCGGCGTAGGCGAGCAGGGCGAGGTAACCGCAGCAGAGGTAGAAGCACGCGTACAGGAGGTGGCCCATGCGTTCCTCGACCATGACGCCGAACACGTACAGGAAGAGCATGTTCCCGAGCAGATGAAGCCAGCTTCCGTGCACGAAGAGGGCGGTGAACGGGCCGAGCGCGGCGCGCGGGGCACCGCTGAACAGTTCGACGGGTACCACCCCCCACTGCTCGAAGTAGGCCTGCTGGGCGCCGATCAGCTCGTCGCCCCGGCCGTAGGAGGGGTTGAACCCGGACACCGGTGAGATCAGGAAGACCACGCAGCAGACGGCGATCAGTCCGTACGTCACCGGGGCGGTCCGTGCCCCCAGCAGCCGGCCCGCCTTCGCACTCCATGTTCGGATCATGGGCAAAGCATGACGTAACGGGCGCTACCTGCCCAGGCCGCCATGCCGCTCCGCGGCCCGCAGCGTCGCGCCCCTTACAGGCCTTAGGGTTACGGGCAATACGCACGAGGAAACCTGCGTAGACCCCTCGGTCGCCGAAGACGTCGCCGGACAAGTCACCGAAGAAAGCGAACAGCCACGATGACGGTTCCCCTGCCGACCGCCACCACCCGGTGGCGCTGCACGCTCTGCGGCAATCTCACGCGTTTCGATGTGACCCGCAGCTCGAAGGTCGTCGAGTATGTCCATCTCGACCTGGCCGGAGAGTCGAACGTCGAGGAACGCGAGGTGGTCAGTGAGACCATCGAGTCCGTGCGCTGCCGCTGGTGCAACGCCGTGGATCAGGTCGAACTCGTGGACAGGCCGGGCACCGACTCCTGAGGGAGCGGGGCCCGCACAGCTAGTGGGGTGACGGATGGTGGAGAGCTCAGGCGGGGAGCCGGACGACGGCACCGCTGAGGTGCTCGACCGTCCGCTGCCCGACGGGGTGCGGCGGCGGGTCGTCCACATCGTCTCGGACGGCTTCGGCGGGCTGACCCTGGCGGAACTGCCCGCCCAGCTGCGCCAGTACGCCCGCTTCACGCCGACCCGGCGCGCGAAGTTCGCGGGCAACGCCATGGCGGCGGCGCTGGAGCACGACACGCTCTTCCGCCAGCGCATCGGCGAACGCCTCAGGGAGGCGCAGCCCGAGCTCGCCGCCGCCCTGGACGCGGGCTCACCGCCGCCGGCCGCCGATCCGCTGGACGTGGCGGCCGCGGCCTATGTGCTGCGGCCCACCGGCTGGGTGAAGCTGGTCACGGCGGCGGGCGAGGAGGCCCAGCGGGCCGACGCCGAGCGCGCCGACGACGAGACCAGGGCCGAGCTGGAGCGGCTGCGCGAGGAGCTCGCCGCGGCCCGCGGCCAGACCAAGGCGGAGACCGAGCGGCTGCGCACCGAGCTGGAGACGGTGCGCAGGGAGGCCGAGTCGACCCACCGCAAGCTGCGCGGCGCGCTCAGCGACGTCAAGCGCGGCGAGGCCGCGCTGCGCAAGGCCGCCGCCGAGATCGAGGCGGTGCGCGCCGAGGGCCAGACCCAGCTGTCCGCCGCCGAGAGCGAGAGCCGGCGGCTCAAGGCGCGGCTCGGCGAGACGGAGGCCGCCCTTGAGGCCAGCCGCCGCGCCGCCCGCGAGGGCCGCAGCGTCGAGGACATGCGGCTGCGGCTGCTGCTCGACACGGTCCTGGACGCCGCGCAGGGGCTGCGGCGCGAGCTGGCCCTGCCGCCGGTCTCGGCGCGGCCCGCCGAGACCGTGGACGCCGTCGAGCCGGGCCGGATGTCGCCCAAGGACATCGCCGCCCGCGCGCTCTCGGAGAACGATCCGGCCATTCTGGATCAGCTGCTCGCCCTGCCGCAGGCCCATATGGTGGTCGACGGGTACAACGTCACCAAGACCGGCTATCCCACGATGCCGCTGGAGAAGCAGCGGCTGCGGCTGCTCGGCTCGCTCTCGCAGCTCGCCCTGCAGTCCGGTGCCGAGGTCACCTGTGTCTTCGACGGCGCGGAGCTGGTCGCGCCGGTGCTGCTCGCGCCGCCGCGCGGGGTGCGGGTGCTGTTCTCCAAGCCCGGTGTCACCGCTGATGAGTTGATCCGTCAGCTGGTGCGCGCGGAGCCGCCGGGCCGTCCCGTGGTCGTCGTCTCGACCGACCGCGAGGTGGCCGACGGGATCGCCAAGGCGGGGGCGCGGCCGGTGGCTTCGGCGGTGCTGCTCAAGCGGCTTTCGCGGAGCTAAGTGATGTCCCGTAACTCCTGGGCCCTATGCCCGAATTGGGGGACGCGGTGGGCGACGTAGCGTCAGAAGATCATTACTGGCTGTGCGTTATCGGTAAAGAATGCGCTTCGCGACCGATTTTTTACTGATGAGATTTGTACTGATCACAAGAAGGTCACTAAGGTCTCGCCTCGAACCCCCGCTCGGTTGATCACCCATCCGGGGTGGCGGCGGTGGTACCCGCCCGCCGCGTCCCGGTAGGCGGCCGGAGGAAGAAGGAGCCGCCCGCGTGGCGTCCCACCGTCGACCCAAGCAGCCGAGCCGCACCCGCGTGACCGTGCTCACCGCGACCGCCGCCGCTGCCGTGGCCCTCACCTCGCAGGGTGCCGCCCAGGCCGCCCCGAAGCCGAGCAAGGACGAGGTCAAGTCCAAGGTCGACAAGCTCTACGAAGACGCGGAGCGGGCCACCGACAAGTACAACGGGGCCAAGGAGAAGCAGGAGAAGCTGGAGAAGCAGATCGGCGACCTCCAGGACAAGGTCGCCCGCGGCCAGGAGGACCTCAACGACCTGCGCGACGGCCTCGGTTCGATGGCCAGCGCCCAGTACCGCTCCGGCGGCATCGACCCCTCCCTGCAGCTCTTCCTCTCCTCCGACCCGGACGACTACCTCGACAAGGCGTCCACCCTCGACCAGTTGAGCAGCCAGCAGGTCGACGCGCTCAAGAAGATCCAGAAGAAGCAGCGGGACCTCGCGCAGCAGCGCAAGGAGGCCTCGGGCAAGCTGGACGACCTCGCCGACACGCGCGAGGAGCTCGGCAAGAAGAAGAAGGAAGTCCAGGGCAAGCTCGGCGAGGCGCAGCGGCTCCTCAACTCGCTGACCGCCAAGGAGAAGGCCGCCCTGGCCGCCAAGGAGCAGAAGCGCGCGAGCCGCGCCGCCGGCGACCGTGCCGACCTCGGCGACGAGAAGCCCGCATCCGGCCGCGGCGCCGCCGCCCTCAGCGCCGCCGCCACCCAGATAGGCAAGCCCTACGTCTCCGGCGGCACCGGCCCCAACTCCTACGACTGCTCGGGCCTGACCCAGTGGGCGTTCGCGCAGGCCGGCGTGCACATCACCCGGACCACGTACACCCAGCAGAACGACGGCACGAAGATCGGCCGGGGCGAGCTCAAGCCCGGCGACCTGGTGTTCTTCAACAACCTCGCGCACGTCGGCTTCTACGCGGGCAACGGCCAGGTGCTGCACGCCCCGCACCCCGGCGCGTCGGTGCGCTACGAGTCGATGTCCTACCTCGGCTCCTTCCAGTTCGGCGTCCGCATCTGACGCGGGGAGCGGCGCCCCGCCGCTCCCGCACCCCTGACGTCAACGCCGTGCCGACACCGCCCAAACGGGCGAATTCCGGCAACTCCCGCTGACCCCACGCCCCGTTGGTGACCTGGTCCGAGACGGGGCGTCGGGCTGTCCGGGCCCGTCGCGCACCCCGCGAGGTCTTTGGCCGCCGCGTGTCCGCACGGCTACTGTCGGCGCGCATTCCCCCGGACAGCCGGGGGTTCGTCAGCGGAAGGGAGAGCGGCTTCCCGTGGGGTCCCATCGCCGTCCCGCACAGCCCGGTCTCGACCGGAGCACGCGCGTGACCGTCCTTTCAGCGGCCGCCGCCACCGCGGCGGCGGCCCTCGGCGCCGCGCCGGCGGGCGCCGCGCCGCAGGACAAGCCGTCCGACACCCGGGCCACCGTGGACCGGCTGTACGAGCAGGCCGAGCAGGCAACCGAGCTGTACAACAAGGCCGATGAGCGCGCCGACAAGCTCCGTGCGCAGGTCGGCCGGGCCAAGGACAGCGTCGCGCGCGGCCAGGAGCGCATCAACCGGATGCGCGGGGCGCTCGGCGCGCTGGCCGGCGCGCAGTACCGGTCCGGCGGCATCGACCCCTCACTGGCCCTGCTGCTCTCCTCCGACCCGGACGGCTACCTCGACCGGGCCTCGGTCCTCGACCGCGTCGGCGCCCGTCAGGCGGGCGAACTCGCCGATCTGCAGCGGGCCCAGCGCACGCTCGCGCAGGAGCGCACGGAGGCGGGCCGCAAACTCGCCGAGCTGGAGAAGAGCCGCACCGCCGTCGCCCGCCACAAGCGCACCGTCGAGCACAAGCTGGCCAAGGCCAGGAAGCTGCTCAACTTCCTGCCGAGCGGGGAGCGCGGCGCGTACGGGAGATCCTCGCGCTCCGGCGAGCGCGCCGCACTGCCCGAGCTCGGCGGCGCCCCCGCCTCCTCGCGGGCCGCCGCCGCCATCGCGGCCGCCCGCTCAGCGGTCGGCCGCCCGTACGTGTGGGGCGCCAGCGGACCCTCCGGATTCGACTGTTCCGGCCTCATGCAGTGGTCGTACGCCCAGGCCGGCGTCGCCCTGCCGCGCACCTCGCAGGCCCAGCGGTACGCCGGGCGCCAGGTGTCCCTGTCCGAGGCCAGGCCCGGCGACCTGGTCGCCTACCGCGACGACGCCAGCCACATCGGGATGTACATGGGCAACGGCCAGGTGCTGCACGCCCCGTACCCCGGGGCCGCGGTCCGCTACGACCCCGTCGGCATGATGCCGGTCTCCTCCGTGACGCGGGTCTGACCGGCGGGCGGCCGGACCCGCCCCGTACGATCGGGAAGGTGGCTGGTCGCGGACGCGGGTCGTGGGTGGTGGCGCTGTGCGGCGCGCTCTGCCTCGCCCTGCTCTCCGGCTGCGGCGGCGACCCGGTCCCGGACGCCGCCGCCGACGACGTACGCAGACTCCTGGAGCGGCGCGCGCGGGCCGTCCTCGCCGACGACGCCACGGCGTACGAGCGGACCGAGCGGCCCGAGAAGGGCGCCCCGGACCTCTTCGAGCGCGTCGACGACGTGCCGCTGGACTCCTGGGAGTACCGGCTGACCGGGCTGGAGCGCACCGGCGCCGAGGCCACCGCGAGCGCCGAACTCCTCTACCGCATCAAGGGCCAGGACCGCGCCCCGGTCACCGCGGAGCGCACGCTCTCGCTGCGCTGCGGCGACGGCCGGTGGTACGTCACCTCCGAGCGCCCCGCGAAGAAGTCCGGCCAGCAGCTCTGGGACCAGGGGCGCGTGCGCGTCGAGCGGGGCGCGCACAGCCTCGTCCTCGGCGTCGGGCAGAGCGCCGCGGAGCTGCGCGCCCACCGTGAACTCGCCGACCGGGCGGTGCCGCACGTGCGGGACGCCTGGCCGGGCGGCTGGCCGGGGAAGGTCGTCGTCCTCGTGCCGCGCTCCCTGGACGACATGGCGGGGCTGCTCGGGGCGTCCGCGTCCGGGTACCGGGGGATCGCGGCGGTCACCACGGGTGAGGCGGGCGGGTCCGGCCGGGCGCCCGCCGACCGGATCATCGTCAACCCCGAGGCGTACGGCGTTCTCGGCGACTTCGGCAGGCAGGTCGTCCTCACCCACGAGGCGACCCACGTGGCGACCCGCGCGCAGACCTCCGCGGCCACCCCGCTCTGGCTCTCCGAGGGCTTCGCGGACTGGGTGGGCTACCGCGGCACGGGGCGCACCGCGGCGCAGGCCGCGCCCGAACTGCGGCGTGCGGTGCAGCGGGGGGAGGCGCCGGACGCGCTTCCCGAGGACGACGACTTCGGCTTCGCGGGGGACGCGGCGCGGCTCTCGGGGGCCTACGAGGGCGCCTGGCTGGCCTGCCGGATGATCGCCGAGCAGTGGGGCGAGCGGAAGCTGACGGACTTCTACCGGGCGGTGGGCGCCCACGACAAGCGGGCCGGCGCGGTCCGGGACGCGCTGCGGGACGTCCTGGACACCACGCCCGGGGACTTCACGGCGCGCTGGCGTACGTATCTGCGTGCGGAGCTTGGCTGAGCTGGTCCGGCACCGGGTACCGCTGTGCCCGGTACGGTTCGGACACCGTCTGCCGCCACAGGTTCCGGCAGGCCAGCACGGTCGCGGCGACCAGCAGGCCGTTGCGTACGAGGAGCAGCGCCACGCCCAGCGGATCGCTCGCCACCACGTGCGAGAACCACACCGGGAACTCCAGGAACGTGACGAACGTGGCCGCGAGCACCAGCCGCACCGGGACCTCCATGCGGCCGCCGCGGAACACCAGGCAGACCGCGCCGACGCCGATCAGCCAGAGCATGTACTGCGGGCTGATCACCCGGCTCGTGGTGGTGAAGAGCAGCACGGCCACGAAGGCCGCATCGGCGGGCGTGCTCGCGACCCGGGTCGCGGCCCGCAGCCGCCACACCAGGAGCCAGCAGAACGCGGCGACCGTCAGCGCCTGCGCCGCGGTGCTCACCAGCGACACGTACGGGCCGAGGAACTCCACCGAGCCGTAGTTGAGCCGCACTTCGCCCCGCCAGCCGAGATGGCGCCCGACGTGCAGGACGAGGGCGCCGAGGGACTCCACCTCGGTGCCGCGGTCGCGCTGGAAGGT
This sequence comes from Streptomyces sp. NPDC041713, assembly GCF_055591085.1. Lineage (NCBI taxonomy): Bacteria > Bacillati > Actinomycetota > Actinomycetes > Kitasatosporales > Streptomycetaceae > Streptomyces > Streptomyces sp. NPDC041713. The sequence goes on from NZ_JBVIZY010000001.1 coordinate 680,709, forward strand.
GAGGAAGGCGAGGGCGCCCGGCATCGGCACGACGAAGGCCAGGGTGAGGGCGCAGGCCGTGCCCGCCGCCGCGGCCCAGGACCGCCGGGTCGCCCGCCCGCGCGGCGCGCCGACGAGCAGCAGCACCGGCCACACCTTGAGCAGCGCCCCGAACCCGGCGAGCACCCCCATGGTGCGCGGGTGCCGCGCCCCGGCGAGCAGCGCGGCGACGGCGACGGCGACCACCATCACGTCGTAACGGGCGTACACGGTGGGCCCCAGCAGGGCCACGCCCACGACCCACGTCCAGGCGCCGCGCGGCGACTTGCCGGGGCGCCGGCCCGCGTACAGGAGCAGTCCGCAGACCGCGGCGTCGCAGAGCAGGGCGAGGACGAAGAAGGCCGTGGCGTAGCCGAGGAAGGGCAGCAGGGCGGGGGAGAGGACCGTGAGGGCGGCGGCGGGCGGGTACTGCCAGGTGACGTCGTCGAGCGGGAAGGTGCCGGTGCGCAGAACCTCGTACCAGCCCTGGTAGATGACGGAGACGTCGCTGGTCACGTCCGGGCCCGGACCGGCGAGCACATGGAGGACACACAGCAGCAGGACGGTTCTGGTCAGGACCCAGACGGTCAGGATGCGCATCATGTGCACTTCACCCCTTTCCTGCTATTTCATTGCGATTCGGGGAGCCATGATGCCGGGCGGGTCCGGGCCAGGGCGAAGAGGCTGGGCCGTGCGGCGCCGCGGAGCGGGTCGGTGGCCCGGAGGGCACTCCGTGCCGCGGCGGGCCTTTCGGTACTGTCGTGCGCGATGCACAAGACCCTGATCGTCACGAACGACTTCCCGCCCAGGCCCGGTGGCATCCAGGCGTTCCTGCACAACATGGCGCTGCGCCTGGACCCCGAGCAGATCGTCGTGCACGCCTCCACCTGGAAGCGCGGCCGCGAGGGCGCCGAGGCCACCGCCGCCTTCGACGCCGAACAGCCCTTCCAGGTCGTACGCGACCGTACGACGATGCTGCTGCCGACCCCGCGCGTCACCCGTCGCACGGTCGAGCTGCTGCGCGAACACGGCTGTACGTCGGTGTGGTTCGGGGCGGCCGCGCCGCTCGGGCTCATGGCGCCCGCGCTGCGCAGGGCGGGCGCGCGCCGGATCGTCGCCACCACCCACGGCCACGAGGCGGGCTGGGCCCAACTGCCCGCCGCGCGCGGGCTGCTGCGGCGGATCGGCGAGTCGACGGACACGATCACCTATCTCGGCGAGTACACCCGCTCCCGGATCGCCGGGGCGCTGACCCCGGCGGCGGCGGGCCGCATGGTCCAACTGCCGCCCGGCGTCGACGAGAAGACCTTCCACCCCGGCTCCGGCGGCGCGGAGGTACGGGCCCGGCTCGGCCTCACCGACCGGCCCGTCGTGGTCTGCGTCTCGCGTCTGGTGCCGCGCAAGGGGCAGGACACGCTGATCCGCGCCCTGCCGAGGATTCTCGCCGCGGAGCCGGACGCGGTGCTGCTCATCGTGGGGGGCGGCCCGTACGAGAAGGACCTGCGCCGGCTCGCCGCCGAGACGGGAGTGGCCGATTCCGTGCGGTTCACCGGGGCGGTGCCGTGGGGGGAGCTTCCCGCGCACTACGGCGCGGGGGACGTCTTCGCCATGCCGTGCCGGACGCGGCGCGGGGGCCTGGACGTCGAGGGCCTCGGCATCGTCTACCTGGAGGCGTCCGCGACGGGCCTCCCGGTCGTCGCCGGCGACTCCGGCGGGGCGCCGGACGCGGTGCTCGACGGGGAGACGGGGTGGGTCGTCCCGGGCGGCTCGCCCGAGGAGGCGGCCGACCGGATCGTCGCCCTGCTCGGCGACGGGGCGCTTCGCGCGCGGATGGGGGAGCGGGGCCGGGCGTGGGTGGAGGAGAAGTGGCGCTGGGATCTCCTGGCGGAGCGCCTCCGTGCCCTCCTGTAACGCGGACCGTCTGCCACGCCGCCGTGGCTGATCGCGCAGTTCCCCGCGCCCCTAAAGGCCGCCTACGGTTCTGCCGCGGCTGGTTGCGGTGCGGCTGACGGCCGGTGGTCCATACCCGCGCAGTTCCCCGCGCCCCTGAAAGGCGGCTCCGCCGCCTCCCGGGATGCGGGGAAAGCGGGGCGCAGCCCCGGCATTCAGGGGCGCGGGGAACTGCGCAAGCGGCCACGAATCAGCCGCACTCGCGACGGAACAAGCCCCCCCCCACGGCGCGTGGGCGCCCCCGTTCACGCAGCCCGAGGCTAGCCCCGGTAGATCGACTCGATCTCGTCCGCGTAATCCTTCGCCACGACATTCCGCTTCAGCTTCAGCGACGGCGTCAGATGCCCCGACTCCTCCGTGAACTGGGAGCCGAGCACCCGGAACTTCCGTACGGACTCCGCCTTGGAGACCGCCGCGTTGCCGTCGTCCACCGCGCTCTGGATCGCCGCGAGCAGATCCGCGTCGTCCCGCAGCGACGTCGCCGTCGACCCCGCGGGCTTGCCGTGCTCCGCGGCCCAGCGGCCGAGGAACTCGTCGTCGACCGTGACGAGCGCGCCCACGAACGGGCGGCCGTCGCCGACGACCATGCACTCGGCGACCAGCGCGTGCGCGCGGATGCGGTCCTCGATCACGGCGGGGGCCACGTTCTTGCCGCCCGCGGTGACGATGATCTCCTTCTTGCGGCCGGTGATGCGCAGATAGCCGTCCTCGTCGAGCGTGCCGATGTCACCGGTGTGGAACCAGCCGTCCGCCAGCGCCTCTTCGGTGGCGCCCTCGTTGTTCCAGTACTCCTTGAACAGATGCTCGCCGTGGAGCAGCACCTCGCCGTCGTCGGCGATGCGGACCACCGAGCCCGGCAGCGGCTGGCCGACCGTGCCGATCTTCTGGCGGTCCCACGGGTTGAAGGCGGTGGCCGCACAGGACTCCGTCAGGCCGTACCCCTCCAGGACCGTGAAGCCGATGCCGCGGAAGAAGTGGCCGAGGCGCTCGCCGAGCGGCGCGCCGCCGGAGATCGCGTACTCGCCGCGGCCGCCGAGGACCGCGCGCAGCTTGCTGTAGACCAGCTTGTCGAAGACCTTGTACTTGACCTTCAGGCCGAGCGAGGGCCCCGCGGTGGTGTCGAGCGCGCGGCTGTACGCGATCGCCGTGTCCGCGGCCTTGTCGAAGATCTTGCCCTTGCCGTCGGCCTGCGCCTTGGCGCGCGCCGAGTTGTACACCTTCTCGAAGACGCGCGGGACGCCCAGGACCATGGTCGGCCGGAAGGAGGCGAGTTCGTCCGTGAGGTTCTTGACGTCGGGCGCGTGGCCGAGCTTGATCGGCGCCATCAGCGCGGCGACCTCAACGAGCCGTCCGAAGACGTGCGCGACGGGCAGGAAGAGCAGCACCGAGCACTCGCCGGTACGGAACAGCGGCTTGAGGCGCTCCACCACGTTGCCGCACTCCGCGAAGAAGCTGCGGTGGGTGAGCACGCAGCCCTTGGGGCGTCCGGTGGTGCCCGAGGTGTAGACGATGGTGGCCGGGTCGTCGGCGCCCGCGACCGCGCTGCGCTCGTCGACGGTCTCGTCGGCGACCTCCGCGCCGGCGGCGTGCAGCTCCTCGACGCCGCCCTTGTCGATCTGCCAGACGTGCGCGAGGCCGGGCAGCCGGTCGCGCACGGACTCGACCGCGGCGGCGTGCGCGTCGAGCTCCACGACGCAGGCGACGGCGCCGGAGTCGCCGAGGATCCACTGGATCTGCTCGGCCGAACTCGTCTCGTACACCGGGACGGTGACGGCGCCGGCGCTCCAGATGGCGAAGTCGAGGAGCGTCCACTCGTACCGGGTGCGGGACATCAGGCCGACCCGGTCGCCGGGGCCCACGCCCGCGGCGATCAGACCCTTGGCGGTGGCGCGCACGTCGGCGAGGAAGGCCTTGGCGGTGACGTCCTGCCAGCGGCCGTCGACCTTGCGGCCGATGACGGCGACCTCCGGGTGCTGCGCGGCATTTCTGCGGACGATGTCGGTCAGATTGCCGTCCGCAGGGACCTCGTACAGGGCCGGAAGGCTGAACTCGCGCAAGACTGCTGCTCCTACATAAGGGCGCCGGCGCCACGACGTTGTGTGCTGCGACGGTGCGGTCCAAGATCGGGCAGGTGCTCAGTCGAGATGGGGGGCTGAGCACTACTGGACTGCCCGGACGTTACCCACCGGTATGGCTTGTTCGGTAGGGGGGCAGGCCCAGATGTTCGGTGCGTCACACGTCGCTGTGGTCTGAATCGCACAGTACGCCACCGTCTTCCCGACTCGGAAGTAACCGCAGGTCCGGCCGGTGGACGGGCGCCGGGCCGTGGCCCCTACCCTCCGCGGGGCCGCCGTCCTAGGGTGATCGGCATGCCAGCTTTCCGGGTCAATGTGGTCAGTGACGTGCACGGCAACGCCGAGGGGCTCGCCCGCGCGGGGGAGGGCGCGGACGCGCTCGTCTGCCTGGGCGACCTCGTGCTCTTCCTCGACTACGCCGACCACTCGCGCGGCATCTTCCCGGCCCTCTTCGGCGCGGAGAACGCCTCACGCCTCGTGGAGCTGCGCACCGCCCGCCGCTTCGACGAGGCCAGGGAGTTCGGGGGGCGGCTCTGGGGGGAGGTCGACCGGGCGGCCGCGATCGAGAGCGCGGTCCGCAAGCAGTACGCCGAAATGTTCGCGGCCTTCCCCACCCCGACCTACGCCACCTACGGCAACGTCGACATCCCCGCCCTGTGGCCCGAGTACGCGGGACCCGGCACCACCGTCCTGGACGGCGAGCGGGTGGAGATCGGCGGCCGCGTCTTCGGCTTCGTCGGCGGCGGCCTGCGCACGCCGATGCGGACGCCGTACGAGATCAGCGACGAGGAGTACGCGGCCAAGATCGAGGCGGTCGGCGAGGTCGACGTGCTGTGCACGCACATCCCGCCGGACGTTCCCGAGCTCCTCTACGACACGGTGGCGCGCCGCTTCGAGCGCGGCAGCCGCGCACTGCTCGACGCGATCCACCGGACCCGCCCCAGGTACGCGCTCTTCGGCCACGTCCACCAGCCGCTGGTCCGGCGCATGCGCATCGGCGCGACGGAGTGCGTGAACGTCGGGCACTTCGCGGGGTCGTCGCGGCCCTGGGCCCTGGAGTGGTGAGGGCGAACCGCGCGGTAGCCTTCACGCGGTAGGACCACCTCGGACACCCCCGTACCGGACCGCATCTGGAGGAGCCACGGCCATGGCCGAACACACCAGCTCGAGCATCACGATCGAGGCGGCACCGGCCGAGGTCATGGGGGTGATCGCCGACTTCGAGCGCTACCCCGACTGGACGGGTGAGGTGAAGGAGGCCGAGGTCCTCGCCACCGACGAGCGGGGCCGCGCCAAGGAGGTCCGCCTCGTCATGGACGCGGGCGCGATCAAGGACGACCAGACGCTCGGCTACACCTGGACCGGGGACGACGAGGTGAGCTGGACCCTGGTGAAGTCGCAGATGCTGCGCTCCCTGGACGGCTCCTACCTGCTGCGCCCGGCGGGGACCGGCACCGAGGTCACGTACAAGCTGACGGTGGACGTCAAGATCCCCATGCTCGGCATGATCAAGCGCAAGGCGGAAAAGGTCATCATCGACCGAGCCCTGGCGGGCTTGAAGAAGCGAGTCGAGTCGAAGGAAGCCTGAGCGGGCCAGGGGGGCTTGAGGGGGAAGCGGGGCGCAGCCCCCGCTCCCCAGGGGCGCGGGGAACGGCGCGAGCAACCACACCCAGCCGAAAGCCGCAAACGAAGCGGCCCCCCGCGGCGAGTGGGCGCCCCCGCCAAGCCCGCGCAGCCTCCCGTACCGTTCACCCACATGCGCACCCTCCTAGTCACCGGCCCCGGCGGCTCCGGCCGGACCACGCTCGCCGCGGCCACCGCACTCGCCGCCGCGCGCGCGGGCCAACGGACCCTGGTGCTCTCCGCCGACCGCGCCGACACCCTCGGCACGGTGCTCGGCGGCGCCGGAAGCCACGGCAGCCACGGCAGCCACGGCAGTCCCGGCAGTCCCGGCAGTCCCGGCGCCCCCGGCGCCGACGCGCACCCCGGACTCACCGTCCGACGGCTCGTCCCCGACGCCCGCTTCCGGGACGACCTGCTCGCCGTGCAGGAACGTGCCGCCTCCGCCCTCGACCTGCTCGGCGCCGAGCGGCTCGACGGCGAGGAGCTCACCCCGCTGCCCGGGGCCGAGGAACTGGCCCTGCTCCGCGCCCTGCGCGACGCGGCCCACGAGTCCGGCCGGGACGGCGGCCACGACACCGTGGTCGTCGACCTGCCCGCCGCACCCCGCGCGCTCGCGATCCTCGCGCTCCCCGAACAGCTCCGCCGCTATCTGCGCCGGCTCCTGCCGCCCGAGCGGCAGGCCGCCCGCGCCCTGCGCCCCATGCTCGGCCGGCTCGCCGGCGTCCCGTTGCCCGCCGCCTGGCTGTACGAGAGCGCGGCCCGCCTGGAGGACGAGCTCGCCGCCGTCCAGCGCGTGATCGAGGCCCCCGGCACCACCGTCCAGCTGGTCGCCGAGCCCGGCCCCGCGGGCGCCGACGCCGTCCGCACCACCGCCACCGGCCTGGCCCTGCACGGCCTGCGCACCGAGGCCCTGATCGCCAACCGCGTACTGCCGGACGCGAGCGCCGACACCTGGCTCGCCGGGTTCGCCACCCAGCAGCACAAGACGCTCGACACCTGGGAGTCCGCGTACGGCCGCGTCGGCAGGGTCCCGCACCTCGGCCGCGACCCGCGGGGCCCCGACGACCTCGCCGCCCTCGGCCTGCCGGCCCCCGCCACCGCTCCCGCCCCCGTCGCCTGGCCCGTCACCGAGGCCCCCGCCGAGGAGGCGGACCACCGGTACGTGTGGCACATCCCGCTCCCCGGCGTCGCCCGCGACGAGCTCGGCCTGATCCGGCGCGGCGACGAACTCGTCGTCACGGCCGGACCCTTCCGCCGCATCGTCACCCTGCCGTCCGCGCTGCGCCGCTGCACGGTCGCCGGGGCGGGGCTGCGCGAGGGCGAGCTGCGGGTACGGTTCGCGCCCGACCCCGGCCTCTGGCCGCGCGGGAACTGAGAGCCTGCCTTCGCACCCCCGCCCTCGCCATCGCCCCCGCCCTCGTCATCGCCCTCGCCCCCGCACGGACGGTGAACGCGTGACCGCCATTCGGGTAACGTCGAGTGGTATGAGCGATGCCACCGAGCGCGAAGCCCCCGAAGTCGACGCAGACGCCTGGGAGAAGGCCTGCGCCGAGGATCTCGCGGCCGAGCGGGCCCGCCGCCGCGACCGGTACGGGGCCCCGACCGGGTCGGCCGCCGAGGAGCTGCGCAAGCTCGTCGACGCCGTCTCGGAGAAGCTCTCCGGGCTGCAGTCACCGCTGCTCGGCGCGGTCGCGCAGGGCGCCGTCGAGCAGACGGTCAGGCAGGTCGTCCGGGAGGCGAAGGCCGCCGTCGAGCCGGTCATCGAGCGCAATCCGGACGTCTTCGACCACCTCGCGGCGGCCGGCTCCGAGCTGCTCGCCGCCTACCGCTCCGCGGCCCGGGGCCAGGAGGGCCGGTGGACCCGCGGCGACGGGCGGGCCGGCGGCGCGAAGGACGGGCCGGACGACGGGCCGAAGCGCGGCGCCGAGGGTGGCGCGCAGGGCGGGGCGCGGGGCCAGGACCGCCGGGACGAGGGTCCCGCGGCAGGGGAACACATCGATCTGGACTGACCCCCCTCGGGTACGGTGGGCCGTAGCGGGGCTCGATCGAACTGAGGGATTCATGGGACTCACCATCGGCGTCGACATCGGCGGCACCAAGATCGCGGCCGGAGTGGTCGACGAGGACGGCAACATCCTCTCGACCTTCAAGGTGCCGACCCCTGGTACTTCCGAGGCCATCGTCGACGCGATCGCCTCCGCCGTCGCGGGCGCACGGGCCGGGCACGAGATCGTCGGCGTCGGCATCGGCGCCGCCGGATACGTCAACCGCCAGCGCTCCACGGTCTACTTCGCGCCGAACATCGACTGGCGCCAGGAGCCGCTCAAGGAAGAGGTCGAGAAGCGCGTCGGCCTGCCGGTCGTCGTGGAGAACGACGCCAACGCCGCGGCCTGGGGCGAGTACCGCTTCGGCGGCGGCAAGGGCCACCGCAACGTCATCTGCATCACGCTCGGCACCGGCCTCGGCGGCGGCATCATCATCGGCAACAAGCTGCGCCGCGGCCACTTCGGCGTGGCCGCCGAGTTCGGCCACATCCGCATGGTGCCCGACGGCCTGCTCTGCGGCTGCGGCAGCCAGGGCTGCTGGGAGCAGTACGCCTCGGGCCGTGCCCTCGTGCGGTACGCGATGCAGCGCGCCAACGCCACCCCCGAGAACGCCGAGTACCTGCTCTCGCTGGGCGACGGCACCCCCGAGGGCATCGAGGGCAAGCACATCTCGATGGCCGCCCGGCAGGGCGACGCCGTCGCGATCGACTCCTACCGCGAGCTGGCCCGCTGGGCGGGCGCGGGCCTCGCCGACCTGGCGTCGCTCTTCGACCCGTCCGCGTTCATCGTCGGCGGCGGCCTCTCGGACGAGGGCGAGCTGGTCCTCGACCCGATCCGCAAGTCCTTCAAGCGCTGGCTCGTCGGCGCCGCCTGGCGCCCCGAGGCCCAGGTGATCGCCGCCCAGCTGGGCAACGACGCGGGGCTCGTCGGAGCGGCCGACCTGGCGCGGGAACCCGACCCGGTCATGTGACATCGGCCCGTACGGCGCACCGGTGCCCGTCGCGTCCCCTCCGGGAGCGGCGGGCACTGTCGTATCTTGATCGCCATGGCCAGCGAACCGCTCCCCAACTCCCGCACCGAACCGGACGGTTCGGCCGTCATCCGGGTGCTCAGCTACAACATCCGCTCGATGCGCGACGACACCGCCGCGCTCGCCCGGGTCATCTCCGCCTGCGCCCCCGACCTCGTCCTGATCCAGGAGGCGCCGCGGTTCTTCCGCTGGCGCAAGAAGCTGGCCCGCCTGGCGCGCGCCGCCGACCTGGTGATCCTCTCCGGCGGCGGCAGCGCGGCAGGACCTGCGCTGCTCTGCTCGCTGCGCGCCACCGTCGAGCGCACCGAGGACGTGCTGCTGCCGCTCACCCCTGGCCTGCACCGGCGCGGCTTCGCCACCGCCGTCGTCCGCCTCGGCGGCGCCCGGCTCGGCGTCCTGAGCTGTCACCTGAGCCTGAGCAGCGACGAGCGGTACGAGCAGGGCGGCATGCTCCTCGACCGGCTCGCGGGGATGGGCGTGGAGCACGCGGTGGCGGGCGGCGACCTCAACGAGCGGCCCGACGGGCGGACGTTCCGCAGGCTCGCCGGCGCGCTGACGGACTGCTGGGCGGCGAAGCCGTGGGGGAGCGAGCACACGTCGACGCCGGCCGACCCGCACCAGCGCATCGACGCGCTCTTCACCACCCCCGGCATTGAAGTCCTGGGCTGCGGCGTGCCGTTGGGGCTGCCCGGGGTGAGCGAGGAAGACCTGAGGGCGGCCACGGACCACCTGCCGGTCCTGGCCGCCCTGAGGGTTCCCGCGTCCCGTCGGGGTGACGAGGCGCGGTGAGGTCTACGGTCGCTGCCTCACCTTGTCGACGACCGCCCACTCGACGGTGTGTGACAGCTGCGTGTACGTCTTCTTCCCGTCGCGCGAGACCCGCTCATCACGAAAGCCCAGGAACGCATAGGACTTCGGGTCGAAGATGAGGTACCTGCCCTTGAATTGGGAGGGGTAGGCGATCCCCACACCGGGCCGCCCGGCGGAGTCCTCGACCCCTTCGACCGTCTTGACGCCGGGCACGAGCGCCAGTCCTTCGTAGGCCGCGGCGCGCAGCCCTTCGGGCAGCGTCGGAGCCTTCAGGAGCTCGCCGAGCAGGAAGTAGGCCTGCCACCGGTCGTCCTCGGTGAGTGCGCTGATCGGGGTGTCGCCGCTGCCCATGGACACGATGGCCGGGACGAGCTTCTCGGGGTCGGTGGGCAGCTTCTTCAGCTCGGCCCACCGGCGGGGCGGCCACACCCCCTCGCCCTTGCCCATGGGCTCCTCCCACATGACCTTGCCGAGCTCCATGGACAAGGAGCGCCGGGAGCCGTCCACCGAGTCCCACATCTCATCGGTGTAGGTCCTGACCTCGCCGGTCTTCTGCTCCGTTTCCTTGATGACCCGCTTGGAGTAGAGGAACTGGTCGTCGCGGGGCACCACGGTCCGCTTCTCGTGCCTGCGCTCCCGGGCCGCCGCGCCGCTGAGCACCTTCGCGGCGGCGACGGTGGCCGCGTTCGGTGAGCCGACGGCGGGCGGCTTCGCCTGCTGCCGCTCATCCGTACCGTCGCCGGTGACCAGAAGGGTCGCCGCCACCGCGGCCGTCACCAGGCCGGTGAGGGCGATGCGCAGCACGGGGCGGCGCCGCAACGGCCGTACCGTGGCGGGACGTTCGTTCATCGCGGCGAACAGCCGCACCCGCCCCCGATGGCGGGTGTCGTCGTCCAGCGGGGGAGTCCCCGCCTCCCAGCCGCGCAGTTCATCGAGCTCATTCATGGACGTGTGCCTCCTGGAAAGCTGTCGGATCGGACCCGCCCAGTGCTTCGCGCAACGCGCTGCGAGCCCGGTGCAGCCGTGATCTGACGGTGCCGACGGGCACCCCCAACGCCTGCGCCGCCTCCTCGTAGCTGAGGTCGGCCCACGCCACGAGGAGGACCACGTCGCGGTGGCGGGCGGAGAGCCCGGCCAGCGCCGCCGCCAGGTCCGTGCGGAGCCCCGCGGCGCCCGCTCGGGCCACCGCGCGGTCGGCGACCGGCTCCTCGTGCGGCACCGGCGAGGGCACCCGCGCCAGCGCCTTGAAGCGGCGGGCCTCGGCCCTGCGGTGCCGGCCGATGAGGTTGGTCGCGATGCCGAACAGCCAGGCGCGGGCGTCGGCCCGCGCCGGGTCGTAGCGGTGGCGCTGCCTGAAGGCGGTGATGAAGGTGTCGGCCATCAGATCCTCCGCCGCCTCGGGGCCGAGCCGACGTGCCGCGTACCGGTATACGGAGTCGGCGTGCCGGTCGTAGAGGACGGCGAACTGCTCGGGCTCGTCCCGGGACCGTTCGATGGACCGGGCGTCACTCGGCTCGGGCTGCCCGGGCGGCGGCTCGTGCTCTCCCCGGTGGAGCACGGGCCGACCGGCGCGGGCCTCGGGGTGGTGCGCACCGAGGGGGACGCCGGGATCGACGGTCATCGGGGCTCCTTTCGTTCGTCTGAACGCCTCGAAGGCTTGGGCTCGTTCGGTGGTTCACCCCTTCTTCGCCGCTGACCGGGATCGGGTTCCATCCGGGTGCGGGCATACGAAAGGCCCGCCCGGAGCTGTCCGGACGGGCCCTCTCGCTGGTGCCGGGGTCAGACGACCGCGCCGCGCCCCGGGTCGTCGTCCTCCTCGTCGTCGCCGCCCATCCGCATCACGAGCGTGGCGAAGCCGCCGAGGAAGCCGCCGATGCCGAGCGTGGTCAGCCACCACGTCATCTGCCAGCCGAAGAGCACCGCGAGCAGGATGAGCAGCGGCCCGCCGAGCACGGCGAGCCAGGCGAACCTGGCGGTCACGTCCGCCTCGGGGAGCGGCGGCGGCTCCGGCGGCACGAAGTGACCCTCGTCGTCGGCGTCGAAGTCGTCCTCGGAGGGCTCAGGGGTGGTGTAGTCGCGGGGGCCGCCGACGCCGGGCGCGAACGAGACGGAGCTGCCGAGCGGCTTGCCGCCGCCCGGCTTGTCCTCGGCGTCCTTGACCGGGCCCGCCCCCGGGCCGCCCGCTGGCCCGTTCGACTCCGCCTCCAGGAGCGCCAGGCCGTCGACCGACTTGAAGGGCTTGGCGCCCGGCGGGTCCGCGGGCTCCTCGCCGTACCCCGCGACGATCGCCTGCCAGGCGGCGTCCTCGTCCAGGGGCAGGCCCTCGGGCGGCTCCTCGCCCTTGCCGGGAACCTTCTCGGGCTCGCGGCTCTCCTCGCGGTCCGCCTCGTGCTCAGCCACCGGTTGCCGTCCCTTCCTTGCCGAAGCTGGGGGCGAGCCGGTCGATGAACGTGTGGCTCTCCTCGAAGATCCGGTCCGCGTCGTAATCCAACGTCGCGACGTGGTAGCTCTGTTCCAGCAGGATCTCCGTGACGTCCCGGGAGGAGACGCGGCTGAGGATCCGCGCCGAGTCGGCGGGCGGCACCACGTGGTCGTGCGGGCTGTGCAGCACCATCAACGGCTGCGTCACCTGCGGCAGTTCGGCGTCGACCAGGCGGAAGAAGCGGCGCAGCGAGTGGGCGGCGTGCAGCGGGATGCGGTGGTAGCCGATCTCCTCGGAGCCGGGCTTGGCGATGTCGCTGACGATGCCCTTGGTGCTCGGCACCAGGTGCCGGGCGACCGGCAGGGTGTGCGCCGCCGCGCCGTGCACCTTGTTCCCCGGGTTGACCAGGACGAGGCCGCTGATCGCGTCGCCGTGCTTCGCGGCGAGCCGCAGCGCGAGCGCACCGCCCATCGAGAGCCCGAAGACGAAGACCCGCTCGCACCGGTCGACGAGGCCGCGCAGCTCGCGCTCCACCTCCGCGTACCAGTCCTGCCAGCCGGTGATCTGCATGTCCTCCCAGCGGGTGCCGTGACCGGGCAGCAGCGGCAGCGAGACGGTCAGGCCGCGCTCCGCCAGATGCTCGGCCCAGGGGCGCAGCGACTGCGGGGATCCGGTGAAGCCGTGGCAGAGGAGGACGCCGACCTCGCCGCCTTCGTGGCGGTACGGCTCGGCTCCGGGGAGGACCGGCACGTCGGTCTCCTTCGTGAGAGGTGGGAGTACTTCACCGTACGCGACCGGACTGACACCGACCAGGGTCGTCGGGCCCATTGGCGGTACCCCGGGTTAAGGTCTGATCCACAGACACAGGAGGCACTCGGTTTGATCTACGGCGCAATGAAGGTTGCCATCGGAGGGCCGCTGAAGCTCGGCTTCAGGCCCTGGGTGGAGGGCCTTGAGAACGTCCCCGCCGAAGGCCCCGCGATTCTGGCCAGCAACCACCTCTCGTTCTCGGACTCCTTCTTCCTGCCCGCGGTCCTCGACCGGAAGGTCACCTTCATCGCCAAGGCGGAGTACTTCACCTCGCCGGGCGTGAAGGGCAAGTTGACCGCGGCCTTCTTCAAGGGCGTGGGCCAGCTCCCGGTGGACCGCTCCGGCGGGCGCGGCGCGGGCGAGGCGGCGATCAAGAGCGGCATCGACGTCCTGGAGCGCGGCGAGCTCTTCGGCATCTACCCCGAGGGCACCCGCTCGCCCGACGGACGCCTCTACCGCGGCAAGCCCGGCGGCCTCGCCCGCGTGGCGCTCGCCACCGGCGCCCCCGTGCTCCCCGTCGCGATGATCGACACGGAGAAGATCCAGCCGCCCGGCAAGGTGCTGCCCAAGCTGATGCGGCCCGGCATCCGCATCGGCAAGCCGCTCGACTTCCGCCGCTACCAGGGCATGGAGCAGGACCGCTTCGTGCTCCGCGCGCTGACCGACGAGGTCATGTACGAGATCATGAAGCTCTCCGGCCAGGAGTACGTCGACATGTACGCGACAGCCGCGAAGCGCCAGATCGCCGAGGAGGCCAAGGCCGCCAAGGCCCTGGAGAAGAGCGCCGAGAAGAGCGCGGAGAAGGGCGCGGGCGACAAGGAACGTTCCGGCGCTTAGCCGCGTCCGTTCAGGGGCGGGGAACGGGTGGGAAGACGGCGGTGGGGGACATGGCCAAGCGCGAGAAAGTCATGAGGATGTCGGTCGAGCAGCCGCTGTGGCGCGCGCTCACCGCCTACCGCGTCCTGACGATGCTGTACGCGATCGGCCTCTTCGTCGCGGCGCACGAGAAGCTGGACCGCCCCTGGCTCGCCGTCGCCTACTACGCGGTGCTCGCCCCCTGGACGCTGGCCACCCTGCCCCGCGTCGCGAACGCGGCGAGCTGCACCCGGCGCTTCCTCTTCGCCGACCTGACCGTCGCGATCGTGGGCATCCTGCTCACGCCGCTCGCCGACTCCCAGCAGCGGATCGTCGACGGCGGCCCGACGCTTCCCTCCATATGGACCGCGGGCTCCGTGCTCGCGTTCGCGATCAAGGGCGGCTGGCGCTGGGCGGCCTCGGCGTCCCTCCTGGTCGGCGTCGCCAACGTGGTGCAGCGCGGCGCGTTCAGCCGCGACACCCTGCACAACGTCCTGCTGGTCTGCATCGCCTCCATCGCCATCGGATACGTCGTGGAGCTGGCCCGCGCCTCCGAGCGCACCCTGGCCCGCGCCCTGGAGATAGAGGCCGCGACCCGCGAGCGCGAACGGCTCGCCCGCGACATCCACGACAGCGTGCTTCAGGTCCTCGCCATGGTGCAGCGCCGCGGCACGGCCATCGGCGGCGAGGCCGCGGAGCTCGGCCGGCTCGCGGGCGAGCAGGAGGTCGCGCTGCGCACCCTGGTCGCCGGGGGCCTGGTCCCCGCCTCGCACGCGTCGGAGGACGTCTCGCAGGGCGCGGTCGTACGCGAGGTCGAGGTGCCGGACGACGAGCCGGACGACACGGCGCCGTGCGATCTGCGCTCGCTCCTCGCCCCGCACGCCGGGTCGAAGGTGACGCTCTCCGAGCCGGGCGCGCCGGTCCTCCTCGCGCCGCGGGCCGCGCGGGAGCTGGCGGCCGCCGTCGGCGCCGCCCTGGACAACGTCCGCCGACACGCGGGCGCCGACGCCCGCGCCTGGATCCTGGTCGAGGACGAGCCGGACGACGTGATCGTGACGGTCAGGGACGACGGCCCCGGCATCCCGGAGGGGCGGCTCGCGGAGGCCGAGGGGGAGGGCCGGCTCGGGGTCGCGCTGTCGATCCGGGGGCGGCTGCGGGACATCGGGGGCACGGCCGAGCTGATCTCGGTGCCGGGCCAGGGGACGGAAGTGGAACTGAAGGTGCCGCGCGCGGAGGCGCGGGAGGCACGGGGGAAGGCGGGAAAGGCGAGATGAACGAGCACCAGAGGCAGAATCCGGCCACGGAGGCCGCCGAGACGGCCGAGGCCGTCGGGACGGCAGGGGCCACCGTGACGGCCGAGGCCACGGGGGCCACCGGGACGGCAGCGGCCACGGGCACGGCAGGGCCCGCCGCGGCCGCCCCCACCAGGGTCATGGTCGTCGACGACCACCCCATGTGGCGCGACGCGGTCGCCCGCGACCTCGCGGAGGCCGGCCTCGACGTGGTCGCCACGGCGGGCGACGGCGAGCAGGCGGTCCGCCGCGCCCAGGCGGTCACCCCCGACGTCCTGGTCCTCGACCTGAACCTCCCGCTGAAGCCGGGCGTGCAGGTCTGCAAGGAGCTCGTCGGCGCCAACCCGGCGCTGCGCGTCCTGGTCCTCTCCGCGAGCGGCGAGCACGCCGACGTCCTGGAAGCGGTCAAGTCCGGCGCGACCGGCTACCTCCTGAAGTCGGCGTCCACCGAGGAGCTGATCGACGCGGTGCGCCGCACGGCCGTCGGCGACGCGGTCTTCACGCCGGGCCTCGCGGGCCTGGTCCTCGGCGAGTACCGCCGCCTGGCCACCGAGCCCGCCGCCGGCACCCCGGACGACCCGGAGGCCCCGCGGCTCACCGACCGCGAGACGGAGGTGCTGCGCCTGGTCGCCAAGGGCCTGAGCTACAAGCAGATCGCCGAGCGCCTGGTCATCTCGCACCGCACCGTGCAGAACCACGTCCAGAACACCCTCGGCAAGCTCCAGCTGCACAACAGGGTCGAGCTCGTGCGGTACGCGATCGAGCGGGGCCTGGACGACGCCTGACCCCGAGGCAGCCGTCGCGTGACCCTCGTACGAGTGAAAGCGCGTGATCAACTTGCCTGCGCAGTACAGGAATTGACCGTTCGTACCGTCCCGGAGTGACCTGGGTCACCATTAGCGTGACTCGCATCAGGTCACTGAGGCGAAGGGACTTTTCCTATGGGGGCCAAGAAAATTGGCGTACTGACCGGAGGCGGCGACTGCCCCGGGCTCAACGCCGTCATCCGGGGCATCGTCCGCAAGGGCGTGCAGGAGTACGGCTACGACTTCGTCGGCTTCCGGGACGGCTGGCGCGGTCCGCTGGAGGGCGACACCGTCCCGCTCGACATCCCCGCGGTCCGCGGCATCCTGCCGCGCGGCGGCACCATCCTCGGCTCCTCGCGCACCAACCCGTTCAAGGCGGAGAACGGCGTGCGGCGCATCAAGGAGAACCTCGCCAAGCACGAGGTCGACTCCCTCATCGCGATCGGCGGCGAGGACACCCTCGGCGTCGCCGCCCGGCTCACCGACGAGTACGGAATCCCGGTCGTCGGCGTCCCGAAGACCATCGACAACGACCTCTCCGCCACCGACTACACCTTCGGCTTCGACACCGCGGTCGGCATCGCCACCGAGGCGATCGACCGCCTGCACACCACCGCCGAGTCGCACATGCGCGTCCTCGTCGTCGAGGTCATGGGCCGCCACGCGGGCTGGATCGCGCTCCACTCGGGCCTCGCGGGCGGCGCCAACGTCATCCTCATCCCCGAGCAGCGCTTCGACGTCGACCAGGTCTGCGCCTGGGTGACCTCGCGCTTCAAGGCGTCGTACGCCCCGATCGTCGTCGTCGCCGAGGGCGCCATGCCCAAGGACGGCGAGATGGTCCTCAAGGACGGGTCGCAGGACTCCTTCGGGCACGTCAGGCTCTCCGGGGTCGGCGAGTGGCTGGCCAAGGAGATCGAGGGGCGCACCGGCAAGGAGGCGCGCACCACGGTCCTCGGGCACGTCCAGCGCGGCGGCACCCCGAGCGCCTTCGACCGCTGGCTCGCCACCCGCTTCGGCCTGCACGCCATCGACGCGGTACGGGACGGCGACTTCGGCAAGATGGTCGCGCTGCAGGGCACGGACGTCGTCCGCGTCCCGATCGCGCAGGCCACGGCGAAGCTGAAGACGGTCGACCCGGCGCTGTACAAGGAGGTCGGCGTCTTCTTCGGCTGACGCCACCGCATGCAGGGACGGCCCCGGCCCCGGGCGCCGTCCCTGTGTGCTCCGGGTGCCGTCCCTGCGCGCGGTACCTAGACTCGCGCCCATGGAGATCCTCGCGTTCGGCGTGCAGGCGGACGAGAAGCCGCTGATCGAGAAGGCCTTCGCGGGACACCACGACGTGCGCTGCCTCGACGTGTTCCTGAACGAGGACACCGCCCCCATCGCCGCCGGCTACGAGATCATCTCCTCCAGCGTCAACGCGACCCTGAACAACCACGTCCTGCAGACCCTCGCCGCCGGCGGGACGCAGATGATCGCCCAGCGCTCCACCGGGTTCAACAACATCGACCTGCGGGTCGCCGAGCGGCTCGGCCTGACCGTCGCCCGCGTCTCGTCCTACTCGCCCTACTCCGTGGCCGAGTTCGCCTGGACCCTGGCGATGGCCGTCAACCGCCGCATCGTCCGCGCCAGCAACCGCACCCGCGACTTCGACTTCCGCCTCGACGGGCTGATGGGCCGCGACCTGCGCGGCCGCACCGTCGGCGTGCTCGGCACGGGCAAGATCGGCGAGGCCTTCACCCGCATCGCGCACGGCTTCGGCATGCGGCTGCTCGGCTGGGACGTCGCCGAGAACCCCGCCTGCGCCGCCCTCGGCATGACGTACGTGGACAAGGACCGGCTCCTCGCCGAGGCGGACCTGGTCAGCCTGCACGTGCCGCTGCTCCCCGCCACCCGGCACCTCATCGGCGCCGACGAGCTGCGCACGATGAAGGACGACGCGATCCTGGTGAACTCCAGCCGGGGCGGCCTGATCGACACCCACGCCCTGGTCGGGGAGTTGCGGGCGGGCCGCTTCACGGGCGTGGGCCTCGACGTGTACGAGGCGGAGGCCGGGCTGTTCTTCCTCGACAAGTCCCTGGAGGTCGTCGAGGACGACACCCTGGCCCGCCTCGTCACGTTCCCCAACGTCGTCGTCACCTCGCACCAGGCGTACTACACGACGGACGCGGTCGGCCAGATCATCGACACCACGGTGCGCAACGTCCTCGACTACAGCGCGGGCCGCCGCTCCGAGAACGTCCTCGTGCCCGCCGAGGCGAGCAGCTGACCGAGCAGGTCCCGCACGATGCCGGTGCCGCGCAGCGTCAGCACCGACTCCGGGTGGAACTGCACGCCCGCGAAGGAGGGGCCGCGCACGGCGTGCACCTCGCCGCCGACGCCGTCCACGGCGACCTCCACGTCGTGCGCGGCCAGCTCCGCCCGCGTCTCCGCGTCGCACCGCGCCACGAAGCTGTTGTAGAAGCCGACGGTCTCCGGCCGCCCGAACAGCTCGACGCGGGTCTGCGCCCCCTGGTACGGCACGTCCTTGCGCACGATCTCCAGGCCCAGCTCCGCCGCGATCAGCTCGTGCCCGAGACAGACGCCGAGCACGCCGTACGGGTGGGTGCGGATCACCTCGGCCGTCAGCGACCGCAGAAAGCGCATCTTCGGGTCGGTGAGGTCGGACGGGTCGCCGGGGCCGGGGCCGAGCACGACAGGGCCCCGGTGCGCGAGCACCGTCTCCCGCAGCCCCGCCTCGTCGTAGCGCCGCACCGACACCCGAAGGCCCAGGGAGCGCAGCACGTGCGCGAGCATCGCGGTGAACGTGTCCTCGCCGTCCACCACGAGCGCGTGCCCGGCCAGCTCGTCCCGCGGCTCCTGCATGCGCAGCCAGAACGGCGCGAGGGAGGCCCGCCGCCCGTCGAGCGCCGCCCGCACCCGCGGATCGTCGGCGAGGGCGGGGCCTGCGCCCTCCGCGCGCGGGCGGCCCGGCCGGACGCCGAGCGCGGCGAGGACCCCGGCCGCCTTCGCGTGGGTCTCGGCAACCTCGCCCATCGGGTCGGAGCCGCGTACCAGCGTGGCGCCCACCGGGACCCGCAGCCGCCCGGCCGCACTGATGTCGGCGGTACGGATCAGGATGGGGGAGTCCAGGGTCTGCGCGCCGCCCGCGTCGCGGCCGATGAGGGCGAGGGCGCCCGCGTAGTAGCCCCGGCCGCCGGCCTCGTGCCGCTCGATCACCCGGCAGGCGTTCTGCACGGGCGAGCCGGTGACGGTCGCCGCGAACATCGTCTCCTTCAGGACCTCCCGCACGTCCAGCGACGACCTGCCGCGCAGCTCGTACTCGGTGTGCGCGAGATGGGCCATCTCCTTCAGGCGCGGCCCGACCACCACACCGCCCATGTCGCCGACGGTGCACATCATCTTGAGCTCCTCGTCGACGACCATCGACAGCTCCTCGATCTCCTTGCCGTCGGAGAGGAAGGACAGCAGGTCGTCGGCGGTGGGCCCGGCGGCCGGGTAGCGGTAGGTCCCGCTGATCGGGTTCATGACGACGGTCCCGCCGGACATCCGGACGTGGACCTCCGGGCTCGCCCCGACCAGCGTCCGCTCCCCGGTGTGCACGACGTACGTCCAGTAGGCGCCCCGCTCGCCGACGAGCAGCCGCCGGAAGAGCGCGAGGGCGTCGGCCCTGCCGAAGTCCGGGATGTGCCCCTCGTACGTACGCCGGATGACGAAGTTGGCGCCCTCGCCCCGGCCGATCTCCTCGCGCAGCACCCGCTCCACGATGTCCGCGTACGCGGTGTCGTCCACGTCGAAGGCGCCGCCCTCGACCCGCACGTCGTGCGCGGGCAGCGCGGCGAGCGCCTCGGCGAGCGGCATCTCGCGGCGCACCTGCGGGGTCAGGACGGTGAGCGGCGTGCCGTCGTCGCGGACGTCGAAGCCGCGCTCCCTGATCTGCCGGAAGGGCACGAGCGCGAGCCCTTCGGGGATGTCCGCGAGCCGCTCGTACGTGCCCGTCGGGCCGATCAGGACCTCGACCGTGTCGTGGTCGTGGCCCGGGGTGCGGCGGCGCAGCAGGGCGAACGGCCGGTCGTCGGACAGCAGGTCGGTGAGGTGCATCGATGGGGTTCCTTCTCACTCGGAGAGGAACGGCCCGCCCGGGGAGTCCCGGAAACACTGAAGGCCGCCCCTCGGGCGGCCTTCGCGAGTCTGGGTGCGCAGAGTCAGTGGGCCGCCGGGAGAGCGGGCCACCACCAGTTCTGGTTCGTCGTCTGCGTACGCATGAGCGGCACCCTAACCCATCACCCGCCCGGCCGCGCGGAGGCTGTCGGCTCCGTCTCACTTGGTGAGCGGGTGAATGGACGGGGCTCCGCACCCCGTAATGTTGACGAGGTGACCGTGAACGCTAAGACCACCACCACCGGTGGCAACACCTGGCGAAACCTGCCCGCGGCGCAGCAGCCCGAGTACCCCGATGCCGAGGCTCTGCGCGATGTGATCGCGGACCTCGAGTCGTATCCGCCGCTCGTCTTCGCGGGCGAGTGCGACCAGCTGCGCGCCCGACTGGCGTCCGTCGCCAAGGGAGAGGCGTTCCTGCTCCAGGGCGGCGACTGCGCCGAGGCCTTCGACGCGGTGTCCGCCGACCACATCCGGAACAAGCTGAAGACCCTGCTCCAGATGGGCGCCGTCCTCACGTACGCGGCGTCCGTGCCCGTCGTGAAGGTGGGCCGCATCGCGGGGCAGTACTCCAAGCCGCGCTCCAAGGGCACCGAGACCCGCGACGGCGTGACCCTGCCGACGTACCGCGGCGACTCCGTCAACGGCTTCGACTTCAACGAGAAGGCCCGCATCCCGGACCCCGAGCGCCTGAAGCGGATGTACAACGCGTCCGCCTCCACGCTCAACCTGGTGCGCGCCTTCACCACCGGCGGCTACGCCGACCTGCACCAGGTGCACGCCTGGAACCAGGACTTCGTGAAGTCGTCCCCGTCCGGCCAGCGGTACGAGCAGCTGGCCCGCGAGATCGACAACGCGCTCAACTTCATGAAGGCCTGCGGCACCGACCCGGAGGAGTTCAAGACCGTCGAGTTCTACGCCTCCCACGAGGCGCTGCTGCTCGACTACGAGACGGCGCTGACCCGCGTCGACTCGCGCACCGGGCGGCTGTACGACACCTCGGGCCACATGGTCTGGATCGGCGAGCGCACCCGGCAGCTGGACCACGCGCACATCGAGTTCGCCTCCCAGGTGCGCAACCCCATCGGCGTCAAGCTCGGCCCGACCACCACGGCCGAGGAGGCGCTGCAGTACATCGAGCGCCTCGACCCCGACCGTGAGCCCGGCCGGCTGACCTTCATCGTCCGGATGGGCGCCGACAAGGTCCGCGACAAGCTGCCCGAGCTCGTCGAGAAGGTCACCGCCTCCGGCGCGACCGTCGCCTGGATCACCGACCCGATGCACGGCAACACCTACGAGGCGGCCTCCGGTCACAAGACCCGCCGCTTCGACGACGTGCTCGACGAGGTCAAGGGCTTCTTCGAGGTCCACAAGGCGCTCGGCACGCACCCCGGCGGCATCCACGTCGAGCTCACCGGTGACGACGTCACCGAGTGCGTGGGCGGCGGCGACGAGATCTTCGTCGACGACCTGCACCAGCGCTACGAGACGGCCTGCGACCCGCGGCTCAACCGCAGCCAGTCGCTCGACCTGGCGTTCCTGGTCGCCGAGATGTACCGCGACCAGTAGTTCTCCGCCGTACGCACGAGTGGGGCGCGGATCCATGTGATCCGCGCCCCACCGGCGTATCAGGGCTTTTGTGGACTCGGGGGCATGGGTAAGGTTAGGTTAGCCTCACCGATCAATCGGGACGGCGCTGCCGATGAGTCCACTCCGGGAGGTGAACCGCGTGTACGTCTGCAACTGTTTCGGGGTCACCGAAGCGCAGGTGAAGAAGCACGCGGAGGACGGTGCCTGCACCCCCCGCCAGATAGCGTCGGCCTGCAAGGCCGGCACGGACTGTGGTTCGTGCGTGCGGCGCATCCAGGCCCTGCTCGGCCGGGGCGGCTGCCCCCGCCGTGAGCTGGTGGACCAGGGAGAGCCCGCGATGGAGCCGCTGTCCGACACCCGGCTTCCCGAGGCCGCCTAGCTCTCCGGCTGCTCGATGAGCTGCGCGATGTAGAGCGCCTCACCCAGCTTCTCGACGAGCTCCAGCTGGGTGTCCAGATAGTCGATGTGGTGCTCCTCGTCCTCGAGGATCGACTCGAAGATGTTCGCGGACGTGATGTCGCCCTTGGTCCGCATCACCTCGATGCCGCGCCGGAGGCGGTCGATCGCCTCCACCTCGACCTGCCGGTCGGCCTGGAACATCTCGGTGACCGTCTGGCCCACCCGGACATGGAAGAGCCGCTGGTAGTTGGGCAGACCGTCGAGGAACAGAATCCGGTCGGTCAGCACCTCCGCGTGCTTCATCTCGTCGAAGGACTCGGACCGGGTGTACTTCGCGAGCTTCGTCCAGCCGAAGTTTTCCTGCATCTTGGCGTGGAGAAAGTACTGGTTGATCGCCGTGAGTTCGGCGGTCAGCTGCTCGTTGAGAAATTCGATGACCTCGGGGTCGCCCTGCATCGCAGAGGCTCCTTCCACACGGGTTACTGGGCAGGTAGCGCGCATCCTTGCACCGGCGTTCGGAAGCCGTCCAGTAAGTGCACGCTTAGTAGGAGTTGCCCCGATCGGTGACCCCGGGGCCGCGGCTGGTCACGTCCACCGCCCCGGGTCTGTCAGGATGGAGCCATGGGTCAGCCGGCGGAACGCGCATCTCGACAGGCAGCGGAGCCGGAGCTTCCGCCGGGTCAGCGGCTGCAGCGCGGCTGGCCGGTCACGCACTACGGCCCGGTCCCGAAGTTCCGCCCCGAGCGCTGGGAGTTCAGGGTCTTCGGCGCCACCGCCGACCACGAGAAGCACTGCTGGACGCACGAGGAGTTCTCCGCACTGCCGTACGACACGGTGGTCGCCGATCTGCACTGCGTGACCAAGTTCAGCATGCTGGGCGCCGAGTGGGGCGGGGTCTGCGCGCGCACCCTCCTGGAGATCGCGCCGCCCGCGCCGAACGCGACGCATGTGATGGTCTGGGCCGAGTACGGCTTCAGCTCCAATCTGCGGATGGCGGACTTCGACTCCGACCGCACGATCTTCGCCACCCACAAGGGCGGCGAACTCCTCACCGCGGAGCACGGTTTCCCGCTCCGGCTCGTGGTGCCCCACCTGTACGCGTGGAAGGGCCCCAAGTGGGTCCGCGGCATCGAGTACATGACCGCCGACCGCCGCGGCTTCTGGGAGGAGCGCGGCTATCACAACCTCGGCGACCCCTGGCAGGAGCAGCGCTACTCGTACCAGGAGGAGCCCGGGGACGGCCCCGAGCTCTAGAGGCTCCTGAGTTCTGCGGGCTTTTGAGTTCTAGAGGCTCCTGAGTTCCTTCAGGCGCGCCACGTCGGCGGCGTGCCCCTCCTTGCCGCCCGGCGTCTCGATCACCAGCGGTACGCCCTCCGTGGCGGGGTGGAGCATCAGTTCGCGGAAGGGCTCCTCGCCGATGTGGCCGGTGCCGATGTTCTCGTGACGGTCCTTGTGCGCCCCGGCGACGTCCTTGGAGTCGTTGGCGTGCACGAGCTTCAGGCGGCCCTCGCCGACCGTGTCCACCAGGAGGTCGAGGGTCTGCTTCATGCCGCTCGGGCCGGTCAGGTCGTGGCCCGCGGCGAAGATGTGGCAGGTGTCCAGACAGACGCCCAGCTTGGGGTGGGCGTCCAGCGCCTCGAAGTACGGCCCGAAGTCCCAGGTGCGGGAGCAGAGCGAGGCGCCCTGGCCCGCGGTCGACTCCAGGAGCAGGAAGGGGTCGTCGTCGTGCGTCAGCTCGTCCAGCAGCGGCAGCATCCGCTCGCGCACCTGCCGCAGGGCGACGGCGCGCTCCCGGCCGCCGGTCGCCGAACCGGTGTGCACGACGACGCCGAGCGCGCCGATCTCGCGGGCCCGGCGCAGCGAGTGGCGCAGGGACTCCACGGACTTCTCGACGGTCGCCTCGGTGTGCGAGCCGAAGTTGATGAGGTACGGCGCGTGCACGTACGCGGGGATCCGCTCGGCGGCGCAGGCGGCGCGGAACGCCTCGTCCTGCCGGGGGTTGCCGGGCGGGGTGGCCCAGCCGCGCGGGTTGGCGACGAAGACCTGCACGGCTTCGGCGCCGAGGTCACGGGCGTACGAGAGGCCGACCGTGGCGAGGCCGCCGGCCACGGGGACATGGCCGCCGACGGGATTGCGGGACGGCACGGGGGAAACGCTGGGGGACTTTTCGCTGCTCACGCCGTCCAGGGTGGCACGGGCGCGGGAGTGCTCGGTCAGCGGTTCGGGGTGTGGTGCGGGAGACCCGTTCTGACGGAGACCTGTACTGACAGCGGGCCGGGGCGCCCGGCCCCGGCCCGCGTCTCCCGGCCCCAGGGCACCCGGCGCGCGTCTCAGCGGATGGTGATCGTGATCGTCGAGTTCTTGGGCGCCTGGTCGCCGCCGTCCACCGACTGCTTCTTCACGGTGTCGCCGAAGATGCCCAGCAGTCCGCGGTCCTCGTCGACCTCGAAGCCGGCGGCCTCCAGCTTGTCGGTGGCGTCGTCCACGTTCATGCCGGTGACGTCCGGGACCTCGATCATCGGCGGGCCCTTGGAGATGGTCAGGGTGACCGTGTCGCCCTCGGCCAGCGAGCGGCCCTCGGCGGGCGACTGCTTGGCCACGTCGCCCTTGTCCTCCTCCTCGGAGGTGACCCACTTCTCGGCGATCTCGACCTTGAGCCCGGCGTCCTCCAGGTCGGCCGTGGCGTCGGCCCGGGACTCTCCGACCACCCCGGGGACCTCGACCTCGCGGCCCTTGCTGACGACGAGCGCGACGGCCGAGCCCGCCTTGCGGGTGAAGCCGGTGCGCGGGTCCGTGCTGATCACGGAGCCCTTCTCGACGTCGTCGCTGAAGCCCTTGGTGACCATGCCCGGCGCGAGCCCCGCGTTCTTGAGCTCCTTCTTCGCCGTGGCCAGCGGGATGTTCTTCACGTCGGGGACCTTGACGGTGTCCGGGCCCATGGAGACGGTCAGCGTCACCTTGTCGTTCTGCCGGATGCGGTCGCCCGCGGCGGGGTCGCTGGCCATGACGGTGCCGCGCTTGTCCGTGTCGCTGTACTTGCGCTTGATGTCGCCCACTTCGAGCCCGGCCTCGTCCAGCCGCTGCTTCGCCTGGGCCTCGGTCTTCGAGAGGACCGGCGGGACTTTCGTGAACTGGCCGGAATTGATGTACCAGATGCCGGTGCCGAGCCCGAGGACGAGCAGGACGCCGGCTATCACGGCGATCATGCGGCGGCGCGGGTCGAACCGGCGCCGGGAGGTCCGGCCCGCGACGGGCGGCGCGGGCGGTGCGGAGGGCGGGGTCGCGAGGATGCTGGTGCGGTTCAGCTCGTCCTGACCGCCTTGTCCGGCGTGGCCGCCTTGGGCGCCCTGACCGACCTGGCCGTCCCGTCCGTCCTCCGCGGGCAGCGGGAGCTGGACGGAGCGGGCCGCGCGCGGGATCACCGTCGTGCGGTCCTCGGCGCCGTCGGGCGCCGTCGCGTGCGCCTGCGGCGGCACCGCGTCGAGCTGCTCCTCGGTCAGGGCCGCCCGCGCCTCCCTAAGCTGGGCGAGGAGCGCCACCGCGTCGTACGGACGGACGTCCGGGGTGCGCGCCGTGGCGGAGGCGACCAGCTCGTCGAGCGGGAACGCGAGCCCGGGGACGGCCGCCGACGGGGGCGGCACGTCCTCGTTGAGGTGCTGGTAGAGGACCTGGGCGGGGGAGTCCCCGGAGTGCGGCTTGGCGCCGGTCAGCATCTCGTAGAGCACGACCCCGCAGGCGTACACGTCCACGCGGGTGTCCGACGTGCCGTGCTCGATCTGCTCGGGGGCGAGGTAGGAGACGGTGCCGAGGATCGTGCCGGTGGTGTTGGTGACGGTGTCGACCGCGCGCACGAGGCCGAAGTCGGCGACCTTGACCCGGCCGTCGTCCCCTATGAGGACGTTCTCCGGCTTCATGTCGCGGTGCACGAACCCCGCGCGGTGCGCGGCGCCGAGCGCGGCGAGGACCGGCTCCAGGATGTCGAGCGCCGCACGCGGCTGCAGGGCCCCGCGCTCGCGCAGCACGTCGCGCAGGGTGCAGCCCGCGACGTACTCCATCGCGAGGTAGACGTACGACCCGTCCGTGCCCTGGTCGAAGACGCCGACCACGTTCGGATGCGAGAGGCGGGCCACCGACTTCGCCTCGCGGATGAAGCGGTCGACGAAGGAGGCGTCGGCCGCCAGCGTCGGGTGCATCACCTTGAGCGCGAGCACGCGGTCGAGGCGGGTGTCCACGGCCCGGTAGACCGTGGCCATCCCGCCGACCGCGACGCGTCCGTCGATGCGGTAACGGCTGTCGAGCAGCTGCCCGACGAGCGGGTCCTGAAGGGTCGTGTCCACGCAGGGGAGTCTACGAGGCGCCGCCGACACCTCCAGCGGCCCGGGCGCTTGTGGGCGGGACTGCAGCCGAGCTGTGACGCTCCCACCCGCACCGCACGGGCCGCTCCCACCGAGGTCGGCAGGGCGGCCGCTCCGGACCGAGGTCAGAAGGCCGGCCGCTCCGGATCGAGCCGGGCCATGCCCGCCACGGGCGAGGACGCCTCCGCGAAGTGCCGCCGCGGGATCCGCCCGGCCCGGTGCGCGAGCCGCCCCGCCTCCACGCCGTGCCGCATCGCCTCCGCCATCAGCACCGGCTCCTGCGCCCGGGTCACCGCGGAGGCGAGCATCACGCCCGCGCACCCCAGCTCCATCGCGATGGTCGCGTCGGACGCCGTGCCCGCGCCCGCGTCGAGGATGACCGGCACGCGCGCGTGCTCCACGATCAGCTGGAAGTTGTGCGGGTTGCGGATGCCGAGCCCGGAGCCGATGGGCGAGCCGAGCGGCATGATCGCCGCGCACCCCACGTCCTGCAGCTTCCGCGCGAGCACCGGGTCGTCATTGGTGTACGGCAGAACGGTGAAGCCGTCGTCCACCAGGATCTCGGCGGCGTCCAGGAGCTCGACGGGGTCGGGGAGCAGGGTGCGCTCGTCGGCGATCACCTCCAGCTTCACCAGGTCCGTGCCGAGCGCCTCACGCGCGAGCCGGGCGGTGAGGACGGCCTCGCCCGCGGTGAAACAGCCCGCCGTGTTGGGCAGGACGCGGATGCCGAGCCGGTCGAGGACGGAGAGCACCGAACCCTGTACGCCCGGGTCGAGGCGGCGCATCGCGACGGTGGTCAGCTCGGTGCCGGACGCGACGAGGGAGCGTTCGAGGACGTCGAGGCTCGGCGCGCCGCCCGTGCCCATGATCAGGCGCGAGGAGAAGGTGAGTCCGCCGATGACGAAGGGGTCGTCTGCCATGGTTCAGCCTCCCTGGACGGCGGTGAGTACTTCGACGCGGTCGCCGTCGGCGAGCGACGTGCGGGGCCACTGCGCGCGCGGGACGACGGTTTCGTTGACGGCGGCGGCGACACCGGAGTGCGCCGTGGAGAGCGTGGCGACGAGGGCGTCGAGCGTGGTGCCCGAGGCCACCTCCCGTGCTTCTCCGTTGACGGAAACGGCGAACGGCGTGCTCATACGGGCTGCTCCGTGAAGGACTGCGGGCGGGGCGGAAGGGGTGCGGGGCTCTCGGCGGCGGCGCCGTCGAAGCGGCGCGGGGTGAACGGGCGGGCCTCCTCGGGCAGTTCACCGGTGGTCAGCGCGTGCGCCATGACGTCCCCCGTGAGCGGCGTCAGCAGGACGCCGTTGCGGTAGTGGCCGGTGGCCAGGTGGAGGCCGGGCAGCCGCGTGGGACCGAGCAGCGGGGCGTTGTCGGGCGAGCCGGGACGCAGCCCCGCGAGGGTCTCGGTGAGCGGCAGCTCCGTGATGCCGGGCACCAGTTCGTGGGCGTCGCGCAGCAACTCGTACACGCCGCCCGCGGTGACCGTGGTGTCCCAGCCGAGCTCCTCGGTGGTGGCGCCGACGACGAGCTCGCCGCTCTCGCGCGGTACGAGGTAGAGGTGGCTGCCGCGCACCACGGCCCGCACGGTGCGGCTCAGGAACGGCGCGTACGCCTTCGGCACCGTCAGCCGCAGCACCTGCCCCTTGACCGGGCGGACCGGCGGCAGGACGTCGTCCGGGACGCCGGCGAGGCGCCCGCTGAGGCTGCCCGCCGCGAGCACGGTCTGCGCCGCGGCGAGCTCGGTGCCGTCCGCGAGGACCACCCCGGCCGCCCGGTCGCGTACGACGGACAGGCGCTCGGCCCGGACGCGGTGGAAGACCACACCGGCACGCTCGCAGGCCACCATGAGCGCCGCGGTGAGCCGGCGCGGGTCGACCTGGTGATCGCCGTCGACGCGCAGCCCGCCGCGCACCCCCGGCGCCAGCATCGGCTCCAGGCGGCGGCACTCGCGGCCGCTCAGCCACTGCGACTCAAGACCCGAACGGTGCTGAAGGGCGAGCAGTTCGCGCAGGTGGGCGCGGTCGTCGGAGTCGAGCGCGACGGCGAGCGTGCCGCACGCGCGGTAGCCGAGGTCGCGCCCGCTCGCCTCGGCCAGCTCCGCGGCGAAGGCCGGATAGCGGCGCGCGGAGGCCAGATTGAGGGCGAGCAGCGTCTCCTCGCCGTAGTGCAGCTCGGTGACGGCGGCCAGCATGCCCGCCGCGACCCGCGCCGCGCCGCCGCCGGGCTCGGGGTCGACGACCGCGACGGAGAGCCCGCGCTGTGCGGTGCGCCAGGCCGTGACCAGGCCGATGACACCGCCCCCGACGACGAGGACGTCAGAGGTCGCGGACGACGCGGTCGTACGGGGATGTGTCGTCTGTGGTGGATGCATGGGCGTCCAGCCCCTCCCTTCGCCGGCATGACCCGGATCAGGTTCGTACGGTCGGAGGCCGTCCCAGCCTCCCTCTCAGCCCGGTGCGTCCGGGCTCCCGCGAGTGCTCTGCACCGGCCACCCTAGCCCGTCGCCCCGCGCGGCAGTAGGGGAGCCGTCCGGGTACGGGCGGTGACGGTGTGTCAGAGATCTCCTGCCCCGCGCCTGCGGGCCCTCTTGCCCGCCGCCCTACAGTGATCGGGTGAGCGACCAGCAGAGGCAGAGCGCGAATCAGGGGCAGAGCGAGCGGCGCGTCGTCATCGTCGGCGCGGGGATGGCCGGCGTACAGACCGCGGTGGCACTGCGCGAGCAGGGGTTCACCGGCGCGGTCACCGTCGTCGGGGCCGAGCCGCACCAGCCGTACGACCGGCCGCCGCTGTCCAAGGCGGTGCTGCTCGGCAAGGCGGAGGGCTCCGCCTTCGACATCGACTTCGAGGCGCTCGGCATCGAGCTGAGCCTGGGCCGCACGGTCACCGGGGTCCGCCCCGCCGACCACGCCCTGGACACCGCGGACGGCCCCCTCGGCTACGACGTCCTGGTCCTCGCGACCGGCGCCGAGCCCATCACGCTGCCCGGCACCGAGGGCGTGCCCGGCGTCCATCTGCTGCGCACCCTGGACGACGCCGCGCGGCTGCGCCCGGTCCTCGCCGAGCAGCACGACGTCGTGGTGGTCGGGGCGGGCTGGATCGGCGCCGAGTTCGCGACGGCCGCGCGTGAGGCGGGCTGCGCGGTCACCGTCGTCGAGGCCGCGGCACGGCCCCTCGCCGGGGCGCTGCCCGAGGCGGTCGCGGCCCCCATGGCGGGCTGGTACGCGGACTCCGGAGCGGTGCTGCGCACCCGCGCGCGCGTGGCCCGCGTCGAGCCGGGCGCTGTCGTCCTGGCCGACGGCACCCGGCTGCCCGCGGGCGCCGTGGTCGTCGGCATCGGCGCCCGCCCCGCCACCGGCTGGCTGACCGGCTCGGGGATCGAGCTCGGGGCACACCGTGAGGTCGTGACCGACGACCGCCTCCGCACGTCGGCGCCCGACGTGTACGCGGTCGGCGACTGCGCGTCCTTCCCCTCCGCGCGGTACGGCGAACGCCTCCTCGTGCACCACTGGGACAACGCCCTGCAGGGCCCGCGCACGGTGGCGGCGAACATCATCGGCGAGACGCCTGCCCCGTACGACCCGGTGCCGTACTTCTGGTCGGAGCAGTTCGGCCGTTTCGTGCAGTACGCGGGCCACCACGAGGGCGCCGACGAGCTGGTGTGGCGGGGCGACCCGGCGAGCATGGCCTGGTCGGTGTGCTGGCTGCGGGACGGCGCCCTGGTCGCGGTCCTCGCGGTGGGCCGCCCGAGGGACCTGGCCCAGGGCCGCCGGCTCATCGAGTCGTCGACCCCGCTGGACCCGGCCCTGGTGGTGGACGCGTCGGTGCCGCTGAAGAAGGCGGCGCTCTGAGGTGGACGCCTGAAGAAGGCGGTCCCCGGCCCCCGCCATCCGCCCGAGGACCCCGGCCGGAGATACCCTGGGCCTGTGACCGAGATTGACACGAAGACCGACGCGCTCGTCCCCGCCTGGCTGTACCTCCCCGACATCGCGGAAATGCTCGATGTCGAGGTGACCCGTGTGCGCCAGCTGGTCAAGGAGGGCACGCTGATCGCCGTACGCCGTGGTGAGAACCGCGCGCTGCAGGTGCCGGCGGCCTTCATCGACGGCGACAAGGTCGTCAAGGGCCTCGCCGGGACCCTGACGCTCCTGAGGGACGACGGTTTCTCCGACGAAGAGATGATCGAGTGGCTCTTCACCCCCGACCCGACCCTGCCCGGCACCCCCGCGCAGGCGCTGAGCGAGAATCGCGGCACGGAGGTGAAGCGCCGCGCCCAGGCGCTCGCCGTCTGACCTGAACACACCGTCCGGAGTGCGGGGCGCGTGACCTCACGCGCCCCGCACCCACGGACGCCACCGACAACGGGGGGACTTTCCATGGCTGCCGCTGCCGCCGATCACCGCGCTCAGCTCGCCGACGCCCGGCTGTACCTGTGCACGGACGCCCGCAAGCGCCAGGGTGACCTCCCGGAGTTCCTCGACGCCGTCCTCGCGGGCGGCGTCGACATCGTGCAGCTGCGCGACAAGGGCATGGAGGCCGCCGAGGAGCTGGAGCACCTCCAGGTCTTCGCCGACGCCGCCCGGCGGCACGGCAAGCTCCTCGCGGTGAACGACCGCGCGGACGTCGCCCACGCGATCGGCGCCGACGTGCTGCACCTCGGCCAGGGCGACCTGCCCGTCCCCGCGGCCCGCGCGGTCCTCGGCGACGACGTCCTCATCGGCCGCTCCACGCACGCCGACGAGGAGGCCGCCGCGGCCGCCGTCCAGGCCGGCGTGGACTACTTCTGCACCGGCCCCTGCTGGCCCACCCCCACCAAGCCGGGCCGCCACGCCCCCGGCCTCGACCTGGTCCGGTACACCGCCTCGCTCGGCACGGACCGCCCCTGGTTCGCCATCGGCGGCATCGACGCGGGCAACCTGGACGAGGTGCTGGACGCCGGTGCCCGCCGCGTCGTCGTCGTCCGGGCGATCACCGAGGCCGACGACCCGGGCGCCGCGGCCGCCGACTTCGCCAAGCGGCTGCGTACGTCCGACTGAGCGGCCTCCCGGGGTGTC
The DNA here is from genome assembly GCF_055591085.1 of Streptomyces sp. NPDC041713. Classification (NCBI taxonomy): domain Bacteria; kingdom Bacillati; phylum Actinomycetota; class Actinomycetes; order Kitasatosporales; family Streptomycetaceae; genus Streptomyces; species Streptomyces sp. NPDC041713. Next base: position 711,998 of record NZ_JBVIZY010000001.1, read on the forward strand.
CGATCCGTGGACAACAAACCGGCAAACCGGCCAAATTCCCCCGGCCCGGTTGGGGGACCGCCGCAGCCTGGCTAACCTGCCCATATGGCCTCAGGCACAGCTTCGACCAGGACTGACCGTGCGCGCACGGTTCGCGACATGCTCGCGACCGGGAAAACGACGTTCTCGTTCGAGTTCTCCGCCCCGAAAACCCCGAAGGGCGAGCGGAACCTCTGGAACGCGCTGCGGCGGGTCGAGGCGGTTGCCCCGGACTTCATCTCCGTGACCTACGGCGCGGGCGGCTCGACCCGCACCGGCACGGTCCGCGAGACCCAGCAGATCGTCGCCGACACCACGCTCACGCCCGTCGCCCACCTGACCGCGGTCGACCACTCGGTGGCCGAACTGCGCAACATCATCGGGCAGTACGCGGACGCGGGCATCAGGAACATGCTCGCGGTCCGCGGCGACCCGCCCGGCGACCCGCTGGGCGACTGGATCGCGCACCCCGAGGGCCTCACCTACGCCGCCGAACTGGTCGAGCTCATCAAGGAGTCCGGGGACTTCTGCGTGGGGGTCGCGGCCTTCCCCGCGATGCACCCGCGCTCGGCCGACTGGGAGTCCGACACCCGGTACTTCATCGACAAGTGCCGGGCCGGCGCGGACTACGCGATCACGCAGATGTTCTTCGACCCCGAGGAGTACCTGCGGCTGCGCGACCGCGTCGAGGCGGCCGGCTGCGACACCCCGATCATCCCCGAGATGATGCCGGTCACCAACGTCCGCCAGCTCGACCGACTGCCCCAGCTCAGCAACGCCGTGTTCCCGGCCGGGCTGAAAGAGCGGATGCTCGCGGCCAAAGACGATCCCGCCGCTGTACGCTCCATTGGCATCGAGTTCGCGACGGAGTTCTGCGCGCGGTTGCTGGCCGAAGGTGTGCCGGGACTGCACTTCATCACGCTGAACAACTCCACGGCGACGCTGGAGATCTACGAGAATCTGGGCCTGCACCGGCAGGCCTGAAACGGTCGTACCCCTGGGGCCGCGGCCGTAGGGGAGAGGGGCGTACATGGGCTGGACGGTCCTCTACATCGCGTTCGGATTCGTCGCGCTGTGGCTGCTGGGCGAGGTGCTGCTGCAGTACAAGGCCAGGCTGCGCTGGCGCCTGCTGGCCTTCGGGGGCTTCCTCGGGGTCGTCATCGGGGTGGTGATCCCCTCGGTGTGGATCATCGGCCTCGGCGCCATCGCCTTCGCCACCGGGCAGACGTACGTGACGCTGTCGTTCCGCCGGGGCTTCTCCACCGGCTGGGCCCTCGGCGGGCAGCCGGGCCTGAGCAGGCGGCGCAAGGCGCCGGCGAAGCGGGGCGGCCCAGCCCCGGAGCCGACGCTGCAGGTCTCCGACCTGGAGTACGAGGTCCCACCGCCGCCCGCGCACGGCCCGGACGTCCCTCCACACGGCCCTGACGTGCCCGTCCACGGTCCCGACGTCCCCGGGGAGGGTGTCTACGCCCCCGAGCCGATGCCGGACGACACCGGGCAGTACGGCGTGTACAGCGACGCGCCGTACGCCCCGCAGGACGCCGCAGGCACCCACCAGAGCGACGCCTTCGGCTACGACCCCGCGGCCTTCGCGGGCTACGACCAGCAACAGCAGGGCTACGGCTACGAGGAGCAGGGCGGACAGCAGTACGCCGCCTACTCCGACCCCTACATCGGCACCCAGACCTACGGCGCGCAGGGTTACGAGGGCTACGGCGACCAGCAGCAGTACGCCCCGTACGGCGGCGACACCTACGGCGGGCTCGGCGAGACGTACGACGACACCCCGCCCGGCGGCGTCTGGGTGCCGCAGCAGCGCAGCACCGACGCGTCCCACGGCGGCGAACTCCCGCCGGAGCAGCCGTATCCCTACCAGGAAGGCAACGCCGGGGGATACGACGGCTCGGGCCACAACGAGCAGCAGTACCGGTACTGAGCGCCTGTCTTCGCGCCCCCGTCGCTCAGCTCACTGTGAGCCGCGGAACTCCGGTCCCTCCACGATCAGCCCCGCGACCAGCGTGCCGGACATGCCCGCGTGGGGGAGGCCGCCGCCCGGGTGGGACCAGCCGCCGACCGTGAACAGGCCCGCGAGGCCGGTGGTGTTGGACGGGTGCAGCAGCCTGCCGCCGGCCGCGGCGAGCGCCGGGGGCGGGACCGCGCCGCCGGCGGCGCCGGTGGACTCCGCGACGTCGGCCGGGGTGCGGACCTCGTGCCACAGGAGGCGGTCGCGCAGCTGAGGGAGCACGGCCTCCGCGCGGGCGATCACGCGCCGCACGTCGTCCTCGGTGACCTCCAGATGCGCGGGCACCGTCGCCGTGAGCGTCACGGCCTCGTGGGCCGCGTCCGGCGTCATATCGGGGTCGCCGGGGCGGAGCACCGCGAGGGTGGGGGAGTCGGGCAGCCCGGGGCGCTCGCCGAAGAGGCGGTCGAGCTCGTCCTGACGGTCGGTGGAGTGCAACACCGTGCGGTACGGGGTGCCTTCGGGGCGGCCGCCGGAGAGGGCGAGCAGCACCGTCAGCCGGCTCGGCAGGCCGGTCCGCGCGGGAACCCCGCCCGGCGCCCGCACCTCGGCGCCGGACAGCAGGGACTCCAGGGCGGCCGGCGCGACACCGGCGACGACGAAGTCCGCCTCCGCGGTGGTGCCGTCGGCGAGCTCGACGCCCGCCGCGCGGCCGTCCTTCTCGACGATCCGCGTCACCGCCGCCTCGAACACGAACTCGACCCGCCGGGCCAGACACCGCTCGTACACCGCGCTGGCCAGCCCACGCATCCCGCCGCGCACCGACCAGACGCCGAACGTCTGCTCCAGATACGGCAGGACGGCGGCGCTCGCCGGTGTCGTACGGGGATCGAGGCCCTGGGCGAGCGCGAACTGCTCCAGGAGCGCCACCAGACGCGGATCGCCGCCCAGTTCGAGCTCGCCGACCTCGGCCAGGGTGCTCGCGCGGCGCTCCCGGCGCAGCAGCCGCTTGTGCGGCACCGACGGGTACGGCTCGCGCTCGGCGAGCACCTCCCAGTTCGGCCAGAGGGGCTCCTCCAGGAGGGGGCGGCGGGTGCGGTCCCAGGCCTCTCGCGCGCGGTCCATGAACGCCGCCCAGCGGGCGCCCGCGCCGTCCCCGAGGGCCGCGTCAAGCGCCTCGCCCACGCCCGCGCGTGAGGCGTTCGGCAGGTCCGCCGTCGTGCCGTCCGCGAAGACGTGCCGCACGGCGGGCTCCACCTGGGAGAGCTCGACGCACTTCTCCAGCGGCTCCTTGCCCGTCTTGACGAACAGGTCGCGGTAGACCGCGGGGAGCTGGAGCAGCGCGGGTCCGGTGTCGAAGGCGAAGCCGTCGCGCTCGACGCGGCCGAGCGCGCCGCCGTACGTCCCGCCCCGTTCGTACACCACCACCCGGTGGCCCGCGACGGCCAGCCGGGCGGCCGCCGTCATCGCGCCCATCCCGGCGCCGATCACCACAATCCGTGCCATGCCAGGGACTTTATCGGCCGCCACCGACAGTCCCTCCCGGAGCCCCACCCGGGCGGGGTCTTCGTAAGGGCTGGGCCTCAGAACGGCGGTGGTCCGGTGCGGCCCGCGAGCCGCCTCTCCTCGCGCCGCTGCGCCCGGCGCCGCAGGAAGCGCCGGATCCGTGAGACGAGGAAGAACAGCAGGAACAGGCCGAGGAGCAGGAGGACGGCCGCGATGATCGCGGCGGCCTCCGGATAGAACATCGCGAAGCTGATGATGCCGCCGACCCCGAGGTCCTCGGCGGTGCTCAGCACGATGTTGCTGAACGGCTCGGGCGAGCTGTTGACCGCCATCCGCGTGCCGGCCTTCACCGCATGGCTGGCCAGCGCGGTCGAGCCGCCGACCGCGCCCGCGGCCAGATCCGGGAGGGATCCGCTCTGCCCCGCGAGGAGCGCCCCCACCACGGCGCCGGAGACCGGACGGATCACGGTGTGCACCGCGTCCCAGACCGAGTCGACGTACGGGATCTTGTCGGCCACCGCCTCGCACAGGAAGAGCACGCCGGCGGCGATGAGGACGTCGGGCCGCTGGAGCGCCTCGGGGACCTCGTCGCTGACACCGGTCGCTCCGAAGACGCCGAGCAGCAGGACAACGGCGTACGCGTTGATCCCGCTCGCCCAGCCGCTGGTGAAGACCAGGGGGAGTACGGACACGGACGTGATCGTAACCAGTCCAGGACGGCCCGGGCCGGGGTTGAGCGCCCACGTCTGAGTATCCGTACCTAGGGGGTGAGATGAGTACGCGCGCGGATGGGGTTTCACCTGCGCAGACGGAAGAGTGTGGGGCACGGAGAAGGGCGCGGCACCGGTACCGCCGACACGGGGCGGCGGAACCGTGCCGCGCCCTTGACCGCTCCTCCCGTCGCACGTCGGCGGGAGCGAGACACGGGGGTGACTCGGGGGCGACCGCACGGGGGCGAACGGGGGGTCGCGGGGGACGGGAGAAGCGCCGGGCCGGTGCCGCCAGGGAACGGGCGGCACCGGCCCGGCGCCTTTTCTCACGCGAGTCACGGCCGTCGGCCGCTCCGGAAGACGTCGGCTACGCGCGCGTGCCGCTCACCCGGCCCTGCAGCAGCCGCGAGAGCGCCGCGTGCACGTCGTCCAGCGAGCGCTCCGGCTGGAAGGCCTGCCAGTCCAGCGCGGCCACCAGGACCATGCCGACGAGCGCGGCGGCCGTCAGCGGGATGTCGATCTCCTCGCTGAGCTCGCCGCCCTCCACGCCCGCCCGCAGCACGTCCTCGACCACCGCGACGGCCTGCTGCCTGACCACGAGCAGGGTGGACTGCCAGGCCCGGTTGGTCCGCCACAGCTCGGCCACGTACAGCTGGGTGAAGGCCGGATAGCGGTTGATGAAGACCAGTCCGGCCCTGATCATCGCGTCCAGGGCGTCGACCTTGCTGCCGCCGCCGCGGTCCGCCTCCTCGGCGGCCTCCCTCAGGGAGGCGGCGAGCAGGCCCACACCGTGCCGCAGCAGCTCTTCGAAGAGGACCGACTTGCTGGCGAAGTTGTAGTAGACGGTGCCCTTCGCGACCCCGGCCCGCTCGGCGATCTCGTCGACCGTCGTGGCCGAGAAGCCCTGCTCGGCGATGAGCGTGACCGCGGCCTCGTAGAGCTTCTGCCGGGTGGCCTCGCGACGGGTGCTGCCTGCACTGCTGTCCATGGCCCCGATTCTCACAGGTCCAGCGGGCCGGCCGGGCGCCGCCGGCCTCACAGGGTCAGCTCCGGGTGCAGCCGGTCCAGCGTCCACACCTGCTTGCGGCGGGCGGAGAGCGCGGTGAGCGCGAGGGCGCCCACGGTGAAGGCCGTCAGGACCGCGCAGCCCTGCCAGACGGGGCCGAGGCCGCCGCCCGTGATGAGTCTGCGAAGCGCCTCGACGACGTAACTCATCGGCAGGAACGGGTGGATCGCGCTGAAGAAGCCGGGACTGGTCTGGACGGGGTACGTGCCGCCCGCCGACGTCAGCTGCAGCATCAGCGCGGCCAGGACGAGGATCCGCCCGGCCGCCCCGAAGCGGGCGTTGAGCCACTGCACGATCGCCGCGAAGCACGCCGTCACCAGGCACAGGAAGCCCACCGTCCCGGCCGCCCTGGCCATCTCCAGGCCGAGCCCCCAGTGCAGGACCGAAAGCAGCGCCGCCGTCTGGAGCACCCCCAGGGCGGCCACCGGGAGCCAGCCCGCGAACGCGATCCGCCACGCGGAGGCGCCCGCGGCGAGCGCGCGCCGGTTGAGCGGCTGGATCAGCATGTACGCCACCATCGCGCCGACCCACAAAGAGAGCGGGATGAAGTACGGGGCGAAGCCGGTGCCGTAGTTGGGCGCCTTGTGCAGCGACTGGGAGGCGAGCTGCACGGGGTCGGACATGACATCGGTGCGCTCGTCGCGGTCCTTCTTGTCGTAGTCCGGGATCTTCTTGACGCCGTCGTGCAGCCCGCCGGACAGCTTCGCCGACCCGTCGGCCAGCTTGAACAGGCCGCCCTTGAGGTCGCCGGCGCCCGTCTCCAGCTTGCCGAGGCCCGTGTCGAGGTCGACGGCGCCGGTCTTGGCCGTGCCGAGGCCCGTGTGCAGCTTCTTGGCGCCGTCGGCCACCTTGCCGGCGCCCTTGTTGAGCCGGTCGATCTGGGAGACGGCCTTCTCCAGGTCCTCGTCGAGGTGCGGGGCGCGGTCGGCGAGGGCCTGCGACTTCTTCTGCAGCGCGGTCAGGTTCTTGTCGAGCTGCTTGACGTCGCTGTCGTGGTCCTTGATCACGGTGTTCATGTCGTCCGCGATGGTCGACACGTTCTCCGCGGCCTCCTTGGCGTCCTTGATCCGCGGGCAGAACGGGTCGGGCACCGGGGCCTTCACGCAGCGGTCCGTGTAGAACCTGCCGATCGCCCGGGAGCCGTCCTTCGCGCCCTTGGCCGCGCCGGGCGCGAGCCTCACCCAGTCGTCCAGGTTGCGGTGCAGGGCCTTGGCGGAGTCGGCGACGAGCTGAGCGGTGTCCCCGATGGTCTTGCCGTTGTCCTTGAGGAACGGCCGTACCTGGCCGGCCGCGCCGTCGACCTTGTCGGCCAGCTTCTGGGTGCCGTCCGCGACCCGCTTGGAGCCGTCCTCCAGGTCGCCCGCGCCGGTGTGCAGCTTCTTGATGCCCCCGGCGAGGTCGCCGCTGCCCTTCTTGGCCTTCGTCAGGCCGTCCGCGAGGTCCTTGGAGCCCTTCTTCGCCTTGCCGATGCCGTCGTCCAGCTTGTCGGCGCCGTCGGCGGCCTTCTTGGTCTCGCCGTGGATGTCGGAGAACGAGATGAAGATCTTGTCGAGGAAGGAGCGCGACGCCTTCGTGGACGCGGCCGAGCGCACCTCGGAGAAGACCGTGCGCGAGATCTGCCCGACGATGTAGTTGTTGGCGTCGTTCGTCTTCACCCGGAGGGCGCCCGTCTCCGGAGAGGAGCCGGAACTCGACGCGATGCGCTTGCTGAAGTCCTCGGGCATCGTCAGCGACAGGTAGTACGTGCCGTCCTCGACGCCCTTGCGCGCCTCGGCGGAGCTCACCTCGTGCCACTCGAAGGACTTGCTGTCGCGCAGCCCCTCGACGATGTCGTCGCCCGCCGCGAGCTTCTTGCCCTGCGCGGTGGCCCCCTTGTCGTCGTTGACCAGCGCCACGGGTATCCGGTTCAGATGGCCGTACGGGTCCCAGAAGGACCACAGGTACAGGGCGCCGTACAGCAGGGGCAGCAGCAGGAGCGCGACGAGCGCGGCACGCGGCAGCTTCCCCCTGCCGAAGCGCCTGAGCTCAAGCGCGGCGAGCTTCGGCGAGCGCATCCGCCGTCTCCTTGTCGTCGTGGGAGGCCGAGGCGGCGTCCGAGGTCTTGGCGGGGCCGGTGCGGACCACGACGGCGCCCTCGGGTGCCTCGCTGCACACCGCGAGCACGGTCGTCCCCGACCGGGTGAGGGACGTCAACATGGCCCAGGCCTCGGTCCGTTCGGCGTCCGAGAGCTTCAGGTCGGCGTCGTCGACGCCCAGCACGCGCGGGCGGCCGATCAGGGCCAGGGCCACCGAGAGCCGCAGGACTTCGAGCCGCTCCAGGTCGCGCACGGAGGTCCGCCGGCCCTTGGGCAGCGTCTCCAGGTCGAGTCCGGCGGCCGCCAGCGCGGCGTCCACGCGCAGCCGCAGCTCCTGCCGCCGCTCGGCGCGCGGCCTGAGGAGTCCGCGCAGCGGTCCGCCGAACCGCCGCTCCAGGAGCGCCCGTTCCCGCAGATGCTCGGCCACGGTCAGGGCGGGGTCGAGGTCGGTCACGCCCGGCACAGGACCGAGCCCGCTGATCCGGCGCACCGCCGCCAGCTGCTCGGGCAGCCTGAAGCGGCCCACGGAGGCTTCGCCCTCGGTGGCGCGCATACGTCCCGTCAGCGCGAGCAGTAGACAGGTGCGGCCCGTCCCCGACGGGCCCTCGATCGCGGTCAGGGACCCGGGCTCCGCGGCGAACGTGACGCCGCGGAACGCCCAGCCCCGCGGCCCCTTGAGCCCGAACTCCTCGGCGGTGACGGCGGCCATGGGCACGCCGTCGGTCGGACCGTTCACAGTCCCCCCTGCCCCTCCTTTTGAACTGACTGGTCAGTACAAAAATAGGCCGGAACCATGCATCGTGGCAAAGGCCCAGGTCAGAGCCGATTGTCAGTGGCGTACTCCACGATGGGCACATACGGCCACTGCGCCGTCACACGACGACAGGAGGTTCGTCATGGCCAGCACGTCAGCAGCAGCCGCCCGACGGCACCGCGCCGCCGGCCCTGCCTCCGCACCGAGCGGCCCGGCGAGCGATGTCCACCCCGTCCTGCGCCGCGCCTCGGCCCCGCCGGCCGCCCTCGAACTGCTCGCCCAGGCCCGCGCCGGAGTCGACGAGGCCGCCCACCTGGACGCGCCGAACGAGCGGTATGCCACCGCCCACCTCGCCGCCCTGCGCACCGCCGCCGCCGTCCTCGCCGCGCGCGGCCGCCCCGAGACGACCCCGCGCCGCAGGCAGCGCATCCGCAGCGCCTGGGAAGTCCTCCCCGAGATCGCCCCCGAACTGACCGAGTGGAGCGCCCTGTTCGCCTCCGGTGCCGCCCGCCGGGCCCGCGCCGAGGCGGGCATCAGGGACGCCGCCACCACCCGTGACGCCGACGACCTCCTCCGCGACGTCGCCATGTTCCTGCGCATCGTCGAGCGGATGCTCGTCCTGCAGCCCGTGCTGCCCCAGCCCCGGCAGGAGTCGCAGGACGCCGGCCGACAGCCCCCGGACGCGGGCTGACCGGCGTGTCCGCACCCCGAGGCGGGTGGCCGGGGCACGGTGCGGCAGGCAATAGGGTGGAGGAAACAGCACCCCACGCGCCGAGGAGACAACTGCCGTGTCGGACCCGATGCGCCCGCCCGCCTCCCCTCACCCGTCCCCCGCGGCGTCGTTGCGCTCCGACCCCCCTCGTCCGCGCGCCTCCCTCCGTACCGCCGTGGTCTGGGACGTCCTGAAGGACGCCCTCGACCGCCGGGTCAAGGCCACCGGCAGGGAGTCCGACGCCGGACTCGACGTCCTCGACACCGGAGGCGGCAGCGGCAACTTCGCGGTGCCCGTCGCCCGCCTCGGCCACCGCGTCACCGTCGTCGACCCCAGCCCGAACGCCCTCTTCGCGCTGGAGCGCCGGGCCGCGGAGGCCGGGGTCGCCGAGCGGGTGCGCGGCGTCCAGGGCGACGTGCTCGGCCTCTTCGACGTGGTCGAGCGCGGCGGCTTCGACGCCGTCCTGTGCCACGGCGTCCTGGAGTACGTGGACGACCCCGCCGAGGGCGTGCGCCTCGCCGTCGACGCGCTGCGCCCCTCCGGCATCCTCAGCCTGCTCGGCGCCGGCCTCGGCGGCGCGGTGCTCGCGCGGGCGCTCGCCGGGCACTTCTCCGAGGCGCAGACGGCGCTCACCGACCCGGCGGGCCGCTGGGGCGAGGGCGACCCGGTGCCCCGGCGCTTCACCGCCGAGCAGCTCACCGGGCTCGTCGAGGCCGCGGGCGCCCGCGTCGACGCGGTGCACGGCGTCCGGGTCTTCGCAGACCTGGTCCCCGGCGTCCTGGTGGACACCGAACCGGGCGCCCTGGAGGCCCTCCTCAAGCTGGAGGCGGCCGCCGCGGAACTGCCCGCGTTCCACTCCGTGGCCACCCAGCTGCATGTGCTGGGCGAGGCGCGGGGTGCCGCAGAGGCTTGAGGTGCTCCCGCGGCCGCCCGGCTGATCAGGGGCGCAGCCGCACATGGAGTACGCCACAGGCCCCCCGAACGGGCTACGGGCGCCGTATGATCGAGGGACACCGTTCTGCATGACGGTTCGGCCGCTGGGGAATGCACGCTTCAGCGAGCCGGGGCGGCGTGAAGGTCCGGTTTGGCGAAGTTGGCGTAGAGGGGCGGGTTTCACGGGGGCGATTCCCTGCCTATCCTGAAGGGGACCCCCGGTCGCCCCGGCGACTGCACGATGAGGAGGACTCCGTGCCGCTCTCGGAGCACGAGCAGCGCATGCTCGAGCAGATGGAGCGAGCGCTGTACGCCGAAGATCCCAAGTTCGCGACAGCGCTTGAGGGAAGCGGGCTGCGTACGTACACCCGGAAGCGGGTCTACCAAGCGGTCGCGGGCTTCCTGGTGGGTATCGCCCTTCTCATGGCCGGAATGGTCGCCCAGCAGATCTGGATCAGCGTGGTGGGGTTCCTCGTCATGCTGGGCTGCGCGGTGCTCGCCGTCACCGGTTGGCGCAAGGCGCCGAAGCCGGGCGAACAGCCTTCGGGCGCGGCCACCGGGCCAGGCGGGGCGCCGACCCGCCGGCAGGCGAGGCAGCGCCGGTCCGTCATGAACCGCATCGAGGAGCGGTGGCAGCGCCGCCGCGACGAGCAACAGGGCGGTCAGTGAGCCCAGCGGCTCTCGACTGACCGAACAGACATACGCATCCATGAGGGGTGACCGCCACCGGGCGGCCACCCCTCACGCGTGCGTGGGGCCGGAAGGCGGGTCGCGGGGTGGTGGAGCGCCGGTGGACCGGCGGCGCGTTCGCCGGGGGCGGCGGCCTGTGGTGCAGCAGCTTGCCCGGGCGGCGCCTGGTGGTGCGGCAGCTCGCCGTTGGCCGGAGCCGTACTAGGCTCCCCGGCCGGGCCCCCGGAGAGCCGTCCTAGGCCCCCGCCAGGGTTCGCCGGAGCCGTCCAGGCCCCCGCCGACCGACCCGAGCCGGCCTCCGTTCGGCGGGGGCTCAGCCGCCCTGACCGGCCCTTCTCGGCAGCCTGCGGGTGAGGGCTGCCCACTGGCGGGCGGTTCGCTCGCGTCGGCGTGTGCCGAGCGCCGCCCAGCGGTCCGAGACCGCCCACACCACCCGCGCGGCCGAACGCGGCGCGAGCAGCACCCGTAGCCGCGTGCCCCGGCCCACCGAGGCGTTCAGGCCCTCCCTGACCCGCTGCACGTCCTCGGCGAGACCGGTCGCCAACTGCGGCCGCGGAGCGTAGAGCACCTGCTCGACCGCGGCCGCCAGCCGGTGGACGGCCGCCGCGGGCCCGGCGGCCAGCTGCCCGACGCGGACGATCCGCTCCGCCGCCTTGCGCGGGGTCTGTGACTCGTCCGGCGCAATGCCGTGGTCCCAGGCCGTGTCCGTCACCTCCAGCCACGCGGCCAGGGTTCGCGCCGCCGCGTCCGCCCCGGTGCGGCCGCGGGCGCCGAGCCGGACCGCCCGTGCCCGGGTCCGCCACAGCAGCGGCAGCAGCGGCAGCACGATCAGGAGCAGCGCCGTCAGGGTGATGCCCACGATCGTCCCGACGGGCGGGCCGTCACCGCCCGAACCGGCCGCGATCTGCGGGGCGGCGCTCTCACAGCCACCCTGCCTCCGCATGTCCCGCGGGCAGGTGTCCGACGCGGAGGGCGCCGCGGACGGCTCGGAGGAGGTGGCCGGCTCCGGGGTGTCCGGGTCGCTCGTGCCCCCGGACGGCGTGTCCGGGCGCGCGTACTCGGGGACCGTGCCGCGGCGCGGCGTCGGCTCGAAGCGGGTCCAGCCCACGCCCTCGAAGTAGAGCTCGGGCCAGGCGTGCGCGTCGCGCAGCCCGACCGACATCGAGCCGTCGCTCTGCGCGGTCCCCGGCGTGAAGCCCACCGCGACCCGGGCCGGTATCCCCAGCGTCCGGGCCATGGAGGCCATCGCGAAGGAGAAGTGGACGCAGAAGCCCTCCTTCTGCTTGAGGAACCGCTCGATCGCGGAGGGACCGCTGCCCGCGCGGACCTGCGTGTTGTACGAGAACCCGCCGTCCGAGGCGAAGTAGTCCTGGAGCTTGACCGCCTGCTCGTACGGGTTCGCGGCGCCCTTGGTGACCTGGCGGGCGGTGTCCTCGACCATCCGGGGGAGCGAGTCCGGCACCTTGGTGAACTCGCGCCGCAGGCCGTCCGGCGGGGCGGGGGCGGCGGCGAGCTGCTGGGCCGTGGGCGCCACGACCAAACTCTTCACCTGGTAGCGCGCGCCCCGCGTGGTCTGGCCCCGGTCGCCGACCAGGGAGCGGCCCACCGGCTCGTACCGCCACCGTCCGTCGATCTTCACCTGGCTGGCCGGGAACGGCATGGGCAGCCAGTTCTGCACATAGTTGTCCGCGGCCGTGAGGTTGGTCTGGATCTCGGTCCTGCGGACATCGGGACTCAGGCCCCGCGGGTCCGGCAGCGGCGTCCGCACGTCCTCGATGCGCCGGACGGTGGTCTTCCACGTCGTGCCGTCGAACTGGTCGAGCGAGACGATCCGCAAGTACAGGTCGTCGGTCGTCTCGGCGTTCGTACGGTACGAGAGGACCTCGCGGTCCTCCGGCTGGTTCAGGCTGTCCTGCAGCGCGACCAGCGGGTTCACCGCGGAGATCGTGCCGCCGCCCCCCGAGCCGTCGCCGCCGGGACCGCCGTTGCCGTCCAGGAGGCCGCCGTCCAGGGCGGGCAGCGCCAGCGGCACCACCAGGGCGATGCCCAGCGCGAGCGCTCCGATGCGCCGTCCCGTACGGACCGGGGCGAGCGCCCCGCCGTTGCTCTCCAGGCCCGCGGAGACCCTCCCCGGCGCGCGCGCCGCGCCGCCGAACACCCGGCCCCACTGGGAGAGCCGGTCCCGGCCCTCCGCCAGGAGCAGCAGCAGATAGCCGGCCGCGGCCAGCAGGAACCACAGCCAGTCGGCGGCGCCGCTCCCGGAGAGCCCCGCCGCGACCGAGTACAGGGCGAGCAGCGGAAGTCCGGCCGGGGCCGCCGTACGGAACGTCACCGCGAGCGCGTCCACGGCGAGGCCGACCAGCAGGACGCCGCCGACCAGCATCAGCCGGATGCCGTCGCTCAGCGGCGCCGGGATCATGTAGCGGCTGACGTCCTCGCCGCCCGCCTCCAGGAGCACGCCGAACCGCTGGAAGGCCTCGGGCCCCGGCACGATCCCGCCGAAGGCCTGCTCACGGGCGAACACCAGGGTCAGCAGGAGCAGCGTCACCAGGGCCTGCACCGCCACGGTGAGCGGCCGGGCCAGCGGCACCCGCCGGGCCAGCGCGCCCACCCCGCTCTGCAGCATCAGCAGGATCGCGGCCTGCACGAACCACGTCGCCGGCTCGACGAGCGGCATCAGCGCGCTCGACGCCATCAGGGTGGCCGCGGTGGCACACACCGCGAGCCGTGCGCGTCCGCTCATGCCCAACCCCCGGTCGTCGTGCCCGCGGCGGGCGCCGGGCCCGCGCTCGTACGGGCGTGGTCCGCCTGCTGCCACAGCTCCTCCAGGCGCGCCCCCGGGGCCACCGCGAGCGCCGTCCAGCCCGCCTCGCGGAGCATCCGCACCCGCGCCTGCCCGGCGTCGGAGGGACCGGTGCCCGGCCCCTGCGCCCAGGCCGCGCCGTCCAGCACGAAGGCGACCGCGGCGCCGCTGCGCTGGCGCATCTTGGCGACCACCGCCGCCTGGTCCTCCGCCAGATCGCCGAGGAAGGCGACGAGGAGGCCTTCGTTTCCGCCGCGCAGCACGTCGTAGGCACGGGAGAGACCGGCGCCGTCCGAGTGGTCGATCACCGCGAGGGTGTCCATCATCAGTCCGGCGGCGTCCGCCGACTCCTGGCTCGCGCCCGCGAAGCCGTCCGAACCCTCGCCCGGCACGGAGGTGCCGGTGTCGGTCAACAGACGGACCGAGAAGCCGCGTTCGAGCATGTGGACCAAGGCGGACGCGGTGCCCGAGACCGCCCACTCGAAGGCCGAGTCCGGCCCCGCGCCGTGGAAGCCCACGCCCCGGGTGTCCAGGAGCACAGTGCAGCGGGCCCGCTGCGGCTGCTCCTCGCGGCGCACCATCAGCTCGCCGTACCGCGCGGTGGAGCGCCAGTGCACCCGGCGCAGATCGTCGCCGTGCCGGTACCCGCGCGGGATCACGTCGTCCTCGCCGGCCAGCGCCAGCGAGCGGTTGCGCCCGTCGCCGTACCCCTTCGCCTCACCGGTGAGCCGCACCGGGGGCAGCGCCTCCACGCGCGGGATGACGGTCAGGGTGTCGTACGTCGAGAAGGAGCGCGTCAGTTCGCACATGCCGAACGGGTCCGTCAGGCGCAGCTGCAGGGGCCCCAGCGGATAGCGCCCCCGCAGGTCGGAGCGGACGCGGTAGGACACCTCGCGGCGGCCGCCCGCCTCGACCCGGTCGAGCACGAAGCGGGGGCGCGGCCCGAGGACGTAGGGCACCCGGTCCTGGAGCATGAGCAGCCCGGTGGGCAGCCGCGAGATGTTGTCCATCCGCAGATGGACGCGGGCCTCCGAAGCGGCGGGCACGCGCGCGGGGGAGAGCCTGCGGCTGCCCGCGACCCGGTAGCGGGTGCGGAACAGCACGGTGGCGCACACCAGCGGCAGCACGGCGAGCAGCAGGCCGACGCGCAGCAGGTCGCCCTGGCCCAGGACATAGGCGCAGATGGCCGCGGCGACACCGGCCGCGAGGAAGGAGCGCCCGCGGGTGGTCAGCCCCGCGAGAGCCGTGCGCAGCCCGCCCTTGTTGTCCTCGGCGGGGCTCGTCGGCGGCCCCCCGGCCGCCATCAAAGCCTCCGGGCGCCGGGCGGCTGCTGGTTGAAGTAGGCGCCGGCGCCCGGCTGGTGGGCGGCGGGCACCGGGGTGCGCTGCAGGATCTCCAGGACGACGGACTCGGCCGTACGACGGTTCAACTGGGCCTGCGCGGTGGGCAGCAGGCGGTGCGCGAGGACCGCGACGGCCAGGGCCTGCACGTCGTCCGGCAGGGCGTACTCCCGGCCGCTGAGCGCCGCGGAGGCCTTGGCGGCGCGCAGCAGGTGCAGGGTCGCGCGCGGGGACGCGCCGAGTCTGAGGTCGGGGTGGCTGCGGGTCGCGGCGACCAGATCCACCGCGTACCTGCGGACGGGGTCGGCCACGTGGACCGTGCGCACGGCGTCGATGAGCTTCACGATCTCGTGCGCGTGCGCCACCGGCTGGAGGTCGTCCAGGGGGGAGACGCCGCCGTGGATGTCGAGCATCTGCAGCTCGGCCTCCGGGCCCGGATAGCCGATCGAGACGCGCGCCATGAAGCGGTCGCGCTGCGCCTCGGGCAGGGGATAGGTCCCCTCCATCTCGACCGGGTTCTGGGTGGCCACCACCATGAAGGGACTGGGCAGTTCGTAGGTCTGCCCGTCGATGGTCACCTGGCGCTCCTCCATGGACTCCAGGAGCGCGGACTGCGTCTTCGGCGAGGCGCGGTTGATCTCGTCGCCGATCACGATCTGCGCGAAGATCGCCCCCGGCTTGAACTCGAAGTCCCTGCGCTGCTGGTCGAAGATGGACACCCCGGTGATGTCCGAGGGCAGCAGATCCGGTGTGAACTGGATCCGTCGCACGGAGCAGTCGATGGACCGCGCGAGCGCCTTGGCGAGCATGGTCTTGCCCACGCCCGGCACATCCTCGATGAGCAGGTGCCCCTCCGCCAGGAGCACGGTCAGCGAAAGCCGTACGACCTCTGGCTTGCCCTCGATCACACCCTCCACCGACCTGCGCACACGCTCCGCAGTGGCGGTCAGATCTGTGAGGCTCGCTCGATCTTCATAGGTCGTCACCCGGCCCTCCTCGGCCCTTCCCCACGCTCTTGAGGAGCAGGGAATCCCCATTTCCGGGCCGCCACGACAGCGCGCGACCCGGTACACCCCGAATTCACGGACATCACGCGTGAAAGCTTCTGCGGGATGTCACCCCCGCATTGTTGTTGGGCATACCGGGTCGTGTCACTTGCCTGTGGATAACTGGCGCCGATTTGTCGGGTCTTACGCCTTTTTGTCAGTCACGCAGGGTCGATCTCCCGCAGCAGACCCGAGGTCACGTCGAACACGAATCCGCGGACGTCGTCGGTGTGCGGCAGGAACGGCGAGGTCCGCACGCGCGCCATCGACTGCCGCACGTCCTGCTCGACGTCGGAGAACGACTCCACCGCCCAGGACGGACGCTGGCCGATCTCACGCTCCAGCTCCTGCCGGAAGTCCTCGGTGAGGGACTCCAGACCGCAGTTGGTGTGGTGGATCAGGACGACGCTGCGGGTGCCGAGCGCCCGCTGGCTAATGGTCAGGGAGCGGATCACGTCATCGGTGACCACACCGCCGGCGTTGCGGATGGTGTGGCAGTCGCCCAGCTCCAGACCGAGCGCGCGGTGCAGGTCGATGCGGGCGTCCATGCAGGCGACGACGGCGACCTGGAGGACGGGGGCGGCGCCCATCCCGGGGTCGGTGAACTGCGCGGCGTACTTTTCGTTCGCCTCGACGAGGCGGTCGGTCACCGTACCGACGGTTATGCCGCCGGTGGGCTCAGCGGGCGTGGGATCCGAGGAGGCTGCGGAAGTCGACATAGTCATGACGTTAATGGCCGCTGATCTCCCGGGCCCGCTGTGAGAAGGGACAAAGAACGCCAAAAACTCTTGTTGTGAGCTAACCCACAGAGGCCGCCGACCTGCGGCCGAACGGGTGATTCCACCGGATGCGCACCCCCGTCGACGACCGGCCCGCGACGCGCAGGCCGGTTGATTGACCGGGCGACACCGTGGACTAAAGTGACGCGAAGCGGGAGACGTGACCTGCTCCCCGCTGGACCGCACATCCCGGGGATTCCCTGAATCCCCCCACGTGCGCGGCGCGTACGTACGGCTCGGCCTCCTCCCGCTCCCGGTCGGCTGACGCCACTTCCCCGGCGCCAGCAGTCCATTCCCCTTCACGGAGCGGGTGGGGACCCGGCGGTGCGTGCGCACCCGCGCCGGACCTGAGAGGGCCCCTTGAGCGACAACAGCCGACATGTCCCGGTGATGCTCCAGCGGTGCCTGGACATGTTGGCCCCCGCGCTCGCCGAGCCGGGCGCCGTCGTCGTCGACTGCACCCTGGGCCTCGGCGGGCACAGCGAGGCCCTCCTCGCCACCTTCCCCGCCGCCCGCCTCGTCGCCCTGGACCGCGACAAGGAGGCGCTGCGCCTGTCCGGTGAGCGCCTCGCCCCCTACGGCGACCGCGCCACCCTGGTGCACGCGGTCTACGACGAACTCCCCGATGTGCTGGACCGCCTGGACATCCCGCGCGTGCAGGGCGTCCTCTTCGACCTCGGCGTCTCCTCCATGCAACTGGACGAGGCGGACCGGGGATTCGCGTACGCCCAGGACGCGCCCCTGGACATGCGCATGGACCAGACGACCGGCATCAGCGCGGCCGAGGTCCTCAACACCTACGCGCCCGGCGAACTGGTCCGCATCCTGCGGGCGTACGGCGAGGAGAAGCAGGCCAAGCGCATCGTCGGCGCCGTCGTGCGCGAGCGCGAGAAGGAGCCGTTCAGCAACAGCGCGCGGCTCGTCGACCTCATCCGCGACGCGCTGCCGCAGGCCGCCAAGCGCACCGGCGGCAACCCCGCCAAGCGCACCTTCCAGGCCCTGCGCATCGAGGTCAACGGCGAGCTGAGCGTCCTGGAGCGGGCCGTCCCCGCGGCCGTACAGGCGCTCGCCGTCGGCGGACGGATCGCCGTCCTGTCGTACCAGTCGCTCGAGGACCGGCTGGTCAAGCAGGTGCTGGCGGCGGGCGCCGCGACGACCGCGCCGCCCGGCCTTCCGGTCGTCCCCGAGCGCTACCAGCCGCGCCTGAAGCTCCTGACGCGCGGCGCGGAACTCCCCACCGAGGAGGAGATCGCCGAGAACCGCCGGGCGGCCCCGGCGCGGCTGCGCGGCGCGGAGCGCATCCGTGAGGACGTCGGGTGACCTCCAGCGCCTGTCCGGCGGGCAGGCCGTGGCCCCCACCGGCCCCCGGGCACCGCCCGCCGAGCAGAACCCGCTGATCAGAGTCCGCGAGGAGGCTCCATGAGCAAGAAGCCCGAGTTGCGGGGGAGGGCCGCACGCCTCGCCCGGCTGCTGCCGCAGGGGCCGAACCAGGCCGCGCGCACCCCCTTCGTCCTCCTCGTCGTGCTGCTCCTGGGCAGCGGCCTCATCACGCTGCTCATCCTGAACTCCGCGCTCAACGAGGGCTCGTTCCAGCTCAGCGAGTTGAAGAAGCAGACCAAGGACCTCACCGAGGAGGAGCAGGAGCTCCAGCGCGACGTGGACGGCTACGCCGCTCCCGAGGCCCTGCAGCGCCGCGCCCGCGAGCTCGGCATGGTCCCCGGCGGCGACCCGGCCTTCCTCGACCCCGACGGCACCGTCCGGGGCGTGCCCGGCGCCGCCACGGCCGAGCCCTCCTCGTTCGGCTACCCCGCGCCGCGCCCGCAGGAGGTGGCCTCCCCGGCGGCCACCGTCTCGGTCCCGGCCGCACCCCCCGGCGCGCCGCAGGGCCCCGTCCCCGACCCGCCCGCCCCGGCGTCCGGCGCCCAGCCGCCCGCCCCGCCCACCGCGTCGGCGCCCGGCCCCGCCGGCCAGGCGCCCGCCGCCCCCGCGCCCCCGCCCGCCCCCACGACGACCTCCGGCAGGTGACGCACGTGTCCGACAGGGAACCCCCGCGACGCCGGGTGCCCAGGCCCGCGAAGCCCGCCCCCTCCGCCCGGTCCGGCGCCCCGCGCCGCCCGACGCCGGGCGGCCGTCCCGCGCAGCGCCGGCCCGCGGGCAAAGGCAAGGCGCGCACCATCCGCCTCGGCAGCCCCCGGCCACGGCTGCGCATGGTCAGCCTCGGTCTGACGCTGGTGATGCTGGCGTTCGTCGTACGACTGCTCCAGGTGCAGGCCGTCGACGCCAGCGCGTACGCGGCCAAGGCCGAGAAGAACCGCTACTTCACGCACACCCTGGCCGCCGAGCGCGGCCGCATCACCGACCGCGGCGGCGTCGAACTGGCCGCCAGCGTGGACGCGTACGACATCACCGCCGACCCCACGCTGTTCACGCCCAAGGAGATGAAGACCGAGGACGCGCCCGAGCAGGCGGCCGCGCTGCTCGCCCCGATCCTGGGCAAGTCCGTCGACGAGCTCACGAAGAAGCTCAAGACCCCGGACACCCGTTACGTCCTGCTGGCCCGCCGCCAGACCCCCCAGGTGTGGAAGCAGATCAAGGACCTGCGCGGCGCGCTCGCCGAACGGGCGGGCACCGACCCGGACTCCCCGAACGTGCTGGCCGGCGTCCTCGCCGATCCCAGCAGCAAGCGGGTCTACCCCAACGACGAGCTGGCCGCCGGGATACTGGGCTGGGTCAACGCCGACGGCAAGGGCGCGGGCGGCCTGGAGCAGCAGCTCGACAAGCAGCTCGCGGGCGAGGACGGCAAGATCAAGTACGCCCAGTCCGGCGGCCGCCAGGTGCCGACCGCGGGCTCCACGGAGACGCCGGCCGTGCCCGGCTCGGACGTCGAGCTCACCATCGACCGCGACATCCAGTGGGCCGCGCAGAACGCCATCACCGAGCAGGTCGGGAAGTCCAATGCCGACCGCGGGTACGTGATAGTGCAGGACACACGGACCGGTGAGGTCCTGGCGATGGCCAACGCCCCGGGCTTCGACCCGAACGACCTCTCGGAGGCGAACAGCGCGGCGCTCGGCAACGCCTCCCTCCAGGACGCGTTCGAGCCCGGCTCCACCGCGAAGGTCATGTCGATGGCCGCCGTCCTGGAGGAGGACGCCGCCACCCCCGGCACCCATGTGACGGTGCCCAACCGCCTGCACCGGGGCGACCGCCTCTTCCAGGACGACATCGACCACCCGACCTGGCAGCTGACGCTCAACGGCGTGCTCGCCAAGTCCTCGAACATCGGCACGATCCTCGCCACCGGCGAGCTGGGCAAGACGCAGAAGGAGGCCAACCAGGTCCTCTACTCGTATCTGCGCAAGTTCGGCATCGGCAAGGAGACCGGGCTCGGCTTCCCCGGCGAGACCTCCGGCATCTTCGCGCCCGCCAAGAAGTGGTCCACCTCGCAGCAGTTCACCATCCCGTTCGGCCAGGGCTTCTCGATCAACGCCATGCAGGCGGCCTCGGTCTACTCGACCATCGCCAACGGCGGCGTACGCGTCGAACCCACCCTGGTGCGCGGCACGAAGGGCCCCGACGGCCGCTTCACGCCCGCGCCCCGGCCGAGGAAGACCCGGGTGGTCAGCGAGAAGACCGCGAAGAGCGTGTCGCAGATGCTGGAGTCCGTCGTCGACGACGAAGAGGGCACCGGCACCAAGGCCCGCATCCCCGGCTACCGCGTCGCGGGCAAGACCGGTACGGCCAACCGGGTCGATCCGGCGACCGGCCGCTACAAGGGCTACACCTCGTCCTTCGCCGGTTTCGCCCCCGCCGACAAGCCGCGCGTCACGGTCTACTGCGCGATCCAGAACGCCACCAGGGGCAGCTACTTCGGCGGCCAGATCTGCGGCCCCATCTACAAGGAAGTCATGGAGTTCGCCCTCAAGACGCTCCAAGTCCCGCCCACCGGAGGAGCCCCGGCCCGCCTCCCGGTGACCTTCAAGCCCTGAGACCGACGGACCCACCAGGAACCGCCCGTGACAACGATCACCCCGGACCCGGGGAACCACCCCGCGCCACGCCCCTCACTTCGCCCCACGGGGGGTGCGCCCGGTACGCTCACCGCCGTGCCACACGCTGATCAGTCCCAAACCACCCAGAAGGGCGCTCCCGTGACATATCCGGGACCGCCGCGGCCCGTCCAGGTCTCACCGGCCGCACTGACGGAGCTCGCAGCACAGCTGGGCGTCGCCGAACCGGGAACCCCGGGAGCCCCGGCCACCGCCGGCAGCACGGAGATCACCGGCATCACGCACGACTCCCGCGCGGTGCGCCCCGGCGACATCTACGCGGCGCTGCCCGGCGCCCGGATGCACGGCGCCGACTTCGTCGCGCAGGCCGCCGACCTCGGTGCCGCGGCCATCCTCACCGACCCGACCGGCGCCGACCGCGCGGCCGTGACCGGCCTGCCGGTCCTGGTCGTCGACAGCCCGCGCGCCCACATGGGCGAACTGGCCGCGACGGTCTACGGCCACCCGGGCCGCGACCTGCTGCAGATCGGCATCACCGGCACCTCCGGCAAGACGACCACCGCGTATCTGATCGAGGGCGGCCTCAAGGGCGTCCGTTCGACCGGGCTGATCGGCACGGTCGAGATGCGCATCGGCGACGAGCGCATCAAGTCGGAGCGCACGACCCCCGAAGCCACCGATCTCCAGGCGCTGTTCGCGGTGATGCGCGAGCGCGGCGTCGAGGCGGTCGCCATGGAGGTCTCCAGCCACGCGCTGGTGCTCGGGCGGGTGGACGGCTGCGTCTTCGACGTCGCCGTCTTCAACAACCTCAGCCCGGAGCACATGGAGTTCCACTCCGGCATGGAGGACTACTTCCAGGCCAAGGCGCAGCTGTTCACCCGGCGCCGCTCGCGGCTCGGGGTGGTCAACTTCGACGACGAGTACGGGCGTCGGCTCATCACCGAGTCGGAGGTGCCCGTCACCACCTTCTCCGCCGAGGGGCACCCGGACGCCGACTGGCGCGCGGAGGACGTCGACGTCCGGCTGTTCGACTCCACGTTCGTCGCGGTCGGCCCCAAGGGCGAGCGGATCACCGCAAAGTCGCCGCTCGCGGGCCCCTTCAACGTCGCCAACACGCTCGCCGCGATCGTCGCGCTGGCCGTCGCCGGGATCGACCCGCAGCAGGCCGCCGACGGTGTCGCCGCGGTGCCCGGCGTCCCCGGCCGCCTGGAGCGCATCGACGCCGGCCAGCCCTACCTCGCCGTCGTCGACTACGCGCACAAGACGGACGCCGTCGAATCGGTGCTGCGCGCGCTGCGCAAGGTCACCGAGGGCAAGCTGCACATCGTGCTCGGCTGCGGCGGCGACCGCGACAAGACCAAGCGGATGCCGATGGGCGCGGCCGCGGCCCGCCTCGCCGACACCGCCGTACTGACCTCCGACAACCCCCGTGGCGAGGACCCCCTCGCGATCCTCGCCACGATGCTCGCCGGCGCCGCCGAGGTGCCGGCCCACGAGCGCGGCGACGTCGCCGTGTTCGAGGACCGGGCGGCCGCCATCCGCGCGGCCGTCCGCCGCGCGGAGCCGGGTGACACCGTCCTCGTCGCCGGCAAGGGCCACGAGCAGGGACAGGACATCGCCGGGGTGGTGCGTCCCTTCGACGACCGCCAGGTGCTTCGCGAAGCTATCCAGCAAACCCAGGGATGAAGTTGTGATCGCCCTCTCCCTCGCCGAGATCGCCACCGTCGTCGGCGGGCAGACGTACGACATACCGGATCCGGCCGTCCAGGTCACCGGACCCGTCGTCCGGGACTCCCGTGAGGTGGAGCCCGGAAGCCTCTTCGTCGCCTTCGTCGGCGAGCGCGTCGACGGCCACGACTACGCGGCCGACGTGGTCGCCGCGGGCGCCGTCGCCGTGCTCGCCGCACGGCCCGTCGGCGTGCCCGCGATCGTCGTCGACGACGTCCAGGCGGCGATCGGCGCCCTCGCGCGCCACGTCGTGCGGCGGCTCGGCGCCACCCTCGTCGCGCTGACCGGCTCGGTCGGCAAGACCAGCTCCAAGGACCTGCTCGCGCAGGTGCTGCGGCGCAAGGCGCCCACGGTCTTCACGCCGGGCTCGCTGAACAACGAGATCGGCCTGCCGCTGACCGCGCTCAGCGCCACGGACGAGACGCGGTTCCTCGTCCTGGAGATGGGAGCGCGCGGAATCGGCCACATCCGGTACCTCACCGAGCTGACACCGCCGAAGATCGGCCTCGTCCTGAACGTCGGCACCGCCCACATCGGCGAGTTCGGCGGTCGCGAGCAGATCGCGATCGCGAAGGGCGAGCTCGTCGAGTCGCTGCCCGCGGACGGCGCCGCCGTGCTCAACGCCGACGACCCCCTCGTCCGCGCGATGGCGTCGCGCACGAAGGCCCGCGTGCTCCTCTTCGGAGAGGCCGACGACGCCGACGTACGCGCGGAGAATGTCCGGCTCACAGAGAACGGACAGCCCGCTTTTACGCTGCACACACCCTCCGGGTGCAGCGACGTGACCTTGCGGCTGTACGGTGAGCACCACGTGTCGAACGCGCTTGCCGCGGCCGCCGTCGCCCATGAGCTGGGCATGTCCGTGGACGAGATCGCCCTCGCGCTCTCCGAGGCGGGCACGCTGTCCCGCTGGCGGATGGAGGTCACCGAGCGCCCGGACGGCGTGACGGTCGTCAACGACGCCTACAACGCGAACCCCGAGTCCATGCGAGCCGCCCTGCGCGCGCTCGCGGCCATGGGCAAGGGGCGCCGTACGTGGGCGGTGCTCGGTCAGATGGCCGAGCTCGGGGACGAGGGTCTCGCCGAACACGACGCGGTCGGACGCCTGGCCGTCCGGCTCAACGTGAGCAAGCTCGTGGCAGTCGGGGGCAGGGAAGCGTCCTGGCTCCAACTGGGCGCATACAACGAGGGTTCGTGGGGTGAGGAGTCGGTGCACGTGTCCGACGCACAGGCGGCGATCGACCTGTTGCGCAGCGAGCTGCGCCCGGGAGACGTCGTGCTGGTGAAGGCGTCCAGGTCGGTCGGTCTAGAGAAGGTCGCCACGGCGCTGCTCGACGACGGCGCAGGGTCTTCCGAGGGGCAGGTCTCCGGCCGATGAGGCAGATCCTCTTCGCGGGCGTGATCGGGCTCTTCCTGACCCTGGTCGGCACCCCGCTGCTGATCAAGCTCCTGGCCCGCAAGGGCTATGGCCAGTTCATCCGGGACGACGGCCCGCGCGAGCACCACAGCAAGCGCGGTACGCCGACCATGGGTGGCATCGCCTTCATCCTGGCCACGCTCATCGCGTACTTCCTCACGAAGATCATCACCGGCACGGAGACCACGCTCTCCGGCCTCCTGGTGCTCTTCCTGATGGCGGGCATGGGCCTCGTCGGCTTCCTCGACGACTACATCAAGATCGTCAAGCAGCGCTCGCTCGGTCTGCGCGCCAAGGCCAAGATGGCGGGCCAGCTGATCGTCGGCATCGGCTTCGCCGTGCTCGCGCTGAACTGGCCGGACAACCGCAACCAGACCCCGGCCTCCACCAAGCTGTCGTTCGTCACGGACTTCGGCTGGTCGATCGGCCCGGTCCTGTTCGTGGTCTGGGCGCTGTTCATGATCCTCGCGATGTCGAACGGCGTGAACCTCACCGACGGCCTGGACGGCCTCGCCACCGGCGCCTCGGTGATGGTCTTCGGCGCCTACACCTTCATCGGCGTGTGGCAGTACCAGGAGTCGTGCGCCAACGCGGTCACGCTGACCAACCCGCAGGCCTGCTTCGAGGTCAGGGACCCGCTCGACCTCGCCGTCGTGGCCTCCGCGCTGATGGGCGCCTGTTTCGGCTTCCTGTGGTGGAACACCTCGCCCGCCAAGATCTTCATGGGTGACACCGGCTCGCTGGCCCTCGGCGGCGCGCTCGCCGGCCTCGCGATCTGCTCGCGCACCGAGCTGCTCCTCGCGCTGCTCGGCGGCCTCTTCGTGATGATCACCATGTCGGTCGTCATCCAGGTCGGCTCGTTCAAGCTGACCGGGAAGCGCGTCTTCCGGATGGCGCCGCTGCAGCACCACTTCGAACTCAAGGGGTGGTCCGAGGTCCTTGTCGTGGTCCGCTTCTGGATCATCCAGGGCATGTGCGTGATCGTCGGCCTCGGCCTCTTCTACGCGGGATGGGCAGCGGAAAAGTGACCACTGGGTCCGACTGGCAGGGCAAGCACATCACCGTCGCCGGCCTCGGCGTGAGCGGCATCAGCGCCGCCCGCGCCCTGGCCGGCCTCGGCGCGTCGGTCACCGTCGTCGACGGCGGCGCGGGAGCGGCCCACGAGGAGCGCGCCGCGGCGCTGCGGGCCGACGGCGTCACCGTACGGCTGGGCGACGCCGAGACACTGCCCGAGGGCACCGCCCTGGTGGTCACCTCGCCGGGCTGGAAGCCGTCCTCGCCGCTCTTCGCGGCGGCCGCCACGGCAGGCGTGGACGTCATCGGCGACGTCGAGCTCGCCTGGCGGCTGCGCGGCCCCGGCGCGGCGCCCTGGCTCGCCGTCACGGGCACCAACGGCAAGACCACGACCACGCAGATGCTCGCCTCGATCCTGCACGCCGGCGGCCTGCGCACGGCCGCGGTCGGCAACATCGGCACCCCGATCGTGGACGTGATCCTGGAGGGCGATGACGCGTACGACGTGCTCGCCGTCGAGCTCTCCTCGTACCAGCTGCACTGGGCGCCCTCGTTGCGCGCCCACTCCGCGACCGTCCTCAACCTCGCGCCCGACCACCTCGACTGGCACGGCTCCATGGAGGCGTACGCCGCCGACAAGGGCCGCATCTACGAGGGCAACCAGGTCGCGTGCGTCTACAACGTCGCCGACAAGGCCACCGAGGACCTGGTCCGCGAGGCCGACGTCGAAGAGGGCTGCCGCGCCATCGGTTTCACGCTGAACGCGCCCGCGCCCTCGCAACTCGGTGTCGTGGACGGCATCCTGGTCGACCGTGCCTTCGTGCCGGACCGCCAGAAGCAGGCCCAGGAGCTCGCCGAGGTCTCTGACGTCCAGCCGCCCGCGCCGCACAACATCGCCAACGCGCTGGCCGCTGCGGGCCTCGCCCGCGCCTTCGGCGTCGAGGCCACCGCGGTCCGCGACGGGCTGCGCGCCTTCCGCCCCGACGCCCACCGCATCGAGCACGTCGCCGACGTCGCGGGCGTCGCCTACATCGACGACTCCAAGGCCACCAACACCCACGCCGCACAGGCGTCGTTGGCGGCGTACGAGCCGATCGTCTGGATCGCCGGCGGCCTCGCCAAGGGAGCCACCTTCGACGAGCTCGTCGGCGCCGCGGCGAAGCGGCTGCGCGGCGTCGTGCTCATCGGCGCCGACCGCGCGCTGATCCGTGAAGCCCTCGCGCGACACGCCCCCGAGGTCCCGGTCGTCGACCTCGACCGGACCGACACTGGGGCGATGTCCGAGGCGGTACGGCGGGCGGCGGAGCTGGCCCGGCCGGGGGACACCGTCCTGATGGCCCCGGCCTGTGCGTCGATGGACATGTTCACCAACTACAACAAGCGTGGTGAAGCGTTCGCGGACGCCGTCCGCGAACTCGGCGCCACGCGCGCCTGACCGGGCCGACCGCCCGGCGGGGCGCCGGGCACACCCTTGGGAGGGGAACGTGGCCAGGTCTTCCGTGCGGGTCGCCAAACGACCGGCTCCGACGCGCGCCAGAGGAGCCTCCCACCCGCCGGGCGAGAGCGGGCCCCGGCGGCTCTACACCCGGCTCAGGCGGGCCTGGGACCGGCCGCTCACCGCGTACTACCTGATTTTCGGCAGTAGCCTGCTCATCACCGTGCTGGGCCTGGTGATGGTCTACTCGGCGTCGATGATCCAGGCGCTGCAGCTGAACCTGCCCGCCTCGTACTTCTTCCGCAAGCAGTTCGTGGCGGCCGTGCTCGGCACGGGTCTGCTGCTCGTCGCCATGCGGATGCCCATCAAGCTGCACCGCGCGCTCGCCTACCCGATCCTCGCGGTGACCGTCTTCCTGATGGTCCTCGTACAGATCCCGGGGATAGGGCGCAGCGTCAACGGCAACCAGAACTGGATCTATCTGGGCGGCCCGTTCCAGCTGCAGCCCAGTGAGTTCGGCAAGCTCGCCCTCGTGCTGTGGGGCGCCGATCTGCTCGCCCGTAAACACGACAAGCGGCTGCTGACCCAGTGGAAACACATGCTGGTGCCGCTCGTCCCGGTCGCCTTCATGCTGCTCGGACTCATCATGCTCGGCGGCGACATGGGCACCGCGATCATTCTCACCGCGATCCTCTTCGGACTGCTCTGGCTCGCGGGCGCACCCACCCGGCTCTTCGCCGGTGTGCTCAGCATCGCGGCCCTGCTCGGTGTGATTCTCATCAAGACCAGCCCCAACCGGATGGCCAGGCTCGCCTGCATCGGCGCCACCGATCCGGGCCCCGGCGACCAGTGCTGGCAGGCCGTGCACGGGATCTACGCCCTCGCCTCCGGCGGATTCTTCGGTTCCGGACTCGGCGCGAGTGTGGAAAAATGGGGTCAACTGCCCGAACCACACACCGACTTCATCTTCGCCATCACGGGGGAGGAACTCGGCCTGGCAGGGACACTGTCGGTGCTCGCCCTGTTCGCGGCTCTAGGCTATGCGGGTATCCGCGTGGCCGGACGCACGGAGGACCCCTTCGTGAGGTATGCCGCGGGAGGCGTGACCACCTGGATCACGGCGCAGGCCGTGATCAACGTAGGTGCGGTGCTCGGTCTGCTGCCGATCGCCGGTGTCCCGCTCCCGCTGTTCTCCTACGGGGGTTCGGCCCTGCTGCCGACCATGTTCGCCATCGGACTCCTCATCGCCTTCGCGCGATCGGACCCGGCGGCGAAGGCGGCCCTGGCCATGCGGCAACCTCGGGTGAGATGGAACACGATGAGACGGCGCGTCACGGCGCGTTCGTCCGGAGAGCGGTGAATTTCGGTGCATGTCGTACTCGCCGGTGGGGGGACCGCCGGCCACATCGAGCCCGCGCTCGCCCTCGCGGACGCCCTGCGGAGGCAGGACCCGACCGTGGGCATCACGGCCCTGGGCACGGAGCGTGGACTCGAAACCCGACTCGTACCCGAGCGGGGCTACGAACTGGCGCTGATCCCGGCCGTACCCCTGCCGCGCAAGCCCACCCCTGAGCTGATCACCGTCCCGGGACGGCTGCGCGGCACCATCAAGGCGGCCGAGCAGATCCTGGAGCGCACCAAGGCGGACTGCGTCGTCGGCTTCGGCGGCTACGTGGCCCTGCCCGGCTACCTCGCGGCCAAGCGGACCGGGACGCCGATCGTGGTGCACGAGGCCAACGCGCGCCCCGGCCTCGCCAACAAGATCGGCTCGCGGTACGCGCACGGGGTGGCCGTCGCCACCCCCGACAGCAAGCTGCGCAACTCCCGCTACATCGGCATCCCGTTGCGGCACACCATCGCGACGCTGGACCGGGCCCGGGTCCGCCCGGAGGCGCGCGCCGCCTTCGGCCTCGACCCCAACCTGCCGACGCTGCTCGTCTCCGGCGGCTCACAGGGCGCACGGCGGCTCAACGAGGTCGTCCAGCAGGCCGCTCCGGTGCTGCAGCGCGCGGGCATCCAGATCCTGCACGCGGTCGGCCCGAAGAACGAATTGCCGCAGGTGCAGCAGATGCCGGGGATGCCCCCGTACATCCCGGTACCGTACGTGGACCGGATGGACCTCGCGTACGCCGCGGCCGACATGATGCTCTGCCGCGCGGGCGCGATGACCGTGGCCGAACTCTCCGCCGTCGGGCTGCCCGCCGCGTACGTCCCGCTGCCGATCGGCAACGGCGAACAGCGGCTCAACGCCCAGCCGGTGGTCAAGGCGGGCGGCGGACTCCTCGTCGACGACGCGGAACTGACCCCGGAGTGGGTCCAGGGCAACGTCCTGCCCGTCCTGGCGGATCCGCACCGGCTGTACGAGATGTCCCGCGCCGCCTCGGAGTTCGGCCGCAGGGACGCCGACGACCTCCTCGTCGGCATGGTGTACGAGGCGATTGCGTCACGCCGCAACGCGTGAGAAGGCAGGGGACCGTGGCCGGACCGACCACCGCCGAACGGCAGAAGAAGAAGTCCGGCCCGCCCCGCCCGCCGCGCGTCCGCCGCCCGGCGCTGCCGCGGCTGTCGCGCTCGCGCACCCTGATTGTCATTCTGGTGCTCGTCGTACTGCTCGGCGCCGGCGGCGTCTGGGCGCTCTACGGCTCGCAGTTGCTCCGCCTGGAGCAGGTGAAGGCGTCGGGCACCGAGGTGCTGACGCCCCAGGAGGTGCGCGAGGCGGCCGACGCCCCCGTCGGGGCACCACTGATTTCGGTCGACACCGACGCCATCGAAGACCGGTTGCGGTCAAAATTGCCCCGCATCGACTCAGTTGACGTCGTCCGGTCCTGGCCGCACGGAATCGGACTCAAAGTGACGGAACGCAAGCCCGTTCTTCTCATCGAAAAGGGCGGAAAGTTCGTCGAAGTGGACGCCAAGGGAGTGCGATTCGCCACGGTCGACCAGGCGCCGAAGGCGGTGCCCCGGCTCGAATTGGCGCCAGACCGGGAGAGCGGGGCGGCGAGCCTGCGCCGGTTCGGCACCGGCCGGCTGCTGCGCGAGGCGGTGCGGGTCGCGGGCGATCTGCCCCCGACGGTCGCGGGGGCCACACGGACCGTCAGGGTCCGCTCGTTCGACGCCATCTCGCTGGAGTTGAGCGGTGGGCGCACCGTCGCATGGGGCAGCGGCGAGAAGGGCCGGACGAAAGCCGGCACCCTCATCGCACTCATGAAAGCAGCTCCGAAGGCAAGCCACTTCGATGTGAGCGTCCCCACCGCCCCTGCGTCGTCGGGGAGTTGACGCATATCGTCGCAGGCCAGCACCCTGGTTCGGCAGCGCTACGGCTGATCACATAGGGTGAAAAGAAAAACGGGAGGTTCGGCGTGTTCGTTGAACGTGCGCCACTTGTCGACTTAGTGTCCTGTTCGGAAGAGTCCAAGGAACAGACACACTGGTAACCCTAAACTTCAGCGTTAGGGTTCGGGTCGGCGTTCGGACCGTCCCATTCGGCATCAGTCGCCGCCTCGCATCGATGCGAAACGGCGACACGTAACTCGAGGCGAGAGGCCTTCGACGTGGCAGCACCGCAGAACTACCTCGCAGTCATCAAAGTCATCGGTGTCGGCGGCGGTGGTGTCAATGCCATCAACCGGATGATCGAGGTCGGTCTCAAGGGCGTCGAGTTCATCGCCATCAACACCGACGCGCAAGCCCTGTTGATGAGCGACGCCGACGTCAAGCTCGACGTCGGCCGTGAACTCACCCGCGGCCTCGGCGCCGGGGCAAACCCGGCCGTCGGCCGCAAGGCCGCGGAGGACCACCGCGAGGAGATCGAGGAGGTCCTCAAGGGGGCCGACATGGTCTTCGTCACCGCCGGCGAAGGCGGTGGCACCGGCACCGGCGGCGCACCTGTCGTCGCCAACATCG
Organism: Streptomyces sp. NPDC041713; assembly: GCF_055591085.1. Taxonomy (NCBI): domain Bacteria; kingdom Bacillati; phylum Actinomycetota; class Actinomycetes; order Kitasatosporales; family Streptomycetaceae; genus Streptomyces; species Streptomyces sp. NPDC041713. Next base: position 741,897 of record NZ_JBVIZY010000001.1, read on the forward strand.
CGCGCTCGCTCGGCGCCCTCACCATCGGCGTGGTCACCCGGCCGTTCACCTTCGAGGGCCGGCGCCGCGCCAACCAGGCCGAGGACGGCATCGCGGAGCTGCGCGAAGAGGTCGACACCCTCATCGTCATCCCCAACGACCGGCTCCTGTCCATCTCGGACCGCCAGGTCTCCGTCCTCGACGCGTTCAAGTCGGCGGACCAGGTCCTGCTCTCCGGTGTCCAGGGCATCACCGACCTCATCACCACGCCCGGCCTGATCAACCTCGACTTCGCCGACGTCAAGTCGGTCATGTCCGAGGCCGGTTCGGCGCTCATGGGCATCGGCTCGGCCCGCGGCGACGACCGCGCGGTGGCCGCCGCGGAGATGGCGATCTCCTCGCCGCTCCTGGAGGCGTCCATCGACGGAGCGCGGGGAGTCCTGCTCTCCATCTCCGGCGGCTCCGACCTCGGCCTCTTCGAGATCAACGAAGCGGCCCAGCTGGTCAGCGAGGCCGCGCACCCCGAGGCCAACATCATCTTCGGCGCGGTCATCGACGACGCGCTCGGCGACGAGGTCCGGGTCACCGTCATCGCGGCGGGCTTCGACGGCGGGCAGCCGCCGTCCAAGCGGGACACCGTCCTCGGCTCGGCGTCCGGCTCGGCCAAGCGCGAGGAGCCGGCCCCGTCCGCCGCCTCGACGCCGTCCCGCCCCGCCGAATCGTCCCGCCCGGCCTTCGGCGGCCTCGGCAGCGTCACGCCGCGCGACGAGCCCTCGACCCCGGAGCCGGCCGAGCCGGCCCCGACGAACGAGGCCCCGTCCGCGCCGTCGACCCCGCCGCAGGTCCCGCCGGCCCGTCCCTACCAGGACAGCCAGGCCGAAGAGCTGGACGTGCCGGACTTCTTGAAGTGATAAGCAAGCACAGCACCGTGAGCGGCGCGCACTTCGCCTTCACCGACAGGTGGGGCGGGGTGAGCGCCGTTCCGTACGAAGAGCTCAACCTCGGCGGCGCGGTCGGCGACGACGCCGAAGCGGTGCGCGCCAACCGCGCCTTGGCCGCCAAGTCCCTCGGCGTCACACCGGACCGGGTCGTCTGGATGCACCAGGTGCACGGCCGCGAGGTCGCGGTGGTCGACGGTCCCTGGGGCCCCGACGCCGAAATCCCCGCCGTCGACGCCGTGGTGACCGCCCGCGCCGGCCTCGCCCTCGCCGTCCTCACCGCCGACTGCACGCCCGTACTGCTCGCCGACCCGGTCGCCCGGGTCGCGGCCGCGGCGCACGCGGGCCGCCCGGGCATGCTGGCGGGCGTCGTGCCCGCCGCCGTCGAGGCCATGGTGGAGCTCGGCGCGGACCCCGGGCGCATCGTCGCCCGCACCGGACCCGCGGTCTGCGGCCGGTGCTACGAAGTGCCGGAGGCGATGCGCGCCGATGTCGCCGCCGTTGAGCCGACGGCGTACGCCGAAACCAGTTGGGGCACGCCCGCGGTCGACGTGACCGCCGGGGTGCACGCCCAGCTGGAGCGGCTCGGGGTGGTGGACCGGGAGCAGTCGCCGGTGTGCACCCTGGAATCCGGTGACCACTTCTCGTACCGCCGCGACCGGACCACCGGTCGTCTCGCGGGCTATGTCTGGCTGGACTGATAGGGCATGACGGAACGCAAGTCCCAACTCGCGGCAAATCTGGCGGCGGTCGAGGAGCGCATCGCCGCGGCGTGCGCCGCGGCCGGACGCAAGCGGGAGGACGTGACCCTCATCGTGGTCACGAAGACCTACCCGGCGAGCGATGTGCGGCTCCTCTCGGAACTCGGCGTGCGGCACGTCGCGGAGAACCGCGACCAGGACGCGGCGCCGAAGGCGGCCGAGTGCGCGGATCTCCCCCTCACCTGGCACTTCGTGGGCCAGTTGCAGACCAACAAGGTCCGTTCCGTGGTCGGTTATGCCGATCTGGTGCAGTCGGTCGATCGTCCCAAGCTCGTCACAACTCTGTCGGCGGCCGCGGTGCGCGCGGAGCGCGAGGTCGGGTGCCTCATCCAGGTCGCGCTCGACGCCGAGGAGAACGGGCGGGGCGAGCGGGGTGGGGTCGGACCCGGCGGAATCGAGGAGTTGGCCGACCTCGTGGCTGCGGCGCCGGGGCTGCGGATCGACGGTCTGATGACCGTCGCCCCGCTCACCGGGCCGTACGCGGGGCGGCAACAGGCGGCGTTCGAGCGGTTGATGGAATTCTCAACCCTCATGCGCGCGACCCATCCGGCTGCGAACATGGTGTCAGCAGGGATGAGTGCGGACCTCGAGCAGGCCGTTTCGGCCGGGGCGACACATGTGCGCGTCGGTACGGCGGTACTCGGAGTCCGACCCGGGCTCGGGTAACGTCGCCAAGAAGTCGGACCACAGCAGAAAATATGGTCATTCCCGCTGATCCGGCGGGGATACCTCGTGGATCGCGGGCAGTTGGTGACGACAGCCGATCCACCACAGAGCGGAGGACTCAGAGCATGGCCGGCGCGATGCGCAAGATGGCGGTCTACCTCGGCCTCGTGGAGGACGATGGGTACGACGGTCCGGGGTTCGACCCCGATGACGAGTTCGAACCCGAGCCGGAGCCCGAGCGCGACCGCAGAAGGCACGAACCGTCCCATCAGTCGCACCAGTCCCATCAGTCACAACGGGACGAATCGGTACGAGTGGTGCAGCCGCCCGCCCAGCGTGAACCGGCGCCGCATTCCGCTTCGCTGGCCGCGGAATCCGGACGTCCGGCACGAATCGCCCCCGTGGCATCCATCACACCTGAACGCCAGAGCCTGGAGAAGAACGCACCGGTGATCATGCCCAAGGTCGTGTCCGAGCGGGAGCCCTACCGCATCACCACATTGCACCCCCGGACCTACAACGAGGCCCGTACCATCGGGGAACACTTCCGCGAGGGCACTCCGGTGATCATGAATCTGACCGAGATGGACGACACGGATGCGAAGCGACTTGTCGACTTTGCCGCCGGTCTGGTCTTCGGTCTGCATGGCAGCATTGAACGAGTGACGCAGAAGGTGTTCCTGTTGTCGCCTGCTAACGTCGATGTAACGGCGGAGGACAAGGCTCGCATCGCAGAGGGCGGGTTCTTCAACCAGAGCTGAGACGCAGTAGTTGCCGTAGACGCAGTACCGGAACGACGAGCACGGGAAACAGGGGAGAGGGAACCGCGGACATGAGCGTGGTCGGGCAGGTGCTTTACATCGCGCTGATGTGCTTCCTCATCGTGCTGATCTTCCGGTTGGTCATGGACTACGTCTTCCAGTTCGCCCGCTCATGGCAACCCGGCAAGGCGATGGTGGTCGTTCTGGAGGCCACCTACACTGTCACTGATCCACCGCTCAAGCTTCTGCGGCGGTTCATTCCGCCGCTGCGTCTCGGGGGCGTGGCGCTCGACCTGTCCTTCTTCGTACTGATGATCATCGTCTACATCCTGATCACCGTAGTGAGCTGGCTGTGAACGATACGGTCTTGCCGAATGCCGACGACTACGTTGAGGTGAAGAGATGCCGTTGACCCCCGAGGACGTGCGTAACAAGCAGTTCACGACCGTCCGCCTCCGAGAAGGCTATGACGAGGACGAGGTCGATGCCTTCCTCGATGAGGTCGAAGCCGAACTGACCCGCCTCCTCCGTGAGAACGAGGACCTGCGCGCCAAGCTCGCGGCGGCCACCCGTGCCGCCGCGCAGAACCAGCAGCAGGGCGGCATGCGCAAGGGCCCCGGCCCCGACGGGCCGCAGGACCAGCGCGGTCCCGGCGCCCCCGTACCCGCCGCAATATCGGGTCCGCAGCCGGTCCCGCCGCAGCAGCAGCAGATGGGCGGCCCCATGGGCGGCCCGCCGCAGCTGCCCGGCGGTGCGCCGCAGCTGCCCGCAGGCCCCAGTGGGCACGGCCCGCAGGGCGGTCCGCAGGGTCCCGGCGGCCCCATGGGCCAGGGTCCGATGGGTGGCCCGATGGGCGGTCCCATGGGCGGCCACGGTCCGCAGATGCCGCAGCCCGGTCAGGGTCCCGGTGGCGACAGCGCCGCCCGTGTGCTCTCCCTGGCGCAGCAGACCGCCGACCAGGCGATCGCGGAGGCCCGTTCCGAGGCCAACAAGATCGTCGGCGAGGCGCGCTCGCGTGCCGAGGGCCTCGAGCGTGACGCCCGTGCCAAGGCCGACGCCCTGGAGCGGGACGCGCAGGAGAAGCACCGTGTCGCGATGGGCTCCCTGGAGTCCGCCCGCGCCACGCTGGAGCGCAAGGTCGAGGACCTGCGCGGCTTCGAGCGCGAGTACCGCACGCGTCTGAAGTCCTACCTGGAGTCGCAGCTGCGCCAGCTGGAGACCCAGGCCGACGACTCGCTGGCCCCGCCGCGTACTCCGGCCACCGCCTCGCTGCCGCCGTCCCCGGCGCCGTCGATGGCTCCGGCCGGTGCCGGTGCCCCGTCCTACGGCGGCAACCAGTCGATGGGCGGCGGCAACCAGTCCGCCGGTGGCCCGTCGTACGGCGGCCAGCAGCAGATGTCGCCGGCGATGACCCAGCCGATGGCGCCGGTGCGGCCGCAGGGCCAGCAGCCGATGCAGCAGGCCCCGTCGCCGATGCGTGGCTTCCTCATCGACGAGGACGACAACTGACGGGCGATCCCACGCCGTAGCGGCGTCGGCAGCGTTCAGGGCCGGGCCCCCAGACATCTGGGGGCCCGGCCCTTTTGTGTGCTCAGGAGCCGCGGGGTACGCGAAAGGCCCGGTCCTCAACGGGACCGGGCCTTTGCGTGAGCGCTTACGCCTTGCGGAGGCGGAACGTCAGCTTCAGGGCGTCGTCCGTGAACGGCTCCCCGAAGGTGTCGTCGGCCTCGCCCTCGGCGAAGTCCGTGGCGAGGACCTCGTCCGCGATCAGCTCGGCGTGGTCGGACAGGGCGGTGACGACCACCGCGTCCGGGGAGGTCCAGCGCAGGGCGATGCGGTCCGCGACGTCCAGGCCGCTGTTCTTGCGGGCCTCCTGGATCATCCGGATCGCGTCACGGGCCAGGCCGGCCCGGCGCAGCTCCTCGGTGATCTCCAGGTCGAGGGCGACCGTGGCGCCCGACTCCGAGGCCACCGACCAGCCCTCGCGCGGGGTCTCCGTGATGATGACCTCGTCCGGGGCCAGCGTCACCGTCTCGCCGTCGACCTCGACCGAGGCCGTGCCCTCGCGCAGGGCGAGGGAGAGCGCGGCCGCGTCGGCCTCGGCGACGGCCTTGGCGACCGCCTGGACGCCCTTGCCGAAGCGCTTGCCGAGGGCCCGGAAGTTCGCCTTGGCGGTCGTGTCCACCAGGGAGCCGCCCACCTCGGAGAGGGTCGCAAGCGAGGAGACGTTCAGCTCCTCGGTGATCTGGGCGCGCAACTCCGGACCCAGCTTCTCGAAGCCCGCGGCCGCGATCAGCGCGCGGGAGAGCGGCTGACGGGTCTTGACGCCCGACTCCGCGCGCGTGGCGCGGCCCAGCTCCACCAGGCGGCGGACGAGGAGCATCTGCCGGGACAGCTCCGGGTCGATGGCGGAGAGGTCCGCCTCCGGCCAGGAGGAGAGGTGCACCGACTCCGGGGCGTCCGGGGTGACGGGCACGACCAGGTCCTGCCAGACACGCTCGGTGATGAACGGCGTCAGCGGGGCCATCAGGCGCGTGACGGTCTCGACGACCTCGTGCAGGGTGCGCAGGGCCGCCTTGTCGCCCTGCCAGAAGCGGCGGCGGGAGCGGCGCACGTACCAGTTGGAGAGGTTGTCGACGAAGACGGACAGGAGCTTGCCCGCGCGCTGGGTGTCGTAGCTCTCCAGGGCCTGGGTGACCTGGTCGGTCAGCGCGTGCAGCTCGCTGAGCAGCCAGCGGTCCAGGATCGGCCGGTCGGCGGGCGCCGGGTCGGCCTCGCTGGGTGCCCACGCCGACGTACGCGCGTACAGCGCCTGGAAGGCGACCGTGTTCCAGTACGTGAGGAGCGTCTTGCGGACGACCTCCTGGATGGTTCCGTGGCCCACCCGGCGGGCCGCCCAGGGGGAGCCGCCGGCCGCCATGAACCAGCGCACCGCGTCGGCGCCGTGCTGGTCCATGAGCGGGATGGGCTGCAGGATGTTGCCCAGGTGCTTGGACATCTTGCGGCCGTCCTCGGCGAGGATGTGACCGAGGCAGACCACGTTCTCGTAACTCGACTTGTCGAAGACGAGGGTGCCGACTGCCATCAGCGTGTAGAACCAGCCGCGCGTCTGGTCGATGGCCTCCGAGATGAACTGCGCTGGGTAGCGGCTCTCGAAGAGCTCCTTGTTCTTGTACGGGTAGCCCCACTGCGCGAACGGCATCGAACCCGAGTCGTACCAGGCGTCGATGACCTCGGGCACGCGCGTGGCGGTGCTGCCGCAGCCCTCCTGCGGGCACGCGAAGGTGATCGCGTCGATGAACGGGCGGTGCGGGTCGAGCTCCGACTGGTCCGCGCCGGTCAGGTCGGAGAGCTCCGCGCGCGAGCCGACGCAGGTGAGGTGTTCCTCCTCGCAGCGCCAGATGGGCAGCGGGGTGCCCCAGTAGCGGTTGCGGGAGAGCGCCCAGTCGACGTTGTTGGTCAGCCAGTCGCCGAAGCGGCCGTGCTTGACCGAGTCCGGGAACCAGTTGGTCTTCTCGTTCTCCTGGAGGAGCCGGTCCTTGATGGCCGTGGTGCGGATGTACCAGGACGGCTGCGCGTAGTAGAGCAGCGCCGTGTGGCAGCGCCAGCAGTGCGGGTAACTGTGCTCGTACGCGATGTGCTTGAAGAGCAGCCCGCGCTCTTCCAGGTCCTTGGTGAGGGTCTCGTCGGCCTTCTTGAAGAAGACACCGCCGACGAGCGCCACGTCCTCCTCGAAGGTGCCGTCGGGACGGACCGGGTTCACGACCGGAAGGCCGTACGCGCGGCAGACCTTGAGGTCGTCCTCACCGAAGGCGGGGGACTGGTGGACCAGACCGGTGCCGTCCTCGGTCGTGACGTAGTCGGCGTTGACGACGTAGTGCGCCGGAGCCGGGAACTCCACGAGCTCGAAGGGACGTTGGTAGGTCCAGCGCTCCATCTCGGCGCCGGTGAAGGTCTCGCCGGTCGTCTCCCACCCTTCGCCGAGGGCCTTCTCGACGAGCGGCCGGGCGACGACGAGCTTCTCCTCGCCGTTGGTCGCGACGACGTACGTGACGTCGGGGTGCGCGGCGACGGCGGTGTTGGACACCAGGGTCCACGGGGTCGTCGTCCAGACCAGGAGGGCGGCCTCGCCCGCGAGGGGACCGGAGGTGAGGGGGAAACGGACGTAGACGGAGGGGTCGACGACCGTCTCGTAGCCCTGCGCCAGTTCGTGGTCGCTCAGGCCCGTGCCGCAGCGGGGGCACCAGGGGGCGACGCGGTGGTCCTGGACCAGGAGGTCCTTGTTGAAGATCTCCTTGAGGGACCACCAGACCGAGTCCACGTACTCGGGGTTCATCGTGCGGTACGCGTCGTCGAGGTCGACCCAGTACCCCATGCGGGTCGTGAGGTCGGCGAAGGCGTCGGTGTGCCGGGTCACGGACTCACGGCACTTGGCGTTGAACTCGGCGATGCCGTACGCCTCGATGTCCTTCTTGCCGTTGAACCCGAGCTCCTTCTCGACGGCGAGCTCCACGGGCAGGCCATGGCAGTCCCAGCCGGCCTTGCGGGCCACGTGGTAGCCGCGCATGGTGCGAAAGCGCGGGAAGACGTCCTTGAAGACGCGGGCCTCGATGTGGTGGGCGCCCGGCATGCCGTTGGCGGTCGGCGGGCCCTCGTAGAACACCCACTCGGGGCGGCCCTCGGACTGCGCGAGGCTCTTTGCGAAGATCTTCTGCTCTTGCCAGAAGTCGAGCACGGCGTGCTCGAGGGCGGGCAGGTCGACCTGGGCGGGCACCTGGCGGTACTGCGGCGGCGTCATCGACGAACTCCTCCAACGGATGTGCTGCCTTCCGTCGGAGGGACGAGAGCTGTGTGCGCCTGGTGCGGCGCGCTCCCGCGGTACCACCCTCCTTGGCCCTCCGGAACGGGGTTTCGTGCCGGTGAGCCCCCTCATTGGGGTCGCGAAACCGGGTCTACCGGCCGGGCCCGAGGGCTGCGGCTTTCTTCCGGCGGCTCCGGGGTGATCTTCACGTCGCGCTGGCCCCCGGGCTCACACCGTCCCCGGGTCGCTCATGGCTGCGTACGCCGCTACTCGTCCCCATCCACGCTTCTCGCTGCCGCCCAGTGTACGGCGCCGGTGCGGGGGCGGCCGACCGCTTTTTGGGAGCCGTGGGGCGGGTGGGGAACCAGGGGCGTACTGACCCGAATGGCGACATGCGGGTCGGGCGGTTCCGGGCGGGTGCCGGGCGGCGGATTACCCGGCAGGGAGTTGGGCACAACGCATGCAGACTCGCCGCGCGGTACCCGCGGGGCGGGCGGATCGGGCGGCGTGCCCCGTTGCCGCGGGCCTGGAGTCGATTTATCGTCCCAGCACGATTCGCGAGCAAGATCACAATATGTGAAGGGGCCGCGGCCATGGTGGCGAAGAAGACCGCCGTACAGCAGTCGGCGTCCGGCAGATCCACCGGGGCGGCCGCGGTGACGTCCAAGGATGTGAGCGGCAAGAAGAGCACGCACGGGGCCAAGGCGGCGCAGGTGTCCGACACCGCGCGGGCAGGCGGTGAGGACCCGTCGCAGGAGGCGGGGCCGGCCGGGCCGAAGGCCGCGGCGAAGAAGGCGGTCGCCAAGGCGAAGAAGGCGGTGGCCAAGAAGACCGCGGTCAAGAAGGCGGTGACCAAGGTCGGCGAGAGCAAGAAGACCGCGGCCACGGAGACGGCCGCCTCCGAGGCTCCGCCGTCGAAGACCGCCGCCAAGAAGGCCACCCCGAAGAAAACGGCGGCCAAGAAGGCGGCTGCGAAGAAGCCAGCTGCCAAGAAGGCCCCGGCGGAAGCCGAGCCTCCGGCAGAAGCCCCAACCAAGAAGACCGCCGCGAAGAAAAGCGCGACCAAGAAGAGCGCGGCCCACCAGAGCGCGACCAAGAAGAGCGCTGCCAAGAAGAGCACCAGCACGGTCAAGGAGACGGCCGCGTCCGCGGCCGAGGACGCGGCTGAGGCCGCGGAGACGACGGGAGCCACGACGGTGGTTGCGAAGAAGACTCCGGGCACGGCGACAGCGGCGAAGACGGCGACGGCGGTGCCCAAGGCGCGCGGGACCGCGGCGGAGCCCGGCGAGCTCGCGGTCCGGCCCGGCGAGGACCCGTGGACCCCGGAAGAGGTCGCGGAGGCGCGCACGGACCTGCAGAGCGAGGCGCTGCGGCTCAGCAGCGAGATCGCCGCCTCCGAGGAGGCCCTCGCGGGTCTGATGCGGGACTCCGGCGACGGGGCGGGCGACGACGAGGCGGACACCGGCACGAAGAACATCACGCGGGAACACGAGATGTCGCTCGCGGCCAACGCGCGCGAGATGCTCGAACAGACCGAGCGGGCCCTGGAGCGGCTCGACGCCGGGACGTACGGGCTCTGCGAGAACTGCGGCAACCCGATCGGCAAGGCGCGGATGCAGGCCTTCCCGCGCGCGACGCTGTGCGTGGAGTGCAAGCAGAAGCAGGAACGCCGCTACTGAGCCCGGCCTGGGCGCCGGGGACCGTACGCGTGTGCCGTACCCTCGTCCCCAGTCAGGTACCTAGGTCGAGGGACTCACGTGGCAGAGGCGGAGCGCATCATCGGTACGCCGGACATCCCCGAGGAGGCCGGGGCGGAGCCGGAGCAGTCCGGTGCCGCCGCGGATCAGGACGGCTCGGCGGACAAGGGCTCGGCGGACACCGGATCGGCGGACAAGGGCACGGCCCCGGGCAAGGGCAGGCGCCGGATCGCCGTGCTGTTCGCGGTGGCCGTCGTCGCGTACGCCCTGGACCTGGTCAGCAAGATGATCGTGGTCGCGAAGCTGGAGCACCACGACTCGATCGAGCTCGTCGGGGACTGGCTGCGGCTCACCGCCATCCGCAACGCGGGCGCGGCCTTCGGCTTCGGTGAGGCCTTCACCATCATCTTCACCTGCATCGCCGCGGCGGTCATCGTGGTGATCGCGCGGCTCGCCCGCAAGCTGTACAGCCTGCCGTGGGCCATCGCGCTCGGCCTGCTGCTCGGCGGCGCCCTGGGCAACCTCACCGACCGCCTCTTCCGCGCGCCCGGCGTCTTCGAGGGCGCCGTGGTCGACTTCATCGCCCCGAAGGGCTTCGCGGTCTTCAACCTCGCGGACTCGGCGATCGTCTGCGGCGGCATCCTGATCGTGCTGCTCTCCTTCCGCGGCCTGGACCCGGACGGCACGGTCCACAAGGACTGAGACCCCGGGGCCCGGGCGGTACGAAGGGCTGTGGTGCGGGAGTGTCGGTGGGCTCCTGCATACTCAATGGGTGAGCACGATTCCCGAGATCCGAACCCTGCCCGTGCCGGACGGCCTGGAGGGCGAGCGCGTCGACGCCGCCATCTCGCGCATGTTCGGGTTCTCCCGTACGAAGGCCGCCGAGCTCGCCGCGGCGGGGAAGGTCGCGGTCGACGGCTCGGTGGTCGGCAAGTCCGAGCGGGTGCACGGCGGCGCCTGGCTGGAAGTGGAGATGCCACAGGCGCCCGCTGCCGTGCAGATCGTCGCCGAGCCCGTCGAGGGCATGGAGATCGTGCACGACGACGACGACATCGTCGTGATCGTCAAGCCGGTCGGCGTGGCCGCGCACCCGAGCCCCGGCTGGACCGGCACGACCGTGATCGGCGGCCTCGCCGCCGCGGGCTACCGGATCTCCACCTCCGGCGCCGCCGAGCGCCAGGGCATCGTGCACCGCCTGGACGTCGGCACCTCCGGTCTGATGGTGGTCGCCAAGTCCGAGCGCGCGTACACCTCGCTGAAGCGCCAGTTCAAGGAGCGCACGGTCGACAAGCGCTACAACGCGCTGGTCCAGGGCCACCCCGACCCGATGAGCGGCACCATCGACGCCCCCATCGGCCGCCACCCGAACCACGACTACAAGTGGGCGGTCACCGCCGAGGGCAAGCCCTCCGTGACGCACTACGACCTCATCGAGGCGTTCCGCGCTGCCTCGCTGCTCGACATCAAGCTGGAGACGGGCCGCACCCACCAGATCCGCGTGCACATGGCGGCGCACCGCCACCCCTGCGTCGGCGACCTGACGTACGGCGCGGACCCGACCCTCGCCAAGCGCCTCGGCCTCACCCGCCAGTGGCTGCACGCCGTCCGGCTCGGCTTCGAGCACCCGGGCGACGGCCAGTGGGCGGAGTTCGAGAGCCAGTACCCCGACGACCTGCAGCTGGCGCTGGACCGGGTGCGCGCGGAGAGCTCGTGACCGCGGTGACCGTCCGGGTCGCGGCGGGCACCGACGACCTGGAGGCCTGCTTCGCGGTCCGCAAGGACGTCTTCGTGGCCGAGCAGCAGGTGCCCGAAGAGCTGGAGTACGACGCGTACGACGCCGGGGCGGTGCACGTCCTGGCCGTGCGCGAGGACGGTGTCCCGCTGGGCACCGGACGGCTCCTGACCGGCGCGGCCGCCGCCGCGAAGAACGGCGGGGACGCCGCAGTGGGCGCCCTCGGCCGGCTCGCGGTGACCCGGGCCGCGCGCGGGCTGGGCGTGGGGGCCGCCCTGGTCCGCGCCATCGAGGACGCGGCCCGCGCGCGCGGCCTGACCGCCGTCGACCTGCACGCACAGACACATGCCCTGGGTTTCTACGAACGCCTGGGGTACGAGGTGTACGGACCGGAGTTCCCCGACGCGGGGATCCCGCACCGGGCGATGCGCAAGCCGCTGGACCGCTGACGGCGACCCCGCCGCGCGAAGGCGTCGAAGGGCATTGGTCCGGGTTCGCGGTGATTGCGTGGCAGGGTTGAGGTCTTGATCGTTCGAATCTCGACCCGGAGTGCACACCGTGGACCAACTGGCGCTGGTGCTCATCTTGCTGCTCGGTGCCGTGATCACGGTTCCGCTGGGCGACCGGCTCGGGCTGCCCGCACCGGTCCTGATGACGCTCGCGGGGATCGGCATGGCGCTGCTGCCGTTCGTGCCCAACGTCGAGATCCCGCCCGACTACATCCTTCCGCTGGTCCTGCCGCCGCTGCTCTACGCCTCCGTGCAGCGCACCTCGTGGCGGCAGTTCACGGCCAACATCCGGCCCATCTTCCTGCTCGCCGTGGCGCTGGTGTTCGTGACGACGGCGGCGGTCGCGGCGATGGCCAACGCCATAGTGCCGGGGCTGCCGCTCGCCGCGGCCGTGGCGCTCGGTGCGCTGGTGGCGCCGCCCGACCCGGTCGCCGCGACCGCCGTCGCCGGGTCCCTCGGGCTGCCGCGCAGGCTGGTGTCGATCCTGGAGGGCGAGGGGCTCTTCAACGACGTCACGGCGATCGTGCTCTACCACGTGGCCATCGCGGCCGCGGTGAGCGGCACCTTCTCGCTGCCGTCCGCCGTGGGCCTGCTCGTGCTGTCCGGCGTGGTCGCCGTCCTCGTCGGCCTGGTGCTCGGCTGGCTCACCAACAAGCTGATGGGGCTGCTCGGCGACGCCACCCTGCAGACCGGCCTCACCCTCCTCGTGCCGTTCGTCAGCTATGTGCTCGCCGAGGAGCTGCTCGGCTCCGGCGTCCTCGCCGTCCTCACCACGGCGCTCTACCTCGCGGAGAACGCCGTCGACGCCGACGACGTGCTCGGCCGGATCACCGGGCAGACCTTCTGGCAGATCGTCGACACCCTGGTCACCGGCATCGCGTTCGGCCTCATCGGCCTCGAACTGCACAACGTCTTCGGCATCGCGAAGGGCCACCAGTGGCAGATGTACGGCTGGGGCGCGGCGATCGTCGCCGTCGTGGTCGGCGTACGGCTGCTCTGGCTGCTGCCCGCGACCTGGCTGGCCAAGCGGCTGCACAAGCGGCGGGACGTCGACGAGGAGATCCCGACCACCTGGCGCGAGACCGTCGTCATGTGGTGGTCGGGGATGCGGGGCGTGGCCTCTGTGGCGCTGGCCCTCGCCATTCCGCTCAAGACGGACGACGGGAGCCCGTTCCCCGGCCGTGACGAGATCATCTTCATCGCGTTCTGCGTGATCATGGCGACCCTCGTCGTCCAGGGGCTCACCCTGCCCTGGCTGGTCCGCAAGCTCAACGTACGCGCGGACGCCGACGCGGAGCGCGAGCTGGAGCGGACGCTCGCGCTCCGCGCGGCCAAGGCAGCCAAGCGGCGCCTCAAGGAGATCGAGGACGTCGAGGAACTCCCCGACGACCTCTCCGAGCGGCTGCACCGCGGCGCCCTCGACATCGGCGCCAGGATCAGCCCCGACCTGCTCGACGACGAGCGGCGCGCCCGGTACGCCAAGCGCGTCGACCGCCTCAAGGCCGTCCAGCGCATCCAGCGCGACATGATGTCGGCCGCCCGCCACGAGGTGCTCGCGGCGCGCAGCGAACCCGGCGCCGACCCGGAGGTCGTCGACCGGGTCCTGCGCCACCTCGACGTACGCAGCCTGCGCTGAGCACCGGGCGGGCCGGCCGTCGGCGCCTCAGCCGCGGCCCGTGCGCGGCACCTGCGGCGAGAGCGGCTCGTACCGCGACCGGTGGCCGTTGGTCAGCGGCTCGACGGCCGAGACGGTGGTGACCCGCGGCAGCGCGTAGGGGTGGTGCTCGGTGAGCCAGCGGATCATCTGCTCGCGCACCGTGACCCGCACCGTCCATATGTCGTCCGCGTCCTTCGCGGTGACCAGGGCGCGGACCTGGATGGTGCTCGTCGTGGTGTCCGTGACCGCGAGGCCCCAGTCCCTGCCGTCCCACGCCGCGCAGTCGCGCAGGATGTCGTGGAGCCGCTCGCGCATCAGCGCGATCGGCGCCGAGTGGTCCAGCTGGAAGAAGACGGTGCCGGTCATCTCCGCGCCGCCCCGCGACCAGTTCTCGAAGGGCTTCGCCGTGAAGTACGACACGGGCATGGTGATCCGGCGCTCGTCCCAGGTCCGGACGGTCAGGAAGGTCAGCGTGATCTCGTCGACCGTGCCCCACTCGCCGTCCACCACCACCGTGTCCCCGAGCCGCACCATGTCGCCGAAGGCGATCTGCAGTCCGGCGAAGAGGTTGCCGAGGGTGGACTGGGCGGCGACACCGGCGACGATGCCCAGGATGCCGGCGGAGGCGAGCAGCGAGGCACCCGCCGCCTGCATGGCGGGGAACGTGAGCAGCATCGCGGCGACGGCCACCACACCGACGATCGCGGTGACCACCCGCTGGATGAGGGTCACCTGGGTGCGGACCCGGCGGACCCGGGCCGGGTCCCGGTGCATGGCCGCGTACCGGGCGTACGACGACTCGACGATCGCCGCCGCGATCCGCACGACCAGCCAGGCGGTGGAGCCGATGAGGACCAGGTTGAGGATCTGGCCGGTCACCGCCGAGTGGTCCTTGGTGAGCTTGGCCTGGTCGTAGGAGCCTCTCAGCAGGGCGGTGCACAGGACGACCTGCAGGGGGACGCGGCCACGGCGGAGCAGACCCCACAGCGGGGTCTCGTGGTGCCGCTCGTCGGCCCGGCGCAACAGCACGTCGACCAGCCAGCCGACGATCACCGTGAGCACGACCGAGCCGCCGATCACGATCAACGGACGCAGTACGTTCTCCATGCCGCCGAGCGTAGTGGGCGGGGCCAAATGGCACGATGGCCCCATGAACATCATGCTTTTCCACTCGACGTACGGGTTGCGGCCCGCGGTGCACGCGGCGGCCGGCCGCCTGCGCGCCGCGGGGCACGAGGTGTGGACCCCGGACCTCTTCGAGGGCCGCGTCTTCGACGACGTCGAGGAGGGAAGGGCCTTCCAGGACGAGCTCGGCAAGGACGAGCTCCTGAAGCGGGCGATCCTCGCCGCCGCGCCCTACTCGGAGCGCGGCCTGGTCTACGCGGGCTTCGCGCTCGGCGCCGCGACCGCGCAGACCCTCGCCCTCGGCGACGAGCGGGCCCGCGGCCTGCTGCTCCTGCACGGCACCTCCGACATCGCGGAGAACGCGTCCGTGGACGAGCTGCCGGTGCAGCTGCACGTCGCCGAGCCCGACCCGTTCGAGTCCGACGACTGGCTGAGCGCCTGGTACCTGCGGATGGGGCGGACGGGGGCCGATGTGGAGGTCTACCGCTACGCGGGCGCCGGACACCTCTACACCGACCCGGACCTGGACGACTACGACGCGCAGGCCGCCGAGGCGACGTGGCGCACGGCACTCGGCTTCCTGGAGACGCTCTAGCCGTCCCCCCCAGCCGTCCCCTCTGGCCGTCCCCCGGGCCGTCGTCCCGCTGGCCGCCCCCGCGCGTCAGCGCACCGGCGCGTCCACCCGCTCGACCTTCTGCGTGCCGCTGAGCGTGCGGTACGAACGGACCCAGGACGAGGTCGCCCCGGGGTCGGCCCGGTCGGAGATCACGTAGTAGTCCATCTGCGAGCGCTCGGCGGTGACGTCGAGGACCCCGTAGCCGTGCGAGTCCATGTCCAGCCACTTCACATGGCGGTTGGCGGCCTTGATGGCGCCGACGGCCACGAGCGAGAGCGTGTGCGGGGCGACGTGCAGCAGGTCGTCGACGTTGTCGGAGCTCACCGACGTGACCACGAACTCCGTGGCGGCGGAGGCGGAGAGCGGGTACGTGGCCGCCGTGGCCGGCACGTCGTTCGCCCAGGCCATGTGGATGTCACCGGTCAGGAAGACGGTGTTCTGGATCTTCCTCTCGCGCAGGTGGGCGATGAGCTCCTTGCGGTCGTCGGTGTAGCCGTCCCACTGGTCGGTGTTGACGGCCACGCCCTCCTCCGGCAGGCCGAGCAGCTTCGCGAGGGGCTTCAGCAGGTGGGCCGGCAGGGAGCCGAAGGCGACCGGCGAGATCATCACCGAGGTGCCGACCAGCTTCCAGGCGGCGTCCGACGCGGCGAGGCCCGCCTTCAGCCAGTCGAGCTGGGCGCGGCCGGTGATCGTACGGTCCGGGTCGTCGACCGAGCCGCTGCCGACTCCCGCCTGCTCGGAGCGGAAGGACCGCAGGTCGAGCAGGTGCAGATCGGCGAGCTTGCCGTAGCGGACGCGGCGGTAGACGGTGCCCTCGGTGGAGGGGCGCACCGGCATCCACTCGAAGTAGGCCTGCTTGGCGGCGGCCATGCGCGCGGCCCAGCTCCCCTCGGTCCCGTCGGTGTGGTTGACCGCACCGCCCGACCAGGCGTTGTCGGCGAACTCGTGGTCGTCCCAGATGGCGATGACGGGGTGCGTGGCGTGCATCGCCTGCGCGTCGGGGTCGGTCTTGTGGGCTCCGTGCCGGACGCGGTAGTCGGCGAGCGTGGTGATCTCGTGTCTGGGCTCGTGCGGGCGCACCACGTACTCGGCAGCCGGGTACTCGCCGCTCTTGTACTCGTAGATGTAGTCGCCGACGTGCAGCACCGCGTCGAGCTCGGTGCGGGCCGCGAGGTGGCGGTACGGGGAGAAGTACCCCGCCTCCCAGTTGGCGCAGGACACCACGCCGAAGCGGATGTTGTGCGCGGAGGCGTCGGGCGCGGGGGTGGTGCGGGTGCGGCCCACGGGGGAGTGGACGTCGCCCGCGGAGAACCGGAAGTAATAGGTGCTCGCCTGGCGCAGGCCCCTTACGTCGGCCTTCACGGTGTGGTCGGCGGACGCCCGCGCGGTGGTGCTGCCCCGGCCGACGACCCGGGTGAAGCCCTTGTCCTCGGCGACCTCCCAACTCACCGCGGTGTCCGGCCCCTTGCCGGAGCCCGGCACGGCGTCCGGCACGGGCGTCACCCGGGTCCACAGCAGGACACCGTCGGGCAGCGGGTCCCCGGAGGCCACGCCGTGGTGGAACGCCGGCCCCTCGGCGGCGTGCGCGGGTATCGCGGCGAGCGGGGCGCCGAGGGCGGCGGTGGCGGCCGCGGCCTTGACCACCGTACGGCGGCTGGGAGCAGGGGAGTTGAGCGACGACTGCAGATCGTTTCGACTGGTCACGGGCGATCACGATACTGAGCGGTCCACGCACGAGGGGGGCGAACCCGGTAAGTCCGCCCCCCTCGCACGGGATGATGAGCTCGCTACTTCGTGACGCCCGCCTTCTTCAGGGCCGCCTTCCAGGCGTCGGGGGTCTTCGGCGTCTCGACCACCTTGTCGTTGATCTTGATGGTCGGGGTGGACTCCACGCCCTTGGCCGACTGGAAGGAGTCGCCCATCTTGAGCGCCCAGGGGTCGAAGGTCCCCTTCTCGACGGCGCTCTTGAACTTCTTGTTGCCCTTGAGGGCGTCCACGGTGTTCGCGACCTTGATGAGGTAGTCGTCCTCGGCGAAGTCGTCGGCCGTCTCCTCGGGGTGGTACTTCGTCGAGTACAGCGCGGTCTTGTACTCCAGGAACGCGTCGGGGCTGACGTCGAGGGCGGCGCCGAGCGCGCTGAGGGCGTTCTTCGACCCCTCACCCGAGAGGTTGTTGTCGAGGAAGGTTCCGAGGGTGAAGGTCAGCTTGTAGTCGCCGTCCTTCATGCCCTTGTCGATCGCGGAGCCGATGGACTGCTCCATGGCCGCGCAACCGGGGCAGCGCGGGTCCTCGTACAGGTGGACCGTGTTCTTCGTGGCGGACTTGCCGATCGTGACCGTGGTGCCGTTCTTGCCGGAGGTGTTCGCCGGGGTGACCACCTTCGCGTCGGCGGCCTCCTCCCACTTCGAGGGCGCGTTGGACTGCATGACGGCATAGCCGACGCCGCCGGCGATGGCCAGGACGGCGACGATGGAGACGCCGACGATGACGGTCCGCTTGCGCTTCTCCCGCTTGCGCTCGGCTTCCTGCTGGGCGCGGATCCGCTCGCGGGCGGCGGACTTGGCGGCCTGGCTGTTGCGCTTGCTCATGATCTTCTTCTCCGGGTACGTGACTGCGTAGGGGGCTGCGGTGCTCAGGCGAAGGCGGCCGAGCACGGCGGTCCACGCCGCCCCACGAAGTGCACGAGCAGGCGCGTACGCGTGACCCGCGCCCGGCGCTCGGGGCGCGGCAGGCGCTGTACGGGCGGGCGCGGCGCGGTCACCGACGCGACCACGAGCAGCAGCGGCCGGAACGTCGCCGCGCCGACCGCGCGCAGCAGCTGGGCCAGTGCCCGCTCGCCGCGCCGCAGCCAGGCCGCCGCGAGGAGGCCCACACCGATGTGCGCGCCGAGCAGCAGCCAGGCGGCGCCCGGGTCCATGTCGGCGAGGAGCGAGGCGGTGCCGTGCCCCTCGGCGGTCATCCGGGCCAGCGGGGTGCCGACGGGGGCGCCGCCGCACAGCACGTCGAAGCCGACGGCGCGCAGCGGGCCCGCGACGGGGCCGCCGGCCTCGCCGTAACAGACGTGCTGGCCCGCGGTGAACACCGTGTCGGCGGCCAGCTCCAGGGGGATCAGGAGGGCGGCGATGTGGCCGTAGCCCCGCTCGTGCCCCGCCGTCGCGTAGGCGATGGCGAAGACGGCGGCGGCGATCGCCGCGACCGTGGCCGGCGGCAGGGGAGCGCGGGACAGCAGCACGTGCGACGCGGCGGAGAGCGTCACGACGAGTGCCGTGAAGAGCGCCGCGCGCACGGCCCTGAGCTGCGTCCCGGATATGTCCATCGCCGAGGAGTGTGCCATGTGTTCCTGTGGGAGCCCCGCGATGGGGCCCCGCAGGACTACAGGCCGGGGATCCGGCCGTTGCGGAACAGGTCGACGAAGATCTGGTGGTCGCCGCGCGCGCGTGCCCCGTAGCTGTGGGCGAAGTCCACGAGCAGCTCCGCGAAGCCCTCCTCGTCGGCGGCGATGGCGGCGTCGATGGCGCGCTCGGTGGAGAACGGCACCAGCTCCGAGTGGCCGCTCTCGTCGTCCGCCGCGGCGTGCATGGCGGCCGTGGCGCGGCCCAGGTCGGCGACGACCGCGGTGATCTCGTCCAGGTCGTCGATGTCCGACCAGTCCAGGTCCACGGCGTACGGCGACACCTCGGCGACCAGCTGTCCCGCGCCGTCCAGCTCGGTCCAGCCCAGCCACGGGTCGGCGTGCGCCTGCAGGGCGCGCTGCGAGATGACCGTGCGGTGGCCCTCGTGCTGGAAGTAGCCGCGGACCGCGGGGTCGGTGATGTGGCGCGAGACCGCGGGGGTCTGGGCCTGCTTGAGGTAGATCACGACGTCGTTCTCCAGGGCGTCGCTGTTGCCCTCCAGGAGGATGTTGTACGACGGCAGGCCCGCGGAGCCGATGCCGATGCCGCGGCGCCCGACGACGTCCTTCACGCGGTAGGAGTCGGGGCGGGTGAGCGAGGAGTCCGGCAGCGTCTCCAGATAGCCGTCGAAGGCGGCGAGCACCTTGTAGCGGGTGGCGGCGTCGAGTTCGATGGAGCCGCCGCCCGGCGCGAAGCGGCGCTCGAAGTCGCGGATCTCCGTCATCGAGTCCAGCAGGCTGAACCGGGTCAGCGAGCGTGCGTCGCGCAGCGCGTCCAGGAGGGGGCCCTGGGCGGTGTCCAGCGTGAAGGGCGGCACCTCGTCGCTCTTGGCGCCCGTCGCCAGGTCGTGGATCCGCGCGCGGTACGCCGTGGCGTACGCCCGCACCAGGCCGGTGATCTGCTCGTCGCTCAGCGCCTTGCTGTAGCCGATGAGGGCCACGGAGGCGGCGAAGCGCTTCAGGTCCCAGGTGAAGGGGCCGACGTACGCCTCGTCGAAGTCGTTCACGTTGAAGATGAGACGGCCCTGGGCGTCCATGTACGTGCCGAAGTTCTCCGCGTGCAGGTCGCCGTGGATCCACACCCGGCCGGTGCGCTCGTCCAGGTACGGGCCGCCGTGCTGCTCGCGCTCCTGGTCGGCGTAGAAGAGGCAGGCCGTGCCGCGGTAGAACGCGAAGGCGGAGGCCGCCATCTTCCGGAACTTCACCCGGAACGCGGCGGGGTCGGCGGCGAGGAGCTCGCCGAACGCGGTGTCGAAGACGGCGAGGATCTGCTCGCCGCGCTGCTCAGCGCTGGGCTGCGGGACCGACATCGCTGGGTGCCTCCTGGTACGGGGGTGGTGCGTGACACGGGGGCGGACGCTCCGCTCCCGGGGACAGGGGATCTTCCGCCCCTTCGGGACAGGTGTTCCGCCCCTTCCAACGCTCGACCGTACCCCCGAGTGCCCGCCGGGTGTCACTGCCGCGGATTAGACTTCCACGCTGTCCCCCCAGACTGCCCGCAGCCTGTAGCCCAGCGTTTCCCGGAGGCCTTCCACCGTGACCAAGCCGCCCTTCACGCACCTGCACGTGCACACCCAGTACTCGCTGCTTGACGGTGCCGCGCGGCTCAAGGACATGTTCAACGCGGCCAATGAGATGGGCATGACGCACATCGCCATGTCCGACCACGGCAACCTGCACGGTGCGTACGACTTCTTCCACTCGGCGCAGAAGGCGGGCGTGACGCCGATCATCGGCATCGAGGCGTACGTGGCGCCGGAGTCGCGGCGGAACAAGCGGAAGATCCAGTGGGGCCAGCCGCACCAGAAGCGCGACGACGTGTCGGGTTCGGGTGGTTACACGCACAAGACGATCTGGGCGGCGAACAAGACGGGTCTGCACAATCTGTTCCGGCTCTCCTCGGACGCGTATGCGGAGGGCTGGCTGCAGAAGTGGCCGCGTATGGACAAGGAGACCATCTCCCAGTGGTCGGAGGGGCTGATCGCCTCCACCGGCTGCCCCTCCGGAGAGCTCCAGACCCGGCTGCGCCTCGGCCAGTTCGACGAGGCCGTGAAGGCCGCCGCCGAGTACCAGGACATCTTCGGCAAGGACCGGTACTTCCTGGAGCTGATGGACCACGGCATCGACATCGAGCGCCGGGTCCGCGACGACCTGCTCCGGGTCGGCAAGAAGCTCGGCATCCCGCCCCTGGTGACGAACGACTCGCACTACACGTACGCGCACGAGTCCGTCGCGCACGACGCCCTGCTCTGCATCCAGACCGGCAAGAACCTCTCGGACCCGGACCGCTTCCGCTTCGACGGCACGGGCTACTACCTGAAGTCGACGGACGAGATGTACGCGATCGACTCCTCGGACGCGTGGCAGGAGGGCTGCCGCAACACGCTGCTGGTCGCGGAGCAGATCGACACGACCGGCATGTTCGAGAAGCGCGACCTGATGCCGAAGTTCGACATCCCGGAGGGCTTCACCGAGGTCACCTGGTTCCAGGAGGAGGTCCGGCGCGGCATGGAGCGCCGCTACCCGGGCGGTGTCCCCGAGGACCGGCAGAAGCAGGCCGAGTACGAGATGGACATCATCATCCAGATGGGGTTCCCGGGGTACTTCCTGGTGGTCGCCGACTTCATCATGTGGGCCAAGAACAACGGCATCGCGGTGGGCCCGGGCCGAGGCTCCGCGGCCGGCTCGATCGTCGCGTACGCCATGGGCATCACCGACCTCGACCCGATCACGCACGGCCTGATCTTCGAGCGGTTCCTCAACCCCGAGCGCGTCTCCATGCCCGATGTCGACATCGACTTCGACGAGCGCAGGCGCGTCGAGGTGATCAGGTACGTGACGGAGAAGTACGGCGCCGACAAGGTCGCCATGATCGGCACGTACGGCAAGATCAAGGCGAAGAACGCCATCAAGGACTCCGCGCGCGTGCTCGGCTATCCGTACGCGATGGGCGACCGCCTCACCAAGGCCATGCCCGCCGACGTCCTCGGCAAGGGCATCGACCTCTCCGGCATCACCGACCCCAAGCACCCGCGCTACAGCGAGGCGGGCGAGATCCGGGGGATGTACGAGAACGAACCGGACGTGAAGAAGGTCATCGACACCGCCAAGGGCGTCGAGGGCCTGGTCCGGCAGATGGGTGTGCACGCGGCCGGCGTGATCATGTCCAGCGAGCCGATCGTGGACCACGCGCCGATCTGGGTGCGGCACACCGACGGCGTGACCATCACGCAGTGGGACTACCCCCAGTGCGAGTCGCTCGGCCTGCTCAAGATGGACTTCCTGGGCCTGCGCAACCTCACCATCATGGACGACGCCGTCAAGATGGTGCGGGCCGGCAAGGGCATCGACCTGGAGATGCTCTCCCTCCCGCTCGACGACCCGAAGACCTTCGAACTGCTCTGCCGCGGTGACACACTCGGCGTCTTCCAGTTCGACGGCGGCCCGATGCGCTCGCTGCTCCGCCAGATGCAGCCCGACAACTTCGAGGACATTTCCGCCGTCTCGGCCCTGTACCGGCCGGGCCCGATGGGCATGAACTCGCACACGAACTACGCGGAGCGCAAGAACGGCCGCCAGGAGATCACGCCGATCCACCCGGAGCTCGAAGAGCCCCTGAAGGAGACGCTGGGCCTCACCTACGGCCTCATCGTGTACCAGGAGCAGGTGCAGAAGGCCGCGCAGATCGTCGCCGGCTACTCGCTCGGCGAAGCCGACATCCTGCGCCGCGTGATGGGCAAGAAGAAGCCCGAGGAGCTGGAGAAGAACTTCGTCCTCTTCCAGGCGGGCGCCCGCAAGAACGGCTACTCGGACGCCGCGATCCAGGCCCTGTGGGACGTCCTGGTCCCCTTCGCCGGGTACGCGTTCAACAAGGCGCACTCCTCCGCGTACGGCCTGGTCACCTACTGGACCGCGTACCTCAAGGCGAACTACCCGGCCGAGTACATGGCCGCGCTGCTCACCTCGGTGAAGGACGACAAGGACAAGTCGGCCGTCTACCTCAACGAGTGCCGGCGCATGGGCATCAAGGTGCTGCCGCCGAACGTGAACGAGTCGGTGCACAACTTCGCCGCCCAGGGCGACGACGTGATCCTCTTCGGCCTGGAGGCGGTGCGCAACGTCGGCACCAACGTGGTGGAGTCGATCATCCGCTCGCGCAAGGCGAAGGGGAAGTTCACCTCCTTCCCCGACTACCTCGACAAGGTCGAGGCGACCGCCTGCAACAAGCGCACCACGGAGTCGCTGATCAAGGCGGGCGCCTTCGACACGATGGGGCACACCCGCAAGGGCCTCACCGCGCAGTACGAGCCGATGATCGACAACGTCGTGGCGGTCAAGCGCAAGGAGGCCGAGGGCCAGTTCGACCTCTTCGGCGGGATGGGCGACGAGTCGGGCGGCGACGAGCCCGGCTTCGGGCTCGACGTGGAGTTCTCCACCGACGAGTGGGAGAAGACCTATCTGCTCGCGCAGGAGCGGGAGATGCTCGGTCTGTACGTCTCCGACCACCCGCTGTTCGGTCTGGAGCACGTCCTGTCCGACAAGGCGGACGCGGGCATCGGGCAGCTCACCGGCGGTGACTACTCGGACGGCTCGATCGTCACCATCGGCGGCATCATCTCCGGGCTCCAGCGCAAGATGACCAAGCAGGGCAACGCCTGGGCCATCGCCACGGTCGAGGACCTCGCGGGCTCGATCGAGTGCATGTTCTTCCCGGCGACCTACCAGCTCGTCTCCACCCAACTCGTCGAGGACGCCGTGGTGTTCGTCAAGGGACGCCTCGACAAGCGCGAGGACGTACCCCGCCTCGTCGCCATGGAGATGCAGGTCCCCGACCTGTCGAACGCGGGCACCAACGCGCCCGTGGTGATCACCATCCCCACGGTCAAGGTGAGCCCGCCGATGGTCACCCGCCTCGGCGAGGTCCTCAGCCACCACCGGGGCAACAGTGAGGTGCGGATCAAGCTCCAGGGGGCCCAGAAGACCACGGTGCTGCGGCTCGACCGGCACCGTGTGAAGCCGGACCCCGCGCTCTTCGGCGACCTCAAGGTGCTGCTCGGCCCGTCCTGCCTGGCGGGCTGACCCGGCCCTTACTTGACCCGTCTCTTAGCTTGACCCGTCTCTTACTTATCCAAAACGGACACCGGGAGGAGTAAGATGCATACTGCATCTACTTCTTCTCGCGTGTGAGGTTGAGAGCCGTGAACGCTGCCGCTGTCGACAAGGCCGTATTTCTGATGCGGGAGACGCACCAGTCCCCGGAGGCCACGCGCCTGGCGCTGCGGTCCTACTTCCCGCGGATGGAGTTCACCGACCGGGTGCGGCACGTGCGGGCCGCGTACGCGCTCCTCCAGGGCGGCCGCTCGGTCGCGCGGCCGGGCCTGTCCGAGCTGCAGAGGCCGAGCACGTTCATGGTCGCCCACGAGCGGCACGGCTTCACCGACTGACGGGCGGCACTGCTTCACCGACTGACGTCACCGCACGGCAAGGGGCGCACCCGCATCGGGTGCGCCCCTCATGTGTGCCTGGTCATGCGTCAGTTGAGTAGGACGCGTCAGTTGTGGCCGAAGCGACGCTGGTGCTTACGAGCAACATCCGCGGGGCTGCCCTGGGCCTGCGACTGCAGGGGGGACTGGGCCTCCGTCGCGGTCGACTTGGCCTGCTCCTGCGCCTGCTCGGCCTGCGAGGCGCGGTCCTGCTGGCCGCCCTGCTTGCGATTCTTGTTCTTGGCCATGGTGATCTTCCTCCTGAAGGGGATCTGGGGGCCATGACACGGCCAGACTCACATATGGGGCACAAGTGTGCATTTCAGAGAATTACCGTGCGTAATAAGGCCTGTCGGCGGACGATCCGCCGATGCGCCACGCCGAAGATCGAGTTCCGGCCGTTAACCTTCGCCGGGTCGGGCAGACTCGAAGGAAACCCGACGCGGACCCGCACCCCTGATTCGTTGTCCTGACAGGGTGTCTTCGTGGGCCTTCGAGGGAACGTCCAGAGACCTCCGGGCACTGTTCTGGAACCTCCTGGGAAAGAGGGTGGACCGCGTGGATCGCTGCATCGTCCTGGTGGACGCCGGGTATCTGCTGGGCGCCGCCGCGAGTCTCCTCGCGGGTGAACCGTCCAGGTCCCGGATCACCGTCGATCACAGCGCCCTGATCCAGGGCCTGCGCGAACGCGCGGAAGCGGACACCGAGCGCCCCCTGCTGCGCATCTACTGGTTCGACGGGGCCCCGGACCGGGTGCCGCAGCCCGAGCACCGGCGGCTGCGCGTCATGCCGCGCGTGACGGTCCGGCTCGGCGCCCTGACCCGCAGCGACGGCCGGTGGGCGCAGAAGGGCGTGGACGCCGCGATGCACGCCGAACTGACCGAACTGGCCCGCAACCGCGCCTGCTCCGACGTCGTGCTCGTCACCGGCGACGGCGATCTGCTGCCCGGCATGATGGCCGCCAAGGAGCACGGCGTCGCCGTCCACCTCTGGGCCGTGCAGGCCGCCGACGGCGACTACAACCAGTCCGAGGACCTGGTCGCCGAGGCCGACGAGCGGCGCGTGCTCGACCGGGCCTGGATCACCAAGGCCGTACGCCCCAAGGAGCTCACCGGCATCTGCGCGCCGCCCCCCGCGCCCCGCCCGGAGATCGCCGCGATCCTCTCCGCGCCGCTGCCGGAGTCCGCGCTCGCCGCCGCCGCGCAGCACGCCGAGACGGAGGCACCCGACCGGCACGCCGCCCCCGCCGCCAACGGCCGCCGGGACACCGAGCACGCCGCCGAGCACCGCATCGCCGCGGCCAAGGGCGTGCCCACCCCCAAGGACCTGGCCGCCCTGCGCGGCCCCGGCACTCAGGCCGCCGCCCAGCACCCCGCCAACGCCACCCTGCGCTGGTCCTCCGACAAGGGCTGGGTCGAGCGCCCCGGCGGCGCGGCCGAGGGCCCCGAGGTCGCCGCGCTGCCCACCCTCGCCCAGCTGACCACGGCCGAGCAGCGCTGGGCCGACCGCGAGGAGGACATCACCACCGTCGGCGGCGACCCCTACGAGGTCGGACAGGTGTTCGCGCGACGCTGGATGGCGCGCCTCCCGGAACAGCACAACCTGCAGAAGCTGTCGACGATGTACCCCCGGATCCCGCACCGCATCGACGGGGAACTCCTCCGCTATGCGGCCCGTTTCGGCCTGCTCGCCCACAAGGACGACCAGATCGACGAGCACGACCGCTATGCGATCCGGGCCGGTTTCTGGCGCGAGGTCGACGTGCGCACCGCTGCCGAGCACGCGCCCGCGGGGGACCGAGCCGGAGACTGACACGGGACGTACGGGGCGCCCCGGGCGTCGCTCGCCCCCGCCGACCCCGTAGGCTCGTCCTTCGTGAGTACGCGCCCGGCACCGGCAGTCCGACAGGGACACCGTCAGGAACACGGCACCGACACCGTCTGCGCGGTGCGCGACCTGGTCCGGACGTACCCCGCCGCCCGTGCCCGCCGCGGCAGGCCCGCGACCCCCGAGATCCGCGCCACCGACGGCATCTGCCTGACGGTCGAGCGCGGCGAGATCTTCGGCCTCCTCGGCCCCAACGGCGCCGGCAAGTCCACCCTCGTACGCCAGCTGACCGGCCTGATGCGGCCCGACAGCGGGAGCGTCGAGATCCTCGGCCACGACATCGTGCGCCACCCCGAGCGTGCCGCCCGGATCCTCGCGTACCTCGGGCAGGAGTCCACCGCCCTGGACGAGCTGACCGTGTCGCTCGCCGTCGAGACGACCGGACGCCTGCGCGGTCTTGAGGTCCCGCGGGCCCGCGCCGAGCGCGACGCGGTCCTGGAGGAGCTGGGGCTCACGGCGCTGGCCTCCCGGCCCCTGAAGAAGCTGTCGGGCGGCCAGCGGCGGCTCGCCTGCTTCGCCACCGCGCTGGTGGGGGAGCGGCGGCTGCTCGTCCTCGACGAGCCGACCACCGGCATGGACCCGGTCGCGCGGCGGGCCGTCTGGGCGGCGATCGACCGGCGCAGGGCCGACCAGGGGGCGACGGTCGTGCTCGTCACCCACAACGTCATCGAGGCCGAGACGGTCCTCGACCGGGTCGCGGTCCTCGACCAGGGCAAGGTCATCGCCTGCGACACGCCCGCCGGACTCAAGGAGCAGGTCGCGGACGAGGTGCGGGTGGAGCTGGTGTGGCGCGAGCGGGCGCCGCTGGACGTGCCCGAGGTCGCCGCGCTGCGCTCCAGCGCCGTGGAGTCGGGGCGGCGGTGGTCCCTGCGGCTCGCCCCCGACGAGGCGCGGGCCGCGGTGGCGGCGGTCACCGGCGGGGCCGCGTTCGCCGCGCTGGACGACTTCACGCTGGCGACGCCCAGCCTGGAGGACGTCTATCTCGCGCTGGGCGGCAGCGGACGGGGGCTGGTGAAGGCGTGAGTGTGGACGAAGGTGAAGGCGGGACCTTGGACGACGACGGAAGGGTTGCCCGGTGAGTGCCGTTCCCCTCGAAGCCGTGCTGCGGGTCGACGGGCGTGACGAGGCGACGGACGGGGGCCCCGCGCCCCTCGGGCCTTCGGCCCGGCTGTTCCCGGCGCTCTCGGCCGTGTACCGGGCCCAGCTGTCCCGGGCCCGGGTCGCCCGGATACCGCTGCTGTTCGTGGCGACCTTCCAGTCCGTCGGGATCATGATCCTGATGCGGGGCGTCGTCGACGGGGGCGGCGAGGCGCGGGCCGTGGTGGCCGGCTCCTCCGTGCTCGTCGTCGCCTTCGTCGCGCTCAACCTGCTCGCGCAGTACTTCGGGCAGCTCCGCTCCGACGGCGGGCTCGACCACTACGCCACCCTGCCCGTGCCGCCCGCCGCGGTGGTCCTCGGCGCCGCGGCCGCGTACGCCTCCTTCACCGTGCCCGGCACCTTCGTCACGGCGATCGTCGGGTGCGCGCTCTTCGGCCTCCCGCTCACCCATCTGTGGGTGCTCGTCGCGGTGATCCCGCTGGCCGGCGCCGCGCTCGCGGGACTCGGCGCGGCCCTCGGCCTGCTCGCGCCGCGACCGGAGCTGGCCACGCTCCTCGGCCAGATGGGCATGTCGGCGGCGCTGCTGCTCGGCGTGCTGCCGGCCGACCGGATGCCCGCGCCGCTGCAGTACGCGCGTGACCTGCTGCCCTCGACGTACGGCGTGGAGGCCTTCGCCCGTACGTTCGGGCCGGATCCGGACTGGGCGGTGGTCGCGCTCGACCTGGCGGTCTGCGCGGGCGTCGGCGTGGTCTCGCTGGCCGTCGCCACCTGGGCGTTCCGCCGCGCGGCCGTCCGCTGAGGCGGCGGGGACGCGCCGCACCGCCGGGCAGGGCGGCGCGCGGCCCTTCCGCCGGGCCCACCCGCCGGAACACAGGTACGCCTGGCACGATGTGGGGGTGACCGCACCGCTGACACCCTCCCAACCGCCGCACCACCAACCCCCGTACGACCCGTGGCAGGCAGCCGCGCAGCCGTCGGGAGCGACGTCTCCGCACGGACACCTGGAGGACGGTCCCGGCATGAAGACCGAAGTACTGCGGGCCGCGGTGATCATGGTCGTGCTGGCCGTCAGCGGCCTGCTGCTCGCGGCCCTGTGGGTCTGGCTCGCGCCGCGGGTGCCGCTGATCTCCGACGGCAAGGCGGTGTATCTCAAGGACACCGAGGGCGAGCAGGCGATGGGCGTGGACGGAACGTTCACCCTCCTCGCGCTCGGCTTCGGCCTCGTCTGCGGGGTCGTCGTCTTCCTGCTGAGCAGGCGCGGCGGCATTCCGCTGGTGGTCGGGCTCGGGGTCGGCAGCCTGCTCGGCGCGCTGCTCGGCTGGAAGGCCGGCATCTGGCTGGGGCCCGAGACGGACGTGGTGGCGCACGCCAAGGCCGTCGGCAAGGGCGTCGTCTTCGACGCGCCGCTGGAACTCAAGGCCAAGGGCACGGTCCTCGCGTGGCCGCTGGCCGCGCTGGCCGTACACCTCGGCCTCACGGCCTTGTTCGGCCCGCGGGACCCCGAGCCCTATCCGGCACCGATGCCGTACGCGGGACCCCAGGACGACGTGCGCCCTGACGGAATGCACCCGAACGCCTAGGCCGCGCGGCGTCAGGTCTCACGCCGACGCCCCCTTACCTCAGAAGCGGCGCCGACGCAAGGCCGACCAGGCGTCGCTGAGCGGCTCCGTGGAGCGCAGCCACCAGCTCTCCAGCTTGTTGCGCACCCTCGTGACGACCTTCCGGCGCTTGAACCACGGCGGGAGCTCACGGAACGGAACGAACGTCAGCGTGTCCCTGATGGCGTGCTCGGCGAAACCGCCCGGGCCTTCCGCCCGCAGGGCCGCGTAGAGCTCCGGGGTCAGTCGGCCGTGGAGCCGGGCCGCGGTCCCGGCCGCGGTGAAGGCGAATCCCCGCTCGTTCCGGTCGCTCAGCCCCATCGCCTTGATGATGCGCGGCGACGCCTCCTCCAGCGGGCACTGGAATGCCAGCCCGATCACGGCTGTTCCGATATGCGGCTCTCCGCGCTCGAATGCCGCATCCACCGCGGCGGGGTCGTCGACGCCCAGCAGGCCTGCGCCATGCGTCCAGTCCCATTCGGCTGCCATGAACGGCCTTCCTCCCGGACGGATGGGCCTACCTGTGGCCCTGCGCCGGCAACGCCGAACGAACAGCCGCCCGTCCCCGCCGGGTCAGGCCGGGCGTCTCCCGTGGTTGGCCTTGCGCTTTTTCGTTCGCCATTTCCGCATGCGCGTCTTCTTCGACATGCCCTCGGTACTAGTCCCGTACGGGACCGGTGTCGAGGGCGCTTTCACGTCGTCCCCGCGGACGACGTGAAAGGGCGCACGGGCCCGCCTCAGGCCCGGCCGATCGGTGCGAGCACCGCGGCCGTGAGCTGCGCGAGGTCGGCCGGTGCCAGCTCTACCTCCAGGCCCCTGCGGCCCGCCGAGACGCAGATCGTGGCGTGTGCCGACGCCGAGTCGTCCAGGACCGTGCGCAGCCGCTTGCGCTGGCCGAGCGGGGAGATGCCGCCCCGCACATAGCCCGTGGTGCGCTCGGCGGCGGCCGGGTCGGCCATCACGGCGCGCTTGCCGGAGACCGCGGCGGCCAGCGCCTTCAGGTCGAGCGAACCCGCGACCGGGACGACCGCCACGGTCAGCTCCCCGTCGACCTCGGCGACCAGGGTCTTGAAGACCCGGTCGGGGGAGACGCCCATGGCCTCGGCGGCCTCCTCCCCGTACGAGGGGTGGGCCGGGTCGTGCTCGTAGGAGTGGACGGTGAAGGAGGTGCCGGCGGCGGTGAGGGCGACCGTCGCGGGCGTGCCTCCCGCCTGCTGCTTCTTCTGTTTCTTCGCCAAGGTGCTCGCGCCTTACGTCAGTTGAGGACGTCAGTTGAGGCTCGTCGTCCCGCGCGTCAGCTCCGTCGCGGGCAGCGACGGCAGATTGCGGATGATCGCGGTCTCGGAGCGCAGCAGCTTCAGCTCGTCCCGCAGCCGCGACGCGGTGTCCGGCGCCTCCAGGAGCCGCTGCTTGGTGGCGGTGTCCAGGACGGCCGCCGCGGCCACCAGGAACGACACGACGGACGGGTCGTCGGGCAGCTCGGCCCCCGTCGACAGCGAGCGCTCCCGCGCCCCGGCCAGCCGCTTCTGGTAGGAGCGGAAGGCCCGCAGCACCCCTTCGGCCAGGGTGCCCGCGCCGTCGCCGGGCTCCTCGGGCACCTCCTCGACCTCGGCGGTGAGGAAGGCGCCGGAGGCGTCGACGGAGTGGATCCGCACCCGGGTGGTGCCGGTCGCGAGGACCTCGAAGCCGCCGTCGGCGCGCTCCCTGATCGTCGCCGCGTCCGCGATGCAGCCCACGGTGTGGAAGGCCTTGAGCGGATCGTCGCCGAAGCCGGCGGCGGGACCGTGCTCGGGCAGCGCCGTCGGGTCGGGGAGGCCGGGCGCGCTCGGCGCCACCTCCAGGCCGTCGCGGATCGCGACGACCGCGAACCGGCGCTGGTCCTCCTCGGACGTCTTGAGCAGCTCGCGCATCATGGCGCGATATCGCTCCTCGAAGACGTTCAGGGGCAGCACGAGGCCGGGGAACAGCACCGAGTTGAGCGGAAAGAGCGGAAGCCGGGTGGTCACGACCGGCAAGCCTAATGGTCGCCGGAGCGGCTCGGTCCGCGCGGAGGGCGCAACGGCGTCATCGACGCCACTTCGATGCGTACGCCGTCGCGCAGCTCCAGGAACTGGCCGAGCGGATCGTCGGCCATCCGGTCCCAGGGGAAGGACGTCGCGTACGGGCCGATCAGGCGCAGCTGCTCCAGGGCCTCGTCCCAGCGCTCCAGGCGGACCAGGACGTAGGTGAGGAGGTTGCGGACCTCGGCGGGCCACGGGTCCCCGGCCGCGTACTGCCGGGACAGCCCGATCGCGAGGTCCGCCGCCGCGTCGAGCCGTGCGCGCGGCACCTTGCCCGAGGGGCTGGTCAGATACGCGAAGGCGGCCCGCGCGGGGAGGACCTGTATCAGCGAGCCGGGCAGCGCGTCGGCCGCGGCCCGCTCGGCGAAGTCGAAGCACTCGCGGTGCGAGCCGTACCAGGCGGCCGACAGGTACTGCAGGGCGGAGGCGTGGCAGCCGTAGTGGTACGAGGAGCGGCGCACCGCCTCCTCCCACAGGTGCTCGAACACGGTGTGCGAGGCGTGCGTGCCGCGGGCGTGGTCGAGGGCGATCCGCCAGGGCACCGGGTCGCGCGGGTCGGCCTCGGCGGCGGCGGTGAGCAGCGGGCCCGAGTCGCGGAGCAGCTCGGCGCGGGCCGGCGACTCCCAGCCGCGGACGACGGCGAGTTCGGCCTTGACGAGCAGCGCGTCGGGGTCGTGCGGGCTGGCGTTCAGCCAGTCGTCGAACCACTCGGGGCGGGAGCGGGCGAAGGCCGCGAGCCGGGTGGCGTAGCGGTCGCGGTTCTCCCACTCGGCGGCCTCGCGGGTGGTGGCGAGGACCTTGGCGGCCGGGCCGTACTCACCGCGCCCGGCGGCGACCAGGGCGGGGGCGAGCCGCTCGTCGGGCACGTCGAGGAGCACCTCGTCGTCCGGCGGCAGCCCGGCGGCGAGCCGCGGGGTGTGCCGGACCATGCGGGCGGTACGGATGAAGGCACGCAGCACCGTGCCCTCCTTTACGCCTCAACCGGAGCCGCTCGCGCGGGCTCGCCGGTCACCTCGTGGTTGCTCGTTTGCCGGTCGCTGGGATGACGGCCGAGGGGCGGGGAAGGTTGCCTGCGGTCGCGTAACGGTTCGGCCCGTGACGGCCGGATCCGGCCACGCGAGGCCGTCTTTTCCGGCCGGGTGGCCGGGTGAGCCGGTTGGCTGGGTGGCCGGGTGACCGCCGGGCCCGGTCCGGCCCCCTCAGTTGCGGCGCAGGAGGCGGGTCGCGCCCGCGGCCACCGTCGTGGCCAGGATCCAGCCGAGCAGGATCAGCGCGGTCGAGAACCACTGCCAGCCGCCGTGCAGCTGCCAGTAGGTGTCCTGGCCGAGGTTGATGACGGGCAGCAGCAGGTCCAGGGAGAACAGGGCGGGGTCCCAGTCCGGATGCTCGTCCGCCTTGATCGCGGGCGGGTCGGCGCGCGAGAAGATCACCGCGCTGACCGCCCAGAGCACCGCCATCCAGACCGCCGCCCGGCCCGGTCGGTAGCCGTAGGCGACGGTCCAGTCCTGCGCGTACCCCCACAGCTTCGCCGCCAGCGGCAGCGTCTCGCGGCGCCTGCGCTGCTTGGCGAGGAGGACCTCGCGGGCGTCGGCGTCCTCGCCGCCGTTGCGCAGGACTGCGGCGAGCTTCTCGTACGGCTCGGGGTTGTACTCGGCGGTTGCGGCCGCCACCCAGCTCAGCCGCCGGGCCAGCGGGAAGCTGCCGACGGGCACCAGGTTCTCGTAGCTGAACCCGCCCATCTGCAGCCCGCCGGGACCGGGCCAGCTCGTCGCCCGGTCGATGAGGTTGACCACCTTGACGCCGGACAGCACGACCTTGCCGCGCTGCGGCGTCTCGCCGAGGAAGCGCAGCTCGGGCGTCTGGACGCGGCGCAGCGACAGCTCCTGATCGTTCTGGAGGGTGAAGCGGGCCTGCGCGAAGTCGATGGCGTCGCCGAAGCGGCCGTCGTCGAGGCGGATGCCGCCCACGCACTCGAAGCGCTGCACCCGGGTGCCGCGGGCCGGTGTCGTGCCGCTGGTCTGCGGCGGATTGCCGACGGCGGCCGGGGTCAGGTACAGGGTGCGCTCGACGGTCAGCTGCGGGGCGTTCAGGGCGTGCCGGCCGTACTGGTTGATGAGCTTGCTGCCGCGCAGGCTGAGCGAGACGCCGATCTTCGCGCCGCGCAGGCTCAGCTCGCCGTGCGACTCCATCATCTCGGCCTGCAGGTCCTGGCCGACGGTGAGGCCGTCGCCGGTGATGGAGCGGCTGCGCCGGTCGCGGTAGACCACGGCCTGGTTCAGGAGCAGGTCGGTGCCGATGTGCGCGTCGGTGAGGCGGATGCCGTTGTGCACCCGGCAGCGCGGCAGGTGCAGATCGCCCTCGGTGTGCAGCCGGGCGGCCTCGACGCGCGGGATCGAGCAGTCGACCAGGCGCAGGGTGGCGAAGCGGGCCTCGGGGAGCAGCACCTCCTTCTCGAACCGGCAGTGCTTCATCTCGGTGTACGGGCCGACCGTGCCGCCCGCGAGGTCCAGCACGTCGGTGATCTGCACGCCCGCCAGCTTCAGCGAGGAGACCCGGCCCGCCAGCGCGGGCGGCCCGTCCAGAAGCAGCCAGCAGACGATCCGCGCGCGCACGCTGCGCTCGGGGCCCCAGGGGTGCCCGCCGTGCGGGTCGTCGACGGCGGGATCGCCGGACCTGAGGTCGTAGACGCTGCCGTTGCGGAAGGCCTGCCACATGCCGATCTCCGCGGCGGTCAGCCCGTCCGGCGGGTCCCCGGTGGCGTCGTCGACCACTGCTCGTGCCCTCCCTTTTCAGGCGCGCGTTGCTCGCACACCTGTTTCATGCCCGCTGTGTGACCGGCTGAACGCTAGTGGTGAACGCCCTCTTCCGGGGTTCATATCAGCCAGTGATACGGGCGTCCGGTGCCGAAAGAAGGTCTGAGAGAATTGATCCCGTGATCTCTCGAATCGATCTGCGCGGCGACGCCCTCCCCGAGGGCCCCGCTCTGCGCTCCCTGCTGCCCCGTGCCGACTTCGACGTCGCGGCCGCCCTGGAGAAGGTGCGGCCCATCTGCGAGGACGTGCATCATCGGGGCGACGCGGCGCTGATCGAGTACGCGGAGAAGTTCGACGGTGTCCGTCTCGACCAGGTCCGCGTTCCCGCCGCCGCGCTGACCGAGGCCCTGGCCGGCCTCGACCCGGCCGTGCGCGAGGCCCTGGAGGAGTCGATCCGGCGTGCCCGCGCCGTCCACCGCGCGCAGCGCCGGCCCCCGCACACCACGCAGGTCGTGCCGGGCGGCTCGGTCACCGAGAAGTGGGTGCCCGTCGAGCGCGTCGGTCTGTACGCCCCCGGCGGCCGCTCCGTCTACCCCTCGTCCGTGATCATGAACGCGGTCCCGGCGCAGGAGGCGGGCGTCGCGTCGATGGCGCTCGCGTCCCCGCCGCAGGCCGACTTCGGCGGTCTGCCGCACCCGACGATCCTGGCGGCCTGCGCGCTGCTCGGCATCGACGAGGTGTACGCGGTCGGCGGCGCCCAGGCCGTCGCGATGTTCGCGTACGGCACCGAGAGCTGCGCCCCGGCCAACATGGTCACGGGCCCCGGCAACATCTGGGTCGCCGCGGCCAAGCGCTACTTCACCGGGCGCATCGGCATCGACACCGAGGCGGGCCCGACCGAGATCGCGGTCCTCGCCGACGACACCGCCGACGCGGCGCACGTGGCGTCCGACCTGATCAGCCAGGCCGAGCACGACCCGCTCGCGGCCGCGGTCCTGGTCACCGACTCCCTCGCGCTCGCCGACGCGGTCGTCAAGGAGCTGGAGCCGCAGGTCGCCGCCACCAAGCACGTCGAGGACCGGATCGCGCCCGCCCTCGCGGGCCGCCAGTCCGCGATCGTCCTGGTCGACGGCCTGGAGGAGGGCCTCAGGGTGGTCGACGCGTACGGCGCCGAGCACTTGGAGATCCAGACCGCGGACGCCACCGCCGTCGCCGACCGCGTCAAGAACGCCGGCGCGATCTTCGTCGGCCCCTGGGCGCCGGTCTCGCTCGGCGACTACTGCGCGGGCTCCAACCACGTCCTGCCGACCGGCGGCTGCGCCTGCCACTCCTCGGGGCTCAGCGTCCAGTCGTTCCTGCGCGGCATCCACATCGTGGACTACTCCCGCGAGGCCCTCGCCGACGTGGCGCACCACGTGGTGACGCTCGCCGAGGCCGAGGACCTGCCGGCGCACGGCGCGGCGGTCAAGGCCCGCTTCGGGTGGAAGGTGCCGGTGAGCAAGTGACCACCATCGACGACCTGCCCGTCCGCGACGAGCTGCGCGGCAAGTCCCCCTACGGCGCGCCCCAGCTCGACGTCCCCGTACGCCTGAACACCAACGAGAACCCCTACCCGCTGCCCGAGCCGCTGGTCGAGCGCATCGCCGAGCGGGTCCGCGCGGCCGCCCGCGACCTCAACCGCTACCCCGACCGGGACGCGGTCGAGCTGCGCACCGAGCTCGCCCGCTACCTCACCCGTACCGGCGGCCACGAGGTCACCCTCGCCAACGTCTGGGCGGCCAACGGCTCCAACGAGGTCATCCAGCAGCTCCTGCAGACCTTCGGCGGACCCGGCCGCACGGCCATCGGCTTCGAGCCCTCGTACTCGATGCACGGCCTCATCGCGCGCGGCACCGGCACGGGCTGGATCTCAGGGCCGCGCCACGCCGACTTCACCATCGACGCGCAGGCCGCCCGGCGGGCCATCGCCGAGCACCGCCCCGACGTCGTCTTCATCACCACGCCCAACAACCCCACGGGCAACGCCGTCCCGGCCGCGACGGTCCTCGACCTGTACGAGGCCGCGCAGGCCGCCAAGCCGTCGCTGGTGGTCATCGACGAGGCGTACGTGGAGTTCAGCCACGGCGACTCGCTGCTGCCGCTGATCGAGGGGCGGCCGAACCTCGTCGTCTCGCGCACCATGTCGAAGGCGTTCGGCGCGGCGGGGCTGCGGCTCGGCTATCTCGCCGCGGACCCGGCGGTCGTGGACGCGGTGCAGCTGGTGCGCCTGCCGTACCACCTCTCGGCCGTCACCCAGGCCACCGCGCTCGCCGCCCTGGAGCACACCGACACGCTCCTGAAGTACGTGGAGCAGCTCAAGTCCGAGCGCGACCGCCTGGTCACCGAGCTGCGCGCGCTGGACTACGAAGTGACCGACTCCGACGCCAACTTCGTGCAGTTCGGGCGGTTCGACGGCGAGGGCGGCGCGCACACGGTGTGGCAGCGGATCCTCGACCGGGGTGTCCTGGTACGGGACAACGGCGTGCCGGGCTGGCTGCGCGTGTCCACCGGAACCCCCGACGAAAACGACGCGTTCCTCGATGCGGTACGCGAACTGAAGAAGGAGCAGAGCGCATGACCCGCGAAGGCCGCGTCGGCAGAGTCGAACGCACCACCAAGGAGACGTCCGTCGTCGTCGAGATCGACCTCGACGGCACCGGCAAGGTCGACGTGTCGACCGGCGTCGGCTTCTACGACCACATGCTCGACCAGCTCGGCCGCCACGGCCTCTTCGACCTCACGGTCAAGACCGACGGCGACCTGCACATCGACACCCACCACACCATCGAGGACACCGCGCTGGCCCTCGGCGCCGCCTTCAAGCAGGCACTCGGCGACAAGGTGGGCATCTACCGCTTCGGCAACTGCACCGTCCCGCTCGACGAGTCGCTCGCCCAGGTGACGGTCGACCTGAGCGGCCGCCCGTACCTCGTGCACACCGAGCCCGAGACCATGGCGCCGATGATCGGCACGTACGACACGACGATGACCCGGCACATCCTGGAGTCCTTCGTCGCCCAGGCGCAGATCGCCCTGCACGTGCACGTGCCCTACGGCCGCAACGCCCACCACATCGTGGAGTGCCAGTTCAAGGCGCTGGCCCGCGCGCTGCGGTACGCGTCGGAGCGCGACCCGCGTGCGGCCGGCATCCTTCCCTCCACGAAGGGCGCGCTGTAACCCATGACCGGTCTGAACACCATCCTGATCGTCGTCGGGCTCTTCCTGCTCGGCGGCATCATCTCCTTCGTCAAGCAGGGCATGCCGAAGAGCCTGATCACGCTGCTCTCCATCGGCGCCGCCATGTGTCTGGCCGCGGGCATCCTGCGGCTCGACTACTGGAACTGACGGGAGGCGTCACCGACATGAGTACTCCTCGCAAGAAAGTGGTCGTCTTCGACTACGGCTTCGGCAACGTCCGCTCCGCCGAGCGCGCCCTCGCGCGCGCGGGCGCCGACGTCGAGATCACCCGCGACTACGACACGGCCATGAACGCCGACGGCCTGCTCGTGCCCGGCGTCGGCGCCTTCGCCGCCTGCATGCAGGGGCTCAAGGAGGCGCGCGGCGACTGGATCGTCGGGCGCAGGCTGGCCGGCGGGCGGCCCGTCATGGGCATCTGCGTCGGCATGCAGATCCTCTTCGCGCGCGGCATCGAGCACGGCGTGGAGACCGACGGCCTCGACGAGTGGCCCGGCACGGTCGGCCCGCTGAAGGCCGAGATCGTCCCGCACATGGGCTGGAACACCGTCCAGGCCTCCGCGGGGTCCCCGCTCTTCAAGGGCCTGGACGACGACGCGCGCTTCTACTTCGTGCACTCCTATGCCGTGCACGAGTGGTCCCTCGAAGTGGCGAACCCGGCGATGCGCGCCCCGTACGTGCACTGGTCCACGCACGGCGAGCCCTTCGTGGCGGCCGTCGAGAACGGCGCGCTGAGCGCCACCCAGTTCCACCCCGAGAAGTCCGGCGACGCCGGCGCCCAGCTCCTCACCAACTGGATCGGAACCCTGTGAGCACCCTCGAACTCCTTCCCGCCGTCGACGTGCGCGACGGCCAGGCCGTACGCCTCGTCCACGGCGAGTCCGGCTCGGAGACCTCCTACGGCTCCCCGCTGGAGGCCGCCCTCGCCTGGCAGCGGTCGGGCGCCGAGTGGCTGCACCTGGTCGACCTGGACGCCGCGTTCGGCACCGGGGACAACCGCGAGCTGATCGCCCAGGTCGCGGGCGCCATGGACATCAAGGTGGAACTCTCCGGCGGCATCCGCGACGACGCCTCGCTGGCCGCCGCCCTCGCCACCGGCTGCACCCGCGTCAACCTCGGCACCGCCGCCCTGGAGACCCCCGAGTGGGTCGCCAAGGTCATCGCCGAGCACGGCGACAAGATCGCCGTCGGCCTCGACGTGCGCGGCACCACGCTGCGCGGCCGCGGCTGGACCCGCGACGGCGGCGACCTCTACGAGACCCTGGCGCGCCTGGACACCGAGGGCTGCGCCCGCTACGTGGTCACCGACATCGCCAAGGACGGCACGCTGCAGGGCCCCAACCTGGAGCTCCTGAAGAACGTCTGCGCGGCGACGGACCGCCCCGTGGTGGCCTCCGGCGGCGTCTCGTCCCTGGACGACCTGCGCGCCATCGCCGAGCTCGTGCCGCTCGGCGTCGAGGGCTCCATCGTGGGCAAGGCGCTGTACGCGAAGGCGTTCACGCTGGAGGAAGCGCTGGAGGCCGTGGCGCGATGAGCGAGCTGCGACGAGTACAGAGCGGGAGCCCCTGGGAAGAGGCCTTCGGCTTCGCCCGCGCCGTCGAGGCGGGCGACCGGGTCGTCGTCGGCGGCACCACCTCCTTCAAGGGCGACGTCCTGTACGGCGAGGGCGACCCGTACGAGCAGGCGCGGGTCGCCATGGCCAACGCGCTGGAGGCGATCGGCGAGCTCGGTCTCGGCGCCGACTCCGTGATCCGCACCCGGCTCCTGCTGACCCACGCGCGGGACGTCGACGCGGTGGGCCGCGCCCACCAGGAGGTCTTCGGAGCGGTGCGGCCGGTCATGACGATGGCGGTCGTCTCCGGCTTCGTCGACTCGCGCATCCTGGTCGAAGTGGAACTGGAAGCCTTCCGAGGAGCCCCCGCATGACGCTCGCGGTACGCGTGATCCCCTGCCTCGACGTGGACAACGGCCGCGTCGTCAAGGGGGTCAACTTCCAGAACCTGCGCGACGCGGGCGACCCCGTCGAGATGGCCAAGGTGTACGACGCGGAGGGCGCCGACGAGCTGACCTTCCTGGACATCACCGCGTCCTCCGGCGACCGCGAGACCACGTACGACGTGGTCCGCCGCACCGCAGAGCAGGTCTTCATCCCGCTCACGGTGGGCGGCGGCGTGCGCACCGCCGAGGACGTCGACAAGCTGCTGCGCGCGGGCGCGGACAAGGTCGGCGTGAACACCGCCGCCATCGCGCGCCCCGAGCTGATCCGCGACATCGCGGAGCGGTTCGGGCGCCAGGTGCTCGTGCTCTCCGTGGACGCGCGG
The DNA here is from genome assembly GCF_055591085.1 of Streptomyces sp. NPDC041713. Lineage (NCBI taxonomy): Bacteria > Bacillati > Actinomycetota > Actinomycetes > Kitasatosporales > Streptomycetaceae > Streptomyces > Streptomyces sp. NPDC041713. The sequence continues at coordinate 780,964 of NZ_JBVIZY010000001.1, forward strand.
CGCACCCCGACGGGTGGCTTCGAGGTGACGACCCACGGCGGGCGCAGGTCCGCCGGGATCGATGCGGTGGAATGGGCGCACCGCGCGGCCGAGCTCGGCGCGGGCGAGATCCTGCTCAACTCGATGGACGCGGACGGCACGAAGGACGGCTACGACATCGAGATGATCGAGGCGGTCCGCAAGCACGTCTCGGTGCCGGTCATCGCCTCCGGTGGCGCGGGCCGCCTGGAGCACTTCCCGCCGGCCGTCGCGGCGGGCGCGGACGCGGTGCTCGCCGCGTCGGTCTTCCACTTCGGCGATCTGCGGATCGGCGAGGTCAAGGAGACGTTGCGGGGGGCGGGGCACGCGGTGCGGTAGCGGTTCCTTCTCTCTGGTCCCGGTCACCCGGCGGGTGGCCGGGACTTTCCTTGCCTCAGATGCGAAGGGAAAGTTGCGCAATAATTGTTGTGCAACTTTTCTTTCGTACCTACGGTAGGGGGTATGAGCAGACAGGAACGCCGCAGAGTGACCGATGTGGGAACCCTCAAGGCCTTCGGTCACCCCTTGCGCCTCAAGCTGTACGGAACCCTGAAGATCCGACGCACGGCCACCGCGTCGCAGTTGGCCGACGAGGTCGACGAAGCCGTCTCTCTGGTCAGCTACCACTTGCGCAAGCTCGCCGAGCACGGGCTCATCGAAGAGGCGCCCGCGGCGCAGCGCGGTGACGGACGGGAACGCTGGTGGACACCGGCACAGGAGACGCTCTCCTTCTCCAGCAACGACTTCGAAGACACCCCGGAGGGGGCCGCCGCGCTCACCGCCACGACACGCACCCTCAACGAGCAGCACGCCAATCTTTTTCAGGCTTGGAACGAGCACCGCCCGGCCTGGAGCCCCGAGTGGCGCACGGCAGCCGACAGCTCCGACTTCCTCGCCCGCTACACCGCGGACGAACTGAAGGCGCTCTCCGAGGAACTGCACGCTGTGATCCGTGCGCACGAGCAGCGCGCCAAGGCCGCCGAGGAAGCCGGCGACACGAAGGGCCGCGAGAACGTGCTGCTGTACATGAACGCCTTCCCCTTCCGGTCGCTGTAGAGGGGCGCCATGACCACCACGACCGCCCCCGTGGCAACGGACCGTCCCGCCCACCGCGACGCCAACGTCCTGCGCTGGCTCGGCGCCTACACCACGTCGATGGTCGGCGACGGCATCTACTTCGTCGCCCTCTCCTGGGCCGCGGCCCGCGGCGGCAGCCCCGGCCAGGCGGGCCTGGTCCTCGCCGTCGGCGCCTTCCCCCGCGCCGCCCTCATGCTCGGCGGGGGAGTCGTCGCCGACCGGTTCGGGCCGCGCCGCGTCGTCATCGGCAGCGACGCGGTCCGCTGCGCGGTGATCCTCACGGCCGCCGCGCTGCTGTTCGCCGCCTCGCCCGGGATCTGGCTGCTCGCCGTCCTCGCCCTGGTCTTCGGCGCCGTCGACGCGCTCTTCCTGCCGAGCGTGGGCGCGCTGCCGCCGCGCCTCACGGCGCCCGGCCAGCTGGGCCGCGTCCAGGGCATGCGGGGGCTCGCGCAGCGGATCGCCACGGTGGTCGCCGCGCCGCTGGGCGGCCTCGCGGTGGCGTTCGGCGGTCCCGCCGCCGCGTTCGGCGCCGCCGGCGTCCTGTTCGCCCTCTCCCTCGTGCTGCTGGTCGCCGTACGGCTGCGCCCACTGCCCGCCGACGACCGGGCGGTACGCGGCGGCTCGGCCCTGCGCGAACTCGCCGACGGGCTGCGCTACATCCGCGGCCACCGCGTCCTCGCCCCGCTGACGCTGGTGGCGGCGGTGACGGAGCTCGGCTTCGCGGGGCCCGCCAACATCGGCCTGGTGCTCCTCGCCGACGAGCGCGGCTGGGGCGCATCGGGGATGGGGTGGATCATCGCGGGCTTCGGCACCGGCGCGGGGCTCGCGGCCCTGCTGCTCGCCGTGCGCGGACGGATACCCCGGGCCGGGGCGGTGCAGGCGGCGGGCATCGTCGTCGGCGCGGCAGCCCTCGCCGGCATCGGCTTCGCGCCCTCGGCCGCGGTGGCCACGGCGGCCGGGCTGTGCGTGGGGCTGTGCACCGGGCTCGGCGGCGCCCTGATCGCGGCGCTCACGCAGACCTTCACCGACCCCGCCTACCTGGGGCGCGTGACCTCCGTGTTCACCCTCTTCACCATGGGCGTCGCGCCGCTCTGCTACCCGGTCGTCGGCGCGGCCATCGGGGTGTGGGGCCTGGAGCCGGTGTACACGGCCTGCGCGGCGCTGAGCGCGGCCGGCGGCGTCATCGGCCTCTGCTCGGGCCCCCTGCGCCGCGCCGAACTGCCCCGCTGAGCGGGGCAGCCGCACAGGCCGAAGAGCCGCACGGGTCGGGGCAGTCGCACCGTCCGACGGAGGCCTTACAGCCCCAGCTGCTTCGTCTCGTGCAGCGTCGCGATCGCGCTCTTGTCGCCGTCCAGCTCGACGTCGGCGACATCCTGCCTGCCGTACGCGAACAGCAGCAGCTCCGCGGGCTCACCCGTGACCGTCACCACCGGCACGCCCCGGTGCGCCACCGCCGTCCGGCCGTCCGGGCGGCGCAGCACCAGGCCCACCGGCGACTTGCGGCCCACCAGGCGGGCCGAACGCTCCAGACGGGACCACAGGGCGTCCGAGAAGACCGGGTCGAGCACGCGCGGCGTCCAGCCGGGCCGCGCCCGGCGCACGTCCTCGGTGTGGATGTAGAACTCCACGGCGTTCGCCGCCTCGTCGATCTGCTTGAGCGAGAAGGGCGAGAAGCGCGGCGGCCCGGTCCTGATGAGCTGGATCAGCTCCTCGTACGGCTTCGCGGCGAACTCGTCCTGCACCCGCTCCAGGCGCCCCGCCAGCTGCTTGATCAGCAGACCGCCCGCCGCGTCCGCGCGGCGCTCGCGCACCACCACGTGCGCGGCCAGATCCCGCGTCTTCCAGCCCTCGCACAGAGTCGGCGCCTCAGGGCCCTCCGCCTCCAACAGATCGGCGAGGAGGAGTCGTTCACGCTTCGCATGGGTCGACATGTCCGCCAGCCTACGACCGCGCGGGCGGTCCGCACAGTGGACGCCCGGCGGAAGGGCCCCGGCAGGGCGGCACAATGGGCCCATGACCAGCGTTCCGCCGCCCAGCAGCAACCTCGCCCCGGACATCGCCGCGCGTCTCAAGCGCAGCGCCGACGGCCTCGTACCCGCCATCGCCCAGCAGTACGACACCGGTGAGGTGCTGATGCTCGGCTGGATGGACGACGAGGCGCTGCACCGCACCCTCACCACGGGCCGCTGCACCTACTGGTCGCGCAGCCGCCAGGAGTACTGGGTCAAGGGCGACACCTCCGGCCACTTCCAGTACGTCAAGGAGGTGGCGCTCGACTGCGACGCGGACACCGTCCTCGTCCAGGTCGACCAGGTCGGCCCCGCCTGCCACACCGGCACCCGCACCTGCTTCGACACCGACGTGCTCCCCGTGCTGCCCGTGCCCGGCGGACCCGCGCCCGGTCAGTAGGGTCTGCTGCCATGGACCTCGAGACCTTCCGCAAGCTGGCGGCCGACCGCCGCGTGATCCCCGTCAGCCGCAAGCTCCTCGCGGACGGCGACACCCCCGTGGGCCTCTACCGCAAGCTCGCCGCCGAGCGCCCCGGCACCTTCCTCCTGGAGTCCGCGGAGAACGGCCGGTCCTGGTCCCGCTACTCCTTCGTCGGCGTCCGCAGCGCCGCCACCCTCACGGTCCGCGACGGCGAGGCCCACTGGCTCGGCACCCCGCCGGTCGGCGTGCCCACCTCCGGCGACCCGCTCGCCGCGCTGCGCGCCACCGTCGGCATACTGCACACCCCCCGCGACCTGGTCAGCACCGACCAGCTGCCGCCCTTCACCGGCGGCATGGTCGGCTACCTCGGCTACGACATCGTGCGCCGCCTGGAGAAGATCGGCCCCGGCGAACGGGACGACCTGCGGCTGCCCGAGCTGACCATGCTCCTCACCAGCGACCTCGCCGTCCTCGACCACTGGGACGGCTCGGTCCTGCTGATCGCCAACGCGATCAACCACAACGACCTGGAGACCGGCGTCGACGAGGCCCACGCCGACGCCGTCGCCCGCCTCGACGCCATGGAGGCCGACCTCTCCCGGCCGCTCTCCCAGCCCCCCGCCGCCCTGCCGCCCTCCGAGCTCCCCGAGTACACCGCCCTGTGGGGCGGCCCCCAGTACCAGGACGCCGTCGAGGACATCAAGGAGCGCATCCGGGCCGGCGAGGCCTTCCAGGTCGTGCCCTCGCAGCGCTTCGAGACCCCGTGCACGGCCAGCGCCCTCGACGTCTACCGCGTGCTGCGGGCCACCAACCCCTCGCCGTACATGTACCTGTTCCGCCTCGACGGGTTCGACGTGGTCGGCTCCTCGCCCGAGGCGCTCGTCAAGGTCGAGGACGGGCGGGCCATGGTCCACCCCATCGCCGGGACCCGGCACCGCGGCGCCACCCCGCAGGAGGACCAGGCGCTCGCCGACGAGCTGCTCGCCGACCCCAAGGAGCGCGCCGAGCACCTCATGCTCGTCGACCTGGGCCGCAACGACCTGGGCCGGGTCTGCGAGCCCGGCTCCGTCGAGGTCGTCGACTTCATGTCGATCGAGAAGTACTCGCACGTCATGCACATCGTGTCGACGGTCACCGGCCGGGTCGCCGAGGGCCGCACCGCCTTCGACGTGCTCACCGCCTGCTTCCCGGCCGGCACCCTCTCCGGCGCCCCCAAGCCGCGCGCCATGCAGATCATCGACGAGCTGGAGCCGTCCCGGCGCGGCCTGTACGGCGGCTGCGTCGGCTACCTCGACTTCGCGGGCGACTCCGACACCGCCATCGCCATCCGCACCGCCCTGCTCCGCGACGGCACGGCGTACGTACAGGCCGGGGCCGGGGTCGTCGCCGACTCCGACCCCGTCGCCGAGGACACCGAGTGCCGGAACAAGGCCGCCGCGGTGCTGCGCGCCATCCACACCGCGAACCGGCTGCACGACGGTTCGGGCCGTGAGGGATAGTGGACGGGTGACTTCTGCCGTTCCTCCGCCCCGTATCGAGGCCGATGCCGAGAGCCCGGCCCAGCGCAGCAGCCGGCGCAGCATCGCCGCCGCGCTGCTGCTCGGCGCCCTCGGCGCCGCCCTCGCGCTGCTCGCCTCCCGCCAGGACTGGGCCCACGGCACCGCGTCGGTGGCCGGCGGTGACCTGCCGCTGACCGCCACGGGCGGCGACGTCACCGGCGTGCCCGCGGCCCTCGCCATAGTCGGCCTCGCCGCCCTCGTCGCCGTCTTCGCGGTCCGCCGCACCGGCCGCGTCCTGGTCTCACTGCTCCTCACGCTCAGCGGCGGCGGCATCGTGGCCGCCGCGCTGCTCGGCGCGCGGGACAGCTCCGCGCTCGACGAGAAGGCCGCCACGGCCGCCGGTGACGCCGCCGCCACCATCCACGGCCTCAGCCACACCGGCTGGCCGTACGCGGCCGCCGCCGCCGGCGCGATGCTCCTGCTCGCCGGACTTCTCGCGCTCACCTACGGCCGCTCCTGGCCCGCCATGTCGGGACGGTACGAACGCGACGGCACACCGAGCCCCCGCAAGGCCCGCCGCGCCGTCGACCCCGAGCGCCCCGAGGAGCTGTGGAAGGCCCTCGACCGCGGCGAGGACCCGACGCGCGGAACATGACCCCCCGCGCTCGTGGCACCCGTGCGGGTACGGGACAATGTGACCGAGCGTCGGACACGTGGCGGGCTTCCCACCCACCGCCACGCACAGAGCAACGAGGAGCACATCAATGGCGGGCAGCCACGGACACACCCCGGCCGCTTGGACCGGTTCCATCATCGCCTTCATCGGTTTCTGCGTCGCCGGTGCCTTCATGGTGATGGCGAACGTGCCGGGCTTCTGGGCCGGCATGGCGCTCATCGCCATCGGCGGCCTCGTGGGCGGTGCCATGCGCCTGGCGGGCCTGGGCGCGGAGAAGCGCACGCCGCGCCGGGCCGTGAGCTCCGAGAGCTGACCCCGACGTACGACAAGAGGCGGACCGGCCGGTGCCGGGGCCGCCTCTTTCGTGTGTCCGGCGCCCTCGCGGCTCCCGGCCCGGCCGCCGGGCGACCCGCCCGGGCGCGCGGCACAATGCACGGGTGACCGCCGAACCCGGGAGCGCCGCACCCGCCGTCCTGACCCGCCTGCTCGTACCGGCCGGCCTGCTCGCCGCGGTCGCCGCCGCCTTCGCCTACGTCGGTGCCGTCGACCCGAACGAACCCGGCCACTACCCCGCCTGCCCGCTGCTGCGCCTCACCGGCGTCTACTGCCCCGGCTGCGGCGGCCTGCGCAGCGCCCACGCCGTGGTGCACGGCGACCTCGCGGCGGCCCTCGGCGCCAACGCGCTCGCCGTCGCCGGGTACGCGCTCTTCGCCGTGGTGTGGGCCGTATGGGTGGTCAGGGAGGTCCGCGGACGGCCCGTGCGGATCGAGTTGGGGCCGGTGACGCTGTGGGGTTTCGGCGCCCTGGTGACGCTCTTCACCCTCGTACGCAATCTGCCGTTCGGGTCATGGCTGCATCCCTGAAACCGCAGGCCGCACGGGTGACGGCTGTCCAGGTCGTGGGACGGGCGTCAACCGGATGCGAAGCCTTCGCCCTCGTGCGGATACCATCGCAGTGACCAGCTTGAACGTCAGCTCAACCGTCAGGAAGGGGGCCGCTCGCGTGAGTGTGCTCGACGAGATCATCGACGGAGTCCGTGCCGACCTCGCGGAGCGGCAGGCGCGCGTCAGCCTCGACGAGCTCAAGGAGCGCGCGGCCAAGGCCCCCGCCGCCAAGGACGGCGCGGCGGCCCTGCGCGGCGACGGCGTCAAGGTCATCTGCGAGGTGAAGCGCTCCAGCCCCTCCAAGGGCGCGCTCGCCGCGATCGCCGACCCGGCGGGACTCGCCGCCGACTACGAGGCGGGCGGCGCCGCCGTCATCTCCGTGCTCACCGAGGAGCGCCGCTTCGGCGGCTCGCTCGCCGACCTGGAGGCCGTCCGGGCCAAGGTCGACATCCCGGTGCTCCGCAAGGACTTCATCGTCACCTCGTACCAGCTGTGGGAGGCCAGGGCGTACGGCGCCGACCTCGCGCTGCTGATCGTGGCCGCCCTGGACCAGCCCGCCCTGGAGTCGCTCATCGAGCGCGCCGAGTCGATCGGCCTCACGCCGATCGTCGAGGTGCACGACGAGGACGAGGCCGAGCGGGCCGTGGACGCGGGCGCCCGGGTGATCGGTGTGAACGCCCGCGACCTGAAGACCCTCAAGGTCGACCGCTCCACCTTCGCGCGCATCGCGCCCGAGCTGCCCGACAGCGTCGTGAAGATCGCCGAGTCCGGTGTGCGCGGCCCGCACGACCTGATCGCGTACGCCAACGAGGGCGCCGACGCGGTGCTCGTCGGGGAGTCCCTGGTCACCGGCGGCAACCCGAAGGCCGCGGTCTCCGACCTGGTCGCCGCGGGCACGCACCCCGCCCTGCGGCACGGACGGAGCTGACCCTCCCCGATGACCGCCTTCGCCCGCCTCGCACCCGGCTGCCGCCCCCGCGGCTGCCGGGCGCCCGCGCGGCGGGTGCGGGGCCGGCGGGTGCGGTACCACATCGGTGCGGAGCCGGGCCAGATCCCCGGCATGCGATGGCAACGGCGCCCTGAGCGCCGACCGAGCTGAGGCGCGCCCCTTCAGGGGCGCGGGGAACTGCGCGACAAGCCCGGGACGGGCCGCACTCGCGATGGAGCAGTGACCAGCCACGGCGACACGGCGTGCTCGAGCCAGACGTCAATGCCAACACGAGGATTCCGCATGCCCAGCGCGTACTTCATCCCCGACCCGGAGGGTCAAATCCCCAGCGCCGAAGGGTACTTCGGCGCGTTCGGCGGCAAGTTCATCCCGGAGGCCCTCGTCGCCGCCGTGGACGAGGTCGCCGTCGAGTACGACAAGGCCAAGAACGACCCCGAGTTCGCCCGCGAACTCGACGACCTCCTGGTCCACTACACCGGCCGCCCCAGCAGCCTCACCGAGGTGCCCCGCTTCGCCGAACACGCGGGCGGCGCCCGGGTGTTCCTCAAGCGCGAGGACCTGAACCACACCGGCTCGCACAAGATCAACAACGTGCTCGGCCAGGCCCTGCTCACCAAGCGGATGGGCAAGACCCGCGTCATCGCGGAGACCGGCGCGGGCCAGCACGGCGTCGCCACCGCCACCGCGTGCGCCCTCTTCGGCCTCGAATGCACCATCTACATGGGCGAGATCGACACCGAGCGCCAGGCCCTGAACGTGGCCCGGATGCGGATGCTCGGCGCCGAGGTCATCGCCGTGAAGTCCGGCAGCCGCACCCTGAAGGACGCCATCAACGAGGCGTTCCGCGACTGGGTCGCCAACGTGGACCGCACGCACTACCTCTTCGGCACCGTCGCGGGCCCGCACCCCTTCCCCGCCATGGTCCGCGACTTCCACCGGGTCATCGGCGTCGAGGCCCGGCGGCAGATCCTGGAGCGCGCGGGACGTCTTCCCGACGCCGCCGTGGCCTGTGTGGGCGGCGGCTCCAACGCCATCGGCCTCTTCCACGCCTTCATCCCGGACGCGGACGTCCGCCTCATCGGCTGCGAGCCCGCCGGACACGGCGTGGAGACCGGCGAGCACGCGGCCACGCTGACCGCGGGCGAGCCCGGCATCCTGCACGGCTCCCGGTCGTACGTCCTGCAGGACGAGGAGGGCCAGATCACCGAGCCCTACTCGATCTCCGCGGGGCTCGACTACCCCGGCATCGGCCCCGAGCACGCCTACCTCAAGGACAGTGGCCGCGGCGAGTACCGCGCGGTCACCGATGACGCCGCGATGCAGGCCCTGCGCCTGCTGTCGCGCACCGAGGGCATCATCCCGGCCATCGAGAGCGCCCACGCCCTCGCCGGCGCGCTCGACGTCGGCAAGGAGCTCGGCAAGGACGGCCTGATCGTCGTCAACCTCTCCGGGCGCGGCGACAAGGACATGGACACGGCCGCGCGCTACTTCGGCCTGTACGACACCGACGCCGCCGTCGAGGCGGACGCCGCGGCCACCGCGGAGATCGAGGGGGACGCCAAGTGAGCGGCAACATCAGGCTGTTGGACGAGACCCTCGCCGGCGCAAGGGCCGAGGGCCGCGCCGCCCTCATCGCCTACCTGCCCGCCGGCTTCCCGACCGTCGACGGCGGCATCGCGGCCGTCAAGGCGGTCTTCGACGGCGGCGCGGACGTGGTCGAGGTCGGCCTGCCGCACTCCGATCCGGTCCTCGACGGCCCGGTCATCCAGACCGCCGACGACATCGCGCTCAAGGCCGGCCTCAAGATCGCCGACGTGCTGCGCACGGTCCGCGAGGCCTACGAGGCGACCGGCAAGCCAGTGCTCGTGATGACGTACTGGAACCCGATCGACCGCTACGGCGTGGAGCGGTTCACCGCCGAGCTCGCCGAGGCGGGCGGCGCGGGCTGCATCCTGCCCGACCTGCCGGTCCAGGAGTCCGCGCTCTGGAGGGAGCACGCCGGCAAGCACGACCTGGCGACGATCTTCGTGGTCGCGCCGAGCAGCAAGGACGAGCGGCTCGCCACCATCACCGCGGCGGGCTCCGGCTTCGTCTACGCGGCGTCGCTGATGGGCGTCACGGGCACCCGCGAGTCCGTCGGGGAGCAGGCCCAGGACCTGGTGCGGCGCACCAAGGCCACCACCGACCTGCCGGTCTGCGTCGGCCTCGGCGTCTCCAACGCCCGCCAGGCCGCCGAGGTCGCGGGCTTCGCCGACGGTGTGATCGTCGGCTCCGCGTTCGTGCAGCGGATGCTCGACGCGCCGGACGAGGCCGCGGGCCTGGCCGCCGTGCGCGCCCTCGCCGGTGACCTCTCGAACGGCGTACGCGGGACGTCGTAACCCGTACGGGTGGATATGGGACCGGGGAGGCACGCTCGTGCCTCCCCGGTTCGTTGGCGGGGTGTGAGCGAGAAGAACCGTGAGGAAAAGCGATCGGCCCGCGTGCGGCTGGCGGAAGAGCGAGAGCGGCAGAAGGCCCGCGACAAGAGGCGCCGTGCGCTGATCGTCGGGGCCGCCGTGGTCGGGGTCCTGGGCCTGGCCGCCGTGGTGGGGCTGCTCGCCGCGGGCTCGGGCGACGACAAGAGCGACTCGGCGGGCCCGCTGTCCGTCCCGAAGGGGGCGACCGGCAAGGACCGCCTTGCGTTGCCGGCCGGCAAGGACGACGCCAAGTCGACCCTCACCGTGTGGGAGGACTTCCGCTGCCCGGCCTGCAAGGGGTTCGAGGACGGCTTCCGCTCGACGGTCCACGAGCTCACCGACAAGGGACAGCTCAAGGTGGAGTATCACCTGGCCACCCTCATCGACAGGAACCTCGGCGGCAGCGGCTCGCTGCGCGCGGCGAACGCCGCGGGCTGCGCCCAGGACGCCGGCAAGTTCCCGCCGTTCCACGACGTGCTCTACAAGAACCAGCCCGCGGAGACCGACGACGCGTACGGAAAGAACGACAAGCTGATCGAGCTCGCCGGACAGGTCGACGGCCTCGACACCGCCGCCTTCAAGAAGTGCGTCGAGGACGGCAAGCACGACAGCTGGGTGCAGAAGTCCAACCAGGCGTTCCAGGACGCCAAGCTGCAGGGCACGCCCACCGTGCGCCTCGACGGCAAGGACATCTTCGGCGACCAGAGCAACCCGCTGACGCCCCAGAAGCTGAAGAAGATGGTGGAAGAGGCGAACCGGAGCTGACGCCCCGGCGGGGTGGTGGGGGCGGCATCTCCGTGGCCGAAGACGGCGTTCCTGTTATGGATACGTAGCCGGACCGGTTGCCGCCCCCGAGGCCCGGCACGGTAGCGTCGGACGCGTCATGGACCTTGCCTTCATTCCCAGTCCGTCGCGCGGTGTGGTCGAACTCGGACCCATCCCGTTGCGCGGCTATGCGTTCTGCATCATCATCGGCGTCTTCGTGGCCGTCTGGCTCGGCAACAAGCGGTGGATCGACCGCGGGGGCCGCGCAGGCACCGTGGCCGACATCGCCGTGTGGGCCGTGCCGTTCGGCCTCGTCGGCGGGCGTCTCTACCACGTGATCACGGACTACCAGCTGTACTTCAGCGACGGCCGTGACTGGGTGGACGCCTTCAAGATCTGGGAGGGCGGCCTCGGCATCTGGGGAGCGATCGCGCTCGGCGCGGTCGGCGCGTGGATCGGCTGCCGCCGCCGCGGCATCCCGCTGCCCGCCTGGGCCGACGCGCTGGCCCCGGGCATCGCCCTCGCCCAGGCCATCGGCCGCTGGGGCAACTGGTTCAACCAGGAGCTGTACGGCAAGCCCACGGATCTGCCCTGGGCGCTGAAGATCACGTCGGCGGAGGACGGCCGGGTCCCCGGCACCTACCACCCCACGTTCCTGTACGAGTCGCTGTGGTGCATCGGCGTCGCCGTCCTGGTCATCTGGGCCGACCGCCGCTTCAAGCTGGGCCACGGCCGGGCGTTCGCCCTGTACGTCGCCTCGTACTGCGCCGGGCGCGGCTGGATCGAGTACATGCGGGTCGACGACGCGCACCACGTGCTCGGCCTGCGGCTGAACGTGTGGACCGCCATCGTGGTGTTCCTCCTCGCGGTCGCCTACCTGGTGCTGTCCGCGAAGACTCGCCCCGGCCGCGAGGAGATCGTGGAGCCCGGCGCCGGCGCGGGCGCGGGCGCCTCCGGCGAGGGTGACGGCGACAGTGCCGCCGCGGAGCCGGTGAAGGCCGAGTCCGGCACCGTGGCCGACACCAAAGCGGAAGCCAAGGACGCCGAGGACGGCGCGAAGGTCGGCGCCGACGGCGAGGCGAAGAGCGCGGGCAAGAGCGAGGCCAAGTCCGCCGACAAGAGCTGAGCCGACAAGAGCTGAGCTCGACAGCGCTGAGACGCCGGTCGTACGTCGAGGGGCCCCGGATCCTGTGATCCGGGGCCCCTCGTGCGTACGGCGGGTGTGCGTACGGCGGGTGCCGTCACCTCCTGCGGGCCAGCGCGAGGATCCGTCGCGCGCCCTCCACCACCGCCGCGTCCACGAAGCGGCCGTCCGGCAGGGCCAGCGCGCCCTCGTCCGTCGCGGCCGCCTTGGTGATCTCCTCCGCCGTCTCGATCTCCTGTGCGGTGGGCAGATAGGCCCGCTCGATCACCGGTAGCTGGCGCGGGTGGATCGCCGCGCGGCCGAGGAAACCGAGGGCGCGGCCCCGGGCGCAGGAGGCGGCGAGGCCGTCCAAGTCGCGGATGTCCGGGTGGACTGACTGGGCGGGCGGGGCGAGGCCCGCCGCGCGCGCAGCGACCACCACGCGCGAGCGTGCCCAGTCCAGGCCCGTGTCCTCGCGCACCCCGAGGTCGGCCCGGAGGTCGGCCTCGCCGAGGGAGATGCCGTGCAGGGCGGGGTGCGCGGTGGCGATGGCGAAGGCGTGCTCCAGGCCGAGCGCCGACTCCAGGAGGGCGTGCAGGGCGGGGGCGCCGCCGCCGGAAGGGGCCGCGCGGTCGGCGACGCGGACGATCTCCGCGCGCGAGGTGACCTTGGGCAGGCGCAGGCCCGCCACGCCCTCCAGCGCGGCGACGGCCCGCAGGTCGGCCTCGGCGAGCGGGCCGTCCAGGGCGTTCACGCGGACGTGGACGGGGAGCGGCTGGGGGTCGGTGAGCAGCTCCGCCGTCGCGGCCCGCGCGTACTCCTTGCGGTCGGGGGCGACCGCGTCCTCCAGGTCGACGATCACCGCGTCGGCGCCCGCGTGGAGGGCCTTGGCGACCACGTCGGGCCGGTCCCCGGGGACGTACAGCCAGGTCAGGGGAGCGTGAGCGGTCACAGGGCGCCCTCCTCGCGCAGGGTGGTGATCTCCCGTTCGGTCAGGCCGAGTTCGGTGAGGACGGCGTCGGTGTCGGCGCCGTGCGGGCGGCCCGCCCAGTGGATCGCGCCCGGGGTCGCGGAGAGCCGGAAGAGGACGTTCTGCATGCGCAGCGGGCCGAGTTCCGGGTCGTCGACCGTGGTGAGCGTGTTCAGGGCGGCGTACTGCGGGTCGGTCATGACGTCGGTGACATCCTGGACGGGGGCGACCGCGGCCTCCGCCTTCTCGAAGGCCTCGACGACCTCGTCCCGGGTGTGCCGGGCGATCCAGGCGCCGACCGCGCCGTCGAGGACGTCCGCGTGCGCCGCGCGGTCCGCGCCGGTCGCGAACCACGGCTCGGCGGTCAGTTCGGGGCGGCCCACCAGGTGCATCACGCGTTCCGCGATCGGCTGGGCGGAGGTGGAGACGGCGACCCATCTGCCGTCCGCCGTGCGGTAGGTGTTGCGGGGCGCGTTGTTGGTGGAGCGGTTGCCGGTGCGCGGCTGGACGTGGCCCAGCTGGTCGTACCAGAGCGGCTGGGGGCCGAGGACCGTGAGGATCGGCTCGATGATCGCCATGTCCACCACCTGGCCCTCGCCCGTGCGGTCACGGGCCGCGAGCGCCGTCATCACCGCGTACGCCGTCGCCAGGCCCGCGATGGAATCGGCGAGACCGAACGGCGGCAGCGTCGGGGGACCGTCCGGCTCGCCGGTGACCGCGGCGAAACCGCTCATCGCCTCGGCGAGCGTGCCGAATCCGGGGCGCCGGGAGTACGGTCCGAACTGGCCGAAGCCGGTGACGCGGGCCAGCACCAGACGGGGGTTGACCGCGCTCAGCTCCGGCCAGCCGAGGTCCCACTTCTCCAGGGTGCCGGGGCGGAAGTTCTCCACGACCACGTCGGCGGTGGCGGCCAGGCGCAGCAGCGTGTCGCGGCCGCCCGGGGTCGACAGGTCGCAGGTCATCGTGCGCTTGTTGCGGCCGAGCAGCTTCCACCACAGGCCGACGCCGTCCTTCGACGGGCCGTGGCCGCGGGAGGGGTCGGGGCGCGTGGGGTGTTCGACCTTGATGACCTCCGCGCCGAAGTCGCCGAGCATCGTGGCGGCGAGGGGGCCCGCGAAGAGCGTGGCGAGGTCGAGGACGCGGAGGCCGGTGAGGGGGGCGGCCGTTCCGGTGTTCTTCGCGGGGTTCGTGGGGGTCGTCGTGGGTGGGGTCGTGGTGTCCGTCATGGGCGGTACGCCTCCCGGGTGGTGGCGGTGGTGGCGGTGGTGGCCAGGTCGGTGGTGATCTCCGCGAGCGTGTTGAAGCCGATGCCGTTGAAGTCGCCGACGGACGTGGCGAGCCGGTTCTTCAGCGGTGCCGTCCAGCGCTCGGGGAGCCGGTCGGGATGGCCGGCGAGGAGGCCCGCGACCGAGCCCGCCGTCGCGCCGTTGGAGTCGGTGTCCCAGCCGCCGGAGACGGCGCGCGTGATGGAGCCCGTGAAGTCGCCGTCGGCGTGAGTGAGGGCGGCGGCGACGAGGGCGGCGTTGGGCACGACGTGCACCCAGTGGTGGGTGGCGTACGTCGCGTGGAGATGGTCCACGACGTCATCGAACTCCCTTGTGTCCTCCGCCAGTTGAATGCCGAGGCGTACGGCTCCGGCGAGCCGGCAGTCCGGCGGTACGGCGGCGAGTCCGGCGCGCAGACAACGGTGGACGTCCGCGTCTCCGGCCGCCGCCTCGGCGATCGTGGCGGCCACGAACATCGCGCCGTACACGCCGTTGTCCGTATGGGTGAGGGCGGCGTCGCGGCGGGCCTGTTCGGCGGCCGCGCCGGGCGCTCCCGGGTTGGTCCAGCCGTGCACGTCGGCGCGGATGAGGGCGCCGATCCACTCGCGGAAGGGGTTGTGGTGGGTGGCGGTGTGCGGGGGTTCGAGGCCGTGCAGGAGATTGCGGTAGGCGACGCGTTCGGCGGTGAAGGTGCGGCCCGCGGGGAGTTCGTCGAGCCAGAGCCGCGCCACGTCCGCGGTGGTGAAGGACTTTCCGTGGCGCCGCAGCAGGAGCAGATTCAGGAGCGGGTAGTTGAGGTCGTCGTCCTCGGGCATGCCGTCGATGTTCTCGGCGAGGGAGGTGGCGGCGGAGCGCCGGTTCCAGGGGTACGCCTCCCGGAGCTCGGGCGGGACGCCGCGCTCGGTGAACCACGTGGTCAGTGGCCAGTTGCCGGTCGCCGCCGCGAGCCGGCGGATGCCCGCCAGCGGGAGCTTCTCGACGGGCTTGCCCAGCAGACAGCCCGCGGCCCGCCCCAGCCAGGCGGCGTGCAGACGGCCGCGCAGATCGGCCACCCGGTACGGGCGGCGCGGCCCCGCATCGCCGCGCACCACCCCACCCGGCGGGACCGGCGGGGGCGTCAGCTCGTCGAGCAACTGCTCGGCCAGGGCGCGCAGTCGGGCCGGGACGGGCCCCGGGGACGCGCCCGCCGTGGGCGGCGCCGGATGGCCGCCCGCCGCGAGCCAGCGGGCGCGCACGGACGTGACGCAGCGGCCCTCCAGCTCCGTCTGCTGGAGTTCGTGGCCGATCAGGTCCTCCGGCTGGACCCAGGTGAGCCGGATCATCGCGCGGCCGTCAGCGACGCGAACGCGGACTCGTGGGCGCGGCGGCGGCGCACGTCACGGGCGAAGACCTCCTCGGCCACCGAGGCGAGCACCGTCGCCGGGCCGTACAGATCGAGGCGGGAGGCCTCGGCGACTTGCCCTGCCCACTCGGCGGGCACCGCCGCCGCGCCGTGCAGGGCGCCCACGAGCGCGCCGCTCATCGTGGCGATGGAGTCGCAGTCACGGCCGTAGTTGACCGAACCGAGCACCGTACGGCGGTAGTCGGCCGCGCCCACCAGCAACATGCCCAGGGCGACGGGCAGTTCCTCGATGGTGTGCAGGCGGGAGGGGCGGCGGGCGCCCAGAGAGGGGGCGCGGTAGTCGGGGCCGACCGTGTCGAAGGGGGCGACGGCGGCCCGGATCGGAGCCAGTGCCGTCTCGAAGTCGGTGTGGCGCGCGGCGACTTCGGCCACCGCCTCGATCGCGGCGCGGGTGCCGTCCTTCGCCAGGCCGAGGCAGGCGTCGATCACGGAGGTGGGGCTCGCCCCGGGCGTGCAGGCCGCCGCCACCGCCGCGGCGAAGACGGCGGCCGCCTCGCGCCCGTACGAGGACTGGTGGGCCCCCGCGATGTCCAGGGCCTCGGTGTACGCGCCCTGTGGGTGGGCCGCGTTGACCAGGCCGACGGGTGCCATGTACATCGCCGCGCCGCAGTTGACGATGTTGCCGGTGCCCGCCTCGCGCGGGTCGACGTGGCCGTAGTGCAGGCGGGCCACGAGCCACTTCTCGGCCAGGAAGATCCGGTGCAGGGGGAGCGACTCGGCCTCCAGCTCCGGGATCCAGCGCGGGTTCGTCATCAGGTCGGGGACGAGGTGGTCGGCCACGGCGTAGGCGTCGAGGTGGTCGCGGACGGTGGCGTACACGCGGATGAGGGCGTGCGTCATCAAGGTGTCGTCGGTGACGTGTCCGTCGCCCTTGTGGTACGGGGCGATGGGGCGGGCGGTGCGCCAGCGGTCGCCGTTCCAGGGGCCGACGATGCCGTGGACCCGGCCGCCGTGGCGCTCGGCGATCTGCTCGGGCGCGTACCCCTCGACGGGCCCGCCGAGCGCGTCGCCGACGGCGGCGCCGACGAGACTGCCGGTGATGCGGTCGGCAAGGGGCGGGTCAGCGGGGGAAGCGGCCGGGGCGTCGGGTGTCGTGGGTGTGGTGTGTGTCGTGGACGTGTTCGGGGTGCCGGGTGCCGTGGTCGTCATGTCTGGTGTCGTCCCTCCGGTGCGGTGGGTTCGGTGCGTTCGCGTTCGGTGCGTCCGCCTTCGGTGCGGGCCGGGAGCTCCGTGTCCGTGTCCGCCAGGTGTCGGGCGAGTTCCACCAGGTCGGTGCCGGCGAGGCGGGGGAGTGCGCAGCCGGAGAGGGTGCGGCAGGCGTCGCGCCAGGCCTCGGGGATCGCGGCCGCGGTGCCGAGGACGCCGGTGAGGGCGCCGGCGAGCGCGGGCGCGGAGTCGGCGACGCGGGAGAGGCATGCGGCGGCCGGCACCGCCTCGCCGATGCGGCCGCGGGCCGCGGTGGTCAGGGCGAGGGCGACCGGGACGGTCTCGGCGGCGGCGATGCCGTAGCTGTAGACGTGGTCGACGATCTGGTGCTCCAGGAGCGGTACGAGGGCGAAGGCGCCGTCGTCCGGCTGGGCGCGGGCCATCTTCACGGCGTGCCGGGCGTTCCTGCCGATCTCCGTGTGGCCGGGGAGCTGGTCGAGGGCGGCGTCCACCGCGGTGTCGACGTCGGGGTCGACGAGGGCGACGGCGATCGCCGCGGCCATCGCGCGGGCGCCGTGCGTGCCGTCGCCGTCCTGGGTGTAGCGGGCGTCGAACTCGGCGAGGTCGGCGGCCAGTTGGGGATCGCCCGGGTGGACGAGGGCGAGCACGCAGGCGCGTACGCAGGCCGCGTCGTCGAAGTAGTGCGGGTTGTCGTGGCCGGTGGCGGGCGGGCGCAGGCCGGCGGCGAGGTTGCCGAGGCCAGCGCGTACGGAGATGCGGGCGCGCAGGGGGAGGACGGCGGACTCGACCTCGGGGGCGCGGGCCGCGGCGGCGGCGATCTCGGCGGCGAGGGTGTTCCAGGCGAGGTCGAGGGCGGCGCGGACGCGGCGGTCCGCGGATAGGTGCGGGTCGAGGGTGCCGTCCGCTGCGCGGAGCAGGGACTCGGCGGTGAACGCGGCCCATTCGGCGTCGTCGGAGGGGCCGAGGCGGAGGGGTTCCGGGGGCTGGTTCAGGGCAATGGGGACGGGGAGGGTGGTGGTGGCGTTCTGCTCGGCGAAGGTGTCGAGTTCGCGGGTGAGGCGGCGTGTCCACTCGGGCATGCGGGCGGCTCGGTGCCGGGCGGCGGGCCACCCGGCGGCATCGCCTGCGGCGAGGCCCAGGAGGAGTCCTTCTGCGGGGGGTGGGGGCTGTGTCCCTTGGCCGGCGCCCCCGTTTTCGACCCCCGGCACCGGGGGCTGTGCGCTCTGGCTGGCGCCACGGTTGGCGTTGCCCGGCGCCGTGGGCTGTGTGCTCTGACTGGTGCCACCGTTCTCACCCCCCGGCACCGTGGGCTGTGCCCACCCGTTCCGCCGTGCGGAACGCCTGCCCACAGCGGGAACGCCGGGGACGACCGGGGCCGGGTGCCTGCCCACAGCGGGGGCGCCGGGGGTGGCCGGGGCTGGGGGTCTGCCCACAGCGGGGACGCCGGCGACGGGGACGCCGGCGGCGGGGGTGCCTGGGGTGCTGGGCGGTGCGGGGTGAACGGGTGGGTGGGTGGGAATGGTCCGCCGCGGAGCGGCGGGGTTTGGGGTGCTGGGCGGTGCGGGGTGAATGGGTGGGTGGGTGGGAGTGATCCGCCGCGAAGCGGCGGGACTGGGGGTGCTGGACGTGGTGGCGGGGCCCGGGGCGCCGGGCGGAGCCGCAGGGCCGGGGGACGCGTCGTCGGGGGTCATGTGGCAGACCCCGCAGGGGTCAGGAGGTCGGCCACGTCAAGGACGTGGTGCCCCCGCATCGACGGCAGACAACTGCCCCGTGCCACCCCGATCACCGAGGACCACGGCGGCGGAATCGCCGAGGCACCACACGTGGCGCCGGAGAGCGCCCCGGCCACCGCCGCCGTCGTATCCGCGTCCCGCCCCATGTTCACCGCCGTGAGCACCGCGCAGCGAAAGTCCCCGCGCGCCACCGCGTACGCGCCGAACGCCAGGCCCACCGCCTCCGGCGCGAGGTCCGTCCACGGGTAGCCGCCGATGACCACCGCGGAGCGGACCGCCCGTTCGCCGTCGTGCGCGACCGCCACCGCGCGCCGCAGGGAGCGGGCCGTCCAGCAGTCGTCCGGGATGACGGAGAGGGCCGCCGCCACCACGGCGTCCACCCGCGCCCCCGCCATCGCCGCGGCGACACCCGCCGCCACCGCCTGGCCGCCGTAGATGCCCTCGCCGTCGTGGCTGACGGAGCCGTCGACGGCGACGAGGCGGGCCGCCTCGTCCGGGCGGCCCGCCGCGAAGACGCCGAACGGCGCGGCCCGCATCGCCAGGCCGTCGCTCCAGGCGTGCCGGTGCTGGGCGGAGATGGGGGCGGCGAGACCCCGGCGCAGGTTCTCCAGGGTGCCGCGTTCGCTGAAGCCCGCGCCACGGAAGGGGCCCTCGTCGAGGTCCGCGATCCACTCGTGCCAGGCCGTCTCGACGTGCGCGACCGTCAGCGCGGAGCCGTGCCGGGCGAGCAGCAGTCCGGAGAAGATCGCGTACTCGGTGTCGTCGGTGCCGGCCGGGTGCTCGGCCACGTACCCCGTGATGCGGCCCCAACGGCGGCGGATCTCGGACGGTTTCATGTTCTCGGCGGGGGCGCCGAGCGCGTCGCCGACCGCGAGGCCGAGGAGCGCGCCGCGCGCCCGCTCGCGGAGGCCGGCGGCGTCGCCGGGGGCGGGGACCGAGGGAACGCATGCGATGGACGCCATGCCGTGCCTCCCTTGTGCGCGGTGGGGCGCGGACGTGTGCGGACCGCTGGATGCGGTTGCTTGGTGCATCCCTGCCACGCGGGGCGCTCAGAAGAGCATGGCGGGGCTCAGATCACCCCTTCGCTCGCCCCGGAGGGCCCTCCGAGCCGTCGGCCGATACCTCCACGACCCCCTCCGTGCGGCGCGTTTGCGCAGGTAAGTACGGCCTTCCTTGCTGGCGGGAGATTTTTTTCGCGCGTACTTTCGAGATCGTCCAACCACGCACGAGGGGGCTCACCATGGCGATCATCGAGACCGAAGCGACGCTGCACGAGGCGCACCGCGACAACCACACGCACCGCGACGTGAACGGCGGCTGGCTGCGCCCCGCGGTCTTCGGGGCGATGGACGGCCTGGTCTCCAACCTGGCCCTGATGACCGGTGTGGCGGGCGGCGCCGTCTCGCGCGAGACCATCGTCATCACCGGCCTGGCGGGCCTCGCCGCCGGCGCCTTCTCCATGGCGGCCGGCGAGTACACCTCCGTGGCCTCCCAGCGCGAGCTCGTCGAGGCGGAACTGGACGTCGAGCGCCGCGAGTTGCGCAAGCACCCCGCGGACGAGGAGCGCGAGCTCGCCGAGCTGTACGCGTCGCGCGGCGTCGAGCCCGAGCTGGCCCGCGAGGTCGCCCGGCAGCTCTCCAAGGACCCCGAGCAGGCCCTGGAGATCCACGCCCGCGAGGAGCTCGGCATCGACCCGGGCGACCTGCCCTCGCCGACCGTCGCCGCCGTCTCGTCCTTCGGCTCCTTCGCGCTCGGCGCCCTGCTGCCCCTCCTGCCGTACCTGCTGGGCGCCACCGTGCTGTGGCCCGCCCTGCTGCTCGCGCTGATCGGCCTCTTCGCCTGCGGCGCGGTGGTGGCGAAGGTGACCGCGCGCTCCTGGTGGTTCAGCGGTCTGCGGCAGCTCGCGCTCGGTGGTGCGGCGGCCGGTGTGACGTACGCCCTGGGCACTCTGTTCGGTACGGCCGTAGGATGAGCCGCTGCAGGCATATGCGAGACCTTGCATAAGTAGCCGTTACCTGGCGGTTTCGAACCCGTGATCACGGGGCATGAGCCGTAAGCGCTGCGGGCAATGAGGCCCGTGTCGCTTCGCCGCTCTGGGCCCACGGCCACGGATCTGTCCGCAAGGGCCCTCTCCGAACCGCTCCCCACCTCAGCGAGCGGTGTCCACATGGTGGAATGAACTATCCGCTTTTCGAGAAGCGTTCCATCATGTAACCTGCACGAAATTTCGCCAGGGCCAACGTCGTCCCTTGCTTTTTGTTCTTGCCTCGACGACGACGGGAGTGCCGATGCGTACCCACGCCTGGTCGCCCATGGACGGTCGCCCCGCCCCCCAGGGGATGTACGACCCCCGCAACGAACACGACGCCTGCGGTGTCGGGTTCGTGGCCACCCTCACCGGTGTGGCCAGCCATGAACTGG
Organism: Streptomyces sp. NPDC041713; assembly: GCF_055591085.1. Taxonomy (NCBI): domain Bacteria; kingdom Bacillati; phylum Actinomycetota; class Actinomycetes; order Kitasatosporales; family Streptomycetaceae; genus Streptomyces; species Streptomyces sp. NPDC041713. The sequence continues at coordinate 801,799 of NZ_JBVIZY010000001.1, forward strand.
TCGAACAGGCGCTGACCGTACTGCGCAACCTCGAGCACCGCGGCGCCACCGGCTCCGAGCCGGACTCGGGCGACGGTGCGGGCATCCTGCTCCAGGTCCCCGACGCCTTCCTGCGCGAGGTGGCCGGGTTCGAACTCCCCGCCGCCGGTGCCTACGCCGTCGGCATCGCCTTCCTGCCGGTCGACACCGCCGGCACCACGGACGGCGCCGTCTCACAGATCGAGACGATCGCCTCCGAGGAGGGCCTGACGGTCCTCGGCTGGCGCGACGTGCCCGTCGCCCCCGAGCTGCTCGGCGCGACCGCCCGCTCGACCATGCCCGTCTTCCGGCAGATCTTCGTCGCCGACGGCGACACCGAGGGCCTGGCGCTCGACCGCAAGGCCTTCCTGCTGCGCAAGCGCGCCGAGCGCGAGGCCGGGACATACTTCCCCTCGCTCTCCTCGCGCACCATCGTCTACAAGGGCATGCTGACCACCGGCCAGCTGGAGCCCTTCTTCCCCGACCTGTCCGACCGCCGCTTCGCCACGGCCGTCGCGCTCGTCCACTCCCGTTTCTCGACGAACACGTTCCCGAGCTGGCCGCTCGCGCACCCGTACCGCTTCGTCGCGCACAACGGCGAGATCAACACGGTCAAGGGCAACCGCAACTGGATGCGCGCCCGCGAGTCGCAGCTCGCCTCCGACCTGTTCGGCCCGGAGAAGCTCGACCGGGTCTTCCCGATCTGCACCCCGGACGCCTCCGACTCCGCCTCCTTCGACGAGGTCCTGGAGCTCCTGCACCTCGGCGGGCGTTCGCTGCCGCACTCCGTCCTGATGATGATCCCGGAGGCCTGGGAGAACCACGCCTCCATGGATCCGGCCCGGCGCGCCTTCTACCAGTACCACTCCACGATGATGGAGCCCTGGGACGGCCCGGCCTGCGTCACCTTCACCGACGGCACCCAGGTCGGCGCGGTCCTCGACCGCAACGGTCTGCGCCCCGGCCGCTACTGGGTCACCGACGACGGCCTCGTCGTCCTCGGCTCCGAGGTCGGCGTCCTCGACATCGACCCCGCCAAGGTCGTCCGCAAGGGCCGCCTGCAGCCCGGCCGGATGTTCCTCGTGGACACCGCCGAGCACCGCATCGTCGAGGACGAAGAGATCAAGGCGGGCCTCGCCGCCGAGAAGCCGTACCAGGAGTGGCTGGAAGCCGGCGAGATCGAGCTGTCCGACCTGCCCGAGCGCGAGCACATCGTGCACACGCACGCCTCCGTCACGCGCCGCCAGCAGACCTTCGGCTACACCGAGGAAGAGCTGCGCATCATCCTCGCGCCGATGGCCAAGACCGGCGGCGAGCCGCTCGGCTCCATGGGCACGGACACCCCGATCGCCGCCCTCTCCGAGCGCCCCCGGCTGATCTTCGACTACTTCACGCAGCTGTTCGCGCAGGTCACCAACCCGCCGCTGGACGCCATCCGGGAAGAGCTCGTCACCTCGCTGCACAGCTCGCTCGGCCCGCAGGGCAACCTCCTGGAGCCGACCGCCGCGTCCTGTCGCAGCGTCACCCTGCCCTTCCCGGTGATCGACAACGACGAGCTGGCCAAGCTCATCCACATCAACGCCGACGGCGACATGCCCGGCATGAAGGCCGCGACGCTCTCCGGCCTCTACCGGGTCGGCGACGGCGGCGCCGCGCTCGCCGCCCGCATCGACGAGATCTGCGCCGAGGCCGACGCCGCCATCGAGGCCGGCGCCCGTCTGATCGTGCTCTCCGACCGGCACTCCGACGCCGAGCACGCGCCGATCCCCTCGCTGCTGCTCACCGCGGCCGTCCACCACCACCTCATCCGCACCAAGCAGCGCACCCAGGTGGGCCTGCTCGTCGAGGCGGGCGACGTGCGCGAGGTCCACCACGTGGCCCTCCTCATCGGCTACGGCGCCGCGGCCGTCAACCCCTACCTCGCGATGGAGTCCGTCGAGGACCTCGTCCGCGCGGGCACCTTCCTGGAGGCCGTCGACGGCGGGGCCGAGCAGGCCATCCGCAACCTGATCCACGCGTTGGGCAAGGGCGTCCTGAAGGTCATGTCCAAGATGGGCATCTCCACCGTCGCCTCCTACCGCGGCGCCCAGGTCTTCGAGGCCGTCGGCCTCGAAGCGGCCTTCGTGGACCGGTACTTCAGCGGTACGACGACGAAGATCGGCGGCGCCGGACTCGACGTCATCGCGCAGGAGGTCGCCGCCCGGCACGCCAAGGCCTACCCGGCCTCCGGCATCCCTTCCGCGCACCGCGCCCTGGACATCGGCGGCGAGTACCAGTGGCGCCGCGAGGGCGAGCCGCACCTGTTCGACCCCGACACGGTCTTCCGCCTCCAGCACTCCACGCGCAGCCGCCGCTACGACATCTTCAAGCAGTACACCGGCCGCGTGAACGAGCAGTCCGAGCGCCTGATGACGCTCCGCGGACTCTTCGGCTTCAAGAGCGACCGCCCCTCGATCTCCATCGACGAGGTCGAGCCCGCCTCCGAGATCGTCAAGCGGTTCTCCACCGGCGCCATGTCGTACGGCTCGATCTCCCGCGAGGCGCACGAGACCCTCGCCATCGCCATGAACCAGCTGGGCGGCAAGTCCAACACCGGTGAGGGCGGCGAGGACCCGGACCGCCTGTACGACCCGGCGCGCCGCTCGTCCATCAAGCAGGTCGCCTCCGGCCGCTTCGGCGTGACCAGCGAGTACCTCGTCAACGCCGACGACATCCAGATCAAGATGGCGCAGGGCGCCAAGCCCGGCGAGGGCGGCCAGCTGCCCGGCCACAAGGTCTACCCGTGGGTCGCCAAGACGCGTCACTCGACGCCCGGCGTCGGCCTGATCTCGCCGCCGCCGCACCACGACATCTACTCCATCGAAGACCTCGCCCAGCTGATCCACGACCTGAAGAACGCGAACCCGCAGGCGCGGATCCACGTGAAGCTGGTCTCCGAGGTCGGTGTCGGCACGGTCGCCGCGGGTGTGTCCAAGGCGCACGCGGACGTGGTGCTCATCTCCGGCCACGACGGCGGTACGGGTGCTTCGCCGCTGACCTCGCTCAAGCACGCGGGCGGCCCCTGGGAGCTCGGCCTCGCCGAGACCCAGCAGACGCTGCTGCTCAACGGCCTGCGCGACCGCATCGTCGTCCAGACCGACGGCCAGCTGAAGACCGGCCGCGACGTCATCATCGCCGCGCTGCTCGGCGCCGAGGAGTTCGGTTTCGCGACCGCGCCGCTCGTCGTCTCCGGCTGCGTCATGATGCGCGTCTGCCACCTGGACACCTGCCCGGTCGGCATCGCCACGCAGAACCCGGCGCTGCGCGAGCGCTTCTCCGGCAAGGCCGAGTACATCGTCAACTTCTTCGAGTTCATCGCCGAAGAGGTCCGCGAGCTCCTCGCCGAGCTCGGCTTCCGCTCCATCGAGGAGGCCGTCGGCCACGCCGAGCTCCTCGACACCGAGAAGGCCGTCAGCCACTGGAAGGCGCAGGGCCTGGACCTGGAGCCGCTGTTCCACGTACCGGCCCTCCCCGCGGGCGCCGTCCGGCACCAGGTCACGGTCCAGGACCACGGCCTGGAGAAGGCGCTCGACAACGAGCTGATCAGGCTCGCCGGCGACGCGCTCGCCGCGGCCGGCGCGACCGACGCGCACCCGGTCCGCGCCCAGGTCGCCATCCGCAACATCAACCGCACGGTCGGCACCATGCTCGGCCACGAGGTGACGAAGAAGTTCGGCGGCGCCGGTCTGCCCGACGACACCATCGACATCACCTTCACCGGCTCGGCCGGCCAGTCCTTCGGCGCCTTCGTGCCGCGCGGCGTGACGCTGCGCCTGGAGGGCGACGCCAACGACTACGTCGGCAAGGGCCTCTCCGGCGGCCGCATCATCGTCCGCCCGGACCGCGGCGCCGACCACCTCGCCGAGTACTCCACGATCGCCGGCAACACCATCGCGTACGGCGCGACCGGCGGCGAGCTGTTCCTGCGCGGCCGCACCGGCGAGCGCTTCTGCGTCCGCAACTCCGGTGCCACGGTGGTCTCCGAGGGCGTGGGCGACCACGGCTGCGAGTACATGACCGGCGGTCACGCGGTGGTCCTCGGCGAGACGGGCCGCAACTTCGCGGCCGGCATGTCCGGCGGCATCGCGTACGTGATCGACCTCGACCGCGACAACGTCAACGCCGGCAACCTCGCCGCCGTCGAACCGCTGGACGACACCGACAAGCAGTGGCTGCACGACGTCGTGCGCCGCCACCAGGAGGAGACGGGCTCGACCGTCGCCGGGAAGCTGCTCGCCGAGTGGGACACCGCCGTGGAGCGCTTCAGCAGGATCATCCCCAGTACGTACAAGGCAGTGCTCGCCGCCAAGGACGCCGCCGAGCGAGCCGGTCTCTCCGAGACCGAGATCACCGAGAAGATGATGGAGGCGGCGACCAATGGCTGATCCCAAGGGCTTTCTCAACCACGGCCGCGAGGTCGCGCAGACCCGCCCGGTCGGCGAGCGCGTCCAGGACTGGAACGAGGTCTACGTTCCCGGCTCGCTCCTCCCGATCATCTCCAAGCAGGCCTCGCGCTGCATGGACTGCGGCATCCCGTTCTGCCACAACGGCTGTCCGCTCGGGAACCTGATCCCGGAGTGGAACGACTACGCCTACCGCGAGGACTGGTCGGCGGCGCAGGAGCGCCTGCACGCCACCAACAACTTCCCGGAGTTCACCGGCCGGCTCTGCCCGGCCCCGTGCGAGTCGGCGTGCGTGCTCGGCATCAACCAGCCGCCCGTCACCATCAAGAACGTCGAGGTCTCGATCATCGACCAGGCGTGGGACCGCGGCGACGTCGCACCCCAGGCCCCGGAACGCCTCTCCGGCAAGACCGTCGCGGTCATCGGCTCCGGCCCGGCCGGACTCGCCGCCGCCCAGCAGCTGACCCGGGCCGGCCACACGGTCGCCGTGTACGAGCGCGCCGACCGCATCGGCGGCCTGCTGCGCTACGGCATCCCCGAGTTCAAGATGGAGAAGCGGCACATCAACCGCCGCATCGAGCAGATGCGCGCGGAGGGCACCAAGTTCCGCACCGGCGTGGAGATCGGCCGCGACATCGACGCGGCGAAGCTGCGCAGGCGGTACGACGCGGTGGTCATCGCGGCCGGCGCCACCACCGCCCGCGACCTGCCCGTCCCCGGCCGTGAGCTCAAGGGCATCTACCAGGCGATGGAGTACCTCCCGCTGGCCAACAAGGTCCAGGAGGGCGACTACGTCACCACGCCCGTCTCCGCCGAGGGCAAGCACGTCGTCGTGATCGGCGGCGGCGACACCGGCGCGGACTGCGTGGGCACCGCCCACCGCCAGGGCGCGGCCTCCGTGACCCAGCTGGAGATCATGCCGAAGCCGGGCGAGGAGCGCGCGCCGCACCAGCCGTGGCCGACCTTCCCGATGCTGTACAAGGTCACCTCCGCGCACGAGGAGGGCGGCGAGCGGGTCTACGCCGTCAACACCACCCACTTCGAGGGCGACGAGGACGGCAACGTCCAGTTCCTGCACCTCGTCGAGGTCGAGTTCATCGAGGGCAAGCTGACCCCGAAGCCGGGCACCGAGCGGAAGATCCCCGCCCAGCTCGTCACCCTCGCGATGGGCTTCACCGGCACCGACCGGGAGAACGGCCTGGTGGACCAGTTCGCCCTGGAGCTCGACGAGCGCGGCAACGTCGCGCGCGACGGCGAATTCCAGACGAACGTCCCCGGAGTCTTCGTCGCCGGCGACGCCGGGCGCGGCCAGTCGCTCATCGTCTGGGCGATCGCCGAGGGCCGTTCGGCGGCGCGCGGCGTGGACAACTTCCTCACCGGTGCGAGTGACCTTCCGGCCCCGATCCGCCCCACGGACCGCTCCCTGACGGTCTGACCCGTAAGGTCTGACCCGCAAGGTCCGACCCGTACGGTTTTGGCCGTACGACCCCTCATACGTCCCGTACAACGGCGTACGGAACTGAGCGACGCCCGCCTCGTCCCCGACCGGACCTGGGCGGGCGTCGTCGCGTCCGGACCCGATGCATGATGGGGCCACTGCGTTGCATGGGGCGCAATGCTATGAGCGTATGTTGCGTCACCCGCAACCCTCATTACGGTTCGGCCGCTTATACCAATGGGTCTAGACCGCCTCGGCCAGGTGTGACCACAATCGCTCCCACCAATCGGAACCTGGAGGGGGCCGGCATGAATCGACGTGTCATCGCCGCTGGTTGTATCGCCATGAGTCTCGGACTGACCGCCACGGCGTGCGGTGGGGATGACGGCGACGACGGCGGTCAGGCCACCGACGGCAAGGGCAAGACCCTCACCGTATGGATCATGGAGGGGACCAACCCCGACGCGCGCCCGTTCTTCAAGGAGGCCGGGAAGGCCTTCGAGAAGAAGACCGGCGCGAAGATCCACGTCGAGTACCAGCAGTGGGCCACCGCCCAGAAGAAGTTCACCACCGCCATCGAGGGCGGCGCGGACCAGGTGCCCGACGTGGCCGAGGTCGGCACCACCTGGGTGCCCCAGTTCGCCGAGACCGACGCGCTCGTCGACGTCACCGACAAGGTCAAGGAGTCCGGCCTCGGCAACGACCTGGTCGAGGGACTCAAGGACGCCGGCACGCTCGACGGCAAGCAGTACGGCATGCCCTGGTACGCGGGCGTCCGCTCGATCGTCTACCGCAAGGACATCTTCGAGAAGCACGACCTCAAGCCCCCGACCACCTGGAAGGAGCTCCAGGCGACCGCCAAGGCGCTCAAGGCGAAGGAGCCGAAGATGGTCTCCTTCCCGGTGGCGGGCGGCGCGGAGATGTTCGCGACCCCCTTCATCTGGGGCGCGGGCGGTGAGCTCGCCACCGAGTCCGGCGGCAAGTGGAAGTCCGGCGTCAACTCGCCCGAGGCCATCAAGGGCATCGAGTACTACACGGGCCTCGCCACCAAGGACAAGGTCTCCCCGGCCAAGGTCAACACCTGGACGGAGAAGGAGGTCGGCGACGCCTGGAACAAGGGCGAGATCGCCATGGCCATCGGCGGCAACTGGACCCCGAAGGCCATCGTCGACAACAACCCCGACCTCAAGGGCAAGCTCGGCGCCGTCCCCATTCCGGGTGAGAACGGCGGCATGAGCAAGTCCTTCCTCGGCGGCTCCTACCTGTCCACCTTCGACACGGACAAGAAGGACCTCGCCTGGGAGTTCGTGAAGATGCTGACCACCGGCGAGTTCGCCGCCAAGTGGGCCGAGCAGACCAACTACTTCCCCGGTCAGAACTCCGAGCTGAAGAAGATCGAGGCGAAGAAGGACCCGCTGGTCGAGCCGTTCGCCAAACAGATGCTGGAGGCCGGCGCGACGGTCCCCAAGACCAAGTCGTACGGCGAGATCCAGGCCTCGAAGGTCATCCCCGGCATGATCCAGTCGATCCTCACCGGCAAGTCGTCCGTGAAGGAAGCGGCGGACAAGGCGGCCAAGGACATGGACGCCATCTTCGCCAAGGACGAGTAGTACAGGGCGAGTTCCGCAACTCGAAGGACTTACCGTGAAAGACACGCTCGTCAGCGGGGAGCCGAAGATCCCGGCTCCCCGCGGCCCCCGGCAGCCCGACGTCGCGGCCGAGGCGGCCCGTCGCCGCAAGAAGCTCGTCACCCTCACCCGCCCCTGGCTGCTCCTCGCCCCCGCCCTCGTGGTCCTCGTGGGCCTGCTGCTCTGGCCGCTGATCCAGGTCGGCAAGCTCTCCCTGCAGGACTACAAGGTCAAGTTCGGCGGCGGTGTCGGCACGTACACCGGCTTCGACCACTACAGCGACCTGCTCTCCAGCGGTCTGCTCTGGAAGACGGTCCTGCCCAACACCGTCTTCTTCGCCGTTGCCTGCGTCGGACTCACCGTCGCCCTCGGCACCCTGGTGGCCCTGCTGCTCAACCGCCTCGGCCCGACCTGGCGGATGATCTGCTCCATCGCGATCCTCGCCGCGTGGGCCATGCCGGCGGTCACCGGCACCTACGTCTGGATCTGGCTCTTCCAGCCGCAGGACGGCATGGCCAGCCAGATCGCGGGATCGATCGGCCTGATCGACCCCGAGACCACCAACTGGTTCACCGAGCGCGGCCCGTTCTACGCCATCGCCACGCTCAACGTCGTCCACCACGGCTTCCCCTTCGTCGCCATCACCGTCCTCGCGGGACTCATGACGATCCCCAAGGAGCTGTACGAGGCGGGGGAGTTGGACGGTGCGGGCGCCTGGCAGCGGTTCTGGAACATCACCGTGCCGACGATCAAGCCGGTCTTCCTCGTGGTGACCATCCTCTCCACCATCTGGGACTTCAAGGTCTTCACCCAGGTGTATCTGCAACCCGGCGGCGACGGCTCCAACGAGGACGTCTACAACCTCGGCGTCTTCTCCTACATCCAGGCCTTCGCCAAGAACGACTACGGCACGGGCGCCGCGGCCGCGGTCCTGCTGACCGTGCTGCTCCTGATCATCACCGTCGTCTACATCCGCACGCTGTTCCGGCAGGGGGAGGAGGACCTGTGACCCGCCGCACCACGCTCGCCTCGCGCATCGGACTGCCGGCCGCGGTCGCCGGACTCCTGCTCTTCACGCTCTTCCCCGTCTACTGGATGATCTCCACGGCGCTCGACCCGAAGGCCGCCCTTCGCGGCTCGGACCTGCTGCCGAGCGGTCTCAGCCTGGAACACTTCGAATTCGTCTTCGACAAGGGCAACTTCGGCACGTACCTGCTGAACTCCGCGCTCGTCGGCCTCGCCACGATCGTCGCGGCGGCGCTGCTCTCGCTCTTCGCGGCCATCGCGGTGGCGCGGTTCAAGTTCCGCTTCCGCACCTCCGTGCTGATCATGATCCTGATCGTGCAGATGGTGCCGCTCGAAGCCCTGGTCATCCCGCTCTTCATCCAGATGCGGGACTACGACCTGCTCAACTCGCTGCTTGGCCTGAGCATCGTCTACATCGCGCTCTCGCTGCCCTTCGCGATCTGGACGCTGCGCGGCTTCGTCGCGACCGTGCCCAAGGAGGTCGAGGAGGCCGCCTACATCGACGGGGCGTCCTGGCCGCGGATGTTCTGGTCGGTGCTGCTCCCGCTGGTCGCGCCGGGGCTCGTGGCGACCTCGATCTTCGCCTTCATCACGGCGTGGAACGAGTTCGTCTTCGCGTACACCTTCATGAAGGGCAGCGACAAGTACACGGCCGCCGTGGGCATCTACCAGTTCTTCGGCGAGAACTCGACGGCCTGGGGCCCGGTCATGGCCAGCTCCACGCTGGTCACCGTGCCGGTGATGATCTTCTTCGTGATCGTGCACCGGAAGCTCGGCTCGGGCCTCGCGGCGGGCGCGGTCAAGGGCTGACGGCCGGCCGGCGGGTGTGCGGGGTCACGGCACTTTGTACGTCTCCCCGTACACCTTCCAGGTCAGCGGCGTGTCCAGGGCCAGATTGCCGTCGTCGAGGAACCTGCGCTGCGCCGTGTCCACGCGGGAGGTGTCGCGGTGCGCCGCCTCCCGTTTCATCGCGGCGCGGCGGACGTCCAGGAAGGCGTCGAGGTACGCCTTCTCGCCGCCGCCCCGGGACGGCGGATCCGCCCGCTTCACGGCCGCCTCGCGCAGGCCCTGGAAGGAGCGGGGTCCGGGGCCGGGGCCGTGCATGACCATCGCGTCGTAGTAGATGAACTGGCCGAGCGAGCCGAGCCCGTCGCGCTCGGCCCTGCGCACCGCCGGGTCGAAGTAGCCGCGGTCGCGTGCCCGCTCCTGGGCCCTGCGGAACGCGGGCTTCACCGCCTCCGCCTTCCAGGCCGCGGTGAAGCCGGCGCCCAGGCCCTTGTGCGAGTCGCTGCCGTCCACCTCACGCAGGGCGGGCAGATAGCGCGCGAGGGCGTTGTGCGGATGGGCCTCGGTGTACCGCTCGACGAGGGTCAGCAGGTCGTGCGTGCCGCTGCAGAAGCCGATGAGCCCCGCCGTGTAGCCGCGGCCGTCGTCGATGTCCTCGATGTAGCCGTACTGGCCGCGCCAGTCCAGCGTCGAGTTCTCCGCGCTCGACACCAGCTGCTGCGCGAGGTCCTTCTTCGCGGGCGCGGCGAGTCCGGGATCCCGCCCGCCGTTCCGCGCGTCGCTCCGGTCCGGGGCGCCGCCCGCGAGGCAGGCGGCCGTGGCGGCGAGCGGGACTACGGCGAGCAGGAGGAGACCGGCGCGTTTCATCCGGCCAAGATTACGTGGACACGACCTGCGGGACGCCCGGTGGCTCCCACCCGGCGACGGCCTGCGGGCCCCACTCTATTGACTAAAAGTCAATTCGGCGCCAGTCTCTGGTCCCGGACCCGGTCGTGCGGCCGGCCCAGGGAGGCGACGTGGACACCGAGACACGGCAGCGACGCGAGCGACTCGCCGCGGAGCTGCGCGACCAACCACCGGAATCCTTCGGGCAGTTGACGCCCGATCAGCTCGCGACGCTGGCCGACGCGCTGGAGCGGCAGCGCGAGAGCCGCGCCGCGGGACTGAACGGGGCCGCCGAGGAGGCACTCAAACTCGTGCCCGCCCTGGCCCGCGGCCCCGTCCGCCGGATTCTCTTCCGATAGCCGAGTGGAGCGAGGAGTCAGCATGGACAAGCTGCGCGGCAGGGCCGAGAGCCTGAAGATCGCCCACCTGCTCGACGTCGAACCGGACACGCTCGCCTTCCTTCAGGGCCTGCCCGTCGAGGACGTACGCCGCTTCCGCACCCAGAGCGTCGCCGCGCTCTTCGACCGGGCGCCCGACATGCTCGACCGGATCGCGGCCGCCACCAAGCTCGTGCCGGCCGGCGTCGCGGCCGCCATCTCGCAGAAGGCGCTCGGCCCGCGCCTGGCCGCCGCCGTCGCGGGACGGCTCGAACCCGCCCGCGCCGCCGACATCATCGAGAAACTGCCGGTCTCCTTCACCGCCGAGTCCTGCGGCCACCTCGACCCGCGCCGCATCGAGGGCATCGTCGGCCGCCTCGACGAGGACCTGGTCGTCCGCATCGCCGTGACCCTCGCCGAACGCGGCGACCACCTCACGATGGGCCGCTTCGTCGGCCATCTGCCCGACGCCGCGCTGCGCCGCATCCTGCCCTCGGTCGACGACGCCGCCGTCCTGAAGACGGGCTTCGCCATCGACCGGCCCGAACGGCTCGGCCACCTCATCGACCTGATGGGCCCCGACCGGCTCGCGGCGGTCATCGGCTCGGCGGCCGCGGACGGCCTGTGGCCCGAGGCGCTGGCCGTCGCCGGCATGGTGACGGGGGAGCAGCGCGGCCGCATCGCCTCGCTCGCCGCCGGACAGCCGCAGCACCGGCTCGACTCCCTGGTCGCCACGGTCGCGGAGCAGGACCTGTGGGAGTCCCTGCTGCCCCTGGTCGCGCTGCTCGACGAGGAGGAGCGCCGCGCGGTGGCCGAACTGCCCTCGCTGCGGGACGCGGACGTGCTCGCCGGGATCGTGCGCGCGGTGGTGGTCACCGGGCTGTGGGCGGAGTTCCTGCCGCTGGTCGAGGTGTTGCCGCCACAGTCCCGCACGGTCGTCGCCGGCGCGGCGGGGGCGCTGCCGGAGGCCGACCTGGACGCGCTCGCCCGGGAGGTCGACAAGCAGGACCTGTGGGAACTGGTCATGCCGCTGGTCGAGTTGATGGACGACGACGCGAAGACGCGGATCTTCGCGCTGCCGGCCTTCCAGGAGCAGGGGGGTGGGGGCGAGGGCGGGGCGTCAGTGGCTCGTCCCTGACCGGTGGGCCCCCGCGGGCCGGTCACCCCGTCGTCGACCCGCCGTCCACGGTGAACTCCGCGCCCGTCACGTACGACGAGGCGTCCGACGCGAGGAACAGCACCAGCTCGCCGACCTCCTCCGGGCGGCCCATCCTGCCGAGCGGCAGGTGCGACCAGTCCCGCCCGGCGGAGGCCGCGGAGATCATCGGGGTGTCGATCGCCCCCGGATGCACGGAGTTGACCCGCACCCGGTACCGCGCCAGGTCGAGCGCGGCGGAGCGGGTCAGGCCGCGCAGCCCGAACTTCGTCGAGCCGTACGCCGCGTGGCCCGGGATGCCGACGAGGCCCGCCGTCGACGACACGTTCACGATCGAGCCGCCGCCCGCCTCCTTGAACGCGGGCAGCACCGCCTGGATGCCCAGGAACGGTCCGAGCAGATTGACCCGGACCAGCGCCTCGAAGTTCTCGTACGTCTCGTCCTCCACGGACGCCGTGCGCCACAGCGCGGCATTGTTGACCAGGGCGTCCAGCCGGCCGAAGGCGTCGAGCGCGCCCGCCACGGCCGAGGCCCAGCTCCGCGCGTCGGTGACGTCATGGCGTACGAACACCCCCTGGCCGCCCAGGGATCCGGCGACCTCCCGGCCCTCCTCCTCGCGTACGTCCGTGACCACGACCCGGGCCCCCGCGGCCGCGAACAGCCGCGCCTCCGCCGCGCCTTGGCCGCGTCCCGCACCCGTGATGAGGACGGTTCGGCCGTCCAGACCGTAGGAGATCCTTCGCGTGTCCCCGGAATCCATGTCACCCTCCATGCATGCCGAATCGGCATGTGTCTAGCAGCCATATGGGCAAGCCGGAAGGGGCGGGACGAAGCGATGGGACCTGCGATCAGTCTGCGCAAGGTGGAGGACTCGGCGCCCGCGCTGGTCGACCTCTACAAGAGCGCCGGGGTCTCCCTGCGCAAACACGGTCTCGAAGGGGCGCGGGCGGCGGTCTACCTCGTCGTCGACTACTCCGGTTCCATGCGGGAGTACTACAAGGACGGCAGCGTCCAGGCCCTCGCCGACCGGGTGCTCGGGCTCTCCGCGCACCTGGACGACGACGGGGTCGTGCCCACCGTCTTCTTCTCCACGGACATCGACGCGGTGACGGACATCGCGCTGGACAACCACCGCGGCCGGATCGACGCGATCGTGGCCGGGCTCGGACACATGGGCAAGACCAGCTACCACCTGGCGATGGACGCGGTCATCGACCACTACGTGGACAGCGGCTCCCGCGCGCCCGCCCTCGTCGTCTTCCAGACCGACGGCGGCCCCATCAACAAGCTCGCCGCCGAGCGCTATCTGTGCAAGGCGGCCAAGCTGCCGCTGTTCTGGCAGTTCATCGGGTTCGGCGACCCGAGGAGCAAGCAGTTCGACTACCTCCGCAAGCTCGACGAACTCGCCGTCCCCGCCAAGCGCCCGGTCGACAACGCGGGCTTCTTCCACGCCGGGCACGACCCGCTGGCGCTGCCGGACGACCAGCTCTACGACCGGCTCGTGGGGGAGTTCCCGGCGTGGCTCGCGGCGGCGCGGGCGGGCGGGATCGTGCCCCGAGTGGAATAGGGGCCCTAATCGACCATGCGCTGGCGCAGCTTCACGATGGTGCCCGCGTCGAGGCCGAGCCCCTTGGACAGATAGCCCGTGAAGCCGCCGTACCGCCGCGTCGCCTCGTCGAGCGCCGTGCCGAGGTAGTCGGTGCGGACCTCCTGCAGCGGGATGATCAGGTCCGGGTTCTCCATCAGCCCACCCTGCTTGAGCGCCGCCCGCAGCTGCGCGTCGTACGCGGCCCGGTAGGTGTTGGACGCCAGGTAGTCGTCGACGGCCGTCCGCTCCGGCACGCCGACGAGCCGCAGCAGCAGATACGTCGTCCAGCCGGTGCGGTCCTTGCCCGCGGTGCAGTGGTAGAGCAGCGGCGTGCGGCTGTTCGCGACGGAGCGCAGGGTGGCCGCGAACTGGGCGCGGTTGGCGGAGTCGGTGACGAAGGTGCGGTAGACCTCCCGCATGAACGCGGCCGCCTTGCCGTTGCCCAGCATCTCCTCCTGCTTGACCGGGTCCTTGGAGCCGATGGCGGTGAGGAGCTGGGCGAACAGGCCGTTGTCCGTGACCGGCCGGGAGACCGCGGCGACCCCGGCGGGCAGCCGGTCCGCCCCGTCGTACTGCACCTCGGCGGGCACCCGGAAGTCGACGACCGTCTTCACCCCGAGCCCGGCGACCGTGCCGAGGTCGGCGTCGGTGAGCTTGTTGAGGGCATCGGCACGGAAGACCCGCCCGTAGGCGACCCGCTCCCCGTCGTACGTCCGGTACCCGCCCACGTCACGCGCGTTGACCGCGCCCTGGAGCGGAATCTGGTGAACGGTCCCGGCGACGCGCGACGCGACCCGCGCGGCGGCTCCGGCGGGCGCGACGCCCTCACCGGGCACGGCGGCCCCTGCGGGCCCGGCCCAGAGGGGCAGGGTGCCCAGGACGAGAGCGGAGACCACGAGTCCGGTGGCGGTACGGGTACGGGGGCGCGTACGGGAGCGAGGGCAGGGACGAGAGATGCGCATCGGTTCGCCTTTCATCGGACCAACCAAGCGATTGTTTGGTAGAAGGTAGCGAGGCGCCCGTACGGGAGGAAGGGCCGCGCACGAGAAGCTGACGAAAAGTCAGTAATGTAGAGCGGAGGGTGGGCCTGAGTGCGGTGCTCGCCCGGCGCCGCCGGGCTGGGCGGGCGCTGGCGAGCCTGGGAACGGGGCCGGGGCAGGGCCCGGGAACAAGGCGGTCCGCGGGCGTGTTAAGGTTATGCGTTGCAGTTTTGGTACCCATGAACTTTATGTGCGTCTGACGGGAATGCTCCGAGGGCGCAAAATTGTTTTTCCGGTTCTCTCCGGTATATGGGGGTCATTGCAGCGCTGGAGATTCGCAATTCGGTGTTTCTCCATTCACTGCCCCTGTTGAGGAGATTGACATGGCAACCGGCACCGTTAAGTGGTTCAACTCGGAAAAGGGCTTCGGCTTCATCGAGCAGGACGGCGGCGGCCCCGACGTCTTCGCCCACTACTCGAACATCGCGTCCTCCGGCTTCCGTGAGCTCCTGGAGGGCCAGAAGGTCTCCTTCGAGGTCACCCAGGGCCAGAAGGGCCTGCAGGCCGAGAACATCGTTCCTGCCTGATCGCCGCAGCGCGCGTACCTCACAGCCGAGGCCCGCACCGGAAGGTGCGGGCCTCGGCTTGCGCTGTCATCGGGCCCGACCGGGCCCAGAGCCGTTCCGGCTCAGAGGTCCGGAAGTCCAGCGACCAGGAAGGCATCACTGAATGAACCGCCCCGAACGTCCGGCGCGCCCCGCCCGCAAGCGCCCCGCCACCGCAGGTGGAAAGGGCCGGCCCAACGGTCAGGCGAAGGGTTCCGCGCATTCTTCGCATTCCGCGAAGAAGTCCGGCGGCCGCAAGCCGAAGCCGGTCCAGGGCGGCGAGTTCGCACTGCCCGAGAGCAGCACGCCCGCCCTGCCGTCGGTCGAGGCCTTCGGTGACCTGGACATGCCCGAGGCCCTCCTGAAGACGCTGGCCGCCCAGGGCGTGACCGAGCCCTTCCCGATCCAGGCGGCCACCCTCCCCAACTCCCTCGCCGGGCGCGACATCCTCGGCCGTGGACGCACCGGCTCCGGCAAGACCCTCGCCTTCGGCCTCGCCCTGCTTGCCCGTACGGCAGGACACCGCGCCGAGCCGAAGTCGCCGCTCGCCATGGTCCTGGTCCCCACGCGCGAGCTCGCCCAGCAGGTGACGGACGCGCTCACCCCGTACGCGACCTCGGTGAACCTCCGCATGGCCACGGTCGTCGGCGGCATGTCGATCACCCGGCAGTCCGGGACGCTGCGCCGCGGCGCCGAGGTCCTGGTCGCCACCCCCGGCCGCCTCAAGGACCTCATCGAGCGCGGCGACTGCGACCTCTCCCGGGTGCGCGTCACCGTCCTCGACGAGGCCGACCAGATGGCCGACATGGGCTTCATGCCGCAGGTCACGGCGCTGCTCAAGCAGGTCGAGCAGGGCGGCCAGACCATGCTGTTCTCGGCGACGCTCGACAAGAACATCGACCGCCTGGTCCGGATGTTCCTGACCGACCCCGTCGTACACTCCGTCGACCCCTCCGCGGGCGCGGTCACGACGATGGAGCACCACGTCCTCTACGTCGCCGACGAGACGGACAAGAAGGCCGTCGCCATGCGGATCGCCGCCCGCGAGGGCCGCGTCATCATGTTCCTGGACACCAAGCGGGCGGTGGACCGCTTCACCAAGCGGCTGCTCGCCAACGGTGTACGGGCCTCCGGCCTGCACGGCGGCCGCTCGCAGCCGCAGCGCAACCGCACGCTGGACCAGTTCAAGACCGGCCAGGTCACCGCGTTGATCGCGACGAACGTGGCGGCGCGCGGCATCCACGTCGACGACCTCGACCTGGTCGTCAACGTCGACCCGCCGAGCGACCACAAGGACTACCTGCACCGCGGCGGCCGCACCGCCCGCGCCGGCGAGTCCGGCAGCGTGGTCACCCTCGTACTCCCCGACGAGAAGCGCGACATGACGCGGCTGATGTCCGACGCGGAGATCCGCCCGAACACGGCACGCGTCTCCTCCTCGGACGAGGAGCTGACCCGGATCACCGGGGCGCGGGAGCCCTCGGGCATCCCCGTGGTCATCGAGGTGCCGCAGCCGCAGCAGCAGCCCGCCGCACGGAGCGGCGCGCAGCGCCGCCGCCGCCCTCGCGGCGCCGGAGCGGCCACCGCGGGAAGCCAGGGGGGCCAGCGCACGGTCCCCCGCCAGGGCCAGACGAGGACCGGTTCCACCGGAGCCAATGCCGGCGCCACCGGCAACGGCAACGGCCGCCGCCGCAACCGAGCCGGCGGCGGCTCCCAGGGCGGCCGCCGCTCCGCAGCCTGACCGCCGGCACCCACGGCGTGAGCCACGCGAGCCCCCACGCCCCCGCACCCGCGTACGAGACGGGAGGGGACGTGGGGGTATGTGTGCACGGAGCACCGAGCGCGCTGTAGCAAACTTGTCCGCGAGGCGTGGCGAACAGTGGATGGCGAGTACGCACATACCCCCGCGGCCCCGCACCCAAGAACCGAACCCAAGGCGCAGACGCCACGCCCCCGCGGCCCCGCACTCACCACCGAACCCCAGGCGCAGACATCGCGAAGGAGCCCGCACGATGACACCGGAGCGCGAACGCGTCGACCTGCCCCTTCTCGACGACGACCGCACCGCACTCCGCGCCGACTGCGCCAACTGCTTCGGCCTGTGCTGCGTGGCCCTCACCTTCGCCAAGTCCTCGGACTTCCCCGTGGACAAGGACGCGGGCAAGCCTTGCACCAACCTCCAGGCGGACTTCCGCTGCGGCATCCACCGCGACCTGCGGGACCAGGGCTACCGGGGCTGCACGGTGTACGACTGCTTCGGGGCGGGCCAGCACGTCTCGCAGGTCACCTTCGAGGGCCGCGACTGGCGCCAGGACCCGGCCACGGCACGCCAGATGTTCGCGGCGCTCCCGATCATGCGGCAGCTCCACGAACTGCTCTGGTACGTGACCGACGCGCTAGCCCGCCCGCAGACCCGCCCGATCCACGCCGATCTGAAGCGTGCCCTCGCCGCGACGGAGCGGCTGACCCGGGGCACCCCGGAGGCCGTCGTCGTGACGGACGTGGCGGCCCACCGCGACGAGGTCAATCAACTCCTCCTGCGCGCCAGTGAATTCGTCCGGGCCGAGCACCTGAGCCAAGCCAAGACCAAGGACAACCACAACCGCACCCGCACCCGCAACGGCAAGGGCGCGAAGAAGAACCGCAGAGGCGCCGACCTCATCGGCGCCCGCCTCACCGGCGCCGACCTCAGGGGCGCGGACCTGCGCGGCGCCTACCTCATCGGCGCCGACCTGCGCGACGCGGACCTGCGGGGAGCCGACCTGATCGGCGTGGACTTCCGCGACGCGGACCTGCGCGGCGCCGACCTCACCGACGCGCTCTTCCTCACCCAGTCACAGGTGAACGCGGCCCGGGGCGACGACCGCACCAAGCTGTCCGACACCCTCGACCGCCCCGCCCACTGGTCGGCCGACTGACCCCGGCGCCTGCTAGGTCTGTTGTTCGGAGAGGTTGGTGCCGCGGCTGCGGGTGCGTCCGTCCGATTAGTGATCACTGATGCCATGTGGGACCGGAGCAAGCCGTTGATGCCGGCCGATCCGGTCCGCGGCTGCTGGTCAAGCGTGTCTGCTCCGGCCGTCCGGTCGCCCGGGGCGCTGCCGAGATGGGCATCTCGCGGGCGACCGCTCATAAATGGGTCCGGCGTTGGCGAGCCTAGGGCGAGCCGGGTCTGGACGACCGCTCCAGCAGGAGTTGCCGACACCGCACCGCAACGCGGCCGCGATGGAGGCCCGCGTCTGTGACCTGCGCCAGTCCCGCAAGCTGGGACCGGAACGGATCGGCCCTGTCCACGGTCTGGGATGGCACGGCGTTGAGAGGAACCAGTCGGCATCAGCACCGACTTCCTGGAGGTCGGTGCTGATACGGCCGCGCGCTGGGCTTTGCCTCCCCATGGCTGAGTGAATAGATTCCGCTTACCTGCGACGGCTACTGTCTGCCGTTGGCTTATGCACATTGCAACGCGCAGTATCGGGGGGCACGCGGCTGTGGGAGACCTGGGCAAGGACTCGGAGTCGATAGCGAAGGCGGCGCCTCTACTGCGCAAGGCGCCGCACCACCTCGCAAAGCCGCTGCATGATTTCAAGGCGGCCTCGCACGACCTGTCGGCGCTGGGCGCGCTCGGCGCGCTCATGAGTGCGACCGACGACGTGCGCGAGGGCATGGAGACGCTCGCCGAGGTCGCGGAGGACCTCGTCGACGAATGGCACGGCGAGGCGAAGCTGATGACTGACCTCTCCGAGGCGTTCGACGTTCTCGACGTGCTGCTCGAAGCCGCCGCACGCGGCAAGAAGCAGGGCTGAGCCCGTGGTCGACCTCAACCCTCTCCACTACATCAACAAGTTCAACCACATGGCCGGCGACAACATGGCCAGCATGATGGAGTTCCTCGGGATCTCCGACCCGGCCGTGGACCCGGACGGGGTCCGGGAGATCGCCAAGAAGTGGCGCTCCCTGGCCAAGGCTGTGGACGCCTCCGTCAAGGACGCGGAAGCCGCGCTGCGGGACGTGACCTGGGAGGGCAAGACCGCCACCGCCTTCAACAAGCGGGCCAAGAAGACCCGTTCTCAGGCGACGAGCATGGCGGACTCGCTGCGCGACGGCGCCGACGCCCTGGACAAATACGCCGACGAAGCGAACGAACTGCTCACCGAACTCAACGTCATCATCGTCGAGATCATCGAAGTGGAGATGGCCGGCCTGGCCCTTTCCGTCCTCACCGGTGGCGCCTCCGCGGTCGTCGGGAGCCTCGCGGCGGGCGCGCGCTTCGCGAGGGTCATGGCCCTCATCGGCCGCATCGAACACGCCGGCACCGCGATGGCCCGCACCATCCGCGCGGTCCTCGAGGTCATCCGTGGCCTGCGCCGGGCACTGAAGGCCCTCAAGGAGATCAAGACGATCGCGCGGATCGGCAAGATGGCGGGCGAGGGCGCGAAGTTCGCCGCGCTCGACACGCTGCTGCAGGATCCCTCCACCTTCAAGGACCCCGGGAAACTGGCGGAGACCCTCGCGCTGGGCGCGGCACTCGGCGTCGGCCTGGGCAGCCTCGGCACGCTGCTCGGCAAGGGCCTCGGCAAACTCAGACCCAAGGACCTGGCGAAGCTGCGCGGCGCCATGAAGCTCAACTGCGCCTCCTTCGAACGGCTTTCCCTGCGACCCGGCTTCGACAAGCTGCCCGCCTCGGTGCGTAACGCGCTCAAGAGGTTCGTCCGCGACCCGATCGACGTGGCGACCGGCGACATGGCGCTGACTCGCACCGACGTCCGGCTGCCCGGTGTCCTCCCCCTCCTCTTGGAGCGCACCCACGTCTCCTCCTACCGCTTCGGCGGCTGGTTCGGCCCGTCCTGGGCCTCCACCCTGGACCAGCGGGTCCAGGCCGACGAAGACGGTTTCATCTACGCCGCCGCCGACGGCGCCCGGCTCTGTTTCCCCGTGCCGGACGCCGACACCGGCGAGACGGTCCGCCCCGAGACGCCGGGATCACGCCTGACCTTGTCCTGGGTCGACGGATTCGACGGCGCGATATGCGTCACCGATCCCGAGAGCGGCCTCGCCCAGGTCTTCCACAGCCCGGTCCCCGCCGCCGCGGGCGAAGCGGTCGACGTCCCGCTCCAGTACGTACAGGACCGCAACGGCAACCGGATCACCATCGAGTACGACGAGGGCGACATCCCCGCGGCGGTGTCCCACTCCGGCGGCTACCGCATCGCCCTCGACCGCGACGAGAACGACTCCCGCATCACGTCCCTGCGCCTCCTCGACCCCGCGGATCCGTCCGCCCCCGGCACGACCCTCCTCACCTTCGGGTACGACGAGTCCGGCCACCTGACCGAGGAGACCAACTCCTCGGGCCTGCCGATGCGTTACACCTACGACTCCGAGGGCCGCATCACCTCCTGGACCGACCGCAACGACACGACGTACTGGTACGAGTACGACACCCACGGCCGAGTGACTGCCACCGGCGGCACGGGCAACGCCCTCGCCTCCACCCTCACCTACGAGACCGCCACACGCACCACACGCGTGACGGACTCACTGGGCCACGTCCGCGTCTACGAACACAACGACGCGTTCCGCCTGATCCGGGAGACGGATCCGTTGGGGCATGTGACGGAGCAGGAGTGGGATGGGGACCTTCGACTGGTAGCCACCACCGACGAGTTGGGCCGGACAACCCGCTACGCGTACGACCGGAACGGGCACCTGAACCGTGTGATGCGGCCGGACGGCATGGACACTTCCGTCGAGTTCGATGAGTCGGGCCACCCGGTACTCACGATTGAACCGGACGGCTCCCGCTGGACTCGGGAGTACGACAGCATCGGCAACCCGGTGGCCGTCACCGATCCCGCGGGCCGCACCACACGCTTCGCCTATGACTCGGTGGGCGGCCTCGCGACGGTCACGGACACGCTTGGGCACACGGTCTGGGTCCGCTGTGACGGCGCGGGGCTGCCGCTCGCGGTGACGAACGAGCTGGGGGCGGTCAACACCTATGAGAGGGACCCGTTCGGACGCCTCATCACCCTGATCGACCCGCTCGGCGCGCGAACCCGCTTGGAGTGGACCGTCGAGGGCAGACCTGCCCGGCGCATCACCGCCGACGGCGCACAGGAGACGTGGCTCTACGACGGTGAGGGCAACTGCACGCGCCACACAGACGCGAACGGCGGTGTCGCCCGCTTCGAGCACATCTGCTTCGACCTCCTTGCGGCGCGCACGAGTGTCGACGGGGCGCGCCACTCCTTCACCTACGACAGCGAACTGCGGCTCACCACAGTCACCAACCCACAGGGACTGACGTGGGACTACGAGTACGACGCCGCAGGCCGCCTCGTCGCCGAGTCGGACTTCGACGGACGTCGGCAACGCTACACACATGATGCGGCAGGCCAACTGATCCACCGGACGACCCCGCTGGGCGAAGTGATCCGCTACCGGCGCGACGCGTCCGGACAGGTGACGCGGAAGGACGCCGCCGGGAGGATCACCGACTTCACATACGACGTCGGGGGCCGCATACTGCGCGCGGCGTCGCCGGGCGCGGTCGTCGAATGGAGCTGGGACGAGAAGGGACTGCTGGGCGCGGAGACGGTCGCCGGCAGGGAACTGAGCTACGCCTACGACGAACTCGGCCGCCGCACACACCGCAGGACGCCGTCCGGAGCGGTGAGCACATGGACGTACGACGCGGTCGGCAACCGCACCGAGCTGACAACGGGCGGGCGCCGTCTGCGCTTCGAGCACGATGAGACGGGCCGCGAGGTCACCAGGCGCATCGGCGACAGTCTCACGTTCACCCACACCTTCGACGAGACGGGCCGCCTGCGCGCCCGGTCTGTCGAGGGCACGGACGGACGCGGGATCCAGTCGCGTACCTATCGATACCGCAGGGACGGCCACCTGACAGGTATCGAGGAGCCGGTGAGCGGACCCCGCGACTTCGAGCTCGATGCGGTCGGCCGGGTGACGGGTGTCAGCGCCCAGGGGTGGCGCGAGACGTACGCGTACGACGCGGGAGGCAACCAGACGCACGCCTCCTGGCCCGCCACGCAGCCGCTCCAAGAGGCACAGGGGCAGCGCGAGTACGCCGGAACCACGCTCCTGAGGGCTGGAGGCATCCGGTACGAGTACGACGCCGCGGGCCGCGTCGTGCTGCGTCAGAAGACCCGCCTGTCGCGCAAACCGGACACGTGGCGGTACGTCTGGGACGCGGAGGACCGGCTCACGTCGGTCATCACTCCGGACGGGACTCGATGGCGGTATACCTATGACCCACTCGGGCGGCGTATCGCCAAGGAACGGCTCGCCGGTGACGGGGAGCAGGTCGCGGAGCGTGTCGACTTCACCTGGGACGGCACGACGCTGTGCGAACAGACCACGACGGGTGGGAACTTCCCTTCTCCCGTCACGCAGACGTGGGATCACGACGGGGTGCGTCCGCTGGCCCAGACAGAACGCATCGCGGGGCTGTCGCAGGAACGGGTGGACGAACGTTTCTACGCCATCGTCACCGACCTCGTCGGCACCCCGACGGAACTGGTCGATGAGAGCGGGGACATCGCGTGGCGCACGCGCTCCACCCTCTGGGGCACCACGACGTGGGCCGCCGACAGTGCCGCGTACACGCCGCTGCGCTTCCCGGGCCAGTACTTCGATCCGGAAACGGGCCTGCACTACAACTACTTCCGGTACTACGACCCGAGCACGGGCCGCTACCACTCCCCGGACCCCCTGGGACTGCGTCCCGCGGACAACGCCTTCACGTACCCGCACAATCCGTGCACCTGGTCGGACCCGCTCGGTCTCGCACCGGAGTGCGGCGACGCCGATGTCCCGCCTAGCAATTGGGTGCCGGACGAGAACTACTCGCCGGAGGACATCGCACGTCGCATCGCGGGCAACGATGATCGCAAGAAATGGCTCGCGACCCCGGATGACATCCATAAACTGGTGGACGATATCGTCAAAAACCCCAATAAGGAACAGCGTTACACCGGACCGGCGGGCAAGCGTGTGGCCGACTTCTATCGCGGCGGGAATTCACGTGCCGGGCAGCGGTGGAAGGGCCAGCCCATTTATGACAACGGAGATCCGTTCAGCCAGGCGCGAGTCGTGGTGGACCGAGACGGCAACATCGCCTATTTCGGCAGACGCAAGGACGGCTCACACAACTACGACCAGGTCTTGCCGTACCCTTGGGCGAAGGCCCAGCCGCGATCCGGATAGACAAGACCCCGGCCTCGCTCACTCTGCAAGAAGCACACATCGAGAAACACACTCTAGGGAATGGCGTGCGGGACGAAGAACTGGCGAATTCACTGGCCGAGGCCGGCCTGCGCTATCTGGGAATGGTGGACGCCTCCGCCCCGCTGATGCCTCCCTGCCTCGCCTTCCTCGCGGATTCCGTGGAAACCGACGGCCAGGAATGGGCTGTGAGCGTGGAATCCGACGAGCCTGACCTGCTGGAAAAGGTGGATCACGGATGGTACTTGCTCAGTGCCGACCAAGGACTTTTCCCGATGGACAGCCCGGAGTTCCTGATCGCCGTCGGTGACACGGAAGCGGTGCCCGGCGAACCCTTGAGGTGGGCAAGGGTGGCTCTGACCGGGCACACCGACATCGCGGGCGCCGGTGCCGAGGCGCGGGCGACGGGGCGCGGAGCGGGCCACATCGACTTCGCGATGCTCTCCCTCGACGGCACCGTCGTCGTACGAGGAGTGGAAGGACGGGAGTGGACGGACTGCGTCCTTCTGAAAGACCCGCACCGCCTCCCGGCGATGCGGGAACTCGGCACCCGCATGGCCGCGTCGCCCGAGACGCCGCAGGACACCCGGGAAGCCCTGGAGCGCTGGCTGCGACACACGGCCGTCGACTGACGGACGAGGTGAGGTGCCGGCGACCTGATGCACGAGACCGAGGGCATCCGGTCGCCCATGTCGCTGCCGAGATGGGCGGCCGCGATGGAGGCCCAGCAGGCACTCTTGACCAGTAGTCGCCTGCTGTGAACGGTCAGCCGGGCATCACGGTGGGACACGAAGACCTCCGTGTGGTGTGTTCCTGGACAGCTCCACCACACCGGAGGTTTCGCCATGATCAAGCCCGGCCGGTGTCAACAACACTCGTGATCAATACGCCTAGGCGTCGCACTCCAGCACCGTCCGGCACAACGTGCACCGCACCCGCATCCGCCCCCGCGCCGGCACCCGGATCCGCTGGTGGCAGGTGGGACAGGGAAAGGTCACCTTGAGAACCCCCGCCTCCACCGAGAACGAGTAACCCCCACCCCCGGGACGGCCCGCACCCCCACCCCCAAGACCGCCTCCACCCCCAACACCGCCCCCACCCTCCCGCGCGGCCCGCCGCTCCTTCGCGTACCGCCGCCGCCCCGCCCATCCCGCCGCCGTCAGCGGCGGCTGCCGCTCGTCGAGGCGGGCGCGCGCGAGCCCCTCGGTGTACGCCGTGTACGCCTGCGCGCTGGTGAACCAGGTCTCCGGGGCCTCGCCGAAGGCCGACGCCCGCTTGGCCAGGACGTAGCCGAACTCCTCCGGGGTGAGGTAGCCGAGCTTCTGGGAGGACGCGCCGTCCTCGCGATAGGCGTCGAGCAGCAGCCACCCCGCCCCGAGATACGTCGTGGCCGTGTCGGTCAGGATCTCGTTGTCGCGCGTGCCGGGGAACGACAGGTCCAGCCGGTGCAGATAGACGTGCATGACCTCGTGGGCGAGGGCCGCGCCGATGTCCCTGCGGTGCGTGCGGAAGCGGTCGTTGAGCTCGACGAAGTACTCGGGCCCCGCGGCGAGTTCGACGTACGCGGCGTGCTCCATGGCGCGGAATCCGACGATCATCCGGGCGTCGGGCAGGCGCAGGTGCCGGACCATCTCGCGGGCGACCCGCTGCACGCCGATGTACAGGTCGTCCTCGTCGCCGAAGGCCACGTCGGCGGGGGCGACGCTGGTGTCGAAGGTGTGGACGGTGTCGTACGAGAGGCGTTTGTAGAGCGCGGTGACGGCGGCGCGCACCGTCTCCAGGTGGGGGAAGCCGTGCACGACTGGACCGCCGCCGACCGCCACGTCCGTACCTCCTGACGCCACCCCGTCGGGCCGCTCAACTCGCCTCCACTGTACGGGCGGTGGCGGCGCGGGGGAGGACCTCGTGCGGGGGAGGGCGACGCCTGCGCGCGCGCATCTGGACATGCCGTGGCCGGAAACCGCCCCTTGTCCTGAGCGGACACCGATCTCCATAATCCGCAACAACGCTTTGGCGGGCTCATGCCATCCACGCGTCTTCCGTGCGGAAGGACGGGCCCGTCACGCGTGCATCCCCCCACGAACCCCCCACGAAGGGAAGTCAGTTGAAGACCAAGCTGCGTGGAGTGAAGAGAGCCGTCACCCTCGGTGCGATCGCTCTGGCCACCGTCAGCCTTCAGCCCGTCGCCGCCTCGGCGGCACCCCACCCGGGCCCCCAGCCGGGTGAGAGCGTGGTCGGCGGCACCCCCGCCGAGCAGGGCGAATTCCCGTTCATGGTCCGTCTGTCGATGGGCTGTGGCGGCGCGCTGTACGCCAAGGACGTCGTGCTGACCGCCGCGCACTGCGTCGACGGCTCCGGCGACAACACGAGCATCACCGCCACCGGCGGCGTCGTGGACCTGGAGAGCCCCGACGCGGTCAGCGTGAAGTCCACCAAGGTCCTGCAGGCGCCCGGCTACGACGGCAAGGGCAAGGACTGGGCGCTCATCAAGCTGGCCGAGCCGATCGACCAGCCCACGCTGAAGATAGCCAAGGACGCCACGTACAACGAGGGCGACTTCACCATCGCGGGCTGGGGTGCCGACAAGGAGGGCGGCGACCAGCAGCGCTACCTCCTGAAGGCGACCGTCCCGTTCGTCAGCGACGCCGACTGCCAGGCCGCGTACGGCGACGACCTGACGCCCGGCGAGGAGCTCTGCGCCGGCAAGCTCGCCGAGGGCGGCACGGACACCTGCCAGGGCGACTCCGGCGGGCCCATGTTCCGCAAGGACGAGGCCGGCGAGTACGTGCAGGTCGGCATCGTCAGCTGGGGCAACGGCTGCGCGCGGCCGAAGTTCCCCGGCGTCTACACCGAGGTCTCGACCTTCGCGGCGGACATAGAGAAGGCGGCGTCGGAGCTCTGACCGGGCCCGTACGACCGCCCACCTGAACGACCCCCGGCGCGGGGCGCCCGCTTCATGTGGCGCCCCGCGTCGTCGCGTCGGTCCGGAGGCCGGCAGGCGCCCGTTGCCGTCGCGTTAGTCCAACACCTGTCCCTCCTTTGTCCATGGGCGCACCGGCACCGGCCGCCGCATCGTGAGCGGCACGAATCCAGTCCCACGTCCGTCCCATGGAGGGGTGCCCCATGCCGCCGTCAGACACGACCGGACCGAGCCGCAGAACGGTGGTCGCGACGGGCGCGATCGCCGGAATGGGCGTCGCCGTCGGAGCGGGCGGCAGCGCCTTCGCCGCGTCCTCCTCGATCCCCGCGGGGCGCGCGGCGGGCGCGGCGGTGTTGCGCTCGGCCGACCTGGACGTGCGCGTCGCCACCGCCTTCCCGAGCGTCGTCTCGTACACCGACCGCGCGAGCGGCGCCGTGCTGCACGGCCGGGCGGCGGGCGCCGTCACCACGGTCCTGATCGACGAGGCGGAGCACACCCCGAAGGTCACCGCGAAGGCCTCCGGCCGCCGCATCGCGTACGTGCTCACCTTCGACGGCGGCACCCGGATCGACGTCGAGATCGCGGTCGCGGGCCGGCAGGTCCACTGGCGGGTCACGAAGATCGCGGACACGGCGGCGCTGCGCGTCGGCACCCTGCGCATCCCCGGCCTCGCCCTGCTCTCGGTCCGCGACGACCAGCCCGGCGCCGCCCTCCTCGCCGCCAAGGTGCAGCTGGACAAGGCCAAGAGCGGCGACACCCTCGTACGCCCCGCCGCCGGCACCCCCGCCGAGGCACCCGTCGGATGCGCGTACGCCGTCGTGGCGCACGACCGGCTCGGCGGCGCGATCGAGACGAACACCGTCTACGACAAGCCCACCTCGGAGGCGGGCACCACCTGGGAGAACGGCCGTCTGTGGCGCGAGACGGTGCGGGACGGCGACCGCGTGGAGGCCCGCCTGACCCCTGGCCAGTGGACGCACCGGGCGGCGACCGCCCCGGTCGGCGCCACCGAGCCCCTCCCGTACGCCACCGTCGTGATCACCGGCGACCGCAACGGCGACGGCGTCGTCGACTGGCAGGACGCCGCCATCGCCTTCCGCGACATCATGGTGACCCCGCTCGGCGCCGACGAGCAGCACCTGCGGGTCGTCCCGCACATCCCGTTCAACTTCGCCTCGCAGGCCACCAACCCGTTCCTCGCCACGCTCGACGACGTCAAGCGGATCCATCTGGCGACCGACGGCCTGCGGCAGTACACGCTCCTCAAGGGCTACCAGTCGGAAGGGCACGACTCAGCCCACCCCGACTACGCGGACAACTACAACACCCGCGCGGGCGGCCTCGACGACCTGAACACCCTGGTCCACGAGGGCAAGAAGTGGAACAGCGACTTCAGCGTGCACGTCAACGCCACCGAGTCCTACCCCGTCGCCCACGCCTTCTCCGAGAAGCTCGTCGACAAGAGCGACGAGCAGTGGGACTGGCTCGACCAGAGCTACCGCATCGACCAGCGCCGCGACCTGGTCTCCGGCGACATCATCAAGCGCTTCGCCGACCTGCGCGCGCAGACGGACCGGGGCCTCAACGCCCTCTACATCGACGTGTTCCGCGAGTCGGGCTGGACCTCCGACCGCCTCCAGCGCGCCTTCCGCGACCAGGGCTGGACCATCGCGTCGGAGTGGGGCCACGGCTTCGAGCGGTCCTCGCTCTGGTCGCACTGGGCCACCGAGACCGACTACGGCGGCGACACCTCGCGCGGCATCAACTCCCGACTCATCCGCTTCGTCCGCCACCACCAGAAGGACGTCTTCGCCGACAAGTGGCCCACCCTCCTCGGCGTCGCCCGCATGGGCAACTTCGAGGGCTGGGTCGGCAAGACCGACTGGCACGCCTTCTACGACCTGATCTGGACCCACTCACTGCCCGCCAAGTACCTCCAGGCCAACCCCGTCAAGAGCTGGGGCGAGCACGAGATCACCTTCTTCGGGGACGGGGCGACCGCGGTCTCCGACGCCACCGGCAAGCGGCGCATCACCACCGGCGGACACGTCGTCTACGAGGACGGCCGCTATCTGCTGCCGTGGGAGCCCCGCAAGGCACACGATCCCGCCAAGCTGTACCACTACAACCCGGCCGGTGGCAGCAGCAGTTGGCAGCTGCCGCGCGGCTGGGCGCGCCGCTCCCGGGTGGCGCTGTACCGCCTCACCGACCAAGGGCGCGTCTTCGAGTCGTACGTCTCCGTGGCGGGCGGAAAGGTCACGCTCAAGGCCGACCCCCAGCAGCCCTACGTCCTGTACCGCGAGCGCGCCGCCGCCCTGCCCGACCCGAAGTGGGGCCAGGGCACCCCGCTGCACGACCCCGGCTTCCACTCCGGTTCCCTGAAGGGCTGGCAGGTCAGCGGCCCCGCCACGGTGAAGCTCAGCGCCCTCGGCGACCACGAACTGGTCATCGGCGCGGGCGGCGCCGCCGCGGTCGGACAGCGGCTCGCCCGGCTTCGGGCCGGCACGTACGTCGCCTCCGTGCAGGTCGAGGTCGGCGAGAAGCCGGGGGAGCGGCGCAAGGCCTCCCTGGAGGTGCGCACCGCCGACGGCGTCACCGCCGCCAACTTCACCGAGACCTCGACCGCGGGCAACTACGTCGCCGCCGACCGCAAGCACGGCACCCGTTTCCAGCGCATGTTCACGTACTTCACCGTCCCCGAGGGCGGCGGCACGGCCCGGCTGACCCTGCGCGCCGAGGTGGGCCAGGCGCGCGTGCGCTTCGACAACGTACGGATCACGGCCACCGCCCGCCCGGCGAAGCGCCCCCGCGCCACCCTCGCCTACGAGGACTTCGAGCATGTCCCGCAGGGTTGGGGCCCCTTCGTGAAGGGCGACGCGGGCGACGTCACCGACCCGCGCACCCACATCGCCCAGCGCCACGCCCCCTTCACCCAGCGCGGCTGGAATGGCAAGGCGATCGACGACGTCGTCGACGGCACCAACTCCCTGAAGTCACGCGGCGAGAACACCGGCCTGGTGTACCGCACGGTCCCGCACACCGTCCGCTTCACCCCCGGCAAGCGCTACCGCGTCTCCTTCCGGTACGAGAACGAGAAGGCGGGCCAGTACGCGTGGATCACCGCCACCGACGAGCCGGCACCCCGCGAACTGGAGCGCAGGGAACTGCCGGTGGCGACCGAACCCACCACCCTCGTCCACGAGTTCACCGCACCGGAGCTGGGCGAGGCCTGGGTGGGCCTGCGCAAGACCGGTGACGACGGCACGGCGGAGTTCGTGCTCGACGCGTTCGAGGTCACGGAGGTCTGAGGAGCCGCACGCGACGGAGCCCGCCCCTGGGAAGGGTCGGGCTCCGCCGCGTCGCCCACCGGCTCAGGCCAACTCGACCCGCTCCCCGCCCTCCTCAAGCTCAAGCACCCACACCTCGTTGGCGCCCGCCCGCAGGACGGGACCCGGCACGTACAGCGACGTCTGCGGGCCCGCCGACCAGTAGCGGCCCAGGTTGAAGCCGTTGACCCACACGAACCCCCGTGTCCAGCCCGGGAGTTCGAGGGACGCGTCACCGGGGGAGTCGACTTCGACCGTGCCCCGGTACAGGCCGGGGCGGCCGTCTCCGGGGGCGGTCGCCGGGAGCTGACGTACCGTCGCGGCGTCGTCGAACGCGTCCAGGCGCAGGCCCCGCGCCCGCACCCCGTGCAGGTACTGCCGTTCGTGCAGGATCCCCCCGGTGATGCCCTTCGGCTCGCCCGTGCGCGGGCCGTAGTTGACCCTCCCCAAGGACTCCACCCACAGCTCAACATGCGCGGGACCGGCGACTGGGGTGAGCAGGGTGGGGGTGCCCTCGGTGAGGACACCGGCGCGCACGCCGTCCACGTACACCACCGCCCGGTCCCGAAGGCCCCGCACGCTCAGCGGGTACGGTTCGCGCGGGCCCGGCACGGTCACGGCGTACCGCACCAGGCCGCGGTCCACGTCGAGCTCCTCGAAGGTGGGCGGCACGGCGTGCTCCGACTCGGGGGTGCCGAGGGCGTCGAGGACCGCCTCCAGGGGGGACCACTCGGTGAGGTCCGCCCAGGCGGGGGAGGTGAGCGCGGGGAGCGGCGGGGGCGGATCGGGCAGCGGGGCGGACGCGTACGGGGCGAGGACCTCGCGGAAGGCCCAGAACTTGGCGGTGGCGCGGCCGCGTTCGTCGACGGGAGCGTCGTAGTCGTACGACGTGACGTCGGGCTGCAGCTCCCCGTCGTGCAGCGCGCCGCCGCCCCGGTTGGCCCCGGCCCAGCCCGCGAAGCTCGTGCCGCCGTGCGCCATGTACAGGTTCACCGACGCCCCGCACTCCAGGATCTCCCGCAGCGCCGCCGCCGCGTCGTCCGCGTCCCGCGCGACGTGGTCGGCGCCCCAGTGGTCGAACCAGCCGCACCAGAACTCCATGCACATCAGCGGGGACCGGGGCCGGTGCCGGCGCAGCGCGGCGAACGCCGTGCGGGCCCCCGAGCCGAAGTTGGCCGTCGCCAGGACGCCCGGGACCGAGCCGCCGGTCAGCATGTGGTCCTCGGGGCCGTCCGAGGTGAACAGGGGCACGCTCACGCCCTCGGCGCGCAACAGGTCGGCGAGGTGGCGCAGATAGACCTGGTCGGAACCGTAGCTGCCGTACTCGTTCTCGACCTGCACCATGATCACCGGGCCGCCGCCGTCCGTCCCGTACTCGCGGGACACGATCTCGGGCAGCAGCCGGCGGAACCAGCGCTCCACGTGCCCCAGGTATTCGGCGTCGCGGGTCCGGGCGCGCGGGCCCACCGCTCCCGTCAGCCAGTGCGGCAGACCGCCGTTCTCCCACTCCGCGCAGATGTAGGGGCCGGGCCGGACGATCGCCCACAGGCCCGCCTCGTGCGCCGCGTCCAGGAACCGGCCCAGCGCCTCCACGTCGCGATAGACGCCGGGACGCGGCTCGTGCAGGTTCCACGGAACGTACGTCTCCACGCAGTTGAGGCCCATCGCACGCAGCATCGCCAGACGGTGACCCCACTGCGCCTCGTGCACCCGGAAGTAGTGCAGCGCACCGGAGAGCAGCCGCACCGGCCGCCCGTCCAGCTCGAAATCGTCCTCGCCGACCCTGAACCCGTTCATCGCGTCCCTTCGCTCACGTACCGCTCGCCCACGATCACCTCTGGCGGGCGGCAGGGTCCATGGACAAAGATCGGGTCCGGTTGGACGCAGCGAGGGGACCGGACGCGTCCGGCGACGCACGAGCAGACCGGACCGGCCGGCACCGGAAGGGACGCACGCGGATGTACCACACGTGGATGCGGTATTTCACCCCGAGCCCGGCCCACCACCGGCTCGGCCTCGCCTGCCTCGGCGTCGGCCTGCAGCACGGGGCGCTGCCGGTCGTCGGGCCGCGCACCCTCGACCACCACGTCGCCGTCGTCATCAGCTCCGGCGGCGGCTGGTTCCGCGCCGCCGACGGGCGCAGGACCACCGTGACCGCGCCCGCCCTGATCTGGCTCACCCCCGGCGTGCGCCACCACTACGGGCCCGACCCGGAGACCGGCTGGGACGAGTGCTTCGTCGACTTCACGGGACCCGCCACCGCCACGTACACCGAGCTCGGATACATCGAGCCGACCCGCCCCGTGGTGCCGCTCTCCGACGCGGCGGGGGCCCGCGCCGCCGTCGCCCGCATCGCCCGCGCGGCCCGGCGCGGCAACCCCCTCCTGGAGGTCGAGACCGGCGCGGCCGTCCACGAACTCCTCGTCGCGCTGCGCCGCGCCCGCGCCGACATCGCCCCCGACGGCGACCCCGTGCTGCAGGCCCTGGCCCGCGACGCCTTCCGGCCGCTGTCCGTCGCCGAGCACGCGGCCCGGCACGGCATGACCCCCGCCGAACTGCGCACCGCCGTGCGGCGCGGCGCCGGCTGCAGCCCCAAGGACTACCTCCTCGGCATCCGCCTGGGCCGCGCCAAGGAACTCCTCGCCGCCACCGAGCTCCCCGTCGCCGCCGTCGCCCGCCGCGTCGGCTACGACGACCCCGCCTACTTCTCCCGGCTCTTCACCCGCCGCGTCGGCATGGCACCCGTCCGCTTCCGCGACCAACAGGGCAGGGCCGTACCCGGCGGCTGGTCCCACCAGATACCGGATCCCGACCACCCGCCGATCCTGCGCTCTTCCGCCGGTGGCGGTCCGGAAGCGGCAACGTAGGCTCGTGGCCCATGACCACCAGCCACACCAGTGACGAGAACCGCGCGAACGGGACCGGAGCCGGCGCCGCCCCCGGGACGAGCGCCCCCGCGCAGGCGGACGAGGCCGTGCGCGCCGAGCTGTCCCGGCTGCGCGACAGCATCGACAACATCGACGCCGCCGTCGTCCACATGCTCGCCGAACGCTTCAAGTGCACCCAGCAGGTCGGCCACCTCAAGGCTGAGCACCACCTGCCGCCGGCCGACCCGTCCCGCGAGGCCCGCCAGATCGCCCGGCTGCGCCAGCTCGCCGAGAACGCCAAACTCGACCCGGCCTTCGCGGAGAAGCTGCTCACGTTCATCATCGCCGAGGTGATCCGCCACCACGAGAGCATCGCGGACAACAGCCCGACCGGCGACGCCCCCAAGGCCTGACGCCGGCCGACGCCGCTCCGGGCACGACCCGCACCGAGGACCCCGTCGGCCGTGCGCCGACGGGGTCCTCGGTTGCCGTCGCCGGGCGTGTGTCCCGGCGTCGGTCGCTCAGCCCGTGCCCGGGCCGGCGTCGCCCACCGTCATGGGGCTCAGGCGTACGCCGCCCAGATCCATGCCGCCCAGGTGCACGACGCCCGAGCCCGGCACCGCGCCGGGGTCCGCCGCCTTCCCGAGACCGGGCAGAGCGCCCGGCTGCTGCGCGGGCTGCTTCGCCGGGTCGGCCATCGAGACCTTCCCGGACTTCATGCACTGGTCGTGGACCGCGGCCGGGTTCAGGGCGTCGACCTTCACGAGCTGCGCGACGCCGATCTGCTCGATGATCTTCTGCACGCTCGCGCACACGGTCTCCAGCATCTTGGCGTCGGGAGCCGCGGGCGCCGTGGGAGCCGTGGGCGGGGGCGGCTCCGCGGCGACGGCGGGACCCGCCACCGCGAGCGGCCCGAAAGCGGCGGCGGCCAGACCGATGCAGGCCAGGGTGGTGCGTGTACGCATGGTTCTCCCTCGAACAGAGCGATTTCCGTCGGTTCTCCCGCCCATTCACCGACCCCGCACGCCGGGCCGCACCCGGGGCACCCCCATTCAGCGGGTCGACCACCACTTCCGGCGTACCGACGGGGCGGCACGGCCCACCGGCCAAAAGCCCTACGCCTGTCCGGGCTCCATCGGGCAGCATGGCCCCATGCCCGTACTGACGCGCGACGAAGCGCAGACCCGAGCCCGGCTCATCGACGTCCACCACTACGCGGTCGAGCTGGATCTGAGCCGGGCGGCCGACCCCGCCCGCGACACCTTCGACTCCCGGACCGTCATCCGGTTCGGCGCCCGCGCCGACGGTGCCACCTTCGTCGAGCTCAAACCCGCCGAACTGCGCTCCGTCAGCCTCGACGGGCAGGCCATCGACCCCGCCGCACTCGTCGACAACCGGCTCGTCCTCGACGGGCTCACCGCGGGCGAGCACGAGCTGCGCGTGGACGCCGCGATGCGCTACTCCCGTACCGGCGAAGGCATGCACCGGTTCACCGACCCCACCGACGGCGAGACGTACACCTATACGCAGCTGTTCATGGAGGACGTGCAGCGCGTCTTCGCCGCCTTCGACCAGCCCGACCTGAAGGCCGTCTTCGAGCTGACCGTCACCGCACCCGACGGCTGGACCGTACTCGCCAACGGCGTCACCGAGGACACCGGCGGCGGCACGTGGCGGGCCGCCGCCACCCCGCGCATCTCCACCTACCTCGTCGCCGTCGCCGCGGGCCCCTGGCACTCCGTGCGCACCGAGCACCGCGGCCTGCCCTTCGGCATCCACTGCCGCCGCTCGCTCGCCCCCTTCCTGGACGCCGACGCCGACGAGATCCTCGACGTCACGCGCGCCTGCTACGACCGCTACCACGAGAAGTTCGACGAGCCCTACCCCTTCGACTCCTACGACCAGGCGTTCGTCCCCGAGTTCAACGCCGGCGCCATGGAGAACCCCGGGCTCGTCACCTTCCGCGACGAGTTCGTCTACCGCTCCGCCGTCACCGACACCGAGCGGCAGACCCGCGCCATGGTCATCGCCCACGAGATGGCCCACATGTGGTTCGGCGACCTCGTCACCCTCACCTGGTGGGACGACATCTGGCTGAACGAGTCGTTCGCCGAGTACATGGGCTTCCAGACCACCGCCGAGGCCACCCGCTTCACGGATCCCTGGACCGACTTCGGCGTCGCCCGCAAGTCCTGGGGGTACGACGCCGACCAGCGCCCCTCCACCCACCCCGTCGCCCCCGACCCCGACGCCGTGCCCGACACCGCGTCCGCGATGCTCAACTTCGACGGCATCTCCTACGCCAAGGGCGCCGGCGCCCTGCGCCAACTCGTCGCCTGGCTCGGCGAGAAGGACTTCCTCGCCGGCATCAACACCCACTTCGCCCGGCACAAGTTCGGCAACGCCACCCTCGCCGACTTCATCGACTCCCTCGCCCACGCCACCGACCGCGACGTGCACGGCTGGGCCGAGGCCTGGCTGCGGACCACCGGCGTCGACACCCTCACCCCGAAGGTCGGCCACACCGGACGCACGTGGCACCTCACCGTCGACCGCGCCGCCGGGCCCGGAGCCGACGGGCGGGAAGGCGTCGGACGGCCCCACCGCATCGCCGTCGGCGTCTACGACCGCGACCTCTCCGACGGCCGCGCCCTCGTCCTGCGCGAACGCTTCGAGACGGACGTCCCCGCCACCGGCGACATCACTCGCGACGGCGGCCGCCCCGCCCTCGTCGTCCTCAACGACCTGGACCTCACCTACGCCAAGATCCGCCTCGACGAGACGTCCGAGGAGGTCGTCCTGCGCGGCATGTCCGGCGTACCCGACGCCCTCACCCGCGCCGTCCTGTGGAACAGCCTGCGCGACATGGTCCGCGACGGCGAACTGACCGTCGGCGACTACCTGTCGACCGCGAGCGCCCACCTTCCCGAGGAGACCGACCTCGCCCTCGTGCAGGGCGTCCTCGCCTTCGCCACCACCCACATCGCGCACCGCTACGCCACCCCCGAGGAGCGGCCCGAGGCCCTCGCGCTCCTCGGCGAACTCTGCCGCGACCTGATCCGCCGCACCGAGGACGGCTCCCACCCCGGCCTGCGCCTCACCGCGGTCCGCGGCGCCATCGACGTCGCCACCCAGGCCGGACCGCTCCAGGCCTGGCTGCGGGAGGGCACCGTGCCCGGCGGACCCGAGCTCGACCCCGAGCTGCGCTGGCGCGCCCTCGCCCGGCTCGCCGCGCTCGACGCCACCGACGAGGCCACCATCGCCGCCGAGCTGGCCGCCGACCCGAGCGCCACCGGCCGCGAGGGCGCGGCGCGCTGCCGGGCCGCGCTGCCCGACGCCGACGCCAAACGCACCGCGTGGGAGGCCATGTTCGCCACGGACGACCTCTCCAACTACCTGTTCACCGCCACCGCGCAGGGCTTCTGGCAGGCCGAACAGGCCGACCTCGTACGGGAGTACGTGCCGCGCTTCTTCGAGGACGCCGTCTCCCTCGCCGCCCGCCGGGGACCCGCCATGGCCGAGGCGGCGGGACGGTACGCCTTCCCGCTGCCGTTCGTGGACGAGGAGACCCTCCGGCTCGGCGAGCGCTGCCTGCGCGACGCCGACCCCACTCCCGCCCTGCGCCGCAAGCTGGTCGACCAACTCGACGACCTGGCACGGGCGTTGCGGGTGCGGGAGGCGGGGCGCGAGGCGGCACGCGAGGGGTGAGAACGCGTCCGGGGGCGTAGGGCCACGCGCCTGCGCCCCCGGCTCCCCATGGCGCCCCTAGGGCGCGCCCTCAGGCAGGGACGAAGACGTCCTCGTGGGCCCCGTCGAGGATGAACCCGTTGTCGAAGCGGACCCGCACGCTCACCCGAGGCCCCCGCTCCTGGAAGGCCGCCCACGCGGGCTCCAGAGCGGCGACCTTCTCTTCGAGCTGCCTCCTGCTCTCCGTGGGCATCCCGGCCCCATAGGCGTCGAGCAGCGACTTGAGCCGCTCGTACTCGCGCACGTCGTCGCCCTCGTCCTGGTGCCCGACCACCTGCTCGACCGTCCCGCCGACGCCCGCCGCCAGGGACAGGAACCCGACGACGACCCCCGACACCTCGGCCGTATCCGTCAGCCGGGTGTCCGCCGCCAGCACCACCCGCTGGCCCGCCCTCAGAGTCATCCGCTCCCCTTCTCCGCAGCGCCGGCCCACTCGAACCCGCCGAACGATCACTACATCACACGGGCCACGAGAGCTGCGGCAGACCCTGGCACGCCCACCGCCCTTCCGCCGGGCCCGCCCTAGCACCCCCGCCACCCCGCCACGCCCCCTTCACGCGGGCCGTACCACTTTCGGGTTCCCTCGCGCCGGTATCCGGGCGCACCGCCCGCGCCGCCGTACAGGCTGGTGCCCCCGTACGCGCGGACCCGAAGGACACGCCCCATGAGCACCCCGCCGCCCGGCACCCCGCCGCCCCTCGCCGGAGGCGCCCGAGGACCCGACGCCCTGCGGCCGTTGCTCGCCGCCGCCCTCGACGCCCTCGGCACGGGGGCGGCCGCCCGCCGCGGACCCCTGCCCGCGGGCGGCCCCGAAGCCGTCGCCGCCCGCGTCCGCGCCGCCGCCGAACCGATCCTGCCGGAGCGCGGCACCGGCCCCGACGCGGCCCTGCGCGCCCTCGTCCACACCCTCGCCGAGGGCGCCGCCGACCCCGCGGAACCGCTCTGCGCCGCCCATCTGCACTGCCCGCCGCTGGCCGTCGCGGCCGCCGCCGACCTCGCCGCCTGTGCCCTCAACCCCTCCATGGACTCCTGGGACCAGGCGCCCGCCGCGACCGCGCTCGAAGCGCTCGTCACCCGCGCGCTGGCCGCCGAGATCCACCGCGGCGGCGACGCCCTCGTCACCACCGGCGGCACCGAGGCCAACCAGCTCGCCCTCCTCCTCGCCCGCGAGAGCCCGGCGAGCCACGGGCCCGTACGCCTCCTCGTCGGCGAGAACGCCCACCACTCGCTGGCCCGCGCCGCCTGGCTGCTCGGCCTGCCCGACCCCGTCGTCGTCCCCGCACCCGCCGGCACCCTGGACCCCGCCGCGCTCGACGAGGCGCTCACCGAACTCGGCGGCCCCGCCGGAACGTTCCTCGTCGCCGCCACCGCGGGCACCACCGACGCCGGACTCATCGACCCCCTCGACGAGATCGCCGACCTGTGCGCGCGCCACGGCGCCCGCCTCCACGTCGACGCCGCCTACGGCGGAGGGCTCCTCTTCAGCGCCACCCGCAGGGAACGGCTGCGCGGCCTGGAGCGGGCCGACACCGTCGCCCTCGACCTGCACAAACTCGGCTGGCAGCCTGCCGCGGCCGGCCTCATCGCCGTCCGCGACCCACGCGACCTGCACCCCCTCGCCCACCGCGCCGACTACCTCAACGCCGACGACGACACCGAGGCGGGGATGCCCGACCTCCTCGGCCGCTCCCTGCGGACCACCCGGCGCCCCGACGTACTGAAGATCGCCGTCACCCTCAAGGCCCTCGGCCGCACCGGACTCGGCGCGCTCGTCGACCAAGTCTGCGACCAGGCCCAGGAGTTCGCCGAGACCATCGACGCGCATTCCGGCTTCGAGCTGTACGACACCCCCGCCATCAGCACCGTCCTGTTCCGTCCCGCCGACACCACCGACGACCGCGTCGCCCACGTCCGCAGAAGCCTGCTCACCGAAGGCACCGCCGTCCTCGGCCGCGCCGAACTCGACGGCCGCCGATGGCTCAAGGCCACCCTCCTCAACCCGCACACCCGGCCCGGCGACCTCGCCGCACTCCTCAAACTCGTCGAGGAGTGCGACGCCGCAGCCACCGCCGACGCCGCAGCCACCGCCGACGACGCGACCGCCGCCGCCCGCGCCACCCCCCACCCCGTGGAAGGAACCACCCCCCGATGACCGGCACACCCGACCACCCCGGCCCCCAGCCGCTCACCACCCCCGACGCGCCCCGCGACCTGGTCGGCATCGGCATCGGCCCGTTCAACCTCTCCCTGGCCGCCCTCGCCCAGCCCCTCGGCGAACTCGACACCGCCTTCTACGAACAGCGCCCCGACTTCCAGTGGCACCCGGGCCTCCTCATCGACGGCGCCACCCTCCAAGTCCCCTTCCTCGCCGACCTGGTCACCCTCGCCGACCCCACGAGCCCCTGGTCCTTCCTCAGCTACCTCAAGACCCGCGAACGGCTCTACCCCTTCTACTTCGCCGAGCGCTTCCACATCCGCCGCGCCGAGTACGACGCCTACTGCCGCTGGGTCAGCGAGAACCTCCCCGCACTCCACTTCGGGCACCAGGTCGACGCCGTCCGCTGGAACCCCGAACGCGACGTCTTCGAGGCCGACTTCACCCAGCTCGACGCCGACGGGGAGGCCGAGGCCCTCGGCCGCACCTACACGCGGAACATCGCCATCGGCGTCGGCACCGCCCCCCACGTCCCCGAACCCCTCAAGCCGCTCGCCGAGGCGCCCGCCGTCCCCGTCATCCACTCCGCGGACTACCTCCACCACCGCGACCTGCTGCTCTCCGCCGACCACGTCACCGTCGTCGGCTCCGGGCAGTCCGGCGCCGAGATCTTCCTCGACCTGCTGCGCTCCCGCCCCGCGGGACGGGAGAAGATCCACTGGATCGCCCGCACCGAGGCCTTCGCGCCCATGGAGTACTCCAAGCTCGGCCTGGAACATTTCACGCCCGACTACACCCGCTACTTCCACGCCCTGCCCGAGGCGGTACGCGACGGTCTCGTCCCGCACCAGTGGCAGCTCCACAAGGGCATCGACGCCGACACCATCGCCGCCATCCACGACGAGCTCTACCAGCGCACCCTGCACGGCGGCTGGCCCGACGCCGTCCTCACCCCCGGCGTCCGCGTCCGCACCGCGGGCCGCGTCGCCACCACCCGCGTCGAACTCCACCTCGAACACATCCAGCAGGGCACCCGTTCCCGGCTCACCACCGACGCCGTGGTCCTCGCCACCGGCTACCGCGAACGCCCCCTGGACCAGCTCCTCGCCGGGCTCGACCCCTACATCCGCAAGGACGCCTCCGGCCGCCCCCGCGTCGACGAGCAGTACCGCCTCGTCCTCGACCCGTCCGTCACCGGCGCGGTCCACGTGCAGAACGCCGAACGCCACACCCACGGCGTCGGCGCCCCCGACCTCGGCCTCGCCGCCTGGCGCAGCGCCACCATCCTCAACTCCCTGACCGGCAGCACCCCTTACCCGCTGCCCGAGCGCACCGCGTTCACCAGCTTCGGCCTGCGGACCCCCGACGGGCCGAGGGGCGCGGCAGGACGCATCGGCGAACAACGCGGCAACCTCGTCCCCCTCAAGAGCTGACATAAGGGTTGGCGGAAGGGCTGACGAAAGGGCTGCTCATGCGGTGAATTGTCCGGCCCCAAGCGCCGTGACGGCCGTCAATATTCCTTCGAGAAAAGCGTTTCCGGCCGAAATACCGGCGCCCGCCGACCGGTTCGGACGACCATGACCACCGACTCCACGGCCTCCTGGGCCGCAGCCTTCCGCTCCGCCGTCCTCAGCCCGTACGAGAGCATCGAGCTCTTCGAACGCCGCTCCTTCGCCGGCCAGACCCTCCGCCAGATCATCCGGCTCGACGGCGGCGGCACCGCCCTGCGCATCCGCCTCACCAACCGCTACGGCAAGGAACCCCTCCACATCGGCGGCGCCCGCCTCGCCAGACGCACCGAAGGAAGCGGCATCGAATCGGGCAGCGCCCTGACCGTCCGCGTCGACGGCGCCGAACAGTTCACCGTCCCCGTCGGCGCGGACCTCGTCACCGACCCCCTCGACCTGACCGTGGCCGCCGGCGACGAACTCGCCCTCGACCTGTGGCTGCCCGAGGACACCGGCCTCTCCACCTACTCCGCCGTCCCGCTGCGCACCGGCTACGCCGTGCCCGGCAACGCCCTCGCCGCGCCCACCCTGGGCGGCGCCGATGGCCTGGACGAGCTCGTCACCCGGCACTTCATCGCCGGCGCCGACGTCCTCGCCCCCGTCGGCACCCCCGTCGCCGTCGCCTTCGGGGACTCCTGGTTCGAGGGCACCGGCACCACGCCCGACACCGACCACCGCTTCCCCGACCTGCTCAACGACCGCCTGCGCGCGGCCGGCCGCGACGGCTGGGTCGTCAACCAGGGCCTGTCCGCCAACCGGCTGCTCACCGACGAGGCCGGCGAACACGCCCTGGCCCGCCTGGAACGCGACGCCCTCCAAGTGCCCGGCGTCACCCACGTCCTGATCCACTTCGGCCTCAACGACCTCGGCATCCCCGGCCAGGAGGCCTACCCCGAGCCCGCACCCGGGCCCACCGCCGCCGACCTCGTCGCCGGTCTCACCGCGCTCGCCGACCGCATCCACGCGGCGGGCCTCACCGCCGTCGCCACCACCGTCGGCCCGTACCGCGACACGATCTTCGAGGGCTACTCCACCCCCGAAGGCGTGGCCGTCGCCCGCGAGGTCAACGACTGGATCCGCGGCGCGGACAGCCCCTTCGACGCCTACGCCGACTTCGCCACCGCCGTCGCGGACCCCGCCGACCCCGACCGGATCCACGACACCTACGACAGCGGCGACGGCCTGCACGTCAACGACGCGGGCGCCCAGGCCCTCGCCGACTCCGTCGACCTGGCCGCCCTGAAGATCTAGAACACCGGCGTGCCGTCCCGGGTCAGCTTCCAGTCCTCCGACGCGAACCGGCCCGGGTCGACCGTCCCCTTCGCCTTCACCCAGGTGATGATCGTGTTCCGGATCTCCTCGGAGTTCGCCCACAGCTGCTTGGCGCCCGCGACGTGCGGGAAGTTCCCGCCGCCGCTCGCCCGGTAGTTGTTCACCGCGAGCACGAACTCCGCCTTCGGGTCGATCGCCTTGCCGTCGAACGCCAGCTTCACGATCCGCGACCCGACGGGCTTGGCGATGTCCACCTCGTACGTCACGCCCCGCACCGCGTCGTAGTTGTAGTCCGGGATGTTCTCGGCGTTCGTCAGCTTCGCCGGGTCCACGGGCCCGCCGGCCGGCGTCCGCACGTAGTACCGCGCGGAGAACTCCAGATACTCCTTCAGCTGCGCGCCCGTGAGCAGCCGCGCCTCCAGGGTGTTCTCGAACGGGTACAGCCCCGCCGCGTCCTTGATCGTCACGTCACCCGCGGGGACCTGCGCCGTCCGCGAGAAGCACGACGCCTGCGAGAGCACCGGAAGCGCCTCGTACGCACCGCCCTTGAGGGCCGCCGTCACCGTCTCCTGCTGCACCAGGTTGATCAGATCGATGAGCGCGACATCCTTGTACGGGCCCTCGGCCGTGCTCATCGCCGCCGTCGACGTGCCGATCACCTGGTTCACGTACGCGACGACCTTCTTGTGCTCGTCGGCGAGCAGCCGCGTGACCTTGCGGTCCTCGGCGGCCGTATTGGAGTTGAGGACCTGCGCGCCGGCCTTCTCCACCGTCCAGCGGCCCTTCTCCCACACCAGCTCGAAGTCGAACAGCGTCAGCCGCTGCCCCCACTTCAGCGGCTCCGACAGCACGACCTTCTTGCCGGTCTGCTTGTTCTCCACGAAGTACTCGGGGATCTCCGTGTGCGCGTGCCCCACCAGGATCGCGTCGATCCCCGGCACCTGCTCCGCCACCAGACCCGCCGCGTTCTCCACGTACGGCAACTGGTCACCGTAGGACGACGTGCCGCTGGAGCCCGAGTGCGCCGACACGATCACCACGTCCGCACCCATCGACCGGAGCCTTGGCACCCACTTCGCCGCCTGCTCCTCCAGACCGGGGAACGTCATCTTGCCCTGCACGTTCGCCTTGTCCCAGATCGCGATGCCCGGGTTGGTCAGACCGAGCACCGCCACCTTCACGTCCCGGCCGTGCGGGGTGCGCAGCCGCTTCATGACGTACGGAGCGAACGCAGGCCGCTGCGTCCTGGCGTCCAGCGCGTTCGCCCCCAGCAGCGGGAAGTCGCACTGCTCCTCGAACTTGCGCAGCACCGGAATGCCGTAATTGAACTCGTGGTTGCCGAGCGCCGCCGCGTCGTACCCGATCGCGTTCATCGCCTGCGCCATCGGATGCACCGGACCGTGCGCGGCGGTGATCGGGTCGACCTTGGCGTAGTAGTACGACAGTTGGGTGCCCTGGATGGTGTCGCCCGCGTCGATGAGCAGCGTGTTCCTGCGACCCTTGGCCTCGCGGACCTGGTTCACCAGCGTGGAGATCTTCGCCAGGCCCACGTCGTTGTGGTCCTTGTCGTCGAACTCCTTGTCCGTGAAGTAGTCCCAGTTGAAGACGTTGCCGTGCAGGTCCGTCGTGCCGAGCACGGTGAACGCGTACCGCTTCTTGTGCCGCCCGCCCTTCCCGCCGGCCTTCCCGGACCCGGCCGGCCGCGCGGCGGCGGGCGCCGCGGCCGCGCCCGTCAGCGCCGCCCCCACACCCGTGGCGGCAGACGTACCCAGGAACTTCCGGCGGTTCAGCGGCATTTCCGTACTCCTCAGTAGACCGATGTAACGCGCGTAGATTCTGACCCCGGCACCCACCCCCGCAACAGCCCCCGCCAGGTTTCGATCAGGTGACTGTCCGGTGCGCCCCACCCAGTGCGAGAGTGACCGCATGGAACAGAGCCCCGCCCCCTACGGCACCCCCGACGCCCCCCGCATCGCCGTCCGCGGCGAAGCCCACCTCGAAGTCGACCCCGAGATCGCCCGCATCAGCGTCACCGTCAGCGCCCGCGGCACCGACCGCCGCGACGCCCTCAACGACCTCACCCGACGCAACGCCGCCGTCCTCGACCTCGTCAAGGCCTACGGCAACGCCGTCGACTCGGTCGAGAGCGGCACCTTCTCCATCAGCCCCGAACTCACCCGGCACGGCCGCGGCGAACGCGTCCGCGCCTACCACGGCCGCGTCCACACCACCGCCGAACTCAGCGACTTCACCGCCCTCGGCGAACTCACCACCCGCCTCGCCGACCTCGACCTCACCCGCGTCGAAGGCCCCTGGTGGGCGCTGCGCCCCGGCTCACCCACCTACCGCCAGGCCCGCCA
This sequence comes from Streptomyces sp. NPDC041713, assembly GCF_055591085.1. Lineage (NCBI taxonomy): Bacteria > Bacillati > Actinomycetota > Actinomycetes > Kitasatosporales > Streptomycetaceae > Streptomyces > Streptomyces sp. NPDC041713. Next base: position 845,130 of record NZ_JBVIZY010000001.1, read on the forward strand.
ACAGGCCGTCCGCGAAGCCGTGCAGCGCGCCCGCGAGTACGCCGAGGCCCTCGGCACCGACCTCGCCGCCCTCGTCGAACTCGCCGACATAGGCGCCGAGAACCCCACACCCCCCTACGGCTACGGCAGCCCCGCGGGCGCCATGCCCACCGTCGCCTACGGCGGCGCCGCCCCCTTCGACGAGGCCCCGCCCCTCGACCTCGAACCCCAGCGCCAGCACGTCTACGCCCAGGTCAACGCCCGCTTCACCCTCGTCCCACCGCGACTGGGCCACTGAGTCACTGAGCCGCGACGTCACGAGGGGTCTCAGGCCAGCATGCCGCCGTCGACCCGCAGCACCGCGCCCGTCACATACGAGGCGCGGTCGCTCAACAGCCACGCCGCGGCCTCGGCGATCTCCCGCGGCTCGGCGGCGCGCCCGAGCGGCGTCCGCGCGTTGAGCGCGTCGACCGTCCCCGGAGACCGCTCGTCCCACTCCCGCAGCAACTCGGTGAGCGTCGTGCCGGGCGCCACGGCGTTCACCCGGACATTCTCCGGGCCGTAGGTGGCCGCGGCCGACGCCGTCAGAGCGTTCAACGCCCGTTTCAGCGCCCCGTACGCGGGCAACTGCGGGTTGGCCGTCAACGCACCGACACTGGAGGTGTTCACGATGGCCCCGCGCCCCGCCGTCGCCCGCATCGCCGCGATCTCGGCCGACATCGCCACCCACGCGCCCTTCAGATTGACCGCGTACAACTGGTCGAAATCCGCCTCCGCCAACTCGTCCAGCGGGCCCGGCGGCTGCCCCGTCGCACCGTTGTTGAACGCCACATCGAGCCGCCCGAACACCCGCACCGCACGGTCCACCGCCGCGCGCACGCTCACCGGATCGGCCAGATCGCACACCATGTGCTCCGCGACACCCCCGGCCGCCCGGATCTCCCCGGCCACCGCCTCCAACTGGTCCCGCGAACGCGCCGCGAGCAGCACCCGCGCACCCTCCTCGGCGAACAGCCGCGCCGCCGCCGCACCGATCCCACGACCCGCCCCGGTGACGAAGGCGACCTTCCCGGCGAGCAGCCCGCCCGAGGCCGGGACGGGGGAGTGGGAAGCGACGGGCGGGACGACGTCATTCTCAACGATCTTGTTCATGCCGACGAGCCTGCGCCCCGCCGAGCCTCCCAGCCAGGCACCAGCAGTGCCTGGCTGAGCGCCGCACCCCCCGATACACAATGGACCCGTGGACCGACGAGCACGACGAGAACTCGGTGACTTCCTGCGCAGCCGCCGCGCCCGGATCACCCCCGCCGACCTGGGCCTGCCCGCGGGCACCCGCCGCCGCACCCCCGGCCTGCGCCGCGAGGAGGTGGCACAGCTCGCCTACATCTCACCCGAGTACTACGCACGCCTCGAACAGGCCCGCGCCCCGCACCCCTCCCGCGAGGTGCTCACCCAACTCGCCCGCGCGCTGCGCCTGTCGGACGTCGAACGCGACCACCTCCACCACCTCGCGGGCCTCCCGCCGGGACCGCCGCCCGGGCCCTGCCGCGACGTACGCCAGAGCATCGTCGACCTGCTGGACCGGCTGCCGCAGGCCGCCGCCGTCGTGGTGTCGGCCACCAACGAGGTCATCGCCTGGAACGCGCTCGCCACCGCGCTGATGGAGGACTTCTCCGCCCTGTCCCGGCCGGAACGCAACCTCATGCGGCGCACCTTCCTCACCCCGCCCCAGGGCGGCCGGCGGCTCTACGGGGTCGCCGACACCGCGGAGTTCGCCCGGACCTCGGCCCACCACCTGCGCGCCACCGCCGCCCGCTACCCCGACGACCCCGAGGTGCGGGCGCTGGTCGACGAACTCCTCGCCGGGAGCCCGGAGTTCGCCGCCCTGTGGGCCGCCCACGACGTGACCGACCGGCCCATCCCGTGCAAGACCTTCGAACACCCCCTCGTCGGCACCCTCACCGTCCGATGCGACGTCCTGGACATCACCGACCGCGACCAGCGCGTCCTCATCTACACGGCCGCCCCGAACTCCCCGTCGGAGGAGGCGATGCGGCTCCTCTCGGTCATCGGCACCCAGCGCATGGGCGACGCCCTCGCACCCGCGCCCTGATCACCCGCCGGGCAGGCCCTGGACGCTGCGGCCGAGGAAGGCCGACAGCCGCACATGCGCCGGCGCGGGTCCCGGGACCGGCTGCTGCGGCCCGAACATGCCGGGCCGACGGAAGCCGTCCAGGCCCACCTGACGCAGGCGCGCGAGCAGCTCCGCGCACTGCCGCTGGTCGACCAGGTCGGTCCGGCCGACGGCGATCGCCAGGTCCACGCCGTGGGCCAGCACTTCCATGAGGTGGATCAGCGCCGCCAGCGGACCCGGGACGGTGCCGAACCCCAGGCGGACCGTCATCGCGGCCAGCGCGGCGTCGGTCGCGGCCGCACGGTGCCAGGCCGGGCGATCGGCCTCGGCGGCGGCCCGGAAGGCGCCGACGGGATCCGTGCCGAGCCAGTCGTCGTGGTGCTCGCCCCCGGCGTCGGTGCCGGTCAGCTCGGCGGTGTAGATCCGTATGCCGCCGACAAGATGGTTGAGCGTCGTCCGCGCGTCCCACCCCGCGCAGGGGGTTGGCGCGGACCAGCCGTCACCGGCACCGACCGCCTCGACCACCGTGCCCGTCACGGACAACGCCCGGTCGATGCGGTCGACCACCACGGGCCGGTGGGCCGTCACCGCGGTGGGCCGGTGGGCCGTCACCCCAGCACTCCGTCCAGCCAGTCGTAGACACGGCCGAGCGCCAGCCGCTGGGCGCCGGACTGGCAGTGCGCCGCGGCGCCCTCCTCGTCGGTGAACGCCATCAACGTCTTCTCGCAGGTGAGATGCGCGTACAGCTGTTCCGGCTGGCCCTGGAAGAAGCCGTCCTCCTCGGCGGAGCAGACCAGCACCGGACAGGCGATCTTCTCGGCGAGACCGTCCCGCAGGTGGTAGTCGAGGTAGGCCGCGCAGAACGCCCGCGGGCTGTCCACACCCATCGCGAACATGCCGTGCTCCACCGCCCACTTGAGCGTGGGGGAGGCGGCCATGCCCTCGGCGAGCAGCGCGTCGAGCTCCGGATCCCGAGCCGCCCGCAGCCGGCGCTCGGCCTCCTCGCGCGGCATCGAGAGGAAGGCGGTGCTGATGTCCCCGAGGTCGAAGACCCCGTCGAGCGCGACGACCGCGGCGATCCGCCGGTCGAAGGCGGCGGCGCGGGGCGCCAGATAACCGCCCATGCTGAGGCCGAACACGGCCATCCGCGCCGGATCGACCCCGGGCAGCGTCACCGCGTGGTCGAGGACCGGCGTGACGACGCTCTCCCAGTCGGGACGGAACGTCAGCCCCTGACGGTGACGGGTGCCCGGCTGCCCGGGACCGTCGAAGACCAGGACGGTGTAGCCGCGTTCGACGGCCGTGGCCGCGCCGAAGAAGTGCATCTCCTCGGCGGTGCCGTCGAAGCCGTTGAACATCACCACGGTCGGGCGCGGCCGGCCGGAGTCGTCGGGGCGGTAGAGGTAGCCGGGCAGGGTCGTGTCCTCGTACGGGATCTCGACCGGTTCGATCGCCGGGGTGAACAGCTCCGCGGCCCGGCGGAAAGCGGTGACGGAGGCGTCGTAGGCGTGCCGGATGCGCGGGTCGGCGGCGTCGCCGTGCAGGAAGAACTCGGCCGAGCGGTAGTAGTTCGAGGCGCGCAGAAAGCCGTCGCGGGCGCTGACACGGTGACCGCCCGCGAGGGAGGTGTGCGCCTGCTCGGCGACGCGGTCGGCGGTGGCCAGCCACTGGTCGTACCAGCTGTCGTAGTCGCCGGCGGTGATGCGCTGGGCGGTGGTGACGACCTCGCCGAAGTCGGCGCCGCCGTAGGCGATGTGGCCGAACGACCGCAGGGTCTCGTACCAGAACGACGGGTGGTCGGCGAAGAAGAGCGGCTTCATGGGAAAGCTCCTAACGCAGTTGGTGGCTGCTTTAGTGCGACCGTAGACCCGCCGACGACATAAACGCAAGCGGACCCTGCGTTAAGATGGGCGTCATGAAGGAGCCCCAGACGCCGGCCACCCCTCCGACAACCGCCCCGGCCCCCGCCCCCGCCCGCCGCCCGGGAGGCCGCAGCGCCCGGGTCCGCACCGCCGTCCACCAGGCCGTCACCGAACTCATCGCCGAACGCGGCTACGGCACCTTCACCGTCGGCGACGTCGCCACCCGCGCCGGCGTCGCGGACAGCAGCATCTACCGCCGCTGGGGCACTCTGGAGGCGCTCCTCATGGACGCGGTCGTCAGCCGCCTCACCGAGCACTCACCCGTGCCCGACACCGGCAGCCTCCGCGCCGACCTGCGCTCCTTCGCCGCCAAGGCCGCCGAGGACGTCACCGGCCCGGACGGCCTGGCACTGCTGCGCACCGTCCTCGCCGCGCTGGCCACCGGCCCCGGCGGCGAGTCGGCCCGCGACCAGTTCCTCGCCGTCCGCTCCGAACAGCTCCAGGGCATGCTGGAGCGCGCCCGCGCCCGCGGCGAGGGCGCCCCCGACGTGCTGGGGGTGCTGGACGGCGTCCTGGCGCCGATGTACATGAGGGTGCTGTTCGGCGTCGTACCGCTGACACCGGAGTACGTCGACGGCCTGGTCGAGAGCACACTCGCGCGCTGTTCGGGGTGAGTTCGAGGGGCTTCCACTCGTACGTGTCGAGTGGGGCGGCGTACGCCCTGTGTGCACGCCGTACGCGTTATGTGAGGTGGGTCACAGTGGGTGCGGTCATTGGCGTAGACCTCACCTCGGGGGTCTTCGTAAACCTCGTGGTCACGCTCCGTTACCCATCAGTACCTGGTGACGTTGTGCAGCGTTCAATGATCACTGCGTGATTTTCGAATCCCTGCGCATGCGTGTTCGGCAACATCGCGCGATTGAGTAACCCTCACCAGTGGGTGACGGGACACGAGTTGACGGTCGCCCTTCGCTTCAAGCCCTCATGAAGGACTCATGAACGATGACGTCCACGCGGAGGACGGCAGCAGCCCGGTAGCCGCGTCCGTGCTGCCCCTGCCGCTGGAATTCGAGACGCTCTACCTGAGCAACCAGGAAGCGTTTCACTCCTACGCGTTGCTGCGACTCGGCACCAACGCGGCCGCCGAAGACGCTGTGCACCGCGCGTTCCTTGAAATCCTGCAGCACTGGTCCGCACTGACCGGGGAGAACGACCTCCACCAACAGACATGGGCGATCCTGCGACGCGTCGTCATGTCCGAGGCACTCAAAGCCTTCCGCAAACGCCTGGCACTCCTGCCCAGCGACATCGGCCTCTTCCGGGCCATGTGCAAACTGCCGCCACGCCAATTCGACGTCGTCGTCCTGCGCCACGTCCTGCAGTACGACACCCAGCGGATCAGCTGGTACATGGGCGTCACACCCAGCACCGTCGACTACCACTGCCGCAAAGCGAAGGAGCGGCTGGAGCCCGCCGTGGCCTCATACATCAAGACCGAGGGGGACCGGAAATGACCACCATGGAGACACTTCTGGCGCAAGTCGGCACCGAACTACGCACACGCCGACGGCCGTTCGACGTAGGAGCCGGACTACGCCGCCTCGCCGAGGACGCCGGCTACGTACCCCACTCCAAAGAAGTCCCACCCGTCGCACGCGCCCGCCGCCAACTGACCGCCCTGGTACGCGCCACACTCGACCAGGCCGGCGCCGCCGTCCACATCGAACGACTCGCACAAGAGATCGGCGAAGGCGGCCCCGACGGAAACCGCACCCCCCTCAAAGACCTCGACATCGGCGGCGCCCACATCTTCGCCTGCATGCTCCACCTCGCCGACCACCCCGAAAGCGCACAGTTCTGGTGGCAACTCGCCGCCGGCGCCCAGAACCGCGCCGCCGCCCACTGCCTCCACCTGCACCACCTCGGACGCGGCGAAAGCACCGAGGCCGCCCACTGGCTCGACCAGCTCCAGCACTGCCACGACGACCCGGACGACACCACGCCCCACCACCCGCCCCACACCACCCGCGAACCCGGCATCACCGCCGAAGTGCAACGCCTCGCCACCCGCGACGACGCGGACGCGGTACTCGTCTGCCGCCCCGAACGTGAAATCGCCGACCGCCTCCAGCACTGCGCCCAACAACACTGACCCACAGCGGCAGCCAAAGACACCAGCAGCAAAAGACCCCCACAGCAAAAAGCCTGCCCGGCGGTCCCTCGGTTCCTAGGCCACCGACCGCCGACAGGCTCCTCGACAGGCACGCCCCCAGGAGGGCCACCCATGCGAAAGCGTAAGCCGAACCCCCGACGCACAACCAGTGCCCCACCGGACAACAGCCCCCGCCGCGACGCCGCCACCCACCTCCTGCGCGGCACCTGCTACGGCCTCGGCACCAGCCTCGCCGGCCTCGCCGCCTGGTGGATCCAGCACCATGGCTGACCACGCCGGCAGAGGAGCGTTCGCCCGCTGGCTGCTGCGCCAGTACCGACTGGCCGGACACACCGAAGACGTCGAAGCACACCTGCGGATCGTCACCATCGCCGCCATCGCCCTCGATGCCGGCCTCACCCCCGAACAGACGGCCGCACTGGCCCGCACCCTCACCGTCACCCCACAAGAGGTCACCGCGGCCTACACCGCCGAAAAACGACACCGCACCCTGGAAAAACTCCTCGACCACCCCGGCCTCGCCGAACTCGACGCCCACCTGGACGACATAGCCCGCAGATGAGGCCCCACACACCACACGCCGCACGACGGGAGCCGCTCATCGGAGCGGCTCCCCGCACAATTCAACACTTGTCAATAACCCTTCATGCAAAGGTTGTTGAGTAGTCACCCCCGACCAATTCTCTACCCGCCGGTAAGGCCTAGGCTCGAACCATGCGCCGAGCAAAAATCGTCTGCACCCTGGGACCCGCCACCGACTCCTACGACCAGATCAAGGCACTGGTCGAAGCCGGAATGGACGTCGCCCGCTTCAACCTCAGCCACGGCACCCACGCCGAGCACGAGGAGCGCTACCAGCGCGTGCGCAAGGCCGCCGAAGAAACCGGCCGCAGCGTCGGCATCCTCGCCGACCTTCAAGGCCCGAAGATCCGCCTCGGCCGCTTCAGCGAAGGCCCCGTACTACTCGAACGCGGCGACGACTTCACCATCACCGTCGAATCCGGCACCCAAGGCGACCGCCAGCACTGCGGCACCACCTACAGCGGCCTCGCCGACGACGTCACCACCGGCGAACGCATCCTCGTCGACGACGGCAAAGTGACCCTCGAAGTCACCTCCGTCGACGGACCCCGCGTCGCCACCACCGTCGTCGAAGGCGGCATGGTCTCCGACCACAAAGGCCTCAACCTCCCCGGCGTCGCCGTCTCCGTCCCCGCACTCAGCGACAAGGACGAAGCAGACCTCCGCTGGGCCCTGCACACCGGCTTCGACGTCATCGCCCTCTCCTTCGTCCGCAGCGGACGCGACATCGAAGACGTCCACCGCATCATGGACGAGGAAGACCGCCGCCTCCCCGTCATCGCCAAGGTCGAAAAGCCCCAGGCCGTCGACAACATCGAAGACATCGTCGCCGCCTTCGACGGCATCATGGTCGCCCGCGGCGACCTCGGCGTCGAAATGCCCCTCGAACAAGTCCCGATCGTCCAGAAGCGCGCCATCAAACTCGCCAAGCGCAACGCCAAACCGGTCATCGTCGCCACGCAAATGCTCGACTCGATGATCGACAACTCCCGCCCCACCAGGGCCGAGGCGAGCGACGTGGCCAACGCCGTCATCGACGGCACCGACGCGGTAATGCTCTCCGGAGAAACCAGCGTCGGCAAATACCCCATCGAAACGGTCAAGACGATGGGCCGCATCGTCGAAGCGGCGGAAGAGGACATCCTCGCGAAGGGCCTGCCCCCGCTCACCGAACGCAACAAACCCCGCACCCAGGGCGGCGCCGTCGCCCGCGCGGCCGCCGAAATGGGCGACTTCCTCGGCGCGAAGTACCTCGTCGCCTTCACGCAGTCCGGCGACACGGTCCGCCGCCTCTCCCGCTACCGCTCACCCATCCCGCTCCTCGCCTTCACCCCCGACAAGGCGACCCGCTCCCAGCTCAACCTCACGTGGGGCGTGGAAACCCTCCTCGGCCCGCACGTCGACTCCACCGACGCGATGGTCGAACAGGTCGACGAGCTGCTGCTCAAGGGCGGCCACTGCGAGCGGGGCGACATCGTGGTCATCACGGCGGGCTCCCCTCCCGGAGTCACCGGCTCCACGAACCTGGTCCGCATCCACCACATCGGCGAGGACGACAGCCCGAAGTAGCGCGGCTGCTCAGTGTTTCGGGCCGACGTGGACGTCCATCAGGGCCACGTCGGCCTTGCGGGCGACGGAGATGTTGAACGGGTTCCCGTGCCGGGTGCAGTGCGTCCAGCCGACGCCGAGCGCGTCGAGGGTGTCGGTGAAGAGTTGCCTGATGTCGTCGGACTTGTTGGTGAAGAAGTACCGGGGATATTCGTAGCGCTTGCGTACGCCGCCGACGACGCGGGTCGTCCAGTTGGTGATGCGGCAGCCGTCGGAGTGGATGAGCCCGCGGATGAAGTCCCACGGGTGGGCGTCGACGATCTCCTGCTGCCAGGGTTCGAGGGCGATCTTTCGCTCGTGCTTTCTGCCGGGGCCGTGCTGGGGGAACATGCACCACAGGTGTTTCGAGTAGACCTTCACGTTCCGACAACCGGTCCGGCGTACGCGACAGACCGAGTTGTCGGGGAACACCACGCGCATCGCTTCTTCACAGAGATCCATGAGCCCCGGCCACGCCTCGGCGCAGACGATCATCAGGCTCGGGACCCGGTGGGCGGAGTACCGGATGATGTGCCCGTCGCCCAGATAAAGGCCCAGGAGGTACGAGTACGCGCCTTCGTCGAGATCGCGGCCGTCACAGCGTGGACACTTCGGGTCGTGTCTCCCGGGGCATTCTCCGCGCTTGGCCCGGTCCATGTGCTTCCAATAGCCGACGGTGCCGAGCGGAACGTTCAGCTCGCGCGCGACCCAAGCGTTTTTCGCTCCGCCCCGCAGCAGTGTGAGTGCCTTCTGTCGCACTTCTGTGCCGTGAAAGTTCATACGACCACTTTGCGCAACGAGCCGTGGCTGCACGTAGCAAAAAGCGAAGATCCACGCGAATGTGGACCTCCGCTTCTCGGGGGTGCCGGGTGCGGGATTCGAACCCGCAAGCCCTCTCAGGCAGAGGTGTTTGAGACCTCCGTGTATACCGTTCCACCAACCCGGCCAGGCACTGCCGGAAGTGTACCGGGTCACCGGGCGGCGACGCAGCTAGGTACCCTGCTAGGGCAGTGCACCTGCCATGAACGAGGAGCCCCCGTGACCGCCCCCGAGTCGCCCCAGCCCACCGACGTGTCCGACGACGACAAGTCGCACGTGCCGCCGCTGACGACCCGCGTCGTCATCGCCGAGGACGAGGCCCTGATCCGGCTCGACCTCAAAGAGATGCTCGAGGAAGAGGGCTACAGCGTCGTGGGCGAGGCCGGGGACGGCCAGACGGCCGTGGAGCTGGCCCGCGAGCACAAGCCCGACCTGGTGATCCTCGACGTGAAGATGCCCGTCCTGGACGGCATCTCCGCGGCGGAGAAGATCGCCGAGGAGTCCATCGCCCCGGTGCTCATGCTCACCGCGTTCTCGCAGCGCGACCTCGTCGAGCGTGCCCGCGACGCCGGCGCGATGGCGTACCTCGTGAAGCCGTTCAGCAAGACGGACGTCGTCCCGGCGATCGAGATGGCCGTCTCGCGGTTCACGGAGCTGAAGACGCTGGAGAAGGAGGTCGCCGACCTCTCCCAGCGTCTGGAGACGCGGAAGCTCGTGGACCGGGCGAAGTCGATTCTGCAGACGGAGTACGGCCTGACGGAGCCCGCCGCGTTCCGGTGGATCCAGAAGACGTCGATGGACCGTCGGCTGTCGATGCAGCAGGTGGCGGAGGCGGTCATCGAGGACTCCGAGGAGAAGAAGGCGTCGAAGGGCTGAGCGCCCGCTCCCGTCCGTACGAGGAGGCCCGCACCCCGGATCCGGGGTGCGGGCCTCCTCGTGTGCGGGGCGGGGCGGACGCTCAGTCCTCGCCGAGGTACGCCTTCCGCACGGATTCGTCGTGCAGGAGGTCGCCGCCCGTGCCGGAGAGGACGACCTTGCCGACCTCCATGACGTGGCCGTGGTCGGCGAGGGAGAGCGCCGCTTGGGCGTTCTGTTCGACGAGGAGGATCGTCGTGCCCTGGGATTTCAGTTCGGCGATGGTCGCCATGATCTTCTGCATCATGATCGGGGAGAGGCCCATGGAGGGTTCGTCGAGCATGAGGAGTTTGGGCTGGGACATGAGGGCCCGGCCCATGGCGAGCATTTGTTGTTCGCCGCCCGAGAGGGTGCCCGCGGCCTGTTTCTTGCGTTCGCCGAGGATGGGGAAGAGGTCGTAGGCGCGGTTGATGTCCTTTTCGATGCCTGCTCGGTCGGAGCGCAGGTAGGCGCCGAGGCGGAGGTTGTTCTCGATGGTCATGCGGGGAAAGATGTGGCGGCCTTCGGGGGAGTGGGCCAGGCCGAGGGCGACGATTTGGTCGGCGCGGTATTTGCGGAGTGCTTTGCCGTTGAATTTTATGGAGCCGCCGACCGGCTTGAGGAGGCCGGATATGGTGCGGAGTGTGGTGGTTTTTCCCGCGCCGTTGGTGCCGATGAGGGTGACGACTTCGCCGGCGTCGACGGAGAAGCTGATGCCTTTGACGGCTTCGATCTTGCCGTAGGCGACGCGGAGGTCCTCGACTTCGAGGAGTGCGGTCATGTGTTGTTCTCCTCGAAGGGCTCGCCGAGGTAGGCGGCGATGACGCGGTCGTCCTGTTGCACGGTTTCGCTGGTGCCTTCGACGAGTTTCTCGCCTTGGACGAGGACGGCGACGCGGTCGCAGAGGTTGAAGATGAAGCGCATGTCGTGCTCGATGACGAGGACGGCGATGCCCATTTCCCGGATGGCGAAGACGAGTTCTTCGGTGGCGCGGGTTTCCTGCGGGTTCATGCCGGCGGTGGGTTCGTCGAGGAGCAGGAGGCCGGGTTCGCTGGCGAGGGCTCGGGCGATCTCCAGTTTGCGCTGTTCTCCGTAGGGGAGGTTGCGCGAGAGGTGTTCGGCTTTGGCGGCGAGTCCGACGAATTCGAGGAGTTCCATGGCGCGGGCCTTGGAGGCGGCTTCGGCCTTGTGGAATCCGGGGCCGCGGAGCAGCGCGGACCAGAGGCCTTCCTTCGTCCTCGTGTGGCGGCCGACGAGCACGTTCTCCAGGACGGTCATGTTGGCGAAGAGGCGGATGTTCTGGAAGGTGCGGGCGATGCCTGCCGCGGTGACCTTGAAGGATTTGGCGGGCAGGATGCTGCCTTTGTAGCGGACTTCGCCTTCGGTGGGGATGTACAGGCCGGTGAGGCAGTTGAAGAAGGTGGTTTTGCCTGCGCCGTTGGGGCCGATGAGGCCGACGATTTCGCCGGTGTTGACGGTGAGGTCGACGTTGCGTACGGCGGTGAGGCCGCCGAAGCGCATGGTGACGCCGCGGGCGTCGAGGACGGTTTGTCCTGCCGGGGTGGCGGGGGTGGTGTCCTCTTTGGTGATGTCCGTGGTCATGGGTCAGACCCCTGTCTTGCTGAGGGCTGCGGGGGGCGGCGTCTCGCCGGGGCTGAGTTCGGCCTCGTGGAATTCGAGTTGGCGGCGGCGGTTGGGGATGAGGCCTTCGGGGCGGAAGCGCATGAGGAGTGCGAGGGCGAGTCCGAAGGCGAAGAGCTGGTAGTCGCCGAGGAATTGGAGTTTGTTGGGGATGAGGTAGAGCAGGGAGGCGCCGACGAGGGGTCCGCTGATGGTTCCCATGCCGCCGAGGACGACGGCGGCGAGGAGGAAGGCGGAGTTGGGTGGTACGGAGTTGGCGAATTGGTACTGCTCGGGGGTGACGGTGTAGGTCACGTGGGCCTGGACGGTGCCGGCGAGGCCGGCGAGGGATGCGCCGAGGGCGAAGGCGATGAGTTTGACGCGGAAGCCGTTGATGCCCATGGCGAGTGCGGCTGTCTCGTCTTCGCGGATGGCGACCCAGGCGCGTCCGATACGGCTGTCGCCGCTGCGTCGGAAGACGAGGACGACGACGAGGGTGATGAGCAGCATCAGGAAGAAGTAGTTGGCGAAGCGGCCGATGGTGAAGCCGCCGATGCTGTGTTCCAGGCCGAAGTCGAATCCGAGGATCTTGAGGTTGGGGATGGAGGAGATGCCGTTGGATCCGTTGGTGATGTCGGGTCCGGAGCTGCCGTCGCTGTTGTTGGCGGCGAGGCGGAAGATTTCGCCGAATCCGAGGGTGACGATGGCGAGGTAGTCGCCGCGCAGTCGGAGGGTGGGGGCGCCGATGAGGACGCCGAAGACGAGGCTGGCGCCGGCGCCGACGAGGATGGCGCCCCAGAAGGGGAGGTGGATGTCGAAGGGGGAGGAGGGGGTTCCGGAGACCATGGACGCGGCGTAGGCGCCGACGCCGAGGAAGGCGACGTATCCGAGGTCGAGGAGGCCTGCGAGTCCGACGACGATGTTCAGGCCGAGGGCGACGGTGGCGAAGATGAGGATGTAGACGCCGATGGTGGCGTATTGGTCGTCGCTCTGGGTGAAGGGGAAGGCTGCGGCGGCGAGGAAGGCGCCGATGAGGGTGATGTTGCGGTGGCGTGCGGTGTAGGTGGAGATCTGGGCGACGAGGCCGGCTTTGGCGAGGGCGGCGAAGCCGAAGCCGACGGTGATGAGGAAGCCGATGAAGAGTTCGTCGTATTCGGTGCCGATGCCGTAGGTGAAGACGAGCAGGCCGGTGGCGAGGGCGGCGACGATGATGAGGATTTCGACGTACGAGTTGAGTGTGCGGGGCGGTGCGGGGGTGTCGGCGGTGAAGGCGCCCTTGATGATGGTGCGGCTGTTGCGGGCGCGGTGTTTGTACTGTTCCCAGGTGCTGTCTTCGGGGTCGACCGGGTAGGTGTGGGGTCGTTCGAAGGGCAGGGCGAGGGCGCCGGTGAGGGCGGCGAGGGTGGCGAGGGCGACGATCCAGCCGCCGGGTTCGAGGTTGGCGAGGCCGCCGAGTTTGTCGCTGATCGCGATGATCGTGTACCAGGCGGTGGCGAAGGCGGCGAGCGAGGCGTATTTGAGGGCGGCGTCGGCTCCGGCGGGGGCGAGGGCGCGCAGGCCCTTGATGCCGTAGGAGGCGAGTCCGTACACGGTGGTGAGGGCGCCGGCGATGAGGACGAGCCACTGGAGGCCGCCGGGGTAGCCGTAGACGGTGAGGTCGCCGGGGAATTTCGCGGTCCAGGTCCAGGCGAGGAACGCGGAGATGACGGTGAGGATGCCGCCGCCGGTGGCGAGTGCGCGGGCGGGGCCGACCGGGATGGGGATGAGTCCGGTGGCGGCCTTGTCCTTGTGGAGGTCCTGCGGGCGGGGGCCGTCTGCGGCTGTGGTCTGTGTGGTCATGGTGGTCACGCCCTGTCCGCGACGCGCTCGCCGAGTAGGCCCTGGGGCCTGACGAGGAGGACGATGATGAGGAGTACGAAGGCCCAGACGTCGGCCCAGGACTGGCCGCCGAGTTTGGCCATGCCGGGGACGTCGTTGATGTAGGCGGTGGCCATGGATTCGGCGAGGCCGAGGACGACGCCGCCGATCATGGCGCCGTAGATGTTGCCGATGCCGCCGAGGACGGCCGCGGTGAAGGCTTTGAGGCCGAGGATGAAGCCCATGCGGAAGTCGATCTGGCCGTACTTGAGGCCGCGGGCGACGGCGGCGATGCCGGCGAAGGCGGCGCCGATGGCGAAGGCGACGACGATGACGCGGTCGGTGTTGATCCCCATGAGTTTGGCGGTGTCGGGGTCTTGTGCGGTGGCTTGCATGCCGCGGCCGATGCGGGTCTTCATGACGAACCAGCCGAGGGCGACCATGCAGATGGGTGCGGCGACGAGGAGGAAGATGTCGCCGGGTTGCATGGTGACGGAGCCGATGTGGATGGATCCGCCGGGCAGTTCGGGGAAGGAGCGGGCGGATTTCGCTTCGGGGTACCAGGCCCAGACGGCTTGTTGGAGGGCGAGCGAGAGGCCGATGGCGGTGATGAGGGGGGCCAGGCGTGGGGCTTCTCGTAGGGGCCGGTAGGCGAAGCGTTCGGCGCCGACGGCGATGGTGGTGGAGACGAAGATCGCGCCGATGAGCATGAGGGGGACGGCTGCCCACATGCTGGTGCCCGAGGGGAGCCAGAGCCAGACGGTGAGGGCGCCGAATCCGCCGGTCATGAAGATCTCGCCGTGGGCGAAGTTGATGAGCTGGACGATGCCGTAGACCATTGTGTAGCCGATGGCGATGAGGCCGTACATGGATCCCAATAGCAGGCCGTTGACCAGCTGTTGCGGCAGTTCGTGCACCGCAGGTCCTCCGAGTCTTTCGTTGTCGTGCGGCTGTTGCGCGGGGGGCTCGGGGGCCGGCGCGCGGCCGTACGCTCCTGGTGACGAGTGCGACGGATGCGACGCCGCGCGGGGCGCTTGCTTGTCAGCGCCCCGCGCGGTCGGTCGTGGGCTGCGGGCCGGGTGTCAGTTGGACCCGGAGTAGGTGCCCGATTCGACGGCCTTCCAGCCGCTCTTGGGGTCGGTCGTCTTGACCTGGTACACGGTGAGCTGCTTGTTGGTCGCGTCGCCGTATTCGTCGAAGGAGACCTTGCCGGTGACGCCGTCGAAGGAGACGCCCTTCATGGCGTCGATGACCTTGGTGCGGGCGTCGTCGGGCAGTTTGCCGTCGTTGTCGTCGACGATCTTCTTGACGGCTTCGATGATGGCCCAGGCGCTGTCGTAGGAGTAGCCGCCGTAGGCCTCGTAGGCCTCCTTGAAGCCGGCCTTCTTGTAGTTGGCGATGAACTCCTTGGCGGAGGGGAGTTCTTCGACGGGCTGGCCGACGGAGGTGGCGTAGTCGCCGACGCCCTGCTTGCCGGAGAGCTTGATGAAGTCGGCGCTGTAGATTCCGTCGCCGCCGACGAGGGGGGCCTTGGAGCCTGCCTGCTTCATCTGCTTGCTGAGGGGTCCGGCCTGCGGGTATTCGCCGCCGTAGTAGACGAGGTCGGCGTCGGAGTTGCGGATCTTGGTGGCGACGGCGCCGAAGTCCTTGGTGTCGGGGTTGATGTGTTCGGTGCCGACGACCTTGCCGCCGAGTTTGGTGAACTCGTCCTTGAAGGTGGCGGCGAGTCCGGCGCCGTAGGTCTTCTTGTCGTCGACGACGAAGACCTTCTTCTTCTTGGCCTTGTTGTACAGGTACTGGGCGGCGAACGGTCCCTGGATCGCGTCGGTGGTGGCCGTGCGGAAGTAGGACTTGTAGGGGCGCGCCTTCTTGCCGCCGTTCCAGTCCGGGCCCTGGGTGAGGGCGGGGTTGGTGTTGGCGGGGGAGACCTGGACGAGTTTGGCGTCGTCGAAGACCTTCTGCATGGATTCGGCGACGGAGGAGTTCAGGGGCCCGACGGCGCCGAGGACGTCCTTGTCGGCGACGAACTTGGTGGCGTTGGTCTGGCCGGACGAGGGCTGTCCCTGGTCGTCGAGGGCCTCGATCTTGAAGGTGACGCCGTCGACGTACTGCTTCTCGTTGGCCTGTTTGGTGGCGAGGTCGACGGAGTTGCGGATGCCGAGGCCCAGTGCGGAGAGTTCACCGGTCAGGGGCGCGTCGACGCCGATGACCACGGTGGTGCCGCCCCCACCGGCCTCGTCCCCGTCGTCCTTGTCGTCGCGTGAGCCACAGGCGGTGAGGGTGAGAGCCCCCGCGGTGAGTGCAGCGGTGATGGCTATGAGCGAACGTTGACGCACGATCAGTCCTTTCCCCTGGCACGGCTGTCCCTTGTTGGGATGCCGAGTCGAGCGCGGAACCGAACTGAGAGGAATCCGGTGGGCGCGGTGACTGGCCGTGACTCTAAGGGGGGCTTTGTTCTTGGTGGAGTGGTCGGACCAAGGCTGTGACGCTCTTGTTATGCCACGGAGTATTCCGGGCTGGAACGCGGGGGGCGGTTGGGGCTGAATATGGCCTTGTTCGGTGGATCTCGACGTATCCACATGGTGAGAACTTCCAGCGCAAGTGGCAGGACTGAAAAGGTGTTTGACTCATGACACCGGTGTTCGAGGGCATGCGGAGGCAAGAGCCCCGGAAAGATCATTCGCGTATTCCGGACCCAGGATGTAACTCTGCTTCTCGATTGCGCGTTTATTACGCAGAGTCACTTCGAGGAAAGGGAGTCCTGCATTCCGGGGTACTTCTCCGCATGCGCGAATGTGCATCCTGATGATCAACTTCCGGGGTGCTCCCGTTTTGACCGTGAAAGGGGTGGCAGGGCCTGTGCTGACCGAAAGAGCTACCGACGGCTGAGCGATCCGGCGGACGGCCACCGGCGGCCCCGACTCCTGCGCGAACGCGACGGCGAAGGTGAAACTCCGGTCCCCGGCCCGGGGGCGCGACATCTCTCCGGCGTACGTCACGGACACGCTCTGCGACGGCCACGGGGTGGGCGGAGGCGGAGGTGGAGGGGGCGGTTCCGGGCGGGTCAGATACAGGGCGAGCCCCGCCGCGCCGGCCAGTGCGGCGACGGCGGCGGTGAGCACGGCACGGCGTCTGCGCCGCTGGTGCGGGGCGGGCGGGGCCGGGGGTGCGAGGGCGGGCTCGTGGTCGTAGGTGTCCTCGCCCGGTTCGACCGGGCCGATGGCGTTCACACCCACGGCCCGTCGCTCGGCCCGCCGTCGCGGTACCGGTCGGCGCACCGCTCGCGCGCCTGACGGTCGATCAACTTTCGCCCGGCGGCGTCGGTTTCGCGCCTGCGTTCGATGCGGGCGGCGTCCAGGATGTCGCGCAGGATCTGGTACTGCCCGTTGGACAGGCCCATCGACTGGTAGTCGCCGTATCCCCGGTCGCCCGAGGCGTAGATCTGCCGCGCCCACCCGCCGACGACGTGGGCGCACAGGTCGGCGGGGGACGTGGTGGGGGAGGAGGGGCGGGGGGTGGCGCCGGGGTCGTCGGGGTCGGAGCCGGTGCATCCGGCGGCGGCGACGGCGGCGAGGGCGAGCGCACAGAGCGGTATCCGGTGCCTCATGCGCCGACGCTAGTCCGGAGCCGCACGCTCCGACAATGCGCCCGCACCCGCCCTTCCTAATCGCCCGCCCGCCCTTCCGGGGCGTCCGCCCGCCCTGCCGGGGCGGCCGGAGGTCAGCCGGCCGAGCCGGGCTGCGGGGGCGCGTCCCGCAGCATGCAGGTCAGCCGGGCGCTGCACACCCGCTTGCCCTGCTCGTCGCTGATCACGATGTCGTACGTCGCCGTCGAGCGGCCGCGGTGCACGGGCGTCGCCACCCCGGTGACCAGACCGGAGCGGGCCCCGCGGTGGTGCGTGCAGTTCAGGTCGACGCCGACGGCTAGCTTGCTCGCGCCGCCGTGCAGCATCGCGCCGACCGAGCCGAGGGTCTCGGCGAGCACCGCGGACGCGCCGCCGTGCAGCAGTCCGTATGGCTGGGTGTTGCCCTCGACGGGCATGGTGCCGACGACGCGGTCCGCCGAGGCCTCCACGATCTGCACGCCCATGCGGGTGCCGAGGTGCCCCGCGGAGAACAGGGCGGGCAGGTCGACCCCGAGCGAGGCGTACTCGTCGAGGACCTCCTGCGGGAACTTCACGCTGTGCTGCTCACCCATGGGGACCGGCTCCGTTCGTTCGTCGTCCACCTGACGCTGAGCAAACGCTCAGTCGATCGCCGATTGTTCCAGGCGTACGACGACGGACTTGCTGGCAGGGGTGTTGCTGGTGTCGGCGGTGGCGTCCAGCGGCACCAGGACGTTGGTCTCCGGGTAGTACGCGGCCGCGCAGCCCCGCGCCGTCGGGTAGAGCACGATGCGAAAGCCCGGCGCGCGGCGCTCCACGCCGTCCTGCCACTCGCTGACCAGGTCGGCATAGGCCCCCTCGGTGAGGCCGAGCTCGGCGGCGTCGTCGGGGTTGACCAGGACCACCCGGCGGCCATTCTTGATGCCGCGGTAGCGGTCGTCCAGGCCGTAGATCGTGGTGTTGTACTGGTCGTGGGAGCGCAGCGTCTGCAGCAGCAGCCGGCCCGCGGGGAGCTCGGGGTACTCCACGGGGGCGGCGGTGAAGTTGGCCTTGCCGGTGGCGGTGGGGAAGCGGCGCTCGTCGCGCGGCGCGTGCGGCAGGGCGAAGCCGCCGGGGCGCGCCACCTTGGCGTTGAAGTCCTCGAAGCCGGGGATCACGCGCGCGATGCGCTCGCGCACGGTGGCGTAGTCCTTCTCGAACTCCTCCCACGGGGTGCGCGAGGCGCTGCCGAGGACGCGGCGGGCGAGGCGGCACACGATGGCGGGCTCGGAGAGCAGCTGCTTGCCGGCGGGCTCCAGGCGTCCGCGCGAGGCGTGCACCATGCCCATGGAGTCCTCGACGGTCACGAACTGCTCGCCGCCGCCCTGGACGTCCCGCTCGGTGCGGCCGAGCGTGGGCAGGATCAGGGCGCGGGCGCCGGTGACGGCGTGCGAGCGGTTGAGCTTGGTCGACACGTGCACGGTCAGGCGTGCCTTGCGCATCGCGGCTTCGGTGACGTCGGTGTCGGGGGACGCGGCGACGAAGTTGCCGCCCATGGCGAAGAAGACCTTCGCCTCGCCGTCGCGCAGGGCCCTGATGGCGCGGACGACGTCCAGGCCGTGGTGGCGGGGCGGGGCGAAGCCGAACTCCTTCTCCAAGGCGTCGAGGAAGGCGGGCGCGGGGCGCTCGAAGATGCCCATCGTGCGGTCGCCCTGCACGTTCGAGTGGCCGCGCACGGGGCAGACGCCCGCGCCGGGGCGGCCGATGTTGCCGCGCAGCAGGAGGAAGTTGACGACCTCGCGGATGGTCGGGACGGCGTGCTTGTGCTGGGTGAGGCCCATCGCCCAGCACACGACGGTGCGCTTCGAGGCGAGGACCATGCGCAGTGCTTCCTCGATGCGTTCGCGCTCCAGGCCGGTGGCCCGGAGGGTGTCGTCCCAGTCGGCGGCGCGCGCGGCCCGGACGAACTCCTCGTATCCGTGGGTGTGTTCGCGGACGAACGCCTCGTCGACGGCGCCGTCGGTCTCCAGGATCAGCTTGTTGAGGAGGCGGAAGAGGGCCTGGTCGCCGCCGAGGCGGATCTGCAGGAAGAGGTCGGTGAGGGCGGTGCCCTTGAGCATGCCGTGGGCGGTCTGCGGGTTCTTGAAGCGCTCCAGGCCGGCCTCGGGCAGCGGGTTGACCGTGATGATCTTCGCGCCGTTGTTCTTGGCCTTCTCCAGGGCGGAGAGCATGCGCGGGTGGTTGGTGCCCGGGTTTTGCCCGGCGACGATGATCAGGTCCGACTTGTAGAGGTCCTCCAGGAGGACGCTGCCCTTGCCGATGCCGATGGTCTCGGTGAGTGCGGAGCCGGACGACTCGTGGCACATGTTCGAGCAGTCGGGGAGGTTGTTCGTGCCGAGCTCGCGGGCGAACAGCTGGTAGAGGAACGCCGCCTCGTTGCTGGTGCGGCCCGAGGTGTAGAAGACGGACTCGTCGGGGGAGTCCAGGGCGGCGATCTCCTCGGCGACGATGTCGAAGGCCCGCTCCCAGGAGACCGGCTCGTACCGCTCGGCGCCCTCCGCCAGGTACATGGGGTGGGTGAGGCGGCCCTGCTGGCCCAGCCAGTACCCACTGCGGCCCGCGAGGTCGGCGACGGGGTGCGCGGCGAAGAAGTCGGGCGTGACGCGGCGCAGGGTGGCCTCTTCGGCGACGGCCTTCGCGCCGTTCTCACAGAACTCCGCCGCGTGCCGGTGGTCGGGCTCGGGCCAGGCGCAGCCGGGGCAGTCGAAGCCGTCCTTCTGGTTGACGCGGAGCAGGGTGAGCGCCGTGCGCCGCACGCCCATCTGCTGCTGTGCCATGCGCAGCGTGTGACCGATGGCGGGCAGGCCCGCAGCCGCGTGCTGTGCCGGCGCGACCTGCGGCGCGTCCTGGACCGGATCGCCCTTGGGCGGCTTGCTTGCCATGGTCGGCTCCCCTTCGAGCACCTGCGCTGCCTACGGCTCCCACCTGCGTGAGCTACGTCTCCGATCCTCCCACGGGCCGGTGACAATGCGGGGCGCAGGGGCGGCACGGGACCGGACTGTCAGTGGGGCGTGGCAGGATCGGGGACGTGGCAGAAACAGCAGCGAAGAAGAAGTCCGAGTCCGCGGCGGCCAAGGCCCAGAAGGCCGGCGGTGAGCAGCGCCCGCGCCTGATGCTCATGGACGGGCACTCCCTGGCGTACCGGGCGTTCTTCGCGCTGCCCGCGGAGAATTTCACGACCGCGACCGGCCAGCCGACGAACGCGATCTACGGCTTCGCGTCGATGCTGGCGAACACGCTGCGCGACGAGGCGCCCACGCACTTCGCGGTGGCGTTCGACGTGTCGCGCAAGACGTGGCGCTCGGAGGAGTTCCCCGAGTACAAGGCGAACCGCTCGAAGACCCCGGACGAGTTCAAGGGTCAGGTCGAGCTGATCGGCGAGATGCTCGACGCGATGCACGCGGTGCGTTTCGCGGTCGACGGCTTCGAGGCGGACGACGTGATCGCCACGCTGGCCACGCAGGCGGAGGCGGCCGGCTTCGACGTGCTGATCGTCACGGGTGACCGTGACTCCTTCCAGCTGATCACCGACCACGTGACGGTGCTGTACCCCACGAAGGGCGTCTCGGAGCTGACGCGCTTCACCCCGGAGAAGGTCGTGGAGAAGTACGGCCTGACCCCCGCCCAGTACCCGGACTTCGCCGCGCTGCGCGGCGACCCGTCGGACAACCTGCCGGGCATCCCCGGTGTGGGGGAGAAGACGGCCGCGAAGTGGATCAACCAGTTCGGTTCGTTCGCCGAGCTCGTCGAGCGGGCCGACGAGGTCAAGGGCAAGGCGGGGCAGAACTTCCGGGACCACCTGGAGTCGGTCAAGCTCAACCGCGTCCTGACCGAGATGGTGCGGGATGTCGAACTGCCCAAGACGGTGACCGACTTGGAGCGCGCGGCCTACGACCGTACGGCGCTGGCGATGGTCCTGGACACCCTGGAGATCCGTAACCCCTCGCTGCGGGAGCGGCTGCTCGCCGTCGACCCGGGCGCGGAGGAGGCGGACCAGACCCCGGCGGAGCCGGGTGTGGAGCTGGACGGCGTGGTCCTCGGCGCGGGCGAGCTCGCCCCGTGGCTGGCCGAGCACGGCAGGGCGGTGCTCGGCGTGGCCACGGTCGACACGTGGTCGCTCGGTACGGGCACGGTCACCGAGGTGGCGCTGGCCGCGGCGGGCGGCGCGGCCGCCTGGTTCGACCCCTCGACCCTGGACGAGGCCGACGAGAACGCCTTCGCGGCCTGGATCGGCGACCCCACCAAGCCGAAGGTCCTGCACAACGCCAAGGCCGCGATGCGGGTCTTCCCGGAGCACGGCTGGACGGTGGACGGCGTCACCATGGACACGGCGCTCGCCGCGTATCTGGTGAAGCCGGGCCGCCGCTCCTTCGCCCTGGACGCGCTCTCCCTGGAGTACCTGGGCCGTGAGCTGGCGCCCGCCTCCGCGGCCGAGGGCCAGCTCGCGTTCGGCACGGAGGAGGACGACCGGGCCGAGGCCGACTTCCTGATGTCGCAGGCCCGCACCGTCCTCGACCTGGGTACGGCCTTCGGCGAGAAGCTGACGGAGGTCGGCGCGAGCGATCTGCTCGCCGACATCGAGCTGCCGACGTCGGCGCTGCTCGCCCGCCTCGAGCGGCACGGCATCGCGGCGGACCGCGCCCATCTGGAGGCGATGGAGCAGCAGTTCGCGGGCGCGGTGCAGCAGGCGGTGAAGGAGGCGCACGCGGCGGCGGGCCACGAGTTCAACCTGGGCTCGCCCAAGCAGCTCCAGGAAGTCCTCTTCGGCGAGCTGAACCTCCCCAAGACGAAGAAGACCAAGACCGGTTACACCACGGACGCGGACGCGTTGGCCTGGCTGGCCGCCCAGACGGAGAACGAACTTCCGGTCATCATGCTCCGCCACCGCGAGCAGGCGAAGCTGCGGGTCACCGTCGAGGGCCTGATCAAGTCGATCGCCGCGGACGGCCGCATCCACACCACGTTCAACCAGACGGTGGCGGCCACGGGCCGGCTCTCCTCCACGGAGCCGAACCTGCAGAACATCCCGGTCCGCACCGACGAGGGCCGAGCCATCCGCCGCGGCTTCGTGGTCGGCGAGGGCTTCGAATCGCTGATGACCGCGGACTACAGCCAGATCGAACTGCGCGTGATGGCGCACCTCTCCGAGGACGAGGGCCTCCTGGAGGCGTTCACCTCCGGCGAGGACCTGCACACCACGGTCGCCTCGCAGGTGTTCGGCGTCGACGGCTCGGCGGTCGACGCGGAGATGCGGCGCAAGATCAAGGCGATGTCGTACGGCCTTGCGTACGGGCTGTCCGCGTTCGGCCTCTCCCAGCAGCTGAACATCGAGGCGGGCGAGGCGCGTGCGCTGATGGACACGTACTTCGAGCGGTTCGGAGGGGTACGGGACTATCTGCGCCGCGCGGTCGACGAGGCCCGCGCGACGGGGTACACGGAGACGATGCTGGGCCGTCGGCGGTACCTCCCCGACCTCAACAGCGACAACCGCCAGCGGCGCGAGATGGCCGAGCGGATGGCGCTGAACGCGCCGATCCAGGGCACGGCGGCGGACATCGTCAAGATCGCCATGCTGAACGTCCACGGGGCGCTGACCGCGGCGAAGCTGGACTCGCGGATGCTGCTGCAGGTCCACGACGAAATCGTCCTGGAGATCGCGCCGGGGGAGCGGACGAAGGTGGAGGAGCTGGTCCGCAAGGAGATGGCGGGAGCGGTGGCCCTGCGGGCGCCGCTGGATGTGTCGGTAGGGGTGGGCCCGAACTGGGAATCCGCAGCGCACTAGCCCTCCCGGGCCGGGGAACGGTGGGGGTACGGGGGTGTGGGGGCTCGCTTGTTTGTCTGCGGGTGGATCGTGGCTCGTCGCGCAGTTCCCCGCGCCCCTGATGGGCCTCCCGTGGGTGCCTTACCTGCGGGGGCGCCCCACGCCCCTCCGGGGGCATCCCGACGTACCACGCCCACCCCGTCCCCCCAGGGGCGCGGGGAACTGCGCGAGCAACCACAACACACCCGCAGCAAATCCCCGACACCAGCCAGGCACGACCTCAGGGGCGCGAGGAACTGCGCGAACAACCACAACACACCCGCAGCAAAACCCCGACACCGACCAGGCACGACCCAGGGGCGCGGGGAACTGCGCGAGCAACCCCCACCCACCCGCACCCAAAAAGAACCGCCCAAGCCAGCGCAGCGAACCCTCACTCGCGTGGCCCCACGCAAAGCGCCGCGCCCCCGCGCCGGGGCGCAGGATGTGGCCATGGCTTTTCACCTGCGAACGTGCCGGACGGCCCTCGCCGCGGCGCTCACCACCGTTCTGCTGGCTCCCATACCGGCGACCGCCGCCGACGCGGGCCGTCGGCAGGGTGCCGAGCTCTGCACGGCGGGCCGTGACCGTGCCTTCGCCGCCCGGATGTCCAGGGACATCCGGGCGGCGCTGTCGTCCCGGCGCGGCGCCGTCTCCGTGGCCGTGCACGACACCCGCACCGGTCTCGTCTGCAACCTCGCGAGCCGGCGCCGTTACGACTCCGCCAGCGTGGTCAAGGTCCTGATGATGGAGGCCGCGCTGCGCCGCGCGCAGGAGTGGGGGCGCGGCCTCACCGCCTGGGAGCGCCGCCGGATCCGCCCCATGATCACCGTGTCGGACAACACCGCGACCACCTGGCTCTGGCGAAACCTGGGCCAGCCCTGCCTCTCCCGTTTCCTGCGGCACGCCGGCACCACCTCCACCACCCTTGGCCCGTACGGGTTCTGGGGGCTGACCCGGACCACCGCCGCCGACCAGATGAAGCTGCTCGGCGTGCTCACGGGGGCCCGCGGCGACCTGCGGCCGAGCTCGCGCGCGTACGGGCTGCGACAGATGGCCGAGGTGCGGCGCGACCAGCGCTGGGGCGTTCCCGCGGGCATGCCGCGGGGCATCCGCGCGCACCTCAAGAACGGCTGGCTGCCCCGGGCGAAGTTCGGCTGGCGCGTGCACAGCGTGGGCGTGTTCACCGGCGCGGGCCGCACCTACCGCATCGTCGTCCTGTCCCACGGCAACCCCTCGATGTCGTACGGAGTGCGTACCATCGAGCGCATCGCCCAGGCCGTGCACCGCGGCCTCAACAGGGGCCGTGCGCTGGGGCAGGGCTTCACCCCGGAGAGCGAGATCAGTGAGGTCCCGGACGGGTCGGCGCCGGCGGAGGGGGAGGGCGGGAAGCCCGCCGCGTAACAGTGCTGTCGCGGCGTCCCGGCCAACCGGTAAAAACCGGGCACGAACGGGTGTCTGGGCGCCGGAAGTTGTCGTAGTGTCGCCTGGGTCGGCCCACTGAGAGTACGTACGTGCGACGACAGACGTGTACGAGGGGAAAGCGTGCACGGCGGGTGGGGCGACGCGCAACAGTCGTACATAGGGGAGGGGTGGCTCGGTCATGGCGCCGGTATTCGGCAGGCGGCTGCGTAGAGGAACGATGAGCGCCGCGGTGGCCGCGGCGGCGGTGGCGGCCCTCGCCGCATCGCAGGCGCCGGGTGTGACGGACGTACCGAGGGAGGGGACGGCGGCGGGCGCAGCGGACACGCCGCCGGCGGGCGACTCCGCGACCGGCGACTCCCCGTACTACACCGATCTTCCGGAGCTGAAGAGCCCCGTCCCGACCGGTGACAAGAAGGGCGACGCGGAGCTGCCGGCCACCGTCCTCGACGCGTACAAGAAGGCCGAGGCCGCGCTCAACACCGACAAGCCCGGCTGCAACCTGCCCTGGCAACTGCTCGCCGCCATCGGCCAGGTCGAGTCGGGCCAGGCCCGCGGCGGCCGCGTCGACGCGGACGGCACGACGCTCAAGGCGATCCTTGGCCCGCCCCTGAACGGCATCGGCTTCGCCAAGATCACCGACACCGACCGGGGCGTCTACGACGGCGACACGACGCACGACCGTGCCGTCGGCCCGATGCAGTTCATCCCGTCGACGTGGGAGACCTCCGGGCGGGACGGCAACAACGACGGCAAGAAGGACCCCAACAACATCTACGACGCGGCGCTCGCCGCCGGCTACTACCTCTGCGCGAACGACCGCGATCTGGCCGTCGAGGACGACCTGCACCAGGCGATCCTGAGCTACAACCGTTCGTCGGACTACCTGAACACGGTCCTGACGTGGCTGGAGCACTACCGCAAGGGCACCCACGAGATCCCCGACGGCACCGGCGACCTGCCGGGCGACCGAAGCGACGCCCCGATCCCGGGCCTCCTGCCGCACCCGAGGACGCCCAGCACCCCGACGTACACGCCGCCCGAGCAGGGCACGAAGCCGGGTTCCGGCGACAAGCCCGGCCACCACGGCGGCAGCAGCGACCCCGAGCCGCCGCACGGCGGCGGTCACCAGACCCCCACGCCGACCGAACGCGTCGCCCGCCTGGCGAACGCCGGGACCGGCACGCTCACCGCGACGGCCGGCGACACCTTCGCCGAGCGCGTCCAGGTGCGCGCGACGGACAAGTCGGCCGCGTCCGTGAGCGGCGTCAAGGTGAAGTTCCGGGTCGTCGGCGACACCGACACCCGCTTCGCCGGCGGGGCCCGGAGCGTCATGGTCACCACCGGAACCGGCGGCAAGGCCACCGCCCCGGAGCTCGAAGCGGGGGAGAAGGCGGGCGAGTTCAGCGTGCGGGCCACCGTCGTGGGCCGCAAGCTGCCCGCCGTCGACCTGGCCGCGGAGGTCACCGCGCGCCGGGCCGACGTGCTCGCGAGGACCAGTGACAAGCCGCTGGTCTGCGAGCCGGGCAAGGAGTTCGCCGACCAGGTCGAGGTCAAGGCGACCTACCGCGGCCAGGCCGCCGGCGGCGTCGCGGCCACCGCCACGATGATCAAGTCGGCGGCGGACGCCACCGCCAACGACAAGGGCCCCTACTTCAAGGACGCGGCCGGCAAGCCGGTCCGCTCCCTGCAGGGCCTCAAGACCGACGCGAACGGCGTCCTGAAGCTCCCGAAGATGTACGCGGACGACGCGGCGGGCACGTACCTCCTGCGCGTCGTCACCGAAGGCGGCGCCACCCTCACCGTCGAACTGAAGGTGACCGCCCCGCAGCCCGACACGACGCCGACCACGGACCCGACCCCGGACCCGACCCCGTCGAGTGGCTCCCCGAGCGGGAAGCCGAGCGGCTCCCCGAGCACCTCACCCAGCGGGACGCCGAGCGCCTAGCCGCGCGCGGCCCCCGGGACGGGCCACGACCGTCCCCGCCGCCACGACCGCCCCTTCGCCGAGCACGGCGAAGGGGCGGTCCGCGTTGTTGTGCAACGTGTTCTCATCTCGCCTCTCCGTTGCTACGGTGCCCGCCCTGACGTCCTGTCAGTTCCGTCCGCACGCCGAATCGGGAGGCCCCGCATGCGCGCCCTCATCGCCGCCGCCACCGGCCTCGCCGTCGCGCTCGCCCTGGTCCTGACCATCACGGCGATCGGCGCCCCATCGGGCGAGACCTCGCCCGAGCCGCTCCTCACCACCGTCCCCCAGCACCCCTAGCCGTCGGGAG
Source organism: Streptomyces sp. NPDC041713 (assembly GCF_055591085.1). Taxonomy (NCBI): domain Bacteria; kingdom Bacillati; phylum Actinomycetota; class Actinomycetes; order Kitasatosporales; family Streptomycetaceae; genus Streptomyces; species Streptomyces sp. NPDC041713. The sequence continues at coordinate 871,778 of NZ_JBVIZY010000001.1, forward strand.
GCCGCCGCGATGCGACGCAAGGCAAGCCTCGTCCTGCTCGCCTTCGCCGTGTTCTGCACGGCCATGTCCCCGCTCATGCGCTGGTACGCCTTCCCGCGGCTCGCGAAGATCCCGCCGAGCCAGTACCAGGAGGCCGTCCTGGAGGCGCACGGCCCGACGCTCATCGACTACGGCTCGATGAAGGCCAAGAAGATCGACAAGGTCACCATCGTGCAGACCCTCAAGGGCAACGTGGAGGCCTCCGAGAAGATCGAGAAGAGCGCCGACCGGGACGTCGTGGTCTGGGACGCGCTCTCCTACGTCCAGGACGACAAGGGCAAGATGGTCTCCAAGATCCCCGAGCGCTACATCTTCGACGCGCACAGCCAGGAACCGGTGCACGCCACCGGCGAGGCGGTCGACGGGGATGCGGTCAAGCGCGAGGGCATCGAGTTCAAGTGGCCGTTCCTGACCGAGAAGCGGGACTACCAGTACTTCGACGCGCAGGCCCGCATCACCCGGCCCATCCACTACAAGGGCACCCGTGACTTCCGCGGTCTGAAGGTCTACTACTTCGAGCAGACCATCCCCTGGACCAAGGTGCCCTTCCCCAAGACGATGCCCGTCAAGGGCATCACTCCGCAGTCCCTCGCCAAGACCGGGACCACCCGCTGGTACACCACGGTCCGCAAGTTCTGGGTCGAGCCGACCACCGGGGCGCCCGTCTACGGCGAGGAGATCCAGAACAACGAGCTGCGCGGCGGCACCCTGCTCGGCGACCGCGACAAGGTCACCGTCTTCGCCGGGCACGTGAAGATGCGCGAGGACTACATCAAGGACACCGTCGACCTGGTCAAGTCCCAGCGCGTCCTGGTCCTCCTGCTGACCTCGTACCTGCCCTGGGGCTTCCTCGTCCTCGGCGTCCTGCTGCTGGCCCTCGCCCTCTGGCTGGAGGCCCGCAGCCGCAGGCCCGGCGACCCGGCACCGACCGCGAAAGGCGCCCCCGAACCGGAGCCGGTCAACGCCTAGAACCCCGGCCGCGAACCCTCACGTGCCCGAACTCCGTTGCGCCTGCCGGGCCTTCGTGTACCGGGTCGGCTCGGCCGAGGCCGGGTCCTCCGGCCACGGATGCTTCGGATAACGGCCGCGCAGATCGGCACGGACCGCGCGGTAGCCGCTGCTCCAGAACGACGCCAGGTCCGCCGTGACCGCGGCGGGCCGGCCCGCCGGTGAAAGCAGGTGCACCACCACCGGTACCGCTCCGTCCGCGATCCGCGGGGTGCGCGCGAGGCCGAACATCTCCTGCAGCTTGACGGCGAGCACCGGCTGCCCGGGGTCGGAGTAGTCGATCCGGATCCGCGACCCGCTCGGCACCTCCAGACGCTCCGGGGCCAGCTCGTCGAGGCGCCCCGCCGCACCCGTCGCCCACGGCAGGAGCCGGCCGAGCGCCTGCCCGGCGTCGATGCCCGCCAGGTCCGCCCGGCGCCGGGCCCGGGACAGCTCGGGCTCCAGCCACTCGTCCACGCGCGCGTGCAGCGCGTTCTCCGATACGTCGGGCCAGGGCGCCCCGAGATGGTGGTGCAGGAACGCCAGCCGCTCCCGCAGCTCCCGCGCGCCCCGCGACCACTTCAGGAGCCCTGTCCCCTCCTCCCGCAGCCCCTCGACGAGCGCCGCCCGCACGAGCCCGGGATCGGGGTCGCGCAACGGGCGCACCGCCAGCTCCACCGCGCCGAGCCGCTCCACGTGCCGCGCCACCAGCGCGCCGCCCGCCCAGGCCACCTCGTCGCCCTCCGCGTGCAGCGGGGCCGCGGCGTCCCGCGCCACGTCCTCGTCGACCGGCCCGGCGAGCAGCACGCGCGCGTGCCCCGCGCCCACCGGCCGGTCGGCCACGGCAACGGCGAGCCAGCGGGCCCCGGCGAGCGCGGAGCCCTGCCGCACCTCGGCCCGGGTCCCGCCCGCCATCAGATACGTCCCGCCGCCCACGCTCCTGGCCACCCGCTCGGGGAACGCCAGCGCGGCCACCAGACCCGCGACGTACTCGTCGCTCCCGGCGCCGTCACCCGCGCGGGAGGCGCCGGACACCGACGACGCCAGCCGCCCGGCCTCGGTCCGCCAGCGCGCCGCGTAGGCGTCCCCGTCACGGCGCGCCGCACGCCAGGCACCGGCCAGGTCGTCCCCGTACTCCCGTGGCGGCTCCTCGCTCAGCAGGGCCACCGCCTGTGCCGCCCGCCGGGTGCCGACCCGCGGCGCCGCGTCCAGCAGGGCCCGCGCAAGCCGCGGGTGCAGGCCCACGCGGGCCAGCCGCGCGCCCCGCTCCGTCGCCCGTCCCGTACCCGGCTCGACCGCGCCGACCGCCACCAGGACGTCGCGGGCCGCCGCCATCGCGCCGCCCGGCGGCGGGTCGAGCAGCGCGAGACCGGTGGCGTCCGGATCGCCCCAGCACGCCGCCTGCAGCGCGAACGAGGCGAGGTCGGCCACCTTGATCTCCGGCGCGGGAAAGCGCGGCAGCCGCCCGTCCTCCGCCTCCGCCCAGCACCGGTAGACGGCACCCGGCGCCTCACGCCCGGCCCGGCCCGCCCGCTGCCGGCCCGCCGCCTGCGAGGCCCGCACCGTCGCCAGTGCGCTCAGCCCCCGCGCATGATCGACCCGCGGCTCGCGCGCGAGGCCCGAGTCCACCACGACCCGCACCCCGGGCACCGTCAGGGAGGACTCGGCGACCGACGTGGCGAGCACCACCCGCCGCCCCGCGGACCCGGCGAGCACCGCGTCCTGCACCGCGGCCGGCGCCCGCCCGTGCACCTGCAGCACCTCCACGCCGCCGAGCCCCGTCAACTGCCCGGCCACCCGCGCGATCTCACCCACCCCCGGAAGGAAGCACAGGACGTCCCCGTCCCGCTCGGCGAGGGCCCGCCGCACCACCGACGCCACATGGCCGAGCAGCACGGGATCCACCCGCATCCCGTGCGGCGGGCGCACCGCGCGCGGGGGCGGCGCCCACACCACCTCCACGGGATGGGCGACGCCGTGCGCCTCGACCACGGGCGCGTCCCCGAGGATCCGCGACCAGCCCTCGGCGTCGGTGGTCGCGGACGCCGCGACCAGCCGCAGGTCGGGCCGCAGCGCCGCCCGCACGTCCATCAGGAAGGCCGCCACGGTGTCGGCGTCCAGGTGCCGTTCGTGGCACTCGTCGAGGATGACGACGTCGACGCCGGCCAGCTCCTGGTCCCGCTGCAGCCGCTGCAGCAGGACACCCGTCGTGACGACCTCCACGCGCGCGCGGGGGCCCACCACACGCTCGCCGCGCACCGTGTAGCCGACGCTGTCGCCCACCTTCTCGCCGAGCAGCCACGCCATCCGGCGCGCCGCGGCCCGCGCCGCGATCCGCCGCGGCTCGGCGACGACGACCCGCCGCACCCCGCTCGCGGCGCCCTCGCCCGCCGCCCGCCCGTCGAGGAGGCCGGCGAGCGCCAGCGGCACCAGCGTCGTCTTGCCCGTCCCCGGCGGGGCACACAGCACGGCGCTGCCCGGCCCCTCCAGAGCGGAACGGAGGGCGGGCAGCGCGTCGCGTACGGGAAGTCGCAGGGCGTCGTTACGGAGACCGGTCACCCGCTCAGTCTCGTACGCACACGTAGATGGCCGTCCCCGGGATCAGGTTTCCGCGCAGCGGCGACCAGCCGCCCCACTCCTGGGTGTTCCAGGCGGGCCACTCCGGCTCGGCGATGTCGACGAGCCGCAGCCCGGAGGCCACGATGTCCCGCACCCGGTCGCCGATCGTCCGGTGGTGCTCCACGTAGACGGCGTTGCCCTCCTCGTCCTGCTCCACATAAGGGGTGCGGTCGAAGTAGGAGGCCGCCACGGTGAGACCCTCCGGGCCCGGCTCGTCCGGGAACGCCCAGCGGACTGGGTGCGTCGCGGAGAAGACGAACCGGCCGCCGGGCCGCAGCACCCGCCGCACCTCCGTGAGGACGAGGACGGGGTCGGCGACGAAGGGCATCACGCCGTAGGCGGAGCAGACGAGGTCGAAGGCGCCGTCCCGGAAGGGCAGCACTCCCGCGTCGGCCTGCACCAGCGGGACGTCTCCGCCGATCCGCAGCGCGTGCTGGAGCTGGCGGTGGGAGAGGTCGAGCGCCACCGGGCGGGCACCCTGGGCGAGCAGCCAGCGCGAGCACTGCGCGGCGCCCGCGCCGATCTCCAGGACGTCCTTGCCCTTCAGCTCCTCCGGCGGACCGAGCAGTTCCGCCTCCACCTCGTCGAGCCCCTCGGGCCCCCACACGAAGCGGTCGTCCCCGAGGAACGTGCCGTGCTCGATCTGGTACTCGTCGGCGTTCCGGTCCCACCAGCCGCGGTTGGCGCGACTGCTCTCCGTCACGTCGGCGGCACGCCTGGTGGCCTCGGGCTCGGGCAGCTCGGACTCTTGGATGATCGGCTCCATCGTCGTAACCTTCGTCGGATCCCGTCGCGAGGGGGGTGCGGTGCGGCCCGTGTGGCCTCAGGCGACAGGTTTTGTGCCGGGTATGCGGTGTTCCGCCCCGGGTGTGCGCCTTCGCGCATTGACCCTGTCCGGCTGCCCCCGTATGCTACAAGTTGCGCTGCGAGCCTGCGCTCCTCAGACATAGCAGGCTGCGCTCGCGTCTGTTGCATGTCCCCTCGGTTGTCGAGGCGCCTTCCGGTCACGGAAGCCGCGCTTCCAAGGCTGTCCGGCTTCTGACAGAGCGAAATCGGCTCCGGCGTTGCAGTACCTACGACTTCAATGTCCGTACCGGAGCCCTTACCCACATGACGAGCAGCACCGAGACCACCGCCACCACTCCGCAGGTAGCGGTCAACGACATCGGTAACGAGGAAGCCTTCCTCGCCGCGATCGACGAGACGATCAAGTACTTCAACGACGGCGACATCGTCGACGGCGTCATCGTGAAGGTCGACCGGGACGAGGTCCTGCTCGACATCGGTTACAAGACCGAAGGCGTCATCCCGAGCCGCGAGCTCTCCATCAAGCACGACGTCGACCCGAACGAGGTCGTCGCCGTCGGTGACGAGATCGAGGCCCTGGTTCTCCAGAAGGAGGACAAGGAAGGCCGTCTGATCCTGTCCAAGAAGCGCGCTCAGTACGAGCGTGCCTGGGGCACGATCGAGAAGATCAAGGAAGAAGACGGCATCGTCACCGGTACCGTCATCGAGGTCGTCAAGGGTGGTCTCATCCTCGACATCGGCCTCCGTGGCTTCCTGCCGGCCTCCCTCGTCGAGATGCGCCGCGTCCGCGACCTCCAGCCCTACGTGGGCAAGGAGCTCGAGGCCAAGATCATCGAGCTGGACAAGAACCGCAACAACGTGGTCCTGTCCCGCCGTGCCTGGCTCGAGCAGACCCAGTCCGAGGTCCGCCAGACGTTCCTCACGACCCTGCAGAAGGGCCAGGTCCGCTCCGGCGTCGTCTCCTCGATCGTCAACTTCGGTGCGTTCGTGGACCTCGGCGGCGTCGACGGTCTCGTGCACGTCTCCGAGCTCTCCTGGAAGCACATCGACCACCCCTCCGAGGTTGTCGAGGTCGGCCAGGAGGTCACCGTCGAGGTTCTCGACGTGGACATGGACCGCGAGCGCGTGTCCCTGTCGCTCAAGGCGACGCAGGAAGACCCGTGGCAGCAGTTCGCCCGTACGCACCAGATCGGGCAGGTCGTTCCCGGTAAGGTCACCAAGCTCGTTCCGTTCGGTGCGTTCGTGCGCGTCGACGAGGGCATCGAGGGCCTGGTCCACATCTCCGAGCTGGCCGAGCGCCACGTGGAGATCCCGGAGCAGGTCGTCCAGGTCAACGACGAGATCTTCGTCAAGGTCATCGACATCGACCTCGAGCGTCGTCGCATCAGCCTCTCGCTGAAGCAGGCCAACGAGGCCTTCGGCGCCGACCCGTCGGTCGTCGAGTTCGACCCGACCCTGTACGGCATGGCCGCGTCCTACGACGACCAGGGCAACTACATCTACCCCGAGGGCTTCGACCCCGAGACCAACGACTGGCTCGAGGGCTTCGAGTCGCAGCGTGAGGTCTGGGAGACCCAGTACGCCGAGGCGCAGACGCGCTTCGAGCAGCACCAGGCTCAGGTCATCAAGTCCCGCGAGGCCGACGCCCAGGCCGAGGCCGAGGGTGCGGCGGCTCCGGCCGGCGCCGCTCCGGCCGCGTCCAGCGGTGGCGGCGGCGGTTCGTACTCCTCGGAGTCGGACGACAACTCCGGTGCGCTGGCTTCGGACGAGGCGCTTGCCGCGCTGCGCGAGAAGCTCGCCGGCGGCCAGAGCTGAGGCTCGCCCCTGGGCGTAGCTGAGTGACGCTGCGGGCCCGCGTTCCCCTTCGGGGGGATGCGGGCCCGTTTCGTGTGCGGGGGGCCGTCCGCCGGCGGGGCCGTCCGCCGGCCGCGGGCCGGGACGCCGTCAACGCCGGGGCATGAACTCCACGCCGCTGTGGGCCTGTTCACGCGTGCGAAGGCCGCAGGCCGGGGAATGCCGGTGCCACATGCGGTGTTCTTCCTTACGAACACGAGGAGGAGCGGTCACAGTGCTTGATCCGCAGGGTTTGTACGCATGGGAGCCGAAGGGCCTCGCCGTCGTCGACATGGCGCTCGCCCAGGAATCGGCCGGACTGGTCATGCTCTACCACTTCGACGGCTACATCGACGCGGGCGAAACCGGCGACCAGATCGTCGAGCGGCTCACGGACGGCCTTCCCGGGCAGGTGGTGGCGAGATTCGACCACGACCGGCTCGTCGACTACCGCGCGCGCCGCCCGTTGCTCACCTTCCGGCGCGACCGCTGGAGCGACTACGAGGTGCCGACGCTCGACGTCCGCCTCCTCCAGGACGCCACCGGCGCGCCCTTCCTGCTGCTCTCCGGGCCCGAGCCGGACATCGAGTGGGAGCGCTTCGCCGCCGCGGTCCAGCAGATCGTGGAGCGCCTCGGGGTGCGCCTGTCCGTGAACTTCCACGGCATCCCGATGGGCGTCCCGCACACCCGCCCCGTGGGGCTCACGCCGCACGGCAACCGCACCGACCTGGTCCCCGGCCACCGCAGCCCCTTCGACGAGGCGCAGGTGCCCGGCAGCGCGGCCTCCCTGGTCGAGTACCGCCTCCTGGAGGCAGGCCACGACGTGCTCGGCGTCGCCGCGCACGTCCCTCACTACATCGCGCGCTCCGCGTATCCGGACGCGGCCCTCACGGTCCTGGAGGCGATCACCGCCGCGACCGGCCTGGTGCTGCCCGGCATCGCCCACGGGCTGCGCACCGAGGCGCACCGCACCCAGACCGAGATAGACCGGCAGATCCAGGAGGGCGACGAGGAACTGGTCGCGCTCGTCCAAGGCCTTGAGCACCAGTACGACGCCGCGGCGGGCGCCCAGGACCGGGGCAACATGCTCGCGGAGCCGCTCGACATCCCGTCCGCCGACGAGATCGGCCGTGACTTCGAACGCTTCCTCGCCGAACGCGAGGGCGAGGCGTAACCGCAGGGGGCCTTGGGCGACGCGTGCCCGCAGGCCCTAAGCTGCCGGTCATGCTGAAGGTGGGCCTGACCGGCGGGATCGGCGCCGGCAAGAGTGAAGTCTCGCGGCTGTTCGTCGCGTCCGGTGCCGTTCTGATCGACGCGGACAAGATCGCGCGTGAGGTGGTGGAGCCGGGAACTCCCGGGCTCGCTGCGGTGGTTGAGGCGTTCGGGCGGGAGATCCTGGCCCCGGACGGCTCCCTGGACCGGCCGAAGCTGGGCGCGGTCGTCTTCGCCGACGCCGAGAAGCTCGCCGTGCTCAACTCGATCGTGCACCCCCTCGTCGGCGCCCGCTCCGCCGAGCTCGAACGGTCCGCCGCCGAGGACGCGGTGGTCGTCCACGACGTGCCGCTGCTCGCCGAGAACGGCCTCGCGCCGCTCTACGACGTGGTGGTCGTCGTCGACGCGAGCCCCGAGACCCAGCTGGACCGCCTGGTGCGGCTGCGCGGCATGAGCCAGGAGGACGCCCGCGCGCGCATGGCCGCGCAGGCCACCCGCGAGAAGCGCCGGGAGATCGCGGACATCGTGATCGACAACGACGGGCCGCTGGACGGGCTCGCCGAGCGGGTCGCCGAGGTCTGGGCCGGCCTCACGCGCCGGGCGGCAGCCGTGGAGGAGGAAGGCTCGGGACCGGCCGGGGGCGGCGGGCCGGAATAGGTGCGGGCGTGGCGGGCGTTGACACGGGGAAGCGAGGGAAGGAGCCCGGCGTGCCCGACGTCAGCCCGGAGACTCATGTCATCGATTACCGCGCGGCCGAGCAGCTCCTCGCTGCGCGGGATCCGCGCGGCGCGGTGAAGCTGCTCGACACGGTCATCGCCGCCCACCCCGAGAACACGGCGGCCCGCCTGCTGCGGGCCCGCGCCTTCTTCGCCGCCGCGCAACTGCGCGCCGCCGAGCTGGAGTTCAGCATCGTCCTGGAGCGGGAGCCGGACAACGCGTTCGCCCACTTCGCACTGGCCCGCGCCTACGAGCGCGCCGCCCGCCCCGAGCAGGCCCGCCGCCACTTCCGCCTGGCGGCGGCCCTGGACCCACAGCCGGAGTACCTGGCGGCGGCACGGTTCGAGGGGGAGGGCGGTCCGGCGGGGGAGCAGCGGTAGGGCGTCGCCCTGCGCGAACGGAGATTCCGCCATGCCGCACTTAAGTGTCCACATCAGCGAGGAAGCCCTCGACGGGACCACGGAACCGAGGTTGATCGGCGCCTTGACCGACGCGGTCGGCGCCGTCTACGGGGAGGAGTTCCGCCGCCTGGTCGGGGTGGACCTGATCGGCATCCCCCAGCGCCGCCGGGGCATCGGAGGCCGGCCCGCCGAGATCGACGCCCCGCACGTCACCCTCAGCATGCGCGAGGCCGCCTATCGGCATCCGAAGGTCCCGGACGCCCCCGCCCGGCTGGTCCGCGCCCTCACCGACGCGCTGGCCGACGTGCTCGGTGAGGACGTTCGTCGGCAGGTCCTCGTGACGCTCGACGGTGTGCCGGACGGGCGGAGCGGCGTCGCGGGCACCCTCGTGTGACGTCGGGACGACGGCGGCCTCATCCGCCGCGCGGCGGTTCGTACGGGGGGACGTCCTTGCCCGGCTGGTAGTGCGGGCCCTGGTGCAGGCGGTGCACGATCCATGCCAGATCGGCGGCGGCCACCAGGGCCACGACCCCGCACGCCGTCGCCCAGCCCGTCCGGCCGGTGAGGGCGAAGGCGACCGTGCCGAAGGCCGCCCAGGCCAGGCCCCATACGCTGAACCAGAAGCGCATCCGCAGCGGACTCCGCGCGGTCAACGGTTCACTGCCTGTACGCACCATGAGAGGTCATCTCCTCCTTTCAGGATAAGAGCCTGTCTTTGAAGAGGGTGGAAACGTGCTGGAAGAGCTGCGGGGCGACGAGAAGCTCGCCGCCTGGCTGGCGGAGCTGGAGGGCGCGGGGGAGCCCCACGCCGCCGCGGTGCTGCCGGACGCCGACGAGCTGCCCGAGGTGCTCCTCGACCTCGCCGTGCCGCACGAGGACATCAACGCTCTAGTGGCGCTGCGCGGCCGGCTCTGGGCTGACCCGGAGGCGCGGTGGCTGCTCGACCGCTGCGTCGACGCCGTCGTGCGCGACATGGGGACGGCCGGCGGCGGCGGCCGCGCCCCCGTGCTGCCCGAGGCGTGGGGCGAGCTCGGGCGCTGCTTCTTCGTGTTCGTGTACGTCGCGGCCCTGCCGTACGTACGCGCGTACCACCGCGAGCGCGACATCCCGGCGGACGTCTCGCGCCGCACCCTCGCCGACCTCGGGCGTCACATGGCGGTGCACCGCAGGGCGCGCGGCAGCCGCGGTCTGCTCGTACCCGGGTGGCCCGGCCTGCACTTCCGGGGCGAGCTCTACCAGTTGGGGCGGCTGCAGTTCCAGCGGGCCGTCCTGGGGCGGCGCATGGGCGGCGCGGCGGCCGCCGCCGGGCACCGGGCGGGGCCGGGCGACCCGTGCCTGAACCTCCACATCACCGATTTCCAGGGGTCGTTGACGCCGGAGGCCTGTGACCGGTCGGTCTCCCGGGCCCGCGAGTTCTTCGCGCGCCACTTCCCCGATGAACGTTATGAGACAGCCGTCTGCCACTCCTGGCTGCTCGACCCGCAGTTGCGCAACCACCTGCCCGCGGAGTCGAACATCGTCCGCTTCCAGGAGCGATTCCGGCTCGCCGACGGTTATCCCCGGGAGCCGGAGGACGACGACCCCGTCACCTTCGTCTTCGGCGACCGGGACCGTCCCGTCGCCGAACTGCCCCGGCGGACCAGGCTGGAGAGGGCCGTGGGCGACCATCTGCGGGCGGGCGGCCACTGGTACGGCGGGCATGGCTGGTTTCCGCTGTAGCGGGCGGGGGCGCGCGGGGGGCCGGGAACGGGGCCGCGGCGCGCTTCGTTGGCCGGACATGAGCCTGAGGATGCGTGAGGGGTACGAGGGGACGGGGCCCGGCGCGATCACGCCGGACGGCTGCGCGGTCGAGCTGTACGCGCGCCTGTCGGTCGGGGACGAGCCCGACGTCATCGAGGGGGCGGTGCCGGCCGGGGCGCACCTCCTCGAACTCGGCTGCGGCGCGGGCCGGGTGACCCGCCCGCTCCTGGAGCGCGGCTTCCGGGTCACCGCGGTGGACGAGTCCCCGGAGATGCTGGAGAAGGTCGCCGCGCTGGACGGCGGGGTGCGGACGGTGCGGAGCCCCATCGAGCGGCTCGACCTGGACGAGAAGTTCTCCGTGGTGATGCTCGCGTCGTTCCTCGTGCACACCGGCGACACGGCGGTGCGCCGCGCCATGCTGCGGGTCTGCCGCAACCACGTCACGGACGGCGGCTGCGTGCTGATCCAGCGCGAGGGCGCGGACTACCACACGAACCTGCCGAGGGAGCGCGTCGACCCGGGCGGCTATACGGTCCGGATCGTCTCGGCGACACCGGTCGGCGACGGGGTCAACGAGGTGCGCGCGGAGTACGTCTTCCCGGACGCCGTATGGACCCAGACGTTCCGCGCCCGCCCGCTCACCCGCGAGGAGTTCGAGGACGCCCTGGCGGAGGCCGGCCTGAAGGTCGACACGTACCTGACGGACGACGGGACATGGGTGCGGGCCGTGCCGGTGCGGTAGCCGTCAGGTCAGCGCGTCCGCCCGAGCGGCGGCTCGCCCTCCGCGCCCCGCAGGCGTTCCATCTCGCGGCGGTCGCGCTTCGTCGGACGCCCGGTGCCCCGGTCGCGGATGCCCGCGGGGGCGACCGCCTCACGCGGCGGCGGAGGCGGTGAGTTGTCGACGTAGCACTCGACCGCGACGGGCGCGCCGACGCGCTTGCGGATGAGGCGCTTGACCACGACGACCCGCTCCCGGCCGCCCGCCTGCCGCAGCCGCACCTCGTCGCCCACGTGCACGCCGTGGGCGGGCTTGACGCGCTCGCCGTTGACCCGGACGTGGCCGCCCTTGCACGCGGCGGCGCCCGCCGAGCGGGTCTTGGTCAGCCGGACCGACCAGATCCAGCTGTCGACCCGCACCGAACCCCCGCCGCCGGCCGCGCCGCCTCCCGCCGCGCCCCCGCCGGCCGTGGCGACCGCCGTACCACCGCCCGCGTTGACCGCGCCGGCCGCGTCCGCCGTCGTACCGCCCGTCACATCGCCCCCCGTACCGCCCGTCGCATCGCCCCCCGTACCGCCCGCCGCGCGGCCCGTTCCGGCGCTCCCTGAAGTCTCCGAAGCCATACGTCGACCTTAGTCCGGGTTCGGAGCGGCACCCCCGTCTCCCGGCGAGCCGTCCGGAATCCGCCAACCCTGGGCGCCGATAATGCGGACCGATCACGACAAACCGGCATGACCCGCGACTCCCAGGAGTGCCTGCCCATGAGGTCTTTCGAAGCCACCGTCGACGGCCTGATGGGCGGACTCCGCGCCGACCTGGAACGGCTCGCCGCGATCCCCTCCATCGCCTTCCCCGGCTTCCCCGCCGGGCCGGTGGAGGAGGCCCACGACCTGGTGGCCGGGCTGCTGCGGGACGCCGGGGTGCCGCACGTCGAGCGGCTCGACCTGCCGGACACCGCCCCGGTGGTCTACGGCGAGATCCCGCCGCCGTCCCCGGACGCGCCGACCGTCCTGCTCTACGGCCACTACGACGTGCAGCCGCCGGGTGACGCCGCCCTGTGGCGGTCCCCGCCCTTCGAGCCGACACCCCTCGACGCGGCGGAGAGCGGCCTGCGCGCCCGCGGCATCGCGGACGACAAGTCCAACGTCATCGCGCACCTGGGGATGCTGCGGGCGTACGAGGGGCGGCCGCCGGTCGGCGTCAAGATCGTCGTCGAGGGGCAGGAGGAGTACGGCAGCGCCTTCGACGACTACCCGCCCACTGACCCCGACCGGTTCGCCTGCGACGCCATGGTCATCGCCGACCTCGGCAACCTCCGCCCCGGCACCCCCACCCTCACCACCGGCCTGCGCGGCGCCGCCGAGGTGACGGTCGAGGTCCGCACCCTCGACGAGCCGCGCCACAGTGGGGAGTTCGGCGGCGCGGCGCCCGACGCGCTGCTCGTCCTGCTGAAGGCGCTGGCCACCCTGCACGACGTGCACGGGGACGTCGCGGTGGAGGGGCTGCGGCGCGAGGAGTGGGAGGGGACGGCGTACACCGAGGAGGAGTTCCGCTCGCTGGCGGGCGTGCGCGAGGGGATGCCGCTGGTGGGCAGCGGCAGCCTCGGTGAGCGGCTGTGGAGCGGCCCCGCGATCACCGTCATCGGCCTGGACGCGCCGGGCGTGGAGCACGCGGCGTCCGCCGTGGTGCCGTACGCCCGAGCGAAGTTGAACCTGCGGTTCCATCCGCGCCAGGACCCCCGGGAGGCGCGCGGCCTGCTCGTCGACCATCTGCGCGCGCTGCGGCCCTTCGGGGTTCCGCTGACCGTCACGCCCGGTGACACCGGGCCCGGCTTCGAGGCGACGACCGGCGGCCCCGCCTACCGCGCCGCGCTCGACGCCCTGCGCGAGGCCTGGGGGCAGGAGGCCTCGTACGTGGCGACCGGCGGGTCCATTCCGCTCGTCAACGGCCTCGCGAAGGCGGCGCCCGGCGCCGAGGTGCTGCTCTTCGGGGCGCAGGACAGCATGTGCAATCTGCACGCCCCGAACGAACGCGTCCTCTTCTCCGAGCTGCGCAACACGGTCGTCGCCCTGTGCGCCTTCGTACGGGAGTACGCCGACGCGTTCGACCGGTCCACCGCCGGACGGGCGAAGGGCGGGACCGCATGAGCACCACGGAGACACCGGTCGGCGGCGATCAAGCCGAAGGCCCGTCCGGCAAACGCAAGTTCACCTTCCCCAGCGCCCTGACCGTCCTCGCGGTCGTCACCGTCGCCGTCTGGCTGCTCGCCTTCCTCATCCCCTCGGGGCAGTACGACCGCAACGGCTCCGGCGCCCCCGTCCAGGGCACCTACCACCGCGTCGACTCCGGGCAGTCCTTCGTGGACCGCCTGAACGACCTCTTCCTCTCGCCCGTCAACGGCCTCTACGGCATCCAGGACGAGAAGACCTCGCTCGTCGCCCCCGACAACGCCGGCTCGCTGTACGGCAGCGCGGGCGTCTTCCTCTTCGTCCTCGCCATCGGCGCCTTCATCACCGTCGTCTTCGCGACCGGCGCGCTCGACCGCGGCATCGGGCGCCTCGCCCACCGGCTGCGCGAGCGCGGCGCGCTGCTCATCGCCGGCGTGATGGTCGTCTTCTCCGTGCTCGGCACGGTCGAGGGCTTCGCCGAGGAGACCCTCGGCTTCTACGGGCTGATCGTGCCGCTGATGCTCGCCCTCGGCTACGACCGCATGACCGCGGTCGGCGCGATCATCCTCGGCGCGGGCGTCGGCGTGCTCTGTTCGACGGTCAACCCCTTCGCGACGGGCGTCGCCTCGTCCGCAGCGGACATCTCGCTCGGCGACGGCATCGTGCTCCGCTTCGCCATGTGGATCGTCCTGACCGGCGTCACCGTCGCGTACGTCATCCGCTACGCCCGGCGTGTGCGGCGCGACCCCGAGCGCTCCCTGTCCGGCTTCCTGCCGGGCGACCGCGACCGGGAGCGGGCCGCCGAGGACGCCGAGGAGGCACCCGAGCTGACCCGGCTGCACCAGGCGGTCCTGATCGCCACGGCGCTGGTCTTCGCCTTCATGATCTTCTCGGTGGTGCCCTGGTCGAGCGCGCTCACCGGGAAGGCGGACGCGAAGCCGTACGGGTTCGAACTCGGCTGGTCCTTCCCGCAGTTGGCCGCTCTCTTCCTGTGCGCGGCCGTCCTCGTCGGGCTCGTCGCGCGCATGGGGGAGCAGCGGCTGAGCTCGACGATCATCCAGGGCGCCGCCGACTTCGTCTCGCCCGCGCTGGTCATCCTGCTCGCCCGCGGCGTCACCACGATCATGAACAACTCGAAGATCACGGACACCGTGCTGCACTCCATCGAGGGGATCGTGAAGGGGACATCGTCCGGGCTCTTCGCGGTCATCGTCTTCATCGTGAACCTGCCGCTCGCCTTCCTGATCCCCTCCACCTCCGGCCACGCCACGCTCGCCATGCCGATCCTCGCCCCGCTCGCCGACTTCGCCGGCGTCTCGCGCGCGGTCGTCGTCACGGCCTGGCAGTCGGCCAGCGGCTGGATGAACCTGTGGGTGCCGACGACGGCGGTGACCATCGGCGGTGTCGCGCTCGCCAAGGTCGGCTACGACAAGTACCTGCGGTTCGTGTGGCCGCTGCTCGCGATCCTGTCCGTGCTGATCTGCGGGTTCGTGGCGGTGGGCGCGGCGTTGACCTGAGCGGTGGGGCGCCTCGGCGGGGCGTGGGGTGCGGGGGGCCCGACTCCACGTACCTGACCGTACGTACGGTGGAGGGCATGGACGGCCTGAGCGAACTGGACGAGCGGATCACCGGCTGCCGCGCCTGCCCCCGCCTCGTCACCTGGCGGGAGGAGGTCGCGCGCACCAAGCGCGCGGCCTTCGAGGACTGGGACTACTGGGGCCGCCCGGTGCCCGGCTTCGGGCCGGCCGACGCCTCCCTGCTGCTCATCGGCCTCGCGCCCGCCGCGCACGGCGCCAACCGCACCGGCCGGATGTTCACCGGCGACAAGTCGGGCGACTTCCTCTACCCGGCGCTGTACGACGTCGGCCTCGCCTCCCGCCCCACCACCGAGAGCGCCGACGACGACCTCACCCTGTACGGCACCCGCATCACCTCGCCCGTGCACTGCGCGCCACCCGCCAACAAGCCGACCGTCGAGGAGCGCGACACCTGCCGCCCCTGGCTGGTGAGCGAACTGGAGCTGCTCGCCCCGACGCTCAAGGCGGTCGTCGTCCTCGGCGGCTTCGGCTGGCAGGCCGCGCTTCCCGCCTTCGCGGCGGCCGGCTGGCAGGTGCCGAGGCCCCGGTCCGCGTTCGGGCACGGGGCGCACGTGGTGCTGCCGGGCGGACCCGCCGGTGCGGGCCTCGACCTCTTCGGCTGCTTCCACGTCAGCCAGCGCAACACGTTCACCGGACGGCTCACGCCCGCCATGCTGCGCGACGTCCTGCGCACGGCGGCCCTGGAGGCGGGGCTGCACCCGAACGGCCCAGCACAGTGAGCCGCGCCGGACGGCGCTTCCTAGCGTGAGGTCGTGGACCAGACTCTCGCAGCCAAGCCTTCCGCCGCCGCCTACCGCAATCTGGTCGTGGCGACGATCGGCTTCACGCTCACCTTCTGGGCCTGGGACCTGGTCGCGCCGCTCGGCAGCGACTTCAAGGACCGGCTCGGGCTCAGCTCCTTCGAACAGTCGCTGCTGGTCGCCGTCCCGGTGATCGTCGGCTCGCTCGGCCGGGTCCCGGTCGGCGCGCTCACCGACCGTTACGGCGCGCGGCTGATGTTCCCGCTGGTCTCGGCGCTCACCATCGTCCCGGTGCTGCTGATCATCCCGGCCAGGAACAACTACCTCGCGATGCTCGGGGTCGGCTTCCTGCTGGGGCTCGGCGGGACGACGTTCGCCATCGGCATCCCGCTGGTCAACTCCTGGTTCCCGCCCGCCCGCAGGGGCTTCGCGCTCGGCGTCTTCGGCATGGGCATGGGCGGCGTGGCGCTCTCCGGCTACTTCACGCCCCGCATCGCCAAGCACGGCGTGGACCTGCCGTTCATCGTCGTCGCCTGCGCGCTCGCCGCCTTCGCGCTGCTCGCGATGTTCCTCATCACCGACCGCCCCGACCGGCCGGTGCCCACCACCTCCCTCGGCAACCGGCTCGGGCAGGCCGGGCGGCTCCGCGTCACCTGGGAGCTGTCCGCCCTGTACGCGATCGGCTTCGGCGGGATCGTCGCCTTCGGCGTGTACCTGCCCACCTACCTGAAGACCTGGTACGACCTCTCGCCGACCGACGCCGGGACCAAGGCGGCCGGCTTCGCGCTGGTCACGGTCATCTTCCGGCCCGTCGGCGGCTGGCTCTCGGACCGCATCCACCCGGCCACGGTCACCACCATCGCCCTCGCGGTGGTCGCGCTCCTCGCCGTCGTGCAGGCCTTCGACCCGACGCTGAACCCGACCGGCACGATCTGCTTCCTGGCCATGGCGGCGGGCCTCGGCACCGCGAGCGGCAGCGTCTTCGCCCTCGTCTCCCAGGTCACCCCGCAGCCACAGGTCGGCTCCGTCACCGGCATCGTCGGCGCGGTGGGCGGCCTCGGCGGTTTCGTGCCGCCGCTGGTCATGGGCGCGATCTACAGCGCGAAGGACTCGTACTCGATCGGCTTCATGCTGCTCTCCGACCTGGCGCTGGCGGGGTGCGTGTACGCGTACGGGCGCATGCGCAACGCGAAGGCGGAGTAGTCCCCGGCCCGGTTAGGGTGCCGCGATGGGCCTCTATCCGGACATCGAACCGTACGACCACGGCATGCTCGACGTCGGCGACGGCAACCGCGTGTACTGGGAGGTCTGCGGCAACCCCCACGGCAGGCCCGCCGTCGTCCTGCACGGCGGCCCGGGATCCGGCTGCACGCCCTTCTTCCGCCGGTACTTCGACCCCGACGCGTACCGGATCGTCCTGCTCGACCAGCGCGGCGCCGGCCGGTCCACGCCGCCCGCGAGCGACCCGGCGACCGACATGGGCGTCAACACGCCCGCGCACCTGATCGCCGACCTGGAGCTGCTCCGGCGCCATCTGGGCATCGAGCGGTGGCTGGTGTGGGGCGTCTCGTTCGGCTCTGTGCTTGGCCTGCGGTACGCGCTGACGCACCCGGACCGGGTCTCGGAGCTGGTCCTCACCGGGGTCGCCACGGGCAGCCGCGCCGAGGTGAACCTCCTGACGCGCGGCCTGGGGAAGATCTTCCCCGAGGCGTGGCGTGCCTTCCGCGACCACGTGCCGCG
The DNA here is from genome assembly GCF_055591085.1 of Streptomyces sp. NPDC041713. NCBI lineage: Bacteria > Bacillati > Actinomycetota > Actinomycetes > Kitasatosporales > Streptomycetaceae > Streptomyces > Streptomyces sp. NPDC041713. The sequence goes on from NZ_JBVIZY010000001.1 coordinate 889,097, forward strand.
GGGCGAGCGGGACGGGGACCTCGCCGCGGCCTACCACCGGCTCCTGGAGTCGCCGGACGCGGAGGTCAGGGCGCGGGCGGCACGGGCCTGGACGGACTGGGAGACGGCGTGCGTGCCGGCTCCGCCGAGGTCCGTGGAACGGTACGAGGACGCGGACTTCCGGGCCGGTTTCGCCCGTACGGTCACGCACTACTTCGCCCACGACCACTGGCTGGGCGGCGACGAGGTGGTCCTACGGGACGCGGGTTCCCTGCGCGGGATCCCGGGGGTGATGGTGCAGGGGAGCCTGGACTTCGGCAACCTGCTGGGCATCGTGTGGCGGCTGCGGGGGGCGTGGCCCGGCAGCGAACTGGTCCTCGTCGACGAGGCGGGGCACGACGCGGGGGCGGGCGGGATCGCGGAGGAGCTGGTGCGGGCGACGGACGGGTTCCGCGGGGGCTCCTCGGGCGGATGAGGGTCGACCGTTCCGCTCGGTCGTCCGGGGCTCGGTCGGTCACCGGCTTCGCCGAGCTCGTCCTCAAGCGCCGGACGGGCTGGATGGTTGCGCCCGGGCTGGATTGCCTCGCCCGGGCTGATCTCCCGTGTCGGCCCCCGCCAGGGTCACGCCGCCGTCGGAGTGATTCTCGTGGGGGAACCTCCGCGTCCCGGCCGGGCACGGGCCCCCGTCGGGGTGCGGCGACCGCAGACTCCGGGGAAGCGCCGGACACCACCGGCGCCGTCACACCGAACCACTGGAGCCGCCCGGTGTCTCCGCACCCCTTCCGCCGCCTCCGCCCGCACCCCTCGCCCCGCCGCCGCCCGCGCCGCGCGCTCACCCGCGCCGTGCTCGCCGCCTCCCTCGCGCTGGGCGCGCTGACCGCGGCGGTGGCCGGCGCACCCGCGGGCGCCACCACCCGCACCGACTCGGACGTGCCCCCGGACCCCTCGACCGCCGCGGGCCCGACCTTCTGGGTCGACCCGTTCAGCGCCGCGGCGAAGCAGGTCGCGTCCTGGAAGCGGGAGGGACGGTCCGGCGACGCCCGTCTCATCGAACGCATCGCCGGGCGGCCGCAGGCGGTCTGGCTGTACGCGAACGGATCCGGCGCCGACGTACGGACCCACGTCGACGCGGCGGCGAAGGCGGGACGCACCCCGGTCTTCGTGGCCTACTTCATCCCGCACCGGGACTGCGGCGCGTACTCCTCGGGCGGCGCCCGCGACGCCGCCGACTACCGCAGGTGGGTCGACGGGATCGCCGAGGCGATCGGTACCCGCAGCGCGTACGTGATCGTCGAACCGGACGCCGTCGCCCAGCTCGTGGCGGGCTGCCCACGCGCGGACGCCACCGAACGGCACGCCCTGCTCGCCTACGCCGTCGACCGCCTCAAGCGCCAGCCGCACGCGAAGGTGTACCTCGACGCGGGGAACGCCGGCTGGGTCCCCGACGAGCGGCGCCTGGTCGACCCGCTGCGCCGCGCCGGAATCGCCCGCGCCGACGGCTTCGCGCTCAACGTCTCCAACTATGAGACGAACAAGGTGAGTTCGGACTACGGCCACCGGCTCGTCAAGGCCCTCGGCGGCGGCAAGCACTTCGTCATCGACAGCAGCCGCAACGGCAACGGGCCCTACAAGGGCGGCGACGAGGCCTGGTGCAACCCGCCCGGCCGCGCCCTCGGCACGCCGCCGACCTCCCGGACCGGCGACCCCTCGCTCGACGCCTACCTGTGGGTCAAGCGGCCCGGCGAGTCCGACGGCACGTGCCGGGGCGGACCGAAGGCCGGCCAGTGGTGGCCGGAGTACGCCCTGGACCTGGCGCGCCGGGCCCGCGCCTGAGGCCTGCGCCCCGGGGCAGGGCCTGCCCGGCGGATCAGGGCACGACCGCGGTGGCGGTGATCTCGACGAGCTGGCCGGGGTAGCCGAGGCAGGCCGTGCCGAGCAGCGTCGAGGTGTGCGGTCCCGCGGAGAGGCCGGAGGCGCGGACGACCTGCCACGCGGCGCGGAGCGTGGCGGGCTCGTCGCCGACGACGTACACGGTGCTGGCCACCACCTGCGGAAGCGCGCTGCCCACCGCGCGCAGGGCCTCGTCGAGGTTGGCGATGACCTGCTCGGTCTGTCGGACGACGTCCCCCTCGCCGACGAGCCGCCCGTCGGGGTCGAGCGGCACGGACCCGGCCATGAAGGCGAGCCGCGTGCCGGCCTCGACGACGGCGGCGTGGGCGTAGCCGGGGGGCGGGAAGAGACCGGTGACGGTAATCCGTTGGAGCGTGGGTGCGGGTGCGGGTGCGGGTGCGGGTGCGGGCTCGGGCGTGCGGTGATCGGGTGAGGTCATACCGTGATCGTGCGGGACGGCCCCCGCGTACGCACTCGCATTTTCCGCGGCCCGCCCCAGCGGCTCAGCCCACCGCCGCCGGTGAACTCCCGCCCCGTACGCGCAGAACGGGCTTCCCCGAGCCGTCGGCGGGGGCCGTCCAGATGTCCTGCTTGCGGCCGTCCTCGCCCGGCAGGGCGTACGCGAGGGTGGCCTCGTCCAGCCAGGCCGCCTGGTCGTCGACGCTGCGCCGCTCGGCGAGGGGGTGTTCGCGCATCGTCCGCAGGTCGAGGACGTACAACCGCCAGGGGTCCCGCGTCCCCTTCCGTACCCGCTTCTTGAAGGCGATGCGGGTGTTGTCGGGGGAGAGCGAGGGGCATTCGACGTTCGCGCGCAGGGCCGTCGCCGCCCATGTCCGCATGTCGCCGCGGACGAGATATGCCCTGCCCTTGGTCGACACGGTCGCGTAGAAGCGGTTGTCGTCCGCTGCGAAGGTCACGCCCCAGTAGTTGACGTCGGGGGCGTGGTAGCGGTGGCCGTCGAGGGTGAGGGGGATCTCCTCCATGTTCTTGATCAGGTAACCGGTGCGGGTGTCGAGGAGGGACGTGCGGGTCGAGAAGGACGAGCCCGCGTAGGAGTCGCCGGTGGCGAACATCGTCCAGGACAGCATCCGCCCCGACGCCGAGACGCGCGCCCGGTCGGGGATCCCGGTGAGCGCGATGCGGCGCTTCTCGCGGAGGCCGCGGTCGAGGACGACGGCGTACGCCTTGGGCGGGATGCCGGGGCGCCGCTGCAGGCACAGGCCGGTCCCGGCGGCGGCGTAGAAGCGTTCGCAGGAGGGGCCGCCGGTGGTGCGAGCGGCCGTACTCCGGTCGGTCATTGCGGCCACCGGGAGTCGGGCGACCCGGCCCGTGCCGGCCGCCGTGCTGCGGAAGTAGACATGACCCCGGTCGAGGCCGAACTGGGATGCCGCGTCGGCCGGTTGGGCGCGCTGCGCCGCATGCAGGGTGTACGAGACGGCGACGCCCGCGAGGACGACGGCGGCCACGGTAACGGCGACGATGCGGGAGCGGAGGGAGCCCGGGGCCTTGCTGGTGTCGGTGTCGGTGTCGGTGTCGGAGGACATGGAGGCCGTGGCGTCGGCGTCGGAAGGCGAGGTCATGGGCGTCCTTCGGAAGGCGGGCGGAGGAGGAGGGCCGCACCGGCGAGCGCCGCGGTGAGCGCGAGGGCCGCACAGGTCAGCGCCGGACGTACGCCCCACAGCGTCCAGGCGGCGCCGAACCCGGCGGCGGCGACCAGCCGGGCAAGCGCCTGACCGGTCTGCAGGACGGCCATGCCGCTCGCCCGCCGCTCCTGGGCGACCACGGGGGCGACGAGAGCCATCAGGACGCCGTCCGTGGCGGCGTAGAAGACGCCGACCAGCAGCAGGACACCGACGAGCAGCGGCCGGCCGCTCGCGGGCGAGAGCAGCAGGAGGTAGCCGCCGAGCAGCGCGACGTGCCCCGCGAGGAACGGCACGCGCCGCCCCGTGCGGTCGGCGAGCCGCCCCGCCGGGACCGCGAGCAGCAGATAGACGGCGGCGGAACCCAGCGGCAGCAGCGGGAACCACGCGACCGCGAAGTCGAGCCGCCGCTGCAGCAGGAGATAGATGAATGAGTCGCCGATGGTGGCCGCCCCGAGCAGGGCGGCGGCGATCAGGACGCGCCGGAAGGCGGGGACACGGAGGAGCCCGAGAGCACCGACAGCGCCGGGAACGCCAGGAGTCCGACCGTCGGAGCCCTCGACGCACTCCGGGCGCTCCGACCTCCTCGGCGTACCCCCACGCCGCCGCACCCCCACATCCTCCGGCACGAACGCGACCAGCATCAGCACTCCGAGCAGCCCGAAGCAGAAGCTGACCACGAACACCGCGTCGTACGCGTCCGCGGTGGCCCACAGCAGGGCGAACGCGGCGAGCGGCCCGAGCAGCGCGCCCGTCGTGTCCATCGTGCGGTGCACACCGAACGCGCGGCCCAGCGCGTCGGGCGGACTGCTCAGCGAGATGAGCGCGTCGCGCGGCGCGGTGCGCACGCCCTTGCCGATGCGGTCGGCGGCGAGTGCCGCGCCGATCCCCGCGGTGGCACCGCCGGCGAGCAGCAGACCGAGCCGGGAGAGCGCGGAGAGTGCGTAGCCGCCGCCGGCGACCAGCTTGTGCCGCCCGCGGCGGTCGGCGGCGTACCCGCCGGCCAGCCGCACCAGGGCGGTGACCCCGTTGTAGAGCCCGTCGAGGAAGCCGAACTGCAGTGGCGACAGGCCGAGTTGGAGGACGAAGTAGAGGGGCAGGACGGCGGTGACCATCTCGGAGGAGATGTCCGTGACCAGGCTGACCGCGCCCAGCGCTAGGACGGGTCCCGCGACGCGGCCGCGCCCGGCCCCGGAACGCTCCGGGGTCGTGGCGGCCGCGTCGCCCTGGGTGACCGCGCCGGTGGAAGCGAGGTACATCGCAGCGCTCCCGCCGGACTCAGTGGCAGGAGTAGGACGGGCTGGTGTCCTTCGTCGCGCCGTCCGTGGCGACGAGGTTCCAGGAGAAGCCCGTGTCCGTGAAATTGAGCTTCACCACGCCGAAGGTCTTGGTGAGCCGCTTCTGGCTGTTGGGCTGGACCTCCTCGATGTCGTACGGGTTGGCGCCGCCCATGCCGCCGAGCAGCTCGACGATGCCGTTCGCGTCGGCCTTGCCGTCGGGGGTCTGCGGCGCGAACCGCTCGTAGTGGTGGTCGTGGCCGTTGAGGACCAGCTCGGCCTTGTTGTCGTGGAGCAGCTTCCAGACCGGCCGGCTCACCGGATCGTTGCCGTGCTCGCCGGACGAGAAGAGCGGGTGGTGCCAGTACGCGGCCACGCACTTCTTGGAGTTGGCGGCGAGGTCGTCCTTGAGCCAGTCGATCTGGTCGTCGTCGTCGAAACTGTTCGAGTCGAGCGCGATGAAGTGCCAGTTGCCCTGGTCGAAGCTGTAGTAGCTCTCGCCGTCGGGGTAGGCGACGGAGCCGAAGTAGGACTTGTAGCCGGCGAGCGCGCCGGCCGGGTCGTAGGTCTCGTGGTTGCCCGCGACGGGACGCGTCTTGCTTTTGAAGGCGCCCCACGTCTTGTCGTAGTACTTCTGGAAGTCCTTCAGGCGGGCGTCGTCGTACTGGTTGTCGCCCATGGTCATCACGAACGACGGGTTGATCTCCTTGACCAGGGCGGCCGTCTTGGGGTGCTTGCAGCTGCTGCTGCTCGCGGTGCACTGCTCGGCGATGTCTCCCGCGGCGACCGCCGTGAAGGCCGCCCTGGACGAGGCGGTGGGGGAGGCGTCGGCCTGTCCGGCCGGGGACCAGAGCAGCACGCCGCCGACGAGGGCGAGCGAGGCGCCCGCAGCGACGGGGATGCCCCAACGGGCTTTGCGTGTACGGGAGTTCATGGCGCGGGGGGTGGGCGACATGTCGGTCTCCTCGGTGGGCGTGGGGGTGCCGGTGTTCCGGTGCCGTGCTGTCCCGGGGCATCCTGGCGATGCGACATGTGCGCGTCAATAACTCGGGCTGAATTATTGTTAGGAAAGTTTCCTTCCAGTGTTCATCCAAGGGTTTCCGGCGGGGCGGTGGGGGTGGCCGGATGTGGTCGTCCGGGCGTTGTCAGTGGTCTCGCCTAGGGTGGCGAGCGTGGGGACAGGTGGCGTGAGCAGGGGCTGAGTGAGGCGGCAGTGGCGATGACGGTGGAGACGGGGGCGCGGGGGGCCGGGTCGGCGTGGGCCGACGGCGCCGCCGTCCTCGTACGCTCCTGCGCGGCCGTCTTCCTGCCCGCGGAGGTCCCCCGGGAGGGGCGGATCGCCTTCTGGCGGCCGGATGGCGGCGCGGTCCCGGATCCGACGCCGGGGTCGAACCCGGGAGAGGCGAGCGATACGGATACGGGTGAGGGTCCGGGCCCGGTGGTGCGGGGGGACCTCGTCGTCGCCCGCAAGCACGGCAAGGGCGCGCGCGGCCGTACCGTGCCCGCGCTCTTCGTGCCGGTCGCCGAAGCGGTGCCGCTCCTGCTCGGCACCGGCCACTCACCCTCGTATCCGCGCAGCCATGCTGATGCCCACACCGGCGTTCACCCCGCCGTGGCCTGCTGGGCGCTGGCCGCCCGGCACGCGCTGCACCTGGCGGCGCGGGGCAGGCTGTTGCCCGGCCTGACCGCGGAGGACGTGGACGCGTGGCGCGCGGGGCCGCTGGACGAGGCCGACGTCGCCCATCTGCGGGCCATCGCCGCCGCGCTGCCCGCGCAGGCGCACGCGGTGCCGCTGCCGGGGCCCGGGCCGCTGCGGTTGCCGCAGCCGTTCGCGCTGGTCAGGGCCTTTGTCGACGCGGTGGTCGACGCCCTGCCGCGTACTCCGGCGGCGGTCCACGCGGTCGGCGCGCCGTTCGCCGCGCGCGAGCCGCAGCGGCTGCCGGGGGCGCGGGAGTGGGCGGCGGAGGTCGCGGCCGGCATGGACGCGGGGGTACGGGTGTCGCTCCGGCTCGACCTGCGGGCGCACGAGGTCTTCGACGGGGGCGAGGCCTCCGCCGCGGAGGTTTCCGGGGCTCCCGTCCCCGAAGGCGGCACCGCCGACACCGCGGTGCCCCGCGCCGCCGTGTCCAGTCCGGCCGCCGCCGTCGTCCAGGTGCACAGCCTCGCCGACCCGGCGCTCGTGACGGACGTACCGGGGCTGTGGGCCGGCACCGACCACTTCGGGCCACGCGCGCGCGTCGACACGCTGCTCGCGCTGCGCCGCGCCGCCCGCGTGTGGCCGCCACTCGGCAGGCTCCTCGAACGCCCGCGCCCCGACGTGCTGCCGCTGAGCGAGGAGGAGTTGTACGACCTGCTCGGCGCGGCAGCGGGCCGGCTCGCCGCCGCGGGCGTGGCCGTGCACTGGCCCAAGGAGCTGACCCGCGGCCTCACCGCCACCGCGATCGTCCGCCCCGCGCCCGGCACCGCGGCCGACAACTTCGACTTCTTCAAGGCCGACGAACTCCTGGAATTCCGCTGGCAGGTGGCGTTCGGCGGCCAGGAGGAGGCGCTGACCGACGCGGAGCTCGACGTACTGGCGGAGGCGCACCGCCCCGTCGTCCGCCTCCGGGACCAGTGGGTCCTGGTCGACCCCGAGCTGGTCCGCAAGGCACGCAAGCGGGACCTCGGCCTGCTCGACCCGGTCGACGCCCTGTCGGTCGCGCTGACCGGTACCGCGGAGGTGGACGGCGAGCGGGTGCCCGCCGTCCCCGTCGGCGCGCTCGCCCGGCTGCGCGAGCGCGTGACGGACGACCTCGACACGGTCGCCCAGCCCCCCGGCCTGCACGCGACCCTGCGGGACTACCAGCTCAAAGGCCTGGCCTGGCTGGACCGCATGACCTCACTCGGCCTCGGCGGCTGTCTCGCCGACGACATGGGGCTCGGCAAGACGATCACGCTGATCGCCCTCCACCTCCACCGGGCACACCCCGCGCCGACGCTCGTGGTCTGCCCGGCCTCGCTGCTCGGCAACTGGCAGCGGGAGATCGAGCGGTTCGCGCCGGGCGTGCCGGTGCGCCGCTTCCACGGCCCGGGCCGCACCCTGGCCGGCCTGACCGGCGGCTTCGTCCTCACCACGTACGCCACGATGCGCTCCAGCGCGCCCGAACTGGCCGCCCAGCGTTGGGGACTGGTCGTCGCCGACGAGGCGCAGCACGTCAAGAACCCGCACGCGGCGACGGCGAAGGCGCTGCGCACCATTCCCTCGCCGGCCCGCGTCGCACTCACCGGCACCCCCGTCGAGAACAACCTCTCCGAGCTCTGGGCCCTGCTCGACTGGACGACACCGGGCCTGCTCGGCCCCCTCAAGGCGTTCCGCGCCCGGCACGCCCGCCTCGTGGAGGGCGGCGAGACGGCCGAGAACGACGAGGCGCTCGACCGCCTTGCCCGCCTCGTCCGCCCCTTCCTGCTGCGCCGCAAGAAGTCCGACCCGGGGATCGCCCCGGAGCTCCCGCCGAAGACCGAGACGGACCACCCGGTCACCCTCACCCGCGAACAGACCTCCCTCTACGAGGCGGTGGTGCGCGAGACGATGGCCCGTATCGAGGCGTCGGACGGCATGGCACGGCGCGGCCTGGTCATGAAGCTCCTGATGGCGCTGAAGCAGATCTGCAACCACCCCGCGCAGTACCTGAAGGACGGCCTGCTCACGACGCGGACGGGGCGTCCCCGCTCCGGCAAGCTGGAGCTCCTCGACGAACTCCTCGACACGATCCTCACGGAGTCGGAGAGCGCGGGCGCGGTGCTGATCTTCACGCAGTACGTGGAGATGGCCCGCCTCCTGGAGGCGCACCTGGCGGCCCGCGGCATCCCCACCCAGCTCCTGCACGGCGGCACCCCCGTCGCGCGGCGCGAGGAGATGGTGGACCGCTTCCAGTCGGGCGACGTCCCGGTCTTCCTCCTGTCGCTCAAGGCGGCGGGCACCGGCCTGAACCTGACGAGGGCGGGCCACGTCGTCCACTACGACCGCTGGTGGAACCCGGCGGTCGAGGAGCAGGCCACCGACCGCGCGTACCGCATCGGGCAGACCCAGCCGGTCCAGGTCCACCGGCTGGTCACCGAGGGCACGGTCGAGGACCGCATCGCCGAACTCCTCGCCGCGAAGCAGGCGTTGGCCGACGCGGTGCTCGGCGACGGCGGGGAGTCGGCGCTCACGGAACTGTCGGACGCGGAACTGTCGGACCTCGTGGCACTGCGGAGGGCGTCGTGAACGGGCGGAGGGCGTCGTGAACGCGCGGGGCGGAGCGGCAGGCGGGGGCGGCGTGCGGCGCGGCGGCGGCCTCGGCTGGGCCAGCGGGATGAGCGAGACGAGCCGGATGGGCAGCGGCCGCGTCTTCCCCGCCCTCCCGGCGTACCCCGACCCCAAGACCCCGTTCGCCGCCTCGTGGTGGGGCAACGCCTGGATCGACGCGCTGGAGGAGAGCGCCCTGGACCAGGCCCGCCTGGCCCGCGGCCGCACCTACGCGCGCGAGGGCAAGGTCGACACGATCACCGTCGCGCCGGGCCGCATCGTCGCGTACGTCCACGGCAACCGCCCCCGTCCGTACCGCGCGGAGATCCGCATGCGGACGATGCTGCCCGAGCACTGGGACCGGTTCCTGGACGCGGTGGCCACCGACCCCGCGCGCATCGCGGCCCTGCTCGACAAGGAGATGCCGCACGCCCTGGCCGACGCGGCGACCCGGGCGGACGTGCCGCTGCTCCCCGGCGCCCGCGAGCTGTCGCCGTCCTGCACCTGCCCCGACCGGGGCCACCCCTGCAAGCACGCGGCGGCCCTGGCCTACCAGACCGCCCGCCTCCTGGACGCGGACCCGTTCGTCCTCCTGCTGCTGCGCGGCGGCGAGGAACAGGACCTGCTGGAGGAGCTGTCCCGGAGGAACGTCCAGAAGTCGGCGGCGGAGGCGGCCCAGGACCGCCGAGCGAGCCGCGGCAACCCGCCCGGCGGGTCCACAGCACTCCCGCAGACGCCCGCCGGACCGGCGCAGACCGTGGGGGCCGCCCGGCAAGACGTCGCGGCCCCGCCAGACGCGGCGACCCCGCCCGGCACACGGCCCGACATGCCGCCCGACGCACCGCCCGAAGCCCCGGCCCCGCCCACCCTGCCCGGCGTCCCGGCCCGTGAGGCCCTGGCGACGGAGTACCGCTCGCCGCTGCCGGCCCCGCTCCCGCCGCCGCCCCACCCCGGCGAGCCCCCGGTCCTCCCCTCCGTACCCGGCGCCCCGGACCCGACGGCGCTGGAGTTCCTGGTGACGGACGCGGCGGCGCGCGCCCACGCCTTCCTCACCGCGGGCGCGGACCCCTTCACGGTCACCTCCCCCTGGCACGACGCGGTCCGCCTCGCCGCCTCGCACCCCGGACTCACCGGCCGCCGCACCTTCAGCCGCCAGTTCGCCGAGCTGGCCAGGTCGGTGGGGAGCACCGCCGCGGAGCTCTCCCGGGCGGCGGCGGCCTGGCGCCAGGGCGGCGAGGACGGTCTGACGGTCCTCGAATCCCCCTGGGACCCTCCGGCGGGCCCCTTCGACCGGGCCCGCGGCGCCCTGGTGGCGGCGGACCTGCCGCGCATGACGATCCACCGCAACCGCCTCACGGACGAGGACGGCACGCTGCAGCTCCGCTACGGAAAGGACGGCCGCTGGTACCCGTACGAGAGCGAGCCGGGCGGCACCGACTGGTGGCCGGAGGGCGAGGCGGACGCGGACCCGGTGGGGGCGCTGACGGGGATGACGGAGGCGTAGCGGCCCCGCGCCGGGGCATCGCGTCACGCGTACAGGTGGCTCAACCGGTCGGTGTCGGTCGGGTAGGGGCGTTCCGCGGGGAGCAGGCGGGCGGCTGCCTCCAGGTCGTTTCCGTCCCTCACCAGGGCGTGGATCTCCCGGGCGAGGTCGGTGACGTCGGTGATCGAGACCGTCCACTCGTCCGCGTAGCGGCGCGACGCCTCGCCGGACAGGCCCAGTTGGAGGGAGCGGTGAGGGAGGGCGTTCAAGTGGAGGTCGCGTTCGGGGTCCCACTGGACGCGGGCGGGGGACTGGCGCAGGGCGCGCTTCCACGCGGCCTCGTCCTCGTGGAGACCGCGGACGTAGTGGGAGAGACAGGCGTTGCGCAGCGCCCAGTCGAAGCCCTCACGGGAGATCTCCACGGCCAGGACCGTCTGCTGACCGTCCTTCGTGGCCCAGCCGCAGCGGTACATCATCCAGAGGAAGGACGGCTTGATCCACGTCATGCGGTCCCGCTTCCAGGCGGCGGGGAAGCGGCCGGTGCGGGCCGCGGGGACGCCGAGCCCGGGGGCGTACGCCTGGTAGACGGTGACCGTCGTGTCCGTGTGCAGGGCGCGGATCTGGTGGCGGGGGACGGGCGCGGGAGCGGTGGGCGCCGGGGCGGGGACGGTCGTGTCGGGGGTGGCGTGCCGGGAGTTCATGAGGCATCAGCGTGCAGCCGTCGTCCGCGGAGCGCCAGCGAATTTGCCGGCGGCCGCGTTACCGTGAAGGCCAGGGACGTGGCGTGGGTGTGCGCGGCGACGTGCGGTGAGGGGCTCTCGTGGATGCTGAGTTGGCGGCGCTCGCGGCGGCGGGCGCGACGGCGCTCGTGCAGCAGATGGTGACCGACGGATGGACGCAGGCGCGCGACCGGGTCGCCCGCTTCTTCGCGCGCGACGGCGCCGACGGAAGCGGGAGCGGCGCGGGCCCCGACGAGAGCCATCTCGTCGGCGAGCTGGATGAGGCCCGCGCCGAGGTCGTCGCCGCGCGCCGGGCCGGTGACGAGGAGACGGCGGGCGATGTGCGGACGGAGTGGCGGTCGCGGCTGCGGCGACGGCTCGCGGCGGATCCGGCGGCCGCCGACGAACTCCGTTCACTGCTCGCCGAGTTGGACGTCGACGGCGACTCGGACGAAGGGCGCGGCTCCGTCGTGCACAACAAGATCTACGGCGGGGTGCACCACGGCACGGTGATCCAGACCGGGAGCATGAGCGTCATCGAGAACCATTGACGTCCGCGGGTGTGCCGCGCCCGCCCGGGCGCCGCCCGCCCGCCGCCTGCCGCCCGCCGCCCGTCGGCCGTCCGCCGGCCGTCAGTCGCTCAGAAGTCGGCCCGCGTCCGCTCGTCGAGCCGCGCCACCGAGTCCTGCTTGAACGCCTTCTCGTAGTCGCCGCGGATCTCCTCGATCTGCGCGTCCCGCTTGCGGTCCTCGGTCGTCGGATAGAGCAGGATCAGCTCGTACGAACGCTCGCGCTCGATCTTCCCGTTCGAGTCGCGCCACTGCCCCCGGCCGTCCTGCACGGTCAGGCCGGCGGGGAAGTCGGGCGTGACCTGCCGGTCGATGAAGCGCAGGAACTGCTTGTCGGTCACCGCGGGCCCGCCGTCGGGCCGTTCGGTGCCGAAGAACAGCCGCGTCTCGGTGAAGGGCTTGCCACGGGCGGCCGTCGTCGCGGCGCTCCCGGCGGCACGGGACGGACCCGCCTCGCCGTCCAGCGTGGCGTACGCGGCGGGCGCGCCGACGGCCAGTACGGCGGTGACGGCGACGGCCACGGTCGTCCGGGGGCGGGAGATCCGGGGGAAGGTGAGGGGCATGGGGCGTTCCCTTTCGGAGGAGAGAAGAGCGGAGGGACCGGCCGCGGCGCCCGGCCGTCGGGTCGTCAGCTCGCTGGTTCGGGCGGCGGCTGTAGATCACTAACCCCGGCAGACGGCGACGGACACGCGTGCGGCCGGCCCCTCAGCTCTCAGGCCCTCAGCTCCTCAGCGCCTCCACCCCTCAGCGCCTCCGCCCCTCATCCGCCCAGGCGGTACGACGTCACGTCCCGCCAGCCCCGGCCCGGGCCGTCCGTCGCGATCAGGTCGACCGTGGTCACCTCGGCGGTCAACGGGAGCGCGGAGGCGAACCTCGACTCCAGCGCGTCGTAGGCCGCCTCGTACGTGTCCGGGCCCTCGTGGTTCGCGAGGGTCAGGTGGGGCGCGAGGGGGGGATCGAAGATGCCTCGGTAGGGGACCGCTTCGGGCCAGCGGGCGGTGACGGAACGGGTGAGGGCACGGACCGGGGTGTCGGGGGCCGGCGGGAGATAGAGGACACCCGGGTAGCGGCGGAACGTGCCGAAGGTGAGGGTGAAGGGGGCGTGAGCGGCGAAGAGCGCCCGCAGCTCGGCGTCGGTCGACGCGGTGAGGCGGGACTCGTCGAGGAACGGGTAGAGCACCGTCACGTGGGCCGGGAAGCCCGCCGTCACCAGCGGGTTCACCTCGGGGACGCGGATGGTCAGGGCCGTGTCGCCGGGGAGGTCGGGCCAGCCGCCGCCGTCCGCTTCTTGGCCCGCTCCCTCCGCCGCCGGTTCGATCTCCGTGTTTGTCTTCGTGCCGACCTTCGTGCTGGTTGTCGTGCCTGGGGCCGTGCCGGGCTTCGTACTGACCGCCGTGCCTGGGGCCGTGCCGGGTGTCGTACTGACCGTCGTGCTCATCGTCTTACGCGCCGGGCGCCGTCCGCCCCACGCGCTGCAGCCGTGCCGAGAGATGGTGTTGCAAGGGTTGGCCGACCGCCGCCATGTCGTGCGTGAACGTGAGGGTGCCGTCGTCAACCGGAACGTAGCGGCGACGGGTGGCGGTGACCTCCTTCGCGGTGGGCGTGAGCGCCACGTCACCGGTGGCGAGGTCGACCGCGCCGTCGGACGCCCGGCCGACCGCGATCTCCGCGATGCCGGTGGGCTGGGTGATCAGCGCCTCCACGTGTCCCTCCGGCTGCAGCCGCCACCAGCCGCTCTCCCGGGCGGCGGGACGCAGCGGGGCGCCGTCGGCGTCGAGGATCCAGGCCCGTGCCTCGTAACGGAGGAAGGGGCGGCCGTCGTGGCTGAAGGTGACTTCCTGGGCGTAGTCGAAGTCCGCGGGGAGCGAGGGGTACTCGCCGTGGCCCCGGCCGTGCCACGTGCCGAGCAGCCAGAGCACCGGCGTCAGCAGGGCGTGCGGTGCGGGCGTCGTATCGGGGTCGAGGCTGTCGGGGTACGGATGTTCCGGAGCGAGGTCGAACACGGGCGGACTCCTGGGGGTCGGTTCGGGTCGGTTCGGGTCGGTCAGTTCATGTCGTTCAGGCCGCTCGGCCCGCTCGGCCCGCTCGCGACGATCACGGCCGGTGCCGCAGGGAAGCTTAGGGCGCGTCCCGCGCTCCTCCGCACGGCCAGGGGTGGCCCGGCGCGCGCACGGGACACCCCCTGGCCCCGGGGGGCGACGGCCTCCGCCCCGGCCTCGTAAGACGCCGTCTTCCCTCGCGCCACCCGACTCCCGTACGTTGCCCGGGACTTGGCGGTGGCGGGGAGGGAGAGCGTGGTGGGCGTGATGGGGCGCGGAGGCGTGGGCGGTCTGCTGGTGGGGGCTCTCGTGAGCTGGGGTCTCGTGACCGGAGCGGCGGAGGCGGGACCGAGTGCGGCCGCGCTCCCCGCGCCTGACTCCCCGTACTCCGCCACGACCGGCGTCGGTGTGCACAACGCCTACGAGAAGACCAAGTACCCCTACTTCGCCGACGCCCTCGACTCGGGCGCCTCGATGCTCGAACTCGACGTGTGGACCAACGTGTTCGGCAGCGGATGGCGCGTCTCGCACAGCAACCCCCTCGGCAACGACAACAACTGCGAGAACGCCCAGAGCCCCGCCGAACTGCGCACCAAGGCGCGCAACCAGAGCCTCGCGGGATGCCTGAAGGACATGCGCAGCTGGCACGACGCCCACCCCGGGCACCGCCCGATCCTCCTGAAGGTGGAGATGAAGGACGGTTTCCAGGGCCGGAACAAGCGCGGGCCCGCCGACCTCGACGCGCTCCTGACCGGCGTGCTCGGCGACGCCGTCTACCGCCCCGGACAACTCGCCGCCGGACACGCGGGACTCGACGACGCCGTACGGGACAAGGGCTGGCCCACCCGCTCCGAACTCGCCGGGAAGTTCCTGGTCGAGCTGATACCCGGCACCGTCGAGCAGGGCAACCCCGCCGACACCCTCTGGACGGACCGCGAGTACGCCACCCATCTGCGCGACCTCGCCGCCGCGGGCCGCCTCGGCGAGGCCGCGGCGTTCCCCGCCGTGCTCGGCGCGGAGGCGGGCGATCCGCGCGGGCGGTACGCGGACGCGTCGATCCGGCCGTGGTTCGTGGTGTTCGACGGGGACGCCGCCGCGTACGCGGGCGGCTCCATCGACACCCGCTGGTACGCGGACCGCCGCTACCTCGTCGTCATGACCGACGCCCACAACGTCGCCCCCGCCATCGACGGCACGCGGCCGACCGAGGCGCAG
Source organism: Streptomyces sp. NPDC041713 (assembly GCF_055591085.1). Classification (NCBI taxonomy): domain Bacteria; kingdom Bacillati; phylum Actinomycetota; class Actinomycetes; order Kitasatosporales; family Streptomycetaceae; genus Streptomyces; species Streptomyces sp. NPDC041713. Next base: position 904,175 of record NZ_JBVIZY010000001.1, read on the forward strand.
GCCAAGGAGCGAGTGGCGCTGCTCGCGGGGAAGCAGGCCAGCATCGTCTCCGCCGACTGGTACCCGCTGCCCGGCGTCCTCGCGACCGTGCTGCCGCGCGGCTGAGGCGTCCCCGCCGGGTCACGTCACCGGGGAGGGGACGTCGGGGCTGGAGCCTCACCGGGAGGGGACGTCAGGGCTGGAGCCGGACCCACACCGGCGCGTGGTCCGACCCCGCCGTGTCCCTGCGGACCGCCGGATCGCCGTCCGCCACCGACGGCAGCGCGGCCGCGGCGGCGCCCGGCGCCCCCGTGCCCGCCGACCGCACCTGGTCCAGGATGCCGCGGCTGACCAGCACATGGTCGATGAGTTCGCGGCGTCCCGCGTGGATGCGGGAGAAGCGCCGGTCGGCCGGGATCAGCGGGGCCACGTCCCACAGCCGGGCCGCGTCGCCCCGGTCGGGCCGGTCGAAGCCGGGCGTGCCGATCTCGGATCCCGGCGGGCCGAGCAGGATCTGTGTCGTCGCCGCCCCGACCTCGTCGTTCAGGTCGCCGAGCACCGCCACCCGGTGTTCGCGGCCGTCCCCTTGCAGCAGCCGGTCGGCGAGCGCGCGCAGCGCGGTGGCCTCGGCCGCGCGCCGGTACAGGGCGTACGCGCCGTACCGGGCCCGCTCGCCCTCGTCGCGCGGCTGGAAACGGCCGCCCGGGTACGACAGCAGCTTCGACTTGAGGTGGCAGACGACCGCGTCGAAGAAGAACGCCCGCGTCGACACCGACACCGCGAGGAAGCCGCGCCCGGCCCGCCCCGACGTCCGCCCCGCGTCGTCGCCCTGCACCGGACGGAGCGGCTCCGGGAAGGCGTTCTCGTCGGTGATGACGGAGACGGGCAGGCTGGTGAGGAAGCCGACCCGGATGCCCCGGTCGTCCGGGTGCCCGGAGAGCGTGACGTGCCAGGCGCCGTCGAGCAGCCCCGCCAGGTCCTCCAGGGCCGCCGGGTCGCCGACTTCCTGCACGGCGAGGACGCTCGGCCCGAGCGCGGTGATCGTCGCCGCGAGCGACGCCAGCTTCGCCTCGTAGGCGCCCTTGTCCTTGGGGCCGTACGCGCCGCCGGGCCGGTAGAGGTTCTCCAGGTTCCACGTGCCGATGATCACGACCGACTCCTTCGTCCGTCCACGAGCCCGTTCCGTGTGCCCGGCCCCCGGGCGCGCCGTCTCCGCGCAGCCTGCTCGCGAAACCGGCTCCGCGACAGCCCCCCGGTATGCGCACTCGCACTACCGTGAAGAGATGACGACGCCTCCCGCACCCGGCCCCGCCGGACTCCGCACCCAGGGCCCCGCCGATCTGGTCGTCACCGGCTGCACGGCGCTGACCCATGACGCGCGAGGGGAGATCGTCTTCGTCGACGACGCCACGATCGTCGTACGCGACGGACGCATCGCCTCGGTCACGGCGGGCGCCCCCGAGGACCTGCCCGCGGAAGCCACGCACGCCACGCACGCCACGCACGCCACGCACGCCACGAACACCCCGCACGCCGCCGAACACCTCGACGGGCGTGGCACCGTCGCCCTCCCCGGCCTCGTCAACTGCCACACCCACACCCCGATGGTGGCCCTGCGCGGCCTCGCCGAGGACCTGCCGGCGCACGCCTGGTTCAACGACTGGATCTGGCCCGTCGAGTCCAACCTGACCGAGCGGATCGTCGGACTCGGCGCCCGGCTCGCCTGCGCGGAGATGATCCGCGGCGGCGTCACCACCTTCGCCGACCACTACTTCGCGATGGACGAGGTGGCCGCCGCCACCGCTCAGAGCGGCCTGCGCGCCGTCCTCGGCCAGGCCTACTTCAGCTCCCAGGGCCCCGAAGGCCGCGCCGCCTCCCTCGACTTCGCGCTCCGGCAGCGCGGCGCCGCCGACGGCCGCATCACCACCTGCCTCGCCCCACACGCCCCGTACACCGTCGACGAGAGCGACCTCGCCGCCACCGCCGAACTCGCCCGCGACCACGGCCTGCTCGTCCACATCCACGCCGCCGAGAACCGCGAGCAGACCGCCAACAGCCTGGCCCGGCACGGCCGCACCCCCATCGAGATCCTGGAGCGCGCCGGCCTCCTCGACGTCGACGTCCTCCTCGCCCACACCACCGGCCTCGACACCGCCCGCGACCTGCCCGTGCTGCGCCGCGCGGGCGGCCGCGTCGCCGTCGCCTCGGCGCCCCGCGGCTATCTGAAGTTCGGCTGGGACACCACTCCCGTACGGGCGCTGCGCGAGGCGGGCGTCCCGGTCGGCCTGGCCACCGACGGCGCGGCCTCCAACAACACCCTCGACGTGTGGGAGTCGATGGCGCTCACCGCACTCGTCCAGAAGTACGTGGAGCGCGACCCCACCTGGCTCACCGCCAGCCAGGCCCTGGACCACGCCACCCTGCAGAGCGCGCGGGCCGTCGGCCTCGGCGACGAGATCGGCACCCTCGCGGCGGGCCGGCGAGCCGACATCGTCCTCGTCGACATGACGGGACCGCACACCCAGCCCGTGCACGACCTCGCCGCGACCCTCGTGCACAGCGCACGCTCCGCCGACGTGCGCACCACGATCGTGGCCGGCCGCGTCCTGATGCGCGACCGCGCCCTGTTGACCCTCGATGTGCCGCAGATCGCGGCCGAGTTGACCGCCCTGCTCCCCGAACTGATCGACCGCAGCCACGGCAAGCGGATCCAGGAGTACGAGGGGTGAGGGCCGGCGCCTGTCGGGTGAGCGCGGAAACGGGTGGCCGGCGGCACCGACGAGTTTTCCGAAACTTCTTCGCCCGCGAGCGATGAGTTCCGCGGACCCCGCAGGTCCACCCTTCGCGAACGTACGCGCCCGAAGGGTGGAGGAGACACGCCATGGGACTTCCGGACATCGTCACGCGCGAGGAGTGGCTCGCGGCGCGTGAGGAGCTCCTCGCCAAGGAGAAGGCCGCCACCCGCGCCCGTGACGCGCTCAACGCCGAGCGGCGCGGGCTCCCGATGGTCGAGGTCGACAAGGAGTACTACTTCGACGGTTCGGACGGGAAGGCGACCCTGCTCGACCTCTTCGACGACCGGGACCAACTGATCGTCTACCACTTCATGTTCGCCCCGGAGTGGGACGCGGGATGCCGCAGCTGCTCCGGCTTCCTCGACCAGATCGGCCACCTCGGGCATCTGCGGGCCCGCTCCACCAACTTCGTCGCCGTCTCGCGCGCCCCGTTCACCAAGCTGCTGACCTTCAAGGCCCGCATGGGCTGGACCGTGCCCTGGTACTCGACGAACGGCGGCGACTTCAACCACGACTTCGGCGCCTCCTTCGACGAGGAGCCCCGCGACGTGCCCGCCATCAACTGCTTCCTGCGCTACGGCGACCGCGTCTTCCACACGTACGCGACGTTCGCCCGCGGTCTCGACGGCCTCGGCTCCACCACCAGCCTCCTCGACCTCACCGCGCTCGGCCGGCAGGAGGCCTGGGAGAGGCCCGCGGGGCGGTCGTCGGCGCTCGGCGTCCCGGCGGGCAGCGCGCGGGTGCGCTACCACGACGAGTACGAGGACTGACGACCGGCCGAGCTCAGGGAGAACCCTGGGAAATGCCCCAACTCCGTCTCGGTTCGGTCACGTCGCGCGTCCTCGGCGCCGCCCCGAGCGTTCTCATCCGTACAGGGTCTTCGGACCGTGCACGGAACACACGCAGAACGACACGGGGGACAGGGATGATGATGAACGGACGTACGGTGCTGGAGCGTTTCCCCGCGGGCGGACCGCGCGGGTCGTGGCCCGCGGAGGAGTTCGCGCGGGCCCGCCGCCAGGAGGGCCAGGACGCGGAAGTGGTCATGGACCTGGCCTCGGACACCTTCTTGGTGACGGTCCCAGAACCATGGCGGACCGCGGCGTGAAGAGCCGCTCCTGAGGGCCCGTCAGGGCCCTCCAGGGGCGCGGGGAACGGCGCGCCCAGCCCCCACCCACCCGCACAGGAAAACCCCCACCCACCCGCACAAGAAAATCCACCCAACCCAGCGGAGCGCCTACGCGCTGAGCGCCCGTGACCACCCCGGCGTCGTCCCCGTCTCCCGGCACAGCGCCAGATAGAGCGGGATCGGCGGAGTGTAGGGGACGTCGTCCGGCGGGCGGTTGATGAGCACAGGACGGCACTCGGCGTCCCGCACCACCGCCCCGGCCGAATAGTCGACGGGCGCGGGCCACTCCATGGCGACATCGGAGTCCGCGGGCACGATCCACCACCAGCGCGCCCCGTCCTCGTACACACACCCCACCCGGGGCAGCCGGGACATCACCCGGGGCCCGAACGAGGCGGGGACCGCCACCGCGTCGCAGCCGAGCGGCTCGGTCATGCCCTCGGGCAGATCGAGCCGCGGGAGCGGCGACGCCGCCGACGGTCTCCCGGCGCGCTGTCGTTGCCGCGACAGCCGGACCAAGGTGGTCAGATCCAACGGCCGCACCGTACCCGCGCTCACATGCCCCCCGCCCGCATCACTGCCACGTTCGCTCGATCTGTTCTACGCACACGCCGACGTCGACACCGGCGCCGTTCTCGGCAACTCCGCCCACACCGTGAGCCCGATACCGGGCCCCGCGTCGTGGACGCCCCACGCGCTGCTCACCGCGTCGACGAGAAGCAATCCCCTCCCGTGCTCCTCGTCGGCCCCCCTGTGTACCGGGCGCGGCGTTCCTGAACCGCACCCTTCATCACGTACGGCGATCCGCAGCTTCTCCGGATCTGCGCAGAGCTCGCAGATGATCCGCCTGCTCGCGGTGTGCACCACGGCGTTGGTGACCAGTTCGGAGAGAACGAGTGCCGCCGCGTCGCAGGCGTCGTCGTCGCGCACCGCCCACCCGTCGAGCTGCGTGCGCATCAGGCGTCTGGCCTGGGCGACGGAGCCCGGACGTGGTGCGAGGGCGAAACTGACGCAGACCTCGGCGTCCTCGGGCCATGCCAGGGCGAGATCGCCGGGGCGGCCTTCGGTGGCTTCGGTTCGTAACGGCGCGGGCGGAGTCACGCTGTCCACTATCGCCCCGCCCCGAACACCTTGGCAAGGGCCACTCTGAAATGTGCACAGTGGCGTGTTCCTCCGAGACGGCGCATGGCACACTGCTCGCTACGGCTCGCGGTGCGGTGCGAGTTGAGGCAACGCGCCAGTCAGGTGGAGGTAGCAGACGTGAGCGAACCGCGGTCCGCGCCGACCGTCGGCCAGGTCGTTCTCGGTCGTCGCCTGCAGGACCTGCGCGAGAGCGCGGGCCTGAAACGCGAGGAGGCCGCGAAGATCCTGCGCGTCGCCCCCGCCACCGTCCGTCGCATGGAGACGGCCGAGGTCGCGCTGAAGATCCCGTATCTCCAGCTGCTCCTGAAGTCCTACGGTGTCGCGGACGACGAGGCCGAGGCCTTCGTGACGCTCGCCGAGGAGGCGAACAGGCCCGGCTGGTGGCAGCGGTTCCACGACATCCTGCCCGGCTGGTTCAGCATGTACGTCAGCCTGGAGGGCGCCGCCAGCCTGATCAGGTCGTACGAACCCCACTTCGTGCCCGGACTCCTGCAGACCGAGGAGTACGCGCGCGGCGTGATGCGCTCCGGCGCCATCGGCCAGACCCGGCCCGCGGACATCGAGCGGTACGTGGCGCTGCGCATGGAACGCCAGTCGCTGCTCACCCGTGAGGACGCGCCCCGGCTGTGGGTGGTGATGGACGAGACCGCGCTGCGCAGGCCCGTGGGCGACGGCGACGTGATGCGGGACCAGATCGACCGGCTCCTCGAAGCCGCCGAACTGCCCCATGTCACCCTGCAGGTCGCGCCGTTCGCGGCGGGCCCGCACCCCGGCACGTACGGACCGTTCGTGCTCTTCCGCTTCGCCATGGCGGAGCTGCCCGACATGGTCTACAGCGAGTACCTGACCGGCGCGGTCTACCTGGACGCGCGCCGAGAGGTGGCCACCCACCTGGAGGTCATGGACCGCATGGCGGCGCAGGCCGCCACCGCACAACGCACGAAGGAGATCCTCCGGGACCTCCGCAAGGAGCTGTGACAGACATGGACCGACATCGAGCCGGAACGCGCCCTGCCGGTCCGCGTTCTCCCGGGGCCCGCGACGACTCGCGCAGCGAGGCCCGCGCGGAATCCCGGATCTACAACGGCATGCCCGCCCGCGACCTCGGCACCGAGGGCTGGCACAAGCCGTGGAGCGGCGGCAACGGCGGCAACTGCCTGGAGGCCATGAAGCTGGCCGACGGCCGGGTCGCCGTACGGCAGTCGGCCGACCCCGACGGCCCCGCGCTGATCTACACGCACGGCGAGATCACCGCGTTCATCCAGGGGGCGAAGTCGGGCGAGGCGGACTTCCTGCTCTCGTGACCCCCGCCGTCCGCCGCCCACGTCTGGAGCCCGCCCGCCGGGCACGTCTGGAGCTCGTATGACCGACTCGTCCTCGTCGTACATCGACACCAGCAAGCCGCACCCCGCCCGGATGTACGACTGGTTCCTCGGCGGCAAGGACAACTACCCGGTGGACGAGGAGATGGGCCGCCGGCTCGTGGCCCTGGACGGGCGGGTCCTGACGACGGCGCGCGCCAACCGGGCGTTCATGCAGCGCGCCACGCGCTGGCTGGCCTCCCAGGGCGTACGGCAGTTCCTCGACATCGGCACCGGCATACCGACCGAGCCGAACCTCCACCAGATCGCGCAGGGGATCGCGCCGACGACGCGGGTCGTCTACTGCGACAACGATCCCATCGTCCTCGCGCACGCCGAGGCGCTGCTGCGCTCGACCCCGCAGGGCGTCACCGAGTACATCCAGGCGGACTTCCGCGAGCCGGAGAAGATCCTCGAAGAGGCCGCGCGCGTCCTGGACATGGAGCGGCCCGTCGCCCTCTCACTCGTCGCGCTGCTGCACTTCATCGCGGACGAAGACGGCGCGTACGACCTGGTGGACCGGTTGATGCGGGCCCTGCCGCCCGGCAGCCACCTGATGCTGTCGCACGGCACGGCCGACTTCACCCCGCAGACGGCGCGGCAGGCCGCGGAGCTGTACGAGGCGCGGGGCATGACGCTGGCGCTGCGCTCGCAGGCGGAGGTGGAACGCTTCTTCGCGGGGTACGAGCTGGTGATGCCCGGCGTCGCCGTGCTCGACCGCTGGAAGCCGGAGCTGGGCGAGTGGACCCCGGAGTCGGACGAGGGGCCGACGCCGGGGTACGGGGGCGTGGCGCGCAAGCGGTGAGTCTGCCCGCCGTGGCGCGTACGCGGTGAGCCTGCCGGGGACCTGCTGCCCGTCTGGCCGTCAGCCCGTCAGCCAGCGCAGCTCGTGCGCCAGGGTTTGGGCGACGGCACGGACGCGGCGGTGCAGCGGCGACTGTTCGCGCGGAAGGACCAGGTGGATCGTCAGGCCGGGTGCGCCCTGCAGCGGTCGCCAGGTGATGCCCGGCGGTGGCGCGGTGGCGGCGGCCTCGCCGGCCGGGGCGAGGGTGAGCCCGTCGCGCAGGTCGCGCTGTGACATGTCGAAAGAGACCGTGGGCGTGTGAAACCGGGGTTGCGGCCCGGTATCGCGGAACAACGCGACCAGCTGGTCGTGGATCACGGGGTTGGCCGCACGGTCGGGGAGCCGCAGCGGATACGCGGCCGCGGCGGCGACCTCGACCTCCGAGTGCGCGGCCAGGGGATGGTGCTCCGCCAACTGGACGCCGATCCGCGCCCGTCGCAGCAGAGACCGGCGCACACCACGGCCCGGCTGTTCACCGCGGGTGATCCCGGCATCGATGCGGCCGTCGGCGACCGCGGGGGAGATCTCGGGCGTCGCCATCGGGACCGCGCCGACCTCGAGCCCGGGACTGCCGCGCAGCAACTCGTCCACCAGGGCCGGAACCGTCTCGGACCCGGCGCTGAGGCTGTATCCGACGCGGAGCGTGCCGAGCTCGCCGGTGCCCGCCCGCCGGGCGGTGTCCCAGGCCCGGTCCAGCGCCGCAAGCGCGGGCGGCGCGGACTCCGTCAAAGCCGCACCGGCCGGGGTCAATACCACGCTCCGCGTGTCCCGAAGCAGGAGCGTGGTGCCGAGTTCCTTTTCCAATCGGCGCATCCGGGCGCTGAGCGCAGGCTGCGCGATACCGATGCGGGCGGCCGCGCGGGTGAAGTTCAACTCCTCCGCCAGCACGAGGAAGTACCGCAGGCTGACCGTATCCGGTGCCATATGCCCTCCCCGCCGATTGATAACAATCCGTTCTGAGCCTATCCCGAATTGGTCTTTCCCCCGGCTCCAAGTCGGGCCCTAGCCTGCGCATATGAGGAATCAACCGACCGCGATCCCGAACATCGCACGCACCCGTCCCATCGGCCCTGACCTGGACGGAGGGCGTCATGCATAAGCTGCTGGTCCTGTATCCCGAGCCCGCCGATCCTGATCACTTCCGTGAGTACTACGTGACCAAACACCTTGCCCTGGTGCGGAATTGGCCCGGTCTGCTGGCGTGGCGCTACAGCTTCGATGTGGCGGCAGTCGAAGGAGAAGCGCCGTACTTCGCGGTGTTCGAGGGCGACTTCGCCGACGCCGCCGCCCTGTCCGCGGCGCGGTCGTCGCCGCAAGGCCGGCGGCTGGCCGCCGATGTCGCCAACTACGCCACCGGCGGTGTGGTCGTCATCGACTATCCGGTGCGGGACGCCACCGGCTGAGGCGGGCGTGGCGCCGGGTCTTCCACGGCCATCGGTCGCCGGACGGCGAGCGGCTCAGGCCGTCATCGGGCGGTCGTACACGAGCGGCTCACACCGTCATCGGCCGGTCGTACGGCGTGATCGGGCTCGGCAGCTCCGTGGTGCCCGTCAGCCAGCGGTCCACCGCCGCCGCTACCGCGCGGCCCTCCGCGATGGCCCAGACGACGAGCGAGGCGCCGCGTGCCGCGTCGCCCGCCGCGAAGACGCCGGGGACGTTGGTCGCGAAGTGCGCGTCGCGGGCGAGCACCCCGCGCCCGTCCAGCTCCGCGCCCAGCTGTTCGAGCAGTCCGCCCGCGGTGCGGTCGGGTCCGGAGAAGCCGAGCGCGAGCAGGACCAGGTCGACCGGAAGTACCCGTTCCGTGCCCGGCACCGGACGCCGGTCCGCGTCGACCTCCGTCAGGTGCAGGGCCCGCACCCGCCCCGCCGCGTCACCGCTGAACCGGAGCGTGGACGCGGCGAACAGCCGCGCGTCGGCGTCCGCGACGGGCGCGGCCCGCAGCCGGCCGGCCTCCTCGTGCGCCGCGGAGAGCCGGTAGATCCTCGGGTACGTCGGCCAGGGTTCCGCACTCTCGTCGCGCGCGTCGCCGGGGCGTGCGTAGATGTCCAACTGGGTGACGGACGCGGCCCCTTCCCGTACCGCCGTGCCCAGACAGTCGGCCCCGGTGTCGCCGCCGCCCACGATGGCGACGTGCCGGCCCGCGGCGCTCAGCGGCGAAGCACTCAGGTCCCCCTGGCACACGCGGTTGGCGAGCGGCAGATACGCCATGGCCTGCTCGACGCCGTCCAGTTCGCGCCCCGGTGCGTCCAACTCCCGCCACGCCGTGGCACCCACGGCGAGCACCACCGCGTCGTGCCGGCTCCGCAGCTCGGCGGCGGCCACGTCCCGGCCCACCTCCGTCGACGTCCGAAAGCGCACCCCCTCCGCGGTCAACTGCTCGATCCTGCGCTCCAGATGGTGCTTCTCCATCTTGAACGCGGGGATCCCGTACCGCAGCAGCCCGCCGGGCAGGTCGTCCCGCTCGTACACGGCGACGGTGTGCCCGGCCCGCGTCAACTGCTGCGCGGCGGCGAGCCCCGCGGGCCCCGACCCCACGACGGCGACGGTCCTGCCGGAGTGGCGCTCCGGGGCCCGCGGCGGGGCGAGGCCGTCCGCCCAGATGCGGTCGGCGATCGCCACCTCGACGTTCTTGATGGTCACCGCGGGCTGGTTGATCGCGAGGACGCAGCCCGCCTCGCACGGCGCCGGGCAGAGCCGGCCGGTGAACTCGGGGAAGTTGTTCGTGGCGTGCAGCCGGTCCGCCGCCGCGTGCCAGTCGGCGCGCGAGACCAGGTCGTTCCACTCGGGGATCAGATTGCCGAGCGGGCACGCCTGGTGGCAGAAGGGGACGCCGCAGTCCATGCAGCGGTCCGCCTGCCGCTCGACGATCGGCAGCAGCGCGCCGGGGACGTACACCTCGCCCCAGTCCCGGACCCGCTCCTCGACGGAGCGGCGCGGCCGTTCCTCGCGGGGGGTGGTGAGAAAGCCCTTGGGGTCGGCCATGGCGCCGTCTCCCTTGCGACCGTGCGCAGACGGCACTGCCGTCCCCGTCCGCGCGGGCTTTCTGCCACCGTACGACGGGTCACGGCACTCGGCACGCGCTGTGGCGCGGGCGCCCCGGGTCGGGCCCGCGCTCAGGTCAGCCCGAGGATGAAGCACGCCGTCGCGGCGAGCGCCGCGGCCCCGCGGAGGTGGTTCCACGCGGTCCACTCGCGGACGTACGCACGCCAGTACGCCGCGCCCTCCGCGCTCTCCGCGTCCACCTTCGCGAGGGCGTCGTTGCGCGGGATGTTCGCCACGACGGTCACCCCGAACGCGCCGAGGAGATACAGCGCGCTGCCGAGCAGCAGCTCGACCCTGCCGTCGTCCGGCCAGAGCACGAACGTCACCACGGCGAGCACCGCACAGAGACCCGTCGCCCCCAGGAAGACGGCCATGAACGCCGGGGTGACCGCCGCGACGTTGATCCGGTTCATCGCGGCGATGCCCTGGGCCGGCGGCAGCGCGGCAAGCCCCCTCATCACGAACGTGGAGAACGCGACGAACACGCCGGCGGCGAGCCCGCAGGCGAGCGCCCCGAGCACGGTGAGCACGAAGTACGGACCGTCGATCATGGCAACTCCCGTGGGGCTGGGGCGGTTTGGGCCCGTCCTGGGGCGGAGACGGGTACGGCGCGGCGGGCCGGGGAGCGATCATGCGGCGCGGCCCGGCGTCACCACAAGTCAATTCCCACCGGTCCGCCACGGCCATACGCGACGCTCGCGACCCCATACGCCGACGTCTCCGGCCGCGCCCGCCACCCGGCATCATGGGCCCGTGCGCCTCGAACCGATCACGTGGGAACGACTGTCCGACACCCTCGCCGACCGCCTGCTCGACCTGAAGCCGGCCGACGGCGGCGCCTGGCCGAGGGTGGCGTTCGACGGGGCGCCGGCCGGCGGCACCGGCGATCTGGCGCGCGGGGTGGCCGACGCGCTGCGGCTGCGCGGGCGCGACGCGCTCGTGGTCCCCACGGAGGGCTTCCTGCGGCCCGCGTCGCTGCGGTTCGAGTACGGGCACCAGGACGTGGAGGCGTACTACAGCGGGTGGTTCGACACGGGCGCGCTGTGGCGCGAGGTCCTCGGCCCGCTCGACCCCGGCGGCACCGGGCGGATCCTGCCCGACCTGTGGGACCCGGTGGCCGACCGCGCGACCCGCAGTCCGTACGCGCGGCTGCCGCCCGGCGGGGCGCTGTTGCTGTACGGCCCGCTGCTGCTCGGCCACTGGTTCCCGTTCGACCTGACCGTCCACGTGCGGCTGTCGCCGGGCGCCCTGCGGCGGCGCACCCCGGAGGCCGAGCGGTGGACCCTGCCGGCCTTCGAACGGTACGAGGACGAGGTGGATCCGTCGGCCGTGGCCGATGTGGTGGTACGGGCGGACGACCCGCGTCACCCGGCGTGGAGCGGCTGACCCGGGCGGCCACCGGCACCGGACACATGCCGGGCGCGGATACGTGCCGAGCGCGAACACGTGCCGAGCACACCGGGCGCGTACCGATCACTGCGGATGCGTGCCGCCCCGGGCGCCGCGAGAATGAAGGGCGCCGGGACCACCAGCGGCGCCTCCGTGCCGCTCCGGACACCGCCCGGCCACGGGAGGCAGTGATGACCACCGCCGGAGACATCATGCACCGGGGTGCCCAGTGGATCCCGAAGCACGAGACCTTGGACCGCGCCGCCCAGCTGATGCGCGAACTCGACGTGGGCGCGCTGCCCATCAGCGACGAGAACGAACGCCTCTGCGGCATCCTCACCGACCGCGACATCGTCGTCGGCTGTGTGGCCATGGGGCACGACCCGGCCCGGATCACCGCGGGCGAGATGGCCCGGGGCACGCCGCGCTGGATCGCCGCGGACGCCGACGTCGACGAGGTCCTGCGCGAGATGCAGGGCCACCAGATCCGCCGGCTCCCGGTGATCGAGAACAAGCGGCTCGTCGGCATGATCAGCGAGGCCGACCTGGCCACCCACCTCACCGACGACCAGCTCGCGAGCTGGGTCGAGAGCGTGTACGCGAAGGGCTGAGGTCCGGCCGCGGCCGGTGGCCCCGGGGCCGGCCGCCCGCTCATAGCCAGCCGTTGCGCCGGAACCCGCGGTAGAGCGCGAAACAGGCCGCCCCGATCAGGGTCATGACGATCTCGTAGCCGTACCGCCAGTGCAGTTCGGGCATGTGGTCGAAGTTCATGCCGTACATGCCGCAGACCATCGTCGGCACCGCGACGACCGCCGCCCAGGCGGTGATCTTCCGCATGTCCTCGTTCTGCGCGACGGTGACCTGCGCGAGGTGCGCCTGGAGGATCGAGTTCAGCAACTCGTCGAAGGCGGCGATCTGTTCGGTGGCCCGCTTCAGGTGGTCGTCGACGTCCCGGAAGTACGCCTGTATCTGCGGGGCGACGGGCCGCATCGGCTGGGTGGCGAGCACGTGGAGCGGGCGGCCGAGCGGCACCACCGCCCGCTTCAGCTCCAGCAGTTCGCGCTTGAGCTGGTAGATGCGGCCCGGGTCGGTGCGCGCGCCGTCCGGGGCGAACACGTCCGTCTCGACCTGGTCGATGTCCGACTGCACGGCGTCGGTGGCCGCGAGGTAGTCGTCGACGACCTGGTCCGCGATGGCGTGCAGCACCGCGGCGGGGCCCTGGGCGAGCTGCTCCGGGGTGGCCTCCAGCTCCTCGCGCAGCGGCCCCAGCGAGCCGTGCCGGCCGTGCCGGACGGTGATGACGAACTCCCGGCCGACGAAGACCATGATCTCGCCGGTGTCCACCACCTCGCTGGTCGCGGTCAGTTCGGTGTGTTCCACGTAGCAGACGGTCTTGAAGACGGCGAACAGCGACTGGTCGTACCGCTCCACCTTCGGGCGCTGGTGGGCGTGGACCGCGTCCTCCACGGCGAGCGGGTGCAGACCGAAGAGGTCGGCGATGTCGGCGAACTCCTCCTCCGTGGGCTCGTGCAGCCCCAGCCAGACGAAGCCGTCGCGGCTCCTGCGGACCCCCTCCACCGCCTCGACCAGGTCGCGGCCCGGCTCCTGCCGCACCCCCGCCCGGTACGTCACGCAGTTGACCACCGACGAGCCCAGCGGGGAGCGGGCCGGGTGGCTCAGGTCGACCCGGCTGCCGCGTCGGGCCAGCCGCGCGACCTTCTTGAGGCCGCCGACCCCGCGCAGGCCGCCGACCGCGCGCAGGCTCCCGACCTTGCGCAGATTGCCTGCCATCGACATGTGGGCTCCTCGCGGTGAACGACTGCGTGCGGTACGGCGCTGCGTGTGGTGCGGTGTTGCGTGTGGTGCGGTGCTGCGTGTGGTGCGGTGGTGCGGTACGGCGTTGCGTGGGTGGCGACGTGGCGTGCCAGTCTGCCAGGACGTTCCGGCCCGCCGCCAAGGCCTGTGGGAACGGAGGACTCCGTTCCGGATTGCCCGGTTCTGCCTCCCGGGAGGGAGCGGGACAACCGGGGATGATCGCGACATGACGCAAATCGACGGTCATCTCCTCGACCCCCGGCGGTACGCCGGTCCCCGCCAGCTCTCCGACCACCGGCAGCTCTCCGACTCCCGGCAGTCCACGGCACGGTCGCGCTCCGACGCCTTCGCCGCCCTCTTCGACCCCACGACGTTCGGGCACATCGAGCGTCTCGGCATCGGCCCCGGCTGGCGGTGCTGGGAGGTCGGGGCGGGCGGCACGTCCGTCATCACCTGGCTCGCCCGGCGGGTCGGCCCCACGGGCCGGGTCCTGGCGACCGACGTCGACACGTCCTGGCAGACCCGGGCGGCGCGCTCGCCGCTGGAGGTACGGATCCACGACGTCGCCGCCGACGAGCCGCCCGGCGGCGGCTTCGACCTGGTGCACGCGCGGCTCGTCCTGGCCGACGTGTCCGACCGCGAACGCGCGCTGACGTCGATGCTCAGGGCGCTGCGGCCCGGCGGCAGACTGCTGATCGAGGAGCCCGACCTGGCGCTCCAGACACTGGCCTGCCCCGACGAGCAGGGCCCCGCCGAGGAGTTGGCGAACCGGCTGCGGCACCAGACGCGCACGCTGCTCGCGCGACGCGGCGCCGACATCGCGTACGGGCGCGGTGTGCCCAGGCTGCTGCGGGAAGCGGGGCTGCGCCGGGTGGAGTCCGACGTGTACTTCCCCCTTTCCTCACCGGCGTGCGTGGCCCTGGAGACGGCGACGCTCCAGGACCTCCGCCCGGACCTGACCGCGGCGGGGCTCGCCACGCCGGAGGAGATCGACCAACACGTGGCGAACCTCGCGACCGGCACGGTGGACCTGGCGGCACCGGCGCTGATCTCGACGTGGGGGAGGAAGGGGTAGCGGGGTAGGGGGGTAGCGGGTGTGGGCCGGTCCGCCGGGCGGGTGGGTTGGTTGGGTCCACCGGGGGGGCGGGTCCTCCAGGTCCACCGGGTCGGCCGGGTCCGCCGGGTCGGGCGGGTCCACTGGTCCACCGGGTCGGGCGGATTGGGCAGGTCCATCGGGTCGGCGGGGTTGGTCGGGTGGGGCGGGTCGGCCGGGCCGGGCGGGTCCACTGGTCCACCGGTTCGGGCGGGGCAGCCGGGTCGGCGGGTCCACTGGGTCGGGCGGTTCGAGCGGTTCGGGCGGTTCGGGCGGGACGGCCGGGGTGGCCCGGGCGGCCAGGGCCACCGGTTCGGGCGGGGCAGCCAGGTCGGGAGGGTCCACCGGGTCGGGCACGGTTGGCCGGGTCGGGTAGGTCGGCCATGTTTACCGGGTCGGGCGGATCCACTGGGTCGGGCAGGGCAGTCGGGTCGGGCGGGTCCACTGCGTCGGCCGGGTCCACCGGGTCGGCCGGGTCCACGGACCGGGCGGATCGGGCGGGTCCACTGGTTCGGGCGGGCCGGGTGGTCGTTGGGGTGGTCGCGGTCTCATGGGACCGGTGGCCTGCCGCCGATGTGGCTCACCGCTTGCGCGCCCGCCCCGCACCCCGCCACCGCCGCCTCGCGGAGCCCCGCGCCGGCCAGGCGGGCCGCGAGGAACGCCCCGGTGAACGCGTCGCCCGCCCCCGTCGAGTCGCGCACCCGCGCGGGCCCCGCGGGGACCCGGCCGAGCACCTCGCCGCCCCGCGCCACCAGCGCGCCCTCCGCGCCCAGCTTGACCACCACCGAGGGGAAGCGGTGACTCAGCTTCGACGCCGCGTCGGCCGGGTCGGACAGGCCGGACAGCAGCTCCGCCTCGTCCCGGCTCGGCAGCAGGGTCGCCGCTCCGTCCACCGCGGAGAGGAACCGCTCCGCGCCCGTCTCCGCGAGGAACCCCGTCGACGCGGGGTCCACGCTGACCGGCACCCCACGCGCGCGGGCGGACGCCAACGCCGCGCGGGCCGCCGCCCGGCTCGGTTCCGCGAAGAACAGGTAGCCGGACAGGTGCAGCAGGGCCACGCCGTCGAGCAGCTCGGGCGACCAGTCGGCGGGAGAGAGGCGCAGCGCCGCACCGCTGTCCGTGAGGAACGTTCGCTCCGCTCCGGCGCCGCCGTCCACCAGACAGATCACCGTCCCCGTCGGCGCCTCGGCATCCACGACAAGGTGGGGACGTACCCCCGCGCGCGTGAGCGCTGCCTCGTGCCACGCCGCGGCGTCGGCGCCCACCCGGCCGAGGAGCCGCACCTCCGCGGCGCCCGGCCAGGCCGCCCCGCCCCCGTGCGCCGCCCAGCAGGCCACGTTGGCGCCCGCGCCGCCCGGCACCGTACGGATGGCGGCGGCCGTGTCGGTGCCGGACGCGAGCGCCGTACGGTGCCGGGCCACGATGTCCGTGACGACGTCCCCGGCGACGAGCAACGCCCGGCCCTGCGCCGCGGTCACCGCCTCGTCCTGCGCCGCGGTCACCGCCTCTTCCCGCGCTCCGGTCACCGCCCCCTCCCGCGCCGCCGTCACCACCCCCTCCCGTGCCCCCGTCACCACCCCGCCCCGCGCCGCCGTCACCGCCCCGCCCACGCGGCCGCGATCCGCCCCGCGAGGTGCGCGTTGCCGCGGACCGCTGCGAGGTTGGCCTCCAGGGACGCGCCCCCGGTGCGCCGCACCAGCTGCTCCAGCAGGAACGGCGTGATGGCCTGCCCCGTGATGCCCCGCTCCTCGCACTCCCGCAGCGCTTCGTCGAGCACGCGCGCGTGCAGGACGGGATCCAGCTGCCGCTCCTGGGGGACCGGGTTGGCCACGATCAGCGCCGCGTCCGGGCCGCCGAGCGCGTCCTGCGCCCGCATCACCTCCGCCGCCTCCGCGGGCGTCCGCAGCGTCCACTCCACCGGGTGGCCGGAGTCGGCGAGGTAGAAGCCCGGGAAGCGGTCGGTCCCGAAGCCGGCCACCGCGACGCCGAGCGTCTCGAGCCGCTCCAGCGTCGCCGCCACGTCCAGGATGGACTTCACGCCCGCGCACACGACCGTGATCCTGGTACGGGCGAGCAACCCCAGGTCGGCCGACTCGTCCTGGGTCTGCGTCCACTGCCGGTGCACACCGCCGAGCCCGCCCGTGGCGAACACCCGCACACCTGCGCGGGCCGCGAGCAGCGCCGTCGCCGAGACCGTCGTCGCCCCGCTCGCACCCGTCGCGACGGCGAGCGGCAGATCGCGGTGGCCCAGCTTGCGGATGCCGTCCTCGTTCGCGACCCGCTCCAACTGGTCCTTGTCGAGGCCGACATGGGGGACACCGTCGAGGACCGCGATGGTCGCGGGGACGGCGCCCTCCTCCCGTACGACCGCTTCGAGCTCCTGAGCCACCCGCAGATTGCGCGGGCGCGGAAGGCCGTGCGCGATGATCGTCGACTCCAGGGCCACCACGGGGCGCAGATCCGCGACCGCCGTCCTCACCTCGTCGGACACCACCAGCATGGGCCTGCCTCCAGTCGGTCGGTACGTCGGACGGACGGTCTGTCGCTCTGTCGTCTCCGGTCCCTCTCATCCCTGGCGGGCCGCACGCCCCGGCAAACCCCCGCGGCCGGGCGGCTGCGGAGCCCCGGCTAGGGTGACCGGCCATGACCACGAATGATCAGACCGTTCCGTCTTTTGCCGTGCATATTCCGGATGTTGACCTGGAGGTCGAACCGCTCGATCCGGAGCAGATCGTCTCCGGCGACCCGGTGGTGACCGGCAAGGTGCTCTGGGAGTCCGCCGACGGCAAGCAACTGCGCGGCATCTGGCAGATCACCCCGGGCGTGGTCACCGACACCGAGGCCAACGAGCTGTTCGTGGTGGTCAGCGGGCGCGCCACCGTCGCGGTCGAGGGCGGCGACACTCTGGAGATCGGGCCGGGCGACGCCGCGGTGCTGCGCGAGGGCGACCGCACCACCTGGACCGTCCACGAGACGCTGCGCAAGGCGTACCACATCACGCTCCCTTGACCGAGCGACCGAGCGACCGAGCGACCGAGCGACCGAGCGACCGAGCGACCGAGCGGCCGAACGGCCGAACGGCCGGCCGACCGTACGCCACCCACCCCCGGCACCCGTGCCGTCAGGCCTTCTTGACGGCCCTGCGGACCGCGAGCGCGGCCATCGGCAGCAGGACGCAGACGCCGACGAGGTTGAGCCAGCCGTAGCTCGCCCGCGCCACGATCAGACCCGCGGCGGCGCCGCCGATGCCCGCCGCCGCGTTCATGGTCAGGTCCGACAGCCCCTGCACGGCCGCCCGCGCGGGCGGCGGCACCGAATCGGTGAGCAGCGCCGAGCCCGACACCAGACCGGCGGACCAGCCGAGACCGAGGACGAAGAGCCCCGCGGCCGTCTGCCCGTGGCTGGCCCCCGCCGTCCCGGCCAGCAGCGCCGCACAGCCGAGCAGCCCCACCGCGAGGCCGATCACGGAGAGCCGGCCGAATCGGTCGGCGAGCCACCCCATCACCGGCGAGAACGCGTACATGCCCGCGATGTGACCGCTGATGACCAGGCCGACCAGCTGCAGACTCGCGCCGTGGTGGCCCAGGTCGACCGGGGTCATCACCATGATCGAGACCATCACCGTGTGCGACGCGGCCACCGTCACCAGGGCGAGCCGGGCCATCGGCGACGCGGCGACCGCGGCGATCCCGGCCTTCAGCGAGCGGCTCTGCGCGGTCCCGCTGTCCTGCGGGGCCAGCGCGCGGGCGGTCAGCAGCGGGTCGGGCCGCAACAGCACCGCCACCACCAGCGCGGCGAGCGCGAAGATCCCCGCGGCGAAGAGGAAGGGGCCCGCCTCCTCGGGGATGGAGGTGCCGGAGAAGACCCGGCTCGCGGGCGCGGCGATGTTCGGGCCGAGGACGGAGCCGATCGTGGTGGCCCAGATGACGTGTGAGATCGCTCGGCCGCGCCGGTCGGGCTCGACGAGGTCGGCCGCGGCGAACCGCGCCTGCAGCGTGGCCAGCGACCCCGCCCCGAAGGCCGCCATGCCGAGCAGCAGCAGGGCGAAGCTCTCCACCACCGAGGCAAGGACCACGAGCCCCGCGCCCGCCGCGCCGATCACGTACGCGAGGACGAGCCCGGCGCGCCGCCCGCGCGCGTTCATCAGCGCGGCGAGGGGCAGCGAGAGCAGGGCCGTGCCCGCCACGGATGCGGTCGGAGCGAGGCCCGACAGCGCCTCCGTACCGCTCACGTCGGTCGCCAGCATCGGCGCCAGGGCGATGCCGATCGGCACGCCGAGCCCGCCCAGTATCTGCCCGGCGATCAACACCGCGTTCGTGCGGCGGCGCAGCGCGGGCAGCGCCTCCGGCGTGGGTATGTCAGGGGCGTCGACGGTCGAAGTCACTGACGCAGTGTGCCAGTGCGCCCCCGCGCGCGGAACACGGTCGCCGCGAGCGGTCCCCGAGACCGCGGGCGGGACGGCTCGGAGCGGTGGCGTGATGCAGACCGGGCGGTGGCGTGATGCAGACCGGCGGCGTGACTCAGAACAGCGGCTGCGGCAGGACCCCCTCCAGCGCGAGCAGCTGCCGCTTCGTCTCCAGGCCGCCGCCGAAGCCGCCGATGCCGCCGTCGCGCTCCACCACGCGGTGACAGGCCACCACCACGGGCAGCGGGTTGGCGCCCATCGCGACGCCGACGGCCTGGGCCGCGCCGGGCTGGCCGACGCGGCGGGCCAGGTCGCCGTAGCCCACGACGGTGCCGTACGGCACGCCGGAGGCGAGCTCGCGCAGCACCTGGCGGTTGAAGCCGGATATCAGGGACCAGTCAAGCGGCAGCTCGAAGTCGCGCCGCCGGCCCGCGAAGTACTCCGTGAGCTGGCGCACCGGCTCGGCGAGCAGGGGCGAGTCCGGCGCGTGGACCGGCTCGGTGCCCAGGCGGGAACCGAGCCGGTCCAGGGCCTTGTCGCGCACCGCGTCGGTGGCGTGGAAGACCACGGTGACCAGGCCCTCGCCGGTCGCGGCGAGCAGCAGGGGACCGATGTCGCTGTCGACGACGGCCCACACGGCCGCCCGCGGGTCCTGCGCAGTGGCGTTCATGCCGACCACCGTACGACCGGCCACTGACAACGCGGCCCGGCCAGTGAAATCGCCCGGACACTGACAACGCGGCCGTCGCCCGACAAACGCAGCCCGTCAGCCGTCGCGCAGCGCCTTGCGGACCACGTCCGGGGTGTTGGTGATGATGCCGTCCACGCCGAAGCCCGCCGCGCGCACCGTGCTCGCGGCGTCGTTGACGGTCCAGGTGAAGATCTCCAGCGGCTTGTGGTGCGGGCCCTTCACGGCGTGCAGCGCCGAGACGTAACCGGCCGAGATGGTCGTGTGCGACGCGTTGATCTGGTCGGCGAACTTCGCGTACTGCGGAAGTTCGGCGACGGCGGGCGTGCCGAGGAAGCCGGTCTTCACATCGGGCCGCAGCGCGTGCACCTTCTTCACGCTGTCCGCGCTGAAGCTCTGGACGACCAGCTTGTTCTTGACGTGGCCGCGGTCGAGCCAGCCCTCCTTGCGCAGCACCCGCAGGCCCTGCTCCTCGATGCCGGGGTACAGCTCGGGCTTCTTGAACTCGAACACCAGGCTCTGGTGGTTGTGCGACACCCGCCGCATGTACTGCTTCAGGGTCGGCACCCGCTGCCCCGCGTACTTCGGGCTGAACCAGCTGCCAGCGTCGAGCCGGGCGATCTCCGCCGCGGTGAAGTCCTTGACGTTCCACGGCGCCCGGTCGGGGAAGACCTCCTCGACGTTGGTCGTCCGCTTCAGGGTGTCGTCGTGCACGATCACCAGTTCGCCGTCCTTGGTCCGCTGGACGTCGTTCTCCACCCAGCGGAACCCCATGGCGCGGGCCTTGTCTATCGCCGCGAGGGTGTTCTCGGGCGCGTAGGCGGAGGCGCCGCGGTGGGCGACGACGACAGGGCTGTGGTGCTTGGGGGCGCTCGGTGCCGAGGGGGCCTGCGGGGCGGCGGAGGCGGTGGGCAGGGTGAGCACACCGGCTCCGAGCAGGGCGGCGGCGGTGACGGCAGCGCGTGCGTACACGGGAACTCCTCGCGTCGTGAGATCGCGGACCGGTCGAGAGTGACAGTCGGCGGCCAACGCGAGACAGGTGCAGGATGGCCACAGGTTGAACGGAGTCGTCAAAGTCGAGGACCCCGCGCGTGGGGAACGCGATTCTTTGCCGGAAAATCGTTCGTGCGTTCCGGCGTGAGCTTTACTCTCAGCCTCAGCCGACGGCCTTTCAGATGGCCGCAGGCAGGGGGCGCATGGAACGCTTTCATGGCATTTGGGCACAACAGGCACAACGGCACAACAGGCATTTGGGCACGACAGGCGGAAGGGCTACCGCGCATGCAGGGCACGGTCGACGGGTTCAGCTACGGAGTCGTCACACCGGTGGTGGCCTACGTCATGGCCTGCCTGGGAGGAGCGCTCGGCCTGCGCTGCACGACCAGATCGCTGCTCGTCGCCCACTCCTGGCGGCCCGGCTGGCTGGCGCTCGGCTCGGGCGCCATCGGGTCCGGCATCTGGACCATGCACTTCGTGGCGATGATGGGCTTCACCGTCGAGGAGGCCCCGATCCACTACGACAAGCCCCTCACCTTCGCGAGCCTCGCCGTCGCCATCCTCATGGTCGGCATCGGCATCTTCATCGTCGGCTACCGCGGCGCCACAGGCACCGCTCTCTTCACCGGTGGCACCATCACGGGCCTCGGAGTCGCCTCGATGCACTACCTGGGAATGGCCGGTATGCGTCTGCGCGGGACGCTGGAGTACAACACCCTGACCGTCGCCGCGTCCGTGGTGATCGCCATGGCCGCCGCGACCGCCGCGCTCTGGGCGGCGGGACAGGTCAGGGGATTCGCCTGGAGCCTGGGCGCGAGCCTCGTCATGGGCCTGGCCGTGAGCGGCATGCACTACATGGGGATGGCGGGGCTCAGCGTCCATCTGCACGGCTCGGACGCCGCGCCGCCCGGTGACTCGCCCGCCGAGATCCTCGCGCCCATGATGATCGGGCCGCTCGCCTTCCTGCTCCTCGCGGGTGTGATCGTGATGTTCGACCCGCTGATGGTCATGGGCGGCCAGGCGGACGTCAGGAACCCCGCGAACGGCGCCCGCACTCGCCAGTCCTACCCCGTCCCGCGCTCGGGCGACCGCCACGTGCCGCCGGCCCGCCGCAGCAGGGTCAGGCCCCGCCCCCGCACCCGCCCCGGCTCCCGCACCCCGCAGAACTGGTGAGCGCCCCCGGACCCGCCGCGCGAGGCTGCTGAGCGGCCGATCCACCCCGGTTGTCAGTGGGGGGTCGTACGGTTGATTCCATGCGGCCCGTATCCAAGATCGAACGCACGGTGGCACCCTTCGAGGTCGTCAGCCCGTACCAGCCCAGCGGTGACCAGCCGGCGGCCATCGCCGAGCTGGACCGACGCATCCGCGCAGGCGAGAAGGACGTCGTCCTCCTCGGCGCGACCGGCACCGGCAAGTCGGCCACCACCGCGTGGATGATCGAGAAGCTCCAGCGCCCCACCCTGGTGATGGCGCCGAACAAAACGCTGGCCGCCCAGCTGGCGAACGAGTTCCGCGAGCTGCTGCCGAACAACGCGGTGGAGTACTTCGTCTCGTACTACGACTACTACCAGCCCGAGGCGTACGTCCCGCAGTCGGACACCTACATCGAGAAGGACTCCTCGATCAACGAGGAGGTCGAGCGCCTGCGCCACTCGGCCACCAACTCGCTGCTGACCCGCCGCGACGTGGTCGTGGTCGCCTCGGTCTCCTGCATCTACGGCCTCGGCACCCCCCAGGAGTACGTGGACCGGATGGTCCCGCTCAAGGTCGGCGAGGAGATCGACCGCGACCAGCTGCTGCGCCGCTTCGTCGACATCCAGTACACGCGCAACGACCTGGCGTTCACCCGGGGCACCTTCCGGGTCCGCGGCGACACCATCGAGATCTTCCCGGTCTACGAGGAGCTGGCCGTCCGCATCGAGATGTTCGGTGACGAGATCGAGGCGCTCTCCACCCTCCACCCGCTCACCGGCGAGGTCATCAGCGACGACGACCACCTGTACATCTTCCCGGCCTCGCACTACGTGGCGGGCCCGGAGCGCATGGAGAAGGCGATCAACGGCATCGAGAAGGAGCTCGCCGAGCGCCTCCCCGAGCTGGAGAAGCAGGGCAAGATGCTGGAGGCCCAGCGGCTGCGCATGCGCACCACGTACGACCTGGAGATGCTCCGCCAGATCGGCTCCTGCTCCGGCGTCGAGAACTACTCGATGCACTTCGACGACCGCGAGCCCGGCACCGCCCCGCACACCCTCATCGACTACTTCCCGGAGGACTTCCTCCTGGTCCTCGACGAGTCGCACGTGACGGTCCCCCAGATCGGCGCGATGTACGAGGGCGACGCCTCCCGCAAGCGCACCCTCGTCGACCACGGCTTCCGGCTGCCCTCCGCGCTGGACAACCGCCCGCTGAAGTGGGAGGAGTTCCTCGGCCGCATCGGGCAGACGGTCTACCTCTCGGCGACCCCGGGGAAGTACGAGCTCTCGCGCGGCGACGGCTTCGTCGAGCAGATCATCCGCCCCACCGGCCTCGTCGACCCCGAGGTCGTCGTCAAGCCCACCGAGGGCCAGATCGACGACCTGGTGCACGAGATCCGCACGCGCACCGAGAAGGACGAGCGCGTCCTGGTCACCACGCTCACCAAGAAGATGGCCGAGGACCTCACCGACTACTTCCTCGAACTGGGCATCCAGGTCCGCTACCTCCACAGCGACGTCGACACCCTGCGCCGCGTCGAGCTCCTGCGCGAGCTGCGCGCCGGTGAGTACGACGTGCTGGTCGGCATCAACCTCCTCCGCGAGGGCCTCGACCTGCCCGAGGTCTCCCTGGTGGCGATCCTCGACGCCGACAAGGAGGGCTTCCTCCGCTCGGGCACCTCCCTGATCCAGACCATCGGCCGCGCGGCGCGCAACGTCTCCGGCCAGGTCCACATGTACGCGGACAAGGTCACCCCGGCGATGGAGAAGGCCATCGACGAGACCAACCGTCGCCGGGAGAAGCAGATCGCGTACAACAAGGAGCGGGGCATCGACCCGCAGCCCCTCCGCAAGAAGATCAACGACATCGTGTCGGCGATCGCGCGCGAGGAGGTCGACACCGAGCAGCTCCTCGGCACCGACTACCGCAAGCCGAAGGCCGGCAAGGGCGCCAAGGCCCCCGTTCCCTCGCTCGGCGGCGACGCGGCCAAGGCGGCCGGCACCGCGGCCGCGCCCGCCAAGGGCAAGACCAAGGCGAAGGGCAAGAAGGGTGCGGAGACGGTCCCGACCGACCGTCCCGCGGCCGAACTGGCCGAGCAGATCGAGGAGATGACCGAGCGGATGCGCGCGGCCGCCGCCGACCTGCAGTTCGAGATCGCCGCCCGACTGCGCGACGAGGTGTCCGAGATGAAGAAGGAGCTCCGTCAGATGAGGGAGGCGGGCCAGGCCTAGCGGCGCCCCTGGTACCCCCCGGGAGGGGCGGGACGGGGCCCGGGGGGCGGGAGAAACGGCCGACCGGACGGTCTGTTGCAAGACCGCCACAAAGTGCCGCCCGGAGTGCTGCGCCGCAGGTGGCAGTGCATAGGGTGCTGGGCAACCGCAAGAGGCGGTTGCCCAGGCAGTTCGAGAGGGGACAGCGCGTGACGGTCAACATGACCAAGGGTCAGGCCATCAGCCTGCAGAAGGACGACGGGGGCGCCCTGACCGCGGTGCGCATGGGACTGGGGTGGCAGGCCGCCCCGCGCCGGGGACTGTTCGGCACGCGGACGCGCGAGATCGACCTGGACGCCTCGGCGGTGCTGTTCGCCGACAAGCAGCCGGTCGACGTCGTGTTCTTCCGCCACCTGGTCAGCGACGACGGCTCGGTGCGGCACACCGGCGACAACCTCGTGGGCGGCGTCGGCCAGGGCGGGGACGACGAGGCGATCCTCGTCGACCTCCAGCGCGTTCCCGTCCACATCGACCAGATCGTCTTCACGGTGAACTCCTTCACCGGCCAGACCTTCCAGGAGGTGCAGAACGCGTTCTGCCGCCTCGTCGACGAGACCAACGGCCAGGAGCTGGCCCGCTACACGCTGGACGGCGGCGGTCAGTACACCGCGCAGATCATGGCGAAGGTCCACCGCGCGGGCGCCGGCTGGCAGATGACGGCCATCGGCAACCCGGCCAACGGCCGCACCTTCCAGGACCTGATGCCGTCGATCCTGCCGCACCTGTGAGCAGGCACCGGTGAGCAGGCACTTGTGAGCGCGCACCGGTGAGCACGCTTCCGTACCGCGCCTGACGGCGACGACCGCGTGAGGTGCCGGGCGCGAGTGACGTACGAGGCACGAGCGAAGCACGGGGGCTCGACGGGAGCCCTCCAAGGGGGAACGAACGCGATGACGGCCGAGCTGGTGCGGGGGCAGAACCACCCGCTTCCCGAAACCCGCCTGGAGATCCGCGTGTCCGCGGGCAAGCCGATCGTCGCGGGCGCCACGCTCGGCGACGACCGGGGCCGGGTACGCGGCGTGGAGTGGGTCGCCCACCCCGGCTCGCCCACCCTGCCGGGCCTCGAGGTCTCCCGGCAGGCGGCGGCCGACCACCGCCTCGCCGTGGATCTCGACGCCCTGCCGGACACCGTCCACCGGGTCAGCGTCCTGCTCGCCCTGCCGGTCGGCGTCGGGGGCCCGGTGAGTTTCCGTGCCCTCGCCGCCCCCTTCGTCGCGGTCACCGCGCTGGACGGCACCGAGGTCGCCGGTTACACCCTCACCGATCTGGACACCGAGTCCGCCGTCGTCGCCCTGGAGCTCTACCGCCGCCAGGGCGCCTGGAAGGTCCGCGCGGTCGGCCAGGGGTACGCGGGCGGCCTCGCCGAGATGCTCACCGACCAGGGCCTGCCCGAGGCCCGCGAGCTTGCGGCCTCGATCGACGACGCGGTGGCCCGGGGCCTGGCCCGCTCGGTGGCCGCGCCGCCGCAGCGCTCCGCCGACGACACCCACGTACGCACCGGGTCCCAGACCCAGGCGCAGCCCCAAGCCCAAGCCCAGGCCCAGGCTCAAGCCCAAGGACAGGCCACACCGGATCGCCCCGCAGTCCATCCCGAACAGCCAGGGCACCCGGGGCAGCCGGGACCCGCGGGCCGGCCCATCGGCGACACACCACCTCCGCCCCAGCCCGCCGACCAACCGAGCGCCGCCGCCCCGGTCGACTACACCCACCCGAGCCGTCGCGCCGCCGCGCCGCCCACACCCCCGCCCACCGCGCCCCCGGCCCCGCCCGGCCAGCCCGCACGGCCCGTCGCCGGGGACGCCACCGGCTGGTCCATGGAGGAGAGGCTCTACAACCAGGTGTGGGGCATGTTCGAGGACCTGGCCCGCACCACCGCCGCGTACCGCAGCGCCGTCGACTTCGCCGACTCCCGCAGGGAGCAGGAGCTCGACAAGGTCCTGTCCGACCCGCGCAGCCGCATCGGCGGCGCCGGTGACGCCGCGCGTCAGACCGCCCGCGCCAAACACGCCGACCTGGTCGGCCAGGCCAAGGCCGCCCTCGACCGCGACCTCGACCAGCTGGTCGCCGAGGCGGAGGTCGTCGAGCCCGCGCTGCCCCCGGCGTTCGCGGCGTGGAGCAGCCCCGCGTGGCACGCCTACCGCGCGCCGATGGAGATCCCCATGGCGCTGCGCCTCGGCGACCTCCACCTTCCGGAACGCGTCGACCTGCGCATCCCGATGCTGGTCCGGCTGCCGCTCGAACGCGGCCTGTGGATCGACAGCGGCAGGGAGCTCACCAACCACGCCACCGACGCCGCCACGCTGCGCCGCCTCGCCGTGGACAGCGCGGTCCTGCACGCGGCACGGCTGCTCGCGGCCTACCCGGCGAACGAGTTCCAGGTGCACGTCATCGACGCGGCGGGCAGCGCCATCTCCGCGCTCGCGCCGCTCGTGACGGCCGGTGTCCTCGCCGCGCCCCCGGCCGCCGGGGCGGCGGGCGTCGCCGACGTGCTCGGCAGGCTGACGCAGCGCGTCGACCTGGTCCAGATGGCGGTCCGCGGCGGCGCCGCCGACGCGCTGCCCCCGGACCTGGACACCGCGGAGCAGCTCCTGATCGTCAACGACTTCCCGCACGGTTTCGACGACCGCGCGGTGACCCAGCTGCGCTACCTCGCGGACGAGGGCCCGGCCGTCGGCGTCCACCTGATGATGGTCGCCGACCGCGAGGACGCCGCGGAGTACGGGCCGCTGCTCGACCCCCTGTGGCGTGCGCTGCTGCGGCTGACGCCGGTGCCCGACGACCACCTGGCCGACCCCTGGGTCGGTCACGCGTGGACGTACGACCCGCCGGTCGTCCCGCCGGGCAGCGAGATCCTGCCCCGGATCCTCGACCGGGTCGCCACGGCCCGACGCACCGGCGGACGTTGACGCCAAAGCGACTTTTGTACCGCCCTGACCAGGGCCTTTGGCTCTTGTTTGCCAAGCCCTTTACCAATCCTTGGTGTTTCGCGTACGCTTCTACCAGCGGAGGGGAGTACTCCCGACTGCGACGTACCCGTCAATACGGACCGCCATCGGTCCCGGGGCGTCGGCCCGACTCACGGCGGTGACCGTCTCGGGTGGAAGAGACCTCCGGCAGCGACGACGCTGATCAGTAGCCGTACGACGCCGGAGGCGCAGTGGACGTTTCAATGACCCTGTGGGTGACGACCGTTCTCGGTCTGTGTGCCCTGATCGCGGTCGACTTCTTCATCGGGCGCAAGCCCCATGACGTGTCGATCAAGGAAGCCGGAATATGGACGGTCGTCTGGATCGTCCTCGCGGCGCTCTTCGGCGTCGGCCTGCTGGTCGCCGGTGAGAGCCAGGCGTCCGGCGAGTTCTTCGCGGGCTTCATCACCGAGAAGTCGCTCTCCGTCGACAACCTCTTCGTCTTCATCCTGATCATGGCGAAGTTCTCGGTGCCCTCCCACCTCCAGCAGCGGGTGCTGCTGTTCGGTGTGCTGATCGCCCTGGTCCTGCGCGCGATCTTCATCGCCGCCGGCGCCGCGGTCATCGCCAACTTCTCGTGGGTCTTCTACATCTTCGGCGCGTTCCTGATCTACACCGCCTGGAAGCTCATCCAGGAGGCGCGCTCCGACGAGGAGGAAGAGGAGTTCGAGGAGAACCGCCTCCTGAAGTCCATCGAGAAGAAGTTCGGCGTCTCCGACCGGTACGAGGGCACCAAGCTCTTCATCCGGAAGAACGGCAAGAAGATCATGACGCCCCTCATGGTCGTCATGCTCGCCATCGGCACCACGGACGTCCTCTTCGCGATGGACTCCATCCCGGCGATCTTCGGCCTCACCCAGGACCCGTACATCGTCTTCACCGCCAACGCCTTCGCCCTGATGGGCCTGCGCCAGCTGTACTTCCTCATCGGCGGACTGCTCAGGAAGCTGGTCCACCTCAGCTACGGCCTGTCGGTGATCCTCGGCTTCATCGGCGTGAAGCTGGTGCTGCACGCCCTGCACGAGAACGGCGTGCACGTCCCCGAGATCTCCATCCCGGTCTCGCTCGGCGTCATCTGCGGTGTCCTGGTGATCACCACGATCACCAGCCTCATCGCCTCCAGGAAGCAGGAGCAGCGAGCGGCGGCCGAGGCCGCGGACGCGGACGACAGCCGCAAGGACAGCATCGAGGCCTGACGCCCGGTGTCCCCGCCCGCCGCAGGGCGGGGGCACCGAGTAGCGGCACCCAGGCGCCCGGGGCAGCATCGAGTCATGGTCACTCGGCTCCGGGCGCTCGGCATGCAGTGGACGGCCGTGGTGCCGGTCCTCGCGATCGTTCTCCTCGCGCTCACCTGGGGGCGGGACCTGCCGGGCGCGGTCGTCGCCGTCGTGACGCTGATCCTCGCCGGGGCGGTGCTCGCCGCCGTCCACCACGCCGAGGTGATCGCGCACCGGGTCGGCGAACCCTTCGGTTCGCTCGTCCTCGCGGTCGCGGTGACGATCATCGAGGTGGCGCTCATCGTCACCCTCATGGCCGATGGCGGCGACAAGAGCTCCACCCTGGCGCGGGACACCGTCTTCGCCGCCGTGATGATCACCTGCAACGGCATCGTCGGGCTCTGTCTCCTGGCGGGCGCGCTGCGCCACCGCGTCGCCGTCTTCAACTCCGAGGGCACTGGCGCCGCCCTCGCGACCGTCGCCACCCTGGCCACGCTCTGCCTGGTGCTGCCGACGTTCACCACCTCCAAGCCGGGCCCGGAGTTCTCCACGGCCCAGCTCACCTTCGCCGCGGTCGCCGCCCTCATCCTGTACGGCCTGTTCGTGACCACCCAGACCGTGCGCCACCGCGACTACTTCCTGCCCGTCACCCGGCAGGGAGACGTCATCGACGCCGACGGCCACGCCGAGGGCCCCTCCGCGCGGCAGGCGCTGATCAGCCTCGGACTGCTCGCCCTCGCACTGGTCGGAGTGGTCGGCCTCGCCAAGGGCGTCTCCCCGACGATCGAGTCGGGGGTGGAGAGCGCCGGCATGCCGCACGCCGTCGTCGGCGTGATCATCGCGCTCCTCGTGCTGCTCCCCGAGACGATCGCCGCGGTCCGCGCGACCCGCCGCGACCGCGTGCAGACCAGCCTGAACCTCGCCCTCGGCTCGGCGATGGCCAGCATCGGCCTGACCATCCCGGCCGTCGCCGTCGCCTCCGTGTGGCTGGCCGGACCACTGGTCCTCGGCCTCGGCGCGACCCACATGGTGCTGCTGGTCCTCACGGTGATCGTCAGCACCCTCACGGTCGTACCGGGCCGCGCCACCCCCCTGCAGGGCGGCGTCCACCTGGTGCTGTTCGCCGCCTATCTGGAACTGGCGGTCAACCCGTAGCGGCGATGTAGGCGGCCCGCGCCCAGCATCGGCAAAGGCCGAAGGTGCCTCAGAGGTCTCAGAGGTCTCAGAGGTCTCAATACGTCACGGTGATACGCCGGGCCGGGCCGTCCACCCGCACCGTCCCTCCGTACGGGATCACCAGCTGGGGATCGGTGTGTCCGAGGTCCACGTCGAAGACGGCCATGGTCCCGGACGCGTAGGTGCCGAGAGCCTTCAGGACCGCCTCCCGCTGCTCACGGGCGTACGTCGCCTTCTCCTCGGCCGTCGAGGGGCGCTGGAAGGACCACGCCTTGGCGCGGCCCATCAGGAGGGCGGGGAAGCGGTGCAGCAGCCCCCTCTCGCCCATGTTGCGCAGGATGCGGAACACCTCGTCGGCGCCGGGCAGTTCCTCCGACGTCTCCAGGAACAGCACGCATCCGTCGTACACGGACAGGTCGCGCGCGATCTCGCGGTCCGCCATCAGGAGCCAGGAGAGGATCTCCAGGCTGCCGCCCCAGGAGCGGCCCTCCACGACGCGCTCGGGACCGTGCCACCGCCAGCCGTCGGCCGGTTCGGTGGGCGGCTCCTGTGTGAGCGACGCGGGGTCTTCCCAGGGCAGGTCCACGTCGCAGTAGCGCTCGGCGGGGCGCAGTTCGTACGGCCCGGAGGTGAAGAGCGCGGCGCGCAGGGAGTCCGCGGTCGGGAGGGCCATGGCGCCGGGGCGGCCGAGCTGACACATCACGGACCCGCCGTGATAACCGACGATGCCCGACTGCCACAGGTACGCGAGCAGGTTGGTGTTGTCGCTGAATCCGAAGAACGGCTTCGGGTTCGCGCGGATCAACTCCCGGTCCAGCCAGGGCAGGACGGTGATCTGGTCGTCGCCGCCGATGGTCGCGATGATGGCCCTGACGGTCGGGTCGGCGAACGCGGCGTGGAGGTCGGCGGCCCGTTCCCGCGGGGTGGCGCCCATCTTCCGGGTGGTCGGGTACTCCACGGGTTCGAGGCCGAACTCCGTGCGGAGTCTGGCCAGGCCGAGCTCGTGGGGGAGCG
Source organism: Streptomyces sp. NPDC041713 (assembly GCF_055591085.1). NCBI lineage: Bacteria > Bacillati > Actinomycetota > Actinomycetes > Kitasatosporales > Streptomycetaceae > Streptomyces > Streptomyces sp. NPDC041713. The sequence continues at coordinate 934,691 of NZ_JBVIZY010000001.1, forward strand.
GGAAGAGTCCGGGCAGGCCTGCGGCGGGGGAGAGGACGGCGACGCGGTCGCCGGACACCGGCTTCGGCGGATACGCGGGGACGCTGATCATGACGGGAGCGTAGGCGGGCACTACGGAGAGCGCATCCGACTTTCCGCGCGGTGCGCGTCCGGCCTCGGCCTCTCCCGCGCGCGGGAGGCGTGATAGACCTCCCCTATGACGCGCAGCCTTGCCACCGCCCCGATCATGGTTCTGAACGGGCCGAACCTGAATCTCCTCGGCCGGCGCCAGCCGGAGATCTACGGTACCGACACCCTCGCCGACGTCGAGGCCCTGTGCGCCAAGGCGGCGGCCGCGCACGGGGGGACCGTGGATCTGCGGCAGAGCAACCACGAGGGCGAGTTGGTCGACTGGATCCACGAGGCGCGGGAGCACCACGTGGGCATCGTCATCAACCCCGCGGCCTACTCCCACACCTCCGTCGCGATCCTGGACGCGCTCAACACCTGTGACGGAATGCCCGTGTTGGAGGTGCACATCTCCAACATCCATCAGCGCGAGGCGTTCCGGCACCACAGCTACGTCTCGCAGCGGGCCGACGGCGTCATCGCGGGATGCGGTGTGCAGGGGTACGCGTTCGCGGTGGAGCGGGTGGCGGCGCTGGTCGCCGCCGGTCAGGCGTAACGCGTACCCCTCCGGCTCACCAGCCTCGCGCGCGCCACTCAGCGAGGTGCGGCCGCTCGGCGCCGAGCGTCGTGTCCCCGCCGTGGCCGGGGTAGACCCACGTCTCGTCCGACAGCGTCCCGAAGATCTTCGTCTCCACGTCGTCGATGAGGCTCGCGAAGGCCTCCGGGTCCTTCCACGTGTTGCCGACGCCGCCCGGGAAGAGGCAGTCGCCGGTGAACACGTGCGCGTGGCCGTGCGGGTCGTCGTAGACGAGCGCGATCGAGCCCGGCGTGTGCCCCACCAGGTGGCGCGCGGTCAGCGTGACGCGGCCGACCGTGACGGTGTCGCCGTCGTCGACCAGGACGTCCGTCGGCACGGGGATGCCCGAAGCGTCCTCGCGGCCCGCGTAGGTGCGCGCGCCGGTCGCCGTCACGACGGCCTCCAGGGCCTGCCAGTGGTCGCCGTGCTGGTGCGTGGTGACGACCGACGCGATGCCGTCGTCACCGATCAGCGTCAGCAGGGTCTCGGCGTCGTTGGCCGCGTCGATCAGGAGCTGCTCGCCGGTGGCCCGGCAGCGCAACAGATAGGCGTTGTTGTCCATCGGCCCGACCGCGACCTTCGAAATCATCAGGTCCGGCAGCTCGTGCACATCCGCGGGCCCGCCGACCTTCACCGCTCCGCTGTACGTCATGTCCGCCAGCCTATAGCGGGGGCAGCGCGGGAAGGAGGCCGCCTTCGGCGGTGAGCGCGGAGCCGTCACGGCGACCGGCCAGCCAGCCGACCACCTCCGGTGCGGGGCCGGAAACGGTGACCTCGGGCCGGCCCTCCCTGCCTGTGCTCCACGCGTGCGTGCCGTCCGTGAGACGGATGGGCGGCACATCGGGGTGGCCCGAGAACCGTGCCGTGAGGAACGCGATCTCGCGCTGCGTGAACTCCGCCGAAAGATCCTCCAGCTCGTACCCGATCCCCAGATCCACGTGGTGCAGCTCGACCTCGATCCACCGGCGGAACGGCACCCGCGACGCCGTGTCCGTGACGCCGTTGCGGAGCTCCACCGTGCGGGACCAGTCGGCGGGCCTCGCGCCCTCCGCCTGGAAGCGCTCCGCGCTCTCCCGCACGTCGTCCAGCTGCGCCGCGAGCCCGCGCGGTGCGTCCCGCTCGATGTCCGCGTCCCGCGCCTCGGCGCTGACGTACATCGGGTGCCCGGCGAGCACGTTCACCAGCGCGTCCGCGTTCCGCGCGAGGTGGGCCAGGACGTGGCCGCGGCTCCAGCCGGGCAGCCGTGACGGCTCGGCGATCGAATCGTTGTTCAGTTTCGCCGCTGCGGTGAGCAGTCGGTCGGTCGCGTCACGTACAGACGCCAGGTCGCGCACATGATCAATCATGCGGTCGACGATAGCCGCGTCACACGGACGGGTGAAGAGCTCCGAAGGCGACCGTAAATCGAATACACGTGCTATATGGTCGAGAGCGGCATCGGGCATTCTTGAAGGTCCGGGTTTGTTGTGTACGTGGAACCAGGGAAGCAGCCCGGCGTTGTCAGTGGCTCGCCCTAGTCTGTGAACGACGGGGTTCAGCCCCTGTCACTTCTCTCAAGAAAGGTGCGGACCGGCGTGGCCGACCGTCTCATCGTCCGTGGCGCGCGCGAGCACAATCTCAAGAACGTCTCGCTCGACCTCCCGCGTGACTCCCTCATCGTCTTCACCGGACTCTCCGGGTCGGGCAAGTCCTCGCTCGCGTTCGACACGATCTTCGCCGAGGGCCAGCGGCGGTACGTGGAGTCCCTCTCCTCGTACGCCCGGCAGTTCCTCGGTCAGATGGACAAGCCCGACGTCGACTTCATCGAGGGTCTCTCGCCCGCCGTCTCCATCGACCAGAAGTCGACCTCGCGCAACCCGCGCTCGACGGTCGGCACCATCACCGAGGTCTACGACTACCTGCGCCTGCTCTTCGCGCGCATCGGCAAGCCGCACTGTCCCGAGTGCGGCCGCCCCATTTCCCGGCAGTCGCCGCAGGCCATCGTCGACAAGGTCCTCGAGCTCCCCGAGGGCAGCCGTTTCCAGGTCCTGTCGCCGCTGGTGCGCGAGCGCAAGGGCGAGTTCGTCGACCTCTTCGCCGACCTGCAGACCAAGGGCTACAGCCGCGCGCGGGTCGACGGCGAGACCATCCAGCTCTCCGAGCCGCCCACGCTGAAGAAGCAGGAGAAGCACACCATCGAGGTGGTCGTCGACCGCCTCACGGTGAAGGACTCCGCCAAGCGCCGGCTCACCGACTCCGTGGAGACCGCCCTCGGCCTCTCCGGCGGCATGGTCGTGCTCGACTTCGTCGACCTCGCCGAGGACGACCCCGAGCGCGAGCGCATGTACTCGGAGCACCTCTACTGCCCGTACGACGACCTGTCCTTCGAGGAGCTGGAGCCCCGCTCCTTCTCCTTCAACTCGCCCTTCGGCGCCTGCCCGGAGTGCACCGGCATCGGCACCCGCATGGAGGTCGACCCCGAGCTGATCGTCCCGGACGAGGACAAGTCGCTCGACGAGGGTGCCATCCACCCCTGGTCGCACGGCCACACCAAGGAGTACTTCGGGCGGCTCGTGGGAGCCCTCTCCGACGCGCTCGGCTTCCGTACCGACATCCCGTGGGCCGGACTTCCGCTGCGCGCCAGGAAGGCCCTCCTCAACGGCCACCGCACCCAGATCGAGGTCCGCTACCGCAACCGGTACGGCCGCGAGCGGGTCTACACCACCGCCTTCGAAGGCGCCGTCCCCTTCGTCAAGCGCCGCCACAGCGAGGCCGAGAGCGACGCCAGCCGCGAGCGCTTCGAGGGCTACATGCGCGAGGTGCCCTGCCCCACCTGTGAGGGCACCCGCCTCAAGCCGATCGTCCTGGCCGTCTCGGTCATGGGGAAGTCGATCGCCGAGGTCTCCGCGATGTCGATCAGCGACTGCGCGGACTTCCTCGCGCAGCTGAAGCTGGGCGCGCGCGACAAGAAGATCGCCGAGCGCGTGCTCAAGGAGGTCAACGAACGCCTGCGGTTCCTGGTCGACGTCGGCCTCGACTACCTCTCGCTGAACCGCGCCGCGGGCACCCTCTCCGGCGGCGAGGCCCAGCGCATCCGCCTCGCCACCCAGATCGGCTCCGGCCTGGTCGGCGTGTTGTACGTCCTGGACGAGCCGTCCATCGGCCTGCACCAGCGCGACAACCACCGCCTGATCGAGACCCTCGTCCGGCTGCGCGACATGGGCAACACGCTCATCGTCGTCGAGCACGACGAGGACACCATCAAGGTCGCCGACTGGGTCGTCGACATCGGCCCCGGCGCCGGTGAGCACGGCGGCAAGGTCGTGCACAGCGGCTCCATGAAGGAGCTCCTGGCCAACGACAAGTCGATCACCGGCCAGTACCTCTCGGGCAAGCGGGCCATCCCGATCCCGGACGTGCGCCGCCCCGCCGACCCCTCCCGGCAGCTCACGGTGCACGGCGCCCGCGAGAACAACCTCCAGGACATCGACGTCTCCTTCCCGCTCGGTGTGCTCACCGCGGTCACGGGCGTCTCGGGCTCCGGCAAGTCGACGCTGGTCAACGACATCCTGTACACGCACCTGGCCCGCGAGCTGAACGGCGCCCGGTCCGTCCCCGGCCGGCACACGCGCGTGGAGGGTGACGACCTCGTCGACAAGGTCGTGCACGTCGACCAGTCGCCGATCGGCCGCACCCCGCGCTCGAACCCGGCGACGTACACCGGAGTCTTCGACCACGTCCGCCGCCTCTTCGCGGAGACGACGGAGGCGAAGGTCCGGGGTTACCTCCCCGGCCGCTTCTCCTTCAACGTCAAGGGCGGCCGCTGCGAGAACTGCTCCGGCGACGGCACCATCAAGATCGAGATGAACTTCCTCCCGGACGTGTACGTGCCGTGCGAGGTCTGCCACGGCGCGCGGTACAACCGCGAGACGCTGGACGTGCACTACAAGGGCAAGTCCATCGCCGAGGTCCTCGACATGCCGATCGAGGAGGCGCTCGACTTCTTCGAGGCGGTGCCCGGCATCGCCCGGCACCTGAAGACCCTCAACGACGTCGGCCTCGGGTACGTGCGGCTCGGCCAGTCGGCGCCCACGCTCTCCGGAGGCGAGGCCCAGCGCGTGAAGCTGGCCTCCGAGCTCCAGAAGCGCTCCACCGGCCGGACGGTGTACGTGTTGGACGAGCCGACCACCGGTCTGCACTTCGAGGACATCAGCAAGCTGATCACGGTCCTCTCCGGCCTGGTCGACAAGGGCAACACGGTCATCGTCATCGAGCACAACCTCGACGTGATCAAGACCGCGGACTGGGTCGTCGACATGGGCCCCGAGGGGGGCAACGGCGGCGGTCTGGTCATCGCCGAGGGCACGCCCGAGGAGGTCGCGGGCGTCCCCGCCAGCCACACCGGCAAGTTCCTCCGGGACATCATCTCGTCGGACCGGATCAGCGACGCGGTGCCCTCGCGGGGGCGGTCGGCCAAGAAGACCGCCCCGCGCAAGGCGTCCGCCAAGAAGGCCGCCGCCAAGAAGACGGTGGCGGCGAGCGCCACGGCCACCAAGCGGACGGCCACGGTCAAGGCGGACGCCCCGGCCGGTAAGGCCCCCGCGGGCAAGGCCCCTGCCAAGAAGGCGGCCGCCACGAACAAGGCCGCCGCCGCGAAGAAGACGGCCGCGGCCAAGAAGCCGGCCGCCAAGAAGGCGGCGCGGGCTCGCAAGGCCTGACCGCAGCCCCGGGGCCGCGCGGCACGGTCCGGCCGACGTGCGCGCCCGACGCCGAGCGCCCCATCCCTCACCAGGGGTGGGGCGCTTCGCGTCGGCGCGGGAGCGGGTTCGGCGGCCCGAACACCCCTTGTCCGCCGCCCCGTTGGCGTGATCGGCTGGCCTCATGCCCGTACGCAGCGAACGCGCAGGCCCCGTCACCACCGTCATCCTGTCCCGCCCCGCCGCCCGCAACGCCGTCGACGGGCCCACCGCCCGCGCGCTCGCCGATGCCTTCCGGGCCTTCGACGCCGACCCGGACGCGGCCGTCGCCGTCCTGTGGGGCGAGGGCGGCACCTTCTGCGCGGGAGCCGACCTCAAGGCCATCGGCACCCCCGACGGCAACGCGGTGACCGAGGACGGGGACGGTCCCATGGGCCCCACCCGGATGCGGCTGTCCAAGCCGGTGATCGCGGCGATCTCCGGCCACGCCGTCGCGGGCGGACTCGAACTCGCCCTCTGGTGCGACCTGCGCGTCGCGGAGGAGGACGCCGTCCTCGGGGTGTTCTGCCGCCGCTGGGGCGTCCCGCTCATCGACGGCGGCACGGTGCGGCTGCCCCGGCTGATCGGCGAGGGGCGCGCCCTCGACCTGATCCTGACCGGCCGCCCCGTGGCCGCCGCGGAGGCGCTCGGCATGGGCCTGGTCAACCGGACCGTGCCCACCGGCACCGCGCGCGCCGCGGCCGAGCGGCTCGCCGCGGAGATCGCCGCGTTCCCGCAGACCTGTCTGCGACAGGACCGGCTCGCCCTGCACGAACAGGGCGGACTGCCCGAACAGGAGGCGCTGGCCGTCGAGTTGCGCCACGGCATGGTCTCGCTGGCCGGCGCGGCCGAGGGCGCGGCCCGCTTCGCCGCGGGGGCGGGCCGGCACGGGGCGTTCAGGGACCGCTGACGGCGGGTGCGCCAGACCTCGGGCCGTTGGCGGCGGACGCACCACGCCCCGCGGCCTTGGCGGTGGGTGCGCCGGACCTCGCGGCCTTGGCGGTGGGTGCGCCGGACCTCGCGTCCTTGGCGGTGGGCGCACCAGGCCCCGCGCCGTTGGCGGCGGGCGCGCCACGCCCCGCGTCCTTGGCGGCGGGCGCGCCACGCCCCGCGCCCTCGACGGCGGGCGCGCCAGACCCCGCGCCGTTGGTGGCGGCGCGCCACGCCCCGCGCCCTCGATGGCGGGCGCGCCAGACCCCGCGCCGTTGGTGGCGGCGCACCACGCCCCGCGCCCTCGATGGCGAGCGCGCCAGACCTCGCGCCCTTGACGGCGAGCGCACCACGCCCCGCGCCCTGGTCCGGACCGGCCCGATCCGGCCCGATCCGGCCTCCTCCGGACGAGAAGCCCTACGCCCCCGTGAGTTCCGCCGCGTACGGCGGTTCCGCGCCTGCGCGTGAGCAGGTGAGAGCCGCCGCGCGCGCGGCGAACCGCAGGACCTCGGTCCAGCCCGCCGCGTCCAGCGCGTCCGCCGCCCGCACCGAGAGCGCGTCCCGCGCCGAAAGGCCGTGCAGCAGCGCCGCGTTGACGGTGTCGCCCGCGCCGATCGTGTCCACCACGTCCACCCGCTCGCCGGGGACCCGCAGCTCCACGCCACCGCGCGTGTACAGCGACAGACCGTCGCCGCCGTGGGTGACGACCACGGCCGCGGGCCCGGCGGACAGCCACTCGTGCGGGGTGCCGCCGAGCCAGTCGGCGTCCTCCTGCGACAGCTTGAGCAGCGAGACCGACGGCAACCAGCTCTTGAACCGGGCGCGGTAGGCGTCGGCGTCCGGGATCAGACCCGCCCGTACGTTCGGATCGAGCGCGGTGAACACGCCGTGCGCCGCGGACCGCCGCATCAGCTCCTCGTACGCGCTCGCCCCCGGCTCCAGGACCAGCGAGCAGGTGCCGAAGGACATCGCACGTACGCCGTCGGGGAGCCGGGCGGGTGTCTCGAAGAGCCGGTCGGCCGTGCCCTCGACGTAGAAGGAGTACCCGGCGGAGCCGTCCGCGCCGATCGAGGCGACGGCGAGCGTCGTCGGCTCCGGGCCGCGCCGCACCGGCGAGACGTCGACGCCGGCCGCCCGCAACCCGTCGAGCAGCGCCTCGCCGAAGGCGTCCCGCGAGACCCGTGAGCAGAAGGCGACGGGGGAGCCGAGCCGGCCGAGCGCCACGGCGGTGTTGTACGGGCCGCCGCCGAGGCGGGGCGCGAGCACGGGCAGCCGCCCCGGCTCGCCGGCCGTGCCCTGCGGCACGAGGTCGATCAGGGCCTCTCCTGCGACGACGATCACGGGCGGTTCCTCTCGGGCGCTGCCTGCTCCGGCTCGGACACCGCGGCACGCGAGGGGCGCGGCGTCCCGCCCAGGCTAGGCGGTGCGCGAAGGCGCCGCCCGAACCGGGCACCACTCGGGCGGGCGCACGCCCCACCCGGTCGCGGCGCCGCGCCCCGCCCGGCCCGGGCACCCCGCGCCGGTAGGGTCGGATCCGTCACCGACACCCCTCACCTGTGGAGACACCATGTCCGGCACGCCCCACGCCCGCCGCACCGTGCTGCGGGCCGCCGCACTCGCCCCGGCCGTCGGACTCGGTCTCACCGCCTGCTCGTCCGGCGACGACGGAGCGAACCGGTCGGTGCCGACCGCGCCGGTGGACCTCGGAAAGTCCGACGAGGTGGCGGTGGGCGCCTCGAAGCTGTACACCGACCACAACGTCGTGGTGAGCCGGATCTCCGACGACCGCTACACGGCGTACAGCACGATCTGCACGCACGCGCGCTGCCCGATCAAGAACCTGGAGGGGCACAAGCTGACCTGCCAGTGCCACGGCAGTCAGTTCGACGCCACCAACGGCAAGGTGCTGCACGACCCGGCCGTCGAGCCGCTCGCCGAACTGCCGGTGAAGGTGGCCAACGGCAAGATCATCGCGGGCCCGGACAAGAAGGCCTGACCTCGTAGCCACGGGCCCTGCACCGAAGGCTTACCCCGTACCGGCGGGCCGGCCCCCACTCACTCCCAGTCCCACGCGATCCCCAGGATCCCCGCCCGCACCTGCGGCTCGACCACATGCACCGAGCGGTGGCTGCCGCTCAGGGTCAGCTCCTGGCGGCCGCCGCGCGGGGCCGCGGCCGAGTGCTGGACGAAGCGGTGGCAGCGTACGGGCAGCGCCGCCTCGTCGAAGCGGATCTGCAGCGCATACTGGCCGCCCGCGTAGGTGAAGCCGCGCATGTACTCGGTGGCGGGCCCGGCCGTGCCGTCCTCGAAGCCGTAGCCGAACAGATGTGTGTCGCCGGCCCGCAGCCGCGCGTCGAAGAGCAGCTCCGCGACGAGCACCCCGGTGCCCTGGTGCCACCGCACCCGCCCCGTACGGCAGTTCTCCAGGGCGTGCACCCGGACCCGGTCGGGGGAGCACCCCGGGTCCCCGTGGTGAATGGCGACATAGCGGTCCACGCCGTCCCGGTGGGCCCGCACGACGTGCTGCGAGTCGCGTCCCGCCATCTCGCGGCGCGCGCCGATCCGTACCCGCTCGTGGTGGCCGATGGTGTGCAGCCCGCCGTCGGCCGGGGACCCCAGCTCGGCCAGGAGCGAGCGCAGTACGTCCGAGGCCTCCACGAGGGAGCGGTACGAGCGGGCGGCGGGCCGGGCCCGTTCGGTGCGCTCGGCGGGCCGGACGAGCAGCCGGATCAGCGACTCCTCGGGGAGCTGCAGGATCTCCTCCAGGGCGCGCACGGCGCGCAGTGACTCGGTGCGCTGCGGGCGGCGCGCGCCCTGCTGCCAGTAACTCAGGCTCGTCACACCGACATTGACGCCGTGCCGGATCAGATGGTGGCGTATGCGGTGCAGCGGGAGCCGGCGTGCGGCGATCGCGGTGCGCAGCGCGAGGTGGAACGGTCCGGTGCGCAGGGCGGCCGCCAGGTCCGCGGGCTCCTCGTGGTCCCGGGCGCTCTCGTGCCCCGCGTCGTCGTGCCCGCCGGGCTGTTCGCCCCGGCCGTCCGCGAGTGGTGTGCCGTGCCGCAAAGCGGGCTCCTTCTGTGAACGTTCACTTCTGCCGTTCCGGCGTTCGCGCCGGTGGGGGCGGGCTGCCAGGTGGGCGCGCGGGCGATGTTCACATCCGTACGCCGCCGTTCACGGCCCAAGTAATTCCGCATTGAAGCGTGTTGACCTGCACCCGACAACACTCGATGCTCAATCGCAGCGTCCGGACGCGCTCCTCCACACCCCACCCCGCACGGGAGGAACGCCATGCGCGAACCCCACACCAGGAGCAACGGCACCGGCGGACGGAGACGCCTGTCCGCACTCGCCGTCGTCGCGGCGGCCCTTTTCGCCGCACCCGTGGCCACGGCCACGGCCGCTCCGCTCACCCCCGCACCCGCCACGACGGCCGCGCCCGCGGCCGCCGCGGCGAGCACCGGCACGGCCCCCGACCTGTCCGTCCGCGCCGCCAAGCGGCTGAACATCACCATGCAGGCCCAGCAGAAGACCAACTGGTGCTGGGCCGCCGGCGGCAACACCATCGCGACCTTCCTGGGCCGCGACTACAGCCAGAACCAGTTCTGCAACGCCGCCTTCGGGCGCAACCAGAACACCGAGTGCCCCAACAACCAGGCCACGCTCGGCAATGTGCAGAGCGGCCTGCGCTGGGCGGGCATCAACTCCGGCTCGTACGTCACCGGCTGGCTGCGCTACCCGACCGTGCAGGCCGAGATCAACGCGGGCCGCCCGGTCGAGACCCGCATCCAGTGGTCCAACGGCGGCGGCCACATGCACGTCCTGTACGGCTACGACGACGCGAGCAGCTGGGTCTACTGGGGCGACCCCTGGCCCTCCAACGACCGCTACAACTGGGCCTCGCACGCCTGGTACGTCGACAACGACACCTTCTCCTGGACCCACTCGCTCTACCGGATCGGGGCGTGAGAGCGATGACCCGTCACCTTCCCCGCACGACGCCGCGCCACCGGCTGGCCAGGGCGACGCTCGCCGGCACCGCCGCCACCCTGCTCCTCGGCGCCGTGGCCCCCGCGGCCTCCGCAGAGCCGGGCTCCGGCCCCGACCCCGCGGCGCCCTCCGCGTCCTCCCGCGCCGCCGCGCACCGGGTGGCCGCGGCGCCGCGCACCCTCGACACGCTGTCCCGCTTCTTCGCGCGGGAGGGAACGGTCTCCAAGGCCGCCGCCGACCCGCGCATCGACGGCGGGGCCGTGCCCGTCCACTACCTGTCCGCGGACTTCGTCGCGGGCAAGAAGGGCGCCCCCGTCGCCCGCCTGGAGTTCCTCGCCAGCAAGGCGGTCTCCTCCGACGGCCAGGAGGCCTCCCTCTGGACCGTCGAGCGGGCCGGCTCCTGGCAGGTCGTGAACATCGCGACCGGCGACGACGAGATCCGCTACGCGCGCGAGGGGGCGAAGAAGTCCCCCGGCGGCACCGTCTTCCACGAGCCGCAGATCAACGCCTGGTACGTCGAGGACGCACGGCACGCGCGCGTGCTGCCGCTCGACGAGGACGCGGTCCGCGCGGTCGGCGCCGAGGGGACCTCGCTCACCGCCTACCGCACCCGCGTGCGGCGGGCGTACGGCGACAAGCTGCCGGGCTCCGCGTACGCGAAGTCGGGCAAGGCCGGCGGCTACGCGAAGGCGCAGGACCGGCCCGAGACGGCGGCGGCGCAGTCGTCCCTCGACGTCCCCGTCACGGTCGCCTCGTCGCTGGCCGCCGTCGGTGCCCTGGCCGCACTAGGCCTCTCCGGCGCCGCACTCGTCCGGCGCCGCGGCGCCCGGCAGCGGGGCTGACCCGGCCGGCACCGGGGGAGCGGCGGCCGGGCCCCGGCCGCCGCTCCGCACTCACCCGTGCCCGCCCGGCCCGGACCGGCGTCAGTGCAGCGCGCTGCCGGCCCGCCACCGCTTCCAGTTCACGTTCCAGTCGCCGTAGCCGTTGCCCGGGTCCACGGTCTCCTTCGAGCCGACGACCCGCACGATGTCGCCGGGGATGACCTCTTCGTAGAAGCGCCGCGCGGTCCCGTCGGTGGCCAGGCCTATGCAGCCGTGCGTGACGTTGCGCTCGCCCGCGGTGGCGTTCGCGTTCGGGTTCTCGTGCAGGTACGTGCCCGAAGTCGTCAGGTGCACCGCGAAGTTGTAGTAGTCCTTGTACGCCTTCCCGTAACCCACGGTCCGCGAGTCCATGAGCACCCGGGACTGCTTGTCGAGGACGACCATGGTGCCGTTCCAGGTGTCCATGCCCGGGGCGCCCGCGGTGACCTTCACCGTGCGGGTTCCGCCGTCCTTCACCACCGTCATGGTGTGGGCCCGCACGTCCACCGTGGCGACGAGCGAACGCCCCACCTCGAACGTCCGGGTCAGCCGGGCGCCCGCCCGTACGGTGACCTTCGTGCCGGGCTTCCACGGCTCGCGGGGCCGGTAGTCGACGCGCTGCCCGTCGTGCAGGTTGCGGTCCTTCACCCAGCTCCACGACCCCGTCACGCCGGGGTCGGCCGTCACCTTCAGGCGCCGCTCGACGGCGGCCCGTTCCGCCACCGGCACCGGGCGGGCGAAGGTCAGCGACACCGGCATGCCGACGCCGACCGTCCGGCCGTCGGACACGTTGATCCGCGCGTCGTCGAGCGCCGCCGGATCCGGCGCGGGCCGCTTCGTGGGCTGCTGCCGCCCGGCCGACGCACGGTCCGCGGACGTCGGCCCGGGCTTCGGGTCCGACGTCCCCCCGTCCCGCGCGCCGCCCTGCGCCGAGCAGCCCGCGAGCGCGAGTGAACAGAGCACCGCCGCGCCCCACGCGCGCGTGGCGCTTCTCATCGTGATCCCTGTGGTCATCGGTCCCCCTGGGCTGTGTTTCGATGTACGCGACCTGTACGCACGGGCGGGGCGGCGGGTTGCACACGAGGTGCGGGAATTTTCGGTACGGGTGATCCGGTGCGGCCGGACGGGGGCGCGGGGGCATGACGGAGGACGAGTTCGACGCGTTCTACGCCGGCGCCTTCCCGCGTCTGGTCGGCCAGTTGTACGCCCTGACCGGCGACCACGGCGAGGCGCAGGACGTCGTCCAGGAGGCGTTCGTACGGGCCTGGGACCGCCGCGGGAGCTTCCTCGCCGACGAGGCCCCCGAGGCCTGGATCCGCACCGTCGCCATGCGGCTGGCCGTCAGCCGCTGGCGCCGTGCCCGGCGCTGGCTCGAACTCGTGCGCAAGGACCCGCCCGCCGACCGCGTCCCCGGCCCGGGACCCGAGCACACCGCCCTGGTCCAGGCGCTGCGCACCCTCCCGGAGGCGCAGCGCACCGCCGTCGTGCTGCACCACCTGTGCGACCTGAGTGTGGAGCAGGTAGCCTCCGAGACCGGTGCGCCGGTGGGAACCGTCAAGGCCCGCCTGTCGCGCGGACGTGCGGCGCTCGCCGCGCGGCTGGCCGCCGAACGGGCGGAGGAGCGGACCGGCGAGCGGACGGCCGGGGCCGAGGGCCGGGGCGGGGGACCGGACGCCGACGGCGACGGCGACGCGCCGCGCGCGAAGGGGAGTGGCCGTGTCCGATGACCTGACGTCCGCGTTGCACGACCTCGCGGCCGACCACCGCACGCCGCCTCCCGTCCCCGGCGCGGAGATCCGCCGTCGCGGCGCCGCGCGCGGCCGCAGGCGCCGCGCCGCCGTCGCGGGCGTGACCCTCGCCACGGCCGCCGTCGCCGTGACCGTCCTGGCCGGGCTCCTGACCGGACACGACGACGCACGCCCGCACCGGACCCCGGCACCGGCCGCCACCGACACCGGCCGCGCGCCCGCCGCCGCGGTCGACCTGTCCCGGCACCGGATGACGCTCGGCGGCCGGGAGCTGCCGGTCTCGGCGGGCACCGCGCAACACCCCACGCCGACCGGCCGGATGACCGTCGTCGCCACCCACCGCACGCTGCGCTTGGCCGACCAGACCGTGGGGCTCGGCGAGCAGTACGACCTGACGCTGCCGTGGGTCGTCGAGCTGCGCACCCCGGACGGCGCCACCAACTACGCCGTCGCACTGACCTACGACGAGAAGGCGCCGGGGCACAGGGACGTCACCCACGGCTTGATCGGGCTGCGCACCGAGGACGCCCGCACGCTCCACGACCGCCTTCGGCCGGGCGACGTGATCACCGTCAGCGCCGGTGGAACCGGACGCTGACCCGCGCTGTCAGCACCCGCAAGTAGGCTGTCCGACATGGCCGACCCTTCCAGCTACCGCCCCAAGCCGGGACAGATCCCCGACGCCCCGGGGGTCTACAAATTCCGCGACGAGCACCGCCGGGTGATCTACGTCGGGAAGGCCAAGAGCCTGCGCCAGCGCCTGGCCAACTACTTCCAGGACCTGGCCGGGCTCCACCCGCGCACCCGCTCCATGGTGACCACCGCCGCCTCCGTGGAGTGGACGGTCGTCACCAACGAGGTCGAGGCGCTCCAGCTGGAGTACTCCTGGATCAAGGAGTTCGACCCCCGGTTCAACGTCAAGTACCGCGACGACAAGAGCTATCCGTACCTCGCGGTGACGATGAACGAACAGTTCCCGCGGGTCCAGGTGATGCGCGGCCAGAAGAAGAAGGGCGTGCGCTACTTCGGGCCGTACGGCCACGCCTGGGCGATCCGCGACACCGTCGACCTGCTGCTGCGCGCCTTCCCCGTGCGCACCTGCTCCGCGGGCGTGTTCAAGAACGCCGCCCGCACCGGCCGCCCCTGCCTGCTCGGCTACATCGGCAAGTGCTCCGCGCCCTGTGTGGAGCGCGTCACCCCCGAGGTGCACCGCGAACTCGCCGAGGACTTCTGCGACTTCATGGCCGGCCGCACGGGCACGTACATCCGCCGCCTGGAGCGCCAGATGGCGGACGCCGCCGAGGAGATGGAGTACGAGCGGGCGGCCCGCCTGCGCGACGACATCGAGGCCCTCAGGAAGGCGATGGAGAAGAGCGCCGTCGTCCTCGCCGACGCCACGGACGCCGACCTCATCGCCCTCGCCGAGGACGAGCTGGAGGCGGCCGTCCAGATCTTCCACGTACGCGGCGGACGCGTGCGCGGCCAGCGCGGCTGGGTCACCGACAAGGTCGAGGCGGTCACCAGCGGCGACCTCGTCGAGCACGCCCTCCAGCAGCTGTACGGCGAGGAGAGCGGGGACGCCGTCCCCAAGGAGGTCCTCGTCCCCGCGCTGCCCGACCCCATAGAGCCGGTCCAGGAGTGGCTGACCGAGCGCCGCGGGGCCAACGTCTCGCTGCGCATCCCGCAGCGCGGCGACAAGAAGGCCCTCATGGAGACCGTCGCGCGCAACGCCCAGCAGTCCCTGGTGCTGCACAAGACCAAGCGCGCCTCCGACCTCACCACCCGCTCGCGCGCCCTGGAGGAGATCGCCGCCGCCCTGGAGCTGGACAGCGCGCCCCTGCGCGTCGAGTGCTACGACATCTCCCACCTCCAGGGCGACGACGTGGTGGCCTCGATGGTCGTCTTCGAGGACGGCCTGGCCCGCAAGAGCGAGTACCGCCGCTTCCAGATCAAGGGCTTCGAGGGCCAGGACGACGTCCGCTCCATGCACGAGGTGATCACGCGCCGCTTCAAGCGCTACCTCGCCGAGAAGGAGAAGACGGGGGAGTGGGTCGACGAGGAGACCGGTGAGATCTCCGATCTCGGCCCGACCGAGGAGGACGGGCGCCCCAAGCGGTTCGCGTACCCGCCGCAGCTCGTCGTGGTGGACGGTGGCCAGCCGCAGGTGGCGGCCGCCAAGCGGGCCCTCGACGAGCTCGGCATCGACGACATCGCGGTGTGCGGCCTGGCCAAGCGCCTGGAGGAGGTCTGGGTCCCCGACGAGGACGACCCGGTGATCCTGCCGCGCACCAGCGAGGGCCTCTACCTCCTGCAGCGCGTGCGTGACGAGGCCCACCGCTTCGCCATCACCTACCAGCGCAACAAGCGGGCCAAGCGGTTCCGGGCGGGCCCGCTGGACGCCGTGCCGGGCCTCGGGGACGCGCGCAAGCAGACGCTGATCAAGCACTTCGGTTCGGTGAAGAGGCTGCGATCCGCGACAATCGACCAGATCTGCGAGGTGCCGGGCGTGGGCCGCAAGACGGCCGAGGCCATCGTGGCGGCCCTCGCCGGGGCGACACCCGCCGGGCCCGCCGTGAACACGGCGACCGGAGAGATCATGGAAGAGGAGGAGCCCGTGACCGCGGGCCCCTCGGAGGAACGACGGGGGCAGGAGACATGAGCGAGCACGACGAAGGTGGAGAGCAAGTGAGCGCGGGCACGCCCATCGACACGCCGGCGGTCCCGGACGCCGCGATCCCGGAGCTGGTGATCATCTCGGGGATGTCCGGCGCGGGCCGGAGCACCGCGGCGAAGTGCCTGGAGGACCTCGGCTGGTTCGTGGTCGACAACCTGCCGCCCGCGCTGATCCCCACCATGGTGGAGCTCGGCGCCCGCTCGCAGGGCAACGTCGCCCGCATCGCGGTCGTCGTCGACGTCCGCGGCCGGCGCTTCTTCGACAACCTCCGCGAGTCCCTCGCCGAGCTGGAGTCGAAGAACGTCACCCGGCGCATCGTCTTCCTGGAGTCCTCGGACGAGGCCCTGGTCCGCCGCTTCGAGTCGGTCCGCCGCCCGCACCCGCTGCAGGGCGACGGCCGCATCGTCGACGGCATCGCGGCCGAGCGCGACCTCCTGCGCGAGCTGCGCGGCGACGCCGACCTGGTGATCGACACCTCCAGCCTGAACGTGCACGAGCTGCGCGCCAAGATGGACGCCTCGTTCGCGGGCGAGGAGGAGCCCGAGCTGCGGGCCACCGTCATGTCCTTCGGCTTCAAGTACGGCCTGCCGGTCGACGCCGACCTCGTCGTCGACATGCGCTTTCTGCCGAACCCCCACTGGGTCCCCGAGCTGCGCCAGTTCACCGGCCAGAACGAGGAGGTCGCGGCGTACGTCTTCAACCAGCCCGGCGCCAAGGAGTTCCTCGACCGGTACGCGGAACTGCTCCAGCTCATCGCCGCGGGCTACCGCCGCGAGGGCAAGCGGTACGTGACGATCGCGGTCGGCTGCACCGGCGGCAAGCACCGCTCCGTGGCCATGTCGGAGAAGCTCGCGGCGCGCCTGGCGTCCGAGGGCGTGGAGACCGTCATCGTCCACCGGGACATGGGGCGCGAATGACACGCAACCGCCGGACCGTCCGCCTGAGCCGACTGGGCCGCAAGCGGGGCACCCAGCCGAAGGTGGTCGCGCTCGGCGGGGGCATGGGCCTGTCCGCCTCGCTCGCCGCGCTGCGCCGCATCACCGGGGCCGGAGACCTCACCGCCGTCGTCACGGTCGCCGACGACGGCGGATCGAGCGGCCGGCTCCGCGACGAGCTGGGCGTACTGCCGCCCGGCGATCTGCGCAAGGCGCTCGCCGCGCTCTGCGGCGACGACGACTGGGGCCAGACCTGGTCCCGCGTCATCCAGCACCGCTTCCAGTCCAAGGGCGACCTGCACGAGCACGCGGTCGGCAATCTGCTGATCGTCGCCCTGTGGGAGCAGCTCGGCGACCACGTCCAGGCGCTCGACCTGGTCGGCACGCTGCTCGGTGCGCGGGGCCGGGTGCTGCCCATGTCGGCCGTGCCGCTGGAGCTGCAGGCCCTGGTCAAGGGCCACGACCCGGCGCGCCCGGACGACGTGGACACGGTCCGCGGCCAGGCCACGGTGGCCCTCACCCCGGGCGAGGTGCAGTCCGTGCACGTCGTGCCGCACGACCCGCCGGCCGTCCCCGAGGCGGTCGCCGCCGTCCTGGACGCGGACTGGGTGGTGCTCGGCCCCGGCTCCTGGTTCTCCTCGGTGATCCCGCACCTGCTGGTCCCCGAACTGCTCGACGCGCTCACCGAGACGAAGGCCCGCAAGGTCCTCCCGCTCAACCTCGCGCCGCAACCGGGAGAAACCGAAGGCTTCTCTCCGCAGCGTCATTTGGAGGTTTTGGCCCGACACGCCCCTAAACTCGCCCTGGACGTGGTGCTGGCCGACGAGGCCGCCGTGCCCGACCGTGCGTCACTGACCGATGCCGCCAAGCGGCTCGGCGCCACGGTCGAGCTGGCGCCGGTGGCCCGGCCCGACGGAACTCCGCGGCACGACCCGGAGCTCCTGGCAGCCGCGTACGACCGTATTTTTCGGATGCATGGAAGGATCGGCCCATGGCGATGACGGCAGCGGTGAAGGACGAGATCTCCCGGCTCCCCGTCACCCGGACCTGCTGCAGAAAAGCAGAGGTCTCGGCGATCCTGCGGTTCGCGGGCGGCCTTCACCTGGTGAGCGGCCGCATCGTGATCGAGGCGGAGCTGGACACCGCGATGGCGGCGCGCCGCCTCAAGCGGGACATCCTGGAGATCTTCGGGCACGGCTCGGAGCTGATCGTGATGGCCCCCGGCGGCCTGCGCCGCGGCTCGCGTTACGTCGTACGGGTGGTTGCGGGCGGCGACCAGCTGGCCCGCCAGACGGGTCTCGTGGACGGCCGCGGCCGCCCCATCCGCGGCCTGCCCCCGCAGGTGGTCTCGGGGGCCACCTGTGACGCCGAGGCGGCCTGGCGCGGCGCCTTCCTCGCACACGGCTCGCTCACCGAGCCCGGCCGCTCCTCCTCCCTGGAGGTGACCTGCCCCGGCCCGGAGGCCGCGCTCGCGCTGGTCGGCGCCGCGCGCAGGCTGCAGATCGCCAGCAAGGCGCGCGAGGTGCGCGGCGTGGACCGGGTCGTCGTACGCGACGGCGACGCCATCGGCGCCCTGCTCACCCGCCTCGGCGCGCACGAGTCGGTGCTCGCCTGGGAGGAGCGGCGGATGCGCCGCGAGGTGCGCGCCACCGCCAACCGCCTGGCCAACTTCGACGACGCGAACCTGCGCCGCTCGGCCCGCGCGGCCGTCGCCGCCGGCGCCCGCGTCCAGCGCGCCCTGGAGATCCTCGGCGAGGAGGTGCCCGAGCACCTCGCGGCCGCCGGACGCCTGCGCATGGAGCACAAGCAGGCCTCCCTGGAGGAGCTGGGCGCGCTCGCCGACCCGCCGCTGACCAAGGACGCCGTCGCGGGCCGCATCCGCCGTCTGCTCGCCATGGCCGACAAGCGCGCCCAGGACATGGGCATCCCGGGGACCGAGTCCAACCTGAGCGAGGAGCTCGCGGACAACATGGCGGTCTGACCCGCCCCGTACGCCTCTTGAGCCGCCGGCGCCCCGTTGGGCACCGGCGGCTTTCGTGTGCCCGCTCCGCCCGCCTTCACCCGCTGTATTGACATGATCATGCACCGTCACGAGCCTGGCATCCCGCACATCTGTGCCGGACAACCGCAAGGGGGGCTCATGAGACGAAGAGCGAGCGCGAGATCCGTTCTCGCGGCCGGCGTGGTGCTGATCGGCGGTCTCGCCGTCGCGCCACAGGCCGGGGCGAGCGGGCCGAGCACCACCCCGAAGGCCGACGACCCGGCCGCCGTGCAGGTCTACCAGGCCGACGTCACCGAGAAGCAGATACCCCTGCTGGTCGCGGCGGGCCAGGACGCCCACGAACTCGCCGGACAGACACCCGAGCGCGGCACCGGCCGCGTCGAGCTCTATCTGACCGAGGGCCAGGCCAAGGCCGTCGAGCGCAAGGGCATCGAACTCAGCGAGCACAAGATCACGGCAGGCGCGGAGAAGCGGCTCAAGGCGGCGGGGGACGGCGTCTTCCGGCCGTACAGCGGAAAGGGCGGCCTGCGGGAGGAGATCGTCAGGACGGGGCAGGCCCACCCCGGCCTCACCAAGGTCGTCTCCATCGGCAAGACCCTCAAGGGCCAGGACATCCTCGCCCTGAAGCTCTCCAAGAACGCCGGGAAGACCAAGGACGGCGCCAAGCCGGCCACGCTGTACATGTCCAACCAGCACGCGCGCGAGTGGATCACCCCCGAGATGACCCGCCGCCTGATGCACCACTACCTGGACAACTACGGCAAGGACAAGCGCATCACCCGGCTCGTGGACTCCACCGAGCTGTGGTTCGTGCTCTCCGCCAACCCCGACGGCTACGACTACACGCACGCCGCCGCGGCCAACCGCCAGTGGCGCAAGAACCTCCGTGACGTGGACGGCGACGGCAAGATCGCCTCCGGTGACGGCGTCGACCTCAACCGCAACTTCGCGTACAAGTGGGGCTACGACAACGAGGGCTCCTCCCCCGACTCATCGAACGAGACCTACCGGGGCGCCCGCCCGATGTCCGAGCCGGAGACCGTGGCCATCGACCGCTTCGAGAAGCGCATCGGGTTCACGTACGGCATCAACTACCACTCCGCGGCCGAACTGCTGCTCTACGGAGTGGGCTGGCAGGTCGCCACGCCGACCCCGGACGACGTCCTCTACAAGGCGCTGGCCGGTACCCCGGAGAAGTCCGCGATCCCCGGCTACCACCCGCAGGTCTCCTCCGAGCTCTACACCACCAACGGCGAGGCCGACGGACACGCGGGCAACGTCAACGGCATGGCGATGTTCACCCCGGAGATGTCCACCTGCCAGACCGCCTCGAACGTCGACCCCGACGACGCCTGGAAGCCCGCGGACTGCGCCTCCGTCTTCACCTTCCCCGACGACGAGAAGCTGATCCAGCAGGAGTTCGCGAAGAACGTGCCCTTCGCGCTCGCCGTCGCCGAGACCGCCCTCCACCCCGACCAGCCGGTCTCCGTCACCGGCGTCGACGCCCCCGACTTCACCCCCGACGCCTTCACCACCTCCTACGCGCGCGGAGGCGACCAGCAGGTCGCCGTCACCGCCCGCAGGTCGGTCCGCGAGAAGGAGCTCAACTACCGCGTCAACGGCGGCCGCACGCACGACGAGGACCTGCGCGCCTGGAAGGGCGGCGAGACCTACGGCGGCGAGGACAACCTCTACTTCGACGAGTACCGCGCGAAGGTCGAGGGCGCCCGCGCCGGCGACAAGGTCGAGGTGTGGTTCTCCGGGCGTACGAAGAAGGGCCGCACCGGCAGCGAGCACTTCACGTACACCGTCGCCGAGCGACCCAAGGCCACCACGCTCGTCGTGGCCGAGGAGGGGGCGAGCGCCACCGAGACCCAGAAGTACGTCGACGCCCTCAAGGCCAACGGCCGCTCGGCCGCCGTCTGGGACGTGGCGAAGCAGGGCGTCCCGCACCCGCTCGGCGTCCTGGCGCACTTCCCCGTGGTGGTCCACTCCACCGGCGACCCCGTCCCCGGCGCGGCCACCCAACTCGCCCTGCGCGACCACCTCAACGAGGGCGGCAAGCTCATCGAGGCCGGTGAGCGCGCCGGCGGCGACGTCGACCTCGGCGAGGCCCTCACCGACGACTTCGCGCAGTACTACCTGGGCGCCTACGACCGCGCCTCCGCACCCGGCGCCGACAGCTTCAAGGGCACCGGCGCGCTCGACGGCGTCAGCACCCCGCTCGCCGCCGCCGGCGCCAACCCGCTCGACAAGGCCGGACGCTTCACCGTCACCTCCGACATCCTGCCGCCCCGCGACTTCCCGCGGTTCAAGAGCGCGGCCGCGGGCTCCTACCCGGGCCTCGCCAACCCCTACGCCCCCTTCGAGGGCCAGGGCATGGCCTCGGCCACCCACACCGACCAGGACTACAAGCGGCTCACCCACACCATCGACCTGACCGGCGTCACCGCCGCCGACCGGCCGGAGCTGCGCCTCGCCCTCAACTGGAACCTGGAGACCGGCTACGACCACGGCCTCCTGGAGGCGCACACCACCGGCGCGGAGGACTGGACCACGCTGCCGGACAAGAACGGCAACTCCTCCACCGCCGTCCCCGCCGAGTGCGCGGCCGGCTTCTTCCTCAACGGACACCCCTTCCTGCGCCACTACCTCACGCTCGAAGGCGGCGGCTGCACCGCCTCCGGCAGCAGCGGCGCCTGGAACAGCTTCACCGGCTCCTCCGGCGGCTGGAAGCCCGTCGCGTTCGACCTCAGCGCGTACGCCGGAAAGAAGATCGAGGTGTCGCTCAGCTCCGTCACCGACCCCTCCACCGGAGGCCGCGGCCTCTTCGCCGACGACGCGCAATTCGTGGTCGGCGGCAACGCCGTCGAGTCCGAGGGATTCGAGACCTCGCTCGGCTCCTGGACCGTCGCGCCGCCCCCGCCCGGCAGCCCCACTATCACAGGCGACTGGGCGCGCACCGGGGAGCTCTTCCGTACCTTCGCGGCGGTCACAGCGCGTGACAGCGTGCTGCTCGGCTTCGGGTTCGAGCACGTGCCCGGAAACGCCGAACGGGCCGCTCTTATGGGCGCCTCCCTGGCACATCTGCGCAGCTGACAGTGCGTAATCGGGACCAAGGTCCCGGTGGCCCGTACCCCTACTGAGGGGTACGGGCCTCTGTGTCGCCCGGAGCCCCTCTCGATGTCACCTCAGAGGCCTCAGAGAGGTAGGGTCGGAGGCGGTCGGGGACATCCCATACAACTCGCCGGCGTCTAAAACCGGCGTACCAACGAGGAGATCGGTTTCGTGACGATCCGCGTAGGCATCAACGGCTTTGGCCGCATCGGTCGCAACTACTTCCGCGCGCTGCTCGAGCAGGGTGCGGACATCGAGATCGTGGCTGTCAACGACCTGGGTGACACCGCGACCACCGCGCACCTTCTGAAGTACGACACCATCCTGGGCCGCCTCAAGGCCGAGGTGTCGCACACCGAGGACACCATCACCGTCGACGGCAAGACCATCAAGGTCCTGTCCGAGCGCAACCCCGCCGACATCCCGTGGGGCGACCTCGGCGTCGACATCGTGATCGAGTCCACCGGCATCTTCACGAAGAAGGCCGACGCCGAGAAGCACATCACCGGCGGCGCCAAGAAGGTCCTCATCTCGGCTCCGGCCAAGGACGAGGACATCACCATCGTGATGGGCGTCAACCAGGACAAGTACGACGCGGCCAACCACCACGTCATCTCCAACGCCTCCTGCACCACCAACTGTGTGGCGCCGATGGCGAAGGTCCTCGACGAGAACTTCGGCATCGTCAAGGGCCTGATGACCACGGTCCACGCGTACACCAACGACCAGCGCATCCTGGACTTCCCGCACTCGGACCTGCGCCGCGCCCGCGCCGCCGCCGAGAACATCATTCCGACCACGACGGGCGCCGCCAAGGCCACCGCCCTGGTCCTGCCCCAGCTCAAGGGCAAGCTCGACGGCATCGCGATGCGCGTCCCGGTCCCGACCGGTTCGGCCACCGACCTGGTCGTCGAGGTCTCCCGCGAGGTCACCAAGGACGAGGTCAACGCCGCGTTCAAGAAGGCCGCCGACGACGGCGACCTGAAGGGCTACCTCTTCTACACCGAGGACCCGATCGTGTCGTCCGACATCGTCAGCGACCCGGCCTCCTGCACCTTCGACTCGTCCCTGACGATGGTCCAGGACGGCAAGTCGGTGAAGATCCTCGGCTGGTACGACAACGAGTGGGGCTACTCCAACCGTCTCGTCGACCTCACCGTCTTCGTCGGCGGTCAGCTCTAACCACCAGAGCAGGCACCTAGATGTGAGCACAGGGTCCGGACCGCGCAACGCCGCGCGCTCCGGGCCCTGTTGTGCGTCAGCCCACCCAAGGAGTCCAGTTCATGAAGACGATCGACGAACTTCTCGCCGAAGGAGTCGACGGCAAGCGGGTCTTCGTCCGCGCCGACCTCAACGTGCCGCTCGCCGAGGGCGCCATCACCGACGACGGCCGCATCCGCGCCGTCCTGCCGACCGTGAAGGCCCTCGCCGACGCGGGCGCCAAGGTGGTCGTGGCCTCGCACCTGGGCCGCCCCAAGGGCGCCCCGGACCCGGCCTTCTCGCTGCTGCCCGCCGCCGAGCGGCTCGGCGAGCTCCTGGGCGCGCCCGTCGCGTTCGCGCAGGACACCGTCGGCCCCGCCGCGCACGACGCGGTGGACGGCCTGCAGCCCGGCCAGGTCGCCGTCATCGAGAACCTCCGCTTCAACGCGGGCGAGACCTCCAAGGACGACGCCGAGCGGGCCGGGTTCGCCGACCAGCTCGCCGCCCTCGCGGACGTCTACGTGGGCGACGGCTTCGGCGCCGTGCACCGCAAGCACGCCTCGGTGTACGACCTCCCCGCCAAGCTGCCGCACTACGCCGGCTACCTCATCGCCACCGAGGTCGGCGTCCTGAAGAAGCTCACCGATGAGGTCAAGCGGCCCTACGCGGTGGTCCTCGGCGGCGCCAAGGTCTCCGACAAGCTCGGCGTGATCGACCACCTCCTGGAGAAGGCCGACCGCATCCTCATCGGCGGCGGCATGGCCTACACCTTCCTCAAGGCCCAGGGCCACGAGGTCGGCATCTCCCTCCTCCAGGAGGACCAGATCCCGGCCGTCAAGGACTACCTCAAGCGCGCCGAGGCGCGGGGCGTGGAGTTCGTCCTCCCCGTCGACGTGCTGGTCTCGCCGGACTTCCCGGACCTGAAGACCAAGGCCCCGGCCAACCCCACCACGGTCGCCGCGGACGCCATCCCGGCCGACCAGGAGGGTCTCGACATCGGACCCGAGACCCGTAAGCTCTACGCCTCGAAGCTCGCCGACGCGGCCACCGTCTTCTGGAACGGCCCGATGGGCGTCTTCGAGCACCCCGACTACGCCGAGGGCACCAAGGCGGTCGCCCAGGCGCTCCTCGACTCCGCGGCCTTCACGGTCGTCGGCGGCGGCGACTCCGCCGCGGCCGTCCGGCAGCTGGGCTTCGACGAGAACGCATTCGGCCACATCTCGACCGGTGGCGGCGCCTCCCTCGAATACCTCGAGGGCAAGACGCTCCCCGGCCTCGCGGCACTGGAGAACTGAGACCTGATGACTACGCGCACCCCGCTGATGGCGGGCAACTGGAAGATGAACCTCAACCACCTCGAGGCCATCGCCCACGTCCAGAAGCTCGCCTTCGCCCTGGCCGACAAGGACTACGAGGCCTGCGAGGTCGCCGTCCTGCCGCCCTTCACCGACCTCCGCTCGGTGCAGACCCTGGTCGACGGCGACAAGCTCAAGATCAAGTACGGCGCCCAGGACATCTCGGCGCACGACTCCGGCGCCTACACCGGCGAGATCTCGGGCCCGATGCTGGCCAAGCTGAAGTGCACCTACGTCGCCGTGGGCCACTCCGAGCGCCGCCAGTACCACGACGAGACCGACGAGATCTGCAACGCCAAGGTGAAGGCCGCCTACAAGCACGGCCTGACCCCGATCCTCTGCATCGGCGAGGGCCTGGACATCCGCAAGGCGGGACAGCAGGTCCAGTACACGCTGAACCAGCTCGACGGTGGCCTCAAGGACGTCCCGGCCGAGCAGGCCGAGACCATCGTGATCGCGTACGAGCCCGTCTGGGCGATCGGCACCGGCGAGGTCGCCACCCCCGAGGACGCGCAGGAGGTCTGCGGCGCGATCCGCCGCCGCCTCGCCGAGCTGTACTCGCCCGAGCTCGCCGACAAGGTCCGCATCCAGTACGGCGGCTCCGTGAAGGCGAAGAACGTCGCCGACATCATGGCGCAGCCCGACGTCGACGGCGCCCTGGTGGGCGGCGCCGCGCTGGACTCCGACGAGTTCGTCAAGATCGTCCGGTTCCGCGACCAGTGAGTATGCGGTAGCGGCGATACGTCGTACCCTTGCGGGGGTCGGAGGCTCGGAAAGCTGGCTGGAAAGCTCGCCCGCGAAAAAAGCCCCGGCCCCCGTCGTCGATTCAGATCCGAGGAAGTTGGTCCAGCCGTGGTTATGGGGTTCTCGATCGCCCTCATCGTCTTCAGTGCTCTGATGATGTTGCTGGTGCTGATGCACAAGGGCAAGGGCGGCGGTCTTTCCGACATGTTCGGCGGCGGCATGCAGTCGTCCGTCGGCGGGTCCTCCGTCGCGGAGCGCAACCTCGACCGGATCACCGTCGTGGTCGGTCTGCTGTGGTTCGCGTGCATTGTCGCGCTGGGTCTGCTGATGAAGGCGAACAACTAGCGTCAGGCGCTGGTCGCTTGTCCGGTGCGTGGCAGCGTGCGCGGCTTATCATGGGGCTTGCGTCCGGGGGGTGGGGTGTAACTCCGCACACTGGACGCGCGTTGGGCCTTACGTAAACTGAGGCGCCCGCAGCAGCACCATCACGCAGGGAGTTACGACCGTGGCAAGTGGCAACGCGATCCGAGGAAGTCGGGTCGGGGCGGGGCCGATGGGCGAGGCCGAGCGCGGTGAGTCCGCGCCGCGAGCGCGCATCTCCTTCTGGTGCTCCAACGGGCACGAGACGCAGCCCAGCTTCGCGAGCGACGCGCAGATCCCCGACACATGGGACTGTACCCGCTGCGGCTTTCCGGCAGGTCAGGACCGGGACAACCCTCCGGACCCGCCGCGCACCGAGCCGTACAAGACGCATCTGGCGTATGTGCGTGAGCGGCGCAGCGACGCGGACGGCGAGGCCATTCTCGCGGAAGCGCTCGCCAAACTGCGGGGCGAGATCTAGTACTTGGGATTCGGCCGGACACCGAGAAGGTGTCCGGCCGGTTTCTTGTCCGGGTACATCCGCGGGTACGTCTGCGGACAGACGGTTTCAGACATCTCATACCGCTCATCGATCGATTAGGTTGGTGAGTGCAGCGGGGCAATACACGTACGCGGGTACGAGAGAAGGCTGAAGTCCGAGATGAATGCAGAAAGCCGCGCAAGGCTCAATCAGACGCCCGAGTGGACGGCGCTCACCAAGCACCGCGAACAACTCGGAGAAGTGCAGCTGCGCGAGCTGTTCGCCGCGGATCCGGCGCGCGGCACGGCGTACACCCTCCAGGTCGGTGACCTGCACATCGACTACTCCAAGCACCTCGTCACGGAGGAGACGCTGCGGCTGCTGCGCGAGCTGGCCGCCGCGACCGACGTGTTCGGGCTGCGGGACGCCATGTTCCGCGGGGAGAAGATCAACACCACCGAGGACCGCGCGGTCCTGCACACCGCGCTGCGCGCCCCGCGGGACGCCGTCATCGAGGTCGACGGCGAGAACGTGGTGCCGGCCGTGCACGCCGTCCTCGACAAGATGAGCGCCTTCTCCGAGAAGGTCCGCTCCGGCGAGTGGACCGGGCACACCGGCAAGCGCATCAAGAACGTCGTCAACATCGGCATCGGCGGCTCCGACCTCGGTCCCGCGATGGCGTACGAGGTGCTGCGCTCCTTCACCGACCGCGACCTCACGGTCCGTTTCGTGTCGAACGTGGACGGTGCGGACCTGCACGAGGCCGTGCGGGACCTGGACCCCGCCGAGACGCTGTTCGTCATCGCCTCGAAGACGTTCACCACCATCGAGACGATCACCAACGCCACCTCGGCGCGGGACTGGCTGCTCACCGGCCTGCGCGCCGACCAGAGCGCCGTCGCCAAGCACTTCGTGGCCCTGTCGACCAACGCCGAGAAGGTGTCGGACTTCGGCATCGACACGGACAACATGTTCGAGTTCTGGGACTGGGTCGGCGGCCGCTACTCCTACGACTCGGCCATCGGCCTCTCCCTGATGATCGCCATCGGCCCCGACCGGTTCCGCGAGATGCTCGACGGCTTCCACCTCGTCGACAAGCACTTCCGCACCGCGCCCGCCGAGTCCAACGTGCCGCTCCTGATGGGACTGTTGGGCATCTGGTACGGCAACTTCCACGACGCGCAGTCGCACGCCGTGCTGCCGTACTCGCACTACCTCTCCAAGTTCACCGCGTATCTGCAGCAGCTGGACATGGAGTCCAACGGCAAGTACGTCGACCGGGACGGCGAAGAGGTCGACTGGCAGACCGGCCCGGTGGTCTGGGGCACGCCCGGCACCAACGGCCAGCACGCCTACTACCAACTCATCCACCAGGGCACGAAGTTGATCCCGGCGGACTTCATCGGCTTCGCCGAGCCGGTCGCCGACCTGCTGCCCGGCCTGGTCGCCCAGCACGACCTCCTGATGGCCAACTTCTTCGCGCAGACGCAGGCGCTGGCGTTCGGCAAGACGCCGGACGAGGTGCGCGCCGAGGGCGTCGCGGAGGAGCTCGTCCCGCACAAGACGTTCAAGGGCAACCACCCGACGACGACGATCCTCGCCAAGGAGCTGACCCCCTCGGTCCTCGGCCAGCTCGTCGCGCTCTACGAACACAAGGTCTTCGTCCAGGGCGCGGTGTGGAACATCGACTCCTTCGACCAGTGGGGCGTCGAGCTCGGCAAGGTCCTCGCCAAGCGCATCGAGCCCGCGCTGACCGAGGGCGCCGACGTGCCGGACCTGGACGGGTCGACCACGGCGCTGGTCGCCAAGTACCGCGATCTGCGCGGCCGTTGATCCCGCCGGCCCTGCGGCACGTCCGTTGACGTACGGACCTCGGGCGTACGGACGTTAATCGGATGCGGGCGCGGCCCCCGGCGGGTGACACTGCTTCAGCTCTGTCACCCGCCGGGAGGGACCCCCGTCATGGACCAGCTGCACGCCGCGCTCGCCGACCCCGACAGACTCCGGCTGTACGCGCGCATAGTCCTCGACGACCTGCCTCCGGGCGAGGCCGACTCCGCCGCCGCCCGCAAGCACCTGGGACGGCTCCTCGCTACCGGCCTCGTGGAGCGGCTGCCCGACGGATCGCTGCGGGCCGACCCGGCCGTCTTCCGGCGCTCGCCCGACCCCGTGGACGCCTACGTCCACCCCACCGTGCCGCGCCGCCTCACCGGATTCTTCGCACACGGCCGCCTCACCACGATCCCGGTACGGGCCGTGGTGCGCCACGAACTCCTCGTCCACCTCACGGACACCCTCTTCGACACCGGCCGCAGCTACAGCGAGCGCGAGGTCAACGACGCGTTCGGCACCGTCCACGACGACACCGCGGCGCTGCGGCGGTACTGCGTCACCGACGGCCTCCTGGTGCGCGAGCAGGACGGCAGCAGCTACCGCCGCGTCCTCGTGGACGCCTGAGGGCCCCGCACCACATGGTGCGGGGCCCTCAGCGACGTAACGCGACGGATCGCTAGGACACGGCCGGCGGATACAGCTCCGGAGGGAGCTGCGAGGCCGCCGCGGCGTCCAGGAGCCACAGCGTGCGCGAGCGGCCGTAGGCGCCGGCCGCGGGGGCCTGCACCTCGCCCGCGCCCGACAGGGCGATGGCCGCGGCCCGCGCCTTGTCCTCGCCCGCCGCAAGCAGCCACACCTCGCGGGCCGCCCGGATCGCCGGGAGGGTCAGCGAGATGCGGGTCGGCGGCGGCTTCGGCGCGCCGTGCACGCCGACCACCGAGCGGACCGTCTCACGCACCGCGGGCAGCTCGGGGAAGAGCGACGCGACGTGCGTGTCCGGGCCGACGCCGAGCATCAGGACGTCGAAGGTCGGCACCGGGCCGTGGTCCTCCGGGCCCGCGGCCGCGGTGAGTTCGGCGGCGTAGACCTCCGCCGCCGCGTCCACCTCGTACGCGCCGTCCGACGCGGGCATCGGGTGCACCCGGGCCGGGTTCAGGGGCACCGAGTCGAGGAGTGCCTCCTTGGCCTGGGTGTAGTTGCGCTCCGGGTCGCCGTCCGGCAGGAACCGCTCGTCGCCCCACCACAGGTCCAGGCGCGACCAGTCGACCGCGTCCTTCGCCGGGGAGGAGCCGAGCGCGGCCAGCACGCCGTTGCCGTTGCGGCCGCCGGTGAGGACCACCGACGCGTGGCCGCGGGCGGCCTGCGCGTCGACGATCTTCGTGATGAGGCGGGCCGCCACGGCCTGCGCCATCAGCTCCTTGTCGCGGTGGACGACGAGCTGCGGGGTCGCGGTCACTTCGCGGCCGCCTTCTTGGCCGCTGCCTTCTTCGCCGGCGCCTGCTTGGCCTCGGGGGCCTTGCCGCCCTCCTTGGCCTCCGACGCGGTCTCCGTCACCGGCTCGGACGGCTGGCCCAGGCGGTCCACGCCGTACTTCAGCGCGGAGGCGTAGGTGTCGTCCGGGTCGAGGCGGCGCAGCTCCTCGGCGATCAGCTCGGCCGTCTCGCGGCGCTTGAGCGCCACCGCGCGGTCGGGCTGCCCCTCGATGGAGAGCGTGGCGAGCGAGCCGTCGGCCCGGTCGAGCACGATGGGACCGCAGTCGGTCTCCATGCGGACGCCGGTCAGGCCGGGGCCCGCCGACAGCGCGCGCTTCACCGGTACGTCGAGCCGGTCGGCGAGCCACATGCCGAGCAGCTCGCAGCTCGGGTTGAACTCCTCGCCGTCCACCTGGACCGAGGTGACCTTGCAGGCGACCTGGTCGAGCGCCGCGGCGAGCATGGAGCGCCACGGGGTGATGCGGGTCCAGGACAGGTCCGTGTCACCGGGGTGGTAGGCCTCGGAGCGCGCGGTCAGCTCGTGGATCGGGTCCTCGGCCGCGTAGGTGTCCGTGACGCGGCGCTGGGCCAGCGAGCCCAGCGGGTCGTTGGCCGGGTCCAGCGGGGCGTTCACCGGCCACCAGGCGACCACGGGGGCGTCCGGCAGCAGCAGCGGCAGGACGACCGACTGGGCGTGGTCGATGACCTCGCCGTACAGCCGCAGTATGACCGTCTCGCCGGTGCCGGCGTCCGCGCCGACCCGTACCTCGGCGTCGAGGCGCGACGTCGTACGGTCGCGGGGCGAGCGCGCGGCGCGCTTGATGACGACCAGCTTGCGCGAGGGGTGCTCGCGGGACGCCTCGTTGGCGGCCTTCAGTGAGTCGTAGGCGTTCTCCTCGTCGGTGACGATGACAAGGGTGAGCACCATGCCGACGGCCGGCGTGCCGATCGCGCGGCGGCCCTGCACGAGCGCTTTGTTGATCTTGCTGGACGTGGTGTCCGTAAGGTCGATCTTCATGGCCGACGCCAGCTCCGTCCGTCTCGTGCGAGCATTTCGTCCGCCTCGGACGGGCCCCAGGTCCCGGACGCGTACTGCGCGGGCTTGCCGTGCTTGTCCCAGTGCTCCTCGATCGGGTCGAGGATGTTCCAGGACAGCTCGACCTCCTCCGTGCGCGGGAAGAGGTTGGCGTCGCCGAGCAGGACGTCGAGGATCAGGCGCTCGTACGCCTCCGGACTGGACTCGGTGAAGGACTCGCCGTAGGCGAAGTCCATCGACACGTCCCGGATCTCCATGGAGGTGCCGGGCACCTTGGAGCCGAACCGGACCGTGATGCCCTCGTCGGGCTGGACGCGGATGACGATCGCGTTCTGCCCGAGCTCCTCGGTGGCGGTGTGGTCGAAGGGGGAGTGGGGGGCCCGCTGGAAGACCACCGCGATCTCCGTCACCCGGCGGCCGAGCCGCTTGCCCGTGCGCAGGTAGAAGGGCACGCCCGCCCAGCGGCGGTTGTCCACCTCCAGCTTGATGGCCGCGTACGTGTCGGTCTTCGACTTGGGGTCGATGCCGTCTTCCTGGAGGTAGCCGACGGCCTTCTCGCCGCCCTGCCACCCCGCGGCGTACTGCCCGCGGACGGTGCTCTTGCCGAGGTCCTTGGGCAGCCGGACGGCGCCCAGAACCTTGGCCTTCTCGGCGACCAGGGCGTTCGCGTCGAAGGAGGCGGGCTCCTCCATCGCGGTCAGCGCCATCAGCTGGAGCAGGTGGTTCTGGATGACGTCGCGCGCGGCGCCGATGCCGTCGTAGTAGCCGGCGCGGCCGCCGATGCCGATGTCCTCGGCCATGGTGATCTGGATGTGGTCCACGTACGACCGGTTCCAGATCGGCTCGAACATCTGGTTGGCGAAGCGGAGCGCCAGGATGTTCTGGACGGTCTCCTTGCCGAGGTAGTGGTCGATCCGGAACACCTGGTCCGGGGCGAACACCTCGTGCACGATGGCGTTCAGCTCGCGGGCCGACGCGAGGTCGTGGCCGAACGGCTTCTCGATGACCGCGCGGCGCCAGGCGCCCTTCGGGGCGTCGGCCAGCTCGTGCTTCTTGAGCTGCTGCACCACCTGCGGGAAGAACTTCGGCGGCACCGAGAGGTAGAACGCGAAGTTGCCGCCGGTGCCCTGCGCCTTGTCCAGTTCCTGGATGGTGGCCTTGAGCTGCTCGAAGGCGTCGTCGTCGTCGAAGTTGCCCTGGACGAAGCGCATGCCCTGGATGAGCTGCTGCCAGACCTCCTCGCGGAACGGGGTCCGGGAGTGCTGCTTGACCGCGTCGTGGACGACCTGGGCGAAGTCCTCGTCCTCCCAGTCGCGGCGGGCGAAGCCGATGAGCGAGAAGCCCGGCGGCAGGAGACCCCGGTTGGCGAGGTCGTAGACGGCGGGCATCAACTTTTTACGGGACAAATCGCCCGTGACGCCAAAAATGACCAGGCCCGACGGCCCCGCGATACGCGGGAGCCGTCGGTCTGCGGCGTCACGCAGCGGATTGCTGCTTGACAAAGTGGTCAGCCCTTCGCAGGAGCGAGGCGCTTGAGCTCGGCCTCGGTCGACTTGAGCAGGTCGTTCCAGGACGCCTCGAACTTCTCGACGCCCTCGTCCTCCAGGAGCTGCACGACCTCGTCGTACGAGATGCCGAGCTTCTCCACGGCGGCGATCTCGGCGCGCGCCTGGTCGTACGTGCCCGCGATGGTGTTGCCGGAGATCGAGCCGTGGTCGCCGGTGGCCTCCAGGGTCGCCTCGGGCATCGTGTTCACCGTGTTGGGTGCGACGAGCTCGTCGACGTACAGCGTGTCCTTGTAGGCCGGGTCCTTGACGCCGGTCGAGGCCCACAGCGGACGCTGCTTGTTGGCCTGCGCCTTGTCCAGGGCGGCCCAGCGGTCGGAGGAGAAGACCTCCTCGTACGCCTCGTAGGCGAGCCGGGCGTTGGCGAGCGCGGCCTTGCCCTTGGCGGACTTGGCCTCGTCCGTACCGATGGCGTCGAGGCGCTTGTCGATCTCGGTGTCCACGCGGGACACGAAGAAGGACGCCACCGAGTGGATCTTCGACAGGTCGAGCCCGCGCTCCTTGGCCTTCTCCAGGCCGGCGAGGTACGCGTCCATGACCATGCGGTAGCGCTCGAGCGAGAAGATCAGCGTGACGTTGACGCTGATGCCGAGGCCGATGACCTCGGTGATCGCCGGGATGCCCGCCTCGGTGGCCGGGATCTTGATGAGCGCGTTCGGGCGGTCCACCAGCCAGGCGAGCTGCTTGGCCTCGGCCGTCGTGGCCTTGGTGTTGTGCGCCAGGCGCGGGTCGACCTCGATGGACACCCGGCCGTCCTGGCCGCCGGTCGCCTCGAAGACCGGGCGAAGGATGTCGGCGGCGTCACGGACGTCCGCCGTCGTGATCATGCGGATGGCCTCTTCGACGGTGACCTCACGGGCCGCGAGGTCCGAGAGCTGCTGGTCGTAGCCGTCGCCCTGCGAGATGGCCTTCTGGAAGATCGACGGGTTGGTCGTGACGCCCACGACGTGCTGCTGGTCGATCAGCTCGGCGAGGTTGCCGGACGTGATCCGCTTGCGCGACAGGTCGTCCAGCCAGATCGCGACGCCTTCTTCGGAAAGGCGCTTGAGTGCGTCTGTCATGGAATTACATCTCCTACTTGGTCGTATATGGGCGTCAGCGCTGAGCGGCGTCGATCGATTCCCGGGCCGCCTGAGCCACCGCGTCGGCGGTGAAACCGAACTCGCGGAACAGCACCTTGGCGTCCGCCGAGGCACCGAAGTGCTCCAGCGAGACGATGCGTCCGGCGTCGCCCACGAAACGGTGCCAGGTCAGGCCGATGCCCGCCTCGACCGCCACGCGTGCCTTCACCGACGGCGGCAGCACCGAGTCCCGGTACCCCTGGTCCTGCTCCTCGAACCATTCGACGGACGGCATCGAGACGACGCGCGTCGGAACGCCGGCGGCCTGCAGCTGCTCACGCGCCTCGACGGCGAGCTGGACCTCGGAGCCGGTGCCGATGAGGACGACCTCGGGCGCTGTGCTCTTTCCGTTGGGGCCGTCGGCCTCGAAGAGGATGTACCCGCCCTTGGCGGCGTCCTCGTTGCGCTCGTACGTCGGTACGCCCTGGCGGGTCAGCGCGAGGCCGTGCGGGGCGCCCTTGCCGAACTCCTTGGTGTAGCGCTTGAGGATCTCGCGCCAGGCGACGACGGTCTCGTTGGCGTCGGCCGGGCGCACCACGTTCAGGCCCGGGATGGCGCGCAGCGAGGCCAGGTGCTCGACCGGCTGGTGGGTCGGGCCGTCCTCGCCGAGGCCGATGGAGTCGTGCGTCCACACGTACGTCACCGGGAGGTGCATCAGCGCGGACAGCCGGACGGCGTTGCGCATGTAGTCGGAGAACACCAGGAAGGTGCCGCCGAAGATGCGCGTGTTGCCGTGCAGCGCGATGCCGTTCATCTCCGCGGCCATGGAGTGCTCGCGGATGCCGAAGTGGACCGTACGGCCGTACGGGTCGGCGCCCGGCAGCGGGTTGCCCTCGGGCAGGAACGACGACGTCTTGTCGATCGTCGTGTTGTTCGAGCCCGCCAGGTCGGCGGAGCCGCCCCACAGCTCGGGGATGACCGGGCCGAGCGCCTGGAGGATCTTGCCGGACGCGGCGCGGGTGGCGATGCCCTTGCCGGTCTCGAACTCCGGGAGCTTCTCCTCCCAGCCCTCGGGCAGCTCGCCCGCGCGGATGCGGTCGAACTCGGCGGCGCGCTCGTCGTTGGCGGTGCGCCAGGCGGCGAAGCCCTTGTCCCACTCGGCCTTGGCCTCGCGGCCGCGGTCGAGGGCCTTGCGGGTGTGCGCGAGGACCTCGTCGGAGACCTCGAAGGTCTGCTCCGGGTCGAAGCCGAGGACGCGCTTGGTGGCGGCCACTTCCTCGTCGCCGAGCGCCGAGCCGTGGGCGGCCTCGGTGTTCTGCGCGTTCGGGGCGGGCCAGGCGATGATCGAGCGCATCGCGATGAAGGAGGGGCGCTCGGTCTCGGCCTGGGCGGCCTTGATCGCGGCGTAGAGGGCGGCCGGGTCGAGGTCGCCGTTCTCCTTGGGCTCCACGCGCTGGACGTGCCAGCCGTAGGCCTCGTACCGCTTCATGGTGTCCTCGGAGACCGCGGTCTCCGTGTCGCCCTCGATCGAGATGTGGTTGTCGTCCCACAGCAGGATCAGGTTGCCGAGCTTCTGGTGCCCGGCCAGCGACGAGGCCTCTCCGGAGATGCCCTCCTGGAGGCAGCCGTCACCGGCGATGGCGTAGATGTGGTGGTCGAACGGGGACGCGCCGTCGGCCGCCTCCGGGTCGAACAGACCGCGCTCGTAGCGGGCCGCCATCGCCATGCCCACGGCGTTGGCGACGCCCTGGCCCAGCGGGCCCGTGGTCGTCTCCACGCCGACCGTGTGGCCGTACTCCGGGTGGCCCGGGGTCTTCGAGCCCCAGGTGCGGAAGGCCTTCAGGTCGTCCAGCTCCAGGCCGAAGCCGGCCAGGTAGAGCTGGATGTAGAGGGTCAGGGACGAGTGGCCCGCAGAGAGGACGAACCGGTCGCGGCCGGTCCAGTCGGCGTCCGCCGGGTCGTGGCGCATCACCTTCTGGAAGAGGGTGTACGCGGCGGGCGCGAGGCTCATGGCCGTACCGGGATGGCCGTTGCCGACCTTCTGTACGGAATCCATGGCCAGGACGCGAGCGGTGTCAACGGCTCGCTGGTCCAGTTCGGTCCACTCGAGGTCTGTGGTGGTCGGCTTGGTGCTCACCCTGAGTCAGGGCTCCTCTCCACATGTCGAATGCCGGCGGCGTAGATACCACCGGCCGATGTCGAGCCTACCGCTGCTAGAACGCTCATTTTTTCGAGTCATTCCAGACTGCAGTGACACGCGAGGATCCGCCTGTCGAAAGGAAAGC
Organism: Streptomyces sp. NPDC041713; assembly: GCF_055591085.1. Classification (NCBI taxonomy): domain Bacteria; kingdom Bacillati; phylum Actinomycetota; class Actinomycetes; order Kitasatosporales; family Streptomycetaceae; genus Streptomyces; species Streptomyces sp. NPDC041713. Next base: position 969,736 of record NZ_JBVIZY010000001.1, read on the forward strand.
GCGGGCATTAGGCAAGTGAATATGGGGTCGCTCATATGTCCGCTCATAAGGCCACGGGTATCGCCCATATGTCCGCTCAATGAACCCGGGGTTCCGCTCATCTGGCGGTCCAACTCGCCCCGGACGCCGTTCGACCGGCCGCCCAACACGACCCCACCCCCGCGAAGAGCGAGGTATGGGCAACGTCTACAGTGGCGTGGTACGCGCGGGCTTTACCGGATCTTCATGTCTGAAGGTGCTGGTCGGCCCGCTGGGATGTCTCTGTCAGGGGTGTGCGTGACGGCCGTTGAATCCCGTCCAGCGGGGGTTTCCGGGACGGACCTTAGCCCGAGCCATCGGCCGTTCGGGGCTCGTGTCAAGGCGTTCGTGGCGCTGACCAAGCCGCGGATCATCGAGCTGCTGCTCATCACCACCGTTCCGGTGATGTTCCTCGCCGAACAGGGGGTGCCCGACCTCTGGCTGGTCTTCGTGACCTGCCTGGGCGGCTACCTCTCCGCCGGGGGCGCCAACGCGCTCAACATGTACATCGACCGCGACATCGACGCCCTGATGGACCGTACGTCGCAGCGGCCGCTGGTCACCGGCATGGTCAGCCCGCGCGAGTGCCTCGTCTTCGGCATCACCCTCGCGGTCGTCTCGACCCTGCTGTTCGGCTTCGCCGTCAACTGGCTCTCCGCCTGGCTCTCGCTCGGCGCGCTCCTCTTCTACGTGGTCGTCTACACGATGATCCTGAAGCGGCGCACCTCCCAGAACATCGTCTGGGGCGGCATCGCGGGCTGCCTGCCGGTCCTCATCGGCTGGTCCTCGGTCACCAACTCGATGTCGTGGGCCCCGGTCATCCTCTTCCTGGTCATGTTCTTCTGGACGCCGCCGCACTACTGGCCGCTGTCCATGAAGGTCAAGGAGGACTACGCGCGCGTGGGCGTGCCGATGCTGCCGGTGATCGCCTCCAACAAGGTGGTCGCCCGCCAGATCGTCCTCTACAGCTGGGTCATGGTCGCCGTCTCGCTGCTGCTCCAGCCGCTCGGCTACACCGGCTGGTTCTACACCGCGGTCGCGCTGGTCACCGGCGGCTGGTGGCTGTGGGAGGCGCACGGGCTGCAGAACCGCGCCAAGGCCGAGGTCACGGGCGGCAAGCTCAAGGAGATGCGGCTCTTCCACTGGTCCATCACCTACGTCTCGCTGCTCTTCGTCGCGGTCGCGGTGGACCCCTTCCTGCGCTGAGCGCACACACACGCCGCCGACGGGCGGGGCACGCTGGTGTCGAACGCCACGTGCCCCGCCCGTCGCCAGTTGATCTACCCGTCGGTAGCATCCTGTTCCATGGCAGAGACCGAGCAGATGGCAGAGACCGAGCAGGTCGAGGACGGCAAGCAGGCGGCCCGCGCGGAGCGGAAGGCGGCCAGGCTCGCCAAGGAGATCGGCGCCTTCGCGAAGGCCCACGGCGGCGCCGAGGGTCAGGTCGCGTATGTCGGGGAGCGCGGCGCCCGGATCGTCCTGGTGGGCGAGGACGGCGGCTGGGGCGACCTGATGGCGCCCTCCTACGCCGTGGCGCAGAGCGCCGTCGAGAAGGCCGGGATCACCGTCCACGACGACTTCGCCGGGGAGTTCGCGGCCAAGGTGCGGACCGGACCGTACGAGTGGAAGCGGATGGCCGGCATCCAGCTCGGCGGTCCCAGCAACGGCTGACGCGCGCCGTACGCCCCCGCGGAGAACGGCCGAAAGCAACACCTGACAGCCGGGTCACCCGTTAGGACCGTAAGAACAAGGTCCACTCATCGGGAGTCCGGATGATCGAAACGCCGTCCCTGGTGGACCAGTACTGCCATGGCGTCCTCCGTACGGAGCTGGGCCTCGGCACCTTCGAGGCCCACCTCGGCCGGGGCGAGGGGCCGCCCGCCCCCGGCACCACCTTCTTCGACACCCAGACCGGTTTCGCCGTGCGCCGCTGGTGCCCGCCGCTGCTCGGCATGGAGCCGCACTGCCCGCCGGCCCGCTATCTGGCCCGCCGCCGCGAACTCGGCGTCCTCGAGTCGGGCCGGCGCCTGCTGCGCGGCAGCGGCATCACCACGTACCTCGTCGACACCGGGCTGCCGGGGGATCTGACCGGACCCGACGAGATGGCCTGTACGGGTGACGCGGACGCCCGCGAGATCGTCCGTCTGGAGCTGCTCGCCGAACAGGTCGCGGACACCTCCGGCACCGCCGACGCGTTCCTGGCCAATCTCGCCGAGTCCGTGCACGCCGCCGCCGTGGGCGCCGTCGCCTTCACCTCCGTCGCGGGGGTGCGCCATCCGCTCGCCCTCGCCCCGGAGCCGCCGGGACCCGGCGAGGTGCGGGGCGCCGTGGGGCGCTGGCTGGCCGGGCGGCAGGTCGGCGGGGCGCTCACCGACCCGGTGCTCCTTCGCCATCTGCTGTGGATCGCCGTGGCCTCGGGCCGCCCGCTGCAGCTGCACGCGGGCGCCGGGGACCCGCAGACCTACCTCGGGGAGTTCGCGCGGGCCACCGCGGGCCTCGGCACCGACCTGGTGCTGCTGCACGGCTATCCGTACCACCGCAGCGCCGCACACCTGGCGGCCGTCTTCCCGCACGTGTACGCCGACCTCGGGCCCGCCCTGGTGCGGACCGGGGCCCGCGCCGCGGCGGTGCTCGCGGAGATCCTGGAACTGGCGCCCTTCGGCAAGCTGCTGTTCTCCAGCGGCGCCCACGGCCTGCCCGAGCTGCACGTCGTCGGGGCGCACCTGTTCCGCGAGGCGCTCGGGCGGGTGCTCGGCACCTGGGTCGCCGAGGGGGCCTGGTCGCTCACCGACGCGCAGCGCGTGGCGGGTCTGATCGCCGCGGGCAACGCCCGCCGGGTCTACGGGCTCCCCGACGGCGCCGCCGGGCAGTGAGGGCGGTGCGGCCGGCTCAGACGGCGGACAGGCGCGAGTCGTCGGCCTGGGCGGGCACGTCGGCCGTGGTGAGCGGGCGCTCCCGCATCGAGAGCAGGACGCGCATCACGGCGATCCACACCAGACACGAGCCGAACATGTGCACGCCGACCAGGATCTCCGGCGTGTCCGTGAAGTACTGGACGTAGCCGATCGCGCCCTGCGCGAGCAGGACCAGGAAGAGCTGGCGGGTACGGGCCAGCGGGCCGGGCGGCGCGTCGACCGCCTTGAGGACGAACCACAGGGCGAACGCCAGCGTCACCACGATCCAGGCGAGGACCGCGTGCAGCTTGCTGACCGACTCCCAGTCGAAGCCCATCCTCGGGACGTCGCTGGAGTCGCCCGCGTGCCGCCCCGAACCCGTGACGATCGTGCCCATGGCGATCAGCAGCACGGAGACCCCGACCAGGACCCAGACGAGCTGCGTCACGGCCTTGCCGACCAGCGGGCGCGGCTCCGAGTCGCCCTCGCGGGTCCGCTGCCACATCACGACGGCGACCGCGGTCAGGGCGGTGGAGAGCAGGAAGTGTGCCGCGACCGTCCAGGGGTTCAGGCCCACCAGGACGACGATTCCGCCGAGCACCGCGTTGCCCATCACCAGCCAGAACTGCATCCAGCCGAGCCGGGTGACGCTGCGCCGCATCGGCTTCTGCGAGCGGGCCGCGATGATCGCCCAGCCGACGACCGCGCACAGCACGTACGTCAGCATGCGGTTGCCGAACTCGACGACGCCGTGGAAGCCCATCTCGTGCGTCGCGGTGAGGGACTCCTCGGTGCACTTGGGCCAGGTCGGGCAGCCGAGACCCGAACCGGTCAGCCGGACGGCGCCGCCGGTCACCACGATGACCACCGTCATGACGAGGGAGATCAGGGCCGCCTGCTGGACGGTCCGCTGGGCCGGGGTCCAGCGCTCGGCGATGAAGGCGAGCGGGTTCCGCGCGGCGGAGGCGATGTCGGCTCGGGTCACGTTTGGCACGCGCACCATCGTAGGGGGCCGCTTGTGCATCTCTTCACGAGGGGGACGAGTTGTCCCAGAGCGTCCAGTGGATGCGGTCGGCCCTGGCGCGCAGCTCCGCCGCGTCGGCCGGATCCGCGGCGCAGTCGGCGAGGAAGGCGTACACCGCGACGAGCGAGGGGTGCTCCTCGCCCAGGCTGACCACGAAGATGCGCTCCGCGGTGCGCAGCGCCTGCTCGGCGCGGGCCCGGTGGCCCGCCGCGCGCAGCACGGGCCCGAGTCGGGAGAGCGTCTTCGCCCGGTAGTGGTGGTCGGGGCCGTACGCGGTGACGTAGATCTCCTCGGTCTCGCGGAGCGTGCCGATGGCCTTGGCGGTGTGGCCCTGCGCCCACTGCAGCGAACCGAGCTTGTTGAGGCAGGCGGCGTAGGTGTGCGCCTCGGTCGCGCGGCGCTCGCCCAGCAGGGTCACGACGGGGCCGAGGAGCGCGTGCGCCGCCGTCAGATGGGCCTGGGACCGCGCGCGCAGACGGCGCTTGCGCAGCGGGCTGCGGGCGTGCCGGGACGCGGCCCTGCCCTGCTGGCCCTTGCGGCGCAGCACGTCCGCGAGGAACTTGGCGACCTGCGCGGTCTCGAAGTCCTCCTCGCCGCGCTTGCTGCGGACCAGCTCGCCGGCCCGGCGGTAGCAGTCGAGTGCCTCGGAGAGCCGGCCCGCGTTGCGGTGGATCATGCCGGCCTCCTGTCGTCCTGAGGGGCCCTCCGACGGGGGCGGTGCTGCGGGCTGGTCAGGGGCGCGGGGAACTGCGCGATCAACCCCCACCCACCCGCGGACGAACCACCAGAGGTGACCCGGAGAACCAGGCGGCGCCCAACGCCGCCCCCTCACTCCCAGCGGAAGAACCTCGCCGCCGCGCCGAGACCGAGCACCGCCCACACCGCGAGGATCCCGAGGTCGCCCCAGGGCATGCCCGCACCGTGCCGCAGCACGTCCCGCAGGCCGTCCGAGAGGGCCGAGACGGGGAGCAGGCCGAGCACCGACTGGGCCGCGTCGGGGAACTTGTCGAGGGGGACGATCACGCCGCCGCCCATCAGGAGCAGCAGGAAGACGAGGTTGGCCGCGGCGAGCGTCGCCTCCGCCTTGAGGGTCCCCGCCATCAGCAGCCCGAGCCCGGAGAAGGCCGCAGTGCCGAGGACCAGGAGGAGGAGTACGTACAGGGGGTTGCCGTGCGGCGACCAGCCGAGGGCGAACGCGATGACCGTGACAAGGACGGCCTGCAGCACCTCGGTGACGAGCACCGAGAGGGTCTTCGCCGTCATCAGGCCCCAGCGCGGCAGCGGCGACGCGCCGAGCCGCTTGAGCACGCCGTAACGGCGCTCGAAGCCCGTCGCGATGGCCTGACCGGTGAAGGCGGTCGACATGACGGCGAGCGCGAGGATGCCGGGCGCGAGGAAGTCGACCGCGTCGCCGTCGCCCGTGTCGACGATGTCGACCGAGCTGAACAGGACGAGCAGCAGCGTCGGGATCACGACGGTGAGGAGCAGCTGTTCGCCGTTGCGGAGCAGCATCTTCGTCTCGAGGACCGCCTGCGCGGCGATCATGCGGGGGAGCGGGGCGGCGCCCGGCTCCGGCGTGTACGTACCGGCGGCGCTCATCCGCGCAGCTCCTTACCCGTGAGCTCCAGGAAGACGTCCTCGAGCGTGTGGCGTTCGACCGAGATGCGGTCCGGCATGACCCCGTGCTGGGCGCACCAGGACGTGACCGTGGCGAGCAGTTGCGGGTCGATCGTGCCGCTCACCCGGTAGGAGCCCGGGGTCGGTTCGGCGGCGGCCGAGTCCGGGGGCAGCGCCTTGAGCAGCGAGCCGACGTCGAGCCCGGGGCGGCCGGTGAACCGCAGGGTGTTCTCGGCGCCGCCCCGGCACAGCTCGTCGGGGCTGCCCTGGGCGATGACCCGGCCCGCGTCGATGATCGCGACGTCGTCGGAGAGCTCCTCGGCCTCGTCCATGTGGTGCGTGGTGAGGATGACGGCGACGCCGTCGCGGCGCAGATCGCGTACGAGGTCCCAGGTGGCCCGGCGCGCCTGCGGGTCCAGGCCCGCCGTCGGCTCGTCGAGGAAGACGAGGTCGGGCCTGCCGACCACGGCCATGGCGAGCGCGAGGCGCTGCTGCTGGCCGCCGGAGAGCCTGCGGTAGGTGGTGCGGCCGCAGCTTTCCAGGCCGAGCCGCTCGATGAGCGCGGGCACGTCGAGCGGGCGGGCGTGCAGTTTGGCCACGTGGCGGAGCATCTCGTCGGCGCGGGCGCCGGAGTAGACGCCGCCGGACTGGAGCATCACGCCGACGCGGGGCCGCAGCGCGTGCGCCTCGCTGACCGGGTCGAGCCCGAGCACCCGGACGGTGCCGGAGTCCGGCTTCCGGTACCCCTCGCAGGTCTCGATCGTGGTGGTCTTGCCCGCGCCGTTGGGGCCGAGGACGGCGGTGATGCCGGCTCCTGCCGTCAGGTCGAGACCGTCGACCGCGGTCTTGGTTCCGTACCGCTTGACCAGATTCCGGATCTGGACGACGGGCTCGTTTCGCATGGTGAGCCAGTCTAGGGACGGCGCCGGGACCCCGGACCGGCGGGGCGGCGCTCCCGGCCCCGCGGGCGCCGGGAGCGCTACGCCTGCCGCGGCCGGTGCTGTGCCAGCCACCGCTCCGCGTACGCGACGGCGTCCGCCAGCGGGAAGAGCCGCGTCTCGGCGGCGCCGACGAGCCCGCGCACCACCGCGGTCGGCGCGGCGGTCTCCCGGCCGGCGCCCACCGCCTCCCCCTTCTCGAACGCCGCGCCGAGCTCCACGAAGCCGTCCTCGCAGATCGAGCGCTCCCGGACCGTCATCCAGCGGCGCCCCTGCGACGTCATGGCGGCGAAGGAGTTCTCCACGTCGGGGCCGGGGATGCGGTACTCGGCCAGATGGAAGGCGGTGCACGCGTCGTATCCGGTGCCGAGCAGCAGGACGCGGGCGCCCGCCTTCTCCAGGCGCGCCAGCGGGCTGCGCTCGCCGAGTCGGCAGTCACGGGCGTGCCCCGCGGTGATCGTCGCGGCGGCCGGGCCGACCGCCGCGAACGAGGTCTGCGGATTGGCGCTGCGCAGCGCGCCCGGCCAGGTGCGCACGGCCTCCGGGACGACGCCGACGCCGAAGGAGGGCGAGGTCAGCGGGTCGTACGCGGGGATGGACGCGCGCAGCACCGGCCACCACTCCGCGGGGACCGGCGGGTTCCGCCACGCCGACGGCTCGGAGTTGTCACCCGTATGAGCGGGGACCACCAGCGTGCCGTCCGGGCCAAGGGCGTCGAGGAGTGCCTGGACGACGGCGACCGCGCCGCCGCTGACCCAGCCGAGCGCGCTGAGCGAGGTGTGCACGAGGAGGGTCTCGCCGGGGCGGACGCCGAGCCTCAAAAGGTCGTCGGCGAGCGACTCGCGCGTGCACAAAGGGCCGGTGAGAGGGGGTGTCGGCATGGTTGAGGAGTCTTGCGGACGCATTCCTCGGGCGCCACCGATTTGATCGATCACTGATCATTTCCGCAGGTCAATTTAGGTTTACCTAAGTGATGCAGCGCACCAGGGGCCGTTTTGGACGCGGGTTGTCAGGCTCTGAGGAATTACGCAACAATGGCGTTGTGAAAAACGTTGGCGAGGCTCCGCAGGAGGAACTCGCGACCGGGGAGCGCTCCACGCGCAACCGGGTCGCGCGGTCCATCCTGGACCACGGCCCCTCCACCGTCGCCGACCTCGCGAAGCGCCTCGGCCTCACCCAGGCGGCCGTCCGCCGCCACCTCGACGCCCTCGCCCATGAGAACGTCGTGGAACCCCGTGAGCAGCGGGTCTACGGGGCGAGGACCCGGGGCAGGCCCGCCAAGGTCTTCGCGCTGACCGACTGCGGGCGCGACGCCTTCGACCAGTCGTACGACAAGCTGGCCGCGGACGCGCTCCGGTGGATCACCGAGCGCCACGGCGAGGGTGCCGTCGACGCCTTCGCCCGGGACCGTATCGCCGCCCAGGCGGAGACGTACAAGAAGGCGATCGACGCCGCACCCCCCGAGCAGCGCACCGAGGCTCTGGCCAGGGCATTGACCGCCGACGGGTACGCTGCTACGGCGCGCAGCGCACCGGTCGGCGAGCAGCTCTGCCAGCACCACTGCCCGGTCGCCCATGTCGCCGAGCAGTTCCCGCAGCTGTGCGAGGCGGAGACCGAGATGTTCTCCAGCCTGCTCGGCACGCATGTGCAGCGCCTTGCCACGATCGCCCACGGGGACGGCGTCTGTACGACGTTCATCCCGCGCGGCAACAGCGGCAGCGGCGGTAGCAGCACCACACGGACCACCACATCAGCATCAGCAAGCACGGCCGGGAGGAACCCCGCATGACGCTCCCCACGGAGACTGCCCACCCCGAACTCGAGGGCCTGGGCAACTACGAATACGGCTGGGCCGACTCCGACGTCGCCGGTGCCTCTGCCAAGCGCGGCATCAACGAGGACGTCGTCCGGGACATCTCCGCGAAGAAGAACGAGCCGGAGTGGATGACCAAGCTCCGCCTCAAGGGCCTGCGCCTCTTCGACAAGAAGCCCATGCCGAACTGGGGCTCGGACCTCTCGGGCATCGACTTCGACAACATCAAGTACTTCGTGCGCTCCACGGAGAAGCAGGCGGAGTCCTGGGAGGACCTGCCCGAGGACATCAAGAACACGTACGACAAGCTCGGCATCCCCGAGGCGGAGAAGCAGCGCCTCGTCGCCGGTGTCGCGGCCCAGTACGAGTCCGAGGTCGTCTACCACCAGATCCGCGAGGACCTGGAGGAGCAGGGCGTCATCTTCCTCGACACGGACACCGCCCTGAAGGAGCACCCGGAGCTCTTCAAGGAGTACTTCGGCACGGTCATCCCCGTCGGCGACAACAAGTTCGCCTCGCTGAACAGCGCCGTATGGTCCGGTGGCTCGTTCATCTACGTCCCCAAGGGCGTGCACGTCGAGATCCCGCTCCAGGCCTACTTCCGCATCAACACGGAGAATATGGGCCAGTTCGAGCGGACGCTGATCATCGTCGACGAGGACGCCTACGTCCACTACGTCGAGGGCTGCACCGCGCCGATCTACAAGTCGGACTCGCTGCACTCCGCCGTGGTCGAGATCATCGTGAAGAAGGGCGGCCGCTGCCGCTACACGACGATCCAGAACTGGTCGAACAACGTCTACAACCTGGTCACCAAGCGCGCCGTGGCGTACGAGGGCGCGACCATGGAGTGGATCGACGGCAACATCGGTTCCAAGGTCACCATGAAGTACCCGGCCGTCTACCTGATGGGCGAGCACGCCAAGGGTGAGACGCTGTCCATCGCCTTCGCGGGCGAGGGCCAGCACCAGGACGCCGGCTCCAAGATGGTCCACATGGCGCCGAACACCTCCTCCAACATCGTCTCCAAGTCGGTGGCGCGCGGCGGCGGTCGTACGTCGTACCGCGGCCTCGTCGAGATCGGTGAGGGCGCCGCCGGATCCAAGTCGAACGTGCTCTGCGACGCGCTGCTCGTCGACACGATCTCCCGCTCGGACACCTACCCCTACGTCGACGTCCGCGAGGACGACGTCTCCATGGGCCACGAGGCGACCGTCTCCAAGGTCTCCGACGACCAGCTCTTCTACCTGATGAGCCGCGGCATGACGGAGTTCGAGGCGATGGCGATGATCGTGCGCGGCTTCGTCGAGCCGATCGCCAAGGAGCTCCCCATGGAGTACGCCCTGGAGCTGAACCGGCTGATCGAGCTGCAGATGGAGGGTTCGGTCGGTTAATTCCGGCGACCATCCTTCGCAGCGACTGACTTCTTACGCAGAGAGAGAGCACGACGACAGCCATGGCTGAGGCTCAGAACATCCCCGTGGGGTCGACGACCGCCGGGTCCATCGCGGTGGCCGCCGAGTCCACCGTCGCCACCCGCATGAGCGCTCCCCCGTCCTACGACGTGGACAGCTTCCCGGTCCCGCACGGCCGCGAGGAGGAGTGGCGGTTCACGCCGCTGGAGCGGCTGCGCGGGCTGCACGACGGCACGGCCGTCGCCGACGGCGGCATCCGCGTCGAGGTGAGCGCCCCCGGGGGCGTCACCCAGGAGACCGTCGGCCGGGACGACGCGCGCGTCGGCAAGGCGGGCAAGCCCGTCGACCGCGTCGCCGCGCAGGCCTACTCCTCGTTCGAGAAGGCCTCGGTCATCTCGGTGCCCAAGGAGACCGTGCTGAGCGAGCCGATCCGCATCGCCGTGCACGGCGAGGGCGGCACCGCCTTCGCGCACCAGGTCGTCGAGGTGGGTGCCTTCGCCGAGGCCCTGGTCGTCATCGACCACACCGGTGACGCCGTACTCGCCGCCAACGTCGACTTCCTCGTCGGCGACGGCGCCAAGCTCACCGTCGTCTCCGTCCAGGACTGGGACGACGAGGCGGTGCACGTCGCCCAGCACAACGCGCTGGTCGGCCGCGACGCCACCTTCAAGTCCGTGGTCGTCACCTTCGGCGGCGACCTGGTCCGCCTGCACCCGCGCGTCACCTACGCGGGCACCGGCGGCGAGGCCGAGCTGCTCGGCCTGTACGTGACCGACGCGGGCCAGCACCAGGAGCACCGCCTCCTGGTCGACCACAACGCCCCGCACTGCAAGTCCAACGTCGTCTACAAGGGCGCGCTCCAGGGCGACGACGCCCACGCGGTGTGGATCGGCGACGTCCTCATCGAGGCCGCCGCCGAGGGCACGGACACGTACGAGATGAACCGCAACCTCGTGCTCACCGACGGCGCCCGGGTCGACTCGGTGCCGAACCTCGAGATCGAGACCGGCGAGATCGTCGGCGCGGGCCACGCCTCGGCGACCGGCCGCTTCGACGACGAGCAGCTCTTCTACCTGCAGTCGCGCGGCATCACGGAAGAGGACGCCCGGCGCCTGGTCGTCCGCGGCTTCTTCGCCGAGCTGGTCCAGCAGATCGGCCTGCCCGACGTCGAGGAGCGCCTCATCGCGAAGATCGAAGAGGAGCTGGAGGCGACCGTCGCATGAGCCTCGACCAAGCCCGGTTCGTCCGGGCCTGCGGACTGAGCGAGCTGGAGGAGGACACCCCGAAGCGGGTGGAACTCGACGGCACGCCCGTCTCGGTCGTCCACACCGAGGGCGAGGTGTACGCGATCCACGACATCTGCTCGCACGCGAACGTCTCCCTCTCCGAGGGCGAGGTGGAGGACTGCCAGATCGAGTGCTGGCTGCACGGCTCCAGCTTCGACCTCCGCACCGGCAAGCCGTCCGGCCTCCCCGCGACGCGCCCCGTCCCCGTATACCCCGTAAAGATCGAAGGGGGCGATGTACTCGTTGACGTGCACGCCTCCCCTTCCCAGGAGTCCTGAGGCACCCATGGCAACGCTTGAAATCAAGGACCTGCACGTCACCGTCGAGGCCGACAACTCCACCAAGGAGATCCTCAAGGGCGTCGACCTGACCGTGAAGCAGGGCGAGACCCACGCCATCATGGGCCCGAACGGCTCCGGCAAGTCGACTCTCGCCTACTCCATCGCGGGCCACCCCAAGTACACGATCACGCAGGGCACCGTGACCCTCGACGGCGAGGACGTCCTGGAGATGTCCGTCGACGAGCGTGCCCGCGCCGGCATGTTCCTCGCCATGCAGTACCCGGTCGAGGTCCCCGGCGTCTCGGTCTCCAACTTCCTGCGCACGTCGGCGACGGCGATCCGCGGCGAGGCCCCCAAGCTGCGCACCTGGGTGAAGGAGGTCAAGTCCGCGATGGAGCAGCTCCAGATGGACCCGGCCTTCGCCGAGCGCAACGTCAACGAGGGCTTCTCCGGCGGCGAGAAGAAGCGCCACGAGATCCTCCAGATGGAGCTCCTCAAGCCGCGGATCGCGATCCTCGACGAGACCGACTCCGGCCTGGACGTCGACGCGCTCCGCCAGGTCTCCGACGGCGTCAACCGCGTCCGTGAGACCGGTGAGGTCGGCACCCTGCTGATCACGCACTACACGCGCATCCTGCGCTACATCAAGCCCGACTTCGTGCACGTCTTCGCGAACGGCCGCATCGCCGAGTCCGGCGGCGCCGAGCTCGCCGACAAGCTCGAGGCCGAGGGCTACGAGGCCTACACGAAGGGTGGCGCATCCGCGTGACACAGCTGCCGGGCCTCCTCGACACCGAGGCGATCCGCAAGGACTTCCCGATCCTGGATCGCACGATCCACGACGGCAAGAAGCTCGTGTACCTGGACAACGCGGCCACCTCGCAGACGCCGCGCCAGGTCCTCGACGTACTGAACGAGTACTACGAGCAGCACAACGCCAACGTTCACCGCGGCGTGCACGTCCTCGCCGAGGAGGCCACGGCGCTGTACGAAGGCGCCCGTGACAAGGTCGCGGCGTTCATCAACGCGCCCAGCCGCGACGAGGTGATCTTCACCAAGAACGCCTCGGAGTCGCTGAACCTCGTGGCCAACATGCTGGGCTGGGCCGACGAGCCCTACCGCGTGGACCATGAGACCGAGATCGTCATCACGGAGATGGAGCACCACTCCAACATCGTGCCGTGGCAGCTGCTCTCGCAGCGCACCGGCGCGAAGCTGAAGTGGTTCGGTCTCACCGACGACGGCCGGCTCGACCTGTCGAACATCGACGAGGTCATCACCGAGAAGACGAAGATCGTCTCCTTCGTCCTCGTCTCCAACATCCTGGGCACGCACAACCCGGTCGAGGCCATCGTGCGCCGCGCCCAGGAGGTCGGCGCGCTCGTCCTGATCGACGCCTCGCAGGCCGCGCCGCACATGCCGCTGGACGTGCAGGCGCTGCAGGCCGACTTCGTGGCCTTCACGGGCCACAAGATGTGCGGTCCGACGGGCATCGGCGTCCTGTGGGGACGGCAGGAGCTCCTGGAGGATCTCCCGCCCTTCCTCGGCGGCGGCGAGATGATCGAGACCGTGTCGATGAACTCGTCGACGTACGCCCCCGCGCCGCACAAGTTCGAGGCCGGCACCCCGCCGGTCTCCCAGGCCGTGGGCCTGGGCGCGGCCGTGGACTACCTCTCGGCCATCGGCATGGACAAGATCGCGGCGCACGAGCAGGCGCTCACCGAGTACGCGGTCAAGCGCCTCCTGGAGGTTCCCGACCTGCGCATCATCGGCCCGACGACGGCCGAGGAGCGCGGTGCCGCGATCTCCTTCACGCTCGGCGACATCCACCCGCACGACGTGGGCCAGGTCCTCGACGAGCAGGGCATAGCGGTCCGCGTGGGTCACCACTGCGCGCGCCCCGTGTGCCTGCGCTACGGAATTCCTGCGACCACGCGAGCGTCGTTCTATCTGTACTCCACGCCCGGCGAGGTCGATGCCCTCGTCGACGGCCTGGAGCACGTACGGAACTTCTTCGGCTGAGGGGCTGACCGGGAACGTGAAGCTGGATTCGATGTACCAGGAAGTCATCCTGGACCACTACAAGCACCCGCACGGGCGTGGTCTGCGCGATGGCGACGCCGAGGTGCACCACGTCAACCCGACGTGCGGCGACGAGATCACGCTGCGCGTGAAGTACGACGGGTCGACGATCGCCGACGTGTCGTACGAGGGACAGGGCTGCTCCATCAGCCAGGCCAGCGCGTCCGTCCTGAACGACCTGCTGGTCGGCAAGGAGCTCGCCCAGGCACAGAAGATCCAGGAGGTCTTCCTGGAGCTGATGCAGTCCAAGGGCAAGCTGGAGCCGGACGACGCGATGGAGGAGGTCCTGGAGGACGCCGTCGCGTTCGCCGGGGTCTCCAAGTACCCGGCGCGGGTGAAGTGCGCCCTGCTGAGCTGGATGGCCTGGAAGGACGCGACGGCCCAGGCACTGGGCGAGAACGACGGGGCCGCTGAAAGGAAGACGGCATGAGCGAGAACGAGACACTCACGACGAAGCCCGCTTCGGAGGAAGAGGTCCGCGAGGCGCTGTACGACGTCGTCGACCCCGAGCTGGGCATCGACGTCGTCAACCTCGGCCTGATCTACGGCGTGCACATCGACGACGCGAACATCGCGACGATCGACATGACGCTGACGTCGGCGGCCTGCCCGCTGACGGACGTCATCGAGGACCAGGCGAAGTCCGCGACCGAGGGCATCGTGAACGAGCTCCGGATCAACTGGGTCTGGATGCCGCCGTGGGGCCCGGACAAGATCACGGACGACGGCCGCGAGCAGCTGCGGGCGCTCGGGTTCAACGTCTGAGAGAACGGCTCTGAGGGCCCTTCGCGCCGATGGCGCGGGGGGCCCTTTGCCGTGTGCCCGCGGGTCCTTGGTGTGTCCCGGTGGGTGCGTCCGGCGCTTTGCGTACGCCCGTACACAACGATATGTACACTCGTACGCATGGGATACGCACTGCTGGCCGCGGCCATCGCGGCGGAGGTGGCGGGGACCACCGCCATGAAGTACAGCGAGGGGTTCAGCAAGCTGTGGCCCTCTCTGATCACCGTCACCGGGTATCTGCTCGCGTTCACCCTGCTCGCGCAGACCCTCAAGACGCTGTCCGTGGGCACCGCCTATGCCATCTGGGCGGGGATCGGCACCGCCGCCGTCGCCGGGATCGGCATGCTCTTCCTGGGTGAGTCGGCCAGCCCGCTCAAGATCGCGGGCATCGCGCTGGTCATCATCGGGGTCGTCGTGCTCAATCTCGGCGGGGCGCACTGATGGGCCGGCGCTACGATCCCGAGCGCCGTCAGCGGATCATCGACGCGGCGATCCGCGTGGTCGGCACCAAGGGCATCGCCGGGCTCACCCACCGCTCGGTCGCCGCCGAGGCCGACGTGCCGCTCGGCTCCACCACGTACCACTTCAAGACGCTCGACGAGCTGATGGTCGCCGCGCTGCGCCAGAGCAACGAGGGCTTCGCGAAGGTCATGGCGGCGAGCAGCGCCTTCGAGGACCCGCAGGCGGATCTCGCGGGCGCGCTCGCCCGGGTGCTCGGCGAGTGGTTCGCGGGGGAGCGGTCCGGGGTCGAGCTGGAGTACGAGCTCTACCTCGCCGCCCTGCGCAGGCCCGCGCTGCGCCCCGTGGCCGCCGAGTGGTGTCAGGGCCTCGCCGACGTCCTCGTGCGCCGCACCGACCCGGTCACCGCCCGCGCCCTGGTCGCCCTGATGGACGGCATCAGCCTGCAGGTGCTGCTGACGGGCGGCGAGTACGACGAGGAGTACGCGCGCGAGGTGCTCAACCGTCTCCTCGGGTAAGGGACTTGACCGCTTCCAATGCCGCCTCGACGCTCGCCGTGACGTCCGTGACCGGATACTGCACGTCCCGCACCACCCGGTCGCGGTCCACCACCAACGTCAGCCGCTTCAGCCGGCTCACGCCCGCCGCACGGAACGTCGGCAGGCGCAGGGCCGCCGTGAGCGCCAGGCCGGCGTCCGACAGGAGCGGGAAGCGCAGGCCCTCCTTCTCGGCGAACGCCCGCTGCTCGTCCGGCCGTTGGGTCGACACGCCCTGCACCGTGGCGCCCGCCGCGGTGAACTCCGCGAGCCGGTCGCGGTAGGTGCACGACTCCAGCGTGCAGCCCCGCGCGCCGGGGATCCCGGCCCAGCCGGGCGGGTACGCGTCCTGCCGGGCGTACGCGCCGGGGAAGCAGTACAGGACGGTCCACGGCGTGCCGGCCGCCACCGGGTCGCGCGATTCGCCTTCGTGGCCCGGTAGTTGCAGCTCCGGCACGCGCGTCCCGAGCAGCTCGTGCACGCGCCGGGCCTCCATGGACGTCTCCGCCGCTGTCGCCATCGTCTCTCCCTCTCCCAGTACCCAGGTGTCACCCCAGTCCTGGAGGGCGACCAGGACGGGCAGCAGTGCGCGCCCGCGCGGCGTCAGGCGGTACTCATGGCGCTCCGGGCGGTCCTGGTAGGGGACGCGCGCGAGCACGCCCGCCTCCGTCAGGAGCCGCAGGCGCTCGGTCAACACCTTGCGGGAGACGCCCAGTTCGCGCTGCAGCTCCTCGAAGCGGTGCACGCCGCGCGCCGCGTCGCGCACGATCAGCAGGGTCCACCAGTCGCCGACCACGTCCAGGGCCTGCGCGATGGCGCAGTGATCGTCGTCGAGCCGGGTCCGTTGCGCCATGGCCCCCATGCTGACATAGTCCGTTCCCAAAAGGAACTGACTCGACGATCCGTGGGGGCGGCATTGCGCGAGGTACCGAGAACCGTCTGGCTGCTCGCCGCCGGCCAGTTCTGCACCATGGTCGTCACCTTCACCTTCGTCTACTTCTTCGTCTATCTGACGGACGAGGTGGGCCTCTCCGTCGCCCGAGCCGGAGTGATCAGCGGCATCGGAGGGGCCGGCGCGGTCGCGGGCAACTTCACCGGCGGCTGGTTCGGCGACCGGTACGGCCACCGGCGGGTGCTGCTCGCCGGCTCGGTGCTCTCCGGCGTGGGGGTGCTCTCGTTGTCCGTCCTGCCGGTCGCGCTGCTGTACGTCGTACCGGCCCTGAGCCAGTACGCCGGGGGCTGCGCGCGCGCCGCCAACAGCACGCTCGTCGCCGTCATCGTGCCGCAGGGCGTGCGGCGCCAGGGTTACGCCGTGATGCGGTTCGCCACCAACGCGGGGTTCACCGTCGGGCCTCCGCTGGGCGCGCTGCTCATCGCGCACGTCTCGTACGGCTGGCTCTTCGCCGTCGACGGACTCGGCACGCTCGCCTTCGCCGCGTACGCCTGGCGGGTGCTGCCTGCGCACGGCGCGGTGCGGACGGATACGGATACGGGGACGGGTACGGGTGCCCGTGCGGGTACGGGTCTGGTCGGCAAGGGTGGTCGGGGAGAGGGAGTCGTCGCCGAACTGCGCCGGCGTCCCGGCGTCCTCGTCCTCCTCGGCGCCATCCTCCTCACCGACCTCGTCTACCGGCAGCAGTACGCGACGCTCCCCGTCGACCTCGACCGGCACGGCCTGGACACCGGCGTCTACGGCTGGCTGCTGGCCGTCAACGGCGGCGTCATCCTCCTCCTCGAACTCCCCGCCACCCTCGCCCTGCGCGGCCGTGCGCCGCTGCGGATCATCGGGAGCGGGCTGCTGCTCGTGGGCGCGGGGTACGCCGTGCTCGCCACCGGCACCGGGCTCGCCACCGCCGTGGCGATGATGCTGCTGCTCACGGCCGGGGAGATCCTCTACAAGACCCCGGCCACCGCCTACGTCGCCGACCAGGCGCCCGCGCACGTGCAGGGCCGCTTCCAGAGTCTGTATTCGGGCGTCTCGGTCAGCGGCGTCGTGCTGTCGGCTCCGCTCGGCGGCGCCCTGTACAGCGCGGCGCCGGGACTGCTGTGGCCGGTGTGTGCGGTGCTCGCGGGGGTGGCGGGGTGCGCGGTCCTCGCGGCGGGAGGGGTGACGGGATCGGGAGGGGGACGGGAGACAGGGTCGGCTACGGGGCGGGTGCGGGAGGGGGTGCTTGACGGGGTGCCGTCCGTGCCCGTGACCTCGGGTGGCCCGGACCCTGAGACCGGTTCGCCCGCGCGCGGCACCTCCGGTTAGGTTTCACCCATGACCGACACGAATGCTTCTCGCACCACCGGCGCCGTCGCCGCAGGCCTCGCCACCGTCACCGCCGACGGCACCGTTCTCGACACCTGGTTCCCCGCGCCCGAGCTCGCCGCGGAGCCGGGCCCCGCCGGCAGCGAGCGGCTGTCCGCCGAGCGTGCCGTGGAGCTGCTCGGTGACGGCGCCGCCCAGGCCATCGGCCCGGACGCCCGCCGTGGCGTCGAGATCATCGCCGTACGTACGGTCATCGCGTCCCTCGACGACAAGCCGCTGGACGCCCACGACGTCTACCTGCGCCTGCACCTGCTCAGCCACCGCCTGGTCAAGCCGCACGGCGTGAACCTCGACGGCCAGTTCGCCTTCCTCGCCAACGTCGCCTGGACGTCGCTCGGCCCGGTCGCCGTCGACGACGTCGAGAAGGTCCGGCTCAACGCCCGCGCCGAGGGCCTGCACCTCGCCGTGACGTCCGTCGACAAGTTCCCGCGCATGACGGACTACGTCACGCCGAAGGGCGTCCGCATCGCCGACGCCGACCGCGTCCGGCTCGGCGCGCACCTCGCCGAGGGCACCACGGTCATGCACGAGGGCTTCGTGAACTTCAACGCGGGCACGCTCGGCACCTCCATGGTCGAGGGCCGCATCTCCGCCGGCGTGGTCGTCGGCGACGGCTCGGACATCGGCGGCGGCGCCTCCACCATGGGTACGCTCTCCGGCGGCGGCAACGTCCGCATCGTCATCGGCGAGCGCTGCCTGGTCGGCGCCGAGGCGGGCGTCGGCATCGCGCTGGGCGACGAGTGCGTGGTCGAGGCCGGCCTGTACGTCACCGCGGGCACCCGCGTGACCATGCCCGACGGCCAGATCGTCAAGGCCCGCGAGCTCTCCGGCGCCTCCAACATCCTCTTCCGCCGCAACTCGGTCACCGGCACGGTCGAGGCCCGCCCGAACAACGCGGTCTGGGGCGGCCTGAACGACGTCCTGCACAGCCACAACTGATCACGGACCTGCCGGAACCGCGCCGGTGCCGGTAACGTCTGCTCCCCTGGGATCCGCGGGGGTCCCACGGATCCCAGGGGGAACAGCATGAACAGGACGGGTACGCGGGCTCTGGCCCTTGGCGCGGTGGCGGTGTTCGGGCTCGTGGCCGGAGGCGGGCAGAGCGTGGGGCAGGACCGGGTGGACGCTCCCCGGGCCGCCGCGCAGGCCGCCGACCGGGCCGCCGCGGAGGCCGGCGGCAGGGCCGTGGCCGGTGACCACAGCCATCCGCTGGGCAAGAGCGACATTCCCTGGAGCGGCAGCCCCAGCCCCTTCAACGCGCAGGTCAAGCTCGCCGACGGGCGTCGCGTCGCCATGTACTACCTGCGCGACAAGGGGCTCTTCGTGCAGGACTACAGCCCCACCGCCAAGGGCTGGTCCGCGCCCGCCGTGGTGTACGGGACTGCGACCGACGCCTGTCAGGGCATCACGCTCAAGGCCAAGGACGGCACCGTCGCGGCCTTCGGCGACTTCGGCACGTACTGCGCGGACGGCGAGCCGCCGACCGAGTCGGTCGCCGCGGTGGCCGTCGGCCCGCTGACCAAGTGGGACAAGCACGTCACGAAGAACTTCGACGGCTGGGAGAAGATCGTCGTCGCCCCCGGCGGCAAGAAGGTCACCTTCAGCCGCGGCTCCGACAGCCTGCTCTGGACCAAGGCCGCGGGCTTCCCCGCCGCCGGCTGAGCGAGACACACCGGAGCGGCCACCCTCGGGGTGGCCGCTTCTTTCGTTTCGCCGGGCGGTTCGTTTTGTACGGCGGCGAAATTTGTTCCGCACCCCAGGCATAGCGGCGGGCCCCCGCCCCCGTCCTGCTGAGTGCGGGAGGGCAACAGGCCCCCCAGGGAGCGAAGGTGACGATGAATGTCCAGGAGCAGGAGAGTTTCCGGGAGTTCGTGGCGGCCAGGTCGCCCGCGCTGCTGAAGACCGCCGTGCTGCTCAGCGGGGGCGACCGGCACGCGGGCGAGGACCTGCTGCAGAACGCGCTCGTCAGAGCCGCGGGACGGTGGCAGCGGATCGACGAACCCGAGGCGTACGTACGGCGGATCCTGTACCGGCAGCAGGTCAGCAGGTGGCGGCTGAAGTGGCCGCGGCGCGAACTGGCCGTCGCCGAGCCGCCGGAGCGCGCCGCGTCCGGCGACGGCGCGTCCGCCGCGGAGCTGCGCATCGTGATGCGCGGGGCGCTCGCCAAGCTCACCTCGCGCCAGCGGACCGTCCTCGTACTGCGGTACTTCGAGGACCTGCCGGAGGCGGAGGTGGCCGCGGTCCTCGGCTGTTCCATCGGCACCGTGCGCAGTACGACGCACCGGTCCCTGGCCCGGCTGCGCACCCTCGCCCCCGAGCTGGCGCGGCTCGACGATCCGGCCGGCCGCCGAGCGTGTGACTCCCCCGACTTCTCGCCCGTGGAGGCATGACCGTGAACGTGACAGATCTCGTGCGCGAGTCGCTCCGGGACCAGGCGGCACAAGAGGCTTCGGTGCCGGGCGACTTCGCGGACCGGGTGCTGGCGGCCCGGCGACGGCGCAGGGTCAGGACGGCCACGGGCACCTCGCTCGCCGCGGTGACGGCCGCCGTCGTGGCGGTGGCGGTCCCGGCCATCGACACGGACTCCGCGGAACGGGGCCCCCGCCCGGCCAGTGAGCTGCAGAGCGACGACGTGGTCGCGCACCCCGGCCAGACGCCGCCGCGGGACCTGATCGCCGCGGGCGACACGGCGCTCGCCGCGTACGACACGAGCAAACAGGTCGCGCAGCGCGACGGCGACGCCGTCATCACCCGCACCTACCGGCTGCTGGACCAGAAGACCGGCACGTACCGCGAGGACCCCCGCTGGTCGTGGCTGGACGTCGCCCCCGGCATGCGGACGGCCGCCGTGCTGGAGCGCGGCCTGCCCGCGCGGCGGATCGGGCTGCTGGACATGGTCACGGGCAAGGTGGACCGCTGGATCCCGGTGAAGCACGGGGTCGGAGGTGTCTCCTTCTCGCCCGACGGCAGGAGGATCGTCGCCACCACCTACGCGAAGGATCCGGACCGGCTCGACAAGGACCGGCCGATGGACGACGGCAAGACCGAGCGGCCGGGGCCCGCCGACCCGAGCCGGACCGGCTTCTACGTCCTCGACGTGGCATCGGGGGACGGGGAGTGGAGCGCGGTGAAGACCAAGAGCGGCGGATTCGGCTTCTCGGACATCAACACCAGGCAGGACTTCGACTTCAGTCAGGACGGCTCGCTGGTCTACTCGGGGCTCATCCGCGCGCCGGGGCAGCAGTACTACGACTTCGCGGGGCACAAGAAGAGCGCACCCGCGCGGGAGAAGTACCTGCCGTGGGCCGTCGAGGCCCGGCTCTCGCCGAACGGGAAGCTCGCCGCCGGTGACTTCGCGGGCGGCATGAAGACCACCGCCACCGAACTCCTCGACCCGCTGACCGGCAAGCGCGTCGCCAAGCTGCCCGGTCAGCAACTGCTCGCCTGGGCCGACGACAAGCGGCTGATCGCCTGGGACATCGCGCCCGGTACGAGCGAGTACCGGCAGCGGCTGGTCCTCATCACCGTCGGGAGCAAGAAGACCGTGCCGCTCAGCGGATTCACGGGAGGAAAGAGCGACTCCGCCGACCGGTGGACGCCCGTCTTCGCCCGCCGCTGACGCGGACGTGTCCCGGGGCGGGACCGACGCACTGGTGCCAACTGGCCCCCGTCTGGGGCACCATGGCAAAACAGTCGGCCCCCAGGAGGCGTCATGAACCTCGGCAAGGCACTCTCCACCGGCATCGCCGAAGAGCGGCCCGCGCTCCACGAAGAGCCGGTACCGGAGCAGGCGGCACCCGTGGTCGTCCCCGAGCCGGAGCGTCCCGCTCAGGACCGGCCGGCCGAGGTCACGGCCGCCCGATGAGGCTGCGGCTCCCCGAGGAACGCCCGACGGAGCCGCCCACCGGTTACAAGATCGCCCGCCCGGTGCTGTCCCACGACGGCACCCGGGCGGGCTTCACCGGCGTCTCCCTCGGCGGGGCGCTGCCGTACGGCGTGCTCGACGAGGCCCGCTGCGTCTACGGCAGACGCCACCGCGCCCCGCACCGCCGCTGCGACTGCGGCTTCCACTGCGTGCACGACCGCGCCACCGCCGAGGCCCTGCTGTGCACGGCCGAACACCGCGGAGCGGCGCTCCTGGAGGTGACGGTGCTCGGCGCGTACATCCGCTTCGAGCGCGGCTTCCGGTACGCGCGGCAGCGGGTGCGCACGGCGACGCTGCCGCCCTGTGCGTGCGGCGCGCCGGCCCCGCTGCTCGCCGACGCGGGGTGGGGCAGGCCCGGGTGGCGGGTGGTCGAGGCCGTGTGCGGGCGGTGCCGGGGCGGGCGGCGGACGCTGGCCGTCGCGGAGTTCGGCCGGCTCGCGGGGGAGGGGCTGCGGGTCGTCGCGGCCACCCCGGCCTCGTACGAGGGCGCGGAAACCGGGCTCGGCATGCCCGAACTGATGGCCGAGGCGGCGCTGCTCCAGGCCCGGCTCGACTGGTTCCAGGAGGAACTGGCGCGGTTCACCGGCGATCAGCGGGGATAGCACCGCCCCGCCCGGGTACTCGGGCCTCCCGACCGGAAGGGAGGCGACACTGTGACCGGGACCATGGGCGAGCAGCCGACGCGCGGGCAGCCGACGAGCGAGCACGCGCAGCACTCGGTGGGAGAGCTCGTCGAGCAGGCCACCGCGCAGCTTTCGGAACTCGTACGCCAGGAAATGCGGCTCGCCGCCCAGGAGATGGCGGCGAAGGGCAAACGCGCGGGACGCGGCGGTGGGCTCATCGGAGCGGCCGGCGCGGTCTCGTACGTCGGGCTCATGGCGCTGTCGGCGACGGCGGCCGCGGCTCTCTCCCTGGCGCTGCCCGTATGGGCCGCCATCCTGATCGTCACCGGCGTGCTCTTCGTCGTCGCCGGGGTGCTCGGCGCGATGGGGCGCGGCCAACTGGCCCGCGCCGTACCGCCCGTGCCGCAGGAGGCGATGGACAGCGTCAAGGCGGATGTCGAGGAGATCAAGGAAAGGGCCCACCGATGACGAACGCTCCGAAGGACCCGAAGAACGCGGGTGCGAAGGGGCCGGACGAGCTGCGCCGGCAGATCGAGGACACCCGCGGCCGCCTCGGCGAGACCGTCGAGGAACTGGCGGCGAAGGCGGATGTGAAGGCCCGCGCCCGGAATCGGGCGGCGGCGGTGAAGGACCAAGTACAAGGGACGGCGGCACAGGTGAAGGACAAGGTGACGGAACAGGCGGCGCGCGCCAAGGGCAAGGCCACCGGCGAGGCCGGGCAGGCCAAGAGTGCGACGGCCGAGGGCGCCGCGCGCGCCAAGGGCAAGGCGGTCGAGGGCGCGGCCCTCGCGAAGGGCAAGGCGGTGGAAGGCGCGGCGCTCGCGAAGGGCAAGGCCATCGAGGGCGCCGGGCGCGCCAAGGGCGCCGTGCTCGACGGCAAGGCGCGCGCGGAACAGCACCCGGCCGTGGTCCAGGCCGAGGCGAAGGTGGCCGAGGCCGCGCGCCGGGTGCAGGAGGGTACGCCGGAGCCCGTACGGGCCGCCGCGAGCGGCGTCGTGCGGACCGGCGGCCGGCACCCGGGGAAGCTCGCCGCGGCGGGCGCGGGCGTCCTGCTCGCCGTCGCGATGCTGCGCCGCCGCAAGCGGGCGGGCCGCCGATGAGCGGGTCCAAAGTGCTCTACAAGCCGCTCGGCATGGCCTTCGGCATGCTGGGCGGCCTGGCGGCGAGTGCGGTCTTCAACCGCACCTGGAAGGCGGTGGCGGGCGAGGACGACGCGCCGGACGCGCACGACGAGGACCGCGGCTGGGGCGAGATCCTGGCCGCGGCGGCGCTGCAGGGCGCGATCTTCGCCGTGGTCAGGGCCGCGGTGGACCGCGGCGGCGCGATCGGCGTACGCCGCGTGACGGGCCGCTGGCCGGGCTGACCTCCGGGGTCGTCCGCCGAGCCTTGCGCCGGTGCCGTCTGGCATGATCGACGCGGGCGCCGACAGGCCGGACGACACAGAGGCTTGAGGCTCGATGAACGACAACAACGGCGAGAGCGCCGGCGGCACCACCACGCGGACGATCCGCGGCACCACCGCCACGCACACGATCCGCGGTGGCACAGCCACGCGCACGATTCGCGGCGGCGGCCGGACCGAGGAGCGGCGGGTCGCCCTGGTGACCGGCTCCTCCTCCGGGATCGGCGCCGCCGTCGCCCGCCGTCTCGCCGCCGCCGGCGTGCGCGTGGTGGTCAACTCCGCCACGTCGGTGGCGGCCGGCGAGAAGCTGGCGGCCGAACTGCCGGACGCCGTCTACGTGCGGGCGAGCGTCGCCGACGAGGCCGACGCCACACGGCTCGTGCAGAGCGCCGTCGACACGTACGGACGCCTGGACATCCTGGTCAACTGCGCCGGGACCACCCGGTTCATCGACCACGACGACCTCGCGGCCGCCCGCCCCGAGGTGTGGCGGGAGCTGTACGACGTCAACGTCATCGGCGTGTGGCAGACCATCACCGCGGCCGTGCCGCACCTGCGGGCGAGCGGCGCGGGCAGCATCGTCAACATCTCCTCGCAGGCGGGCGTGCGGCCGAACGGCAGCTCCATCCCGTACGCGGTCAGCAAGGCCGCCGTGAACCACATGACCAAGCTGCTCGCCAAGACGCTCGGCCCCGAGGTGCGGGTCAACGCGGTGGCGCCCGGCATGATCGACACCCCCTGGTTCGACGGCGTCGAGGGCATCGAGGAGTCCATGGCGGCGATGGCGGACCGGCTCCCGCTGGGCCGGGTGGGGCGCCCCGAGGACATCGCCGAGGCGGTGGCCGACCTCACCGACTCCTCGTACATCACCGGGGAAGTGCTGCTGGTGGACGGCGGGGGCCACCTGCTGTGAGCAGGCACGGGGACCGGGCGGGCGCACATTGACGGCCACGGGCCGCTGCAGCAAGCTCTGGCCATGACCCGCACACCGCACCACTCGTACGCGCGCTACGTCGCCATCGGCGACAGTCAGACGGAAGGGCTCGGGGACGGCGACGACACGCACGGCCACCGCGGCTGGGCCGACCGGCTCGCCGAGATCCTCGCCGCCGGGCACCCGGACTTCATGTACGCCAACCTCGCCGTGCGCGGCCGTCGCACGGCGGGGATCAGGGCGGAGCAACTGGGGCCCGCCCTCGCCCTGAAGCCGGATCTGGTGACGGTCATGGCCGGGATGAACGACCTGGTGCGGCCGGGGTTCGACGCGGGGCTCGTCGTCGCCGACATCGAGGAGATGTTCACCGAACTCACCGCGGCCGGGGCCCAGGTGGCGACCGTGACCTTCCCGGACCTCGGGCGCATCTCGCCGCTCGCGCGGCGCGCGCTGCCTCGCGTCCTGGACCTCAACGCCCGCATCCGCGCGGCCGCCGACCGGCACGGGGTGACCGTGTTCGACACGTTCCCGCACCGCCTCACCACCGATCCGCGGCTGTGGAGCGGCGACCGGCTGCACGCGAGTCCGCTCGGCCACGCCAGGATCGCGGCGGGCATGGCGGGCGCGCTCGGCGTCATCGGGCGCGACGACTGGCTGAGCCCGCTGCCTCCGCCGGCCCCGGTGTCCGTGCTGGGGGCGGCGACGGCGGAGGCGCGGTGGTTCGCCGGCTTCATGGGGCCCTGGGTGTGGCGGAGGATCCGCGGGCGCTCGTCGGGGGACGGCCGGGAGGCGAAGCGCCCCGAGCTGGAGCCCGTGGTGGCGCGGGACCGCGCGTGAGGCGACGGGCGGTGGATGCGGATGCGGATGCGGGGGCGGGTGGCGGATGAGGCGGTGGGTGGTGGATGAGGGGGCATGACGTCGACCGTGCGGGGTTGACCTCAACCGTGGTTGAAGTTGGAGCGTTGTCCCTGACACCGCCGGAGCGGCCCCCGCACCGGCGCCGACAACTCCCGTAAGGACGGCCCGCCATGCCCGCGACCCCCGCCACGCCCGCCGCCCCCACAACCCTCACCACCCGGACCCACCCCCGTCCCGCCCGCCCCGACGCCGGCCTCACCTTCATCAGTACGTGGAGCACGGGCTCGCCCGAGCGGCAGCGGGCCACCCTGGACGCCATCGCCACGGCCTGGGGAAGCCGCCCCTGGCCGCACGAGGGGCTGCTCTCGTACGCGGTGTACGCGGGCGCCGACGGCTCGACCGTCCTGCACCACTCGCAGTGGCGGGACGAGGCCGCCTACGAGGAGTTCTTCGCGCACGCCGGCAACGGCAGGGACGCCAGGAACGCCGACATCGACGCGGCCGTGCCGGACATCGCGCGGCTCGGCCTGAACAAGACGCGTCTATACCGGAGTTGGACCGGCAACCGTCGTGGTGACAGTGGCGGTCGCGAGGGGGGCGAGCCGGGCACGGTCGTCATCGTGCAGATCGACTTCGACGGGCCCGACGCGGACCGGCAGCGCGCCTGGGTCGACGGTGTGGTCGAGGCCCTGGACACCGACCCGGCCGGCCACCCCGGCCTGCTCTCCGCGCACTTCCACGTCAGCACGGACGGCCGGCGGGTCGTCAACTACGCCGAGTGGGAGAGCGAGCAGGCCCACGTCGACGCGCTCGCCGCGGCCGGCGACGGCGTCGGCTCACCGACACCGCAGTGGCGACGGGTACGGGACTTCCCCGGCGTGGTCCGCGATGACGCGGTGGCCCGGTACCGGTTCACGTACGGCTTCGTACCGAGCAATACGTAGTTTTCGGCCACCGCCGGGACCGCCGCGCCGCCCGCCTGGACAGTGATTGTCGTCGGCGGGACGGTGGAACCATGCGCGACGTCACCGTGATCGAGGGCCCGGCGGCCGACGCGGTCCCGCTCGCCCCCGCCGGCGAGCGGCCCAGGGGCAGGGGTGGCGTGACCGAACGGCTGATGCGGGTGTCCTCCCTGTCGTACGTCATCGCCACCGCCCTCGGGGGACCCTCATGAGCGGCGAGGACGGGGCCGGCGACGGACGGACGGGCAGGTCCGGGAGGCCTGAGAGGCCCGCGAGGTCGGAGAGGCTCACGAGGTCGGAGAGGCCCGGCAGGCGCAGGCCCGGCCGGGGCAGGCCCGCCACCGGAGCCGAGCCCGCCGGCTCAGGAGCCGCCCGACCTGGAGCCCCCGGCCCCGGAGCCACCGGCCCCGGCGCCCCCGGCGAGACCCGTGCCGCCGACGAGGCCGGCCAGGCGTTCGAGATCGTCCGGGAGCTGGAGGTCGAGGGCTCACCCGCCCAGCTGTGGGCCGCCCTCACCACCGGCACCGCGGGCTGGCTGTGGCCCATGGAGTACGAGCCCCGCGAGGGCGGTGCCGCCCCCTCCGGCGGCACCGTCACCCGCTGGGACCCGCCCCGCCACCTCGGCGCCCGGGTCGAGGACCCGGACCGGGTGCCGGGCCAGAGCCTCAACCAGCTCGACCTGACCCTCGAACCCCGCGACGGCGGGCGCCGCACCTGGCTGCGCTATGTGCGCGGCGGCATCTTCACCGACGCGGCGGACGACCGGTACGACGGCGCCGCCCGGCACACCGACTTCCATCTGCACACGCTCGGCCAGTACATGGCGTACTTCGCGGGCCGCCCCGTCGCCTTCTCCGGCGTGCACGGCCCGCTCGCCTCCCGCGCCCCGGACGCCTTCGTCCGGCTCGCCCGCGCGCTCGGCCTGCCCGACGACGCCACGGACGGCGCCCGCGTCCGCGCACAGGCGCCCGGCGGCGAACTGGACGCGGTGATCGACTTCCGCAGCCGGTACTTCATCGGCCTGCGCACGGACGAGACGCTGCACCGCTTCTTCGGCCGCAACCACTTCGGCGCCCCCGTCGGCATCAGCATCCACGACTTCGGCGCGCACGCGAACGCCAAGGGCACCGAACTGGCCTGGCAGGACTGGCTCGACCACCTCTACGGCTGATCCGGCCCCGTCACGCCGTCAGGGCCACGCCGTCAGGGCCACGCGTCAGGGCTTGAACCGCAGCACCTGCGGGTCGTGGTCGCTGTTCTGCCGGGCGAACTCCGCGTTGATGTGCACGCTGTCGTAATGGAAGTCGTCGCCCACCCCCGGGCTGGTCAGGATCTGGTCCAGGACCTGGGAGTTGCCCTGGTAGACGTACGAGTAGCGCTCGCTGCGCGGCAGCGAACGGACCGCGGAGCGCAGCGCACCGCCGTCCTCCAGGGCCTTGGTGGCCGCCGAGAACTCGTAGTCGTTGATGTCGCCGAGGACCACGACGTCGGCGTTCCGCTGGGCCTTGCGGAGGTCCTTCACGAAGCCGTTCACGGCCTGCGCCTGCCGCAGCCGCTTGGCCTCCGACGAGCGCACGGGCGGCTGGTGGTGCGAGGTGAGACCCTCGTCGCCGCCCTTGGAGCCGAAGTGGTTGGCGATCACGAAGACGGTGCGGCCGCGGAAGACGAACTCGCCGGCCAGCGGCTTGCGGCTGTCCGCCCACGCGTCGTTCAGCGGGTCCACCCGGCCGGGGGAGTGGCTCAGCGCGGCCCGCTTCCCCGCGCGCACCACCTCGGTGGGGGTCGTCGCGTCGCCGGGCGCCCGCTCGGTGAAGGAGACCCGCTCGGGGTTGTAGAGGAAGACCTGCCGGATGTTGCCGCCCGGCTCGCCGCCGTCCTTGTTGTTCTGCGGGTCGACGGAGCGCCACGCGTAGCGCGGGCCGCCCGCGGCGACGACCGCGTCGGTGAACTTCTTCAGGGTCGCCTCGGCGGAGACCGTGCCGTCGTTCTTCGCGCCGTTGTCGTCCTGGATCTCCTCCAGGGCGACGATGTCGGGCGAGGAGAGGTTGGAGACCACGGCCCCGGCGAGCGCGTCGAACTTGGTCTGCGGGTCGGTCGGGTCGAGGTTCTCCACGTTGTACGTGGCCACGGCGAGCTCACCCTTGCCCTGCCGCCGCGTCCTCTCGCGCTGAAGCCCCTTGTCGACCACGTCGCCGAGCTCGCGCGCCACCAGCGTGTAACCGCCGAACTGGTTGAAGTCCAGGGGCCCTTCGGCGCCGCCGCGCAGCATGTCACCCACGTTCGCCGTGGGGAAGGGCTGCTGGGAGACCGGCGCCAGCTGCTGGATCTGCAGCCGCCCGCCGTTCTGCGCGCGGTAGGAGCCGTAGACGGTGCCGCCGCGCCGGTCGGCGTTCTCGTGCGGCTTCACCGTCACCCAGAGCTCGTTGTACGCGTCCGTCGCACCGACCACGCGCGAGCTGCCGACCCGTACGTTCATGCCCTCCAGGGACTCGTACCGGTCCAGGGCGTACGAACGGGGCCTGAGCGTCAGCCCGTTGATGCTGCCGCCCTGCGCCGCGTCGCCCCGCGGCGTGTACGCGGCGGGCACCGACTTCGCGTCGAGCGTGACCGGCGCGGGCAGCGCGTTGCCGGACGACTCCACGGTCACCGTCGGCTTGGTGATCTGGGTGAGGGACTGGTTGCCGGAGCCTGCGCCCCCGGGCACGTACTCCCCGACCGTCCCGGAGACGCGGACCGCGTCCCCCGGCGCGACGGTGGGCGCCGCCGAGCCGGTGAAGACGAAGACGGCCTCACTGGTGGCCGGGTCGGCGTCGGCCGTGCCCTTGGCGGACTGGATCCAGAACCCCTTGGAGCCGTAGCCGCGCACGCCGGTCACGATCCCCGCGACGTCCGTGACCTGCTGTCCCGCGAGCGGCGAGACACGGGTGGCGCCCTGGATGTCGTGGATGCGGACCACGTCGGCCGAGGCGGCGGGCGAGGTGGCGACGAGCAGTCCCGCCGCGAGCGCGGTGGCGACGACGGCCCCGACGGCGGCGGATCTCGTGGCGCGGGACGACGGTATGTGAGGCATCGGTCAGCTCCGGATGAGGGTGAGAGGTGCGGAGTGGCGGCACGGGCCCGGGTGGGGCCTCTACGCGCGTCAATCTCTTGTGCGACCAGGGGAGTTGTCAAGGTTCTCCGGGGGTGCATTACCCGTACGTAACCTGACAGGGACATGAACCGGGCCGCATGCTGCCAAATCCGTCTAGGCTTGCGCCTTGCCGATCCGAACCTTCGGCGTCCCGCACCTTCGGAGGAGAACCAGCCGATGTCCGTAAGTCCCGCCACCCTGCCGCCGGTGCTGCTGCACTCCGAAGCGGATCTCGCGCGGGCCGCGCTCGCCACGCCGCTGCTGTCCCGCGCCGTGCGGCTCGCCCGGTGGGCGGGGCCCGACACCCGGGTCGGCGCGGGCGGCGAGCTCGTCGACGCGCAGCTCCCGGCGGCCGCGGCCGAGCTGGGCCTCGCCCAGGACGACCCGGACGCCGTCGCCTACGCGAGCGAGGCCTGGCGGGTCGCGGTGGACACCGGGCTCGTCGAGGTCACGGACGCCGAGGAAGACGGCGCGGAGGGCACCGTCACCCAGGGCGAGGACCTCGCGCTGCTCTCCGCCGGCGGCCCGCAGGACGTCCTGGGCATCTGGCTCGGCGCCCTCGACACCGTGTACGCGGACGCCACCGTGCCCGACATGGAGAACCTCCTCGACGTCCTGGAGGAGAACGGCGAAGTCGACTTCGACGAGCTCGGTTGGGACCCGCAGGCCGAGGCGGACTTCCTCGACGGCGTGCTCGGCAACCTCTACCTGCTCACCGTGGGCGACGCCGCGGCCGGCGCGGGCCCGGTGCCGCTGCCCGCGCTCGCCGCCTCGATGATCGTCCCCGACGACATGGGCGAGCCCACGGACGACGTCCTGGAGCAGGTGTCGGACGCGATGATGAAGCTCGACGACCAGTTCCGGCTCTTCGAGCCGCTCGGCCTCGTCGAGTACCAGCCGGTCGATGAGGCGCTGATGGCCGATGTCGACGACGAGAGCGCCGAGGAGCCCCCGCCGCTCGACGACGAGGACGTCAGCCGCTACGGCATGGTCCGCCTCACCCCGCTCGGCCTGTACGGCATCCGCGCCCGCATGCTGGAGGCCGGCGTCGACGCGCCCGCCGTCGGCGACCTCGCGGACAAGGGCGCCGACGCGCTCCTGGAGGGCACCTCCGGCTTCCCGCAGGCCGCCGCCCAGGCGGAGATCGAGCAGTGGCTCACCCGGCACGAACCGCTCGGCGCCGCCGGTGAGTTGCTGGCCGCCGCGCGCGGCGGCGACGAGGGCGCGCCGCTGCGCAGGCTCCGCTGCCAGCAGGCGCTCTCCCTGGTCGGCGACGAGGCGGAGCCCGCGCTGCGCGCCGTCCTCGACGACCCGGAGCTCGGCGGCCTCGCCCGGGTGTGGCTCGCCGAGCACGGCGCCGCGGACGTGCCCGCGCCGTCGGAGGCGCTGATCTTCTGGCTGACCATCG
This sequence comes from Streptomyces sp. NPDC041713, assembly GCF_055591085.1. Lineage (NCBI taxonomy): Bacteria > Bacillati > Actinomycetota > Actinomycetes > Kitasatosporales > Streptomycetaceae > Streptomyces > Streptomyces sp. NPDC041713. The sequence continues at coordinate 1,000,438 of NZ_JBVIZY010000001.1, forward strand.
ACACGCTTGCCGCGCAGCTCGCCGTCGAGGGCAACTCGGACGAGCTGCAGGGCCTGGTCGAGGGCCTCGCGGAGCAGCACAGCGGGTTCTTCGCCACGGCGTGGCGGGTCGAGCACCCCGCCACGGCGGACGTCCTGGAGGCGATGGGCCGCCTGCACCCCGACAAGAAGGTGGCGAAGGAGGCCCGCAAGGCGGCCTTCAAGGCCAGGTCGCAGCAGGGGCTGTAACGGGGGGCCTGAGAGGGGCCTGTAAGGGGGCCTCGTGCCCCTTGACCCCAGTCCTCGACCCCTCAGTCCCTCAGTCCTCGAACGCCGGACGGGCCCTCTCCCTCGGCCCGTCCGGCGCCCCGTCTCAGGTCTTGACCTCTGTCCCGGCGGCCGGGCTCACGTGCGCAGATGCGACGCGCCGTTCAGGTCGAGCACCGTGCCCGACGCCCACTCGGCCGCCGGCGACGCCAGCCACAGCACCGCCGCCGCGATCTCCTCGGCCGTCCCCGCCCGCCCGAACGGGCTCTGCGCACGGATCGCCGCCCCCTCCGCCCCGCTCAGCCGGTGCGCCACCCGCTCCGTCTCGAAGAACCCGGGCGCCACCGACGCCACCGCGATCCCGTGCGGCGCGAGGGACACGGCGAGCGACTGGCCGAGCGCGTGCACGGCCGCCTTCGTCGCGCCGTACGCGGGGTGGTCCGGCTCGCCGCGGAAGGCGCCGCGCGAGCCGATGTTCACGATCCGGCCGCCCGTGCCCCGGTCGATCATGCGGCGGGCCGCGAGGTGGCTGAGGTGCGCCGTGGCCAGCAGGTTCACGGAGACGTGCCGCTGCCACAGGGCCGCCCACTCCTCGTACGACGTCTCGGCGAGCGGGTGCGGCAGGTTCACGGCGGCGTTGTTCACCAGGACGTCGATGCCGCCGAGCCCGTCGGCCGCCCGCTCCGCCACGTCCGCCGCGCCCGCCGCGTCCGACAGGTCGCCGCCCACCAGGACGTGCCCCTCGCCGGCCAGCGAGGACAGCGTCGCCCGCGCCTCCTCCTCGCGCGAGCCGTAGTGCACGGCCACCCGGTCGCCGTTGTCGGCGAAGGCGCGGGCGAGGGCACGGCCCAGACCCCGGGAGGCCCCGCTGATCAGGACGCGGCGGCCGGAGCCCGGCAGCTTCTCGTGCAGGTTCATGGAAGGCGGCCCCAATTCGTCGGACGGTGTTCAACCGCCGTTTATACGCGAGCGGGACGGTGACGCCGACAGCAGCCCGGCCGTGCACAGCCGTTCCGCGCCTCAGGAGGAACCATGTCGCCCACCCGCAGGGACTTCACCAGACGCTCCGCGCTCACCGGCGCGGGCATCGCCCTGGCCGGCACCGTCGGCTCGCTCGCCACCGCGCCCGGCGCGCTGGCCGCGACGGACCTCCAGGAGGCCGGTGATCCGGCGGACGCCCGAGAGGCGGGGCACACCCCGGACCACGGCCACGGCCAGGGTCACGCCCCCGGCTACGGCCCGCTGATCCCCGACCCCGAGGGCCTGCTCGCGCTGCCCGCCGGATTCTCGTACCGCGTCCTCACGCACAGCGGCAGGACGCGCCTGGAGACCGGTGAGTTCACCCCGTCCCACCACGACGGCACCGCGGCCTTCGGCGGCCCGCGCGGCACGACGCTCCTCGTCAACAACCACGAGCTGAGCGGCCCCCGGAGCAAGTGGCCGCACCCCGTACCGCTCACCGAGGGCCTCGTCTACGACCCCGCCGCGTCCGGCGGATGCACCGTCGTCGAGGTCCGCCGCGACGGGCACGTCGCCGAGTGGGTGGGCATCGCAGGCACCGCCACCAACTGCGCGGGCGGCTCCACCCCGTGGGGCACCTGGCTCACCTGCGAGGAGACCGAGGACAAGGCCGGCCAGAACGGCATGACCAAGGACCACGGCTACGTCTTCGAGGTCGACCCCGTGGACCGGCGGGCCAACCGTGCCCCCAAGCCGGTCAAGGCGCTGGGCCGTTACGCCCACGAGGCCGTCGTCGTCGACCCCCGGCGCGGCCACCTCTACCTCACCGAGGACGCGTCCGGACCCAACGGCCTGCTCTACCGCTGGACCCCGCCGCACGGCTTCGAGCACGGCCGCGGCAGGCTGCGCCGCCTCGCCGACGACGCGGGCGTCCTCAAGGCCGCCAAGTGCTACGACTCCGGCGGCCGGTTCGTCGACGACCTGTCCCGCGCCACGAGGACCGGCACGGTGTACGGCGTGGACTGGGTGGAGGTGCCCGACCGCGACGCCCGCACGGTGCCGGTGCGCGAGCAGTTCGACGACGGCGACATCACGCGGGCCCGCAAGCTGGAGGGCATGTGGTGGGGCGACGGCGGTGTCCACATCGTCTCGTCCTTCGCCCGCGGCGAGAGCCCCGTGCGGCACGACGGGCAGGTGTGGTTCTACCACCCGGGCCGCCGCACCCTCACCCTGAAGGTGCTGTTCGGCGTCAATCCCGAGCCGGGCAGGGACGGCGCCTTCGACGGCCCCGACAACATCACCGTCTCGCCCTACGGCGGCCTGGTCGTCGCCGAGGACGGCGAGGGCGTCCAGCACCTGTTCGGCGCGACGGAGAGCGGCCGCACGTATCCGATCGCCCGCAACGAACTCAACGCGGGCACCGAGGAGAAGCCCGAGTACAGCGAATTCACCGGCGTCACGTTCTCCCCGGACGGCAGAACGCTCTACGCCAACATCCAGACGCCGGGCATCATGCTGGCGATCACGGGGCCGTGGCGCCGCCGACGGGGCTGAGCCGGGACGGGACCGTGGGGGCGGGCGGCAAAAACCCTTGGCGCCCCGGGAGTTCACTCTCCTGAGGTGAGTCACGTCCGGGTGCGAAGGCAGGACTTACTTCCACTCATCATGGGGAGGCCGCGGGTTCGATTCCCGTCGTCGGCCGAGAGGCCGGTGTAGCTCAATGGCAGAGCACCATCGTCGGTTCCGCCGAACTGATCTCCGGACACCACCTCGGGCACACTCCTGCCGTCTGTCTCCCCCCGTACCGCCGACACGAATGCGGGAGAATTCCCATGGCGCGTTTCAACACCAAGGCCGTCAAGGCGCTCGTCACCTCGCCGGTGAAGTCGGCGGGCCGTCCCACGCGGACGTACGAGGGCGGTCACGGACACCTCCGCGACCCCCGTGGCGAGCTCTTTCTGCTCGCCGTGGCGAACTTCGTCTCCCAGCAGACCCACTACGAGACGGGCGACCACCGCGACGACCGGTACGCCGCACTCGTGCGCCGGCTCGCCGTCGAGGACCCCGCGTGGACCGCGGGCCTGCTCGGCTGGCTGCGCGGCGCGGGCAACCTGCGGACGGCCTCCCTCGTCGGCGCCGCCGAGTATGTCCGGGCCCGCCTGGACGCGGGCGTCACCGACGGCCCCACCGGCCGCCAGGTCGTCGCCTCCGTGCTGCGCCGGCCCGACGAGCCCGGCGAACTCCTCGGGTACTGGACGTCGACGTACGGCCGCGCCCTCCCCAAGCCCGTCAAGCGGGGCGTCGCGGACGCCGTGCGCCGGCTCTACGACGAGAAGTCGCTGCTCAAGTACGACACCGCGGCCAAGAACTACCGCTTCGGCGACATCCTCAACCTGGTGCACGCCTCGCCCGACCCGGACAAGCCATGGCAGGGCCCCCTCTTCCGGTACGCGCTCGACCGGCGCCACCACCCGGAGACCGCCGTGCCGCCCGAGGGCGCGCGCGTGCTCGCCGCGCACCGCGAGCTGATGGCGCTGCCCGTCGCGCGGCGGCGCGCGGTGGTCACCGCCGAGGGCGGCGCCGAACGGCTCGCCGCCGCGGGCATCACCTGGGAGGCGCTCGCGGGCTGGCTGCAGGGGCCCATGGACAAGGCGGCCTGGGAGGCCGTGATCCCGTCGATGGGGGCCATGGCGCTCGTCCGCAACCTGCGCAACTTCGACGAGGCGGGCGTCTCGGACGAGGTCGCGGCGACCGTCGCGGCCCGGCTCGCCGACCCCGACGCCGTCGCACGGTCGCGGCAGTTCCCCTTCCGCTACCTCGCCGCGTACCAGCACGCGCCGTCGCTGCGCTGGTCGTACCCGCTGGAGCAGGCGCTCGGCCACTCGCTGGCGAACGTGCCCGCGCTGCCGGGCCGGACGCTGATCATGGTCGACCGCTCCGGCTCGATGTGGTCGCCGCTGTCGGACCGCTCGCAGCTCAACCGGGCCGACGCCGCGGCGACCTTCGGCACGGCCCTCGCGATGCGGGCCGCCCACGCGGACCTGGTCCAGTTCGGCACCGGCAGCGAGCGGGTCAAGTACCGCGCAGGCGAATCCGTCCTGAAGGTCCTCGACCGGTTCGGCCGGCTCGGCGGCACGAACACCACCGCAGCGGTGCGCCGCTTCTACCGGAAGCACGACCGGGTGCTGATCGTCACCGACGAGCAGGCGACCTACAACCACCACGGCGACCCGACCGAACAGGTCCCGGCGGACGTGCCCGTCCACACCTGGAACCTCGCGGGCCACCGCGCGGGCCACGCCGCCTCCGGCACGGGCAACCGGCACGTCTTCGGGGGGCTCTCGGACTCCGCGTTCCGGATGGTGCAGCTCCTGGAGGCCGGGCGGAACGCCGTCTGGCCCTGGCTCGCGGCCTGACGGACCGGGCCGCCCGGGCGGTGACCGGTATCCCCCGTTCGGGCGGTGTCGGACGCGGGGGAGGGGCTCGCTCACCGGCTGGGGAGGGGCTCGTTCCCCGTGGCTTGTGTGTCTGTTCCATACCGATGTGAGGGCAGTGTGAGCACGGAGCATGGTGCCGCGACCGCTCGGGGGCTCATACTGCAAACATGACGAGGCCCCCCGGCTCGCGCCGCCACCTGCCGAACAGTCCCTTCAACGTGCCCGCCCCGCCCGCCCCACCCGTGGAGCACTTCGAGGTGGGTGACCGGGTCTCCCATGACCAGTACGGCCTCGGGAGGATCGTGGGCGTCGAAGGAGAGGACGCCGTGGTCATCGACTTCGCGGGCCGTCAGGGACGGTTCCTGAGTCCTTACCCGAAGCTGTCCAAGCTCTGATCGTTCCGGCAGAGCCCTGATCACGACGGAGGGGGGGGGGGGGGGGGGGAGAGGGGGGGCGGCCCCCCCCCCCCCCCCCCCCCCCCCTTCAGAAACAGACCCCCAACCGTTCTCATCCCCATCCCCCGTCGTAAATC
>NZ_JBVIZY010000001.1:1005620-1098947 GCF_055591085.1 Streptomyces sp. NPDC041713
ATCCCCCCCCCCCCCCCCCCCCCCCCCCCCCCCCCCCCCCCCCCCCCCCCCCCCCCCCCCCCCCGCTCCTCCCCCCCCCCCCCCCCCCCCCCCCCCCCCCCCCCCCTCCGTCACGTCCACGGGCCCCTACAGGGCCTGCGCCGCCGGCTTCACCATGCCGCGCACCGTGCGGGACTTCACGAAGTCGCCGATCGCGGTCATCTCCCACTCGCCGGAGAACTGCTTGATGAGCTTCGCCATCATGACGCCCGTCTGCGCCTCGGCGTTGGTCAGGTCGAAGCGGACCAGCTCCTCGCCGGAGGCCGCGTCGATCAGGCGGCAGTAGGCCTTCGCGACCTCCGTGAACTTCTGGCCGGAGAACGAGTTCACCGTGAAGACCAGGCCCGTGACGTCCTGCGGGAGCCGGCCGAGATCGACGACGATCACCTCGTCGTCACCGCCGCCCTCACCCGTGAGGTTGTCGCCGGAGTGCTTGATCGCGCCGTTCACGATCGACAGCTTGCCGAAGTAGCAACTGTCGACGTGGTTGCGCTGCGGCCCGTACGCGATGACGGAGGCGTCCAGGTCGATGTCCTTGCCGCGGAACGCGGGCTCCCAGCCGAGGCCCATCTTGACCTGCGAGAGCAGCGGACGGCCGCCCTTGACCAGGGACACCGTCTGGTTCTTCTGGAGGCTGACGCGGCCCTTGTCCAGGTTGATCTTCCCGGCGCCGGGCGCGGGCGCGGCGGGGGCCGGCGGGGCGGCCGGGGCGGGAGCCGCGAGGCGCGGGTCGGCGACCGGCGGGGGCGGGCCCGGCACGGGCGGACCGGCGGGCGGCGCCATCGGGGCGGCGGCGGGCGGGGCGGGCGCCGGGGCGGGCTCCTCCACGGAGACGCCGAAGTCCGTCGCGATGCCCGCGAGGCCGTTCGCGTACCCCTGGCCGACCGCGCGGGCCTTCCACGCGCCGTTGCGCAGATAGATCTCGACGATCACGAGGGCCGTCTCGGAGCCGAGCTGCGGCGGGGTGAAGGTGGCGAGGACCGAGCCGTCGTCGGCGTTGCGGATGGTGGCGGTGGGCTCGATGCCCTGGAAGGTCTGGCCCGCCGCGTCCGGGCTCGCGGTGACGACGATCTTCTCGATGCCGGCCGGCACGGCGGCCGTGTCGACGGTGACCTTGTCGGGCGTCGTACCACCGCCCGACTGGTAGGTCACGCCCGGTCCCGAGGGCTGGTTGAAGAAGATGAAGTCGTCGTCGGAGCGCACCTTGCCGTCGGCGGTGAGCAGCAGGCCCGATACGTCGAGCCGCACCGGAGCGGCGACGTCCACCGCCACGCGGGCGGCGGTCAGCGGGATGTTCGAGCCAGGGGTCATAGCTGTCATGCCTGGGGTAACGAACGATCCCGCTTTACCGTTCCCTTACCCGCACAAGGTTTTTCCCGGCCGTCCCGAGGGACCAGGACCGGTCACCGGACATCAGGACCGATCACGGTACGACCACGATCTTCCGCCCCACCCCGGCGGCGAACCGCTCCAGCGCCTTCGGGTACTCGTCCAGCGGCAGCCGGTCGCTGATGAACACGTCCGGGTCGAGCACCCCGCCCGCGAACAGCTCCGCCGCCCGCTCGTAGCTGTGCAGGACCGCCATCGAACCGGTGATGGTGATCTCCTGGTTGTAGATGCGGTACGGGTCGATGCTCACGCGCGTGGCGTAGTCGGCGACGCCGAACTGCAGGAACGTGCCCGCCTTCGCGACCCGTTCGAGGCCGTCCTGGATCGCGGCCGCGTTCCCGGTCGCGTCGACGACGACGTCCCAGCCCTGCGGACGGTCCAGTTCGTCCGGGTTCGCCGCCGAACCGGAGACCCCGAGCCGGCGCGCCGTGGCGAGCCGGTCCGCGTTCAGGTCCACCACGTCCACGCTGGCCGCCCCGGTGCGCTTGGCGAGCTCCAGCATCATCAGGCCCATCGTCCCCGAGCCGTAGATCAGCACGTGCGCGCCGAGCCGCGTGCGCAGCACGTCGTAGCCGCGCACCGCGCACGACAGCGGCTCGATCAGGGCGGCGTCCTGGGTGCGTACGTGGTCGGGGAGGCGTACGCAGTTGGCGGCCGGCGCCACCGCGTACTGGGCGGCGCCGCCCGCGGTGGTCACGCCGATCGCGGCCCACCGCTCGCAGAGGTTGCCCCGCCCGTCCCGGCAGTAGCGGCACTCGTGGCAGTGCAGGGAGGGGTCCACGGCCACCCGGTCGCCGAGGGCCAGCTCCCGCACCTCGCGGCCGAGCGCGACGACCTCGCCGGCGAACTCGTGGCCGGGAACGACCGGCAGGGTGGGCGCGAACTCGCCCTGGAGGATGTGCAGATCGGTCCCGCACAGCCCGCACGCGGCGACCTCGACGACGACCTCGCGGGGACCCGGCTCGGGGTCGGGCAGCTCCCCGACGACGGCTTTGCCGACGGACTCGATGATGGCGGCCTTCACTTGACGGCTCCCAACGACAGGCCCTGGACCAGCTTGTCCTGGGCGGCGAACCCCGCGGCGAGCACCGGCAGGGAGATCACGAGCGACGCGGCGCACACCTTCGCCAGGAACAGGCCCTGGCTGGTGATGAAGCCGGTCAGGAAGACGGGCGCGGTCTGGGCGACGACGCCCGTGAGCACCCGCGCGAAGAGCAGTTCGTTCCAGCTGAAGATGAAGCAGATCAGCGAGGTCGCGGCGATCCCGGGCAGCGCGATGGGCGCCACCACGCGCGTGAGGATGGTCGGCAGCCGCGCCCCGTCGATCTGCGCGGCCTCGATGACGGGCCGCGGCACCTCGGCGAGGAACGACTGCATCATCCACACCGCGATCGGCAGGTTCATCGAGGTGTAGAGCAGGACGAGCAGCCAGATGTTGTCCAGCAGGCCGGTGTTCTTCGCGAACAGATAGATCGGCAGAAGGCCTGCCACGACCGGCAGCATCTTCGTGGAGAGGAAGAAGAAGAGCACGTCCGTCCACTTCTTCACCGGCTTGATGGACAGCGCGTACGCGGCCGGGAGCGCGAGGACCAGCACGAACAGCGTCGAGACGACGGACGCCACCGCCGAGTTGACGAGCGAGGGCCAGGGACTCGCGCCGCCGCCCGCCCCGAAGAAGTCGCGGTAGCCGTCCAGGGTGAGGGACGCGGCGAGCGAGGGCGGGTTGGTCGCGGCGTCCTCCTCGGAGTGCAGGGACGTCAGCGCCATCCAGGCGATGGGCAGGAAGAAGAGGATCCCGGCGAGCCAGGCGACCAGGCCGAGCGCGGACCCGCGCGCGCGGGGACGGCCCGTCACAGGAGGGCTCTTCAGGGGAGGGTTCTGCACGGGTACGGCCATCAGCGGGACGCCTCCTCACGGAACAGGGACGAGACGACCCGCAGCGCGAAGGTCGCGATGACGAGCGAGCCGATGACGACGAGGACGCCCGCCGCGGAGGCCAGGCCGTTCTCGTGGGCCTGGTAGAAGCTCTGGTAGACGGTGTAGGGCAGGTTGGCGGTGCCGAGGCCGCCCGAGGTGAGGGTGAAGACGGCGTCGAAGTTCTGCACGATGTAGATCGAGCCGAGCAGCGCCCCCAGTTCGAGGTAGCGGCGCAGATGCGGCAGGGTCAGATGGCGGAAGACCTGCCAGTTGCTCGCGCCGTCCATGCGGGCCGCCTCGATCAGTTCGGGGTCGCGGCTCTGCAGCCCGGCGAGCAGGATCAGCATCATGAAGGGCGTCCACTGCCACACCAGGGAGGCCTCGACGGCGAGCAGCGGGGTGTGGGAGATCCAGTCCGGCTGGGCCGCGGAGTCGCCGCCCACCCAGTGCAGCAGCCCGTTGAAGAGCCCGTACTCGGGGTTGTAGAGCACGTGCTTCCACAGCAGCGCCGCGGCCACCGGGACCAGCAGGAAGGGCGCGATGAGCAGGGTGCGCACCAGGCCCCGGCCGCGGAACCTCCGGTTCAGGAGCAGGGCGAGACCGAGCCCCGCGACCAGGCTGGCGAGCACCACGGTGGCCGTCAGGATGATCGTGGTCAGCACGGACTTGCGCAGGTCGGGGTCGGTGAGGACCTCGGTGTAGTTGGCGAACCCGGTGAAGCTGCGGGCGTCCGGATAGAGGGCGTTCCAGTCGAAGAAGGAGATCACCAGGGTGGCCACGAACGGCAGTTGGGTCACGGCGATCATGAAGATGAGGGCGGGGAGCAGCGGTGCCCTGGTGGCCCAGGCGCGCAGCCGCCGCGGTGGCCCCGGCGTCTTGGCGGTCTTCGCGTCGGGCACGCGCGCGTGCCCGACCGTGGTGGTGCTCGCGGTGGCGCTCATCGTCCCTCGTACTCCTCGGAGATCTTCTCGGCGAGCTCCTGCGACTTCTTCAGGGCCGAGCCGACGGACTGCCGTCCGGCGATGGCCGCGCTGATCTCCTGGGAGACCTTGGTGCCGAGGTCGGTGAACTCGGGGATGCCGACGAACTGGATGCCGGGCGCGGGCCGGGGCTGTACGCCCGGGTCGCGGGGCCGCGCCCCTTCGATGGCGGCGCGGGTGACGTCCTGGAAGGCGGCGGCCTCCTTGCGGTACGCGGGGTTCGCGTAGGTCGAGGCGCGTTTGCCGGCGGGGACGTTGGACCAGCCGGTCTTCTCGCCGACCAGCCTCTCGTACTCCTTGCCCGACGCCCAGGAGATGAACTTCCAGGCCTTGTCCGGGTTGTGCGAGGCCTTCTGCATGCCCCAGGCCCAGGTGTACAGCCAGCCGGAGCTCTTCGTCCGCGCCACGGGGGCGGCGACGTAACCGATCTTGCCCTTGACCGGGGACTTGGCGGACTCCAGCGAGCCCGCGGCGGCCGTCGCGTCGTACCACATGGCCGTCTTGCCCTGGGTGAGGTTGTTGAGGCACTCGGCGTAGCCGGACTGCGCGGCGCCGGACTCGCCGTGCTCGCGGACCAGGTCCACGTAGAAGCGGGTCGCCTTCGCGAACTCGGGGGAGTCCAGGCGGGCCTTCCAGTCCTTGTCGAACCAGGTGCCCCCGAAGGTGTTCACGACGGTCGTCAGCGGCGCCATCACCTCGCCCCAGCCGGGCAGGCCGCGCAGACAGATGCCCTTCATGCCCGGCTCCTTGCCGTCCACGCGGGCGGCGAGGTCCGCCACCTGCTGCCAGGTGGGGTGCTTCGGCATGGTCAGGCCGGCCTTCTCGAAGACGTCCTTGCGGTACATCAGGAAGGACGACTCCCCGTAGAAGGGCTGTCCGTAGAGCTTCCCGTCGCTGCCGGTGAGTGACTGGCGCATGGGCGCCAGGACGTCCTTCTCGTCGTACGCGCGGTCCTTGCGGGCGTACGGACCGAGCTCGTGCAGCCAGCCGTTGCGTGCGTAGATCGGTATCTCGTAGTTGCTGAGCGTCGCGATGTCGTACTGGCCCGCCTGGTTGGCGAAGTCCTGGCTGATCTTGTCGCGGACGTCGTTCTCCGGCAGGACGGTGAAGTTCACCTTGATGCCCGTCTCCTTGGTGAAGTGGGCGGCGGTGAGCTTCTGCAACTCGACCATCTGCGGGTTGTTCACCATGAGGACGTTGAGGGAGTCGCCGCCCGAACCGGCGCCGCCGGCACCGGTCCAGCAGCCGGCGAGCAGCGGGGTGAGCAGCGCCCCTGCGGCGGCCGCGACGAGCGCGCGCGGCCTCCGTCGGCTCGGGGTTCGCATGAATCGCTCCTGTACATAGAGGGGTGAAGCGGGGCGAAGGGGGTGCCTCAGGGCGTGCGGGAGCCCGGGAGGACCGCAGGAGGGGACGGAGACGTCGGGGAGGTGACGGGAGGTGCGGGGCGTCAGGTGCGGATGACCTGGGGCCCCAGGAGCGAGTAGCGGTGCGCCTCGGACGCGGGCAGGCGGCTGCTCGTGACGATCGCGTCCAGGTCGCCGATCCCGGCGAACCGGCAGAAGCTCGTCGCCCCGAACTTGGTGTGCACGCCGAGGAACACCGTCCGCCGCGACGCCCTGATCGCCTGCGCCTTCACCTCGCTGACCGCGGGGTCGGGGGTGGTCAGGCCGTATTCGCGGGAGATGCCGTTGGCGCCGATGTACGCCAGGTCGATGACGAACCCGGCCAGCATGCGGGTCGTCCAGTGGTCGACGGTGGCGAGCGTGCCGGGCCGCACCCGGCCGCCGAGCAGCAGCACGGTGACGTTCTCCGCCTCGGCGAGGGTGCCGGCGGTGGCCAGTGAGGCGGTGACCACGGTCAGCGGGCGGCCCGCCGCGGCAGCCGGCAGGGCCTCGGCGATCAGCTGCGGGGTGAACCCCTCGTCGACGAAGACGGTCTCGGCGTCGCCGAGCAGATCCGCGGCCGCGGCCGCGATGCGCCGCTTCTCGGGGACGTGCATGGTGGTGCGGAAGGCGAGGGTGGTCTCGAAGCCCGCGCTCTCCACGGGGTAGGCGCCGCCGTGGGTGCGGCGGACCAGACCGTGGTCCTCCAGGGCCCGCAGATCGCGGCGGACGGTCTCCTTCGCGACCCCGAGCTCCCCGGCGAGCGCCGTCACGTCGACGGAGCCGGAGTGGCGGGCCGCGTTGACGATCCGCCGCTGACGTTCTTCCGCGGTCATCGGCGCCACCCTCTTCCCTTGGTGTTGCGGTGCCCGTTCGGGCCCTGTGGGGAAGTTCTACAGCGTGCGGCGCGGGGAGGACCAGGCTCGTCGCGGGCACGATGCTGCCCGTTTGTGCCCGCTTGGTGGGGCGACGGCCTGTGCGGCGGGCCGCGGGCGTGCCCGTTTCAGAGGCGCGGGCCGCCCGTTCGGCGCCCGTATGGGTTCAGTAGGGCCAGACCGGCGGGTTCGTGCAGAAGTGGCCGCCCAGGTGCGCGTGGTCCGCGTTGGCCGGGTCCAGTTCGCCCTGCTCGGCGACGAGCTTCGCCGCGAAGCGCTCGGAGTCGTCCCGCGGGGCGTAGCCGAGCGCCCGCGCGGAGGAAAGGTCCCACCACAGGCGGGTGTTGGCGGACGAGCCGTAGACGACCGTGTGCCCCACGTCCGGGGCGGTGAGCGCCGCGTGGAAGAGCCGCGCCCCGTCCTCGGGGCTCATCCAGACCGACAGCATCCGTACGTTCGAGGGTTCGGCGAAGCACGATCCGATGCGCACCGAGACGGTCTCGATGCCGTGCTTGTCCCAGTAGAACTGCGCGAGGTCCTCGCCGAAGGACTTCGAGAGGCCGTAGAAGGTGTCGGGGCGGCGCGGGGTGTCGACCGGGATCAGCGGGTCGTCGCCCCGCGGGCGCGGGGTGAAGCCCACCGCGTGGTTGGAGGAGGCGAAGACGACCCGCCGCACGCCCTCCTCGAGGGCCGCCTCGTAGAGGTTGTACGTGCCCTCGATGTTGGCCATGAGGATCTTGTCGAAGGTGGACTCCAGGGAGATGCCCGCCAGATGCAGGATGGCGTCGACCCCGCGCACGGCCTCGCGCAGCGCCGCCCGGTCGGCGAGGTCGGCCGTGATCGCCGCGGGCTCGTCCGGCACGGGGCGCACGTCGAACAGGCGCAGCTCGTGGCCGTGCGCCGGCAGGAGCCCGCGCATCAGGGTGCCGAGGCCACCGGCGGCGCCGGTGAGCAGGACGGTGCGGGGAGCGGGCATGAGGGGTCTCCTCGGGCGGGCGGACTGGGCGGCCGGGTGCGGGGTGGCGTACGCATGCACGTACTCCGTTCATATCCATGGACAAGTTAGAGATCTCCGCCGCCGCGCGTCAAGGGTGCGCGTAGGGGGTGCGGAAGGGGTGAATCCGTTCGCCGGTGGGGAGTTCATCCGCTTGACCCCGCACGCGAGGGCGCCTTAGCGTGGTCGCGTTCAGAGATATGGACGCGAATCATAACCATGCACGCCTAGGGAGAGCCCGTGACCTCAGCCCCCCTCGCTTCCCGACTCCGGCTCCCCAGTGGGCCGTTGTTCTTCCCGGTCACCGCGTACGGGCCGGACGGCGCTCTCGACCTGGACACCTTCCGCGCCCACGTGCGCGCCGGCATCGACGCGGGGGCGGCGGCCGTCTTCGCCTGCTGCGGCACGGGCGAGTTCCACGCGCTGACGCCCGAGGAGTTCCAGGAGTGCGTCGCCGCGGCCGTCGCGGAGACGGCGGGCCGGGTGCCGGTGGTCGCGGGCGCCGGGTACGGCACCGCGCTCGCCGTACGGTACGCGCGCCTGGCCGAGGAGGCCGGCGCCGACGGTCTTCTCGCCATGCCGCCCTACCTCGTCGTCGCCGAACAGGAGGGGCTGATCCGGCACTACACCGAACTGGCCGCCGCCACCTCCCTGGACGTCATCGTCTACCAGCGCGACAACGCCGTCCTCACCCCGGAGACCGTCGTCGAACTCGCCCGCGCGGACGGCATCATCGGCTTCAAGGACGGCCTCGGCGACATGGACCTGATACAGCGCACGGTGAGCGCCGTGCGCACCGAAGTGCCGGGCGACTTCCTGTACTTCAACGGCCTGCCGACCGCCGAACTGACCGGCCTGGCCTACCGCGGCATCGGCGTGACCCTCTACTCCTCGGCCGTCTTCTGCTTCGCGCCCGACATCGCGCTCGCCTTCCACCGCGCGCTCAACGCCGGTACGCCGCAGGGCGACGCCACCGTGAACCGCCTCGTCGACGGCTTCTACCGGCCCTTCGTCGAACTGCGCGCCCTCGGCCGCGGCTACGCGGTCTCCCTGGTCAAGGCGGGGGTGCGGCTCGGCGGCCTGGACGTCGGCCCCGTACGCCCACCGCTGCACGAACCCGCCGGAGAACACGTCAAGCGGCTCGCGGAACTCGTCGAGCGGGGGCGGGAGTTGCTGCGGACCGGGCTGCCGGACGGCCTCGGGGAGGGCGCGTGAAGGCCGCCGCGTTCCTCTACCCCTGGGACGTCGTCGGCGACCCCGACGCCCCGGCCCGCCTCGCCGGCCTCGGCATCCGCCAGGTCACCCTCGCCTCCGCCTACCACTCCACGCGCGCGCTGACCCCGCGCCATCCGCGCCACCGCGTCGTCACCGCCGCGCACGCCGCCGTCCTCTATCCGCCCGGCGACCGCTGGCGGGGGCGCGAGCCACGGCCGTACGCCGCCGGGGAGTGGGCGCCGGGCGACGCCTACGGAGAGGCGGCGCGGGCGCTCGCCGACGCCGGGATCGAGGTGCACAGCTGGGTCGTCCTCGCCCACAACTCCCGTATGGGCGAGGTGTATCCGCAGACCTCCGTGGTGAACGCCTACGGCGACCGCTACCCCTGGGCCCCCTGCATCGCCGGGCCCGCCACGCGCGCGTACCTCGTCGACCTCGCCGCGGAGGCCGCCGTGCGCCCCGGCACGCGCGGCACCGAACTGGAGTCCTGCGGCTGGTACGGGCTCGCGCACCTGCACGCCCACGACAAGATCGGCGGTGTCTCTCTCGGCGAGGCCGGGCAGTACCTGATGTCACTCTGCTTCTGCGCCGCCTGCCGGCAGGGGTACGCGGCGCAGGGCCTCGACCCCGACGAGCTGGCCGTCGCCGTGCGCGGCGCCCTGAAGCCGCTGTGGCGCGGGGCGGGCGAGAGCGCGGCCGAGGGCGAAGGGTGGGTAGCCGTCGAGGAGTTGCTGGGGTCGGAGCGGGCGGCGGCCACGCGCGCGTGGCGCGAGGAGAGCGCCCGTACCCTTCAGGAGGCCGCCGTCGCCGCCGTCCGCGCGGCCGCCGCCGGGAGCGGTGCGGGGGCGACCGCCGAGGGTCGGCCCTTCCAAGTGCTGCTCCACGCCGACCCGGTGTCGTACCACTGCGGCGCCAACGCGGGCGTCGACCCGGCGCACATCCTTACCGTGGCCGACGGGGTGGTCGTGCCCTGCACGGGCGATCCGCGGCTGCTGACGCCGTTCGCCGGGCAGGGCGGGGACGGGGCGGTCCTGGCCGCCAACCTCACGGTGGTGAGCGGCATGGGCGGCAGCCCCGGCACGCTCGCGGCCGACGCGGCGCGCGCCGCGCGGCTCGGCGCCACCGAACTGCGGCTCTATCACGCGGGGTTGGCGTCGGACGACGATCTCGCCCTGGTCAAGGAAGCCCTGTTCAAGGACGCCCTGTCGCGCACGGAGTGAACGCCGATACGATCCGCGTGACCACAAGGATCACTCCTGCAACGAAGGACCACTCCCCGCACCAGGGGACAGAGGGGGGACAGGGTGCGCAACAAGGGAATACCCGCGCTGGTCTGCGCCGGACTCATGGCGGGCGCGGCGGCACTCGGCGGCGCGGCACCGGCCGCCGCGCAGCCCGCCCCGGCCCGGCAGGGCGGCCCCGCCGCTCCGGACATCCGTGAACGGCTGGAGCGCATACCCGGCATGACGGTGGTCTCCGTCGCCGACAAGGAGGGCCACCCCTTCTACACGCTCACCTACCGGCAGCCCGTCGACCACCGCAGGCCGCACGGCGCCACCTTCACGCAGCGCGCCACGCTCTGGCACAAGGCCACGGACAAGCCGACCGTCCTCTACACCGGCGGGTACACCCTGGCCGGCGGCACCGCCTCGCTCACCAAGCTGATCGACGCCAACCAAGTGAGCGTCGAGCACCGCTACTTCGCCGAGTCCCGGCCCTCGGGCGCGGCGGGCGACGACTGGTCCAAGATGACGGTCCAGCAGGAGGCCGCCGACGAGCACCGCCTCACCCGCGCCCTGCGCGCCGTCGAGCGGGGCAAGTGGCTCGGCACCGGCGCCAGCAAGGGCGGCATGACGGCGACGTACCACGAGCGGTTCCACCCCGGCGACCTCGACGCCGTCGTCGCGTTCGTCGCGCCCGACGACGCGGACAACCGGGACGACAGCGGCTACGAGCGCTTCTTCAGAACGGTCGGCACCAAGGAGTGCCGGGACGGGCTGAACGCCGTGCAGCGCGAGATGCTCGTACGGCGCGACACCCTGCTCCCCGCCTTCGAGGCGGAGGCGAAGGCCGCGGGCCACACCTTCGACGCGACCCTCGGTACCACCGACCGCGCCTACGAGTTCGCCGTCCTCGACCAGGTGTGGAACTTCTGGCAGAGCGGCACCGCGGCCGACTGCGCCACGGTCCCCGACGCGAAGAAGGCGACGGACGACGAGCTGTACTCCTGGTCGAAGAAGCACGGCTTCAGCGTCTACCACGACCAGGAACTCGGCACCAACGGCACGGGCCCCTACTACCGGCAGGCGGCCACCCAACTCGGCTGGGCCGACCTGAAGTTCAAGCACCTCGCCGACCTCCGCCACCACCCGGACATCTACCAGCCCAACTCGGTGCTGCCCGCCGCCATGCGCGGCTCTTACGAGAACCGGACGGTCGCCGACGTCGACCGCTGGGTGAGGACGCGCGGCACGCGGATGATGTTCGTCTACGGTGAGAACGACCCGTGGAGCGCGGAGAAGTTCACCCCGAGCCGCCACGACTCGTACCGCTACGTGGTCCCGGGCGCCAACCACGGCGCCTCGATCGCGAAGCTCCCGCAGGCGGACCAGGCCAAGGCGGTCGCCACCATCAAGCGCTGGGCAGGCGTGCAGTAGCCCGGGTGCGGGGCCTCAGCAGGGGCACGGCGGTCAGCAGCCGTGCCCCCGCGAGGAGCGGGAGGAGCAGCCGGTAGTCGACGTTCTCCACCAGGACGGCGCCCGCCGCGATGCCGACCGCGGTCGGCGCGAACATCACGGTGTTGGCGGTCGCCGCCACCCGGCTGACGAGTGCGTCCGGCGTCTCCCGCTGCACCGCCGTCAGCCCCGCGATGAGGACACACGGCAGCCCCACGCCGTTCAGGAAGCTGCCGAGGAGGACCAGGGCGTCGTACGGCAGCGTGTTCAGGACCAGGGCCACGGCCGTCAGCGCGATGCCCGCGCCACCGAAGCGGCGCGCCCCCAGGCGCCGCATCAGGGCGCCCGACGCGACGCCCACCGCCACGGATCCGGCGCCCTGCGCGACGTACAGCACCCCCGTGTACGAGGGGGCGCGGCCCAGCCCCTCCACGATCGCGAAGACCGTCGCGCCGCTCATCCCCGAGCCCAGCATCGTCAGGCCCCCCGCCAGGACCAGCCGCCGCAGCCGCTCGTGCCCCCACAGGTGCCGCGCGCCCTGTGCGGTCCGCGCCCGCAGCGGCGTGCGGTCCGGCGCCGGTACGCTCTCGCGGATCCGCAGCAGCCCGTACATCCCCGCGGCGAGCACGAACGTCACCGCGTCCAGGAGGGCCACCCGGGCGCCGCCGTACGCGGCGAACAGGCCCGCGCCCGCGAGCGGCGCCACCAGCTTCATGCCCTCGTTCGCGGACATCCGCAGGCCGTTGAAGTCGCCGAGCACGCGCTTGTCGACGGCGACCGCGACCAGGGCGGCCTCCGCCGCGTCCGTGACCACCCCGCACGCTCCGTACACCACCAGGACGGCGAAGAGGATCCACAGCCGTCCCGCGGCGTCGACGGTGAACAGGGACAGCAGCAGCGCGCCGAGCGCGAGGTTCGCGGCGACGAGGAGCGGCCTGCGCCGGGTGCGGTCGGCGAGGGTGCCGAGCAGCGGGCCGACGAGGGTGGGCGCCCACAGGGCGAACTGGCAGAGCGCGGCGAGCCCGTCGGAGCCGGTCAGCTCCTTCACCCAGATCCCGGAGGCCAGCCACAGCGCGGAGGACCCGAACCCCGAGACCACCGTCGCCCCCAGGTACAGCCCGGCGTTGCGGTCCCGCAGGACGCGCCCGATGGTTGATGTCATGCCTGGTGATGCTGGTTCCTAAGGCCCTGGCGGCGATATCGGGCGTCTTCCCCAAGGTGCGGCGATGAGTTCACGGCGTGCGGCCGGTCTACAGGGGAGGGATACCGACACGGCCCCCTTATGGCTCGTACGACCCAGGAGCTTTCGATGACCGACACCGGCAGGGACACCGACACCGACGCCACCACCGGCGGGGACGGGGGCGGCGGCTCGGGCCGTGTCCCCTTCGACCTCCGCCCGCAGGCCCGCCTCGTGGCGCGGGTGGCCGGACACATCACCGACGAGCAGCTCTCTGCGCCCACGCCCTGCCCCGACTACGCGGTCCGGCACCTCCTCGGCCATGTGCTCGGCCTCGCCGGGGCCTTCCGGCAGGCCGCGGGCAAGGAGTTCGGGCCGACCCTCGACCAGACGCCCGGCAGCGTGCTGCCCGACGTCGGGCCCGGCTGGCGCGCCGAACTGCCCGCGGCGCTGGACGCGATGGCCGAGGCGTGGCGCGACCCGGCGGCGTGGCAGGGCATGACCCGCGCGGGCGGCATCGACCTGCCCGGCGAGGTCGCGGGCCTGGTCGCGCTCGACGAACTGGTGGTGCACGGCTGGGACCTGGCGCGGGCGACGGGCCAGGAGTACGCGCCGGACGAGGCGAGCCTGGAGGGCGCGCGGGCGCTGCTGGCCCCCGCGGCGCAGCCGGACCCGACGGGCGACGGCCCGTCCGACGGCGGCCTCTTCGGTACGCCGGTGAAGGTGCCGGACGACGCGCCCCTGCTCGACCGGGTGATCGGCCTGAGCGGCCGCGCCCCGGACTGGCGGCCGCGGGGCTGAGGTCTGACCCCACGGCCCGGCACAACCGGGCAACTCCGCTCACTCCTCCGCAGAAGCGGCACCGCCCAGGTATGGATCAGGTAAAGGGTCTCCCCGCGCACTCCCCGCCTCCGGGTCGATGCGCGTAGACAGTCATTGACCTGCCCGAATCCTGATGCGGAGACGCAACACATGCGCAAGTCCCTACGCGTGGCCGGCCTGGCCACCGCCTGCACCGTCGCCGGCGCCGCCCTCTACGCCACCGGTGCCGCGAGCGCGGACCAGGCCGAGGCCCGCCCCACCAAGGAGCCGCACAACATCGGCCTCCTCGTCGGCGAGATCGACGCCTACTACGGTGCCACCAAGGGCGCCGACGGCGTGTGGAAGTCCTCGCCGCACAGCCCGTACGCCAAGGACCTGGCCCGCATCCAGGCCAAGGCGAAGAAGGACATCAAGAAGGCGGCCGCGCACCACCCCCGGCACGGCAAGAAGCCGGCGATCGTCCTCGACGTCGACGACACCGCGCTGCTCAGCTTCGACTACGAGAAGTCGACCAACTACACGTACAACAACGACAGTTGGAACGCCTACGTCAACGAGGCCAAGCGCCCCGCGGTCTTCGGCATGCCCGACCTCGTCAAGTACGCCAAGCGCAAGGGCGTCGAGGTCTTCTTCCTCACCGGCCTCGCCGAGCCGCTGCGCCAGGGCGCCGTCACCAACCTCGCCCGCGCCGGCTACGCCACCAAGCTCGACCGCACGCACGTCTTCACCAAGGACAAGGCGAACCCGCCCGCCTACCTGAAGAACTGCGCGACGCCCACGGCGTGGAACTGCACCACCGTCCAGTTCAAGGAGGGCACCCGCAAGTACATCGAGTCGACCGGGTACGACATCGTCGGCAGCTTCGGCGACCAGACCTCCGACCTCGCGGGCGGCTACGCCGACAAGACGTACAAGCTCCCGAACCCCACGTACTACGTGGGCTGACCCGGGCCGACGCGGAGCGATCGACTCTGCGGCGCGAGATAGGTTGCATTCCTGACTAGGTCGTCTTACGGTCTAGGTAGCTCAGACGCTCAGGGGTCGCACGGCGACGCGTCGACGGCGGGACCCCGCCGTCCCACGACGTGCCGCGCGGCCCCCTCGGGAAGGGGGATCCCATGACCATCTCGCCGGACTTCTCGGTGGCATCGACCGCCGTCACCTCCGTGCTCGCCGCCTATCTGCTGCTCGGCGAGCCATGGGCCGGCCGCCGGATGTACGGCTCGCTGGCCCGCCGCAGGGACACCGAACCCCGCGCGCTCGTCCGCTACTTCGGCCTCGTCCTCACCCTCTGGTGGGCGCTGGCCGCGCTCGCCGTGACGGCCCTGCTGCTCTCGCCCGGCACGGACGCCGCCGATCTCGGCCTCACCGCGCCCGACCGGCCCGTCTACGCCACCGTGGGGATCCTCGTCGCCACCGCGATCGCCGTGGCCTCCGGACGGAACTTCCGCGCCCTCGCCCGGCGCGGCCGCAACGTGCCGGGGCTCGCCGCCATCGAGGCGATGCTGCCGCGCACCGCCGAGGAGCGCCGGCTCGCGATCGCCGTCGCCGTGACCGACGGACTCTGCGCCGAACTGCTCTACCGCGGCCTCCTCATCGCCTTCGGCGTCGGCGTGCTCGGCCTCGGGCCCTCCGCGGCGGCGGTCCTCTCGGTCCTCGTGTACGCCGTCGCCGGGCTCTACCAGGGCCGCCAAGGCGTCCTCGCCTTCGCCCTGTTCGGCGCGGTCTTCGCCGGCCTCTACCTCGCCACCGGCAGCCTGCTGCTCCCCGTCGCCGCGCACATCGCCCTCTCCGTACGCGATCTGACGCTGCCCGCGCCCGAGAAGCCGGCCGCCACGCCCGACGGGCCGCGCGCCGCCCCCGCCGTCTGAAAGGCAGACCGACGTGACCGACCGCCGCGCCAGCTGGTTCAAGGGCGTCCTCGACCTGCTCGTGCTCGCCGGCCTCACCGACGGCGAGAGCTACGGCTACGAGATCGCCAAGGTGCTCAATGCCGCGGGCTTCGGCCAGATCAAGGGCGGCACGCTCTACCCCGTGCTCAACCGCCTGGAGGAGGCGGGCCTGGTCTCCGCGGAGTTCCGCGCGACCGAGAAGGGCCCCGGCCGCCGCTACTACCGGCTCACCGACGCCGGCCGCGAGACCCTCGGCGAACAGGGCGGCCTGTGGCTCGCCTTCGACGCATCCGTACGCGACGTCCTCGCGAAGGCGGGAGTGACCCCACGATGAACGCTCTCAACGCGCGTCACGAGCGCGACGGCTACCTCGTCCGCCTCGCCGAGCAACTGCGCGAGCACGGCCTGGCCGCCGACCACATCGAGGCGACGGTCGACGACCTCGCCGCGCATCTGGACGAGTGCGGAACCGAGGACGCCGAAGGCGAGTTCGGCCCCGTCGACGAGTTCGCCCGGCAGCTCGCCCCCGGCGCGGGCGGCGCCCCCGAGGCTCCGCCCGAGCAGGTGGAGATCTGGCGCTGGACCGCCGACATCTACGTCGACGAGGAGCTCCTGAACCGCTTCGGCGACGAGGGGTGGGAGGTCGAGCGCGTCGACGCCCTCGGCCGCTTCGTCAGCCACCGGGACGCGGCGCGGGCGCAGCGCTGGGAGTACCGCAGGGAGCTGGTCACGCGCGGCCGCGAGGGCATCGACGAGCGGCTCGCGCCCGACGGCTGGGAGCCGTGCGGGACCTGGGTGGTCTACGCGTGGTTCAAGCGGCCGAGGGCGGCGAGCCTCGGGCCGGCAGCCCGGGTGGAGTCACCGCCGCCGGTGCCGGAGCGGTCCCGTTTCCTCAGCCGGAAGTTCTACGCTCTGCTGGCCGCGCTCGCCGTCCTGCTGGTCGCCCTCGCCGTCGCGGTGGCCGTGGCCGACGGCGAGGCGAGCTCAGGCCTCGGCGTGGTGGCGGGGGCGCTCGCCGGAGCGGCGGCGGGGGCCGGGGCGATGGTGGCCGTGGCGGCGGCCCTGCGGACATGGCGAAGGCGCCGCCCCAGCTGACCCGCGGACGCGGGGGCGGGGCGGCGCCTCTCGGGGGCACGGACCACAGCGCGCGGGCCTCGGTCGGCGGCGCCGCGGCGGCGGCGCTCAGCCCTTCAGTGCCGCCTGCATCATCGCCTTGGCGATCGGCGCCGCGAGACCGTTGCCGCTCACCTCGTCGCGCGCCGCGCTGGACGACTCGATCATCACCGCGACCGCCACCTCCTTGCCGTTCTCACCCTTGGCGTACGACGTGAACCAGGCGTACGGCGTCTTGCTGTTGTTCTCGCCGTGCTGCGCGGTGCCCGTCTTGCCGCCGACCGTGGCGCCGGGGATCTTCGCGTTGGAACCGGTGCCCTTGTCGACGACCGTGCGCATCGCGGACTGCAGCCCCTCGGCGGTGGACTCGTCCATCACGCGCTGGGACTCGGCGTCGTCGTACTTCTCCAGGACGTTCCCGTCGGCGTCGCTGATCTGCGAGACCATGTGCGGCTTGGCGAGCTCGCCGCCGTTGGCGATGGCCGCCGACACCATGGACATCTGCAGCGGCGTCGCCGTCACGTCGAACTGGCCGATGCCGCTGAGCCCCGTCTGCGCCTTGTCCATGCCGGAGGGGTAGACGCTCTTGCCCGCGCGCACCGGCACGTCCAGCTTGTCGGCGTTGAAGCCCAGCTTCTCCGCCATCGACTTGACCTTGTCCTGGCCCAGGTCGACGGCCATCTTCGCGAAGACGTTGTTGCAGGAGTACTGGAGCGCCGTGCGGATGTCGGCGTTCTCACAGGGCGCCGACCGGTTCTCGTTGTGGAGGACCTGCCGGGTGCCGGGCAGCGTGTACGGGTTCGGGCTGTCCGTCCTCGTGTCCACCGAGCCGTACAGACCGTCCTCCAGGGCCGCCGCCGCGACGACCAGCTTGAAGGTCGAGCCGGGCGGCAGCGGCTGCCGCATGGCGCGGTTGACCATCGGCTTCTCCTTGTCGGTGGTCAGCTTCTTCCACATCTCGGAGTCCGTGGAGCCGCTGATCTTCGACGGGTCGTACGACGGGGTCGACACCATGCCGAGGATCTTGCCGGTCTCCGGGTCGATGGCGACCGCCGCGCCCTTGGTGTCGCCCAGCGCCTTGTACCCGGCCTTCTGCACCGCCGGGTCGATGGTGGTCACGACGTCGCCGGGGTCGGCACGCTTGTCGGTGAGCGTGTCCAAGGGGTTCTTCAGCCGGTTGTCGGTCCCGTCGAGCAGGTCCTTGTAGATGCCTTCGAGCTGGGTGGCGCCGAAGACCTGGGAGCTGTAGCCCGTGACGGGCGAGTAGAGGTCGCCGTCCTTGTAGGTGCGTTTGTACGCGAGGTCTCCGCCCTTCGTCCGCTCGGAGCCGGTGATGGCCTCACCGCCCACGATGATGTCGCCCAGCGGGTGCGCGTACTGCTCGATCGCGTTGCGCCGGTTGTGCTTGTCGTCCGCGAGCGCCGTCGAGTCGTGGAACTGCACCCATGTCGCCCGTATCAGCAGAGCGAGCACGAGCAGCAGCGCGAAGACCGAGGCGCGCCTGATCGTCTTGTTCATCCCGTGGAAGGACGAGCGGGCGGACGGGTTTCGTTCCCATCTGAGCCGGTTGTGGGCGTTTTCTCAGGAAGTCCTCAGGAAGTCCGCACAAGCCCTCAGGAAGTCCGCAGGAAATCGGCCTCGTAGGCCGCGATCACCGCCTGGGTGCGGTCCCGTGCGCCGGTCTTGGCGAGGACGGCCGCCACATGCGTCTTCACCGTCGCGGGGCCGACGTCCATCCGGCCGGCGATCTCCGCGTTGGTCAGCCCCGCCGCCATCAGCCGCAGGACCTCGCTCTCCCGGCCGGTCAGCCGCGCCACCCAGGCCGGCGGCTCCGCCGCTGCGGAGCCGTGCCGGGTGGCCAGCGCCCGGACCGCCGCGGGGAAGAGGAGCGAGTCGCTGCGCGCGACCAGCCGGACCGCCTGGACGAGCTCGTCGGCCTCCGCCCGCTTGAGCAGGAAACCGGCGGCCCCGGCGCGCAGCGCCTCGTACACGTACGCGTCGTTCTCGAAGGTCGTCACGACGACGACGCGCGGCGGCCCTGGCACCGACCTCAGGATCCGCTCGGTGGCGCGGATGCCGTCGACCTCCGGCATGCGGACGTCCATCAGGACCACGTCGGGCCGCAGCTCCCGTACGACGGAGACCGCCTCGGCGCCCGTCGCCGCCTCGCCCACCACCTCGATGCCCGGCTCGGCGGAGAGGATCGCGCGCAGGGCGGTGCGCACCATCCGCTCGTCGTCGGCGAGGACCACTCTGATGTCGTTCACCGGCATGGCCGTCATGGCTGTCCCTTCAGCGGAAGTCGTACGTGCAGTCGCCAGGTGCCCGACGCCGGGCCCGCCTCGCAGGCGCCGCCGAGCAGCCGGGCCCGGTCCGCGACACCGCGCAGCCCGTGGCCGCCGCCAGGGCGGCGGTCGGGTCGGCGGTCGGCGGAGCCGGACGGCAGCGGGTTCTCGGCGGTGACGGTCAGGTCCGGTCCGTCCAGAGTGACGCGCAGGGAGACCGGGGCGCCGGCGCCGCCGTGCCGCAGCGCGTTGCTCAGGGCCTCCTGGACGATGCGGTAGGCCTCGCGGGAGATCAGCGGGGGCAGGGCGGCGGGGTCCGCGTCGACGGTGGCGGACACCGGCAGGCCGGCCGCCCTGGTCCGGTGCAGGAGGCCGTCCAGGTCGGTGGCGAGGGTGGGGGCCGGCGCGGTCGGGCCGCTGCCGCCGGTCTCCCGCAGCACACCGAGCACCGCGTCGAGTTCGCCGACCGTGCGGCGCGTGGTGTCCTCGATGGCGGCCAGCGCCTCCCGGACGAACTCCGGGTCGTGGTCGAGGACCCGGCGGGCCGCGCTCGCCTGGAGCGTGACGGCGCTCAGCGCGTGCCCGACCGAGTCGTGCAGCTCGCGCGCGAGGCGGTTGCGCACGGCGAGGTCGGCGGCGCGGCGCTCGGCGGCGGCGAGTCGGTCCGCGGGCGTCGGCCCGAGCAGGTCGGGCGCCCAGCGCGCGAGCAGCCCGCCCGCCGTGGCCGCGCACGCCGCGAGCGCCACCAGCGAGGCCACCCCGATGACCGGCGCGAGCACCACCATCCAGGGCTCGCCGAACACCCCCGGCATCCCGATGCGGCTCTCCCCGAGCACCACGAAGAACGGCAGCGCGATCAGGACGCCCGCGAACGGTGGCAGCGCCAGTGACATGCCGCTGATCACCCCGCCCAGACCGAGGTGCAGCGTGAACCACGCGGCGGTGCGCCCGCGCGCGGCCCGGGACCGCGCGGGCCCCTCGGCGAGGGAGTCGTCCGGCACCGCGCACAACGCCCGCACGGCGGCCACCGACATCGGCCGGGTCAGCGGGAACAGCGCGGTGACCGCGGCGAGCGGCAGCCCCACCGCGAACGCGCTGAGCTGGGCGCCGAACGACTCGAAGAGGCCGCTGTCGCCGAAGAGCGGGCCGACGATCACCGAGCCGACGAAGACGTACGGCATCGCGAGGGCGCCGCCGAGGATGAGGTGGATCCACCGGCGGCGGGCCCGGCGCCCGAACAGGACGCCCGCCCGGCGCCCGGCCGGGACGGTGGCGCGTGGCCTCACGGGGTGGGCCCCGCCCGCTCCTTGAGGAACCGCACGCCGAGAGCCGCCACGACCGTCCCGGTGATCATGTGCACAGCGTAGGTCAGGTACATCGGGCCCGTGGGCCGCCCGGCGGCGTCGCCGAGGGTCGTGAGCGAGCCGAGGAGCAGCCAGCCGCCCCAGCACGCCACCGCGCCCGAGCCGAGCCAGGCGAACGCGAGCGGCACCCCGACGGGCAGGGCGCGGCCCCACCGGAAGACGAGGAGCAGGGCGCCGGCGGCGGCGAGGGCCGGGTAGAGGGCGTTGAGGAACTCCAGGGCGTAGAAGTCACCCGAACGCCCTTGGATCCGGGACGCGTTGAGGCCCGCGGTGGAGCCGGTGGCCCACAGCAGGTGCACGGCGACGGTGCCGAGCGCGAGGAGGCCCGCCGCGACGGCGGCGGCGCGCGGACCGCGGCCTGGGGCGGGCGGCAGGTCGCCCACGCGGCCGCGCCACAGGTGGCCCCAGCGGCCCAGGGCGTACCGGACGAAGAGGGTGCCGAGGGCGAGGGCCTGGACGATGAAACCGCCGTAGACGACGCCGAAGACCCAGGGTCGGAGGAAGGGCTCGGCAGCGCCGTCGTCGGCGGTGGCGTCGCCGGAGAGGGCGCCGACCAGCAGCGTCAGCGGGAACCCGGCGACGATCGGCAGCAGCAGCCCGGACGCCGCCCACATCGGCGGCACGAGCAGCCGGGCGGGCGTGCGCAGGCCCCAGGGCCGGGTGAGCAGGGCCGCCAGCACGATGACGGCCAGGTCCATGAGGACGGTCAGACCATTGGCGCAGATCATCAGCGCCCGGTCGTCGAGCAGCGGACTGCCGTCCGGGATCCCGAGGCGACTGCCGCAGATCCAGGCGACCTTGAGGGCGAGATACGGGGCGCAGGCGATGCCGACGACGGTCCGCAGCACGCGGCCGTGTGGGCCGGGGGCGGCGTGCGGGGAGGGGGATGAGGTCTGCGGCATCGGGGCCGGCGAGGCGGGAACCGGCGGGGCGGGGGCCGGTGTCAGGGGCGGCGGAGAGGGGGACCGTGGATGCTTCATGGCTCCACGCTCCCGCCGGGACGGCCCCCGCACCTCCTGCGCCGTGCCGATCCGCCTCCGCCGTGCGGGGGAGGGTCAGCCGCCGTCCAGGACGAGGACCACCTCGTCGATCTCCGCCCCGCGCGCCGCGGCATAGCCCCGGTCCGCGCCGAAGCGCCGGAACCCGCACTTCTCCAGGACCCGGATCGAGCCCGTGTTGTCCGCCGCCGCGCGGCCGTACAGCGGACGCTCGGGGATCAGGTCAAGGAGGCCGCGCAGCGCTGCCGTGGCGAGCCCGCGGCCCCAGTACGCACGGTCGATCCAGTACGTCACCTCGCGCTCACCCGGCTCCCCGTACACCCCGGCGCTGCCCACCACGTCGCCGTCGGCGAGGACGGTGCGGATGGCGGTGTCCGGGTCCGAGCGGATCTTCGCCCAGTGCGCGTCGAAGCGGTCGCGGTCGGCCCGGTCCTCGGGGGTGAAGGCGGCCATGTGCCGGGACTCGGGATCGCTCATCTGCCGGAAGAACACCGGCAGATCGCTGTCGTGCACCGCGCGCAGGCTCACATCCATGCGTCAGATCCTACGAGTCGCCAGTGTCAGCCGGTCGCGGGCGTCGAACAGGGCGTCCTTCACCATCTGTTCGTGCGCGGGGGTGAGCCGCGCCACCGGCACCGAGCAGCTGATCGCGTCGCGCGCGGGGGTGCGGTAGGGGATGGCGACGCCGAAGCAGCGCAGCCCGAGTGTGTTCTCCTCGCGGTCCACCGCGAAGCCCTGCTCGCGCACCGCGTGCAGCTCCTCGATGAGCTTCTCGCGGTCGGTGATGGTGTGCTCGGTGAGCGCGGGCAGCGTCTCCGGGAGCAGCTTGCGGACCTGCTCGTCGGTGCGGGTGGCGAGCAGCGCCTTGCCGAGCGAGGTGGAGTGCGCGGGCAGCCGGCGGCCGACCCGGGTGAAGGGCCGCAGGTAGTGCTGCGACTGGCGGGTGGCGAGGTAGACGACGTTCGTGCCGTCGAGGCGCGCGAGGTGGATGGTCTCCGTGGTGTCGTCGGAGAGCCGGTCCAGGGTCGGCCGGGCGGCGGCCACGACCTCGTCGCCGTCGATGTACGACGTGCCGACGAGCAGGGCGCGCACGCCGATGCCGTACCGCGTGCCGGTCGCGTCCGTCTCCACCCAGCCGAGCTCGACCAGGGTGCGCAGCAGCATGTAGAGGCTCGACTTGGGGTAGCCGACGGCCTCCTGGACCGCGGCCAGCGAGTGCATTCCGGGACGGCCCGCGAAGTACTCGAGCAATTCCACCGTGCGCACCGCGGACTTGACCTGCGCACCGCCTCCGGTCTCGCCAGCCGACATCGCCCTTGACCCCTTTGAACGCCGAGAAATAGTCTCCGAGTCCCCGCACATTCACCGACGGAGACGGCGTTCAGCATATCGAACGGCCCTGGTGAGTGGCATACCTCCGGCAAGACCCCTCGAAGACCCCGGCAAGACCCCTCATACGTCTCAGGTCATACGTCTCAGGCAGTACCTCTGGAAAGGGAATCCGCGGTGGCAGCAGCACCAGTCTGGAGTGTCGACCCCCGAACCGGGAAGCAGCGCGAGCAGGTTGCGGTGGAAGCCACAGCCGAAGAGGTCGACGAGGCGGTCCGCGCCGCCCGCGCCGCCGCGCCCGCCCTCGCCGACCGCGCCGTCCGCGCCGCCTTCCTGCGCACCGCGGCGGACCTCCTCGAAGAGGCCGGGGACCACCTCGTGGAGGCGGCCGACGCGGAGACCGCGCTCGGGCCCGTCCGGCTCACCGGCGAACTCGCCCGCACCTGTTACCAGTTGCGCTCCTTCGCGGACATCGTCGACGAGGGCGCCTTCCTCGGCGTGGTCATCGACCACCCCGACGCCACGGCGACCCCGCCCATCCCCGACCTGCGCCGCTACAAGATCCCGCTCGGCGTCGTCGCGGTCTACTCCGCCTCCAATTTCCCCTTCGCCTTCTCCGTGCCCGGCGGTGACACCGCGAGCGCCCTCGCCGCGGGCTGCCCCGTCGTCGTCAAGGCCCACCCCGACCACCCGGGCACCTCGGAGCTGGTCGCCTCGGTGCTGCGCAGGGCGGCCCAGCGGCACGGCGTCCCCGAGGGCGTCGTCGGCCTGGTGCACGGCTTCGACGCGGGCGTCGAACTCGTCGAGCACCCGCTGGTCGCCGGCGCCGGCTTCACCGGTTCCATCCGGGGCGGGCGCGCCCTCTTCGACGCGGCCGCCGCCCGGCCCGTGCCGATCCCCTTCCACGGCGAGCTCGGCTCCCTCAACCCCGTCGTCGTCACCGAGGCCGCGGCCGCCGAACGCGGCGAGGAGATCGGCACCGGACTCGCCGGCTCGATGACGCTCGGCGTCGGCCAGTTCTGCGTCAAGCCGGGCCTGGTCCTCGCCCCCGAGGGCGCGGGCGGCGACCGGCTGGTGAAGTCCCTGACCGACGCGGTCAGCAACACCGGGTCGGGGGTGCTCCTCGACCACCGGATGCGGGACAACTTCGTCGCCGGGGTCCGCGAGCGCGCCGAACTGCCCGACGTGGACGCCCCGGTGACCCCCGGCGCGGGCGGCGAACACACCGTCAGCGCGGGCTTCCTGACCGTCCCGGCCGCCCGCCTCGCCGCCGAGGGCGCGCACGACCTGCTCCTGGAGGAGTGCTTCGGGCCGGTCACCGTCGTCGCGCGGTACGCCGACGACGCGGAGATCACCGCCGTCCTCTCCCGCCTGCCCGGCAACCTGACCGCCACCGTGCAGCTCTCCTCGCGGGAGGCGGCGGGGGAGAGCGGCCGGGGCGCCGAGCTGCTCGCCGAGCTCACCCCGCTCGCCGGGCGCGTCCTCGTCGACGGCTGGCCCACGGGCGTCGCCGTCGCCCCGGCCCAGCACCACGGCGGCCCCTACCCCGCGACCACCTCGACCTCGACGTCCGTGGGCGGCACGGCCGTCGAGCGCTGGCTGCGGCCCGTCGCGTACCAGAACACCCCCGAGGCGCTGCTCCCGCCGGAGCTGCGCGACGCCAACCCGCTGGGGGTGCCGCGTCGCCTCGACGGCCGCCTGGAACACTGAGGCCATGGACGTCACCCTTCCCGAACTGCCCTTCCCGCTGCGCACCTACGGCCCCGACGGCCACTGGTCCCACGAGGACGGTGTGCTCACCGGCTGGGCGGGCCCGCGCCAGGACCGCTTCGTGCCCCCGACGTCCGGGGTGCCGGAGCCGGCCTCCGACGCGCCCCGCCTGCTCGGCGCCCCGGAGGGTGACTTCCAGCTGATCGCCCGCGTCACGGTCGGCTTCGCGGCCGCCTTCGACGCGGGCGTGCTGTATCTGCACGTGGGCGAGCGCGAGTGGGCCAAGCTCTGCCTGGAGCGCTCGCCGGACGAGCCGACGATCTGCACGGTCGTCACCCGCGGCCACTCCGACGACGCCAACGCCTTCGTGGTGGACGGCAGCACCGCGTGGCTGCGCATCAGCCGTACGGGCTCGGCGTTCGCGTTCCACGCGTCGACGGACGGCGAGCGGTGGACCTTCGTACGGATCTTCGCCCTCGGCGACGAGGAGACGGCGGGCGCGGCCCTCGTCGGCTTCATGGCCCAGTCGCCGGTGGGCGAGGGCTGCGTGGTGACGTACGACCACATCGAGTTCCGGCCGAACTGGCCCAAGGGTCTGCGCGACGGATCGTAGGCCTCGCGACGGCACCGGGAATGAGGCGCTTTGCCCGTACGTTGACAGCGTGAGCGGAGGCCGCCTCCGCGCCCCCTGACGTACGACCTGAAGAGAGCCACACACATGCGCGTCGAGATCTGGAGCGACATCGCCTGCCCCTGGTGCTACGTGGGCAAGGCCCGCTTCGAGAAGGCGCTCGCCGCCTTCCCGCACCGTGACGGCGTCGAGGTCGTGCACCGCTCCTTCGAGCTGGACCCCGGCCGGGCCAAGGGTGACACCGGGCTGGTGCTGCCGATGCTCATGGGGAAGTACGGGATGAGCGAGGAGCAGGCCCGCGAGGGCGAGCGCAGGCTCGGGGAGAACGCCGCCGCGGAAGGGCTCGACTACCGCACCGAGGGCCGCGACCACGGCAACACCTTCGACATGCACCGCCTCCTGCACCTCGCCAAGGCGCGGGGCAGGCAGGACGAGCTGATCGGGCTGCTCTACCGCGCCAACTTCGCCGAGGAGCGGTCCGTCTTCGCCGACGACACGCGCGTCGTGGAGCTCGCCGTCGAGGCGGGGCTCGACGCGGACGAGGTGCGGGCCGTCCTCGCCGACCCCGAGCGGTACGCCGACGACGTCCGCGCGGACGAGCGCGAGGCCGCCGAGCTGGGCGCCAACGGCGTGCCGTTCTTCGTCCTCGACCGCAAGTACGGGATCTCCGGCGCCCAGCCCGCCGAGGTCTTCACCCAGGCGCTGGAGCAGGCCTGGGGCGAGCGCGCGCCGCTCACCACCCTCGCCACCGCCGACGGTGACGGCGGCGGCGACGCGTGCGGTCCCGACGGATGCGCGGTTCCGCGGGGCTGAGCGGCCGTTTAGGTTGATCCCCATGGAGTCCATGGGGATCAACCACCGCGGCACCGGCGACCTCGGCACCGGCCACCTCGGCAGCGAATTCGCTCCCACCTCGACCTACCTCAACACCGCCGTCTGCGGGCTGCTGCCCCGGCGCGCCGCCGAGGCGGTGCGCACGCTCGTGGCCGAGAACGGTGACGGACGGCCGGGCGGCGCGGGCGACTTCGAGGTGGTCGACGCGGCCCGGGCCGCGTTCGCCCAGCTCGTCGGCGTGGCGCCGGGGCGCGTCGCCGTCGGCACCTCCGTCGCCGTGCACGCGGGACTGATCGCCGCCTCGCTGCCCGCAGGCGCCGAAGTCCTCGCGGCCGAGGGGGAGTTCGCGTCCATCGTGAACCCCTTCGTGCTGCGCGGCGACCTCAAGATGCGGTACGCGCCGCTGGAGGAGCTGGCCGCCGCCGTCGGCCCAACCACCGCGCTCGTCTCGTTCTCGGCCGTCCAGTCGGCCGACGGCCGGACCGCCGACCTCGCCGCCGTCCGCGCGGCGGCGGCCGCCCACGGCGCACGCACCCTGCTCGACGCGACCCAGGCGGTGGGCTGGCTGCCGCTCGACGCGGGGGCCTACGACTACACCGTGACCGGCGCCTTCAAATGGCTGCTGTGCCCGCGCGGCACGTCGTTCCTCACCGTGGGCGAGGCGGCGCAGGAGGAGCTGCGGCCGCTGCACGGCGGCTGGCTCGCGGCGGCCGACACCTGGCACTCCACGTACGGTCCGCTGACCGAACTCGCCCCGGACGCCCGCCGGTTCGACGAGCCCACCGCCTTCCTCGCCTACCACGGCGCCGCCGCGGCGCTCTCGCTCGTCGAGGAGTGCGGGGTGGACGCGATCCACGCGCACGACACGGCGCTCGCCGCCCGCTACCGTGCCGGACTCGCCCGGCTCGGCCACGCGCCGGTGCCGGGGGAGGCCCCCATCGTGTCGGTGCCCGGGCTCGCCGACCGCGCCCCAGAGCTGGCCCGGGCCGGCGTCCTCGTCTCGGGGCGCGCGGGACATCTGAGGGCGGCGTTCCACCTGTACAACACGGAGGCGGATGTGGACCGGCTCCTGGATGTCCTCTCCGGCTGAACCCTGGCGCGCCGGGCCGCGAAACGCCACGCTTGCAGCACGGGGTGGTCCGCACGGAGTGGTCGCACGGAGTGGTCGCACGGAGTGGCCCGTACGAGGTGGCCCGTACGGGGGGCCTCACACGGTCGTCCGCGCGAGGGGGTGGTGCCGGTGGAGCCGTCCTTCGAGTCGCCGTCCTCCGAGGGGTCGGGTTCCGAGGGGCCCGACGCTGACCTGCACCGGCGCCTCGTCCACGGCGAGGAGGCGGCGCTCGCCGCGGCCCACGCCGCGTACGGCGTGCTCGTCCGCGCCGTCGCGCTGCGCGTCACCCGGGACCGGGCCGCCGCCGACGAGGTGGCCCGGGAGGTCTTCGCGCTCCTCTGGAGCAGGCCCTACGCCTTCGACACCCGTAGGGGCAGCCTGCGCGTCCAGCTCTCGGTGCGGGCCCACCACCGTGCCGTGGACTGGGTGCGCGGCGAGGAACGGCACCACAAGAACGCCACCGACGAGACCGCCCCGCGCGCAGTCCCGGCCCCGGCGCAGGGGAATGGGCAGGTGCAGGGCGCGGATGCGGCCAGCCCGGGACAGGAACGCTCCCTGCTCCTGCACTCCGCCCTCGCCCGACTCCCGCTGCCCCAGCAGCAGATGGTGCACCTCGCCCACTTCGCGGGCCGCACCTACCGGCAGGCCGCCGTCGAACTCGGCATCCCCGAGGCCACCGCGCAGGCCCGCCTGTGCGCGGCCCTGCGCGCTCTGACCGAGACGCTCGCCGACCCCGCCCCGCGAGGTGAGCACCCGTGACGAACGGCCACGAAGCGGTACGCGAACTGCTCGGCGCCCGCGCCGTGGACGCCCTCCTGCCGGGCGACGCGGCCGGGATCGCCGCGCACCTCGACGGCTGCGCGTCCTGCGCCGCCGAGGCCGCGCGGCTGCGGGCCGCGGTGCGGCATCTGGACGGGCCCGCCGTACCGGACCCCGCGCCCGGCGCGACCCCCGCGGCGCACGGTCTCTCGCTGGCCCTGCGCACCCGCGCCCCCGCCCTGCGCACCGCCCCGCACGCCGCGCCCTACGCCGCCGCGGTCGCCGGACTCCAGGTGCTGCTCGCGGAGCTGGACGGACGCGGGCCCTGGGACGCGCCGGTCGGGCACGGCCGGAACGTGCACGACACGGTCGCCCGGCTGATCGCCGCCGACGAACCCCTCGCCCACCATCTCGGGCCCGCCCCCCGTCCCCGTACCGGCGTCGCCCGCGTGCCGGACGGCGCGCCCTGGCGTGCGGTGCGCGAGGCGCGCATCCGTGAGGTCGTCCGGCGGGAGCGGGCCCGTACGCCCGCGCAGACCGTCTCCACGTGGCGCGTCCAGGCCGCCGGGCTGCTCTCCACCCCGGCCGCCCACGACACCGAGCGCGCCGCCCGCGCCACGGAGCTCGGCGGAGTACGGCTGCCCGTCGCCGACCACTTCCTGGCGCGGGCCCTGGACACCTGGGCGCACGCCGACGGCATCGGCGCCGCGCTCGGCCTGCCCGTACCCCCGCCGCCCACCCCGCACCTGTGGCAGCTCGTCCGCCTCGGCGTCCGCCTCCTCGGCCCCGCACTCGGCCCGCAGGCACCACCGGTCGCGCTCACCGTCGCCGGGGAGGACGGCGAGACGGTGTGGGTGCTGGGCAGCGCGGCGGACCCGGTACGCGCCGAACTCGTCCTGCACCCCGTCGACTTCTGCCTCCTCCTGACCGGCCGCCGCACCCCGGACCACATCCCACGAGGCACATCCGGCGACACCGCCTCCGCCCGCCGCCTACTGTCCCGGGCGGCGTCACTGGTGTGACCGGGGGGCTCAGCAGGTGTGGTGCCGGGAGGCGTCGTCGCCGGGTCCGCACCGCCGGGAGGCCGGGCGGTCCGTTGCGGTCCGTGTGCTCCGGAAGCCTGTCGCTGTCGCGTTGCGCGCACGTCCGCGGTGCCCGCCTCCTCGGCGACGGAGCAGGTCTCCGCGACGGGGCCGCCCGGAGCGCCTGCCGCCGCGGCCCCGCAGCCTTCGGTCGACGTCGGCCAGGCAGTCGGGCTGGCAGTGCTGGGGGTACGCGCCGGGCGGCAGCCGGGGTGCTCGGCGGGTGCGTGCCGGGTGGTGTCGTCGGCGGGCCCGCACCGCCGGGGCGGGGGAGCTCCGCCGTCAGAGCTCGCCGCGTCTCTCCGGGCAGTCTGCCGTCTCCGTGCGGAGGCTTGTCTCCACCTTGGCGAGGAGCCTCGTGAGGGCCTCGCGTTCGTTCTCGTCCAGGCCGGCCAACGTGTGGCCCTCCAGCTCCGCCCACGCGCGCTCCACCTGGGCCAGCAACCCGCAACTCGCCGCGCTGGCCTCGACGAGCACCGCGCGCCGGTCCGCCGGGTCGGGGCGACGTCGTACATGTCCCGCCTGCTCCAGGCGCTGCAGCATCTTCGTGACCGTCGACGGGTCGAGGCCGACCGCCCTGATCAGTTCGGACTGGCGCACCGCGCCGGCCTCCCACAGGTGCATCATCACGAACTCCTGGCCCGGGTAGAGGCCGAGCCCCTTCAGGGCCTTGCCCGCGGCGATGCGGTGCAGCCGGGCCACCCGGCTGACGGCGAGGCTGACGGGGCCCGCCGCGGCGACACCCGCCGCCCCGGGGGTACAGACGGGGTCGCCCGCGGGCGCCTTCGCGGTGTCGGCCTTCATTGCGAGCTCCTGTCGTCCGTCGTCGCTGCCCCGGTGGCCTGTCCGGATCCCGTGCGGGACCACCGTCTTCCGAAAGATTACCTTGGTCGGCCAAGGAATGGGCTATAGTCGCCCTCAGTCCATTCGTTGGCCGACCACATAAACCAGCCCGGGAGATCCTGATGAGCACCGCGTTCGATCCGATCGACCTGTCCGGCCGCCGCCTCCGCAACCGCATCGCCATGGCCCCCATGACCCGCAGCCGCGCCGGTGCGGGCGGTGTCCCCACGGAGCTGACGGCCGAGTACTACGCGCAGCGCGCCTCGGCCGGGCTGATCGTCACCGAGGGGATCCAGCCTTCTGTGGTCGGCCAGGGTTACCCCGACACCCCGGGCCTGCACAGCGCCGAGCAGATAGCCGGCTGGCGCAAGGTCACCGACGCCGTGCACGCGGCGGGCGGCACGATCTTCGCCCAGCTCATGCACGCGGGCCGGGTCGGCCACCCCGTGCTGCTGCCCGACGGACTGGTCAACGTCGCCCCCTCGGCCGTCGCCGCACAGGGGCAGGTCTACACGGCCGAGGGCCCCAAGGACTTCGTCACCCCGCGCGAGCTGACCGACGCGGAGATCCGCGCCACCGTCGCCGACTTCGCCGCCGCCGCGCGGAACGCCGTCGACGCGGGCTTCGACGGCGTCGAACTGCACGGCGCCAACGGCTACCTCATCCACCAGTTCCTCGCGCCCGGCTCCAACCGCCGCACCGACGCATGGGGCGGCCCGGCCGAGCACCGCATCCGCTTCGCCGTCGAGGTGGCCGCGGCCGTCGCCGCCGAGATCGGCGCGGACCGCACCGGTTTCCGCGTCTCGCCCGGCAACCCCGCCAATGACATCTCCGAGCCCGACCCCGCGCCGGCGTACACCGCCCTCGCCAAGGAGCTGGGCGCGCTCGGCCTCGCGTATCTGCACGTCATGGAGGTGGGCGAGGTCCGCGAGCTGACCCAGCGGCTGCGCGGGGAGTTCGGCGGCACCCTCGTCCTCAACCCGCACACGGACGGGCCCACCGGCCACGACGCGCTCGCCCTCGTGGAGGACGGCACCGCGGACATCCTCACGTTCGGCGCGCTGTTCCTCGCCAACCCCGACCTGCCGGCCCGCCTGCGCAGCCGTGGCCCGTACAACACCCCGGACCGGGCGACCTACTACGGCGGCACCGAGAAGGGCTACACCGACTACCTGCCGCTGTGACCGGGCGGACCCGTCGCAGCAACGGGCCGGCCCGGCACCCCGAAAGGGTGCCGGGCCGGCCCGTGTCCGCGTTACCTCACCTGACCGGGGTGAAGTCCCGCGCCCCGATGTACTCGGGCCGGCGCACCGGCGCCGAGAACGGCTCCACCGCCGGGTTCTCCACGCTGTTGAACACGATGAAGACGTTGCTGCGCGGGTAGGGGGTGATGTTGTCCCCCGAGCCGTGCATGGCGTTGCAGTCGAACCAGGTCGCCGAGCCGGCCTCGCCCGTGAACAGGCGGATGCCGTGGTCGGAGGCGAGGTGCGTGAGCGTCTCGTCGGACGGGATGCCCGCGTCCTGCATCTGCAGGGACCGCTTGTAGTTGTCCTTCGGCGTGGCGCCCGCACAGCCGAGGAACGTCTTGTGCGACCCCGGCATGATCATGAGACCGCCGTTGGTGTCGTGGTTCTTCGTCAGAGCGATGGACACCGACACGGTCCGCATGTTGGGCAGGCCGTCCTCCGCGTGCCAGGTCTCGAAGTCCGAGTGCCAGTAGAACCCGGAGGCACCGAAGCCCGGCTTCACGTTGATCCGGGACTGGTGGACGTAGACGTCCGAGCCCAGGATCTGCCGCGCCCTGCCGACGACCCGGGGGTCGGCGGCGAGCCTGCCGAAGAGCTCACTGATCTTGTGCACCTCGAAGATCGACCGGATCTCCTGGGAGCGCGGCTCGACGATGGAGCGGTCGTCCGCACGCATCGTCGGGTCGTTGATGAGCCGCTCCAGCTCGGCGTGGTACACGCTCACTTCGTCCGGGGTGATCAACTGGTCGATCGCCAGGAAACCGTCCCGCTCGAACCCGGCCAGATCCCCGGCCGTGATCGGCCCAGCAGCACCCGGCTCGGACCACACGACGGGGTCCTTGCGCTCGATGAGCACCTCTTCGGCGCCTCGGGTCGGGTACAGGTCACTGGTGCGTTCGGGTGCGGTGGTCATGGTGTTGCCTGCCTCTCCTCTCGTACGGCCCTGTTCGGGATGTAGTCGCGGGTCAGCCCGCGTCCGGCTCCGTGAGCAGCGGGTACACGCCGTTCTCGTCGTGGTCCTCGCGGCCCGTGACGGGCGGGTTGAAGACACACAGGCAGTGGAAGTCTTCCTTGATCCGCATGGTGTGCTTCTCGTGCCCGTCGAGCAGGTACATGGTGCCCGGCGTGATGGTGTACTTCTCGCCGGTCGTGTCGTCGGTCAGTTCGGCCTCGCCCTTGGTGCAGACGACGGCCTCGATGTGGTTCGCGTACCACATCGACGTCTCCGTACCCGCGTACAGGATCGTCTCGTGCAGCGAGAAGCCGACACGCTCCTTGGCGAGGACGATGCGCTTGCTCTCCCACGTGCCGGACGCGGCCTTCACATGGCGGTCGGTGCCTTCAATGTCCTTGAACGAACGGACGATCACGGTGAGTTGGTTCCTTTTCTCTTACGGTGCCGGGGGCTCGGATCCTGCGCCGCTCAGGCGGTCTCGCGGACCGCGCGGGCCAGCGTGCGGAGCCCCTCGTCCAGCTCGTCGGGGGTGATGGTCAGCGCCGGAAGGAGCTTGACGACCTCACCCTCGGGGCCGGAGGTCTCGATCAGCAGGCCCAGTTCGAAGGCCCGCTTCGCCACGGCGCCGGCCCGGTCCTTGTCCAGGAACTCCATGCCCCAGACCAGGCCGCGGCCGCGGAACTCCTTGATGTCGGCGCGGTTCTCCTCGACGATCGCGGCGAGCACCTGCTCGACCTGCTCGCCGCGGGCGCGGGTCTGCTTCTCCATCGCCGAACCGTCGGACCAGTAGGTCTCGAGCGCGGCGGCGGCCGTCACGAACGCCGGGTTGTTGCCGCGGAAGGTGCCGTTGTGCTCGCCCGGCTCCCAGACGTCGAGCTCCGGCTTGAACATGCACAGCGACATCGGCATGCCGTAGCCGCTGATGGACTTCGACACGGTGACGATGTCCGGCGTGATGCCCGCCTCCTCGAAGGAGAAGAAGGCGCCGGTGCGGCCGCAGCCCATCTGGATGTCGTCGACGATCAGGAGCATGTCCCAGCGCTCGCAGACGTCGGCGAGCTTGCGCAGCCACTCGGCGCGGGCGACGTTGATGCCGCCCTCGCCCTGCACCGTCTCGACGATCACGGCGGCGGGCTGGTTGAGGCCGGAGCCCTGGTCCTCCAGGAGGCGCTCGAACCAGATGAAGTCGGGGGTCTGCCCGTCCAGGTAGTTGTCGAACGGCATCGGGGTGCCGTGCACCAGCGGGATGCCGGCGCCCGCCCGCTTGAAGGCGTTGCCGGTCACCGCGAGGGAGCCGAGCGACATGCCGTGGAAGGCGTTCGTGAACGACACGATCGACTCACGGCCCTTGACCTTGCGGGCGAGCTTCAGCGCGGCCTCGACCGCGTTGGTGCCCGTCGGGCCCGGGAACATGACCTTGTACGGGAGGTCACGCGGGCGCAGGATGATGTTCTGGAACGACTCCAGGAAGGCGCGCTTCGCGGACGTCGACATGTCCAGGCCGTGCACGACGCCGTCGCGCTCCAGGTAGTCGATCAGCGCGCGTTTCAGGACCGGGTTGTTGTGGCCGTAGTTGAGCGAACCGGCACCGGCGAAGAAGTCGAGGTACTCGTGGCCGTCCTCGTCGAACATGCGGCTGCCCTGCGCGCGGTCGAAGACCGTAGGCCAACCGCGGCAGTAGCTGCGCACCTCCGACTCCAGGGTCTCGAAGACGCTCAGGTCGGGCTGGGTGATGGTCACAGCGAATCTCCTGGGAGATGGAAAGGCGTGGAAGTGGGGGGTTGCGGACGTGCGGGGGGAGCGAAGTTCAGGGGGCGATCGGCTCAGTGCCCGATCGGGCCGATGCGGTAGAGCACCTCTGGCTCATGCCCGTCATCAGGGAAAAGACCCGCGTCGAAGAGGATCTTCCGCTCGACCGACGCGCCGTGACGGCGCGCGTAGGAGAGGAACAGCCGCTCGGAGGCGGTGTTCCCGGGCGTGATGGTCGTCTCGACCGTGGTCAGCTCACGCTCGGCGGAGACCTTCGCGGTCAGTCCGTCGAGCAGTGCGCCGGCCAGCCCGCGTCCGCGCTGTTCGTGGTCGACGGCCACCTGCCAGACCAGCAGGGTGTCCGGGCGCTCGGGGCGGATGTAGCCGGTGATGAAACCGGCCGGCTCGCCGTCGGCGCCACGGGCCACCACCGAGGTCGCCGCGAAGTCGCGGCACCACAGCAGGTAGCTGTACGAAGAGTTGAGGTCCAGCACCTTGGAGTCGCGGGCGATACGCCAGATGGCGGCGCCGTCGGCGACAGCGGGGCTGTCAAGGCGCAGCCCCTCAGGCATTTCCAGGAATTTCGCCTGCAGGTCGGTCGGTAGATCGGCTTGTGCAGCGGTCATGCGGATTGAATTTACCGAGCAATTTCTGGAATTGCATCGGGGGGAGGGGTTACGCGAAGGCGTCTCATGTGTTATCGCGCGAGCATGCGCGCCCGCAGGAGCAATTGGCGTTATGCCCGACTTTGACCGGGAAAATCTTCGCGAAACGGACCTTGTGTGGAGTGCGTCACATGCCCGTAACCCGTGAGGGGGGCGTCCGAATTACGGTGATTGGTGCTGTTGAAATCTTAGTGTTTAGGTCCGGGGAAAGCGGGCAGAAGAACACGGAAAGCTGTGTTGATAAAGAATTCGTGAGAATGCGCGGATGAATTGGCTGACGGGGCGCGGAGGGTGCCTTTTAGGTGCGCCCGAAACATGTTTCCGCGCGCCCGAAACGGGTTGCGGCGCGTCCGGTTCACGTGCCCGTCACCCCGTCGACGCGCTCCCGCAGAAGGTCCGCGTGGCCGTTGTGCCGGGCGTACTCCTCGATCAGATGGATCAGGATCCAGCGCAGACTGACCTCGGACTCGCCGCCCGTTACGGCGGCCTCGGCCGCAGTAAGCCGCCCTGTCTCGTCCGGCGTGCGGCCCGCGCAGATCTCCCGGTTCACGGCGACCTCGTCCTCCCACACGGCGAGGACCTGGGCGAACGTCCTCGACCGGTCCACGGCGAAGCCGCCGGGCGCGCCCTCGTAGATCGCCGGCACCTCACGCCCGTCGAAGATCCGCTGGATCCAGTTCCGCTCCACCTCGGCGAGGTGCTGCACGAGACCGAACAGCGAGAGCGTGGACGGCTCGACCGGCGTGCGCAGCGCCTGCTCGTCGTCGAGCCCGGCGCACTTCACCGCCAGCGTGGCCCGGTGCAGGTCGAGCCAGCTCGCCAGCATCGTCGACTCGTCGGCGGTCAGCGGCGGGATGTGACGGCCGTCCGGAAGCGTGGTCATGACAGGCACGGTGCCATGAGGGGGTGGACGGGCGCAGCGATTTCGTCCAGGTCGGGTAGGTCGAGGTCGGGGGTGGTCCCGTGTGCCGGGGTGCGTAGGCGATGCCATGCCACCCCGCATACGTACGCAGTCTCGTGCCGGTCTGCGTACGGCTGCCGGTCTGCGTGCGGCCGCAATCCTTGCACCGGTGCACGGCAGACGCCCCGGACCCGTCAGGCCCGGGGCGTCGGCGTTCCGTTCCGCTCAGGGACAGGCCCTCAGTCCCACGCGTCCGTCACCGCGCGCCGGGCCCCCTCCAGGTCGACCGCGAGGCCGGCCTCGCCCATCGCGGCGCCCAGGGCCGCGACGCAGGCGTGCACCACGCCAACGGTCGCGTCCGGGCCGTAGTGGTTGACCCGGATCATCTCGGTGGCCAGCGCCCCGCCCCCCGCGACCAGCGGAAGCACCGGGTCCGCGGCGAGCGCCCTGGCCACGAGCTCCGAGGCGTCGACACCCGGGGGCGTCCGCAGCGTGGTGGCGACCGGCGCCGCGTCCACGGCCTCGTGCACGTACGGCGCCAGGCCCCCGCCCAGCGCCAGCGCGCCCGCGCGGGTGGCGACCGCGGCGGTGGCGTGCCGCGCCATCAGGGCGTCGAGGCCCTCCGACTCGATCCGCTCCACACACGCCTCGAGCGCCAGCATCTCCAACTGGGCGGGCGCGTGCAGCAGCGCCTTCCTGCCGCCGTCGATCCAGCGCTCCTTCCAGTCCAGGAGGGAGAGGTAGGAGCGGCGCGGCGCCTGCGGGTTGGCGGCGATGCGCTGCCAGGCCCGCTCGCTGACGGAGACCGCGGAGACGCCCGCGGGCCCGCCCATCGCCTTCTGCGCGCCGATCACGCACAGGTCCACGCCCCACGCGTCCGGCAGCAGCGGCTCGGCGGCCACCGAGGCGACGGCGTCCAGCATGAACAGCGCCCCGTGCGCCCGTACGACCTCGCCGATCTCCCCGACGGGGTTGGTGTTGCCGGTGGCCGCCTCCGCGTGCACCAGGGAGACGAAGTCGATCTCCGGGTGCTCGGCGAGGGCCTCGCGCACCTGCTCGGCGGTGACGGCGGTGTGGAACGGCACGGCGAGGTCGACGACGGTCGCGCCGCAGTCCCGCAGCCAGTTGCCGAAGGTCTGGCCGTACGGTCCGGTGATCACGTTCAGCGCGGTGGTGCCCGGCCGCGCCGCGCCCCGGATGCATCCCTCCAGGGGCAGCAGGGCCTCACCCTGCATGATCACGACGTCCTGCTCGGTGTCGAGCAGCCGGGCCACCCGCGCCTCGATGGCGGTGAAGTGCTCGGCGCTCAGCGGCGCCAGGTCCAGAAAGGGGTGCGTCACAGTACTGCTCACGTCACTGCTCACTTCGCTCACGAGTTCGTTCGGGCTGCGGTACCGAGCGTACCGACCGGCCTCGTGCGCGCCGACCGGTGTACGCGCCGACCGGTGTACGTACCGACCGGCCCGTGTCGGGCGTTTCGGGTGCCTCCTAAGCTGCTGCCATGAGCGATCACGCGGTGCTGCACGTGAAGGGGCGGGTGCTCGTCGGGCCCGAGGACGTACGGGACGAACTGTGGGTGGTCGGCGGGAGGGTGACGTACGACCGCCCGGCCGGGACCGCGGCCGGCGACGTCCGCACCGTCCAGGGCTGGGCGTTGCCGGGCCTGGTCGACGCGCACTGCCACGTCGGCCTGGACGCGCACGGCCCGGTCGACGCCGCCACCGCCGAGAAGCAGGCCCTGACCGACCGCGAGATCGGCGCGCTGCTGCTGCGCGACGCGGGCTCGCCCTCCGACACCCGCTGGATCGACGACCGCGAGGACCTGCCCAAGATCATTCGGGCCGGCCGCCACATCGCGCGCACGCGCCGCTACATCCGCAACTACGCCCACGAGATCGAGCCCGAGGACCTGGTGGCGTACGTCGCCCAAGAGGCACGGCGGGGCGACGGCTGGGTCAAGCTCGTCGGCGACTGGATCGACCGCGAGGCCGGCGACCTGACGGCGTGCTGGCCCCGCGACGCGGTACGGGAGGCCATCGCCGAGGCCCATCGGCTGGGCGCCCGCGTCACGGCCCACTGCTTCGCCGAGGACTCGCTGCGCGATCTGGTCGAGGCGGGCATCGACTGCATCGAGCACGCCACGGGGCTGACGGACGACACGATCCCGCTCTTCGCCGAGCGCGGCGTGGCGATCGTGCCGACCCTGGTGAACATCGCGACGTTCCCGGATCTGGCCGCGGGCGGCGAGAAGAAGTTCCCCCGCTGGTCGGACCACATGCGCCGACTGCACGCGCGCCGCTACGACACCGTGCGCTCCGCCTACGACGCGGGCGTCCCCGTCTTCGCCGGCACCGACGCGGGCGGCTCCCTCGCGCACGGTCTGGTCGCCGCGGAGATCGTCGAGCTGACCCGCGCGGGGATCCCCGCGGTGGACGCGCTCTCGGCGACCACGTGGGGCGCGCGAGAGTGGCTGGGGCGCCCGGGTCTCGCCGAGGGCGCGCCGGCGGACCTCGTGGTGTACGGGGCGGATCCCCGGGAGGACGTGCGGGTGCTTGCGGCGCCGCGGCGGGTCGTGCTGAACGGGCGGGTGGTGGGGTGAGGTTCGCCGGCCGCCGGGGCGTCCGCCGTGTCTGGGCGTCGACCTGCACGTCGACGGGTGCTGACGGGGCGCTGACGGGGTGTTGACCCGGGCGTGACGTGATCGCGTCGTGGCTCGTTGGAACCGGTCCGCGGGGGAGCGTGCGTCAACCGCCGTGCGCGGGAAGGCGGTTGCTCGGGTGGTGCGAGGGAACGCGTGTGCCGGGGGATTCGAATGCGCGGGCGGAAACCTCCCTTTGGAGTGAACTCACGTCAGGTTGCTGACCGTTCACTCTCAGTGCGTAAAGATTCCCGCGTCGTCCCCCGTCGATGAGGGGCGACGCCATCGGCCGTCGCGCACGTGCTGTCCCCTGTGGCGTGCGCCGCCGGTGGCCCGTATCTCCTGTGGGGGTTCCACCACCTTGAACAGCAACACCTTCGGCATGCCCGCGCGCACCTTCCCGAACGGCAACGCCTTCCGTACGTCCGTGCGCCGCCTCTCCGTGGTCGCCGCCGCCACCGCGCTCGTCGCCGGGCCCATGACGCTCGCCGGGGCGGGGCCCGCGGGCGCCACGGGCGGCGACACCGGTCACCGGGGCGGGCGGGCCGACGCCGTCGTCCTGCGCACCGGGCTGAACGTCTCCCTGCTCAACAAGACCGTGAACGTCCCGCTCAAGGTCGCCCTGAACGAGGTGCAGGCCCCCGCCGACGCGAACAAGACGGCGCTGACCGCCCGGCTCGACGGGGTGAACGGCGGGCGTCCGTTCAGCGTGCTGCGGGCGGATGTGGCCACGGCGAAGGCGACGGTGCGGGGTGACACGGCGAAGGGGTACAGCAACATCGCGCGGGCCCGGGTCCATGTGCCGGGGCTGCCGTTGCTCTCCCTCGTCGAGGTCGAGCAGGTGACCTCCAAGGCGGTCTGCACGGCGGGCGAGCGGCCGGTCGCCGAATCGAATCTGCTGGGCGGGGTGACGGTGCTCGGCAAGAAGGTCACGCTGACCGCCCACGGGACGACCGAGGTGAAGGTGCCGGGGGTCGGAGATGTGCGGCTGGAGCTGTCGAGGACGCGGACGACGTCGCGTACGGCGGCGGCGTCGGCGCTGGAGCTGAAGGTGAACGTGAACCCGCTGAAGCTGAACGTGGCGGAGGTGACGGGGACGGTGACGTTGGCCGGGGCGGGGTGTGAGGTGCCGGCGGGGGTACGGACGGGGCCGAAGCCGCAGGGGGAGCCGGGGAAGCCGGAGGCGCCCGCTCCGGAGCGGGAGGCCAACTTGGCGGAAACGGGCGGGAGTTCGCTGACGCCGTATGTGGCGGGTGGGGCTGTGGTGCTGTTGGTGGCGGGGGGTGGGGCGCTGATGGCGGCGCGGAGGCGGCGGGGCTGAGGTTTGGTGGCGGGGGCGGGAGGTCGGCGCTCCCGCCGAGCGGTGCGGGGTGAACGCCCGCCCCTACTCCCGCCTGACGGTGCGGGGTGAACGGGTGGGTGGGTGGGAGGTATTCGCCGCGGAGCGGCGGGATGGTAGGGGGCGCAGGCAACTGCGGAGCCTAGCCCCCCGGCCCCGTCAGGGGCCCACCGTCTCCCGCAGCGCAGCGACAAACGCATCCGACGTCGCCCGCCCCCGGACGGCAACCCGGATCCAGTCAGGCCCCAGGCCAGGAAACGTGTCGCCGCGC
The DNA here is from genome assembly GCF_055591085.1 of Streptomyces sp. NPDC041713. Classification (NCBI taxonomy): domain Bacteria; kingdom Bacillati; phylum Actinomycetota; class Actinomycetes; order Kitasatosporales; family Streptomycetaceae; genus Streptomyces; species Streptomyces sp. NPDC041713. The sequence goes on from NZ_JBVIZY010000001.1 coordinate 1,044,805, forward strand.
CGCACCGCGAACCCCCGCCCCCGCAGCCGCTCCCGCACCCCGGCCGCCCCCGGGACCCGTACCAGGACGAAAGGACCCTCCGCCGGTCCCACCGCGCTCACCCCCGCGGAGGACAACTCCACGAGGCCCGCGAGGAGATGGGCGCGGTCCGCCGCCACGCGGTGTGCCGCGTGGCCCGCCTCCGCCAGGGCCCGCGGACTCACGCACGCCCGCGCCGCCGCCAGCGCGGGCGACGACACCGGCCACAGCGGCTGCGCCTGCGCGAGGGCGCGGATCGTGTCCGGCGCGGCCAGGACGTAGCCGATCCGCAGACCCGCCAGGCCCCACGTCTTCGTGAGGCTGCGCAGCACGATCAGGCCGGGCACGTCGGTGCGGCCCGCCAGCGCTTCCCGCTCACCCGGTACCGCGTCCATGAACGCCTCGTCCACCACCAAGGCCCGCCCAGGGCGAGCCAGTTGGGTGAGGGGGCCCGCCGGGTGCAGGACCGACGTCGGGTTCGTGGGGTTGCCGACGACCACCAGGTCGGCCTCCTCCGGCACCGCGGCCGGATCCAGCCGGAAGCCGTCCTCCTCCCGCAGCAGCACCCGCCCCACCTCGTGCCCCGCGTCCCGCAGCGCCGCCTCCGGCTCCGTGAACTGCGGGTGCACCACATAGGGGTGACGGACCTTCAGGGCGCGGGCGAGCAGCACGAAGGCCTCCGCCGCTCCGGACGTCAGCAGCACGCGGTCGGCGGGCACGCCGTGGTGGGCCGCCACCGCCTCGCGCGCCGCGCGGCCGTCCGGGTAGGCCGCGAGGTCGTCCAGGGAGGCGGCGATCACCTCCTTCAGCCACGCCGGGGGCGTGTCGGAACGTACGTTGACCGCCAGGTCGGTGAGGGCCGCGCCGTCGTCCCGTACCTCCGCGTCACCGTGGTGGCGCAGGTCCGGGGCGGCCGGGCGCGGGCGGGCCGCCACCGCGCACGTCGCCATCGACGGGCGGCCCGCAGGCGTCGACTTCCTCTTGGGGACGACCAGTTCACCGCCTCCGCGCAGCGCCGCCGCCTCCGCCACCGACGGCGTGCCCACCGCGGCGCGCGACCGCGCGGACGGGTTTGGCACCGTCACCTCCGCCAGCTCGCGCGCCGAGTACGTCACGAGCGGCACCCCGAGCGCGGCGGCGGCGCGGACGATCGCCGGCTCCTCGCCCTTCACGTCGACCGTCGCCAGCTCGGCGACCGCGTCCTCGCCCCGGCCGGCCTCCCGGACCGCGGCCCTGACCAGGCCGAGCACCTCCTCCACCGGGGCGTCCTCACAGGCGCCGACGCCGACGACGAGGACGGCGTCGGGGTCCGGGTGTGTCATCTGTCCGGCACCGGTACCGGCGGCCCTGGCCATGCGGGGAGGTCCTTTCGTACAGAGGTGGGGGAGTGGCGGATGTGCGGGGCGCGGGGTCCATCGGATAGCAAGGGCCCATGGCGGTGTTCGTGGCGCTCGGCGCCTTTCTCATGACCCTGGTGGGCGGCTGGACGGCCCAGCGGGTCACCGACCGGCGCCATCTGGTGCTGGGTCTCGCGGGGGGCCTGATGCTCGGTGTCGTCGGCCTCGATCTGCTGCCGGAGGCGCTGGACGCCGCGGGCGGCCTCGTCTTCGGCGTACCGGCCGCGCTGCTCCTGTTCGTCGCCGGCTTCCTCGTCGCCCATCTGGTGGAACGCCTCCTCGCCGGCCGGCAGGCCGCGCACGGCGCCGACGGGCACGGGCACGAGCGGGTCCCCGAGGTCGGACTCACGGCCGCCGCCGCGATGGTCGGGCACAGCGTCATGGACGGCGTCGCGATCGGCGCCGCCTTCCAAGTGGGCGGCGGCATGGGCGTCGCCGTGGCGCTGGCCGTCGTCGCCCACGACTTCGCGGACGGCTTCAACACGTACACGATCACCAGCCTGTACGGAAACGCCCGCCGCAAGGCGCTTGCCATGCTGTTCGCGGACGCGGCGGCCCCGGTCGTGGGCGCCGCGTCGACGCTGCTCTTCACCATTCCGGAGCAACTGCTCGGCGGCTATCTGGGCTTCTTCGGCGGCGCGCTGCTCTACCTCGCGGCCGCCGAGATCCTGCCCGAGGCGCACCACGACCACCCGGCCCGCTCGACGCTGCTGTGCACGGTGGCGGGCGCGGCGTTCATCTGGCTGGTGGTGGGCCTCGCGGGCTGAGCCGCCGGGAGCGGTGCGTACGCTCACGGCGCGCAGCTCTCGACGAACCGGCGCGCGATGCCCGGCTCGGCGGCCCAGTGCGTGTGCAGATAGCTGGCGTGCACGTTCCGCTGGACGAAGCCCTCGACGCGCCGCTCGGGCGCGTGCAGGCCCCAGGCGGGCGTCGGCCCCGCGCCGGGCTCGACGGTGGTGCGGTGGAACTCGTGGCCCCGCATCCGCGTGCCGGCGACCGCGAGCACGCTGTCGGAGACGGCCACCGCCTCCCGGTACCCGAGCGTCAGCCGCTCCGACATCCGCGCGTCGGCGTCGAGCACCCCGCACATCGGCTTCCCGTCGAGCTCCCGGGAGAGGTAGAGCAGCCCCGCGCACTCGGCGGCCACCGGCGCCCCGGAGAGCGCGAGTTCGGCCACGGCCTTCCTGAGCCGCTCGTTGGCGGACAGCTCCGGCGCGTACACCTCGGGGAACCCGCCCCCGATGACCAATCCGGCGGTCCCGTCGGGGAGTTGTTCGTCGCGGAGCGGGTCGAAGGTGACGACCTCGGCTCCGGCGGCCCGCAGCAACTCGGCGTGTTCGGCGTACGAGAAGGTGAACGCGGCCCCACCGGCGACGGCGACGATGGGCCTCTCCGGCCCGGCCGGGGGGTATCCAGCCCGTCCGGCGCTTGAGGACGAACCAGGCGAAGCCGGTGACTCCCCGAGCCCCGTCGCGGGGTCCCAGGCCTCGCCCCGCAGGTCCGGTGCCGAACGGGCCAGCGCGAGAAGCGCGTCCAGGTCGCACCCGCCCCGTACCTGCGCGGCCAGCGCGGCGATCGACTCCACCGCCTCCGGCTGCCGCTCGGCGACCGGTACCAGGCCCAAGTGCCGGGACGGCGCGCCCACTTGGGGGGCGCGGCGCAGCACGCCGAGCACCGGCACGCCCGACTCGTCCAGGGCGTCCCGCACCAGCATCTCGTGCCGGTCCGAGCCGACCTTGTTGAGGATCACCCCGGCGATCCGCACCTCGGGGTCGAAGGACGCGAAGCCGTGCACCAGCGCCGCCACCGACCGCGACTGCGACGACGCGTCGACGACCAGCACGACCGGCGCCCGCAACAGCTTCGCCACATGGGCCGTGGAGGCCAACTCGCCCTGCCCGGCGACCCCGTCGTACATCCCCATCACGCCCTCGACCACGGCGAGATCGCAGCCGGCGGACCCGTGCGCGAACAGCGGCGCGATCAGGTCGGGCCCGCACAGGTACGCGTCGAGGTTGCGGCCCGGACGGCCGGTCGCCAGGGCGTGGTAGCCCGGGTCGATGTAGTCCGGCCCCACCTTGTGCGGGGAGACGGCGAGCCCGGCCGCCGCGAACGCGGCCATCAGGCCCGTCGCGACGGTCGTCTTGCCGCTGCCCGACGACGGCGCCGCGACGACGAGGCGAGCTACCACTCGATGCCCCTCTGGCCCTTCTGGCCCGCGTCCATCGGGTGCTTGACCTTGGACATGTCGGTGACCAGGTCGGCGAAGTCGATCAGCTGCCGCGGCGCGTTGCGGCCGGTGATGACGACGTGCTGGGTGCCGGGGCGGTCGCGCAGCACCTGGACGACCTCCTCGACGTCGATCCAGCCCCAGTGCATCGGGTAGGCGAACTCGTCCAGGACGTACAGCTTGTACGTCTCGGCGGCGAGGTCCCGCTTGACCTGCTCCCAGCCCTCGCGGGCCTTGTCCTCGTTGGTCGACTCGCCCTCGGCGGGGGCGCGCTGGATCCAGGACCAGCCCTCGCCCATCTTGTGCCAGGCGACCGTGCCGCCCTCGCCGGAGGCGCCGAGGACCTTCAGCGCGTTCTCCTCGCCGACCTTCCACTTCGCCGACTTCACGAACTGGAAGACGCCGATCGGCCACCCCTGATTCCAGGCCCGCAGCGCGAGCCCGAACGCGGCCGTCGACTTGCCCTTGCCGATGCCCGTGTGCACGAACACCAGCGGACGGTTGCGGCGCTGGCGCGTCGTGAGCCCGTCGTCCGGTACGACGCTCGGCTGTCCCTGCGGCATTAAGCGGCCCTCCTCGAAGGCGAGTTCATGGTCTGTACGTCCTTGACGAGGCCGGCGATGGAGTCCGCCCGCAGCTCGTCGAGGGTCACGGCCGTCCCGCCGAGCTCGCCCGCCAACTGGCCAGCGAGGCCCAGACGTACGTAACCCGACTCGCAGTCGACGACCACCGAGGCGACCGAGTCGGCCGCGAACAGCCGTGCCGCGCGGCCCGCGCGGGCCACCGGCTCGACCCCTCCGGTGGCGCGCCCGTCCGTCACCACGACCACCAGCGGGCGGCGCGCGGCGTCCCGCAGCCGCTCGATCCGCAGCACGTCGTGCGCCTTCAGCAGGCCCGCCGCCAGCGGCGTCCGGCCGCCCGTCGGCAGGGTCTCCAGACGGGCCGCGGCCGCGTCCACCGACGACGTCGGCGGCAGCGCCACCTCGGCGTCCTGGCCCCGGAACGTCACGAGCCCCACCTTGTCGCGCCGCTGATAGGCGTCGAGGAGGAGCGAGAGCACGGCGCCCTTGACGGCGCTCATCCGCTGCCGCGCCGCCATCGACCCGGAGGCGTCCACGACGAACAGCACGAGGTTGCCCTCGCGGCCCTCGCGCGTCGCCTGACGCAGATCGTCACGGCGTACGACGAGACCGGTCCCCGAGCGTCCGCGGGCCTTCTGGTGCGGGGCTGCGGCCTGCACGGTCGCCGCCAAGTGCAGCTTGGTCAGGGCGCCTTGGGGGCGGCGCGAGCCCGTCGTGCGGCCGTGCTCGGTGCGGGCCCGCGAGCGCCGCCCGGCCGCGCCCTCGCCGATGCCGGGCACGCTCAGCATCTTCGTACGGAACGGCTCGGCCGCGCGCACGGGCTGCTGCTCGCCCGCCCCGGACGGTGCACCCGGCGCGGGTGCTGGCTCCTGCGGGGGGGACGCCTGATCCGTGTCGGAGCCTTGGTTCTGGGACGGCAGTTCGGGGGATTCGGGGCCGTCGGACGGGGGCTGCCCGCCACCGGGGCCGCCGCCATCAGGCCCGTCCGGGCCGCCGCCGTCGGGGTCGTCGTCGCCCTCCGGAGGCTCCGGCTCCTCGGAAGCCTCGTCCTCGCGTGCCTCCTCCAGCGTCTCGTCGAGCTTGTCCTCGTCGAGGCCCGGCGCGTCGAAGGGGTTGCGGCGCCTGCGGTGCGGCAGCGCGAGGAGGGCGGCCTGCCGCACGTCCTCGCTCAGCACGTCGGTGCGGCCCGCCCACGCGGCCAGCGCCGTCGCCGTGCGCGCCATCACGATGTCCGCGCGCATCCCGTCGACCTCGAACGCCGCGCAGGTCGCCGCGATCTGCCGCAACGCCCCGTCGCCCAGGGTGACGTGGGGGAGCAGTGCGCGGGCCGCCACGACCCGGTCCCGCAGCGCGGACTCGTCCTCGCTCCAGCGGCCGGCGAAGCCCTCGGGGTCGTCGTCGTACGCCAGGCGCCGACGCACCACCTCGACGCGCTGGTCGGTCTCGCGGGAGGCGGCCACCTCGACGGTGAGCCCGAACCGGTCCAGCAACTGCGGCCGCAGCTCGCCCTCTTCGGGGTTCATCGTGCCGACGAGCAGGAAACGGGCGGCGTGCCGCACGGAGACGCCCTCGCGCTCCACGTACGAGGCACCCATGGCGGCGGCGTCCAGGAGGAGGTCGACCAGGTGGTCGTGGAGCAGGTTGACCTCGTCGACGTACAGGATGCCGCGGTGCGCGTCGGCGAGCAGGCCGGGCTCGAAGGCCTTCACGCCCTCGGCGAGGGCCCGTTCGATGTCCAGGGCGCCGACGAGGCGGTCCTCGGACGCGCCGACCGGCAGCTCGACCATCCGCGCCGGGCGCGCCGTGGCGCCGCCCGACTCGTGCGGGCCGTCCGGGCAGTTCGGGTCCGGGGCCGCCGGATCGCACGAGAAGCGGCACCCGGCGACGACCGGCACCTCGGGGAGCAGCGCCGAGAGCGCGCGCACGGCGGTGGACTTGGCGGTGCCCTTCTCCCCCCGCACGAGCACACCGCCCACGGCGGGCGACACGGCGTTCAGCAACAGCGCGAGCCGCAGATCGTCCTGGCCGACGAGGGCGGTGAACGGATAGGGGGTGGTCACAGGGCCTCCTTGATGCGGTGGTGCGGGGCGGCGCTCACGATGGCGCTGAAGACGGCTCTCATGACGGCGCTCACGACGGGGCTCCGGGCGCGATGAACGGCAGCCCGGCCGGTGCGCCGTTCTCGATCAGGTCCAACAGGCCGTCCGTGTCCGCGTGTTCTTCGATCAGGTCGCCGAGCAGGTCGAGCTGTTCCTCGCGCAGCGTCCCGAAGGCGGTGTCCGGCGCGGGCACGAAGCGGCGCCCCGCCGCGCGGGCGACCTCGGTGAGGAACCGGCGCCGGAACGCGTCGCTCTCCAGCGACCCGTGCCAGTGCGTGCCCCACACCTCGCCGACCCGGCAGCCGTCCAGGAACGGCTCGCCGCCCAGCACCTCGGCGACCCCGTGATGGATCTCGTACCCCTCGACGGGCTCGCCGAGTGCCTCGCCCACCGGCCGGGCGAGGGTCTTCTCGCGGGCGAACCGCACCCGTACCGGCAGCAGCCCGAGGCCGTCCACGGAGCCGGCCCGCGACTCGACGTCGTCCTCGATGTGCTCGCCGAGGACCTGGAAGCCCCCGCAGATCCCGAGCACGGGACGGCCTTCGGCGGCGCGGCGCGCGAGGGCGTCCGCGAGGCCGCGCTCCCGCAGCCAGGCCAGCGCCCGTACGGTCCCGCGGGTGCCCGGTACGACGACGAGGTCGGCGTCGACGAGCTCCTCGGCCCGGTCCACGAACCGCACGACGACGCCCGGCTCGGCGGCCAGCGCGTCCACGTCCGTGAAGTTGGACATCAGCGGCACCGCGCACACCGCGACCCGCAGCACGTCCTCGCCGACCGGCGGGGCGACCACGGACTCCCGTACGGCGCCGCGCAGGGAGACCCGCAGCCCGTCCTCCTCGTCGATGCCGAGCCCGTGCTGGAACGGCAGCACCCCGAAGGTGCGCCGCCCGGTGAGCCCGAGCAGCATGTCCAGCCCCGGTTCGAGGAGGGAGACGTCACCGCGGAACTTGTTCACCAGATAGCCCGCGACGAGCTCCTGGTCGGCCGCGCTCAGCAGCGCGGTCGTGCCGAAGAACGAGGCGAACACCCCGCCCCGGTCGATGTCCCCGACCACCAGGACGGGGAAACGGGCGGCGCGCGCGATGCCCATGTTCACGATGTCGGTGCGCCGCAGGTTGATCTCGGCGGGGCTGCCCGCGCCCTCGCAGATGACGGCGTCGTACGTGCTGCGCAGTTCCTCCAGGCAGCCCACGACGGTGTCCAGCAACTGCGCCTGCCGCCCCCCGTGGTAGCCACGCGCACTCATCTCGCCCACCGGCTTGCCCATCAGGACGACCTGGCTGGAGCGGTCGCCGCCCGGCTTGAGGAGTACGGGGTTCATCAGCGCGGTCGGCTCGACGCGGGCGGCCTGCGCCTGCATGGCCTGCGCCCGGCCGATCTCCGCGCCCTCGCGGGTGACGAAGGAGTTGAGGGACATGTTCTGCGCCTTGAACGGCGCGACGGACACGCCCTTGCGGGTCAGCCACCGGCAGATGCCGGCGGTGACGACGCTCTTCCCGGCGTCCGACGTGGTCCCGGCGACCAGCAGTCCACCGCTCATGCTTTCCCTCTCCCTGACGTCGCCGACCGCAGCGCCCAGCGGGCGCCCACCACCGCTCCCAGGGCGAGCAGCCCGACGCGCCGGGACAGCCTGGCGGCCCGGTCGATGTCGGCCACCCGCACCTCGCGCCCCTCCCCGTTCAGCACCGGCCGGTGCTCGATCCGCCCCCCGTACGAGAGCGTCCCCCCGAGCCGGACGCCCAACGCCCCGGCGAAGGCGGCCTCGACGGGTCCTGCGTTGGGGCTCGGATGCTTGCCCGCGTCCGCGCGCCAGGCGCGCAGGGCCCCGCGCGGCGCGTCCCCGGCGAGCGCCGCGAGCCCCGCGGTCAGCCGCGCCCCCGGCCACCCGAAGACGTCGTCGAGCCGGGCGGAGGCCCAGCCGTACCGCCGGTAGCGGGCCGATTTGTGTCCCACCATCGCGTCCAGCGTGTTGACGGCCCGGAAGGCGACGAGGCCGGGCACCCCGGCGAGCGCGCCCCACACGAGCGCCCCCACCACCGCGTCGGAGGTGTTCTCGGCGACGGACTCCACCACGGCCCGCGCGATGCCGTCCGCGTCCAGCGCCTGCGGGTCCCGCCCGCACAGATGTGGCAGCCGCTCCCGTGCGACCTCGATGTCCCCGGCGGCCAGCGCCCCGCCGACGGCCCGCGCCTCCCGGCCGAGCGAGGTGCCGCCGACGACGGCCCAGGTGGCGGCGGCGGTCAGCGCGACGGATCCGGCACGTGAACGGCGTACGAGCGTGGTGGCCAGGGCAGCGGCACCCGCCGCGCCCCCGGCGCACACCACGGTGTGCAGCGCGCCCCAGCCGCGGTGGTCGCGCCAGAGGGCCCGTTCGACGGCGGCGGCGGCACGGCCGAACGCGGCGACCGGGTGGCCCCGGCGGGGATCGCCGAGCAGCAGGTCGCCGAGGAGGCCGGCGGCGGCGCCGTACGCGAAGTCGCGATCGGCACGCACGGGGTCAGCCCGTCGCCGCGCTGAGGAGCGAGCTCGTACTCAGAGGGAAGGGCGGCACCGGGCGGCCGAGCATGGCGATATGTCCTCACTCAGGGTGTCCGCGCCCTGGTTCGACGTGATCGGCGGCGAGAGTTCCTGGCTCGCGGGGAGGGACTCCCCGGTGACAGTGGCGGGACCGCGCCGGATTCGCACCGGCTTCCTCTTCTGCCGCCGTGGTTGGCCCCGGCAGTCCACCACGGCCCGCGAAGGCCCGTCAACTCGCCGTTGACCTGCGGCGGGAGAGTGTGTTGGGGCCCACACGCGGCGCCTGCACGCGGGGTCCGCGCACGCGCGTGGGGCGCGGAGCGTCCGTACGCTCCGCGCCCCACGAGGAAAGGCTGCCGTCGGGCGACGCCTCAGGCGACGATCAGGAAGATGCCGTACGCCACCGCCGCCGCGCAGAGCGCGAAGCAGGCGTACGCGCCGGTGCGCGCCAGGGCCGCGGAGCCACCGGCGGAGGCGGCCGCCGACTCCTGCTTGGAGAGGCCGACGATGCCGAGGGTGAACAGGCCCACCAGGGCCACCGTCACCGCGAGGCTGACTCCGAACACGGAGCCGAGAGCTGCCCAGTCGATGCTCATGCTGGTCTGTCCTTACACGGTCGCGGGCCGGGCGGGGTCCGCCATGGCGCCGGTCGTGGTGGTGGTCGGGGCCGAGACGGTGGCCTTGACGGGAGCGCCCGGCAGGACGGAGGCGGCCATCGCGCCCGCCGGGGGCGGGGTGACGGCGGCGATCGCGGTGGTCACGACGCCCGCGGGCTCGGCGGCCGGGGTGTCGCCGGAGCGGATCTCGTCGTCCGTGACGTTGGTGTGGTCCACCGAGTTGCGGCGGGACAGGACCCAGATGACGCTCGCCCCGGCGATCAGGAGGGCCGCGGTGACCGCGACGCCCCAGGGGCCCTGCTTGGTGAGGAACTCGGCGCCCGCGCCGACCAGACCGGCGGCCGGCAGGGTCAGGCCCCACGCGACGAACATCCGGGTGGCGGTCGACCAGCGGACCACGCCGCCCTTGCGGCCGAGGCCCGCGCCCATCACGGCGCCCGAGCAGACCTGGGTGGTGGAGAGGGAGAAGCCGATGTGCGAGGAGGCGAGGATCGCCGTCGCGGCGCTGGTCTGGGCGGCGAAGCCCTGCTGCGGCGCGAGGTCGGTCAGGCCCTTGCCCATCGTGCGGATGATGCGCCAGCCGCCGAGGTAGGTGCCGAGCGCGATGGCGACACCGGCCGAGACGATGACCCACATCGGGGGGTTGGCGCCGGGGTTCAGGACGCCGCCGGTGATCAGGGCGAGCGTGATGATGCCCATGGTCTTCTGCGCGTCGTTGGTGCCGTGGGCCAACGAGACGAGTCCCGCGGAGGCGATCTGGCCCGCGCGATAGCCCTTGGCGGTGGCCTTCTGGTCGGTGTTGCGGCCGATCCGGTACGTCAGGCGGGTGGCCAGCGTCGCGGCGATGCCGGCCACCAGCGGGGCCGCGACGGCCGGGATGAGGATCTTGGTGACGACGGTGCCGCCGTTGATCGACGACCAGCCCATCGACATGACCGCGGCGCCGATGAGGCCGCCGAAGAGTGCGTGGGAGGAGCTGGAGGGCAGGCCCACCAGCCAGGTCAGCAGGTTCCACAGAATCGCGCCGACGAGCGCGGCGAAGATCACCTCTGTCTTGAGGCCGTCCTCGTTGACGATGCCGCCGGAGATCGTCTTGGCGACCTCCACGGAGAGGAAGGCGCCGACGAGGTTGAGCACGGCGGACATGGCCACCGCCGTCTTGGGCTTGAGAGCGCCGGTCGAGATGGTCGTCGCCATCGCGTTGGCTGTGTCGTGGAAACCGTTCGTGAAATCGAACACGAGAGCGGTGACGATCACGATCCCGAGGAGAAGCGTGATGTGTTCCATTTACCCAGGCTTCTGTTGGACGTCAGTGGCACAAGGAACGTAGGCAATCCGGGTGAACGGAAAGTGAACTGGGCCGGGCGGTGCGGTGACCCAAAGCGGAGTGCCCTTGCTCCGGGTAGGACAGGTGTTTGAGATCGACTGTACGGAGCGGTGCCGGGCGACCCGCAAACCGACCGGAGTGTCGGGCTCCGCCATCCGGCGGCGCACCCCGCACGGACCGACCGCCCGCCCCCGGCCCCCCGGGCCGGCGCCCACCGTTGAAGAGATCCAGATCACCCGGCAGGATCCCCGCATGACTGAGCAGCGGCACACCGATGCCACCGAGGACACCGGCGGCACTGACGGGGCGGCGACGCGCGACGCGATCGGCCGGGCCTGGGAGGAGCTGGTCGCGACGGCCCGCAGGACGGTGACGGACGGCCTGGTCGTCGGCACCTCCGGCAACGTCTCCGTGCGGGTCGGCGACACCGTCCTGGTCACCCCGACCGGCGTCCCGTACGACCGGCTGCGCCCCGAGGACGCCGTCGGCGTCGACCTCGAAGGACGCCAGGTGCTCGGCGATCTCACGCCCACCAGCGAACTCCCCATGCACCTCGCCCTCTACCGCGCCACGGACGCGCGGGCGGTGGTGCACACCCACGCCGTGCACGCCACGGCCGTGTCGCTGCTGGTCACCGAGGTCCCCGCGGTCCACTACATGACCGCCGCCCTCGGTGGCCCGGTGCGCGTCGCGCCCTACGCGCTCTACGGCACCGAGGAGCTGGCGAGCGCCATGCTCGGCGCCCTGCGCGAGCGCACCGGATGCCTGCTCCAGAACCACGGAACGGTCACCTACGGATCCGGCCTCGCCCAGGCGTACGACCGCACCGCCCAGCTGGAGTGGATGTGCCGCCTCTGGCTCACCGCCGCCGCCCTCCCCGGCCGCACCCCGGCCCTCCTCTCGCCGGACCAGCTGCGCGAAGCGGAAGGCAAACTGAAGGGGTACGGACAGTCGGCCAACTGAGCTGTTCGCTCACCCCGCGGGCACCGCCCACTGGCTTCGCGGGCCTCGCCCCCGGACACTGGGACGGTGCGCCCAGCCAAAGCGACGGCAGCGGCCGTCACCGCAGTCACAGCCGCCCTCGGGACGGCCGCAGCCGCCATCGCGGCGGGCCGGTTCGCCAGCGACGCCGCCCTCAAGGCGCCCGTCGGCCGCCCGCTGCCGACCGAACCCCGTCTGACCGTGCACGCCACGGCCGCGGGCCAGGTCACCCTGACCCGCGCCCTCGCGAGCCGCCGCCCCGGCCGATACGGCCTGAGCGGCCCCGGCACCCACGCGATCGTCGGCCCCGTCCTGGACGCCGCCCCGCACGAGGCCGACACGGTCGTACGCCGCCTCGAAGCCGTCACCCACGGCTCCCTGGACCCCGGCGCGCGCGTCTGGCTCACCCCACAGGTCCACGTGGGCGACCCGCGCTCCGCGCTCGGCATCGATCACGAGGACGTCGTCGTGCCCGGCGAACTCGGCGCCCTGCCCGCCTGGTTCGTGCCCGCCGCCCGCGACACCTGGGTCATCACGGTGCACGGCCTCGGCACCACCCGCGAACACCCCATGGTCGTGATGGACTTCCTGCGCCGGCTGCGGGTCCCCGTCCTGGACATCGCCTACCGGGGCGACCCGGGCGCGCCCCGCTCCCCGGACGGCCTCGGGCACCTCGGCGAGACCGAGTGGCGCGACCTCGACGCCGCCATGCGGCACGCCGTGCGCAACGGCGCCGGGCGGATCGTCCTGCACGGCTGGTCCACCGGCGCCGCCATGTGTCTGCACGCCGCCGCCCACTCGGCGCTGCGCGACCGCGTCAGCGGACTCGTCCTCGACTCCCCGGTGCTGAACTGGGAATCCACCCTGCGCGCCCTCGCCGGCGCCCGCCGCACCCCCGGACCGCTCCTTCCGCTTGCGGTCCGCGCGGCCCAGGGGCGCACCGGGCTGCGCGGCGACCGCATCCTCGCGGCGGCCGGCGCCGGGATGCCGAAGGTCCCGACCCTCCTCGTGCACGGCCCCGACGACGTGGTCGCCCCCTGGGCGCTCTCCCGCCAACTGGCCGCCCGGCGCCCGGACCTGGTCACCCTGCACACCGTGCCGGACGCCCCGCACGGCGCCATGTGGAACGCCGACCCGAAGGGGTACGAAGAGGTGCTGCGGCGCTTCCTCACGCCCCTGGTCTGAGCCCCGCACCCGCATTCCGTTTGGGTTTTCGGACCGTCAACAGGAAGACTGTTCCCGTGACGTCCCGTACCCCGCGCGACTCCAGGCTCCGACTTGTCCGCGCGCCCTACCCGAGGGCCGAAGAGCGAGGAGAGGCCCGGCGCGACGCAACGCGCCCCCTCTCGGCCGCCCCCGGCGCGATGAGCAACCGCCGCACGCGCCGCCCCGCGCCCCGGCCACCCGAGGGCACACCCGCCCCCGCGGAGCTGGCCGGAGCGGCGCGCGCCCGGCTCGCCGACGCCGCGCGGGTCGCCCGCTGGGCGGACGCCGCGCTGCGCCCCGGCCCGGACGGCGCCCCGGGGACGCCCGACGGCAAGGGCACGCTCTCCGACGCCACGGCCGAACGGGCCGCCGCCGAGCTGGGCCTGACCGCCGCTCAGATCCGCGCCGACTGGGACACCGCGCGCCTCGCCGGCCTCGTCGAGGTGCACGGCGACGTCGCCCGCCCCGGCTGGCGGCTGCGCGTCTGGGACCGCGACGACACCGCCGTACTGCGCGGCTGGGTCGCCCTCTTCGACGCCTGGTCGCTGGCCCACCCGGCGCCGGACGACCTCGCCCCCGCGGCCGTCGCCGAGGTCGTCGAGGCCATGCCGCAGGTCCTCTCGCTGCTCCAGCTGTCGGCAGGACCCGTGCCCGTACCGCAATTGCTCGACCTCCTGGACCAGCGCGTCACCGAACTGCGCACCGAGCGCTGCGAGATCCCCTACGGCCCGCAGCCGGACCCCGCCGCCGCGCCCGACACCCCGCAGGACGCCCCGCTCCCCGCGCTGCTCGACTGGGCCCTGCACGGCCTCGCCGCCGTCGGCGCGCTGACCTGGGCCGACGGCCAGGCCACGCTCACCCCGCTGGGCAGCTGGGCGGTCTGGGTCAAGCTGGAGCAGATCTGCGTCGCCGCGCAGAGCCCCGCCGGGCACATCGAGCAGGCCGCCGAGGACATGCTGCGCGGCTGCGCCCGGCTGCGTCCCAACGCGGCCCGCGCCGAGTACCGCGCCTGGCTCGCCGCCCGCACGGTGGGCGGCGCGGTCACCGAACTCCTCACCGCGGCACGCGGCGAGGACGCCCTGCTGCGCGGCCTGGCCTTCGAGGCCCTGCGGGTGGTCGGCGCGCCCGCCGAGGCGGAGGTCAGGGCGGTCGTCGACGAGCCCTCCCTGCGCCCCTACGCACTGCTCTGGCTCGCCGAGCAGGAGGGCGCCGACCCCGAGGACGTCCACCTCGTGCTGACCCGCGAGGAGACCACCTGGCTGTGGGTCGACACCGCGGCTGCCGTCGCGGACCACGGCGAGACCCAACTCCTCGTACGGCACCTGGAGTCGGCGGTCCAGCCCACCGTGCCCGCACTCCTCGACGAGGTGCGCCGGGTCGGCCACCCCCGGACCGTGCAGGTCCTGGTCGCCCTCGCCGCGGCCCACCCCGACCCGGCGCTCGCCAAGGCGGTGCGCCGCGCGGCCTTCCAGGTGCACACCGGCGGGGAGTGAGCGGGCGTCAGCCCCGGGTGTCCGGGGCGTACGTGCCGAAGCTCCACACGTTGCCCTCGGCGTCCCGGGCCATGTAGTCCCGCGAGCCGTAGTCCTGGTCCGTCGGGGGCATCAGGATCTCCGCGCCGTGCTCCTTCGCCCGCTGGTGGTGGGCGTCGACGTCGTCCACCACGACGTAGACGCCGCACGGTCCGGCGTCGCGTATCGCCCGGTCGAAGGCGCCGCCCCTGCCCTTGGAGCCGAGCATCACCGCGCCGTTGCCCTGCGCCAGCTCGGCGTGCATGACGCTGCCGTCCTCGCCCTCGTACACACTCAGCTCGGTGAAGCCGAAGGCCTCCGTCAGCTGCTTGATCGCGGCCTTGGCGTCCGCGTACAGCAGGGTGGGGAAGACGCTCGGCCGTCCCGCGGCGTGGCCTGCCATGCCGATCACTCCGTCCAGATGTCTCGTGCCGGATGCTGTGTGCCGGATGTCTCGCGCGGTGTCAGCGGAAGGTGTCGCACTGTGCCATGTCGCCGCTGCGGTAGCCCTGGTAGAACCACTGCTGGCGTTGCTCCGCGGAGCCGTGGGTCCAGGACTCCGGCGTGACCCGGCCCTGGAACTTCTCCTGGATCCGGTCGTCGCCCACCGCGGCCGCCGCGTCGAGGCCGTCCCGGATGTCGGCGTCGTCGAGGCTGGTGATCAGCGGCTTGCCGGTGCGCTCGTCCGGGCTGCGGGTCGCGTGCCGGGCCCAGACCCCCGCGTAGCAGTCGGCCTGCAGCTCGACCTTCACGGCGTTGCTGTCGCGCCCGGTGCGCCCGTCCTGGGAGCGCCGCAGGGTGCCCATCAGGTTCTGCACGTGGTGCCCGTACTCGTGGGCCACCACGTACGCCTGCGCGAACGGGCCGCCGCTGGAGCCGAACTTGGTCCGCAGGTCGTCGAAGAAGCCCAGGTCCAGATAGACCTTCCGGTCGCCGGGGCAGTAGAACGGTCCGACCGCCGACGTGGCGGTGCCGCAGGCGGTGTTCACGCGGCCGGTGAAGAGGTAGGTCCGCGCGGGGGAGTACGTGCCGCTGCGGCGCTGGAACTCCGGACGCCAGTAGTCCTGGAGACTGTTGACCACCGCCACGATCCGGCAGTCCTCCTTGCTGTTGGCGTCCCGCCCCGTGTGGCAGCTCTGCTGCACCTGGTCGAGCGACGAGGACGAGACCGCGGGCTCGTCGTTGCCGGAGGAGAGCCCGAGCTGGTCGGGGCCCACCCCGAAGAACAGCCCCAGGAGCAGCGCGATCAGACCGGCCACGCCGCCGCCCACCGTCGCCCGGCCGCCGGGGATCCGACTGCCGCGCGCATCCTGCACCTCCGAGGTGTCCAGATCGGCGTCGTCGTCGAACTGCATGGGCGCACCCCTCTGCCGCGCATCCGGAACGGCCCGCGCCGCCCCGCACCGGGCTCCCGGCCACTTCATCCTGATACGTCCGCGTTCCGCGGGCGCCGGACGGAGGTCCGAACGGGGGACGCGGACCACCCCGCGCCGTGTCGCCCCGCCGCCGGGCGGCCCGCCCCGACCCCCGCCGCTACGCTCTGCGCCTGATCCGTGGGCAGTGGTACCGAAGGGGGGCGTCATGTCCGCTCTGCCGTTCGACGCGGCCGGCCTGCCGCACGAGGCGTCCGGCGCGCGCTCCTGCCTGCCCGCGCCGGTCCGCCGCGGCGTCCGCGTCGCGCTCCCCGTGGCGCTCGCGCTCCTCGCGCTGCCGCTCGTCACCGCCGCCCACCACGCCCGGCCCGCCCCCTACGGGGACCGCCTCACCGTCCACACGCGCGCGGCGGGGACCGGCACGGAACCGGGGCTGCGCACGCGGGGCCGGGCGGTCGAGGCGTACGACACCGCGAGCGGCGGCCCGCGCTGGACGTACACGCGCGCGGGACGCCGTCCGGTGACCGTGCTGCCCGCGCCGGGCCACGCCCTCACGCTCTGGGACGACGGCATGGTCACCGACACCGCGCGTGCCGACGGCAGCTCGGTGCGCTGGCACCGCGCCATCCCGGAGAGCGCGCCCTGGCTGCGCGGCCCGGCCGGACGCGGCGGCGCCGGGGTCCTGCAGCCGCTCACCCCGGGCGCCCGCATGCTGGCCGTCGTCACCCCGCACCGCGTCGCCGCCTACCGCACCGCGGACGGCGATCTGCGCTGGGTGCTGCCCGCCCGCCGCGGCTGCGCCTTCGAACCGGCGCGTTCCGTACGTCACGGTGCGGCCCTGCTGCTCGCCCAGCCCTGTACGAGCCCCACCGCGGCATGGACCGCGCAGGTCATCGCGGTGGACGACTACGGCAGAATCGTTCCGGGGCGCACACCGCTCGGCAACGGGGACGTCCGGCGGGTCGTCGATGGCGGCCCTCACCCCGCCGAGCGCGGCGCTCGCCCAGAAAAGTAGTTGCGACGTCCCGTTAGACTGGCTGCCATGGCAGCTCCTCTCCTCAGTTGGACGGCATAGCCACCGGTCCCGAGCACCTCAGTCGTCCCACTCGCCGTCCACTCTGTTCAGGAGTACCCCCGTGATCACCGCTTCCGGCATCGAGCTGCGCGCCGGCGCCCGCATCCTCATCGAGAACGCCACCTTCCGCATCGCGAAGGGCGACCGCATCGGCCTCGTCGGCCGCAACGGCGCGGGCAAGACCACCCTCACCAAGTGTCTGGCCGGTGAGGGCATCCCGGCGGGCGGCACGATCTCCCGCTCCGGAGAGGTCGGCTACCTCCCGCAGGACCCCCGCACCGGCGACCTCGACGTGCTCGCGCGCAACCGCATCCTCTCCGCGCGCGGCCTCGACGTACTGATCCGCAAGATGCGCGAGAACGAACAGCGCATCGCGAACGGCGCGGGCGCCACCCGCGAGAAGGCCCTGAAGCAGTACGAGCGCCAGGAGACGGAGTTCCTCACCAAGGGCGGGTACGCCGCCGAGGCCGAGGCCGCCACCATCGCCGCCGCGCTGAACCTCCCCGACCGCGTGCTCGGCCAGCCCCTGCACACGCTCTCCGGTGGTCAGCGCCGCCGCATCGAGCTGGCCCGGATCCTCTTCTCGGACGCCGACACGCTCCTCCTGGACGAGCCGACCAACCACCTCGACGCGGACTCGATCGTCTGGCTGCGCGACTACCTGAAGACGTACCGCGGCGGCTTCATCGTGATCTCCCACGACGTCGACCTGGTCGAGACGGTCGTCAACAAGGTCTTCTATCTGGACGCCAACCGCGCCCAGATCGACGTCTACAACATGGGCTGGAAGCTCTACCAGCAGCAGCGCGAGTCCGACGAGAAGCGCCGCAAGCGCGAGCGCCAGAACGCCGAGAAGAAGGCCGCGACGCTGCACTCGCAGGCCGACAAGATGCGCGCCAAGGCCACCAAGACCGTCGCCGCCCAGAACATGGCCAAGCGGGCCGACAAGCTCCTCGCGGGCCTGGAGGCGGTGCGCCAGAACGACAAGGTCGCCAAGCTGCGCTTCCCCGAGCCCTCGCCGTGCGGCAAGACGCCGCTGATGGCCGAGGGCCTGTCGAAGTCGTACGGCTCGCTGGAGATCTTCACCGACGTCGACCTCGCCATCGACAAGGGCTCGCGCGTGGTCATCCTCGGCCTCAACGGCGCCGGCAAGACCACCCTGCTGCGGCTCCTCGGCGGCGCCGAGAAGCCCGACACCGGTCAGGTCATCGAGGGCCACGGCCTCAAGCTCGGCTACTACGCGCAGGAGCACGAGACCCTCGACCCCGAGCGCACGGTCCTGGAGAACATGCGCTCGGCCGCCCCCGACCTCGACCTCGTCGAGGTGCGCAAGACGCTCGGCTCGTTCCTCTTCTCCGGGGACGACGTCGACAAGCCGGCCGGCGTGCTCTCCGGCGGCGAGAAGACCCGGCTCGCGCTCGCGACCCTCGTCGTCTCCTCCGCCAACGTCCTCCTCCTCGACGAGCCCACCAACAACCTCGACCCGGCCAGCCGCGAGGAGATCCTCGGCGCGCTGCGCACCTACAAGGGAGCGGTCGTCCTCGTCACCCACGACGAGGGCGCGGTGGAGGCGCTGCAGCCGGAGCGGATCATCCTGCTGCCGGACGGCGTCGAGGACCTGTGGGGCCAGGACTACGCGGATCTGGTCGCCCTCGCCTGACGCGGCGGCGCCCCCGGGCGCCCCGGTCCGGGGCGTCCACCGCGCTTGATCGAATGGCTGATCCACTGGGTATGGATCATTCGGCCGATCCGTGATCCCTCATCTGTGTGAGCTCTCCTCGTACCGAGGTGTGTCATACACGGATTTCGGCGGTGACCTGCACAGACGTCTTCCTCTCCACCCGGCACCTCTCTGACCTGCGGGTTCTTCGCGGGACTTCTTCGGGCGAGCGAAAATCGGCGCGCGGAATCGTTAATTCCGCTCGTGTCCGCCGCTTATGGAGCGACAAACCTCGGCGTATGGACCTTGTCGAATGGGTGGCCAGGAAGCCCGCGAGGGGTGATCATGAGAAGTCCAGAGCGCACTTCCCATGAGGAGGCACGGGTGGCCGAGACTCTGAAGAAGGGCAGCCGGGTAACCGGCGCCGCGCGCGACAAGCTCGCGGCAGACCTGAAGAAGAAGTACGACGGCGGTGCGAGCATCCGGGCGTTGGCCGAGGAGACCGGCCGTAGTTACGGGTTTGTGCACCGCATGCTCAGCGAGTCCGGCGTCACGCTGCGGGGACGCGGCGGGGCGACGCGAGGCAAGAAGGCCGCCGCCGGCTGACGGCGGGCGGCAGGCTGTCCCATGCTCCGATGGTGACCACCCGGTCGGCCGGTAGTTCGGCCGGGTGGTTACTGTGCAGTCACTTACGGGCGCTCCCGCGCGCCCGGTCCGACCGCACCCATCGGAGGCACCCATGGCTTCGCCCGACAGCGAGCTCGCACCGGTTCTCGACAAGGACGGCGTACGCCTCACCATCGACGAGGCCGTCGCCACGGTGACGCTGACCAATCCGGCCAAGCGCAACGCCCAATCTCCCGCGCTGTGGAGGGCGTTGACGGAGGCAGGTCAGCTGCTGCCGGGCAGCGTCCGTGTCGTGGTGCTGCGCGGTGAGGGCAAGTCCTTCTCCGCGGGCCTCGACCGGCAGGCGTTCACGCCCGAGGGCTTCGACGGCGAGCCGTCCTTCATCGATCTGGCGCGCGGTGAGGACGGCTTCCTCGACGCCACGATCTCCGAGTACCAGGCGGCGTTCACCTGGTGGCGGCGGAGCGACATCGTCTCCATCGCCGCGGTCCAGGGCCACGCCATCGGTGCCGGCTTCCAGCTCGCGCTCGCCTGCGATCTGCGGATCGCGGCGGACGACGTGCAGTTCGCCATGCGCGAGACCAGCCTGGGCCTCGTCCCCGACCTCACCGGCACACACCCGCTGGTGGGGCTCGTCGGCTACGCCCGCGCGCTGGAGATCTGCGCCACCGGCCGCTTCGTGCACGCCGACGAGGCGGAGCGGGTGGGCCTCGCCAACCTCGTCGTCCCCGCGGACCAGCTCGACGCCGCCGCCAAGGATTTGGCCGCAGCGCTCGTCGCCGCGCCCCGCGACGCGGTCATCGAGACCAAGGCGCTGCTGCAGGGTGCCGCGGCCCGCTCGTACGAGGAGCAGCGCGCCGCCGAACGCGCGGCCCAGGGCCGCCGCTTGCGGGACTTGGCGGGCCTCGACGACTGAACCTGGCCCCTGGGCCTTTACGGGGACCGCGCGCCGGTGCCGGGCGGTGACCGTCGGGCTCGTGCGCCGGGTGTTGCCCTGTCCCGGGCGGGGCGCAGAGCCTGTCCGGCGGGTTCCGGCGCGGAGTGCTTGCCGGTGCCGGCGGTGGTCGCCGGACTAGTGCGTCGGGCGTTGCCCTGTTCCGGACTGGGCGTGAAGCCTGTCCGGCGGGTTCCGGTGCGGTGTGCTCGCCGGTGCCGGACGGTGGCTGTCGGCCCCGTGCGCCTGGCGTTGCTTGTTCCGGGGCGGGCCCAAAGCCGGCGGGTCTCCCGTCCGCGGATCTGCCGCGCTCCGTACGCCCGCGCCGGACGGTGGCTGCCGGGCTCGTGCTGCCTGGCGTTGCCTTGTCCGGGGCCGGGTCCAAAGCCTGTCCGGTGGGTCTCGGTGCGGTTCGCGGGTCTGTCGCCCTCCGCTCGCCGGTGCTGGGCGTTGCCTGGCGTTGCCCGTTCCGGGTCGGGCCCGAAGCCTGTTCGGTGGGTCTTGGCGTGGTTCGTTTGGTGGTGCCGGGGTCGTGTGACTGGGGTTCGTTGAGCCTTTGGGTGAGGGCTAGCCCGCCTCGGTGATCAGTACCGCCACCGTGGGGTGGTCGGGGAGGGCTGCGCCTACTGCCGCGCGGACCGCTAGTGCCACGTCCAGGGCGCGGTGGCCGCTTCCCGTGGCGAGCTCCAGGCGGGCGTGGCGGCGCGGCAGCGTGTCCGTCGCCGGGTGCTCCTCCAGATGGACGGCGCCGCCGATCACTCCGGTCAGCCGGACCACTCCGGGCACCGCGAGGGCGGCCCGCGCGACGCGCGCCTCGTCGGCGTCGTCCGGCCGCTCCGGGGGCGCGGACTCCGTCGGCGCCATGTGCGCGGGACCGGTCCGCGGGGCGGCGCTCGCGTCGGCGTCCTCGTCGAGCAGACCCGTCACCGTCAGGTCGACCTCCTCGGCCACGAGGCCGAGCCGGTGCGCCGCCGTCGTCAGCGCGGCCCGCAGCCGGTCCGCCGCCGCGGGCAGCGGCTCCGTGGCCACCGCCGTGAACTCCGCGGTGATCCGCAGCGGCCCCGGCGACAGCGCGCTCGGCGGGGCCGGCACCGCGGGCTCCACGGCGCGCCCCGGCTCGGCCTGCGCGATGCGCACCGTACCGAGCCGCACGCCGGCGACCTTGTCAGCCATCCGGCGCAACGCGGCGTCAGCCGCCGATTCCGTCACCCACGCGCCGTCCTCCGCGCCGCCCAGTGGCAGGACCCGGCCGAGTCCCAGCTGTCGGCGTACCGCCTGCGTCCAACCCTCGCCCGTCATGGCTCCACCCTGCCGCATCCCGGGCGCGCGAGCGCGGGGCCGCGCTTACTGTGGGCGCAGAAGCAGCCTCATTCGACGGAGCACATCCCCTGTCGAAAGGAACGGGACGGCGATGACCGAGACCGGACAGCGCAAGGCGTCGCAGACGCTGGAGAAGGATTCCCCGAACCCCGTCGCGGCGAAGTCCGCGGGCGGATCGGGCGGCGGTGCCCCGGGCAGCCGGGGCCGCACCACCATCGCGGACGGCGTGGTCGAGAAGATCGCCGGGCTCGCGGCGCGCGACGTCGAGGGCGTGCACGCCATGGGCGGCGGCCTCGCGCGGACCTTCGGGGCCGTGCGCGACCGGGTCCCCGGCGGCTCGAAATCCGTGTCGCGCGGGGTGAAGGCCGAGGTCGGCGAGGTGCAGACCGCGCTCGACCTGGAGATCGTCGTCGAGTACGGCGTGGCGATCTCGGACGTCGCACAGGACGTGCGCGAGAACGTGATCGCGGCCGTCGAGCGCATGACCGGGCTCGAGGTCGTCGAGGTCAACATCGCGGTGAGCGACGTGAAACTGCCCGACGAGGACGATGACGACGAGCCCCAGGGACGCCTCCAGTAGGACGTCTCGTTAAGGAGCGCACGATGAGCATGGCCGTGATCGGCATGGTGGCCGGAATGGCTCTCGGGTTCGCCGGATACTTCGGTGGCTTCGGGGCGTTCCTGCTGGTGGCCGCCTTGGGCGCCATCGGTTTCGTGGCCGGGCGGTTCCTCGAGGGGGACCTGGAACCCGGCGACTTCTTCCGCGGCCGCGGCGACCGGCGGCGGTGAGCGGTGGCGGCACAGGTCGCGCCGGGTGAGCGCGGCGCGACCACCATCGCCGACCGGGTCGTCGCGAAGATCGCCGCGCAGGCCGCCCGCGAGGCGGTGGACGCGGTCCCGCCCGACGGCCCGCCGCCGCGCGCCACGGTCTCCGTCCGCCACGACGAGGCCCGCGTCCGCGTCAGCCTCGAACTGGACTACCCCTGTGACATCGGCGGCCAGTGCGGCGCGGTGCGTCGCCATGTCGCCCAGCAGGTGAAGGCGTTGGCGGGGATGGACGTGCCCGAGGTGGCCGTCCAGGTGGAGCGGCTGCACTCGGCGCGGGTCCGCGCCTCGGCACACGGGAGGACACGATGAGTGACCCCCGGGCAAGCGACGCGTACGACGCGGATGGCGCGGATGGCGCGGACGACACCGAGGGCGCGACCCAGCGCCTCCCGGTCATCGAGTCCGGAAGCACCCCCGCCCCCGACCGACCGGCCGCCTCCGACCGGACGGGCGACCTAGACGGGTCGGACGACGCCGACCGTTCGGGCGTCCCCGGCCGGCCGGTCGACCCCAACCGACCGGCCGACCCCGACCGTTCGGACGACCTCGACCGGTCGTCCTCCGCCTCCGCCTACCAACCCCTGCCGACGCTCTCCGGCGGCGACGGCAAGGCGGGGCGGTTCTGGGCCGCTCGGCGGGTGCCCGCGGCGATCGCCGCTCTGGTCGTTCTCGGCGGCTCCGGGCTGCTCCTGTACGACATCGTCGCCGTACGGGCCGACCATCCGGCGATGCGCTGGCGGCGCGAACTGGCCCGTCAGCTCGGTGAACGGCCGCTCGACGACACGGCCGTGCTCGCCGGCGCGGCCGTCGCCGCCGTCCTCGGGCTCTGGCTCCTGCTCCTCGCGGTGACGCCCGGGATGCGGTCCCTCCTGCCGATGCGGCGCACCCACGCCGACGTACGCGGCGGCCTGTACCGCGGCGCCGCCGCGACCGTGCTGCGCGACCGGGCGATGGACGTGCCCGGCGTGCAGTCCGTGCGGGTCCGCATGACACGCTCCAAGGTGGCCGTGCGCGCCGTCTCGCACTTCCGTGAACTCGACGACGTACGCGATGACTTGGACACCACCTTGTCCGACGGCATCCGCGACCTCGGTCTCGCGCGGGACCCGGGCCTCTCGGTCCACGTGGCCCGGCCCGGCAGGAAGGGATGAGCGCCATGCTGCGCACGGTCAACCGGATCGTCCTCGCCCTGATCGGGCTCGTGCTGCTCGTCCTCGGCGGCTCCGTGCTCGCCGTCGGGCTCGGCGCGTCGCCGCCCTCCTGGTGGATCCACGACGGCCGGCACGACGTGCTGCTCAGCGCCGCCGACCGGACGCGGTGGCGGGACGAGGGCTGGTTCTGGCCCGCGGTCATCGCCGCCCTCGCGGTGTGTCTGCTGCTCGCGCTGTGGTGGCTCTCCGCCCAGCTGCGCAGGCGCCGCCTCGCGGAGGTCCTGGTGGCGACCGGGGACGGCGAGGGCGCGTCGCTGCGCGGCCGGGCCATGGAGAACGTACTGGCCAGGGAGGCCGAGACGCTGGACGGCGTCGACCGTGCCCAGGCCACGCTGACCGGGCGGCGCGGCACGCCGCGGGCGCGCGTGCAGCTCGTCCTCGAACCCCACGCCGCGCCCGCCGACACGCTGCACCGGCTGTCCGACGAGACCCTCGCGCACGCCCGCGACTCGGCGGGCCTCGACGGCCTGCCGACCACGGTGCGGCTGCGCGGACTCAAGCACCGCGCGGAACGGGTGAGTTGACCCCCACGTGACCCGTACGGCCTCGGGTGCCGGTCATAAACGCCGGTACACAGCGCGCGTCGGTCAGAAGCCGCTGCGCGAGCCGCCGTCCACCGGCACCATGACGCCCGTCAGATAGGACGCCGCGGGCGAGAGCAGGAACGCCGCCGTGCGGCCGAACTCCTCCGGCGTGCCGTAGCGGCGCAGCGGGATACCCGCCTCGTTGGCGGCGCGGGTGGCCTCCGGGTCGGGCGAGAGGCCGTCCAGCTGGCGCATCCGGTCGGTGGCGATCCGGCCGGGCAGCACCCCGACGACCCGGATGCCGCGCGGCCCGAGCTCGTCCGCGAGGGACTTGGCGAACCCGGCGAGCCCCGGGCGCAGCCCGTTGGAGATGGTCAGGCCCGCGATCGGCTCGTACACCGAACCCGAGAGCACGAAGCCGATGACGCCGCCCTCGCCGAGCCCGGCGGCCGCGGCGCGGGCGAGCCGCACGGCGCCGAGGAAGACGGACTCGAACGCCGCCTGCCACTGCTCGTCGGTGTTGTCCGCGACGAAGCCGGGCGCGGGCCCGCCGACGCTGATCAGCACGCCGTCGAAGCGGCCGAAGTGCTCACGGGCCGCGCCGATCAGCGCGTCCGCGGACGCCGGGTCGGCGTTGTCCGCGGCGACGCCCACCGCCCGCTCGCCCAGCTCGGCGGCGGCCTCGGCGACGGTCTTCTCGTCCCGGCCGGTGATCACGACCCGCGCGCCGTCCGCGACCAGCGCGCGGGCGGTGGCGTTGCCGAGGCCACGGGTGGCGCCGGTGACTACGTACACACGGTCCTTCAGTCCAAGATCCATGGTTCCTATCCTGCCGCGTCCCCGCCGAAGAGCGCGAGGGCGGTGTTGACCAGACCGATGTGGCTGAACGCCTGCGGGAAGTTGCCCAGCTGCAGGCCCGACGCGGGGTCGAACTCCTCGGCGAGCAGCCCCACGTCGTTGCGGAGCGCGAGGAGCCGGTCGAACAGTTCGCGCGCCTCCTTCGTGCGGCCCGTCATGTGCAGGGCGTCCGCCAGCCAGAACGAGCAGACCAGGAAGACGCCTTCCTGGCCGGGCAGTCCGTCGATGTCCGTCTGGTCGGCGGTGTAGCGGCGCAGGAACCCGTCGTTGCCGAGGTCGGCGTGGACCGCGTCGATGGTGCCTATGACGCGCGGGTCGTCGGGCGGCAGGAAGCCCACGCGCGGGATGAGCAGCAGCGAGGCGTCCAGTTCGGTGGAGCCGTAGGACTGCGTGAAGGTGTTGCGGTCGGCGTCGTAGCCGCGCTCGCAGACCTCGCGGTGCACCTCGTCCCGCAGCCGGCGCCAGCGCTCGACGTCGCCGGGCAGCTTCGGGTTCTGCTCCAGGGAGCGCACCGTGCGGTCTGCGGCGACCCACACCATCACCTTGGAGTACACGAAGTGGCGCCGGGGCCCGCGCACCTCCCACAGGCCCTGGTCCGGCTCCCGCCACTTCTCGTACAGGAACTCGAGCAGGGAGAGCTGGAGGTGCCAGGCGTGCGGCGGGGTGGCGAGGCCGGAGCGATCGGCCAGGGCGAGCGAGTCGACGACCTCGCCGTACACGTCGAGCTGCAGTTGTTTGACGGCCTCGTTGCCGATGCGCACCGGGGCGGAGTCCGCGTAGCCGGGCAGCCAGGGCAGTTCGTACTCGGGGAGCCGCCGCTCCCCGGAGAGGCCGTACACGATCTGCAGGTCGGCCGGGTCGCCCGCGACCGCCCGCAGCAGCCAGTCGCGCCACGCCTCGGCCTCCTCCGAGTAGCCGGCCGCGAGCAGCGCGCCCAGGGTGAGGGTGGAGTCGCGCAGCCAGCAGTAGCGGTAGTCCCAGTTGCGGACGCCGCCGAGCTCCTCGGGGAGCGAGGTGGTGGGGGCGGCCACGATGCCGCCGGTCGGGGCGTAGGTGAGGGCCTTGAGGGTGATGAGGGAGCGTACGACGGCGTCGCGGTGCGGGCCTTCGTAGTCGCAGCGGGCGGCCCAGGCCTGCCAGTCCGCGAGGCTGTCGCGCAGGGAGTCGAACGGGTCGACCAGGGCGGGGCGCGG
Organism: Streptomyces sp. NPDC041713; assembly: GCF_055591085.1. Classification (NCBI taxonomy): domain Bacteria; kingdom Bacillati; phylum Actinomycetota; class Actinomycetes; order Kitasatosporales; family Streptomycetaceae; genus Streptomyces; species Streptomyces sp. NPDC041713. The sequence goes on from NZ_JBVIZY010000001.1 coordinate 1,070,892, forward strand.
CTCGTGCGAGGGGTGCCAGGTCAGGACGAACGCGACCTTTTCGCCCTCCTCGACGGTGAACTCGGAGTGGGTGCCGAAGTCGTGGCCCCAGGTGTGCACGGCCGGCTCGCTGCGCAGCCACACGGAGTCGGGGCCCGCCACCGCGATGCGGTGCCCGTCCCGCCGGCGCATCCAGGGCATGACGGAGCCGTAGTCGAAGCGGAGCCGCAGGGTGCTGCGCACGGTGACGCGGCCCTTGAGGCCTTCGACGATGCGGATGACGTCGGGGGCGCGGTCGCGCTGCGGCATGAAGTCGGTGACGCGCACGGACCCGTCGTCGGTCTCCCACTCGGAGTCGAGGACGAGGGAGTCGGGACGGTAGGCGCGCCGGGTGCAGGCACCGGCGCCCTTGGGTGCGATGCGCCAGTGTCCGTTCTCCTCGTCGCCGAGCAGCGCGGCGAAACAGGCGGCCGAGTCGAATCGGGGCAGGCAGAGCCAGTCCAGGGAGCCGTCCCTGCCGATCAGGGCGGCGGTCTGGTGGTCGCCGATGAGCGCGTAATCCTCGATGGGGTGATGCACGGGGAACGGCTTCCCGGGAAGGGGCCCGGCCAATCCGGGGCGCCCGGCGGGCGCGGACGCCCGGCCGGGGCGGCGCTCAGGCGTGCGCCGGCACGCTCTCCTCGGCGGGGGCCTGCGCGGCGGCCGCGCGGTCGCGCTTCTCCCTGCGGACCAGGACGACCCAGCCGATGGGCACGCCCGAGGCGAACAGCCACCACTGGACCGCGTACGCCATGTGCGGGCCGATGCCGCTGTGGTCGGGCTCGGCGATGAGTTCGGGGGAGCCGTCCTTGGGCTCCGGCGAGGTCTGTTCGACGTAGCCGCCGAGGACCTGCTTGCCGAGGCTGTCGGCCTGCTGGCCGCTGCTGATCAGCATGATCTGACGGTCCGGCAGGCCGCGGACGTTCTTGATCCCGCTGGCCGCGGAGGTCTCGTCGGCCTTCAGCCGCCCGGTGATGGTGACCTCGCCCCGGGGCGGGGCGGGGACCTTGGGGAAGGCCGTCTGCGGGCCGTCGGCCGGGATCCAGCCGCGGTTGACGAGCAGGACCTTGCCGTCGTCGAGGACGAACGGGGTGAGGACGTGGAAGCCGACCTCGTCGTCGGAGTTGGTGCGGCGCCGCACGACGACCTCGTGCCGGGTGTCGTACGTCCCCTTGGCGCTCACCCGGCGGTACAGGTCCGCCTTCGGCACCTCGTGGCCCGGCGAGGTGATCTTCTCGGCCGGCACCGGGTCGGCGGCCAGCGCCTCGGTGACCCGCTGGTTCTGCGCGACGCGGTGCTCGTGACGGTGCAGCTGCCAGAAACCCAGCTCGACCATCACGGGGATGAGAACGAGGGCGATGAGGGTGAGGATCACCCACTGCCGGGTCAACAGGAAGCGGTACACCCCACGACCGTACCTCTAGGGCCGCGGGGTGTCGGGGGAGGGGTCGGGGTGGGCGGGGGCGCGGGGCGCGGGGCCGCCGGGGGACCGGCTCGGACGGTGTCCGGCTCAGACGTTGTCGACGATGCCCACCCGTCCCTCCGCGCGCGAGCAGTGGGCGCCGCAGTACCAGTGGCCCTCCACCTCGACGCCCTGGCCGATGATGCGGCACCGGCAGTGCTCGCAGATGGGCGCCATGCGGTGGATGGCGCAGGAGAAGCAGTCGAAGACGTGCACCGCACCTTGTGCGTGCACCTCGAAGGACATGCCGTAGTCGTTTCCGCAGACCTCGCAACGTGCCATGCGCCACAGGGTGAGACGTCGCGGCGGTGCGGGGCGAGCGGTCGGCGGGCGAGTCGTGCGGCAATCACCCGTCTGACGCCCGGGGCGGCCCCGGGCGCCCGCGCGGGCGAGGAACGTCTGTGCGGTTACGTCTCCGTGGCGGGCGCCACGTCCTGGAGCAGCTGGCCGAAGGCGGCCTCGTCGATCACCGGGGTGCCGAACGAGCGCGCCTTGACGGTCTTGGAGGTGCCGGACTCCGGGTCGTTCGTCACCAGCAGGCTGGTGAGACGGGACACACTCGTCGCGATGTGCAGCCCGGCGTCCACCGCCCGGTCCTCCAGGAGTTCGCGCTCCACGGAGGTGTCCCCGGAGAACGCCACCCGCATGCCCTGCTTGAGCGGTTTGCCCGGTTCGTAACGCCCCGGGTTCGGATGCGGGCACGGCGGCCGCTTCCGCGAGGGGCGCCAACTCCCGGGCCGGTACGAGGAGACGGGCGTCGGACCGGTCGCCTGGCGGACCACGCGGGCCGCGCCGTCGGACCACTCGGTGAGCGGCCGGCACTCCAGGAGCGGCAGCCGGACATTGCCCCCGGCCGCCGCGAGCAGACTGGGCCGGAACGCCTCGGCGAGCACCCGCGCGTCGTCCAGGGCGTTGTGCGCGTGGCGCTGCTCGACGCCGAAGTGCGCGGCCAGCGACTCCAGCTTGTGGTTGGGCAGCGGGAGCGCGAGCTCCTTGGAGAGCGCGATGGTGCACAGCCGCTGGCGGACGGGGGCCGTGCGCTGCGCGCGTGCGTACTCCCTGGCGATCATCGACCAGTCGAAGACGGCGTTGTGCGCGACGAGGACGCGGCCTTCGAGGCGGCGCGCGAACTCCTCGGCGACGTCCGAGAAGAGCGGCGCGCCGGCCAGCAGCTCACTGGTGAGGCCGTGGATCCAGACCGGACCGGGGTCGCGCTGCGGATTGACCAGCGTGTACCAGTGGTCCTCGATCTCGCCCCGGGCGTCCACCCGGTAGACGGCGGCCGACACTATGCGGTCGTCGCGGGCCAGGCCGGTGGTCTCCACGTCGACGACCGCGTACCCCGTTGGGTACGCGGCCGGCCAGGGGGCTGCGGACGCTGCGGTCGTGCGGTCTTCGAGCATGGTCCATGAGGATACGGGCCGCGACTGACAGTCAGCTCGCCGGTCCGAGCAGTCCCGTCACCAGAGCCCTGACCGAGGTGTCGAACAGCGCCTCCGGATCGACCGGTCCGGCCAGCGCGCGGGCGAGCGCGCCGTCCTCCTCCGCCGCCCGCGCGGTCCACAACTCCTCCTCGCCCGGGTGCTGCTCCGGGGCGCGTTCGCGGTAGCGCTCGACCAGGACGTGGCCGACGACGTGCACCTGGACGGCGCGCACGGCCTCGGCGGCGCGGGCGCCGCGCAGCCCCGCCCGGTGCACCTCGTGCACGAGGGTCCGCTGGGCGGGCAGGAACATCCTTTCGGTGAGGCCCCGTTCGTGGACCATCGCGACGAGGTGCGGATGGTCGAGGAGCTGGTGGCGCAGGGCGCGGGCCACCGCGGCGACGCGCTGCGCCGGGGTGCGGCCGGTGGCGCGGATCTCGCCGAGGTCGGCGAGGGTGCGTTCGACGAGGGCGTCCAGGAGCGACTCGCGGTTGCCGACGTGCCAGTAGATCGAGGTGACGGCGGCGCCGAGCTCGGCGGCGAGCGCCCGCATCGTGAGGGCCTCGGGGCCGTGCCGCTTGACCAGGCGTGCGGCGGCTTCGATCACCTGCTCGCGGTCCAGGGGCGTGCGCGGGCCCCGCGCTTCGACGCGCTCTGTCTCTTTACCCTTCACGGCTCCTGTTGTAACTGTGTTACAGAACCGCCGCAAGTCCCGGCCGCGGACCTGATTCCGCGCTGACGAAGGGTGGTACGACATGGCACGCGTTCGCTACGGGGCGCGCGACGAGGCGGAGATCGCCGCCGCGCGCACCGCGAGTTCCAAGCTCCCCGACATCTGGTCGACGGGGGTGGTGGCCGTCTGGGAGAGCGATCCCGACGCCGTCGCCGCGGTCCTGCCGCCGCCGCTGAAACCCACCGGACGCCCCCTGGTGCGGGCGAACATCAGCAAGGTCGACCTGCCCGGCTACCCGCTGGGCGCGGGCTCGGTCGCCGTCGCCGCCGAGCACGGCGGCGTGACGGGCTGGTATCCGCTGGTGATGCCGATGACCCACGAGCGGGCCCTGATCGGCGGGCGCGAGGTCTTCGGCGAGCCGAAGAAGCTCGGCGAGGTGGAGGTCGAGCGGGACGGCCTGGTGGTACGGGCCAGGCTCGCCCGGCACGGCATCGCGTTCGTGGAGGTGCGCGGCGCGGTCAGCGGCGAGCTGCCGCTCCCGGAGCCGACACGCAAGACCGACTTCTACTTCAAGTTCCTGCCCGCCGTGGACGGTTCGGGCTTCGACGCGGACCCGGTGCTCGTGCACTGCACGCGCAACGAGAAGGTGCGCAAGCTGGAGGCGGTCACCGGCGACGTCGTGCTGCGCGAGTCGATGTACGACCCGGTGGCCGACCTGCCGGTGCGCGCCCTCGTCGAGCTCACCCTCGGCGAGAAGACCTCCGACCAGCAGGGCAGGGTCGTCGAGCGGGTCAGCGCGCAGGCCCTGCTCCCCTACATCCACCAGCGCTACGACGACCCCGCGCAGATCCTCGACGGGCCGCCCGAGGGGAGCGTCTGAGATGGAGCTGCGCGCGGGACAGGTCGCCGTCGTCACCGGGGCGGCGAGCGGCGTCGGACTCGCCCTGGCCCGGCGGTTCGCGGCCGACGGCCTGAAGGTGGTCCTCGCCGACGTCGAGGAGGGCGCCCTGGAGAAGGCGGCCGCCTCGCTGCGGGAGGACGGGGCGACGGTGCACGCGCGCGTGGTCGACGTCGGCTCGCGCGAGCAGGTCGTCGCCCTCGCCGACGCGGCGTACGACACGTTCGGCGCCGTCCATGTGCTGTGCAACAACGCGGGCGTCGGCTCGGGCGCCGAGGGCCGCATGTGGCAGCACGAGCCGAACGACTGGAAGTGGGCCTTCGAGGTCAACGTGTGGGGCGTCTTCCACGGCATCCAGGCCTTCGTGCCCCGGATGATCGAGGGTGGCGAGCCGGGCCACGTCGTCAACACCTCCTCCGCCGACGGCGGCATCGCCCCGCTGCCCACCGCCTCCGTGTACGCGGTCACCAAGGCCGCCGTGGTCACGATGACCGAGTCGCTGTACGCCCATCTGAAGGCGGAGCACGCGCGCGTGGGCGCCTCCGTCCTCTTCCCCGGCCCCCACATGCTCCGCACCGGCCTGTGGGAGTCGCACCGCAACCGGCCCGAGCGGTACGCCAAGACTCGCCCCCGCAAGAGCCCCTACCGCAGCCTCGACCAGTGGGAGACGGCGATGAAGGAGGCCGGCCAGGAGGTGGAGTTCACGCCCGTCGAGGAGGTCGCGGACTTCGTGGCACAGGGCATCGCGGCCGGCCGGTTCTGGCTGCTGCCGCCGAGCGATCACAGCGACCGGCAGATCGAGGCCAGGTCGCGCTCGATGCTCGACCGCGCGAACCCGGCGTATCTGGAGAGCTTCATTCTGGACTGAAGGGCACGTCATGACCGACCAGGACCCCTACCTGATCATCTCCTCCGACTGCCACGCCGGGCTCCCCACCGAGGAGTACCGGCCCTACCTCGACCGCCGTTTCCACCGGGACTTCGACACCTTCCTCGGCGAGCGCGACGCCCGCCGCGAGGAGGCCACCCGGCTCGGTATCCGTAACGACGCCTTCGCCGCCCAGTGGTTCCAGGACAACGAGGAGGGCCTGCGCGGCGGCTGGGACGCCGCGCAGCGCCTCAAGGAACTGGACGGCGACGGCGTGGCCGCCGAAGTCGTCTTCCCCGACGCGGACGCCGTCGACAGCCGGACCGCCGCGCCCTTCGGCGTGGGCCTCGGCCTCTCCGGCGACCAGGACCCCGAGCTCGGCATGGCGGGCGCCCAGGCGCACAACCGCTGGCTCGCCGACTTCGTCTCCGACCATCCCGAACGGCATTGCGGCGTCGCCCTGTTGCCCGTCACCGGTGAGGTCGACCGTGTCGTCGCCGAGGTGCACCGCGCCAAGGAGTCCGGGCTCGGCGCGCTGATGATCCCCTCCATGTGGGTCGACAAGGCGCCCTACCACGACCGGCGTTACGACCCCGTGTGGGCGGCGGCCGCCGAGTGCGCGATGCCGCTGGTCACCCACTCCGGCGCGGCGCCCCGTCACGAGTACGGCGACCACCTGGGGATCTACGTCTCCGAAGTGACCTGGTGGCCCGCCCGGCCGCTGTGGTTCATGCTCTGGTCCGGTGTCTTCGAACGCCACCCCGGGCTCAAGTTCGGCGTCGCGGAGTCGGGTTGCTGGTGGCTGCCGAACCTCCTGTGGTTCATGGACCGCCTCTACCTGGGCGCGCACGGCGGCAAGAAGCTCTCCCCGTTCGCGGAGCTGAAGCGGCCGCCGCACGAGTACCTGGACCGCCAGCTCTTCGTCTGCGCCACCAACACCAAGCGCCGCGAGCTCGCCCAGCGCTACGAGATCGGCGTCGACAACATCCTCTGGGGCAGCGACTTCCCGCACCCCGAGGGCACCTGGCCCGACACGCGCGGGTGGCTGCGCAAGACCTTCCACGACATCCCGGTGGCGGAGACCCGCCGCATGCTGGGGCTCGCCGCCGCCGAGGTCTTCGGCTTCGACACCGAGAAGCTCGCGCCGCTGGCCCGCCGCATCGGCCCGACCCCCGGCGAACTCGGCCAGGACGCCGACCAGTCGGCCGTCGAGGCCTCCTGGGCGCGCTCGCGCGAGGTGGGCCGCCACTGGCTGACCGACCACGACTTCCCGGTACTGGGGGCGGACGCATGAGCGCACAGAACCACGGCACCGAAGACCGCTACACCGTCATCTCCGCCGACTGCCACGCCGGCGCCGACCTCCTGGACTACCGGCCCTACCTGGAGTCCCGCCACCACGACGCGTTCGACGCGTGGGCGGCCACCTACGTCAATCCGTACGAGGACCTCCTCGCGGACACCGCCGACCGCAACTGGAACTCCGACCGCCGCCTCGCCGAGCTGGAGGCGGACGGCATCGTCGCCGAGGTCGTCTTCCCCAACACCATCCCGCCGTTCTTCCCCTCGGCGTCCCTGATGGCACCCGCCCCGACCCGCGAGGAGTTCGAGCAGCGGTGGGCGGGCCTGCGCGCCCACAACCGGTGGCTCGCGGAGTTCTGCGCCGCCGCGCCGGGCCGCCGCGCGGGCGTCTTCCAGATCCTCCTGAACGACGTCGACCGGGCCGTGGAGGAGATCCACCGCTCGGTGGAGGCGGGCCTGACGGGTGGCCTGATGCTGCCCGGCACCCCGCCGGGTTCGGGCCTGCCCGAGCTCTACTCGGCGGCCTACGACCCGATCTGGGCGGCCTGCGCCGACCTGGGCGTGCCGGTCAACCACCACGCCGGGTCGGCCTCGCCGCCGCTGGGCGAGGAGCCGGCCGCGCGCGCCGTCTTCATGGTCGAGACGACGTGGTTCTCGCACCGGGCGCTGTGGCACCTCGTCTTCGGCGGTGCCTTCCGCCGCCACCCCGGACTCCGCCTCGTCCTCACCGAACAGGGCTCCGGGTGGGTGCCCGGCGTCCTCGACATGCTGGACTACTACCACGGGCGGCTCGTCGCGGCGGCCCGGAAGGCGGACGGCCCGGACACGGCCGAGGCCAAGTTCGGCGCGGGCCTCGCCGACGCGATGGGCAAGGGCCCCTCCGAGGTGTGGCGCGACAACTGCTTCGTGGGCGCCAGCTTCATGCGCCCCCACGAGGCGGCCCAGCGCGGGCGGATCGGCCTCGACAAGATCATGTGGGGCAGCGACTACCCGCACGACGAGGGCACGTACCCCTACTCGCGCGAGGGCCTGCGCATCGCCTACGCGGGCCTGCCCAGGGACGAGATCGCGGCCATGGTCGGCGGCAACGCGGCCCGCGTCTACGGGTTCGACCTGGACCTGCTCGACAAGATCGCCGCCCGCGTGGGACCCACGGTCGGCGAACTGGACGAACCCCTCAAGGAGCCGCCCGCCGACGCGACCAGCCCCGTGTTCGCGTCGGGAGCGTCGGTGCGCGTCTGGTGAGGGGGTAGCGGCCCGGGGCGGTGCCTGCGCCGGTACCACCCCGGGACCCTGTGGGATCCTGGCCCGCGTCGAGCTCGGTTCAACGGGAGGCACGGGGCCATGGGGGAGAGCAAACGCGCGCTGGTCATCGCCGTCCCGAGGTACGAACTGGAGGAGGAGTTCCCGGACTTGACCCCGGCCGTGCACCGCGACGCGGAGCTCATCCAGGAGGCCCTGCACTCCTCCGGCTACAGCGTCGAGGTCCTCGGTCTCACACCCGACCGGCCCGCCCAGCGCTCCCGCATCCGCAGCGCCGTCAGCCGCATCTGCTGCACCGCCCCGGAGGACGCCACCGTCCTCGTCCACTTCACCGGACACGGCCTCTCCGTCGCGGGCGCCGACCATCTCGTGCCCGCCGACGCCCAGTTGAGCTGGGCCGCCGAACCGCCCGAGGTGGCCGTCGACAGCCTCATCGGCCTCGACCTGACCTCGCTGCTCCAGGGCTGCCGGGCGGGCACCGTGCTCCTCACCCTGGACGCCTGCCGCGACCCGGCGGGCCCGGCGGGCGGCGGCTCGCACGGCGGCCCCGCGACCAACTTCCCCTCCTGGCGCGACCGCGTCGCCGTCCTCTTCGGCTGCGGCCCCGGCCAGACCTGCGGCTCCGACGACGAAGAGGGCAGCCACTTCACGCGGGCGCTCGCCGAGGCCCTGCACGCCGACACCTCGCCGCGCACCGTGGCCGAGGTCATCACGTACACCACCACGCGCACCGCCGAACTGGCCCGCGCCGCCCGGCACGAACAGACCCCCACCCCGCACTACGCGCCGAGCGGCCCCGACGCCATCGCCCCGGTGCCGCTCTGCTCGGGCCGCACCCTGCGCGAGTCGTGGACGACCGCCGTGCGCGACCCCGAGCTGTGGGCGGCCGTCCGCTGCGACGACGCGCGCCGGACCCGGCTCCAGGAGGCCCTCGTGCGGCTCACCCGGGAGTGCGCGCGGTGGTACGCCGCCTCGATGGCCGGGGTGTCCGACCCCTGGGCGGACGACGACTACCCGGTACGGGTCCTCACCCGAGGCCTCGGGCCCCTGCTCGCCCCCTCGCAGACGCAGGGCGGGCCGCTGCTCGACGCGGGCGAGTTCGCCGTGCTCGCGGCGGCGCCGTTCGTCCGCGAGGCGCTGTACGCCCTCGGGGTGAAGGCCGCGGTCGAGGCCGGGGCCTTCCACCTCGATCCGACGGGGGCGGAGACGGAGACCCGTACCGAGCGGGCCGACCTGGAGCACACCTTCGCCGCGCACGCCCTGATCTGGCGCAAGGGCCGTGAACTCGCCGCCCGCGGCCGGGAGGAGGAGGCGCGGGCCGTCGCCGCCTGGCTCATGCACCGGCATGTGCGCGGCAGGGAGGAGCTGTGGGACGAGGCCTACGCCGCCCAGCTCCTCGCCCCGCTCGCCACCGCGCTCATCGGCGACGAGGCGCCCGCCCGGCGGGTGGAGGAGCTCACCGACGAACTCGTCCGCGTCTGCCGCCAGACCGGGGTCGTCCCCACCCCGTCGTACGACGACGACCGCGAGCCGCCCTTCCGGCTCGGCGAACTCGTGCGCGCCGGCACCCCGGGCGCCCGCGAGGTGACCGAGAGCTGGCGTCCGCGCGAGCTGTCCTGGCTGATCGCGGTGGCCGGACTGCTCGGCGGTGACCTCAGGGAGCTGCCCGGCGTCCTCGTCGACAACATCGGCGTCGCCGACGGGCTGGTGCCCCGTCAAGCTGTCGAGAGCGTACGGGAGTTGCGCTGGGTCAGGGACCGTTACGCCCGCACCATCGACCTCGACCTGCCGTGCCCGCACCCCGCCGTGCACGCCGGTCTCGAGGCGCTGACCGGCTGGACGGACGACGCGGTACTGCACATCGGGCGGCAGGTCGGCCCGGCCGGACCCGACGGGCTCCTCGCGCATCTGCCCGAGCGGGTCACCTGCGGGCGGCTGCGCCCCCAGTACGACCCCCGCACCAAGGGCGACGCCTACGGCGTGCCGCTCATGCGCTTCGGCCTCGCCGAGGACGAGATGCGCGAACTCCTCATGGGCACCCAGCTGTACGGGGACCGCAACCTCGCCCTGCGCGAGCTGTACCAGAACGCGCTGGACGCCTGCCGCTACCGGCAGGCCCGGCTGCGCTACGGCAAGGCCGGCAAGTCCATCCCGTACAGCTGGCAGGGCGAGATCGTCTTCCGGCAGGGGACGGACGACGACGGGCGCCCCTACGTGGAGTGCGAGGACAACGGCGTCGGGATGGGGCGCGACACCCTGCGCGGCACGTTCTCCCGCGCGGGACGCCGCTTCGAGCAGTCCCGCGAGTACCGCAGGGAGCAGGCCCGCTGGCGCCGGGTCGACGAGAACCTGCGGATCCACCCCAACAGCCGCTTCGGCGTAGGGGTGTTCAGCTACTTCATGCTGGCCGACGAGATCAGCATCTCCACGCGGGCCACGGACCGGTACGGGCGCGCGGAGTCGGGGCGCGGCCTGCGGGTGGACATCGCGTCCAGCGGCAGCCTGTTCCGCATCGGCGAGCGCGACGAGTCCCAGCCGGGCGGCGGCACCTGCGTGCGCCTGTACCTCCAGGGCGAACCGGTCGACGTGGCACGGGAGCTCGGGGCGCTGGTGTGGCGCTCGGACTTCCGGATGCGGGTGGAGCGGGACGGGGAGACGGTACGGGAGTGGGAGCCGGACACCCTGTACTACGAGGGCGACGCCTCGCGGGCGACGCGGGCCTCCCGGGATCTGTGGTGGGTGCCGGGGAAGGGGCGGCTGCTCGCGGACGGGGTGCTGGTCGCCGAGTCCGCGGCCGAGCCGGAGTACGGGTTCGCCGAACGGGAGTCGTCGCTGCCCCCGTGGCTGGCCGGAGGCGAGGAGGAGCCGTTCGGCAGCCGGCTGCGGGGCTTCCCCTTCGGCTGCGTGATGGACCTGCGGGAAGCGCACTCGCCCGACATCAGCACCAGCAGGACCCGGGTGTTCTCCTACGACCAGACCTGGGTGGCCCGCCAGATCCTGGACGCGTGCGCCCGCTTCGAGCCGCCCGAGTGGTTCAGCCTGGAGTGGCTCTGGGACTTCGCCCCCTGGCTGCCCGAGGGCGCGACCACCCTGACGGAGCGGCTGCTGGCCGCGGACGCCACCGTCGCGAGCAGCCTGACCTGGGACCGGGCCGCGGTCATCCCCTTCCGCCGGGTCGGCTACTTCCCCGGCGACCCGGGCCTCGCCTGGGAGCGCGACAAGTACGGCAGCGGCGGCACCTTCTCGATGGTGCGCGACTCCTACCGGGCGTGGCGCTCCGCCGTCCTGCGGGACGTCTGGATCAGACGGGCCGAGCGGGGGCTCGACCTGCCCGTACCGGACTCCATCGAGGGGTATCCGGCCCCGCAGGCGTGGGAGTCCCGCGTCGCCACGCCCGGGACGAGCATGAGCGACTTCCTGCTGCGGGCCGCGCTGCCGCCGGAGGGCGAGCCGTGCACCGTCGGCGAGCTCCTGCGCCGGGTCCGCTGCCACGCGATCACCGGCGTCGACGTACCGGAGGTGCCCGACCTGGACGTGGCGCACGCCATGGAGCTGGACGCGGTCGACCGGCGGCTGCTGCTGGGGGAGAGCGTGTACGACGGGGTGCTGGCGCACTGGACGCCCGACCGGGACGGCGAGGTCTCCCTGCTCTGGTGGCTCCGGGGCTACGCGCTGAAGGCGGGCGTGCCGGTGCGCGAGGCGCTGGCGCGGGCCCGGAGGTTCGCGGCGGTCGGCGTGCGGATCGAGGTGCCGCCGACGCCGATCACGGATCCGCCCGACGACGTCGCGACCGCCGCCGAGCTCGACGCGCTGTCCTGGCACCCCCTGCTGGCCGGGCCCAACGGCGGGCGGGTGGCCGGGGAGCGGCCGGCCGAGGACGAGTACGGGCGGGCGCTGCGGCGGCATGCCTGGTGGGGGCTGCCGGACCTGCCCGCCGTCCCGGACCGGCCCAGGGCGGAGGCGTCGCTGTCCGGGCCAGGTCCGGGCGACGCGCTGTGGGAGGAGTACACCCGGCTCTTCGACCACCCCACCGCCGATTCGGAGTTGTCGCTCGTGCACCTGGCGGTCGCCTCCGGCGAGCTGGGGCTCACCTTCGCCGAGGTGGTCCGGCGCTTCGCCGCCGTCATCGAGGGCCGCCGGATGTGCGTGCCCGACCTCGGGGAGCTGGCCGGGCACGTCTCCAGCCGGCTGGAGTGCGAGCTGTTGCGGGGCCCGGACCAGCGGCTCTGGGGCGGCCGCGGGCACGGCCGCACCCCCGCGCGGCTGTGGGAGACGGTCCGCGCCGTGACGGCGGTCCAGGCCGACGCGGAACGGATCAAGGAGACCCTGACGTGGCTGGCGGCACACGGCCTGGTGCACGCGTCGGCCCCGGGCCTCGTCGACAGCTGGCGGAACCTGTCCCGCGCCGATCTGCAGCTGCTGCCCGACGAGGCGTCCCGGTTCGCCGTGCTCGACCGCGTCGACGAGCACCTGTACACGACGGACATCGAGCAGCGGCGGTACGACGCCCCGTACGCCCTGCTGGCCGCCGCCACGGCCCGGGTGCCGCTGGGGGCGGCCTTCGGCCGGCTCGCCGAACTCGGCCCGCTCACCGGCCACGAGGTGTCCCTGGCCGAGCCGCTCCCGCCGGCCCTCGCCGGGGTGCGCCCCTCGCGGCGTGACGTGCTGGCCTGCTGTCTGATGGGGCAGGAGGGCGTGGTGTGGCAGCCGGCGCCCCGGGTGAGCCGCCTGATCCACCATGCGCGGGACCAGGGCGACACCCTCGGCCAGAGCCTGGACGCCCTGAGCCGTTACGCGCCCCTCGGCGCCCCCTGGCAGGAGGTCACGGACGACGACCCGGCCTGGCGCGACCACCGGCCCACCCCGCACGACACCGCCCTCTTCGAGCCCGACCTCGTCGGCGACCGCCCCGTCACCCCCCTCGACCTCGTCCGCGTCGCCGGACGCTTCGGCTGGCCCCTGGACCGGGCCTGGGACCGGCTCGCCCTCTACCGCCCCTTCGGCGTCGAACTGACCATGGCCCGGCCCGAGTTGGACACCGTACCGACCTGGGAGGACCTGGTCCTGCTCACCGAGCGGTACACCGGCCGCGCCCCCGCGCTCACCGGGCACGTGACCGCCGAACGCGTCGCCGTCGTGGCACGCGAGGTGGGCCGGACCACCCGATGGGTGGGGGACCGACTCGCCCTGTACGCCCCGCTGTTCGGCCTGACCCCGCCCACGCGCTGCCCCGCGGAACCCGCGCCCACACCCGAAGCCGACCTGTTCCCACCCGACCGCCCGACCGACGGAGAGCGAACGCCCCATGCCCGCTCATGACCCCACCCCCTTCCAGGAGTCCGAGGTCCCGCCCACCGCCCCCTTCACCGTGGAGCGCTCCGCCGACGGCCGGTGGTACACCGTGACCGGCGACTGCCCGGCCTGCCGGGGCCGCACGGTCTTCCGGGTCGCCCACGGGATGCTGGGCCCCGCCAAGGCACGCGGCCGCCGCACCCGGCCCGAGCCGCTCACCGGCCCGATCCCCGTCATCTGCCAGTGCGGCTACCCGCATCCGGAGCGCCCCCCGGAGTCGCCCGACTCCGGGTGCGGCGCCTTCTGGGACGTACCGGTGCCGCCACCGGCCACGGGCGGGCCCACGCCGTGACCGACCTCGCCAAGAAGCGGTTCGCGCAGCTCGGCCAGCAGCTCCAGACCGACCAGCTCGGCGCCGTGCGGCGGCAGGCGGAGGGCTGGCGCAACGGCCTCGCCGGACTCACCGGCCTGGTCGGCGCCGTCTTCGTGCTCAAGGGGCGCGAGAGCGTCGCGGGGATGCCCGACGTCTGGCGGTGGACCACGGCGGGGCTGCTCGTCGGCGCCTTCGCGCTGCTCCTCTCCGGCGCGCTGCAGGCGGTGCGGGCCGCGCACGGCCAGGTGGGGCAGCAGGTCTGGCTCAGCGGCGACCGGCTCTTCGCCGCCGTGCTCGACGAGGTCGAACGGACCCAGGACGCCCTGACCTCGGCGCGCCGGCGCTCGGTCGTGGGCCTGTGCGCGATCGTCGCCGCCCTGGCCGTCAGCTGGGTCGTGCCGGTCGGCGCGGAGGAGGGGAGCGGTGCGGGGAAGGACGGGCGCAGTGCCGTCGCGACCGCGCCCGTGCTGGTGACGTCCACGAAGGGCACGTACTGCGGCGAGTTGGTGGTGAGCGACGCACGGGGCGTGACGATCCGGGTGGCCGACGGCGGGAGCGGGAAGGGACGCCCGGAGCGCCGGCTGATCCCCGCGGCCGAGGTCACGTCGGTGGCTCCCGCGCGGCGCTGCTGAGCGCGCCGGACGGCGTGCCCGTGCCGGGCGGCCCGGCCCGTGGTGAGACCCTCCCCGGATGAACGAGCGGATGAGTGGTCGGTCGCCGGACAGCGAACCCCCGCGCGGCGAGCGGCCGTACGAAGAGACCCTGGACGGGCCCGCGCCGGAAGAGACCCGCGGCGAAACGGCCGCCGACGCGCCCGGCGCCACGCCCGACGCCACGCACGACGCCCCGCACGGCGAGGCGCACGGCGGCGCCCTCGGCTCCCGCCTCAACTGGCTGCGGGCCGCCGTCCTCGGGGCCAACGACGGCATCGTCTCCACCGCCGGCCTCGTCGTCGGCGTCGCGGGCGCCACGGACGACCGCGGCGCCCTGCTCACGGCGGGCCTCGCCGGGCTGCTCGCCGGGTCCATGTCGATGGCCGCGGGCGAGTACGTGTCCGTCTCCACGCAGCGCGACGCGGAGAAGGCCGCCCTCGCCCTGGAGAAGCGCGAACTGCGCGACCAGCCCGAGGCCGAACTGGCCGAGCTCGCCGGGATGCTGGAGGAGCGGGGGCTCAGCCGAGAGGTGGCCCGCGAGGCCGCCGAGCAGCTCACCGAGCGGGACGCCCTGCGCGCCCACGCGCGCGTGGAGCTCGGCATCGACCCGGACGAGCTGACCAATCCCTGGCACGCCGCCTGGGCCAGCTTCGTCGCGTTCACCGTGGGCGCGCTGCTGCCGCTCCTCGCGATCGTGCTGCCGCCCACCGCCTGGCGGCTCGGCGTCACGGTCGGCTCCGTCCTCGCCGCGCTCGCCCTCACGGGCTGGAGCAGCGCCCGCCTGGGCGCGGCGCGGGCGCGGCCCGCCGTGGTGCGGAACGTGGCGGGCGGGGCCCTCGCGATGGCGGTGACGTACGGGGCAGGGGCGCTGCTCGGGGCGGTCGGCGTGTGACCCCGGGCGGGACGCCGGGAACCCGCCGTTCAGCGGCCGCCTTTGGCGGGGATCACCAACAACCGCTCCCGTACCGTCGGTAATACTTGTCGGTAACAACCCCTAGTCGTGAGCGAAGAGCCGTTCTACGGTGCACGCATGTCCCCGAACCTGCCCGATGTCGTGCTGTGGTCCATCCCCGCCTTCGTGCTGCTCACGGTCGTCGAGATCGTGAGCCACCGGATCCATCCCGACGACGACGCCGCCGGGTACGAGACGAAGGACGCCGCCACCAGCGTCGGCATGGGGCTCGGCAGCCTCGTCTTCGACTTCCTGTGGAAGATCCCGATCGTCGCGATCTACACACTGGTCTACGAACTCACCCCGCTGCGCGTGCCCGTCCTGTGGTGGACGGTCCCGCTGATGCTCCTCGCCCAGGACTTCTTCTACTACTGGTCGCACCGGGGCCACCACGTCATCCGCATCCTGTGGGCCTGCCACGTCGTGCACCACTCCAGCCGCAAGTTCAACCTCACGACGGCGCTGCGCCAGCCCTGGACGAGCCTCACGGTGTGGCCGTTCTACCTGCCGCTCATCGCCTGCGGCGTGCACCCCGCGGCGCTCGCGTTCTGCTCGTCGGCCAACCTCGTCTACCAGTTCTGGATCCACACCGAGCGGATCGGGAAGCTGCCCCGCCCCTTCGAGTTCGTCTTCAACACCCCCTCCCACCACCGCGTGCACCACGCGTCCCAGGGCGGCTACCTGGACCGCAACTTCGGCGGCATCCTGATCGTCTGGGACCGGCTCTTCGGCTCCTGGGTCGCCGAGACCGACCGCCCCGTCTACGGCCTGACCAAGAACATCGACACGTACAACCCGCTGCGCGTGGCGACCCACGAGTACGCGGCCATCGCCAAGGACCTGAAGGCGGCGGCCAGTTGGCGCGAGCGCGCCGGGCGGGTCTTCGGCGGACCCGGCTGGCAGCCGAAGCCCGCCCCCGAGACGGCTGCCCCGGCCCCCGAGACGGCTGCCCCGGCCTCAGCGGAGGCGCCCACAGCCGCGCCTGCCGTGCCCGCTCCCGCCGCCCCCGACGCCACGGTCCCGGAGCACGCGGCGTGACGCGCCGGCCCGCGCCGAGGCTCCTCCTCGGCGCCTTCGGCGTGCTCGCGCTCGGCGACCTCCTCGCGCTCCTGGCGGACTTCGGCCCCGGTCACGCCGTGTGCAAGCCGCTGCTCATGCCGCTCCTCGCCGGATACGTCGCCGCGGTCGGCGGCCCCCGGCTCCTGATCGCCGCCCTGCTCTGCGGCTGGGGCGGCGACACGCTGCTGCTCTTCGACGCCGACCCCGCCTTCCTCGCCGGAATGGGGTCGTTCGCCGCCGGGCACGTCTGCTACCTCGTACTGTTCCGGCGGTACGGGAACATCCGGCGGTACGCGACGGTGGGCGGCCGGGGCGGGTCTCCGCGGACGCGGGGTGCGGCGCTCGTCGCCGTCTACGCCCTCGCGCTCGCGGTCACCGTGGCGCTGCTCTGGAGCGACCTGCCGGCCGACATGCGGGGCCCGGTCGCGGGGTACAGCCTGCTGCTCACCGCCATGGCCCTCGGCGCGACCACGCTCGGCGTCACCGCGGCCGCGGGCGGGGCGCTCTTCCTGCTCTCCGACACCCTCATCGCGACCGGCGTCGCCGAGTGGCCCCAGCTGCCCCGGCCCGACTTCGCCATCATGATCACGTACATCGCGGCCCAGTACCTGCTGGTCACCGGGGTGCTCGCGGCGCCCGGAGCGCGGGCGCCGCAGGCCCGGGCATACGGTGGGAGTCGGCCCGTCGGCGCCGAGTCCTGACCCGCGCCGCCGGCACCACGCCACACCCGGCACCCCCTCCACCACCCCGCACCAAGGAACCACCATGCGCGCCACGACCATCCACGCCCCGTTCGACCTGCGCGTGGAGGACGTGCCCGAGCCCGTCGTGCAGCTGCCCACCGACGCCGTCGTCCGCGTGCTGCGCGCCTGCGTCTGCGGCAGCGACCTGTGGGCCTACCGCGGCGAGGCCGCCCGGCAGCCCGGCCAGCGGATCGGCCACGAGTTCCTCGGCGTCGTCGAGGACGCCGGGTCCGAGGTGAGCGGAGTGCGGCGCGGCGACCTCGTCGTCGCCCCCTTCATGTGGTCGGACGGTACGTGCGACTACTGCGCGGAGGGCCTCACCACCTCCTGCGAGCACGGCGGGTTCTGGGGCTCCGTCGGGTACGACGGCGGTCAGGGCGAGGCGGTCCGGGTGCCCTTCGCCGACGGCACCCTCGTACGGCTGCCCGCCGAAGCCGCGTCCGACGACCGCCTCCTCTCCGCCCTGCTGTCCCTCTCCGACGTCATGGGCACCGGCCACCACGCCGTGCTCGGCGCGGGCGTGCGGCCCGGCGCCACGGTCGTGGTCGTCGGGGACGGCGCGGTCGGCCTGTGCGCGGTCCTCGCGGCCCGGCGGCTCGGCGCCGAGCGGATCATCGCGCTCGGCCGGCACACCGCCCGTACGGACATCGCGCGCCGGTTCGGCGCCACCGACGTCGTCGCCGAGCGCGGCGACGCGGCGGTGGCGGCGGTCCGCGAGCTCACCCGGGGCCAGGGCGCCCACGCCGTCGTTGAGGCCGTCGGCACCGAACTGTCGATGCGCACCGCCGTGGACGTCACGCGCGACGGCGGCGCGATCGGGTTCGTCGGCGTCCCGCACGGCAGCGGCACCGGCCTCGACCTGAGCGTCCTGTTCAACAAGAACATCGCGCTGCGCGGCGGCGTCGCGCCCGTCCGCTCCTACATCCCGGAGCTGCTGCCCGACGTCCTCGACGGCACGATCGACCCCTCGCCCGTCTTCGACCTGACGGTCGGCCTCGAGGACGTGCCCGCCGGCTACAAGGCGATGGACGAGCGCACCGCGCTCAAGGTCCAGATCGCGCTGTAGCGCGCCGGCGTACGGGGGAGTGGGGCGGGCTCACCAGCGGATCGGCACCGGCACCGCGGTGAGCAGCGCCGACACCACCACGACGACGCCCAGCGCGATCACCTCCCCGCGCGCGGGGACGTACGCCGAGGCCCGGTCCGCCGCGCGCCGCAGCCGCTGCCGGGCCCGCACGGCGAGCGCCGCGACGACGGCCACGAGGAGCAGCTTGGCGAGCAGGGTGCGGCCGTAGGCCGTCCCGGTGAGCTGGTCGACGACGGTGTGCGGGGGCATCCGGCGCAGCGTGCTGCACACCCCGGTCGCGGTGATCGCGGCGAACAGAACGGCCGCCACGCGCGCGTACAGCGCCAGTACCGCGACGGCCTGCTCCGGAGCGGACGTCCGCCACCGCCGCAGGACCCGCAGCACGTACAGGAGGCCGCCCGCCCACAGCGCGCCGCAGGACAGGTGCATCAGGGTGAGGCCGCTGCCGACCAGCGGGGCGTCCTCCACCGGAGGGTGGGCCCGCAGCGCCTCCGCGACGATCACCGCGGACAGCGGGAGGGCGGCGAAGGACGGGCGCCGGGAGCGTGCGCAGAGGGCGGCCGCGATGAAGGCGTTGACCTCCAGGAGGGCGAGCCGGCCGTCGCGGGTGTCGTAGAGGCGGCCGATGTCCAGGTCGGCGAGTTCCCGCGGCACGAGGTTGCCGTTCGCCACGATCGCGGCGAGCCCGAGCGCCGCGACACACCCCGCCCACGCGGCGTACGGAGCCCAGCCGCGCGGCGCCCGCCCCAGCGGCGCCCCCGGGACCCGACGGGCAAGACGCGTGGCGAACACCTCGCCCACCTGCACGGACAGGGCGGCGAACAGGACCGACCGCAGAAACGTGATGACGACCGTGCCGGGCGCCTCGGCCTCCCCGGTGCCGTGCAGCGCCGTCGACGGACCGAGCAGCGGGATCAGCGCGGCGACGGCCACGAGGACGAGCACGGCGACGGCCCGCCCGGGCGAGGGGCGGCGGCGCGGGGCGCGGTGCGAGACGGGGGAGGGCGCGGGTGCGGCGGCCGGTATGCCGACCGGTGCGTCACCCCCGGACTCGACGGTCGGTCGTGGTCGTACGGAGCTCACCACAAGATCTTCACCAGGGGGTCCGCCGACGGGCAAGTCCGGAGGGACAACCGGTGCCATACGGTCCCGAACGGACCCACGGCTTCAGGTGGAGCTTCCCGTTCGGGTGGAGCTTCCCGTTCGGGTGGGGCGCCCAGTTCGGGTGGAGCTTCCAGGAGCCGTGCGGGCCGTTCCCTCAGCTCCACCGCGCCCGGTCGCCGCCCCACCGGCCCGGCGGGCGGGCCCAGTCGGCGGGGCCGCCCGCGAAGGAGACCGGTGGCAGGGCGTACCGGAGTCGTCCGGCCGGGCTGTCCACCTCGACGAGCCGCCGCGCGGGCCCGTCGTACGGGACGCCCACCTCGACGCTGCCGGCGTGCTCACCCCGGCCCCCGCCGCCCGCACCCCCGCCCGTCAGCCACGCCGCCGTCTGCGTCAGGGCGAGCCGCACCCCGTACGAACCACCCACCGTCGCCCGTTCCGTGAGCGAGCGCAGGACCGCCGCGGCGAGGAGGTAGCCGGTGCCGTGGTCCAGCGCCTGGGCGGGGAGCGCGCCGGGGCGTTCGGAGCTGCCCTCGACGACGGCGATCCCCGTCGCGGCCTGCACGAGACTGTCGAAGCCGCGCCGCCCGGCCCACGGCCCGCTCCCGCCCCACGCGGACAACTGCGCGAGGACGACGCCGGGCCTGCGCGCGGCCAGTTCGCGCGCGCCGAGCCCGAAGCGGTCGAGGGCGCCGGGACGGTAGCCGGTGACCACGACGTCGGCGCGGTCCAGGAGTTCGTCGAACGTGCGGCGGTCGGTGCGGTCGTCGAGGTCGAGCGTGGCGGACCGCTTCCCGAAGCCGGTGTCCGTGTGCTGGTCGGCGAGTTCGGGCAGCCGGGGCGAATCGACGCGCAGCACGTCCGCGCCGAGCAGCGCCAGCGTGCGGGTGGCGACCGGGCCCGCGACGACCCGGGTCAGATCGAGCACGCGGAGCCCCGCGGCCGGCCGCAGGGGGTTGCCGACGAGCGGGGGCAGGGGACGCGCGGGGCCGTCGCCGATCCGCTCCCGTACGAGCAGCGGGCTCCCCGCCACGGCGGCGCCCTGCGGATGCGCCGCCCACTGAGCGGGGTCGCGCAGCGCGACGGCGAGGCCGCCGGCGGCGTACACCGCCTCCTCGACCGCCGTGGCGGTCCGTTCGGCGACGGCCGCCGCGACGGCGTCCGGGCCGGCCCGCTCGGAGAGCCCCAGCGCGGCCGTCAACGCGGCCCGGTGGTGCGGGTAGTTGGCGTGCGTGCGCACCCATCCGTCGGCGGTGGGCCAGAAGCGGGACAGGGGTGCGAAGTTGACCGGCGCGCGCCCGTCGACGAGCAGGTGCCGCTCACTGGTGAAGGCGGTCGCCACCGCCCCGTCGTCGACCCGTACGGCCGGCACGTCCCGCCCGTCGCGTGCCGCCACCGACTCCGCCGCGGCCAGCGCGCAGACGCCCACACACGCGCGGGCGAGATCCATGACGGGCAACCGCGCGGGCAGGGCACCCTCGCGTACGACGGCGGAGACGCGGGGGAGGAGCGCGGGGTCCCCGCCGAGCGCGGCCCAGGCCGACGCGACTGCGGACAGGGGTGTGGCCCAGGCCGGCGAGGCTCCGGGCAGAGGGGAGTGCGTCATGCGGAGGGCGTGGTCCCGTCCGGGGCGGAGGCGGCCGACCACCACAGCCGGATCGACTGCTCCGGTGCGGACGGGCGCAGTTCCCAGCCCTGGGCGGCCGCCGCCTGCACCACGTAGTGGCCGCCCACGCCGCGGTAGGCGCGCCACGGGATCTCGCACTCGGTGGGCGGCGGCTTGCGGGGCGCGCGCGGCGCCGACGCGCGGGCGGTCCAGTCGGCGAGCCGCTTGTCGATCTCGGCGCGGTAGTACGCGGTGTCGCCCTCGTGCCGCAGCTCCGACCAGCGCACGCACCAGCGCGGCAGCCGGGTGATGCGGCCGAACGCGCGGTCCATGAACGCGTCGAACCCCTTCTCGTACGAGGAGCTCACCGCGGCGATCACCTCCGTGGCGAGGCCGAGGGCGAGGGTGCCGGCGAAGACCACGATGCCGAACACGATCCAGAACGGCAGGAACACCACGGTGGCGGCGAACCCGAGGACCAGCTGCCACCGCGGGCGGGTGGGCCACGCCACCCAGTGCTCCGTGCCGGTCACGACGAATTGGGCGTCCCTGTACTCGTACATGACCCGAGATCCTCTCGCACGTCACGCGCGAAGGGCCGGGCGGCCCCGCGACCGCCCGGCCCACCGCGCAAGGAAACAGCGCTACTTGTGCACGGTGTCACCCGTGCACGGCGCTACTTGCGCACGGCGTCCAGCGCGTCGGCCATGCCCACGCCGTAGAAGCCGTTGCCGCCCCGGCCGCCCTCGCAGACCGCGTCGACCTTGCCGTCACCGTCGATGTCGTACGGGTCGGGGCACTTCATCGCGTCCGCCTGGCGGTACAGCAGCGCCTTGACGCGCGCCGCGGAGGCGTGCGGATGCGTCGACTTGAGCAGCGCGGCCACGCCCGCGGCGTGCGGCGACGCCATCGACGTGCCGGCCTTGTAGCCGAACTTGCCGCCCGGCAGCGTCGACAGGATCCTGCCGTCCACGGCCGGAGGGGCCGGCGTCTGGTACTTCGTGGAGTCGCCGCCCGGCGCCGCGATGTCGACGACGCCCTTGCCGTAGTTCGAGTACGAGGACTTGAGCCCCTTCGCACCGGTGGCCGAGACCGTCACGACGCCCGGCAGCTGCGACGGCAGGTCGAAACAGTCCTTGGTCTTGATGGTGCGCGGCACCGGAGTGGTGTCGTCGGGGCTGGAGTCGTCGAGGATCTCGTCCTGGGCGAGGTCGGTCTCCGCGTTGCCCGCGGCCGCGACGTTCACCGCGCCCTTGCGCTCCGCGTACTTCGTCGCCCGGCCGACCGCGTCCACCAGGGCCTTCTGGTCGGCGTCGGTCTTGCAGTTGAACAGCCACGGGTCGGTGTAGTAGCTGCTGTTGGTGACGTCGACGCCGTGGTCGGCCGCCCACACGAAGCCGCAGACGACGGCCTCCGTGTAGTACATGCCGGTGGCCGGCTCGGCCACCTTCAGGCTCGCCACCTTCACGCCGGGCGCCACCCCCGTGACACCGGTGCCGTTCTTCGCGGCGGCGATGGTGCCCGCCACGTGCATGCCGTGGTCGCTCTCCCCGGCCACCGGCCGCCACGCGTCGCCCTTCTGCACGGGCACGCCGCCCAGGCAGCTCGCGGACGCCCGGCGGTCGAAGTTCGGCGCGATGTCGGGGTGCGTGTCGTCGACCCCGGAGTCGAGCACGCCGACGGTGACCTCGCGGCTGCCGAGCGAGATCGCGTGCGCCTTGTCCGCCTTCATGGCGGGCAGGTCCCACTGCAGGGGCTCCAACTCGTCCTGGCCGGCCGACGCTTGCCCCGCCGCGGCCTTCGCCTCGGCGGCGGTCAGCGGGCGGTCCGCCTCCAGGGCGTCGTCGGCCTGCGCCGACAGCGGCGCGGTGCGGGTCGCGCCCGCCGAGTCGACGCCTTTCACCCGGCGGATCGACTTCGCGAAGTCCGGGTTCGCCGAGTGGACGACGATGACGCCGATCCTGTCGTACGCGATGACGACGTCACCGCCGGCCTTGGCGATGGCCTTCTTGACGCGCTCCGAACTCCCCTTGCCGGGGCGGACGTTCACGACGTAACTCATCGACGCGGCGTCCGACGCGCCACCCGGTGCGGTGGCGGCGGCGGCGGACGAGGCCGGGGCGTCCGGGATCGCGGCGGGTCGCGCGGAGGCCGTCCCCGGCAGGAACGCGACGGCCGAGACCATCGCGACGCCGAGCGGCAGGGCCAGCGCGCGGCGCGAGCGCAGGAGGGCGGCCGTGGTGTGGGACCTGGTCACGAGCTGTCTCCCCTTCACTTCTTCTTCACGGCGTCGAGCGCGTCGACGAGTCCGCTGCCGTAGAAGCCGTTCCTGCTCTTGCCGCCGTCGTCGCAGACCGCGTCGACGACACCGTTGCCGTCGGGGTCGTACGGCCCGGACGGGCACTCCAGCCGGTCGGCCTGCTTCTTCAGGAGCCGCTGCAGCTCGGCGGGGCCGGCCTTGGGGTGCGTGGACTTCAGGAGCGCGGCGACGCCTGCGGCGTGCGGCGAGGCCATCGAGGTGCCCTGCAGCCAGCCGTACTCACCGCCCGGCAGGGTGGAGAGGATGCGGCCGTTCTTCGACGGGGTGTCGGCCGGGATCTGGAACTTGTCGCCGCCCGGCGCCGCGACGTCGATGACGCCCTTGCCGTAGCTGGAGTAGATCGACTTCAGGTTCTGCACACCGGTCGCGCTGACGGTGACGACGCCCGGCAGCTGCGTCGGCACGTCGAGGCACTCGTGCGGGTCGATGGTGCGGGTCACCGGGGTGGAGTCGTCCGGGCTGGAGTCGTCGACGATCGCGTCGGAGTCCAGGTCATGGCTGGAGTTGCCGGCGGAGGCGAGGTTGAGGGTGCCCTTCTTCTGGGCGTAGAGCTGGGCGCGGTTGACCGCGTCGAGTATCGCCTTCTGGTCCGGGTCGTCCTTGCAGTTGTACAGCCAAGGGTCCACGTAATAGCTGTTGTTGGTGACCTCGACGCTGTGCTCGGCGGCGAACACGAAGGCGCAGACCACGTTCTCCGGGTAGAACAGCTCGTCGACCGGGTCGGCCACCCTGATGGCCGAGACCTTCACGCCGGGCGCCACGCCGGCGACCCCGACGCCGTTGCGCGCGGCGGCTATCTCACCGGCCACGTGCGTGCCGTGGTAGCTGTCCTTCGACGACGGACGCCAGGCCCCCGGAGAGGTGTCGGCCTTGCCGCCGACGCAGCTCGCGGACTGCGAGGGCGAGAAGTTGGCGGCGAGGTCCGGGTGGGTGTCGTCGACGCCGGTGTCGATCACGGCGACGGTGACCTTCTTGCTGCCCGGGTTGATCTTCGCGGCCTTGTCGGCGCCGATCGCCCGCAGGTCCCACTGGTCGGCCTCCATCGGCTCGGCGCCCGGCGCGGCGCTCCGCTGCAGGGCCTTGGCCTCGGCCTTCGAGAGCGGCTTCGCCTTGCCGTCCTCGGTGGTGCCCGCCGCCTTCAGCGGCGACGTGTGGGTCGCGCCCGCGGACTGCACGCCGCGGACGCCGCGTATCCGCTCGCCGAACTCCGGGTTCGCCGAGTGCACGACGATGACTCCGATCTTCCCGTACGTGACGACGACGTCGCCGCCGGCCCGGGCGATCGCCCTCTCGACGTACGCGATCGTCTTGCGGTCCGTACGGGTGTTGACGACGTACGCGAAGACGGGGGCGTCCTGCGCGGACCGCGCGGACGCGGGCGCGGGTGCCTCGTTCGGGGCCGCGGTCGCGGCGCCCGGCAGGAAGCCGACCGAGGCGGCGAGGGCGAGGCCGAGCGGCACGGTGAGCGCCGTACGACGTCTGGAACGCAGATGAGCCATGGGATCTCCACATCATCCGGAGACGAGAACCGCACACGGAATTGCATACGGAACTGCCCGAACACGGCTGGTGCTCGGGCAGGTACATGACGGGTCGTTCAGGGTGAAGCTAACCCTGAAAATCCCAGGCCAGCAATGACTTCCCGAAGAAATGGGGGAGTTCGGCCACGTCGTGCGCACCCCCGGGCCGTTGAGCAGAGAACGGAAGCAACATCAACCCCCTGTCGGATCACGTCCCGTGGCCTTAGCATCGCCATCCGTGGCTCACGTGATCCGCGTCACTGTCGGAAGCGAGATCCGAGAGCCCGTGGAACAACTGTCCGTCCCCACCCCACCCGCACCACGAGGAGACTCCGTGGCCACCGACGCACCGCCCCCTTCGAAGGGTGGCGCAGGAAAAGAACCCGCTCCCCACGCGCCCTCCACGGAGGAGTTCATCGAGGTGCAGGAGAGCGCGGAATTCGGTGAACTCCGCCGCTCGCAACGCTCGTTCGCCTTCCCGCTCACCGTCGCCTTCATCGCCTGGTACCTCGTGTACGTGCTGCTCTCCAACTACGCGCACGACTTCATGGGCACCAAGCTGTTCGGCAACATCAACGTCGCCCTGGCCCTCGGCCTGGGGCAGTTCCTGACCACCTTCCTCATCGCCTGGTTCTACTCGCGGCACGCCGCCGCGAAGCTCGACCCGAAGGCCGAGGCGATCAGGTCCCGCATGGAACACGGCGGACAGGCCCGTCCGCAGACCCGCCTGGAGGGCGACGCATGAGCACCGCGCACCCCGCCGTCATCGAGCTGGCGGCCGCGTCCGACGCCTCCGAGCACCGGACGCTGATCATCAGCCTCTTCGCGGTCTTCGTCGTCGCGACCCTCGTCATCACCGTGTGGGCGGGCCGGCAGACCAGGAGCGCCGCCGACTTCTACGCGGGCGGCCGCCAGTTCACCGGATTCCAGAACGGCCTGGCGATCTCCGGCGACTACATGTCCGCCGCGTCCTTCCTCGGCATCGCGGGCGCCATCGCCCTCTTCGGGTACGACGGCTTCCTCTACTCCATCGGCTTCCTGGTCGCCTGGCTCGTGGCGCTCCTCCTGGTCGCCGAACCGCTGCGCAACTCCGGCCGCTACACGATGGGCGACGTCCTCGCGTACCGCATGCGCCAGCGCCCGGTGCGCACCGCCGCGGGCACCTCCACCATCGTCGTGTCGATCTTCTACCTGCTCGCGCAGATGGCCGGCGCGGGCGTCCTGGTCTCGCTGCTCCTCGGCATCACCAGCGACGCCGGCAAGATCCTCATCGTCGCCCTCGTCGGCGTCCTGATGATCGTCTACGTCACCATCGGCGGCATGAAGGGCACCACGTGGGTGCAGATGGTCAAGGCCGTCCTGCTCATCACGGGCACCATCCTCATCACCTTCCTGATCCTGCTGAAGTTCGACTTCAACGTCTCGGACCTGCTCGGCACCGCCGCCTCCAACAGCGGCCACGGCTCGAAGTTCCTGGAGCCCGGCCTCAAGTACGGCGTCTCCGGCACCTCGAAGCTGGACTTCATCTCGCTGGGCATCGCGCTGGTCCTCGGCACCGCGGGCCTGCCGCACATCCTGATCCGCTTCTACACGGTGCCGACGGCCAAGGCCGCCCGTAAGTCCGTGAACTGGGCGATCGGCATCATCGGCGCCTTCTACCTGATGACCATCGTGCTCGGTTTCGGCGCCGCCGCCCTGCTCAAGCCCGGCGAGATCATCGCCTCCAACAAGGCCGGCAACACGGCGGCACCGCTCGCCGCCATGGAGATCGGCGGCGGCGGTGACTCCACCGGCGGCGCGCTCCTGCTCGCGGTGATCTCCGCGGTCGCCTTCGCCACCATCCTCGCGGTCGTCGCGGGCCTCACCCTGGCCTCGTCCTCGTCGTTCGCGCACGACATCTACGCGAACGTCATCAAGAAGGGCAAGGCCACCGAGAAGGAGGAGATGAAGGCCGCCCGCTGGTCGACCGTCTTCATCGGCATCGTCTCCATCGCCCTCGGCGCCCTCGCCCGCGACCTGAACGTGGCGGGCCTGGTCGCCCTCGCCTTCGCCGTCGCCGCGTCCGCGAACCTGCCGACGATCCTCTACAGCCTGTTCTGGAAGAGGTTCACCACCCAGGGCGCGCTCTGGTCCATCTACGGGGGCCTGATCGCCGCCGTCGGCCTGGTGCTGTTCTCGCCGGTCGTCTCCGGCAAGCCCAGCTCGATGTTCCCGGACGCGAATTTCGACTTCTTCCCGCTGGAGAACCCGGGCCTCATCTCCATCCCGCTGGGCTTCCTGCTCGGCTGGCTCGGCTCGCTCCTGTCCAAGGAGGAACCGGACAAGGGCAAGTACGCGGAGCTGGAGGTCAAGTCCCTCACCGGCGTCGGAGCCCACTGACGGCCCCTTGGCCACCCGTCCGCAGCGGCCGCGTCGTAGAGTCCTACGACGCGGCCGTACCGTTCCTCGTGGCAAATGGCCCATGGTCTTGTCAGAGGTCTGGCGTAAGGTCGAAAGCAGTCGGGAACATCAGCACCAACCGCCGGGGAGGGGCCGCAGTGCTCATCGACACCTATGGCCGCGTAGCCACTGACCTGCGCGTATCACTGACCGACCGCTGCAATCTGCGCTGCACGTACTGCATGCCGGAGGAAGGCCTGCAGTGGCTGGCCAAGCCTGACCTCCTCACCGACGACGAGATCGTCCGCCTCGTGCGCATCGCCGTCACCCAGCTCGGCGTCACGGACGTCCGCTTCACCGGCGGCGAGCCCCTGCTGCGCCCCGGCCTCGTCGGCATCGTCGAGCGCTGCGCCCAGCTGGAGCCCCGCCCGAAGATGTCCCTGACGACGAACGGCATCGGCCTCAAGCGCACCGCGCAGGCCCTGAAGGCCGCGGGCCTGGACCGGGTCAACGTCTCCCTGGACACCCTGCGCCCCGACGTCTTCAAGACGCTCACCCGCCGTGACCGCCACAAGGACGTCATCGCCGGCCTCGAAGCGGCCCGCGACGCCGGCCTCACCCCGGTCAAGGTCAACACCGTCCTGATGCCGGGCCTGAACGACGACGAGGCCCCGGACCTGCTGGCCTGGGCGGTGGAGAACGACTACGAGCTCCGCTTCATCGAGCAGATGCCCCTCGACGCCCAGCACGGCTGGAAGCGCGACGGCATGATCACGGCCGGTGACATCCTGGAGTCCCTGCGCACCCGCTTCGAGCTCACCGAGGAGGGCTCCACCGAGCGCGGCTCGGCCCCCGCGGAGCGCTGGATCGTGGACGGCGGCCCGCACCGCGTCGGTGTCATCGCCTCCGTGACCCGCCCGTTCTGCTCGGCCTGCGACCGGACCCGGCTCACCGCCGACGGCCAGGTGCGCACCTGCCTGTTCGCCACCGAGGAGACCGACCTGCGCGGGGCGCTGCGCGCGGCCCCCGAGGACAGCACGGACGGCTCGGACGAGGCCATCGCCCG